>NZ_AP019657.1:0-1200000 GCF_009938225.1 Vibrio ponticus
AGAACGTTCGGCTAGCGCCTCACTTACGGATGTGGGAGTAGGGAGCGTTTAGCATCTTTGATGCCTTAATTTGAGAAAAGGATAAGTGAGTGGTTCATTTTGATGTCGATCTTTAGATCGGCGTTTCTATCATCTCACTTCTACTCTCTTACTATTCTACTCTTCTCTTACCATCCTATGATTCAGCGAGTGGTTCTCGATTCTCCAATCTCAATTCTCAGCCCTCCTCTACGCTATAGCCCTGATTTTTATAGGTATATATACGTGCATTTTCAGGTGTTTATTTTGTTAATGCTTACGATAGATGATCGCTATTGAACTAATTCTCTAGTGGCGCTAAAACGCCTGTAGAATTGATCGTTCTAGTTTTATTGCTAAACAACTTGGTGTGGAGAATCGCTTTGCGATTGATGGGAATGCTATCAGCGGCTTGTCTTACTCTGTTGCTATCTTCGGCGACGGATCAGGAGCTGTTTTCTCAAAATTTAGCGTCCCAGAACGTTGCTCATCAGCTTCAACCCGCAAACACGACTGTTGCCCTTGGATTCGAAGCAAAACGTCATTCTAATCCTCTACATAGCCTTGTTAGTCGCTACCTTGTTAAATCAACTGAGCGGCAAAATCAAACCGCTTCTTTTTTGCCTGTTACTGACTCAATCTACGCATTGAATAGTGCGCTTAGCTCCTCTTACTATCGTTATATTGATGGTAGTACCGCTTTTCGAGCAAAGGGTTACTATGAGTCAAACTTGATTTACCGCTTCATCCATAGCCGACATAGACCCTCAATCGCTTAAATATTATTTGATTTGGTTTATGAGGTTACAAAATGTTGGATTCAATTATTGATGTTTTGATGGCGCTTTGGCATCAAGACTTTACTACGCTGATGTCTCCAGGCAGCGCAGTTATGGTGTATTTCGTTGTAGGTGCACTGATTTTCTTAGAAAGTGGTTTTATTCCTGCTGCGCCATTCCCATGTGATAGCGTTGTGGTGTTATCGGGTACCTTAGCGGCAGTTGGTGTGCTCGACCCAGTATTAATTTTGGTTTTAATCGCGACCTGTGCGGCGCTGGGTAGTTGGGCTGCTTATGTGCAAGGACGTTGGTTAAATCGCCTACCTAAAGTTCAAGGATGGGTGAACGCGGTACCGCAGAAACGTCTACAGCAAGTTGATGTGCTGTTGGGTAAGCATGGTCTCGTTGCTCTATTTTGTGCGCGATTCGTTCCTGTAGTTCGTTCTCTATTGCCGCTGATGATGGGTATGCGTGCGAATAAGGTCAACAAGTTCCATTATTTTGCTTGGCTGAGCGCTATCTTATGGACATTACTACTTTGCTCATTTGGTATGTTGTTGCCGCTGCTGCCTGAAAACATCAGCAAATTGGTCACGATGGGGTTAATGGCTGCGCCGGTGATCACCTTGGTTACTGCACTGCTTGGTTTTGTGACTGTTCGTCTACGTAAAGTTTGGCAAGAACAGCAAGCCGCAAAAGTGAAGCATTAATCCGTTGATATAGCTTTTGGGTTGCCATGTTCCTTTTGGGCTACCATGATCTAAAAGCTGACCAACAACCTCTTTAACTAATAAAGGCAGCCAAATGGCTGCCTTTATTATTTCATCTGAGATTTACTCGCTCTTTTGAGCTTCTTTTTCTTCTTGTTTGGCTTTCTCTATCATAGGGGTAATGGTTGATCCTTGAATTAGGATTGAGAAAACAACCACTGAGTAGGTCATGACGAGAATGATCTCTTTCACGTCGATGAGCTTATCGGGAATGACCCAAATACCTGCCGGAATCGATAGTGCCATTGCTAGCGCTAGTCCACCTCTTAACCCGCCCCATGTAAGAATACGAATCGACCAAGAGTTGTAGCTTCGGTAACGTTTAAAGCCGATGTATGAAAGGAAGACACTTAAGTAACGTCCCGTCAGCACCAATGGAATGGCAAATGCCATTAGGATGAAGTCTTCTTTGTGGAATTCAAACAGCAGCATCGACATACCGATCAGCAAGAACAGTAAGCCATTGAGGAATTCATCGACCAATTCCCAAAAGTGGTCGAGGTGATCTTCACTCTCTTTTGAAAAACCGATGTAGCGTGTCCAGTTACCAATCATGATACCTGATACCACCATCGCAAGCGGTCCTGACACATGCAGTACTTCAGCAAACGCATAACCAGCGGTTGGGATACCGATAGTCAGTAGTAGCTCCATGGAGTGGTCATCAGTGGCACTAATCAGATAATGGAAAATTAGACCTAGCGCGAAACCATAAACAATGCCGCCGACCGCTTCTTGTAAAAACAGCATACTTACGCTGCCCACTGTTGGTGCTTCATTACCGAAGGCGATGGTGTAAATAGTGACGAAGATAACTAAGCCGAAACCATCATTGAATAGTGATTCCCCTTCAATTTGCGTAGAGATGCGTTTTGGTGCATTTAGCTTTTTGACAATGGCAAGAACCGCGATGGGGTCAGTGGGAGAGATTAGAGCGCCGAAGAGAAGGCAGTAGACCAGTTCAAAGTGAATTCCGATGATTTGGCAGAATCCGTAAAGTGCAAAACCGATAAAGAAAGTGGAGAAGAGAGTCGCGCCAAGCGCTAAAACGGTAATTTCCCACTTTTGGTCTTTTAAGTTGGAGAGCTTAATGCCAAGACCACCGGCAAAGAGCAGAAACCCGAGGATGCCTTTAAGTAAGAAATCTTCAAAATTTATACTGGCGATGGTGCTGGATGCAATTTCAGTGAGTTGGAACCAATCATTTTGACCCGCGATCAAGATGAGCAATGACAGCATCATCGAACCGGCGGTAATCGCAATGGTGGTTTGCATCTTACCTATTTTGCTGTTTATAAAGGCAATTAACATTGCCGCGGCGGATAAAAAGCAAAGAGTGTAGTAGACCGACATGATGGGACTCTTATGTTACAAATTGTAAATAAGAATTTTGTGCCTAAGTGTGGCAAATGGCAAACACTATTTAATCAATTGATTGTCAGTAATTTAGTTTTTTAGACGTCTAGACTCCTTTTTTCTCTGTGATAGGATGGGAGTACAAACAAAGGAATGAGGCTGTATTGTGGGAAGCAAGTTAAGACAACAGATAGTAGCGCAGCTTAAGCAACGTATTATGCTGATCGATGGTGGTATGGGCACCATGATTCAAGACTACAGACTGGAAGAACAAGATTATCGTGGTGACCGTTTTGCCAACTGGCACTGCGATCTTAAAGGCAACAACGATCTGTTGGTTTTATCTCAGCCAGGTTTGATTAAGGATATCCATAATGCTTATTTAGAAGCGGGTGCGGATATTCTTGAAACCAACACGTTTAACGCGACAACTATCGCTATGGCTGACTATGACATGGAGAGCCTTAGTGAAGAAATTAACTTTGCCGCAGCGCAATTAGCTCGCCAAGCGGCAGATGAGTGGACGGCAAAAACGCCAGAGCAGCCGCGTTATGTTGCTGGCGTACTTGGTCCAACTAACCGTACCTGTTCTATCTCACCCGATGTTAACGATCCTGGTTATCGTAATGTCTCTTTTGATGAGCTTGTCGAAGCTTATTCAGAATCAACTCGCGCACTAATCAAAGGTGGCTCTGATCTGATTCTGATTGAAACGATTTTCGATACCTTGAATGCCAAAGCGTGTGCCTTCGCGGTGGATAGTGTTTTAGAAGAGTTGGATGTTGAAGTACCGGTAATGATTTCCGGTACGATCACTGATGCCTCTGGTCGTACCCTTTCGGGGCAAACCACAGAAGCTTTCTACAATTCCCTACGTCACGTTAAACCGATTTCCTTTGGTCTTAACTGTGCTCTTGGTCCGGATGAGTTGCGTCCTTACGTTGAGGAACTGTCGCGCATTTCTGAAACGTTTGTTTCAACTCACCCTAATGCTGGTCTACCAAACGCTTTTGGTGAATATGATCTCTCTCCTGAAGATATGGCGGAGCATGTTAAAGAGTGGGCGCAAAGTGGTTTCCTTAACTTAATTGGTGGCTGTTGTGGTACCACGCCTGAGCATATTCGCCATATGGCGATGGCAGTGGAAGGCGTTACGCCGCGTGCTTTACCCGATCTTCCGGTTGCTTGCCGTTTATCGGGGCTAGAGCCACTCACGATTGAGAAAGAGACGCTGTTTGTGAACGTTGGTGAGCGAACTAACGTGACGGGTTCGGCGCGCTTTAAACGTTTGATCAAAGAAGAACTCTATGATGAAGCGTTAGATGTTGCTCGACAGCAAGTCGAGAATGGCGCACAGATCATCGACATCAACATGGATGAAGGCATGTTAGATGCTGAAGCCTGTATGATTCGCTTCCTTAATTTGTGTGCATCAGAGCCGGAAATTTCCAAAGTGCCAATCATGGTCGACTCTTCTAAATGGGAAGTGATCGTGGCAGGTCTTAAATGCATTCAAGGCAAAGGGGTGGTTAACTCGATTTCTCTTAAAGAAGGCAAAGAGAAGTTTGTTGAGCAGGCAAAGATCATTCGTCGCTTTGGCGCCGCTGTCGTGGTGATGGCATTTGATGAAGTTGGTCAGGCGGAAACTCGTGAACGTAAGTTAGAGATCTGTACCAATGCTTATCGTATTTTGGTCGATGAGGTTGGATTCCCACCAGAAGATATCATTTTTGACCCAAACATTTTTGCCGTCGCGACCGGCATTGAAGAACACAATAACTATGCAGTCGATTTTATCGAGGCAGTAGCGGATATTAAGCGCGATTTACCCCATGCGATGATCTCTGGCGGTGTCTCAAACGTGTCATTCTCGTTCCGTGGCAATAACTATGTACGTGAAGCGATTCATGCGGTGTTCCTCTATCACTGTTTTAAAAACGGTATGGATATGGGCATCGTTAATGCTGGTCAGTTAGAGATTTACGATAACGTGCTAGATAAACTGCGTGAGGCAGTCGAAGACGTTGTGCTTAATCGCCGCGATGATGGCACAGAGCGTCTGCTTGATATTGCGGCAGAGTATGCTGGTAAGGGGGTCGGCAAAGAGGAAGATGCTGCTGCGCTGGAGTGGCGCAGTTGGGCGGTTGAAAAACGCCTCGAGCATGCATTGGTAAAAGGCATTACCGAGTTTATCGTTGAAGATACAGAAGAGGCTCGCCTCAATGCATCCAAACCATTAGAGGTGATTGAAGGTCCACTGATGGATGGTATGAACGTGGTCGGTGACTTGTTTGGTGAAGGTAAGATGTTCCTTCCGCAGGTTGTGAAGTCTGCTCGAGTAATGAAGCAGGCGGTTGCACACTTAGAACCATTCATCAATGCCTCAAAACAAGCGGGCAGCTCAAATGGTAAGATCCTACTAGCAACGGTGAAGGGCGATGTGCACGATATTGGTAAGAATATCGTTGGCGTGGTTTTGCAGTGTAATAACTATGAAATTATCGATCTCGGTGTGATGGTGCCGTGTGAACAGATTCTCAAAGTCGCCAAAGAAGAGAATGTCGATATTATCGGTCTCTCTGGACTGATTACCCCATCGTTGGATGAGATGGTGCATGTAGCCAAAGAAATGGAGCGGCTTGATTTTGACTTGCCGCTATTGATTGGCGGCGCGACCACATCGAAAGCGCATACTGCGGTGAAGATTGAACAGAATTACCAACACCCAGTGGTGTATGTTAACAATGCCTCACGAGCGGTGGGCGTGTGTACTTCGCTACTTTCCGATGTGTTGCGTCCACCTTTTGTTGAAAAACTCGATGCGGATTATGTTCGTGTACGTGATCAACATAACCGCAAGAAACCTCGTACTAAGCCAGTGACGCTTGAGCAAGCGCGCGCTAATAAGGTGGCGATCGATTGGGAGGCTTATACGCCGCCAGCACCAGCCAAACCTGGTGTGCATGTATTTGATGATTTTGATGTCGCTACATTACGTAAGTATATCGACTGGACGCCGTTTTTCATGACTTGGTCGTTAGTCGGTAAGTATCCGACTATCTTGCAGCATGAAGAGGTAGGTGAAGAGGCGCAGCGTCTATTCCAAGATGCCAACGATTGGTTAGATAAAATTGAACGCGAAGGGCTACTCAAAGCACGCGGTATGTGTGCGTTGTTCCCTGCTGCCAGTGTCGGTGATGATATTGAAGTTTATACTGATGAGTCGCGTACAGAGGTAGCGAAAGTACTGCATAACTTGCGTCAGCAGACTGAAAAGCCAAAAGGGTTTAATTACTGTCTATCGGATTATATTGCGCCAAAAGAGTCAGGTAAGTTGGACTGGATTGGTGGCTTTGCAGTTACAGGTGGCGTTGGGGAGCGTGAGCTAGCAGATGAGTTTAAAGCGCAAGGTGATGACTACAATGCGATTATGATCCAAGCTGTTGCGGATCGTCTCGCCGAAGCCTTTGCTGAATATCTGCATGAGCGAGTGCGCAAAGAGATTTGGGGTTACAGTGCGGATGAAAATTTATCTAACGATGATTTGATCCGCGAAAAGTACCAAGGTATTCGTCCTGCTCCGGGGTACCCGGCTTGCCCTGAGCATACTGAGAAAGGCGCGCTGTGGGAGTTGCTCAAAGTTGAAGAGATGATAGGTATGTCACTGACAACCAGCTATGCGATGTGGCCTGGTGCATCGGTATCAGGTTGGTATTTCTCACACCCAGACTCGCGCTATTTTGCTATTGCTCAGATCCAAGAGGATCAAGCGCAGAGTTATGCCGATCGTAAGGGTTGGGATAGGCTAGAAGCTGAGAAGTGGCTTGGTCCAAATCTTAATTGATTGGTTTAAAAACAAAAAAAGCGCTGTTATTACAGTAATGCCGATCAGTTAAGAAATTTGTGAGATCATTTGACCGATCCTCAAAAGGCTTCAAAATCCGATATTAGGAAACTAATATCGGATTTTTTTATGTCTTTAGAAAGCCAACTTGCCAATACTTTTCGGTCATGTAATACCTTCCACCACTTTGATAAATACTCTGACATTCTTAGTCCAGAGCTTATCCAGCAAGGTTTTGAGCAAGCTGGTGTAGCAACCGTTAGAAGAAGACGGTTACCTTTAGAAGCCGTACTTTGGTCCGTTGTTGGAATGAGTCTCTTTCGTCAACAATCTGTTTGGGATATTGCTAACCAACTCGATATTGTCTTGCCAGACAAACAACGTTTTGTTGCACCAAGTGCAGTTGTTCAAGCGAGACAGAGATTAGGCGAAGAAGGTGTAAAGCAAGTCTTTAAGAAGATGGCTGCGCATAGCTATCAGTCGTCTAACTTCGAAACTTGGTGTGGACTAAACCTTCTATCTGTCGATGGTGTCGTTTGGAGAACGACAGATACACCCGAAAATCATCAAGAGTTTAAAGCGCAGCGCAATCAATCATCTGAGAATATTTACCCTAAGGTCCGCATGGTTTGCTTGATGGAGCTTACAAGTCATCAGCTAATCGATAGTGCATTCTCTGACTATCGCACCAGCGAAATGCGGCTCGCAGAAGAGCTTATTGAACAAACGCCAGATCAATCACTGACCATTTTTGACAAAGGATATTACTCTTTAGGGCTGCTTAATCGCTGGAACAAAGTAGGTCAAGAAAGGCATTGGATGCTCCCTGTGAGAAAAGACTTTCAGTATGAAGTTGTCCATAAATACAGTCAGAGTGATGCTATCGTTGCTATAAAAACATCACCTCAGGCAAGGAAGAAGTTCAGTGACCTGCCTGAGATAATAGAAGCAAGGTTGGTATCGAAAGCCATTAAAGGTAAGGAGTATCAGGTTCTTACCTCAATGCGTGATGGGTTGCGCTTTCCCGGAGAAGACATTGTAGAGCTCTATCGCTATCGTTGGGAAATCGAATTAGGCTATAGAGAAATGAAGCAAACCTTGCTTGATAGTGAGTATACATTGCGAAGTAAGCGCCCAGATATGGTTAGACAGGAGCTCTGGGGGATTTTGCTAGCCTATAACCTTATAAGGCAGGTTATGACAAAAGCGGCGAGCAAGTTAGATAGCGTTTGGCCGAACCAATTAAGCTTTACGAGTAGTGCCATGGCTGTGACTCAATACTTTGCAGCTTTACCTTTAACGAGTCCAGGGAAACTCCCTAAACACTATGAAGTGCTACTACAGCAAATATCCATGTTTATCCTACCCCCCCGAAGAGAAGATAGAAGTTATCCTCGTTGGGTGAAACTGAAACCCAAGAAATATGCGACAAATAGAAAAAATGCCAGTCAGCTTAACTGACTGGCATTACTGTTATTACAGCGCTTTTTCTATGCTTAAAATCACTAGATAAGTATCGTAGCCAGACCTAGGAATACCGAGAGACCAACCACATCGGTTACCGTGGTTAATGCCATACCGCCTGCCAGTGCCGGGTCGATATTCATTTTCTTTAGCACGATAGGGATAGATACCCCGGCGATCCCCGCGACTAACAAGTTAGTCATCATGGCCGCTGAGATAATACCACCGAGCATCCAGTTACCTTTCCAAGCGACAACAATGCCGCCGATGATCAGTGCCCACATAATGCCGTTTAAGAAGCCGATTGCCGCTTCTTTCATTAGTAGCTCACGTTTGTTGGCATCACCGATATGACCAAGTGCCAGACCACGAATAACCAGTGCAACGGTTTGGTTACCGGCAACCCCGCCCATTGATGGAACGATAGTCATCAATACAGCAATGGCCGCCATCTGATCGAGCGTGGCTTCAAACATGTTGGAGACCGATGCGGCAGCTAGCGCTGCAAGTACGTTAGCACCCAGCCAAACACTGCGTTTTCGCGCTGATTTGACGACCGGAGCAAAGGTATCTTCGTCGTCATCCAAACCCGCCATACTCATCATAGAGTGTTCAGCGTCTTCACGAATTACGTCAACCACGTCATCGATGGTGATACGACCGACGAGATGCTGGTTTTCATCAATAACCGGTGCCGAGACCCAGTTACGACGTTCAAACAAGCTTGCGACGTCAGAGTCTTTCATCGTAACTTCAATGGCGTCGTCAGCATCTTCCATCACTTCCGCAACGCGAACGTCCGGTTGGGTAGTGAGTACGGTCACTAGTGATAACTCGCCAATAAGACGGTTTTCTTCGTCGATAACGTACAAGGCGTCGGTTGCTTCTGGTAGCTCACCACGCATACGCAAGTAACGTAATACAACGTCAATATCGACGTCACCACGAATCGTGATAACGTCGGTATTCATTAAACCACCGGCGGTATCTTCGGCATAAGATAGTGCCGTTTCAACACGCTGACGCTCTTCGTCGTCCATCTGGGATAGGACTTCACGCGAAACGTCATCGGGTAGGCTTCGAAGTACGTAGGCCACATCATCAGTGTCCATACCTTCGGTTGCTTCCGCCAGCATTTCAGGTGCCATGCGAGACACCAGATCATCTTTTACGTCTTCGCTCAGTTCATCGAGGATCTCACCATAATCTTCTGGATCGGTAAGTTGCCATAGAACTTCACGGCTTTTACGCGGTGATGCTTCTAATAGATGAGCGATATCTTCTGGTTCCATATCCTGCAGTTGGCGGCGGACATGGACAAATCGCCCATTTTCTAGAGCTTCAGTGACTTCTTGCAGGGCTTGGTGAGCTTGATCGAATTCTATTTGCTCTGCCATTTGTTCCCCCTGACTCTTTATGCTTACAATGTTCTGAATAGTAACTTAATTTTACAACTTGTTTAATAAGATCGTGTTAATAAAAACAATTCTAGCTGTGAAATATTGTGCTAAAGCGTAGCAAAGAGTAGAAACGGGAAAGGATATAAGGTTGATACTGGGATGAAAAAGTACCAACCGGATTTTGCAGATAGTTTTAGTGAGGTTTATTCGTCTTCATCGAACTTGTGTTCGATCAGTTGGCTTACCGCGTCGAGAGCACTAGCGGCATCATTTCCCTCTGCGTGGATTGTCACATGCTCGCCTTGGGCCGATTCAAGCATTAATAGTCCCATGACGCTATCTGCGGTGGCCGTCTTACCTTCATGGCTTTGAATCGTCAGAATAGCATCAAAGGATTGGGCCAGTTCGACGAGTTTTACGGCAGCACGAGCATGCAGCCCCAAGCGGTTTTGAATAAGGACAGTTTTGCTTTCTTGCTGCATCGATTAATCCTTTAAATTTTTTTCTAGCGAGGTATGACGAATTTGAACTTGGTGGCCTAAGTCTGCAAAGTACTGACCAATCTGCTGGGTGAGATAAACAGAGCGATGTTTACCTCCTGTACAGCCAATCGCAACGGTTAAGTAACTGCGATTATTTTTTTCTAATAATGGTAACCAGTGCTCAATAAACTTTTGCACTTGCAGCTTCAACTCGATCACTTCTTGATGACTCTCTAAGAATGCGCGAATCGGCGCATCTAAGCCTGTCAGTGGACGCAAATCAGGTTCCCAATGTGGGTTGGGTAAGAAGCGAACATCAAACACGTAGTCGGCATCACTTGGCAAGCCATATTTAAAGCCAAATGATTGAAATACCATGACGAGATCTTTTCGCTCGCGCCCTTCGACACGTAGGCGAACATTTTCACTTAAATCGTGCAGTGATTGATTGCTGCTGTCGATGATGAGATCGGCATGTTCTTTAAGCGGAGAAAGGATCTCTTTCTCTTTCTCAATGGCTTGTTCTAGTGAGGTGTTACCAAGGCTAAGCGATAGCGGATGAATACGGCGTGTTTCACTATAGCGTTTAAGTAGCGTGTCTTTGTTCGCGTCTAAGAACAGTACACTGACGTCACTCTCTTGCTTGAGTTTGGTTAAGACATCTTCAACCAAAGAAGGCTCTTCAGGCAGGTTGCGGATATCAATACTTACCGCAACATTCTGCTTACTACCTCGGATTGAGTGGACGAATGCATCCAACATATTTACCGGAAGGTTATCGACACAGTAATAACCTAAATCTTCTAATACTCGTAACGCGACACTCTTGCCAGCACCAGACTGACCACTGACTACGATTAAACGCATAAAATGTGATTACCTGTTGATCATGATGTCGTATAGCTCTTGATCCGATTCTGCTTTACGCAGTTGTTTTAGGATCTGCTTGTCGTTTAGACGTTCAGCCATACAAGACAAAGTTTTAAGATGCTCTTTGCATTGCGCGTCAGGCACAAGCAAAGCGAACAGCAAGTCAACTGGACGGTTATCAATGGCGTCAAATTCGATAGGGCTTTCACACTGCATGAGAACTGCAATGGCTTTGTCGCTAGAGTGCATACGAGCATGGGGAATGGCAATTCCATTTCCAATGCCAGTACTGCCCATTTTTTCGCGGCTAAGCATGCATTCAAAAAGTTCGGTAGGGTTTTGCCCGGTTTGCTCTGCAACGATTTCACTGATCATTTCTAGAGCTCGTTTCTTACTAGTGCATTGGACTGCACTTTTGGTGCAGTCCAATGTTAGGATTTCGCTAAGTTGCATAGTTAATGACTGTTTAATTTTTCTTTGTGCTTATTCAGCTGTCTAACCAGTTTATCGGTTAGAGAGTCGATAGCTGCGTACATATTTTCGTCATCCGCAGACGCATGTATTTCAGCTTGGTTGACGTGAAGGGTAGCTTCAGCGATTTGACGAAGTTTTTCAACTTTTAAAACCACATGGATACTATTGATGTGTTCAAAGAAACGCTCAAGCTTTAGAAACTTTTCGTTTACGTAGTCTTGCATTGAATCGGTTAGATCAACGTGATGGCCATTAATATTGATTTGCATAGACTTTCCTTCTCGGTTGCTGCCTACAATAGGCGTTTGCGCTGACTTGAAGGGGCAATGCCCAGTGATTCACGGTATTTGGCTATTGTTCGTCTAGCTACCTGAATCCCTTGGTCAGCGAGTAGAGCTGCAATCTTGCTATCACTGAGTGGCTTTGCGGTATTTTCCGCTGCCACAAGCTTTTTAATCAAAGCACGAATTGCAGTCGATGAACATTCTCCGCCATTGTCAGTACTGACATGGCTAGAGAAGAAGTACTTCAATTCAAAAATGCCACGCGGGGTGTGCATATATTTCTGGGTGGTGACACGTGAAATCGTTGATTCGTGCATATCCACATCTAAAGCAACATCATTGAGTACCATCGGCTTCATTGCCTCTTCGCCATACTCGAAGAAATCTCTCTGATGTTCAACAATACACTTGGCAACTTTGAGCAGTGTCTCGTTTCTGCTCTCTAGGCTTTTTATTAGCCATTTTGCCTCTTGCAAATTGGAACGAATGTATTGGCTATCCGCACTGTTACCTTTGCCCATTGCCGCATAGTGTTGATTGACCTTCAAACGCGGAATGGAATCGGGGTTTATAGTGACGACCCACTTGCCATGATCCTTAAACACTGACACATCTGGAACCACATATTCAGCATGCTCAGAGGAGATGCGACTACCTGGGCGAGGATCGAGTTGTTGGATCAATTTGAGAACTTCACGTAACTCCGCTTCTTTAAGCTTAGTTTCTTTAATGATCAGTTTGTAATCGCGATTACCTAATTGATCAATATGATCGGTGAGTACGAGCTTGGCTTCGTTAAGCCATGGGGTGTCTTCTGGGTAAGTCGCCAGTTGCAGTAGTAGGCAATCTTGTAAGTTGACCGATGCAACCCCTAGAGGATCAAACTGTTGGATTCGTTTACGAACCGCTTCGATCTCTTCCAGCTCAATATCTTCATGATCAAAGCTCTCTAAGATATCTTGCAAAGAAACGGTTAAGTAACCGTAATCATCAATGGCATCGATAAGCGCAAGAGCAATGGTACGGTCAGTTTCGCTAAATGGGGTTAGATCTAACTGCCAAATTAAATAGTCGTGTAGAGATTCGGTGGTTTCACCTTGATAGACTGGCATGTCATCGTCAAGAGCGATGCCTGTACTACCAGTGTTGGCACTATAGACATCATCCCATGTGGTGTCGATTTCGAGTTCAGAGCTAATCTCAGATTTTTCGATAAGCTCTGAACTGTCAGGAAGCTCCATATCTGCCGATTCCTGCGCGGATTCTTTTTCCTCGTTTACATTTTTCTCATCGCTGGTGGACACATCATCGTTGCCTTCTTCCACCTCAAGTAAAGGGTTGGAGTCCAGAGCATCTTGGATCTCTTGTTGAAGGTCTAACGTTGATAGTTGCAGTAAGCGAATCGCTTGCTGCAATTGTGGCGTCATCGCCAGCTGTTGTCCTAGCTTGAGTTGTAATGAGGGTTTCATGCAGTAATACGTGCCTTATAAAGTTCTACAGACTTTTTATTAATCATAGTCGGAATTGTTCACCAAGATAAACTTGCTTAACTTGTTCGTTGTTAAGTACGTCGTCTGGTGTACCTTCTGCAATCAAATGACCTTGGCTTACGATGTAGGCTTTTTCACATACATCTAGCGTCTCTCGAACGTTATGGTCGGTTATCAATACCCCTAAGCCTCGATAACGAAGGTGTTCAATGATCTTTTTGATATCGATAACTGAAATAGGGTCTACACCAGCAAATGGCTCATCCAACAAAATAAATTGTGGGTTAGCAGCCAAAGCGCGCGCGATCTCAACTCGTCGACGCTCGCCCCCTGATAGTGCCATACCTGCACTTTCACGAATGTGCTGAATGTGGAATTCCTCTAACAAATCTTCCAATTTGTCTTGGCGCTCTTCGCGAGTCAGTTCTTCACGAGTTTCAAGAACCGCCATGATGTTGTCTTGTACGGACAGCTTACGGAAAATCGAGGCTTCTTGTGGTAGGTAGCCAATACCCATACGAGAACGGCTATGCATAGGCAAGATACTGATATCTTGACCATCAATGCTGATCGTCCCTTCATCGCGTGCTACTAGACCGACGATCATGTAAAACGAAGTGGTTTTACCTGCGCCGTTTGGACCTAGTAGCCCTACAATTTGTCCCGACTCAACCGTTAGGCTGACGTCAGAAACTACTTTTCTGTTTTTATAGCTTTTCGCTAAGTGCTCTGCTTTTAAAATCGCCATAATTATTCTTGTACTGCTTGCGGCTGAAGCACTGTGGTCACACGATCGCCTTTTTGCTTGCCATCAGCAATTAGCTTTTGTGATGAAATTTGGTAGCGGATGTGGTTACCACGGATCTCACTATCATCTTGTGCCAGCATTGCTTGATCAATCATTGTCAGTTGGTCTTGGCTGACATCGTAATAAAGCTCTTTAGCTTCACCATGCAGCGTTTTGCCATCATCTGTCAATTGAGAGAAGGTCGCAAGTTTACCGTAGCCTTCAATCTTTTTGATTGAGCCATCATTTTTGTCGCGTGTTACGACGATTTTGTCAGCATTGATGTTAATACTGCCTTGCTTAAGCTTCACATCGCCAAGGAATGTAACTTGGTTACTCTGCATATCAAGCTGCTGGCTGTCTGAATCAATGTACACAGGTTGGTCGCGGTCTGTCGATAGCGCCAATGCTTGTGTTGAAGCAAACAAACAGGCAATTAAACTAAGGTGTGAGAGTTTCATATCTGCCTTGTACATGTTTGTAAAGTGTCGCGGTGTTTTCAGCGAAGTTACCTTTCATCGCTTGACCGACGGTTTCAAACTGAGGACCGACCAAAGTGACTTGGTTCTCCGCCCAAAAATCTCGATTATCTAACTGTATACTCAGAGTGTCAGTGGATAAAGTGTCAAAGCCGGAGTCAGGTAATAGATTTTTACCTAGAACATTGGTTTTTAGAACCAAAATGTGGTCTTTGGTTAGAACACCTTGCTCCGCTGTGATCTCCCACTCTTGAACACTACCTTGCTGATATACCTTTAGAACGGGTTTTTCAAAAGTCGTTTCACCATTACTCGCGTAGTTGTCTAAACGCGCTGAGGTAATCACGTAGCTGCGCAAACCTTGCTCGTTGTAAGAAGTGTTAGTTAAACCTTCACCGGTGAATACAGGTAATTCAATATCGGGTTCTACTTGTATATCGTATTTAGCTTGATCTCTCATTAAGTAGTAGCTTGATGCACTAATAATGATGAGTAAAACTAAATACCCGACACGAGGGAGACTCATATACTTAAACCTTTGTGTACATCAAGCTCGTTTCGAGCTTGCAAGATCAAATCGCAGACCTCACGCACCGCACCATGACCACCACGAATGTGGGTAACATAGTTTGCTCGTTGTACAAGTAATGGGTGCCCATCGGCTACGCATACTTTTAGCGCAACCTTTTCCATCACCGGCCAATCAATCAAATCATCGCCAATATAGCCAGTGTGTTCAGGAGCGATATCGAGCTTTTGGCAGATGTCTTGGTAGGCTTTAACCTTGTCGTCCTGACCTTGGTAAATCAGTGAAATACCCAGCGCTTTCATGCGATTTTCCACAATCTGCGAGCGACGACCAGTAATGATGGCAATTTCAATGCCAGCATTCATTAGCGATTTAACGCCATAGCCGTCACGGGTATGGAAGGTTTTTAGCTCTTCGCCATTGTTGCCCATATAGATTAGACCATCCGAAAACACACCATCGACATCGCAAATCAATAGTTTGATGTGTTTGGCAATTTCCAGAATGTCAGCGTCTACTTGACCGTAAAGTGTGGCAACGTTTGCCGTCATTACATTACTCCAGCTTTGAGTAGATCGTGCATATTCAGCGCACCGACCACTTGGTTCTCTTGGCAAAGCAGTAGTCCATTAATGCTTTTCTCTTGCATTAAGTTTACTCCTTCTGCCGCCAGCATGTTAGGGTTGGCTACAGTTGGATTTTTAGTCATCACATCACCGATGACTGTAGTATGAATGTCTACGCGCTTATCTAAAATACGACGTAAGTCGCCATCGGTAAAAATACCTTGCAGTTGTAGGTGGTTATCGACCACTGCGGTCATACCTAACCCTTTTTCACTGATCACTAATAGCGCATCACGAATAAGAGTATCGGCGGATACTAGCGGTAGTTTATCGCCAGTATGCATAATGTCTTCAAGCTTGAGTAGCAGCTTGCGACCCAGTGCACCGCCCGGATGAGACAGGGCAAAATCTTCAGCGGTGAAACCACGTGCTTGCATTAATGCCATCGCCAAAGCATCACCCATGACTAATGTCGCGGTAGTGCTTGATGTTGGTGCAAGTTGAATTGGGCAGGCTTCTTTCGGTACGGTGATTTGTAGGTGAACATCCGCAAGCTTAGCCATATTTGATAATGGCTTACCCGTCATACTGATGATGGTAATTTGTAAACGCTTTAGTACTGGGAAAAGCGCAAGAATCTCATGTGCTTCACCAGAGTTTGAAATCGCTAACACAATATCACCAGGCTCAATCATACCTAAGTCGCCATGTGCGGCTTCACCAGGGTGGACAAAAAATGCAGAAGTGCCCGTACTGGCAAGTGTTGCTGCAATTTTATTACCAATATGACCGGATTTACCCATGCCCATTACGACAACTTTGCCATTCTTGTTATTTAAGATGGTTTCGCATGCTTTGGCAAAATTGTCGTCAAAGTATTGATCGAGTTGCTTTAGTGCTTCTACTTCAGTGTTGAGCACGTCAAGTGCAGCTTTGCGGTAGTCAAACATTTGGATTTCCTGAAATCGTTTAAGCGGTCATATTGACGATTAAATAAACTTGGTAAGCAATGAACACCACGAAAAGAATCGCGCCTTCAATGCGGTTAATACTACGAGATTTACCAAGTGCCATCACAACCAGCAGCAGTGATACGGCAAGCATTACCCAGAAGTCACGTCCCATAGCGAGTTCACTCAGAACCGATGGGTTAAGAATACCAGGGATACCCATTACGGCGAGTATGTTGAATACGTTTGAGCCAATGATATTGCCGACAGCCATATCATCTTCACCTTTCATTACCCCCGCAACCGATGCGGCAAGTTCTGGAAGGCTGGTACCGACCGCAATGATGGTTAGACCGATCACTAAGTCGCTCATACCAAAATACTTAGCGATGACGACTGAACTTTCGACTAGCGTGTCAGCCGATAGCGGTAACACAATTAAGCCCACCACGACCCAGAACGCCGCTTTCATATTGCTCACGCCTTGTGGGATTTCAGATTCTTGCTCATCCAGCATTACATCGCCGTTTTTCTTCTCTTTACGGCTGATGTGCAGCATTGCCAAGATAAAACCGACAAAGAGTATTAGCAGCAGAATACCTTCCATAAAGCCTAAGTGATTATCCCATAAGATAGCACCAGCAATCACAGTGACTGCTATCATTAAAGGTAATTCACGGCGCAGTACCGCTGAGCTAATTGAAAGTGGCTTAATTAAAGCGGTAATACCGAGAATCAAGGCAATGTTGGCGATGTTGGAACCCAAAACGTTACCCACGGCAGTATCTGTTTTGCCATCAAGGGCGGCGGTGGCAGAAACCATCATTTCTGGTGCTGATGATCCCATCGCGAGAATCGTCATACCAATGACAAGTGGAGAAATACCGAAATTTCTTGCCAAAGCCGCGGAACCAAATACAAGTCTATCGGCACTCCATACCAAGAAAATGAGACCGACGATGAGGAACGCAACCGCTTCAAACATGATATTTCCCAACTTATCTGTAAACTGAATAAATTAACCGCCAATTTTGACTTGTTGCAGTTTAAAAGGGAAGCCGAAGATTCAATTATTTGTTGCACATTATGTAATTGAATTTAAGTCTTGTCTGATAAAGCAAAGACATAGAGCTTCACATTTAATTGAACAGTGCTTTTAATTCGAGGGTAATCTGCTTATGATTGCCTATTAAACAAGGATTCTGACGACGAGTACCTAATGTCATCAAGTGATTTGGTTACAGTCAATAATCTCACGTTTTCTCGCGGAAACCGTGTGATATTTGATAACGTAAACCTACATGTTCCCAAAGGCAAAGTGACCGCCATTATGGGGCCATCCGGGATTGGTAAAACGACACTGCTGCGTTTAATCGGCGGGCAATTGGCGCCTGATAGTGGCGAGGTGTTGTTTGATGGTCTTGATATCCCCAAGTTAAGCCGCCGCAAGCTCTATCAAGTGCGCAAAAAAATGAGCATGCTGTTTCAATCGGGTGCGCTTTTTACCGATCTTACCGTTTTTGATAACGTTGCTTTTCCATTACGCGAACACACTCAGCTCGACGAGGCGCTTATCCGCACCTTGGTGTTACTCAAATTGGAAGCGGTGGGCTTACGTGGCGCTGCCGATCTGATGCCTAGTGAGTTATCCGGTGGTATGGCTCGCCGCGCAGCTCTGGCTCGTGCAATCGCACTCGATCCTGAGTTGATTATGTATGATGAGCCGTTTGTTGGTCAGGACCCTATCACTATGGGTGTGCTGGTGGAGCTTATCCGTAATCTAAATCAAGCGTTGGGGGTGACATCCGTAGTGGTTTCGCATGATGTACCAGAAGTGATGAGCATTGCTGACTGGGTCTATATCTTGGCCAATGGAAAAGTTATCGCTAGCGGCACACCAGAAGAGCTACACGCGAACCCAGATCCTCAAGTACAGCAATTTCTACTCGGGGACGCAGATGGTCCAGTGCCATTTCGTTATCCAGCTAAATCGATCGCAGAGGACCTGTTTCAATGATCTCCAATTTAATTGATTTTGTTGCTGCAACAGGTCGTCGCTCTATGGCGGCATGTGAAGTCTTTGGTCGTGCCACATTAATGTTAGTTGGTGCTCTCGTTACTCGCCCACAGCCAATTAAAAATGCCCCGCTATTGATCAAGCAGCTCTATAGCGTTGGCGTGCAATCAATGCTGATCATTATTTTATCCGGTCTTTTTATCGGCATGGTATTGAGCTTACAAGGCTACGTTATCCTGGTTGATTTTGGTGCTGAAGGTGCGCTAGGTCAGATGGTGGCGCTGTCGTTGCTGCGCGAGTTAGGTCCAGTTGTTACTGCATTGCTGTTTGCAGGTCGTGCAGGTTCTGCTTTGACGGCTGAAATCGGCTTGATGAAGGCGACAGAGCAACTCTCTTCGATGGAAATGATGGCTGTCGACCCACTTAAACGAGTCATTGCCCCACGCTTTTGGGCTGGTGTGATCTCTATGCCAATGCTAGCGATGATTTTTATGGCAGTGGGCATTTGGGGCGGTCAGTTGGTTGGTGTGGATTGGAAAGGTATCGATCACGGTAGCTTCTGGTCAACCATGCAAGCGTCGGTCGACTTAGGTCAAGACATTGGCAATAGCTTTATTAAGAGCTTAGTGTTTGCAATCACAGTGACTTGGATTGCGCTTTTTAATGGATACGATGCAATTCCGACTTCGGAAGGCATCAGCCGCGCGACGACTCGCACGGTAGTACACTCTTCTTTGGCAGTACTTGGACTAGACTTCGTACTGACCGCATTGATGTTCGGGAATTAATAATGCAACAGACACGTAAGACAGAATTATGGGTGGGCAGCTTTGTATTGGCAGGAATTTGCGCAGTCTTGATTATGATTTTTCAAGTTGCTGACGTAAAAGGCATCGGTTCGAACGATACTTACACTGTCAGCGCCGAATTCGATAACATCGGTAGCTTAAAAGTACGCTCACCAGTGAAAGTTGGTGGCGTTGTCGTTGGTCGAGTGACGGCAATTAATTTAAACCCTGACTCGCTATTACCAGTGGTGAAAATGGCGATTAGCAGCCAGTTTAATCAATTTCCTGAAACCTCTAGTGTACAGATCCTAACCTCTGGTTTAATTGGTGAGCAGTATATTGGTTTGGTTCCTGGCTTTGTATTTGATGATGAGCAGATGCTAGTGGATGGCGACTACATTGAAGATACTAAGTCTGCGCTAGTGCTTGAAGATCTCATCGGTCAAGTGCTGTATAGCGTTGGCAGTGGCTCGGAATCGGAATCTGGAGAATAAAAGATGTTAAAGAAGTTTTTGATCCTAATTTGCACATTGTGGTTACCAGTAGTTGCGAGTGCTGCGGAGATAGATAAGACCCAGCCGTATCAGCTGATGACGGGTGTGGCAGAAATCGCGTTTGATCGTCTCAAAGCTGAGCAGGCGATGGTGAAACAAGATCCAAACCACCTTAAGGTGATTGTCGAAGAAGAGTTAATGCCTTACGTTAATTATAAGTATGCGGCATTAAAACTGCTGGGCTCAAACCTAAAAGGGGCTAAGCGTGCGGATGTGAATGAATTCATTAAAGCCTTTCGCCAGTACTTAATCGCTTCTTATGCGCAAGTGTTGACGCAGTACACCGATCAAGAATTGCAGTTTGAACCAGAGAAAAAGGTTGATGCAGGCAAGACTATCACCAGTGTTAAGGTTGATATCATTGATGCGCCTCGTCCAAACATCAAACTTGAGTTTAAGCTGCGTAAAGATAAGAAGACGGGTGAATGGCAAGTATTTGACATGATTGCTGAGGGCATCAGTTTATTGTCGAGCAAGCAATCTGAATGGAACGGTAAGTTACGCCAAGAAGGTATCTTGGCGGTGGCGAAAGACCTTGAAAACTTAGCGGCTCAACCGATTCGTTTCGAGGCGAAGCAATGATAACTCATAGCCAGTGGCAATCGAGTGATGTAAATAGTGGCGCCCTGATAGGGGCGCTAAATCGTGATACAGTGCCGGAACTTTGGAATCAATTAAAACTATGGCAACCCACGCAAGCTGAGTTGGAAATTAGCTTGGCGGGCGTAGAGCGAGTTGACTCTGCGGGTATGGTGATGTTGATTCATCTTTTAGAGCATGCAAAAAAGCAAAACTGTCATATAATGCTCAGCTTCGTGCCGACGCAACTCAGCACTTTGCTGGCATTGAGTAATGTAGATAAATACATTGCTGAGCACATAAAGATTTAAATTTAGAGGTAAATTGTGGATAGCGCCAAAGTACAACAGATATTAAACGAAGCACTAAATCTAGAAGAACTACACGTGAAGGGCGAGGGTAGCCACTACGAAGTGATCGCTGTTGATGCTTGTTTCGATGGAATGAGCCGCGTTAAGAAACAACAAACTATTTATGCTCCACTTATGGAGTATATCCAAAGAAATGACATCCACGCTCTATCTATTAAGGCATACACGCCAGAAGAGTGGGCTCGCGATAAGAAGCTGATGTCACTGTAAGGTTTTGTAATGGAAAAATTTCGAGTAACTGGTTCTACGCAGCCATTAGTGGGTGAAGTCACTATTTCGGGTGCGAAGAACGCCGCCCTTCCAATTCTTTTTGCATCAATTCTGGCTGAAGAACCAGTTGAAGTAAGTAATGTACCTCATCTACGTGATATTGATACCACGATGGAACTACTTAAGCGCCTTGGTGCGAAAGTAGAGCGTAACGGTTCTGTTCACGTTGATCCTAGCTGTATTAATGAGTACTGCGCACCATACGATCTGGTTAAAACTATGCGCGCTTCTATTTGGGCATTAGGTCCGCTAGTGGCTCGTTTTGGTCAAGGACAAGTATCGCTTCCTGGTGGCTGTGCGATTGGCGCTCGTCCTGTTGATCTGCATATCCATGGTCTAGAGCAACTTGGTGCAACCATCACTCTTGAAGATGGCTACGTAAAAGCACACGTCGATGGTCGCCTTAAGGGCGCGCATATCGTCATGGACAAAGTGAGTGTTGGCGCTACGATTACGATTATGTGCGCAGCAACGTTAGCAGAAGGCAAAACGGTTCTGGATAACGCAGCGCGTGAGCCAGAAATCGTTGATACTGCAGATTTCTTAAATAAGCTTGGCGCTAAAATTTCAGGCGCAGGCACTGATACCATTACTATCGAAGGCGTTGAGCGTCTAGGTGGTGGTAAGCATGCTGTGGTTGCAGATCGCATTGAAACGGGTACTTTCCTTGTTGCTGCGGCAGTGTCTGGCGGTAAAGTGGTATGTCGCAATACTCACGCTCACCTGTTGGAAGCGGTACTTGCTAAGTTAGAAGAAGCGGGTGCAAAAGTGGAAACCGGTGAAGACTGGATTTCAGTTGATATGACGGATCGTGAGCTTAAAGCGGTAACCATTCGTACTGCTCCACACCCAGGTTTCCCTACCGATATGCAAGCGCAGTTTACGCTACTCAATATGATGGCGAAAGGTGGCGGCGTTATCACTGAGACGATCTTCGAGAACCGCTTTATGCACGTTCCTGAGCTGATGCGTATGGGCGCTAAAGCTGAGATCGAAGGTAACACAGTGATCTGTGGTGATGTTGACACGCTAAGCGCTGCGCAAGTGATGGCGACAGACCTACGTGCATCGGCAAGTCTTGTTATTGCGGGTTGTATTGCTCAAGGTGAAACTATTGTTGACCGCATTTATCATATCGATCGTGGCTACGATAAGATTGAAGATAAGTTGTCAGCACTAGGCGCTAAAATTGAGCGCTTTCGCGATTAATTCAATCGCCTTAAGCTAACAAATGTAAGCCGAAACTTAGGTTTCGGCTTTTTTATGGTCACAAGATCCGTTAGATTATGACCACTATTCTTTCCCATACGTACTTGGAGAGCATTAATGATTGCACTACTGCGTGTTTTCGCCGTCGTGATTTTTGCGATAGTTATGTTTGTATTTGGTTGTGGTTATTGCTTGTTAAGCCCACGCAACCCAAAACACGTATTCACCTTCGGTCGCCTGTTTGGCAAGATGTCGCGCGTATTTGGCATCAAGCTTGATTTGCGTATTCCAGAAGATGCTTACACCCGTGGTCAGCATATCTATATTGCTAACCACCAGAATAACTGGGACCTATTTACCGTATCTTCTGCTGTGACACCAAAAGTGGTGACAGTGGGTAAAAAAAGCTTAGCTTGGCTACCTTTATTCGGTCAGTTGTATTGGCTAACGGGTAACATCCTGATTGACCGAGCTAACCGTAGCAAGGCAGTTGGTACGATTGATCAGGTTGTTGATAACATGAAGAGCAGTGACGTTTCTGTGTGGATGTTCCCAGAAGGTACGCGCTCTCGTGGTCGCGGTTTGTTGCCGTTTAAAACTGGCGCTTTCCATGCCGCTATCGGCGCACAAGTTGGCGTGATTCCAATTGTATGTAGTTCTACAGATGGCATTAAGCTTAATCGTTGGAACAATGGACATGTGATTGTTGAGATGCTGCCACCAGTGAGTACCGAAGGTTACCGTAAGGAACAAGTACGTGAACTTGCGAACCTTTGCCGTGAGCAAATGGAAGCGAAGCTGGCTGAATTGGATAGCGAAGTAAAACAGCTGAATCAAGCCAGTAAGAAGGCAGTGAGTTAATTTTAACTCTGGTATTTAAATTTGAGAAAAGCGTGCGATTGGTCGCACGCTTTTTTTATACCCTAAGAAGCACGCTGCAATGCTTCGTACTTTTTGTTTAAGTAGGCAAAAGACGAAGGTAGGGGGCTTGAATAATGGTGTGTCGAGTGTTGGCTATTATATCTCTACTAGCCATCGTAACGGGATGTGGGCAAGAAGAGATAGATGTTGTTCAAAGCAATGAAAGGTTTGCGCCTGTCGAGCAGCGAGTCAAAAGTGGCAAAGCGAATAATATCCACTCATTGATCGCTTGGCAGAGCAACGAGAAGGTGTTTGAGCTTCACCGACAGGGCGGAGGTACATATGGTACTCAGAAGACCTCTATGGTGCCTGTAGGGGCAAATAAGCTACATAATATCCATTCAGTGACCAAGTCCTTTGTCGCGACTTTGATTTTTATTGCCATTGACGAAGGCAAGTTGGCGAATTTAGACATACCAGTATTCAGTCTCTTTCCTGAATATCAACAGAGTGATCGTGAAGCGAAGATGGCGATAACCGTGCGTGATGTGATGAACATGTCAACGGGATACGCACTGGATGAACTGGCAACCTCTTATCGACAGGGCTCTGGCAATGTATTCACTCGCCATTATATGGCAGAAGATTTATTGGCGATGTTCCTGGAGACAAAGCTTGCCTTTGAGCCTGGCAGCCGTTTTGCCTACAGTGGCTTATCGACAGTGGGGTTATCCAAGATTATTGAGCGTGTATATGGTCAACCTTTTACTCAAGTGATGCGAGAGAAGCTGTTTGAGCCGTTATCGATCACAGACTATCGTTGGCTGGCTCAACACGGCAGTAATGAGCCAGGAGCCGACTGGGGCTTAATGTTGTCACCGTTAGATATGGGTAAGTTTGGCTTGATGTGGTTAAACAAAGGAGAATTCCAAGGGAAACGCATTTTAGCTGGGCATTGGTTTAACATGCTGCGTTCAAGTTCGTTTTACAGCTATAGCATGGGGTATCGATTACATTTTTGGCAGGTTTCGAAGATTGGTGGAGCGGTGGCGGCGAATGGCATTGGTGAGCAATATATTGTGATGCTACCTAATCAAGATGCGGTGATTGTCGCAACAGGGGGGAACTACGATTTAGCCAGTATGCCTTCACTAGATACCGTGCGATTATTAGCAAGCCTGCTTTAGATTCATTTTTCGAAACGACAAATGTAAAAAAGCCTTATCAGATGATAAGGCTTTTTTGAAAGTGGCTCCTCCTGCTGGGCTCGAACCAGCGACCTGCGGATTAACAGTCCGTCGCTCTACCAACTGAGCTAAGGAGGAACTATTCTGTTTGTGTTATAGAAACACTAAATAAGTGGTGCCGACTACCGGAATCGAACTGGTGACCTACTGATTACAAGTCAGTTGCTCTACCTACTGAGCTAAGTCGGCACATCATCAACAAGATTAAATCTCATCGATTAAAAGTGGCTCCTCCTGCTGGGCTCGAACCAGCGACCTGCGGATTAACAGTCCGTCGCTCTACCAACTGAGCTAAGGAGGAACTATTCTGTTTGTGTTATAGAAACACTAAATAAGTGGTGCCGACTACCGGAATCGAACTGGTGACCTACTGATTACAAGTCAGTTGCTCTACCTACTGAGCTAAGTCGGCGCACTGTATTCTTTATATTGTCGTTCGTGCTAAGCACCAACAACTAGAAATTGTGGTGCCCGGAGGCGGAATCGAACCACCGACACGAGGATTTTCAATCCTCTGCTCTACCGACTGAGCTATCCGGGCGACGAGGTGTATTAAACGGCTTTTCGCTTTTAAGGTCAACACTAAAATGCAAAAAAAATATCGTTTGTTGCTTTTATGTACTTAATGGGCTGTTTTTACCCATTTAACCTCTGTTCAGCTATGAATTAAGACAAATTATTGGCTTAAAAGCACAGTAATTGTTGTGGTTAGGGCATAAGAAAAGCACGCTATTAAGCGTGCTTTTATCGGTTTAGTTATTGATTACTGCTTAACAGTAAACTTGCTTACCCAGGTTTCGAGTTCATTCGCAAGGTGAGTGAGTGTTTGAGTACTGTTATGACTCGCTGTCACCACGTTACTTAGTTTGTTGCCGCTCTCTTCGATAATATTAATGCGCATCGAAATATCATCACTGACTTCAGTTTGTTCTGCAGCTGCGGTGGCGATCTGATGACTCATTTGTGAGATTGACTCGAGTGCAATTACGATTTGTTGCAGCGCTTCTGAAGCATTTTGCGACTCTTCAACCGTACTCTGGCTTGTTGCCGCACAGACATCCATGGTGTGAATGGCATTGCGAGAACCTTCTTGTAGGTTAGAGATCATTTGTTGAATCTCTTTAGTACTGTCTTGAGTTCGACCAGCAAGGTTACGTACTTCATCGGCTACCACCGCAAAACCACGACCTTGTTCACCCGCGCGTGCCGCTTCAATGGCTGCGTTGAGAGCAAGGAGGTTAGTCTGCTCAGCAATATCACCGATCACATCCAGTACTTTGACAATATTATTAACGTCGTTGTCTAAATCAGAAACCGCCTGACTGGCAGTGCCCAATTGTGATGCAAGTCCTTGAATATTATCGACTGTATT
Organism: Vibrio ponticus; assembly: GCF_009938225.1. NCBI lineage: Bacteria > Pseudomonadati > Pseudomonadota > Gammaproteobacteria > Vibrionales > Vibrionaceae > Vibrio > Vibrio ponticus. The sequence goes on from NZ_AP019657.1 coordinate 25,811, forward strand.
GTGGATTAACTGCTGCGTATGCTGACTTTGTTGATCTGCTTGGTCGGTATTACGCGCAGTGTCGCTCGCTGAATCGGCGACGTGATTCGCTGATGACGCCATTTCAGTCATTGCCGTTGCAATCATTGCGGTCGATTGCTGCTGGGAGTCAGTAAGCTCCGCAATACTCGAAGCACGATCTTCCACATTCGCAAGCTCGCGACGTAGCGCAACCATTGAGGAATCTAAGTTGTTCACCAGTTGAGCCAGTGAAAGACTCATATGTTGGACGGCTTCATAGATACTGCCTTGGGGCGCATTTTTATCAAATGAAGCTTGGATATCTCCGCGTGCGACAGCTTGTACCGCATTGCGCACTTCTTGGGGTTCACCACCTAATAACGCGATGATTTTACGAATAGAAACAATCAGCACGCCAAAGATACTGCCTGCAATCGCTAGACATAGAAGTAACTGCCATTGTGCTGAAGACCAGAATCGAGCGTTTACTTCGTTAAATCCGATACCGGTGCCAACAACCCAGCCCCAATGAGGCGTTTTCTCAGCTATTGATAGTTTTTCTTCGATCGAGCCATCAGCCAGTTTTTGCGTCCAAGTGTATTCGACGATCTTTCCTGTTGAACGACCCAATACATCGAGGATCAACTGACCAACGCTGTTGCCATTACCGTCTTTAAAGTCATGGAAGCTGGTGCCGTGAAGTTGAGGATCTAGTGGTGCGGCAACGAAAATCATATTTTCATCAGCAACATATACGTATTCATTATCCTTGTAGATATTGTTACGTAGTAGGCGAGTTGCGAGAGCTTTTGCTTCCTCTTCTGGCATTTTGCCTTCAATCGCCATCTGCTCTACTTCAGTCAGAATGCTGTAGGCACTCTTAAATAGTTCAGTTACTCGTGCTTTGTTGTCGAGGCTGCTCGCAACGCGTAGTGTCCAAAGACCTGTTACTGTCAAAGCTAAAAGAGCAGTCAGAATGATTGCTGACAGAATGTAAGCTTGTGTTTTGAGTTTCATGGATCCCCACTGGCAGTTAGGCTGGTAGTAGTTTCCTTACTCTCAAAGCGTAAGGAGAAAGTTGTTTGGGTGACTATGACAAAAATACTACATTAGGCGGTGTTACTTGATCTTTAGTTGAGTCGAAAAATATGATCGAGTTTAAATTTTAACCACGAAATAATGTCTTTAATTGATTAGAGCATTGAATTTATGGCGTGTTTTCTTAATTCCTAATGATTGTTATTTGTGTCTAGTCGTTAAAGGGGGCGAATTCTCGCAGTGCAGAGATGAAAAATCAACCAGTTTTATAGTGAAAAAGTAGTAAGTTGTTTTTTGGTGCGAAATATTAGAAGGAAAAACGGTTTGGCGAGAAGAGTTAATTTTTCTTGCTGAAATATGGTTGGAGAATCGGGAAATTGAGAATTGAGAAGTGGGGCACCGACCGATGAGTTTCAACCAATCGGTATAATACACGTCGAACTGCAGATAAGAAAAAAGCCACGTCTTTCGACATGGCTTCTTAATGTGGCTCCTCCTGCTGGGCTCGAACCAGCGACCTGCGGATTAACAGTCCGTCGCTCTACCAACTGAGCTAAGGAGGAACTATTCTGTTTGTGTCCTGCTTTAAGCAAGTGCACCAAAAATGGTGCCTCGGGCGGAATAACGGGACCGCCTAGGTCACCGACCGATGATTTTCAACCAGTCGGGACAGTGCGCATCGAATAGCTATCGAAGTTCATCGAATTGCAGATAAGAAAAAAGCCACGTCTTTCGACATGGCTTCTTAATGTGGCTCCTCCTGCTGGGCTCGAACCAGCGACCTGCGGATTAACAGTCCGTCGCTCTACCAACTGAGCTAAGGAGGAACTATTCTGTTTGTGTCCTGCTTTAAGCAAGCGCACCAAAAGTGGTGCCTCGAGGCGGAATCGAACCACCGACACGAGGATTTTCAATCCTCTGCTCTACCGACTGAGCTATCGAGGCAAAAGAATGGTGCCGACTACCGGAGTCGAACTGGTGACCTACTGATTACAAGTCAGTTGCTCTACCTACTGAGCTAAGTCGGCACACTATATTCTTTGCGATAAACAACAGTAACTGTCGTTATCTTCCAACAAGTGAATTGTCACCGGTTGGAAAAAAAAGCCACGTCAAAGACATGGCTTCTTAAAGTGGCTCCTCCTGCTGGGCTCGAACCAGCGACCTGCGGATTAACAGTCCGTCGCTCTACCAACTGAGCTAAGGAGGAACTATTCTGTTTGTGTCTTGCGTTAGGCAAGCGCACCAAAAGTGGTGCCTCGAGGCGGAATCGAACCACCGACACGAGGATTTTCAATCCTCTGCTCTACCGACTGAGCTATCGAGGCAAAAGAATGGTGCCGACTACCGGAGTCGAACTGGTGACCTACTGATTACAAGTCAGTTGCTCTACCTACTGAGCTAAGTCGGCACACTATATTCTTTTACTAATTGTTCGTACTTAAGCACCAACAATTTAGAAATTGTGGTGCCCGGAGGCGGAATCGAACCACCGACACGAGGATTTTCAATCCTCTGCTCTACCGACTGAGCTATCCGGGCGACGGAGCGTATTAAACGGATTTTCAGCTCATACGTCAACGTGTTTTTGATTTTTTTTTCAAAATAACGGTTGTTTGCTGGGTTTTTGTTCAAAAATCACGATTAAGTATTGCCCGAGTTAAATTCCTTTTTGAAAGTTGTGACTTTTTCTAAGTAACGACGGGCTTCTGCCTTCGGGTGCTTGTTGGTGAGCGCCCAATAAACTTGGTTGGGTTGCAGTGAATTTATATCGCGCATTGCTCGCTTGCGATCGCTGCGGTTGAATGTATTCAAAACGCCACCTGTGCCGCCGTTGTAGGCAGAGATCATGGTGTACTCCAACGTCAGAGGATGATTGACATCTTTTAAGTAGCGATTTTTTAAGATGTAAAAGTAGGCTGTTCCAGTGTCGATGTTGTTTTCTGGGTTAAATAGATACTCAGGGCTCGGTTCGCCAGAACGGTTTTTAACTAGCTTAAATACGTCTCGACCAGCGGTTTTCGGCACCACTTGCATTAACCCATATGCATTCGCCCAGCTTACAGCATAAGGGTTAAAGCTACTTTCGGTTTTGATTATCGCGTAAATCAAATCTTCTGGAATGTCGTATTTACGCGATGCGCGGCGGACGATATCTGCGTATTGGTAGCTGCGGATCTCGACTTGGTCTTCGACCAGAGGAATTTCAACGTAATAGGCTTTTTTGAAATCGACGTCTTTAACTTTGAGTTTGTTCGCAATCAAATAGTCAGCGAAGCGATTTGCTCGCCATGACCATTGAATCGGCTTGTTATCTTGATCGACCACCTGTTGATAGAGGAATGGACGCCCTTCTAACTTAATGCTTTTTGATGAGAACAGATCGACGCTCATTGGATCGTCCGGCGTCAACAGGGTGGTGATAATGGCATTTTTGAGATGCTGTTTAGGATCGGTTGGCGAAACGGTTTCAACTAATATCGTCCCTTTTTCAAAGTCGACTTCTGAACGACTGAGATAGTTGTCGATATACTTTACGTAGTTACTTTTACCTGCAACTTTGATTTCGCGAGAGCCCCAACGTTTTTCGATATTACCCGAGAAGCTGTTGATCAAAGCGTCAAGAGCTGCAGTATCTTTGGTAAATTGACCAGGCAGCTGTGCGAGGTTTTTAGCAAAACGGTTGGTGGGTTCGTAATTGACATCGTAGATGCTTTCGACAAATTCACGGCTACAGCCAACTAGCAGCATGGCGGTAAAAAAGTAAGCGAGTTTTTTCATCACTATCCTAGAGGTACGGATCCTAAACATAAAAAAATGACACCTCAGTGAACTGTGATGCCATTTCTCATTGCTGGTTGTCAGTTATTCACTTGGCGGCGTGTAGCCTTCGATGTGAACATCTTTACCTTCAAACAAGAAGTTAACCATCTCTGTTTCCAGTAGCTTGCGGTGCTCTGGGTCCATCATGTTCAGTTTCTTCTCGTTGATCAACATAGTTTGTTTATGTTGCCACTCAGCCCATGCTTGCTTAGAGATATTGTCGAAGATTTTTTTACCTAGCTCGCCTGGGTAAAGTTGAAAATCAAGACCTTCAGCGTCTTGTTTTAGACGAGCACAAAATACAGTGCGGCTCATAACAGATTCCTTTTTAACTATTGAAGTTCAAATGGCAAACTTTCCAGCAACTGTTTTACTGGAGCTGCTAAGCCAACTTCTTCGGGTTGAGATAAGTTATACCAAAGACCTTTGTCGGCTTCCATTACCACGTCAGGCTGTTTTGATAGATCCAGCAAAATCGGCGTGATATCGAGATGGTAATGACTAAAGGTATGACGAAACGCGATCAACTGTTGTGTGCGTTTAATGTCCTTGGTTTTAATCTGACGACGATCTAATTGTACTTGGATATCCGCTGTTTCATTGTCTGGAAAACAGAATAGCCCTCCCCAAATACCAGATTGTGGACGTTGTTCTAACCAGACTTGACCGTTGTAATGCAACATCACAAACCAAGTCTCTTTGACGGGCTTGTCTTTTTTCGGCTTCTTGCTGGGATAATCAAGCGGATTACCTTGTTTGTTGGCGAGACAAAGTTGCTCAACTGGGCAAAGGGTGCACTTAGGTTTGCTGCGTGTGCAGACCATCGCGCCCATATCCATCATTGCTTGATTGTATTTATCGGTATCTCGGGTTGGGGTATGTTGCTCCGCGTATTCCCACAGCTGGTTTTCAACTTTTTTCTGTCCAGGCCAACCTTCGACGGCAAAACTGCGTGCGAGAGTGCGTTTCACGTTGCCATCCAAAATGGCATGAGGTTGTTTATAGACCGATGACAAGATCGCGGCTGCGGTGGAGCGACCGATACCCGGTAGAGCGTTGAGTTGCTCAATATCGGTAGGAAACTCACCTTGGTACTCAGTAGCAACGATTTTTGCAGCTTTGTGTAGATTGCGCGCGCGGGCGTAATAGCCAAGCCCCGTCCAGAGGTGGAGAACTTCGTCTTGCTCAGCGTTGGCAAGGGCGACTACGGTTGGAAAGCGCTCTAAGAAACGTTGGTAGTAGGGAATAACGGTCGCAACTTGAGTCTGTTGCAGCATGATTTCCGACAGCCAAACACTGTAGGCGGTTTTGTTTTGTTGCCAAGGCAGATCTTTTCTACCGTAGGCGTCATACCAAGTAATTATGGCTTTGGCAAAAGGCGTCACGACTTGCTCGATTATAATTAGTAAGATTAATGGTCTAAAATTGCATCACAGATTGTGGGGTAAATACAACCGATAAACTCTAAGGTTTTTTTACGCCAAACACTTGCACCAATGGCAATTCTTTGGATAATCACAATCCCTTTAAGTCGAGACCAATTTTTAAACAGGCGAAATCATGAGTGAAGTGACCACTAACGAATACAATGAAGACGGCAAGATGATCCGCAAAATACGTAGTTTTGTGCGTCGTGAAGGTCGTCTGACCAAAGGTCAAGAAAATGCGATGAAAGAGTGCTGGCCAACAATGGGTATTGACTACCAAGAACAACTTCTTGATTGGAAAGAAGTGTTTGGTAACGATAACCCAGTGGTATTAGAGATCGGTTTCGGCATGGGTGCGTCACTTGTAGAAATGGCAAAAAATGCGCCTGAGAAAAACTTCATCGGTATTGAAGTGCATAGTCCAGGTGTTGGCGCATGTCTTTCTGATGCGCGTGAAGCAGGCGTAACTAACTTACGTGTAATGTGTCACGATGCAGTTGAAGTATTTGAGCACATGATTCCAAATGGTAGCTTGAGCACACTGCAACTGTTCTTCCCTGACCCATGGCACAAAAAACGTCACCACAAACGTCGTATCGTTCAACTTGAATTTGCTGAAATGGTACGTCAAAAGCTTCAATTGGAAGACGGTATCTTCCACATGGCGACTGACTGGGAAAACTACGCTGAGCATATGATTGAAATTATGAATCAAGCACCTGGTTTTGCCAACATTGCGACAGATGGCGATTACATCCCTCGTCCGGATGAGCGTCCACTGACTAAGTTTGAAGCACGTGGTCACCGTTTAGGTCATGGTGTTTGGGACATCAAATACAAACGTACCGCGTAATTTCTTAATTCGCTTTACGATACCAAATTTCGTTTGGTATAAAATAGCCAGTGAAAAGCCAACATTGCGATGTTGGCTTTTTTGACTCTATACCGATCTCACTTAAGGCTTTGGGTTTATGGATTAGGCTTTTGGTCTAACCTCAGCAAAGCGATCAAGATGGGAATATGGCTAGAATATAGAGGGTGTGTTTATCTTTCGAGATGATTTTTGCAGTAGTTTGTGGGTTTTTTATACAAGGCAGAGACTTCGACGTGTAGCTTATCTACACGAGAAGCCGATAACACAGTAAAAAGAACCCACAAACACTGCCCAAAGGGTTCGGCTAAAAGCGTTTTACTCTTTGTTGAGAGGTTTTTACTTAGAATGCTAGGCGGCAAGCCTCTCGCCGCGATTAAAACGTTTTTATCTCGAACAAAATTTAACCACGAAAGATAAACACACCCTAGCAAACAGACTCGTTTTGGCGAGTTTCAACGACAACCACAAGCAGGTCATAGATGAAACCGACACGTGAGATTTTAGCGGACATTTTGGAAGAAGTTCGTCCTCTAATTGGGCAAGGAAAAGTCGCAGATTACATTCCAGCATTGGCGAAAGTGCCAAATACTAAGTTGGGGATCGCGGTATTCACTAACCAAGGTGAAGTGATCAAAGCGGGAGATGCAGACGAGGGGTTCTCGATCCAATCGATCTCTAAAGCTCTGAGCTTAACGCTTGCTATGTCTCTGTATAAGCCAAACGAAATCTGGCAACGCGTCGGTAAAGAACCATCGGGTCAGGCATTTAACTCTATGATTCAGTTGGAGATGGAGCAGGGTATTCCCCGTAATCCGTTTATTAACGCCGGTGCAATCGTCGTGGCTGACTTGTTACATAGTCGTCTTTCTGCGCCTCGTCATCGTTTACTTGAGTTCGTTCGCCAACTGTCAGGTGAAGATCATATTGTTTATGACAAAGTGGTCGCTGCCTCTGAGATGATGCACAGCGATCGCAATGCTGCAATCGCTTATCTGATGCGCTCATTTGGTAACTTTGAGAATGATGTTATTCCAGTATTGGCGAACTATTTCCATGCTTGCGCTTTGAAAATGAACTGTGTCGATTTGGCGAAAACCTTTAGTTATTTAGCCAACAAAGGCGTATCGGTGCAAACGGGCAAGCAGATCATCACGCCAATGCAGACTAAGCAGCTTAATGCGCTATTGGCTACCTGTGGTCTTTATGATGGTGCTGGTGAGTTTGCCTACCGTGTCGGTATGCCAGGTAAATCAGGCGTAGGTGGTGGCATCATTGCCATCGTACCCGGTGAAATGAGCATTGCGGTCTGGTCTCCTGAGCTAGATGCATCAGGTAACTCACTCGCAGGTACCAAAGCCCTAGAATTACTTTCAGAGCGTATTGGGCGTTCGATTTTCTGAGGATTGGAACGCGCAGCTTAAAAACTGCGCTTACGGACTTCGGAACGCTTCGCTACGGATTAGGGTTCTCTCAAAGCTCTATTTATAGAGCGTCCTAAATTCCCGCAGCGAAAACAGTTATGTTTTTCGCGTTCCGTCTTCGAATATCCCGCATCCAAGCGCAGCTTTGCTGCGCGTCTTACTCTTCATCCGCCATAAAGGCTTCGAGTAGATCGTTCAAAAATAGCTTACCTTTTTCGGTGATCTGCCAGTGAGTGTCAGTTTGTGACAAATATTGCTGCTCAAGCGCCCAGTTGATGGTGTCTTGAATCGCACTCAGTTCAAGCCCGGTAGTATCAATAAAGTCTTGTTTTGGACAGGCTTCAATTAAGCGGAAACGGTTCATAAAGAACTCAAATGGGCGATCTTCTGCTGCGACTTCAAACTCATCACTTAAATATGGTTTAACCATATTTTGGTACGCGGCAAGGTAGCCTCGTGGGTGTTTCGTCTTGGTTGTGCGTACAATGCGACCATCACTAAAACTCAATTTACCGTGAGAGCCGCAGCCAATGCCAAGGTAATCGCCAAAGCGCCAGTAGTTGAGGTTATGCTGGCATTGATAGCCGGGTTTGCTATAGCCAGAAATCTCATACTGCACATAACCTGCCTCGGTAAGCTTTTGGTGTCCACGCTCAAAGATGTCCCACAAGTCATCATCATCCGGTAATGTCGGCGGCTTGTAGTAGAACATGGTATTTGGCTCGATAGTCAGCTGATACCAAGAGAGGTGCGGAGGATTCAGCTCAATCGCTTGGTCGAGATCCGCCAAAGCTTGTTCAATGCTTTGATCCGGTAATCCATGCATTAAATCTAGGTTGAAGCTGTTTAGCCCGATCTGATGAGCAAGTTTTGCCGCATTGATGGCTTCTTGTTGACCATGGATGCGACCGAGCTTTTCGAGCTTCTCAGCCGCAAAGCTCTGTACGCCGATGGAAATACGAGTAACCCCAGCGGCTTGATAGCCGACAAAGCGATCGGTCTCAACTGTGCCTGGGTTGGCTTCCATGGTAATTTCAATCCCAGACTTGAATGGAATACGCTGTTCAATGCCATCCAATAGACGTTTGATGCCCTCTGCTGAAATTAAGCTTGGCGTACCACCACCAATAAAGATCGAGTGCAATGGACGCGGGGCGAGGTTGAGTTGGTATTTCTCAATATCGCGATCTAAGTCTTCAAGCAGCGCACTAATGTACTGTTCTTCAGGGATCTCTGCTTTGAGCGCATGAGAGTTAAAATCACAATAAGGGCACTTTTGTACACACCACGGGATGTGAACATATAGACTGAGTGCTGGTGGTACTAATTGCATCAGTTAACGCTGCTCCGCTAAAGTGGCGAAGAGAGCTTTCAATGCTTTACCGCGATGAGAAAGTTGTTTTTTACGCGTAGGTTCTAGTTGGGCAGATGAGCAGTTATCTTCAGGTACATAGAAAATAGGGTCATAGCCAAAGCCATTCTCACCTTGAGCTTCCGTTAGAATGCGACCTTCCCATTTACCGTGACACACGATTGGGGTTGGATCGTCAGCATGACGCATCAAAACCAATACACAGTGGAAACGGGCAGTGCGTTGCGCCTCTGGTACGCCTTGCATGGCATCCAGCAGTTTATTGAGGTTCTCTTCATCACTTGCGCCAACGCCTGCGTAACGTGCAGAATAAATCCCAGGCGCACCTTTAAGGTAGTCCACCTCAAGACCAGAGTCATCGGCGATAGCTGGCAAGCCCGTTTCTTTGGCTGCGTGGCGTGCTTTGATGATTGCGTTTTCAATAAAAGTTGTGCCAGTCTCATCGGCTTCTGTCACATTGAATTCGCTCTGCGCCAGTACTTCAAAGCCGAAGTCAGCTAGCAAATCTGCCATTTCACGCACTTTGCCTTGGTTACCGGTCGCTAATACAATCTTGCTCATGCTTGGTCCCGTTTATTCTTCAACATAAAATTTTTGCGTGAACTTTAAAGCGCCTTTGCCTTTATTGCCAGCATCGATATCGATATTAAAGCTAATATTTTCTTCTTCACTGATAGTGAACTCCGCTAAATAGTAGATAGCATCACCTTCTGTGACTTCTTTAAAGCTCAGCTGGCGGGTTTGTCCAAGAAGGTTTTTGGCAGTGCCAGAGACTTTGCCTGCAATTGCTGGCTTTCCTACTTGCGACATGTCGAGCAAACTAATGTTTAAAATTGCAGAGTAGCCGCTGCGTTTGAGTTTATAACTGCGTGCCACTTGTGGGGTGAGAAAGGTGGAGTTGAACGCCGAGTAATGGGCTTCAACGTCTTTGATGGTTTTAAACTGTCCAGCGTAACTTGGTAGTGCGAAACAGCTTACCAGGAGTGTAATTAGCCACTTTTTCATATCTTTACATCCATTTAGATAAACAAAAAGCCATCATAGGATGGCTTCGATTTCAGTGGGAATTTGATTGGGGGAGATAATGCGCACCTGTTTATGGCGTCCGAGTTCTCCTTTTTCGATATTGACCAATCCTTTTGCCACTTTAAATTGCTTTGCCAGGTACTTAGCTAAGTGTCCATTGGCTTTGCCATCAACAGGTGGTGCAGTAATCGCAATTTTGATTTCTTCACCATGCAAGCCGACGATTTTGTCGCGGCTTGCTTTAGGTTGGATATAAAGGCGAAGCACCAAGTCTTCACCTTCACGCCATACCGCTACTGACATTATAGTTGGAACCAGATTGGACCGATCAAATCACCCATCAGGAAGTTAGCAAACTGCAAGCCAATAAATAGTACAAGGACGCTTAAATCAAAGCCGCCCATCGCTGGAATAATGCGACGAATCGGCGCTAGCATTGGCTCAGTCAGTTGGTGGAACACGTACTCAATCGGGCTGCGACCTTGGCTTACCCAGCTTAAGATTGCACGGATCAGTAGTACCCAGAATAGTAAGCCACCTGCCGCTTTAACCAGCGATAATAACCCTAGGAATAAGAAATCTGCGCTAAACGCTACTGAGCCACCAGAAGCAATTAGCATTAGGCTAACGAACTTTAGTACACACAATAGGAAAGCGAACAGGACTGTCGCTAAGTCAAGCTTACCCACAGATGGGATAACGCGACGTAACGGAGCAATCACAGGTTGAGTTGCTTTGACAATAAATTGTGAAAACGGGTTGTAAAAATCTGCGCGCGCAGCTTGTAGCCAAATGCGCAGCAAAACCACCATGATGTAGAGATCAAACAAGGTGGAGATTAGAAAACTCATTGAATTCATAGGTTACCCTTGTGTTTAAACCGCCCCTAACAGGCTTAAAATAATTTTTCCATTTCTTCTGCGCGAATTACCGCTGCCTGCATCGCTTTAGCCACGATATCAGACAGTTGGTGTTCATTGAAGGTACGAATCGCTTCAGCAGTAGTGCCTCCTTTTGAGGTCACTTGCTCACGTAAAGTAGACAGTTCTGTTTCAGGGTTTGCGATAACCATTTCTGCCGCACCTAAAGCCGATTGTTGCACCAATAAACGCGCGGTATCCGCATCAAATCCTTGCTTGATCGCTTCCGCTTGCATCGCTTCCATAAATAGGAAGAAGTAAGCCGGAGCGCTACCAGCAGCGGCAATAACATTGTTAATACCTGACTCTGCCTCAACCCAGCATACCTTACCCACGGCACTCATCAAATCTGCCGCAAATTGTTTGTCTGCTTGGCTAACATTGTGCGGAGCGTAAAGCCCACTCATGCCTTGGCTAACGAGTGCTGGAGTGTTTGGCATCACACGTACGAGGTTGAGTGTGGCAGCAAACATTTGGTTGAGACGTTCAGCACTGATACCAGCCGCAATCGAGATGACTAACTTGTTTTGGTAATCAATCGCCTGCATGCCTTCTGCAACCACAGACATTAGCTGAGGCTTCACTGCGAGCACGATAACATCGGCACTGTTTGCTGCCGCTGCGTTATCAGCGTCAGTATTAATACCATATTGATCGGCAAGAAAATCACGTTGATCTTGGTTGGGATCGGTTGCGGTGATCAGGTTTGCTGGGTAACCGCTTGCTAGCAGTCCAGCAATAATTGAACGCGCCATGTTTCCCGCGCCGATAAAGGTGATTTTCTTATGATCCATGATGGCTTCCTAAATACTTATGTTATTACTTGCTGTAGTCACGTGCGCCGAAAATAGCGGTTCCGATTCGAACCATGGTACTTCCTGCTTCGATGGCGGCTTCCATATCGCCACTCATACCCATAGAGAGGGTATCCAAGTTCAGCTCAGGGAAACGTTCACTCAGGCGATGTTTTAAATCCGCCAATTGGTTGAACGCATTAAGCTGTGATGCGTAGTCTGGCACATTTGCCGGAATTGACATCAATCCTCTTAAAGTGAGGTTTGGTAGTGATGAAATCAACTGCGCTAGCTCAAAAACTTGCTGCTCTTCAATGCCTGATTTAGAGCTTTCGCCACTGGTATTGACTTGAATCAGTACTTGCAATGGCGGCATCTCTGCCGGGCGTTGATCACTCAAGCGTTGGGCAATTTTAGCGCGATCAATGGTATGAACCCAAGCAAAGTTCTCTGCTACAGGGCGAGTTTTATTAGATTGAATTGGACCAATAAAGTGCCATTCAATCGCTAGCTCAGAATGATGCTCGGAAAAATATGCTATTTTGTCTACGCCTTCTTGCACGTAGTTTTCACCAAAAGCACGTTGACCTGCTTGTGCAGCTTCAAGGATTGCTTGGTTAGGCTTAGTTTTACTTACAGCAAGAAGTTGTACTGACTCTTGAGCACGACCACATTTTTGCTGTGCACTTAAGATCTCTGAGGTGATCTGTTCAATATTTTGTTGAATACTACTCATATCTAACTTTACTAAGGAATTTAAATGGATATCGCTGAGTTACTGGACTTTAGTGTAAAACATAATGCGTCAGATCTACATCTTTCCGCAGGTGTTTCTCCAATGGTGCGCATTGACGGTGAGGTCAGAAAGCTGAGCGTACCTGCTTTTAGCCATGCCGATGTGCACCGTTTAGTCTTTGAGATTATGAACGATGCTCAGCGTAGTGAATTTGAGGAGCGTCTCGAAGTCGACTTTTCATTTGAATTACCGGATGTCGGTCGTTTCCGTGTTAACGCATTTAACCAAGCGCGTGGTTGCGCGGCGGTATTCCGTACGATTCCAACGACCATTCCAACTTTAGAAGAGTTGGATGCGCCGGAGAACTTTGAAAAAATTGCCAATTTGGAAAAAGGTTTAGTGTTGGTGACCGGTCCGACTGGTTCGGGTAAATCGACTACATTGGCGGCGATGGTGGATTACATTAATCGCAATCACAATAAGCATATTTTAACGATTGAAGACCCAATTGAGTTTGTTCATCAAAATCAAAAATGTCTTATTAACCAACGTGAAGTACATCGTGATACTCACAGCTTTAAAGCCGCGCTGCGCAGTGCTCTGCGTGAAGACCCAGATGTGATTTTGGTGGGTGAGTTGCGCGATCAAGAGACGATTAGCTTGGCACTGACTGCGGCTGAAACGGGGCACTTGGTGTTTGGTACGCTGCATACCAGCTCTGCGGCAAAGACTATCGACCGTATTATCGATGTGTTCCCTGGCAGCGATAAAGGTATGGTGCGCTCAATGCTTTCAGAATCATTGCGTGCGGTAATCGCCCAGAAGCTGCTCAAGCGCATTGGTGGTGGTCGTGTTGCTTGCCATGAAATCTTAATGGCGACACCAGCGATTCGTAACTTGATCCGTGAAGATAAAGTGGCACAGATGTACTCAGTGATCCAAACTGGTGCCGCGCAAGGCATGCAGACGATTGAGCAAAATGCCAAACAGTTGATTGCTCGCGGCTTGGTTGAACCGCAAGAAGTGGAGCAGAAGATTGGTTCACTTGATTACTAAAGGATAAGCATGGCAATGGATAGTTTTCTTCAAGGAATGAAGCAGCATAAAGCCTCGGATCTTTATATTACAGTTGATGCGCCGGTACTCTATCGCATTGATGGTGAGTTGCAGCCAAGTGGTGAGAAGTTATCTGCCGAGCAAGTGTTTGAACTGCTTGATTCCATCATGGATGAATCACGTCAAGACGAGTTTCGTGCCAGCCGAGAAGCGAATTTCGCTGTCGTACGCGAGTATGGACGCTTTCGTGTATCCGCTTTTTTTCAACGCGAGTTACCCGGCGCAGTGATAAGACGGATTGAAACGGAGATCCCGACTTTTGCCGAGTTACACTTGCCGGAAGTACTTAAAGATTTATCCATTGCTAAGCGCGGTTTAGTGTTGGTTGTTGGAGCGACAGGTTCAGGTAAATCGACCACGATGGCGGCGATGACAGGCTATCGCAATAGCCATCGCTCTGGGCATATCCTCACCGTAGAAGACCCGATTGAATTTGTTCACCAACATCAAAAATGTATCGTCACTCAGCGTGAAGTAGGCTTGGATACCGAGAGTTATGAAGTAGCGCTGAAAAACTCGCTGCGCCAAGCGCCGGATATGATCTTGATTGGTGAGATCCGCAGTCGTGAAACGATGGAATATGCGATGGCGTTTGCGGAGACAGGGCATCTTTGTATGGCGACGTTGCATGCCAATAATGCTAACCAAGCGCTTGAACGAATTTTGCATTTGGTGCCGAAAGAGAAGAAAGAGCAGTTTTTGTTTGATCTATCAATGAACCTAAAAGGTGTCGTAGGGCAACAGTTGCTGCGTGATAAGAGTGGACAAGGTCGCCATGGCGCATTTGAAATATTACTCAATACCCCGCGAGTGGCTGATTTAATTCGCCGCGGCGAACTGCATGAGTTAAAAGCGACCATGGCAAAATCTCAGCAATCCGGCATGCAAACTTTTGATCAAGCGCTGTATCAGCTGGTGGTTGATGGCAAAATCAGTGAAGAAGATGCGCTACATAGTGCAGACTCTGCCAATGACTTACGCATTATGCTTAAGACTTTGAGTGGGGACGGTTTTGCTTCTGGCTCTTTAGCGGATGTCAAAATTGATATGAATTAGTACCAGATGAAATGGGAAAACCGAGCATCACGCTCGGTTTTTTTGTCGCGATAATTAGCCCTCAAATAGCTCTTTATGCAGCTTTTGAATCGCTTGGCGTGATACTGACTCGTGCACTAAGAAGCACAAGTTATGTGGGCTGGCACCAAAACAAATCATACGGAGATTCATATCTTCTAATGTGCCAAATACTTGCTTAGCGTAACCACGGCTCTCGCTCATGTTGTTGCCAATCAGTGCCACTAAGCAAAGGTTTTGCTCGATTTCAACCGTACAGAGCTGTTCCAGCTCGGCATGAGCGGCTGCCGGCAGTTGCGGCGCACCACCAGAGGTATCAGTTTGATCTAAGGTCAATGAGACACTGATCTCTGAGGTGGTGATCAAGTCGACTGAAACTTTATGCTTCGCGAGGATCTCAAATACTTTGGCAAGGAAACCATAGGCATGGAACATTTTATCGCTGCGCAGTGTGACCATGGTTTGATTACAGCGTAGTGCTAATGCCCTAAATAGTGGTGAGCTTTGCACTTGATGGCGAATCCAAGTACCGCCTTTTTCTGGCTCTTTTGATGAGCCGACAAATACCGGAATATCATGACGTAGCGCCGGTACCAGCGTTGATGGGTGAAGGATCTTAGCGCCAAAGTTAGCCATTTCTGATGCTTCACTAAAACTGATTTCGGCAATCGGTGATGCTTTGGCGGCAATGCGAGGATCTGTGGTATAGATGCCCGGAACATCAGTCCAGATCTCCAAGCCTTCAGCTTTTACCGCTTCGGCGATCAATGCCGCGCTGTAGTCACTGCCCCCACGACCGAGAGTCGTAGTATTGCCTTGCTCATCAGAACCAATAAATCCTTGAGTCACGACCACATGCTCTTGGCAAAGTGGTAGCAGTTTTTCTGCTGCTAGTAACTCTGTTTGGGCGACATCAGGCTCAGCCTTACCAAAATCATCGTCGGTGCGTAGTACTTGGCGAATATCAAAACGGATGGCGTTAATGCCACGTTCTCGCATAAGCTGGGCGAGAATGTGAGTTGACATCAACTCGCCGCAAGCAACAAGATGATCGGTTAGCTTATGGCTAGACTGGATAGAAGCGGCTTCCGCTAAACTGGTCACCGTATCGAGGATCTGATATACCTCATTGGCAGTTTCCGTCGCGTGTTCTAGTTTAGCTAGAATCGCTTCGTGGATATCGGCAAGTTTTTGCAAGATATCGGCACGCTCTTGCTCATTGCTTACACCATTGGCTAACTCAACCAATAAGTTGGTAACGCCAGAACACGCACTGCTGACGACGAGTTTAGTATTCGGGTTGTTTTCGATAATAGCCGCACAGCGGCTCATGGCTTCAAAATTTGCGACACTAGTACCGCCAAATTTGGCGACATTAAAAGAACTCACAGCGATTCTCCCACGGCTTCCTAAATATTTTTGCTGGGTTACCCAACGTCCTATGTTGTTTTCAAGAGAAGAGAGTTTGGTGCGATAAGAGGTAAGTTATTTGGCAATAATATTCACCTCAGAAGCGCATCATCAGGCAGTGCTGATGACAGTTGATGAGAGTCAACTCAAGTCAACCGACCTCACTAAACCGACAATTTAGCGATGTCTCGGCACTACTCTCCCTCAATGAATCGTATTGGAGTTGCGGCTCCACGATGCATCTACCTAGGCAGTGCTCCTCTTCTGTGTTTAATTATTGAACGGTTTTATGTGATCAAAGTCAACAGATAATTTTACCTATAATCCAACAATATGTAACAACTAGACTTATGACCAATTGTCCCTTGCTGGATATTGTTCTATGGTGGTCTAACCTGAGAAGATTTCGAAGCATGCTGCAAGGAGCGATTATGACAATTCAAAGCTTTATTCCACCGCGCCGAACCCTAATGGGACCTGGTCCTTCTGATATCTCACCGCAAGTTTTGCAAGCGTTGAGTCGTCCAACTGTTGGACATTTAGACCCGCTATTTGTCGGCATGATGGATGAGCTAAAACAACTACTAAAGTATGCTTTCCAGACTGAGAATGAGTTCACAATTGCTGTATCTGCGCCAGGCAGTGCAGGTATGGAAGCGTGTTTTGTTAACTTAATTGAAGCCGGCGACAAGGTGATTGTGTGTCGTAATGGGGTGTTTGGCGAACGTATGCGTGAGAACGTGATTCGTGCTGGTGGAGAAGCGGTTGTGATTGACGATGAGTGGGGTACTCCTGTCTCTGTTGATAAAGTTGCTCAAGCTCTGCAAGATAACCCAGATACTAAAATTGTTGCGTTTGTTCATGCTGAAACCTCAACTGGGGCGGTTTCAGATGCGCAGGCGTTGGGGGCTTTAGCTAAGCAGTATAATGCGTTAACCATTGTTGATACGGTGACATCTCTTGGTGGTGTGCCGCTTAAAGTCGATGAGTGGCAACTTGATGCGGTTTATTCTGGTAGCCAAAAATGCCTTTCTTGTACACCAGGTTTGGCTCCTCTGACATTTTCATCCCAAGCGATTGAGAAGATTCAAAGCCGCACGACGCCAGTACAAAGTTGGTTTCTTGATCAGAGCCTAGTACTTGGCTATTGGAGTGGCGAAGGTAAACGCAGTTATCACCATACTGCGCCAGTAAACAGTTTATACGCCCTGCATGAGTCATTAGTGATGTTACAAAATGAAGGGCTAGAGAATGCTTGGCTGCGTCATCAAGCGATGCATGAAAAGTTAAAAACTGGACTAGAGAAGTTAGGTTTTACTTTTGTGGTTGAAGAGGCGTACCGTTTACCCCAGTTGAATGCAGTCTATGTTCCTGCGGGCATTGACGAAGCGAAGGTGCGTAACCATTTACTAGAAACTTATAACCTTGAGATTGGCGCTGGTCTCGGTGCTTTAGCCGGTAAAGCGTGGCGCATCGGTTTGATGGGTTACGGCGCGCGCGAAGAAAATGTCGCACTGTGTTTGCGAGCGCTAGAGGAGTCATTGACTCAGTAAGTTAGCTTGAGAATCGTCCCGAGTTTAAAGGAAAAGCGGCTGGATAGCCGCTTTTTTAGTATTGAACGATGTGAGTGCCTAGGCTATTGCGCTGCCGATGGTTTTAGCGCATCAATATTGGGCGCAATATATTGCACCTTATCGAAGTCCCGCTTAGGAAACAGAAATTTAGCTTCACTGCGAATTTGTTCTGCTTTTTTATCTTCGCCAAGTCCTTGATAAGCCATGATCAAGTTATTGTAGAAAGCCGGACGTGGCTTATCTTTAATGATTTTTAGTGACCAATCGATATAAGGTTGAATGAACTTTGGATTGTGGGTCATTAAACCAATGTTGAGATAGGTGCTGTAAATATCCCAATCATAACGATCTTTCCAGACGATTGGGTTACTGACGCGTTCTAAAATCTGCGGATCCTTTGGGTTGGACAGCTCAAACTTCATCAACACATAATTGCTATGCAAAGCCGTCACCATATAAACGCTGGTGAGTATCGGCACAACTAAACTCATCACCCGCAAGGCGATTTGCGATAGTTTGCTAAATGATGCTTCACGGTAGCTATTGGAGCGTTGATCAACCCAATAGAGCAAAATAATAAAAGTAATCCAGTGTACGAATGAGTGATAGAACGGGTACTCAAGTTGACTATGCAGCACGATAGGAACAAACAAACCGAACATTGCCAGTCGCGTGCCATGCTTAGCTTGATACATGCGTAACAGCATAAATAGTGCTGCCAGCATAATACCTAAGACTGGCAGTAGACCGCCTTCTACCCCCCAGAACAGGAGTTCATTATGGGGATGATCCATCCCAGGTAAACCGACGTGGTAACTCGGGTTTAATTGATGCTGACGTGCAGTATAAAGCGTATAGTCTGCCTCAAAAGTACCATAGCCATAACCAGTAAATGGTTTTTCGATAAACATATCGAGAGTTTGTGGAAATGTGTACTGTCTAGGGCTTTCGAGATTTACTTTGTTTTGAATGGTATTCGAGCTGCCAACCATAAGTGGCATCACCAGACCCACCATAACCCCAACTAGTGCTGAAAGACTCCAACCGGCAATACGTTTATGGGTGGCAAAACGGTATAGGTAAGGCAGTACCGCCGCAACCGCAATTGCCGCACCAAGCCAGCCTGTACGAGAAGCTAAAACGATCAGCAGTGGAATGGTGAGCAGCGGCATCAAATACAGCAAGGTCACGTCACTTAACTTGCGTTGATATTTAATTGGCTGACGTGAAAGCAGATAGCCAGATATTGCGAGTCCAGTGGCAAGGAAACTCGCCATCACATTGGGCTGTTGGAAAATACCATATGGGCGGTTTGTGGTGGTGTTGTAGCCAAAAATATTGTCTGGTTGCAGTAGTAGGTATTGTACCCAACCAAAACAGGCTTGAATCGCTACAGCTATTACGATGAACCACAGTAGACGCTGTTTTTGTCGATTGCTGAAACGGAACTGCTGCAAAATAACAAATAGCAACAAACCCATCCATAGCCCAGTCAGCCGATTAAACGAAAGCTCTGCGGAGCTCTCTGGATAGAGCACAGGGGCAGTCATCATCAGGCAAGAGATGAATAATACGATGGTGAGTTTGTTGTAGCGTAGTTTGCCTTCAGTACCGATTTGATACAGACCGATAGCGAGACTGATCCCAAATGCGAGCCAAGTACTGGCATTGAAGGATAAGGCTAAACCAGAGCCTCCCGGATTAGGCATAAAAAAATGCATCGCCAAAATATAGATAGCACCGATGGAGGCTAAAAAAGGGCGAATTAGCGGAAGTTTTGCTGCCTTAGGTTCAAGCTGTGTTCCGGTTAGGTGTATGGTTGCCATATAGGGTCACTTCTACAAAAACAAAACCAGCGTATGATACGCTGGTTTAACTACTTTTGACTATTTTAACATAGGTTTAAGGAAGCGTGCGGTATGTGAACCTTCGACCTGCGCCACATCTTCCGGTGTGCCTTGAGCAATGATCTCGCCACCGCCTTGACCACCTTCCGGACCTAAATCGACAATCCAGTCCGCCGTTTTAATTACGTCGAGGTTGTGCTCGATAACCACGACGGTATTACCGTGATCACGTAGGCGATGCAGTACAGTAAGTAGTTGCTGAATATCATGAAAATGCAAACCAGTCGTCGGCTCATCCAAGATATATAGCGTCTTACCGGTATCACGCTTAGACAGTTCGCGAGCGAGCTTCACGCGCTGCGCTTCACCACCCGATAAGGTTGTCGCGGCTTGACCAAGACGAATATAAGAAAGACCAACATCCATCAAGGTTTGCAATTTACGCGCAATTACAGGTACAGGGTCGAAGAATAGTCGTGCATCTTCAACGGTCATTTCTAGCACTTCATCGATGGTTTTACCTTTGTAGCGTACTTCTAAGGTTTCACGGTTATAGCGCTTACCTTTACATACATCACAAGGTACATAAACATCGGGTAAGAAGTGCATTTCGACTTTAATCACGCCATCACCTTGGCAAGCTTCACAGCGACCACCACGGACGTTAAAGCTAAAGCGACCAGGCTTGTAGCCACGAGAGCGTGCTTCTTGTGTACCAGAGAACAGTTCTCGGATCGGCGTGAAGATCCCAGTGTAAGTGGCAGGGTTAGAACGCGGCGTACGACCGATAGGGCTCTGATCTATATCGATCACCTTATCAAAGTGCTCAAGCCCTTTGATCTTCTTATAAGGTGCAGGCGTTGCTGTCGTCGCGCCATTGAGTTGAGTATGGGCAATCTTAAAGAAGGTATCGTTAATTAGGGTTGATTTACCTGAGCCAGAAACCCCGGTTATACAGCTAAATAGACCGACAGGAACCGTTAAATTGACCTCTTTGAGGTTGTTACCCGTCGCGCCTATGAGTTCCACCACTTTCTTCTTATCAAACGGTGTGCGCTGCTGTGGTATTTCAATTTTCTTAACCCCAGAGAGGTATTGACCAGTGAGCGACTCAGGGACTTCAAGGATCTCTGCCATCGTACCTTGTGCAACCACTTGTCCGCCATGGACCCCCGCACCTGGACCAATATCAATCACATGATCGGCGCAGCGAATTGCGTCTTCATCATGTTCGACAACTAACACGGTATTACCTAAATCGCGTAGGTGGGTTAGGGTTTTTAATAGTCGTTCGTTATCACGTTGGTGCAAGCCAATCGATGGTTCATCAAGCACATACATAACACCGACTAAGCCCGCGCCAATTTGGCTTGCGAGGCGAATACGTTGTGCTTCACCGCCAGAGAGCGTTTCGGCGCTGCGAGAAAGGTTTAGGTAGTTAAGACCCACGTTAACCAAGAACTCAAGGCGATCGTTGATCTCTTTCATCACTTTTTCGGCGATTTTCGCCCGTTGACCTTCTAGTTTTAGATCCGCGAAGAAGCCTAGCGCGTCGGCAATGCTCAGTTCCACAATTTCAGGTAGAGTGGTATCACCGATAAACACATTACGCGCTTCTAAACGCAGACGACTGCCGTCACAACTCGCACAGCATTTAGTTGAGATGTATTTAGCTAGCTCTTCACGGACAGAGTTTGATTCGGTATCGCGGTAGCGGCGCTCTAGTGTATTTAAAATCCCTTCAAACGGATGGCGTTTAACGCGGATATCACCACGATCATTGATGTAGTTAAACTCAACTTCTGTTCGACCTGAGCCTTTAAGGATCACATCTTGGATTTTCTTCGGCAGTTTGTTAAACGGCTGATTGAGGTCGAAATCATAGTGCTTAGCCAGTGAGCTAAGCATTTGGAAGTAGTAGTAGTTCTTTTGATCCCAGCCGCGAATAGCCCCTTGAGCAAGACTGAGTGACTCATCTTGGAGCACTCGGTCAGGGTCAAAATATTGTTGCACGCCTAAGCCATCGCAAGTTCCACATGCCCCAGCAGGGTTGTTGAACGAAAATAGGCGAGGTTCGAGTTCTTGCATGCTGTAGCCACAATGTGGACAAGCGAAATTGGCGGAAAAGACCGTTTCTTCTCCGTCGCCATCCATTGGCGCGACCACAGCAATACCACCAGAAAGCTCTAGTGTGGTTTCAAACGATTCCGCTAGGCGTTGTTGCAGATCGGCGCGTACTTTAAAGCGATCGACCACTACTTCAATGGTGTGCTTTTTATGCAGTTCTAGTGTCGGAGGATCGGACAGGTCACAGGTTTCCCCATCAATACGGGCACGAATAAAACCTTGCGCGGCAAGGTTTTCTAGTGTCTTAACGTGTTCGCCTTTACGTTCTTTAACGATAGGAGCCAGCAGCATCATTTTTGAGCCTTCTGGCATCTCTAGCACTTTGTCGACCATTTGCGATACGGTTTGTGCTGACAGCGGCACCTTATGCTCAGGGCAGCGCGGCTCGCCAACACGAGCATAGAGCAGACGTAAATAGTCATAAACTTCAGTGATAGTACCTACGGTTGAGCGCGGGTTGTGTGAAGTGGACTTTTGCTCGATAGAAATCGCTGGCGATAGACCTTCAATGTGGTCGACATCAGGCTTTTCCATCAAGGATAGAAACTGACGCGCATAAGCAGACAGTGATTCAACGTAGCGACGTTGCCCTTCTGCATACAGAGTATCAAAAGCCAAAGATGATTTACCGGAGCCGGATAAACCAGTGATAACAATGAGTTTATCGCGCGGGATGGTGAGGTTGATGTTTTTAAGGTTGTGGGTGCGGGCTCCGCGTACTTCTATCTTGTCCATGGTAATCGCTCTGTATGGGAAGAACTTCTAGTATTACACAGTGCGATAAATGTTCAAAGAAAAATACTGGACATAAAAACAGTAAAGGCGACCAGTGGTCGCCTTTATGTTCGTTAACTCGCGGATTAGCCTTGTTTAGCTGTTGCGTGTTTACCTAATTCTGTTTTTTGGCTGTCTTTCAAATATAGATTTTCAAAACAGTAATTGGTCGCTTCAATGTAGCCTTCTACACTACCACAGTCAAAGCGTTGACCTTTGAATTTATACGCTAGAACACAGCCGGCTTTTGCTTGCTTAAGGAGTGCATCAGTGATCTGAATTTCACCACCTTTGCCTGGTTCAGTTTGTTCGATTAGCTCAAAGATATCCGGAGTTAAGATATAACGACCGATGATTGCTAGGTTGCTTGGTGCTGTACCTGGTTCTGGTTTTTCAACCATGTCGTCAACGCGGAAAATGTCATCTTTGATCATTTCACCAGAAATCACACCGTATTTGTGAGTTTCATTTTCTGGTACTTCTTGAACAGCAACAATAGAACAACGGAACTGTTTAAATAGCGTCACCATTTGTGCCAGTACGCCTTCTTGCTCATTGACACAAAGGTCATCAGCTAGCACGACTGCAAATGGTTCATCACCAATAAGTTCACGCCCCGTCAGAATCGCATGACCTAGACCTTTCATTTCGCGCTGGCGGATGTAAGTGAAGTTTGCTGATTCGATAATGTCACGGATATCAACCAACAGTTCTTCTTTGTTGGTGCCGCTGATTTGGTGCTCTAGCTCGTAGTTTTTGTCAAAGTGGTCCATGATTGAGTGTTTGCCACGACCAGTGACAATGCACATGCCGTCCATACCCGCTTGAATCGCTTCTTCGACACCGTATTCAATCAACGGCTTGTTTACTACTGGCATCATTTCCTTTGGCATCGATTTTGTTGCTGGCAGGAAGCGTGTTCCGTAACCTGCCGCAGGAAATAGGCACTTTTTAATCATGATTAAACCCTTTGTATCTCTGACGTATTTGAAATTGGCGATAAGATAGCACGGTTTTGATGAATAGATAATTAACCAGGTCGACCAAAAGTTAATTTTCTATCCCTTGCATTATATTTAAGACACTAAATGTTGCTTTGCCCATGATATGGCCTGGACTCTATTTTTTACCGATAGCTTTTTGAAAATCTGATAAAGATGTGATTTGACGGTGAATTCACTAATAAATAGATCTTCAGCAATCTGATTATTTGAGGCTCCAGTTTGCAAACTACGCAAGATTTGAATTTCTCTCGTTGTCAGGTCGACGGTCGCAGGAGAGGTTTGGCTGTCGATGACATGACGGTAGTAATGTAATAGTTGAGCGGCGACTTTACGCGGTAACCAGTTTTGGCTATTAATCACTTCGCCACACCCATAGGCTATATGTGGTATTTCATCGTTGCTGTAAAACAAGGCTTTTAAGTTACCAAAGCTAAGTAACTCATCGGTGGTCAAACGTCTTTCGACATTGAATATGACGGTTTCAAAAATTTTGTTTGAAAGTGGTAGGCTACGAATTGCACTACTCAATTGCTGATAATTGTTGTGATCAATTAATAGGATCTTATGCTTGTGTTGTTGCATAGCCAGCATAAAGTCTTCTGGTTCCATACGAGGGATTGCTACCCCTAACCCTTCTTCAATTAAGTCCACCAGTGGGTAATGCCCATCTTTATCTTCACAAAGAAAATAGAGTGTTCTCGCGTAGATGTTTTTAACCATAACTCGTTCTCATCCTTAATAATTTGGACTTTATAAAATCATTGCTGATTATCCTGTCCTATTTATTTGCAAAGCGCGATCCATCTTCAGTATGAATCTTTGTTTGTTTCATAATTGATAGCGAGTTTTCTTTATCTCATTGAAATTTAGAGCATGAAAATCGAGATAAGTATTGTGAATTGGGAGTCGTGACAAAAAGTTTGTCAATCGGACCTGAAGAAGCGAACTCTAGTTCGATTTGTAAGACGGGTATGCTATCCTTATGCGTTATCAAAAATGAACCAGACGGAGCGAAACATGGCTAGCCGTGGAGTAAACAAAGTTATTTTAGTGGGTAACTTAGGCCAAGACCCAGAAGTGCGCTATATGCCTAGTGGCGGCGCAGTAGCAAACATTACGGTTGCGACTTCAGAAACATGGCGTGATAAAGCGACTGGCGAACAGCGCGAGAAAACTGAATGGCACCGTGTGGCTCTATTTGGCAAACTTGCTGAAGTTGCCGGTGAGTACCTGCGCAAAGGCTCTCAAGTATACATTGAAGGTCAATTGCAAACACGTAAGTGGCAGAACCAGCAAGGTCAAGATCAGTACACAACTGAGATCGTGGTACAAGGCTACAATGGCGTAATGCAAATGCTTGGTGGTCGTCAAGGTGGTCAAGGTGCACCTATGGGCGGTCAACAGCAGCAACAGCAGGGTTGGGGACAACCTCAACAGCCAGCAATGCAGCAACAGCAAGCGCCTCAACAGCGTGCGCCTCAGCAACCACCTCAGCAACAGCCTCAATATAATGAGCCACCAATGGATTTTGACGACGATATCCCGTTTTAATCGATTGAATGTTAAAAAAAGCCGCGATTTTCGCGGCTTTTTTATATAGTGGCAAAAGGGACTTAAACGTTTTTGTGATAGTTCGGCGTTTAAGGACTAATACCTCGAAGGAAGGAGGTTATTCGTGCTAGCTAAATAGTTCTAGCGTATTATCTGGTTCTAAATGGTTATTCACCAGAATCACAGAGAGGGAACTCCAATTTATGAGGTATACACCTACCTTAAAATTGAGCACACGACTGGTTGCTTTTGTCACCGTTATCGTGATTAGTGCGATGTTTATTCTGTTCCTTGGTGGAACCTTGTCATTTCGCAGTCTCGGGCAAGAATATCTCGATCAATCGCTTAAAGGTATTGTCAAAGTGGTTGATAAAGAGATGGAAGATCCGGACGCCGCGTATTCAATGCAACGTTGGATGCCCAAGATGTTGCAAGCCTCCAGCATTGTTGAAATGGAATTGTCTTCCCAAGTGGGCGTGATTTATCGCTACCGCGATACATCATCAAAAATCGATCCAGCTTTGTTTTATAAAGTTGAATATCCTCTTGAGCGCAATCCTGGCTTTACCATCCGTTTTACCGCTATTCCTCCTTATGTTGGCTATGGCTACTCAATGCAGGCGCTTTGGTCGATCACTTTGGCAGTCGCGCTGATCATTTTTTGCTTGATGCGTGGGTTGAAGTGGCTAAAAGAGCAATTGATTGGCTCTGAACTGCTCGAAGAGCGGGGGCGAATGATTCTTGCCGGGCGTGTCGAGCAATATGCCAAAGGGGATGAAAGCGAATGGCCATACACGGCC
This sequence comes from Vibrio ponticus, assembly GCF_009938225.1. Taxonomy (NCBI): domain Bacteria; kingdom Pseudomonadati; phylum Pseudomonadota; class Gammaproteobacteria; order Vibrionales; family Vibrionaceae; genus Vibrio; species Vibrio ponticus. The sequence continues at coordinate 51,519 of NZ_AP019657.1, forward strand.
AGTGAAGCACTCGATCGTCTAATTGAAGAATTACAGGATGCGCGTCAAGAGCGCAGCCGCTTCGACACTTTTATTCGCAGTCAAACTTTCCTCGATCAACTAACGGGCTCTGCGAACCGAATTTTATTTGATAGCAAACTTGAATCGGCCTTGTCTGAGAGTGGTGCTCATGGCGGCGTACTATTGATTCGTATCGATGATTGGGATTTAGTCAAAGAAGAAGTCGATAAAACAGAGGCCAATCAGTTTATTGTTGATGTCGGCGAAGCGATTAACACCGTGATATTGCGCTACCCAGATGTGATCTTATCCCGCTACTACGAGACAGACTTTGCTATTTTTGCACCTAATTTAGGCAACAAGGAGCTGGGTAATATTGCCACCCACTGTTTGAAGCAGTTTGACAAATTGCAACTGCTGGCACCATTAGACAAAGAAAATTGGTGCCACATCGGTATGACGGTTTTTCAAGAAGGTGAAAGACAGGGCAAAATTATGGATGAGGCTGAAACAGCCTTAAAAAGTGCTCAGTTGCAGCAAGCCAATGCTTGGAATCGCTTTAATAAATTAGTCAGTAATGAGGATGAGCGAGGTAGCGTGCGTTGGCGAACGCTCTTCGACCAAGTCTTGACACCAGACACTGTCTATATTTTCTCACAGCCATGCTATTTGCTCGACAATCAGCAAACACAACTGGATCACTATGAACTATTTGTGCGCATTCATGATCCGCAAAGAGGCGTGATAAAAGCATCGAGATTTAATGCGGCAATTGAGGCGGTAGGTTACGAAAGTGTCTTAGATCGCTCAGTTTTTTTAGCTGTCGCCAGATTTTTGAAAGCGTCAAAAAATAGTTTATGTTACTCTATTAACTTAAATGTTACCCCATTTGCTGGAAAGAAGTACTTTCGTTGGTTTAGGAACGAAATCCTTCAACTTCCAATTGATTTGCGACGCAGTCTGCTATTCGAGTTTTCAGAAGCTCATTTAGTACGGCATCTTGATTATATGAGACCTGTGCTGAAGATGTTAAAAGGCTTAGGTTGTAAAGTAGTTGTTGGACAAGCGGGTCGTTCGATTGTTAGTACTTACTACCTAAAAGAACTATCAGTTGATTATTTAAAGCTTCACCGAAGCTTGATTAAACAAATCGATCAAAGGCATGAAAACCAACTTTTTGTACGAAGTTTGTTAGGTGCGTGTGAAGGGCTAAATACTCAGCTTGTCGCGGTAGGTGTTGACCAAGAGCAAGAGTACAACACCTTATTATCGCTAGGTGTGCATGGGGTTCAAGGGCGTTATTTAGCTGCCGAAGAACAAATGATTCCAGAGCCACAAGCCGAGTTGAATAAAACTCAACCTAAATCAAACATTCAAATTGGACGACGTAACCGTTGGCGTAAAAGTTAGTAGTAAATGAGCATTCAAACTATATTAGGTAAGTTTAGTTCTGTTAGCCGAACGGCAAATCGATTACAGGTTGTTGTACAACCTCATTCGCTTTATTTTTCCCATTGGAGCGATGCAGAGTTGCCACATCAAGTCGCCATTAATTCTGGTGATTGGCAAAGTACGCTAGTTAAAACGTTGCAGCATGCTGGTATCAGCGATATTAGTGTTGATGTGGTTTTGAATTCGAGCCAATACCAAACTTATCAGATCGATAAGCCTAACGTTCCACAGGAAGAATTAGCACTAACGTTGCCTTTCTTATTAAAAGATTTAATTAATGAGAAAGTGACTGACATTATTGCTGATGCAACATTATTGCCGACCAGCAATAAGCTACAAGCTTATGTTGTTGCCAAGTCTTTAATCCTCAGTTTGTCTGCCAAGCTTGCCGAAGTCAAAGTAAGCCTAGGACGTGTATTAGTTGAAGATGATGTTTGGCCTCGCGCGGTTAAAGATGCCGAGCGCTTCGTCCTATTTCAACGTAGCAAAGGCTCTGGTTATAAACTCAGTGCGTTTGTTGATAAGCGCTGTGTATTTCAACGTACGCTACGTGGTATTACCCCACCACTGACTGGCGTTGCAACCAGTGGGTTGCAGTTGGATGGAATTGCTTTAGAGCTACAACGTTCGGTTGATTACCTCTCTTCACAATTACGCGGTGCAACCTTACATCACTTAAAGATTTGTTGTGATGAAGAAGATGATCAAGAGCTCGCTAATGAGCTTAATCAGCGTTTAAGTGTCAGCGTTTCCCCGCTTTCTCAAAATAAGCTTGAGTCAGGGAAGCTGTTGATTGATGCGATGAGCGATGAGAGCTTATTTGTTATCAACCTCTATCCAGACCATTTAAAGCCAAAAGTTGAACACTTTACTTTAACTAATGTCGCTTTACTGACATTGGTTTTGGTCGGGGTATTGTCAGCGAGTTTTGGCTATTTAACATGGCAGAACAGTCAGTTACAAAGCCAACTACAAATCGCACAGTCACAACAACAAGAATACAATCAGCAGGTTGCAAGCCTGAAGCAGCGTTTAGCTAAACATCGCCCTTCACCAGAAAAAGTGCATGCGGTGGAGCGTCTAAAAGAAGAGATTAAATCCAAGCAAGACTCACTTGCTGCAGTGGCGAAATATGATGGTCAATTGCAGGCGGGCTATTCCGGAGTGATGCAATCTTTGGCGCAGTTGGGACGTAAAGATATTTCACTCACTTCGATTCAAATGAATGATGCCAATCTGGACATCAAAGGATTAGCACGTGATCCTCAAGCGATACCTAACTGGGTAAACCAGTTTAAGAGTGAAATTAACTTGGTTGGTCGTTCGTTTGAAAAGCTAAAAATAGCTCGCAACGAGAACAATATTCTGACGTTTGAGTTACGTACCCAAGAAAAAGAGACGCAGTAATGAAAGCATATTGGCAAAAGTGGAGCGAGCAGTTCCTCAAATTGAGTGTGCGTGAGAAATGGTTGATTGCTATTTGTACTGTCGCGTTAGTTTTGGTGGCGATGTTTACTCTTTTGTTGGAACCCGCGTTGAAAGCTAATCGCAGTTATCGTCAACAAATTGTCGCTGTTGAACAAAACAATATTCGTTTAGACAGTGAAATTGTAGCGATCACCGCCAAGCTAAAAAAAGACCCAGACCAGTCAATCAATATTGAGTACCAGCGTTTACTAACAGAGAGCCAAGCGCTGTCTGGCAAATTAGCCAAAGTAATCGAAAACCTTATTTCGCCAAGTCAAATGGCGAAATTATTAGAAGAGGTTTTGCTTGGCAGTAAAGATCTGCATTTAGTCTCTTTAGAGTCATTAAAAGCTGAACCGATTATTAGTGGCGCCGCATCGGAACACTACGCAGGGTATTACTTACACCCGGTCCGTTTGGAGCTAACAGGCAACTACTTTGCCATTTTAAAATATTTAGAAACCTTGGAATCTTTGCCGGTTAACTATTATTGGCGCAGTTTTAATTATCAAGTTGATGCGTACCCTAACGCGCGCTTGATTCTTGAGGTATACACCCTTGGTACGAGACAGGAGTTTATTGGTGGCTAACAAAAGTTTGTTATTTTTGCTCTTGATATCACCACTTACACTGGCATCACAAGATCCGACCGCACCACTTGACTGGCAAGCTCCAGTTAAAACGGCTCAAGTGAAAAAGGTGGTGAGTTATCGAGTACCCAATTTACAGAGCATAGTCTGTGGTGAGCGTGAAGAGTGTTACGCAATTTTGGATGGTAAGACTAAAGCACGTGGTGAGAAAATCTCTGGCTTTAGTGTTAAACAGATTAATCCGGATTTCGTTACCGTAACCCGTGGTAATAAACAGTGGAAACTGGAACCTTTTCCTTTAGAAGTAAAACAATAAGGTTGTTGGAATTGTATGCGTAAACTTGTTTTAGCTATCTCTCTCGCTTCATTAGCTGGTTGCTCTATGGGACATAGAGATCCTGTAGAAGCGAAAAGTGTCTTAAATGAAGCGATTAATCAATCGAATAGTCGAGCGTTGCAAGAATTGCCAGCATCGGTTGAAGCAGATCTAATGCCTGATTTGGATGGTGTTGCGCTCGAGCAAAATAACACCATGAAGCGCTTTCGTATTAAAGCCAACGGTGTTGATGCCCGCTCATTTTTTGCCAGTCTAGTGAAGGGTACCGAGTATAGCGCGGCGATTCACCCTAATGTCACGGGCAAAATTACAGTCAATTTATCTGATGTCACCTTAGATGAAGTGCTGTCAGTCGTCAGTGATATGTACGGCTACGACGTTCAGGTTGTCGGCAAGGTGATTCAAGTTTATCCCGCGGGTTTGCGCACGGTGACTATCCCAGTCGATTACTTGCAGTTCAAGCGCACAGGTCGCTCATTAACCTCGATCACGACAGGAACGGTAACTAATACCGGCACGAGCTCATCAGGTGATTCAGACTCTGATGATTCATCGAGTTCGACCACGACTTCCAATGGCGGTACTGAAATTGAAACCACCAATGAAAGTGATTTTTGGCCGCAATTGCAAACGGCGGTTGCACAGCTGATTGGCAGTGGCAAAGGGCAGTCGGTCGTTGTTACACCGCAAGCGAGCGTGATTACCGTGCGTGCTTACCCAGATGAAATTCGTCAGGTTCGTGAGTTCTTAGGCATATCGCAACAGCGCATGCACCGCCAAGTGATCCTTGAAGCGAAAATCTTGGAAGTGACCTTGAGTGATGGCTATCAGCAGGGGATTAATTGGAACAAAGCATTCAGCTCAAATGGCAACGATTTCTCTATTGGTCAAGGCACGATTAATCGTGATGCCAACGGCAACCCAATTGCTTCGGTATTACCTGGTTTAGATGCGATTGGCACCCTATTAGGTGGGCAAACGAACTTAGTGGTATCTGGCGGTAGTTTTGATGCAGTGATCAGCTTTATGGCGACGCAAGGGGATTTGAACGTACTTTCAAGCCCGCGCGTGACGGCTTCTAACAACCAAAAAGCGGTGATTAAAGTCGGTACCGACGAGTACTTTGTCACAAACCTGTCGAGTGAAACTGGCTCAGGTGATAACGCAGAGCCATCTCCTGAAGTGGAGTTGACGCCATTCTTCTCAGGCATCTCTCTCGATGTTACCCCACAGATTGATGACCAAGGCAATGTACTGCTGCATGTTCACCCAGCGGTGATTGAAGTTGAAGAGCAGAATAAGCGTATTGAGTTTGGTGGGAACAACATTGTTCTGCCATTGGCGAGCAGTTCGATTCGTGAGTCTGACTCCGTGATTCGTGCACAAGATGGGGACGTAGTGGTGATCGGTGGCTTGATGAAGTCCAACACCATTGATCAGGTGTCTAAAGTGCCATTTTTAGGCGATGTACCAGGGTTAGGGCATTTATTTAGAAACACAACCAAGCTGCAACAGAAAACCGAGCTTGTTATCTTGCTAAAACCAACCGTTGTGGGTGTGAATACTTGGCAGAAAGAGTTAGAGCGTTCACGAGATCTACTGCAAGAGTGGTTCCCTGAACAGTCGCAGTAATTCGCTATGTATTTAGAGCATTTTGGCTTTAACCAATTGCCATTCCATCTCACGCCAAATACTGAACTGTTTTTGGGGTTAGAGCCTCACTACGAAGCGATACAAATGGTCAATTCTGCACTTTCGATGGGAGAAGGGGTGATCAAAGTGACGGGTGAGGTTGGTACAGGTAAAACCATGGTATGCCGGATGTTGGTGAACCACTTTGAATCTCACGTTCAATTGGTCTATTTACCTAATCCTGCTTTGTCCGGAGTTGAGTTAAGGCAATCTGTGGCAACTGAACTTGGTCTCGATGTCGCAAGCAATAGCAAGATTGTTGATCAGATTCAGCAAAGATTGATTGAGCTGACTAAGCAAGGTAAGCAAGTTGTGGTTTTGGTCGATGAAGCTCAAGCTCTCAGTGATGAAGCTTTAGAGGTCTTGCGTCTGTTTGGCAACTTAGAAACAGAACAACGTAAGCTGATGCAAATCGTGCTGTTTGGGCAGCCAGAATTAGATGAACGTCTTCAGCAACATCATTTGCGTCAGTTTCGTCAGCGCATCACTTTTAATGCCCAATTGCGAGCGCTTTCGTTGCATGAAACCGTGGCATATATCGGTAATCGAACCACGAAAGCGGGAGCTGATAGCGAGATATTTACTCTGGCCCAAAAGAAAGCCATTTGGCGTGCGAGCCAAGGCGTTCCGAGGCTGATCAACCAAATTTGTCATAAGAGTTTAGTTTTAGCCAGCAGTCAGCAACTGGCTAAAATTGCTAATCATCATTTATACGCAGCCATGCATGACACGTTTGATGCTTGCAAACCTAAATATAAAAGCCCAGTGCTATGGGGTTGGAGTTAACACATGAGTGCGATTAATAACGCGCTGTCTGAATTATCAAAGTCGCAGACTGTATCAAAAGTTGAGATCGAGAAAGCGCAAGTACCCGTCGTTAAGCGCAGCAACGCGCTACCTTGGCTGATCGGTGGATTTAGTTTGAGTTTAGCCGTGGGCGGTTGGGCGGTTTCTCAGCAGCCTCAAGTGGAGAGACAATCGATTACTCAAGTATCAGTTAGTCAGTCTCAATCTGAAACACCACTTGAGCCTACAGTGATTTCGCCAACCAGCAAAATTGTTCAAGCAAGTCAGCCAATTTATGATGCGCCAGTGGTTATCCAAAGCTCGACTGAACAAGTTGTCTCTAAAGCAGCGCAGGCAACGGAAAGTGTCAAACCTCTGGTTACCCAGCAAACAGTTACCAAAAACCAAGTTATTACAGCGCCACTGCCTAAGCGGCAAGAACAGGATGTGAGACCGGCTCCGATGTTAGTTGCCAGCGCTCAACCTGTTCAAACCTCAAGCGTTACTGAAAACGTTGCCGAAAACTCGCCGCAGTCAAACGCTGCGGAAGGGAGCGTGGTAGTTGAGCAAGTCGAATTAACGCCAACGCAGTTGGCGGAAAAAGCGCAAATTCGTGCGAAAAAGTCGCTTGATGCCAACGATCTTGCTGGTGCGATTAGTCATTATCAAGATGCGCTGCGCTACACGCCACGCGACAGTAAGGTTCGTCAAACATTGGCTGCACTTTATTACGGTAAAGCGGAAGTGCGCAAGTCAGTCGAGTTGCTGCAAAAAGGCATCTCAATCGATAATGATGATCAAAATCTACGTCTTGCGTTGGCAAAATTACTGCTTAAAGAGAAGCAAACCAGTGCGGCGTTAACGCCACTTACATACTTGCCGCGTAATCCAAGCAGTGAATACCTTTCGTTACGTGCTGCGTTAGCGCAGAAAAGCGCGCAAGATCCACTGGCGATAGAAAGCTATCAGAAGCTGGTGGAGTTAGAGCCTGACAATGGACGCTGGTGGCTTGGCTTAGCTATTCAGCAAGAGCGCGCTTTTGAGTTACCTCAAGCGAAACTCTCTTACCAACAAGCGATCGATAAAGTCGGCATCTCGAGCCAATCGCAACAGTTTATTCGTGATCGTTTGGCTTTGCTGAATCGATTACAGGAGCAGCCAGATGCAAATTAGATTAAGAAAACGCCTCGGTGACTTGTTAGTCGAAGAAGGCATTATCACTGAGCAACAAGTGGAGTTGGCACTGGCAGAGCAGCAGGGTTCTGGGCGCAAGCTGGGAGCAACGCTGATCGATCTCGGTTTCTTAACCGAGAAGCAAATGCTGACCTTCCTCTCTCAGCAGTTGGATGTACCACTGATTGATCTAAGCCGCATGAATATTGATATTGATGCGGTACAACTTCTGCCGGAAGTTCATGCTCGCCGTTTGCGTGCGTTGGTGATTGGTCGCAACCAAGACTCTTTACGCGTAGCGATGAGTGATCCTGCGGATCTGTTTGCTCAAGAAGCGTTGTTATCTCAGTTGCCGCAATACTCGATTGAGTTTGTGATTGCTCCAGAAAAACAATTGGTTGAAGGGTTCGATCGTTACTATCGTCGTACCAAAGAGATCGCCTCGTTTGCTGAGCAGTTACAAGCGGAACATCAAGTTAACGAAGCGTTTGATTTCAATATTGAAGATGATGACAGCGATGAAGTGACGGTTGTTAAGCTGATCAACTCACTGTTTGAAGATGCAATTCAAGTCGGTGCGTCGGATATCCATATTGAACCCGATGCTAATGTACTGCGCTTACGTCAACGTATTGATGGTGTTCTGCATGAAACATTACTGAATGAAATCAACATTGCATCAGCGTTAGTTCTGCGCCTTAAACTGATGGCTAACTTAGATATTTCTGAAAAGCGTTTGCCTCAAGATGGTCGCTTTAATATCAAAGCCAAAGGTCAATCTGTCGATATTCGTATGTCGACCATGCCAGTGCAATATGGCGAATCAGTAGTAATGCGTCTACTCAACCAATCTTCTGGCGTCAGAAAGTTGGAAGAGTCAGGCTTACCTCCAGAGCTGCTAAGCCGTCTGCGTAAACAGTTGCGTCGTCCACACGGTATGATTTTGGTTACCGGACCGACTGGTTCGGGTAAAACGACCACCTTGTATGGTGCGCTGAGTGAACTTAACGAGCCAAGTAAGAAGATCATTACTGCGGAAGATCCGGTGGAGTACCGTCTGCCACGAGTGAACCAAGTTCAAGTTAACTCCAAGATCAATCTCGATTTCTCGACCATCTTACGTACTTTCCTTCGCCAAGACCCGGACATTATCCTAGTCGGTGAGATGCGTGACCAAGAGACGGTAGAGATCGGTCTGCGAGCCGCATTAACGGGTCACTTGGTGCTAAGTACCTTGCATACCAACGATGCCGTAGATAGTGCTTTACGCATGATGGATATGGGCGCTCCGGGCTATTTGGTCGCAAGTGCGGTACGAGCTGTCGTTGCTCAGCGCTTGGTACGTAAAGTTTGCCCAGATTGTAAAACGGAACACCATCTTGAAGAGAGTCATCGCCAGTGGTTAACCCAGCGCTTCCCAAATCAGGTTGAAGCCAGTTTTGTCCGTGGGCGCGGTTGTCAGAACTGTAACTTAACCGGTTATCGTGGTCGTATTGGTGTATTTGAAATGCTTGAGTTAGAGCAGACCATGATGGATGCATTACGAGCGAATGATGCGGTGGGTTTTGCGCAAGTGGCAAGAAACGCCCCTAATTATAAGCCATTGCTTGCTTCTGCTATGGAATTGGCATTGCAAGGTATCGTGAGCTTTGAAGAAGTGATGAATCTCGGTGAAGGCGACTCATCAGGTAGCGTTCAAGCGATTTACTTGTAGGAATTGGTATGTCAGTTTTCAACTATCAAGGACGCAATTTAGATGGCAGCAAAGTCTCGGGGCAAGTTGAGGCTGCCACCCTTGAGTTAGCGACAGAAGCATTGATCGCCAAAGGTGTGATTCCAACTGAGATCAAAGCGGGTAAAAAAGGCGGCGCCGCCTCTTTTGATTTATCGGCGTTGTTTACGCCATCAGTCCCTCTTGAGGTGATGGTAATATTTTGTCGTCAGATGTATAGCTTGACCAAAGCTGGCGTACCCTTGCTGCGCGCTATGCGCGGACTAACACAAAATTGCACCAACAAGCAGCTAAAAGAAGCGCTTGAAGAGGTGACGAACGAGCTCACCAACGGGCGTAACTTGTCGTCAGCGATGCAGCTGCACCCGAAAATATTCAGCCCGTTGTTTGTTTCAATGCTGAGTGTGGGGGAGAACACCGGTCGCCTAGACGATGCGCTATTACAACTGGCGCAATACTATGAACAAGAGCTAGAGACGCGTAAGCGAATTAAAACCGCAATGCGTTATCCTGTATTTGTGATTATTTTTATCACCTTGGCGATGTTTATTCTTAACGTCAAAGTGATCCCGCAATTTACCTCAATGTTTGAACGCTTTGGTGTCGACTTGCCTTTGCCAACGCGGATCTTGATCGCCACTTCAGACTTTTTTGTCAATTATTGGGCGGCGATGCTGGGGGCAATTTTTGCCTTGTTATTTGCTTTTCGTTCGTGGACGAAAACCGACAGCGGTCGAGAAAAATGGGATCGATTCCGCTTACGTATGCCCGTGTTTGGCAGCGTGGTTAATCGAGCTCAGTTGGCGCGCTTCTCGCGCACCTTTTCTTTGATGCTTAAAGCGGGCGTGCCATTAAATCAGTCGTTATCACTTTCTGCCGAAGCTTTGGATAACCGTTTTCTAGAAAATCGCTTGTTAGAAATGAAATCGGCGATCGAGGCAGGTAGCTCGATTTCTAATACCGCCATTGCCAGTGGTGTTTTTACGCCGCTAGTGATTCAGATGATCTCTGTTGGCGAAGAGACCGGTCGTATTGATGAGCTTTTAGTTGAAGTTGCTGACTTTTACGATCGTGAAGTCGATTACGACTTGAAAACCTTAACCGCTCGTATTGAGCCGTTCTTGCTGATTGTTGTGGCGGGTATGGTGTTGATCTTAGCTCTGGGTATTTTCTTGCCGATGTGGAGTATGTATGACGGGATTAAGGGCTAGCATCGCTGATTTGGTATTAGAGAAGCGCTTCGCGGTTTGGCTGATGATGATTATCCTGCTTTGTGGCGTGTTGCTGTTCTCTTGGCATAAGCTGATGGCTCAAACAGAAAGCACCGCTTTATCGGTTGCCAGTAAACGCATACTGGAACGAGCCAATTATTATCAGCAGCAGTGGTTACTTGCGGGTCAACCGGAACAGCTACAAGTAAACCAAAAGTTTATTCAGTTCTCAGCGAAAGGCTGGGCACTGCCGCTTAATCAAGCGAGCAAAGTTGACTGTAATTACTGGTGGAAACTGTTTTACGAAGAACAGCGCGTTTTAGGAAGTTTGCCAGACAAAATAAATGACAATTCAAAAGCATCGAATTATCAGTGTGATTACTCTTTTTCTGCGAAAGACCGCTTAGAAGTGAGTTTAATTGATGACAAGTTTGTAGTTAACGTCATTTTTACGGCGGAATAAAAATTTTGACGCATATCCATAGTAAATTTGTTTAATAAGCGTATAATTAATAGTACAAAAGGTTTAACTTTAGCATCATGAACAGAGAACAAACTGGTTTCTCATTGCTTGAGCTTGTCATTGTTATTGTGGTGATAGGTTTGTTAGCGGTGACGGCATTACCTCGTTTTTTAGAAGTCGTTGATGGGGCGAAAGAAGCCAGTATCGAAGGCGTAGCAAGCGGCTTTGGCAATGGCGTGATTTCAGCTCGTGCTCAATGGGAAGCTGAGGCTCGCCCGAGCAAAACCATTGATGGTGTCACCTATAACGTGGTCAATTATGACGGTACCGAATTTTGGCTAACTCGCTCAGTCAATCCTGATGGTACACCGAGCGGCTTTCGTGATGGTTATCCAATCGATCTATTTACTGAAGTTGGTAATTCTTCGATTCAGTTAACAGATTCTGCATGTATAAACTTGATGGAGAACTTGCTTCAAAATCCTCCAAAGGTTGATACTGTTGATAATGCTAAAGATAACTCTAGCATACATTATTCAGCTCAAGCTTTGCCTAGTATCCACACTTGTGTTTATACACAACTCGAAGGGTCGACTAGACATAAGTTTGAGTATGAAGTTGCAACTGGTCGTGTGACCGTAACCTTGCAGTAATACTGCGAAAAATAACTAACAAAATTGAGAGATTTTACTATGAAAAGACAAGGCGGTTTCACCCTAATCGAACTAGTGGTGGTAATTGTTATTCTAGGTATTCTTGCAGTGACGGCAGCGCCACGTTTCCTAAACCTTCAAGATGATGCGCGTGTTGCTTCTATCCAAGGTTTAAAAGGTGCTATCGATGGTGCGGCTGGTATTACGTTTGGTAAAGCGGCAGTTGATGGTGTTGAAAATAAACAGAAGGGTGACACACCGGCTCCTGAAGTAGAAGGTATTGCTACCAATTATGGTTACCCAACAGCAACAGATGCCGGTCTTGTCAAAGCGGTAGTTGGTTTAGATTCAGATTGGTCTCGTGCACCTTCAGGTGCTTCTGCAATGGTTATTACCTTTAAAATGGATAATGCCGATTACGCGAAAATTGTAGCATCGGATTGTTATGTAACATACACAGAAGCGACCGGTAGCACCGCAGCGTCTGCAGCTAAAACTTCAATCACAGGTGATTGTAAGTAAATAGTCAAAACAAAAAAGGTCAGCCTTGCTGTAATGCCGATCAGTTAAGAAATTTGTGAGATCATTTGACCGATCCTCAAAAGGCTTCAAAATCCGATATTAGGAAACTAATATCGGATTTTTTTATGTCTTTAGAAAGCCAACTTGCCAATACTTTTCGGTCATGTAATACCTTCCACCACTTTGATAAATACTCTGACATTCTTAGTCCAGAGCTTATCCAGCAAGGTTTTGAGCAAGCTGGTGTAGCAACCGTTAGAAGAAGACGGTTACCTTTAGAAGCCGTACTTTGGTCCGTTGTTGGAATGAGTCTCTTTCGTCAACAATCTGTTTGGGATATTGCTAACCAACTCGATATTGTCTTGCCAGACAAACAACGTTTTGTTGCACCAAGTGCAGTTGTTCAAGCGAGACAGAGATTAGGCGAAGAAGGTGTAAAGCAAGTCTTTAAGAAGATGGCTGCGCATAGCTATCAGTCGTCTAACTTCGAAACTTGGTGTGGACTAAACCTTCTATCTGTCGATGGTGTCGTTTGGAGAACGACAGATACACCCGAAAATCATCAAGAGTTTAAAGCGCAGCGCAATCAATCATCTGAGAATATTTACCCTAAGGTCCGCATGGTTTGCTTGATGGAGCTTACAAGTCATCAGCTAATCGATAGTGCATTCTCTGACTATCGCACCAGCGAAATGCGGCTCGCAGAAGAGCTTATTGAACAAACGCCAGATCAATCACTGACCATTTTTGACAAAGGATATTACTCTTTAGGGCTGCTTAATCGCTGGAACAAAGTAGGTCAAGAAAGGCATTGGATGCTCCCTGTGAGAAAAGACTTTCAGTATGAAGTTGTCCATAAATACAGTCAGAGTGATGCTATCGTTGCTATAAAAACATCACCTCAGGCAAGGAAGAAGTTCAGTGACCTGCCTGAGATAATAGAAGCAAGGTTGGTATCGAAAGCCATTAAAGGTAAGGAGTATCAGGTTCTTACCTCAATGCGTGATGGGTTGCGCTTTCCCGGAGAAGACATTGTAGAGCTCTATCGCTATCGTTGGGAAATCGAATTAGGCTATAGAGAAATGAAGCAAACCTTGCTTGATAGTGAGTATACATTGCGAAGTAAGCGCCCAGATATGGTTAGACAGGAGCTCTGGGGGATTTTGCTAGCCTATAACCTTATAAGGCAGGTTATGACAAAAGCGGCGAGCAAGTTAGATAGCGTTTGGCCGAACCAATTAAGCTTTACGAGTAGTGCCATGGCTGTGACTCAATACTTTGCAGCTTTACCTTTAACGAGTCCAGGGAAACTCCCTAAACACTATGAAGTGCTACTACAGCAAATATCCATGTTTATCCTACCCCCCCGAAGAGAAGATAGAAGTTATCCTCGTTGGGTGAAACTGAAACCCAAGAAATATGCGACAAATAGAAAAAATGCCAGTCAGCTTAACTGACTGGCATTACAGCCTTGCTGGCCTTTTTTATACCCGTCTCAAAATTATCAATCATTTAACTTTATCGTCATAAGAAACGATATACTGCAAAGACTTACCTAGAGCTGACGAAGAGTAGGATGAATATTCGCAAGCAATGGGCTTTTACCTTAGTTGAGTTGATCATCGTGATCATCTTGCTGACCATAGTTTCTCTTTATGCCACAAGTCGATACATTGGTGTCGGCAGTTTCTCGGCGCCTGTTATCCAAGACTCGATTATCTCTGTTGCGCGTCAAGTGCAACTCAATCGCATGCAATCCAATACGACTACTATCAGGGATGAATTTATTTTATCAATTAATGCCAACTGTTTTGGTTCAATACTTGGCTGTGCTGATCAACAAGGTCGCAGTGATTGGGTCTCGGTCGATGATGTTACGTTTTCGACTAGCGTGAGTGAGATTCGATTTGATCTACTGGGCAATGCCATTGGCTTGTCGGATGTCGAAATAAAAATATTAGCAGCAAGCAGCCAAGCGTCAGTCTGGATCTGTACCAATGGACTGATCTCTAAGTCGGGGTGTCACTAATGGTTAAAACGCGTGGCTTTACCCTGATTGAAAGTGTGATTGCGATGGTGATCATGGCAGTGGCGATGTTGAGTCTCAGCAGTTTTTTATTTCCGCAACTTTCGCGTTCTGCCGATCCACATTACCAAACTCGAGCCGCAGCATTAGGGCAAAGTATCATGACTAAAATGCTCGCAAGTAAATTTGATCATCATAGTGATGATTTGGGTGCAGTGCGTTGCTCGACCTTAGATGGTTCGTCTAATTCTTGCACGCTAACTGCTGATTTGGGGGATGAAGGCGAATCACCACAAAATTTTAATGATGTTGATGATTTTTCTGGTTGCTGGGTACCGAACGGCTCTGCCAGTTGTGGTGACTTGTATGCGCTGATTTCTCAGGGGGAAGAGAGTGGTTACCACAACTTTAAGCTTGATATCAATGTGGCTTACTCACCGTCAGCGCCAGCAGAGCCCACGTTAAAACAACTTTCAGTTGTTGTCTCGGCAGGGAGCCAAACACCGATAAAACTGATTGCTTACCGAGGGAACTACTAATGCGTGTTCGTGGTTTTACTCTATTAGAAATGGTGATCACCATAGTGATTAGCGCCATATTGATCTTAGGTATCGCGGGTTTTATTGAGCTCGGAACCAAAGGTTATGCACAAAGTGCCGATCGACAAGCGATGCAAACCCAGGCGCGCTTCGCACTCGAAAAAATAACACGTGAGGCTCGCCATGCTGTGCCAAATATTTTTGTTGCTGATGGCGACTGCTTGTCGTTTTACCCAATTATTGACTCGGGCTTTTATGCTGTATCTGGTAGCGATATTAATTTCATCATTGGCAACTCGGCGGCTGACGTTGATACGTTAAAAGATCAACGCTTGGTGATTAATCCAACCCAATTGCTCGCGCCGAGTGAAAACTTGACGGATCTCGATAACAGCTTCGCATTGACCGACGTCGCTAAAATATCCGGCGCGACGATTTCGGGGGCGACCTTTACCATTCCCGATGTCGCGGAGGATCTACTCGGTGGTTCAGTGGTCAATCGTCACTATATTACTGCGGATGCGCGACGTATTTCTTACTGTATTGCAGGCGGGCGCATCACACGAACGATCGGGTTGTCTGGTGATGCTTTGCCATTAACCGATATTTCTGATGCCTCAGTAAGCGGCGCGATCTCTTATACGCCTGCCAGCGTTCAATATACTGGCGTGGTTCACCTAGATCTGACCTTCTCACAACGTGGCGAGTCAACTCGCTTCCAGCAAGATGTGCAGGTGCTTAATGTCCCATAGAGTTCAGCAACAAGGCAGTTTATTAATCGTGGTGGTGTTTGTCCTGGTTGTGATGGGCTTTCTCGCGACCCAGTTATCACGGTTCGAGTGGTCGAATCATGATGCGCACAGCAAAGATGTACTGGGGACTCAAGCTTGGCTGTTGGCTCAGTCGGTAAATGAACAAGTACTGACCCGTTTTTATCCTCTAACTTCTACTGAATCCAAGGTCGCAGAGCAGTGCGATGGGATAACCTTCCCTGATTTTGTTGATGCCACAGGGGTATTTTTGGACTCACAGATTAATTGTACGCTAGAGGAACTAAGTTGTTCTCCAGTTGGTACTTTGGATGAGATGAATTACTTCAAATTGCGCGCTCAAGTGAGCTGCGGCTCAGGAAAGAGTCTGGTTGAGCGAACGGAAGAAATTTGGGTGAGGGAGGCAGAATGAGAAACAAACTGATAATGCTGCTTGGAATAGTTCTTTGTAATCTGTCTTTTCAGAGTACCGTTTATGCTAAGAAGCCGATAAAACCCATTGAACCTTGTTTGTTGATTCCTGGTGTTGCTCAAACAAATAATTATGATAATTCTGGTAAGCCTTATGGTGCATTAATTATTGCTAGCACCAATAAAATGTTTTTGAAATCAAGCGATATATTGTCATTTTTCGAACCATACAATAATGCGCCTGGATGTTATTACGATCAGAGTTCTACTGGCGCTATGTGTGTAACAACTGCCCATGCGTATGAAAATATACCAGCTAAACTCCCTAAACTAAAAAATAGCAAAGATAATTTTACTTGCGTTTCTGGTGATATTTGCTCACTACCGAGAGGAATTTATCAATCGATTACAGTTGAGGCGAAAGCAACACTGCGACTCGCTGGTGAGTATCAAATGAACATGTTATCTATGCTAGAGCAATCAAAAATAGAGCTCGGGTCAGATACTCAGATTCACTATGAAGTGATAGAACTTGCTGGTAACAATATTGAGATTAATCAACTTAACCCTAAATCACTGCTATTTGTTGGGCATGGAGACATCGCGGGATTTACGGTCGGAGAGAGTTATTTATTTGGCAAAAAAGAGTATGTAAAAAATAAAATTAATGCTCATATCTATATACACCCGGGATCAAGTAACCGCAGTGGGTTTGATATTCAAGGGTATGATCATGTGTTTAATGGTGGAGTGACATCTAACAGCGTATCGATAGCTGGGGGACGTAATATCTTTAATGCGATTTCCGCCAAATGCCTAGTACCTACCCCAGAGATAGCCAAGATTGAAATCAAGCCAACTAATATGTATCTGCAGTGTGCGGCAGAGAATAAGGTTTACGTCTATGTCTATGATAAAGACAACCGACCAATCACTGACATTGGTGATAGTAAAGTCTCATTATACTCAACTCAAAATGGTGCCCTGACGTTTGAACTAGATACTTTTGACGCGACTCGTAGTCGTTTTGTATTCAATATTAAAGACAAAGCAAACAATAACTATGGACCAATCGCGGTAAAAGCCCATCTTGTTGGCGCTGAAGATAGTGTTTTTGACGATAGCGACGTGGTTTATGCGCCAGTGGTGTTCGATATCAATGGCGGCGCAGAGAAAGAGCTAATTGCAGGTAAGCCTGATAGCGTAAAAATTCATGCACTTGCTTGTGATAACAGCAATAAGCCGATTTTTGGTAATTACCAGCAATCACTCAATTTATCTCATCTAGTCAATGCTAAGTTTTCTCCAGGCAACTGGAGCGACAATAAAAACAAACTGACATTTTCCGCTGCGTTTAAAGATGGCGAAGCTGTTGCACCATTGCGTTTTGATGATGCTGGGGAGTTCACCGCTACGCTAAAAGATACGGTAAAGTGCAGTGATTTTGGTGATAACGTTAAAGATTGCCCTTCCGAACTATCTGGCTCCAAAGATGAGGTGGACGTTGTCGGCGAGCTAAAATTTAAAGCGCGTCCTTGGACTTTTGCTTTGTGTCAGTCTCTAGATCAAGAGCTCTTACCAAATGGCAATATTAGCGATGTTAACTCTGCTCGCTTTGTCGCAGCAGGTGAGCCATTCTCAGTCAATGTGTTACCCATTCGCTGGCTAGAGAGCTCATCGGCTCCAATTACCACCCAGCCTGACTACTGCAATAGCAATAATGTAACGAGCAATTTCTTTCTTGGTGGTGACGATGACATAGATGTGCAGCTTAAACACAATGTCCTTGCTCCTGCGTTAGCTGACGGCGTACTTAAAGGGACGGTGTCGGTTAAGTATGACCAACAGCAAGCACAAGTAAGTGGTGTCTATCGTTTTAACGACTTGAGTTGGACTGAGGTTGGACAACTTGAACTGAAAGCGTCTGCCTCTGGGCAATATCTAGGAATGACGATTGATGAGGGGCGTACCGATGTCGGACGTTTCTATCCGCATCATTTTGCGATTAGTCAATCAGAGTGGATAGCTCCAGTCAATCAAGGTGATTTCACCTATTTAAGCCAGCCATTTGAGAGCGCTCAAGTGAAAGTTGCTGCTTTTGCGTTGGGTGATACACAGGTCAAAAACTACCATCATTTTACCCCAGGTCTTCAGGCAAGCTTCGCGCTATGGGATGACAGTAGCGCCAAAGACAACAACCCACTTCATCTCGACTTGGCTTTAGGCGAATGGCGCGAGGACTCGTTGGGTAGTTCGGGGTATTCCTATTGGGAGCTAGAAGATCTTACTGCTCGAGTCATGCGATTTGAACAGGGCAATACTGGTTCGAGTATTATTACCAAGGAAAATGGGCCATTTAACACCGGATCTGGGTTAGACAACACTGATTATGGTTTGCAAGTGACAGGTGTCGATCCGGTCTTTTTCGATTCTCATACCTCTCAAGATTACCAACAGTTCATCAATCAACCTAAGTTACGTTATGGAAGAATGGTATTGAGCAGCTTAGGCGGCACCTCGGGTATTGCACTTAAGGTGCCACTCAAAGTGGAGTATTGGGATGGTAGCGACTTTGTCACTAATGTTGACGACAGTGCGGCTAAGTTTGCTGCTGCGAGTGATTATCAATGTAAGAAAACCATTTGGCCCCAAGCACCGATTGCCTCCGATTCAAAACTCTCTGAACCGTCAGGATTGACTAATGTTGAGCTTGGCGTATCGGATAAGTTGGTCGCGACGGCGGATACCAGTGACAGCCAGTTACGTGAGCAAGTTCAGTTTTGGTTACGTCTTGATGATATCGATGATTTGACCCATGTCTCACCTCAAGTGGATGAAGTCGGAGTCAGTTGTGGTAGTTCAGGGCTTGATCAGCCGTGGCTGCAATATAATTGGCATGGAAAGGGGGATGAGGATCCTTCAACAGTTGTCACTTTCGGGATCTATCGCGGTAACGATAGGATCATTTTCCGCAGTGAATCTGGTCTTACCGGACAATAAATTTTGGTCAAATGGGGGCTTACGTAAGGAAACTGTTAGAAATTGCGTGTTTCACTCCATCTTTCTTAGACAATGCCTTGCTGTGATGGCGAGGCATTGGTACATTTAGACCAATTTTTTATCTTCTAATTCTTTCAGGACGAACGAAGAATATGTTCAAAAAACTTCGTGGCATCTTTTCGAATGACCTATCAATCGATTTAGGTACAGCCAACACCCTTATTTATGTCAAAGGTCAAGGCATTGTCCTTGACGAACCATCAGTAGTCGCAATTCGACAAGATCGTAACCGTGCGGGTAAAAGTGTCGCCGCTGTCGGTCATGCTGCTAAGCAGATGCTTGGTCGTACACCAGGCAACATCTCTGCGATCCGTCCAATGAAAGATGGCGTTATCGCTGATTTCTACGTAACTGAAAAAATGTTACAGCACTTCATCAAACAAGTGCATGACAACAGTGTGCTAAAGCCAAGCCCACGCGTGCTAGTGTGTGTACCATGTGGTTCAACACAAGTAGAGCGTCGTGCCATTCGTGAATCAGCACTGGGTGCTGGTGCTCGTGAAGTGTACCTAATTGATGAACCGATGGCGGCAGCGATCGGTGCTGGTCTGCGTGTATCAGAACCAACTGGCTCAATGGTGGTCGATATCGGTGGTGGTACTACTGAAGTTGCCGTTATCTCGCTAAATGGTGTGGTTTACTCATCATCTGTGCGTATCGGTGGTGACCGTTTTGATGAAGCGATCATCAACTACGTACGTCGTAACTACGGCAGCTTGATCGGTGAAGCAACAGCAGAAAAGATCAAACATGAGATCGGTTCTGCTTACCCTGGCGATGAAGTTCAAGAGATCGAAGTTCGTGGTCGTAACCTAGCGGAAGGTGTGCCACGCAGCTTTAGCCTGAACTCAAACGAAATCCTTGAAGCGTTGCAAGAGCCGCTAACGGGTATCGTATCAGCAGTGATGGTTGCTCTTGAGCAGTGTCCACCAGAGCTAGCTTCAGACATTTCTGAGAATGGTATGGTTCTAACAGGTGGTGGTGCACTACTGAAAGATCTAGACCGTCTACTTACTGAAGAGACGGGTATTCCAGTTGTTATCGCTGAAGATCCACTAACTTGTGTGGCTCGTGGTGGTGGTAAAGCACTAGAAATGATCGACATGCATGGTGGCGATCTATTTAGCGAAGAGTAATCGCTGTTGCCCAGCTTAATCGCTGGGCAAACAATATAGAAACAAGGAACTCATATTCAATGAAGCCTATTTTTGGCCGAGGACCTTCACTTCAATTACGCCTATTTTTCGCCGTGATTTTATCAGCCAGCCTTATGCTGGCTGATAGTCGTTTAGGTGCTTTTGCTCAGGTGCGCTACTTATTGAATAGTGTGGTTGCGCCAATTCAATATCTGGCTGACGTACCAAGAGAGATGTTTGACGGTGTGTATGAGCGATTCAACACCAGTCAAGGGGCAATGGAAAGTAACCGTGTGCTCAAGCGAGAAGTGCTGCGTCTAAAAAATGATTTACTCCTTCTTGATCAATATCGAGAAGAGAACCAACGCCTGCGTAAACTGCTCGGCTCATCATTTGTTCGTGATGAACGTAAAGTCGTGGCAGAAGTCATGGCGGTCGATTCCTCTCCTTATCGTCATCAAGTGGTAATTGATAAGGGACACATAGACGGTGTATACGTTGGTCAACCTGTGGCGAACGAGAAAGGCATCGTAGGTCAGGTAACTTTCGTCTCGGCACATAATAGCCGCGTGTTGTTACTGACTGACTCTAACAGCGCGATTCCAGTTCAAGTTATTCGAAATGATATTCGTGTTATTGCCTCTGGTAATAGCAAGGTGGATAAGATCCATCTTGATCACATCCCGATCAGTACTGATATTCAGGAAGGCGACCTTTTAGTGACCTCTGGTCTTGGCGGTGTTTACCCTGAAGGGTACCCAGTGGCTTATATCGATAAAGTCGAGCGTGATAGCCATCGTGAATTTGCCATCATTGAAGCGGATCCTGTGGTAGATTTTGAACGCCTGCGCTACCTACTATTGATTTGGCCAAGTGATTCACGCCAAGAAAAAGTGCAGTCAGCAGAGCCGAGTAATATGGTAGAGGTAACGACGGATGGGCAATAGCATTATGAAAGGCAAGATGGTCATTCTGACTTCATTCCTTATTGCCTTAACGTTACAGACCATTCCATGGCCTGGTGTGCTCGATGTACTGCGCCCCTCTTGGCTATTATTGGTGACTTGTTATTGGGTGTTAGCCCTACCAAATCGCGTAAACGTTGGTACTGCACTAGTATTGGGGTTATTGTGGGATCTTTTATTAGGTTCGACGCTGGGTATTCGTGGCATGATGATGTCGATTTTAATCTATATCGTGGCTTTGAATTTCCTCGTATTACGTAATATGGCGCTGTGGCAGCAAGCGATTGTGATTGGCTTACTTTCCATTGCATTGGAAGTGCTGATTTTCTTTGGTGAGTACTTAATTCAAGACATTACTTTTAACCCGACGTCACTTTGGGCAGGCTTGATTAACTGTATTCTGTGGCCATGGATGTTCTTGCTAATGCGACGAGTTAGACGTCATTGGCATGTGAGGTAATTATGCAGCCATCTATACTGTTGGCATCAGGCTCGCCAAGACGCAAAGAGCTTCTTGAGCAATTGGGCTATCAGTTCGCGGTTATTCGTACCGATGTTGAAGAGATGCGTCAACGTGGTGAAAGCCCATTTGAATACGTGTCGCGTTTGTCGCAAGACAAAGCCTTAGCAGGCGTAGCATTGTCGCCAGACTCAATTGTGATTGGCTCTGATACCATCGTGGTCTGCGAACAAAATGTATTAGAGAAGCCAAGCGACTACCTAGACGCGAAACAGATGCTAACGCAATTGTCTGGACGAGCTCATCAAGTGATGACCGCCGTGACGGTTGCGAACAAACAAAAACGAGAAACGGTAGTTGTGACTACCGACGTATGGTTTAAACCTTTGTCAGAGCAAGAAATCGAACAATACTGGCAATCAGGCGAACCATGCGATAAAGCTGGCAGTTATGCGATCCAAGGACTTGGTGGGCGCTTTGTCACCCGAATCGAGGGCAGTTATTACGCTGTCGTTGGCTTACCGCTATATGAAACTGACCAGCTCTTGCACAAATTTTTATAATTCAAATTTGAGGTGCGCTCATGAGTGCAGAGTTGTTGATCAATGTGACCCCGAGCGAAACGCGCGTGGCGATGATCGAAGAAGGTGTCTTACAAGAAGTTCATGTTGAGCGTGAAGCGAAACGTGGCATTGTAGGGAATATTTACAAAGGTAAAGTCAGCCGTGTCTTACCGGGAATGCAAGCGGCGTTTGTTGACATTGGTTTAGACAAAGCGGCATTTCTTCATGCTTCAGATATTGTCCCACACACTGAGTGTGTGGCAGAAAATGAAAAGCAGCAATTCCAAGTTCGCGATATTTCTGAGTTAGTGCGTCAAGGGCAAGACATTGTCGTGCAGGTGGTAAAAGATCCGCTGGGCACGAAAGGTGCGCGCTTAACGACCGACATCACGTTACCTTCACGCTATTTAGTCTTTATGCCGGGGGCAAGCCACGTTGGTGTGTCTCAGCGTATTGAAAGCGAGAAAGAGCGTGACCGTTTGAAAAAAGTGGTGGCTCATTACTGCGATGAAGATGGCGGTTTTATTATTCGTACTGCTGCGGAAGGAGCTGATGAACAAGAGCTTTCACAAGATGCGGCGTTCTTAAAACGTCTCTGGTCAAAAGTGAATGAGCGCCGTTCAAAGTACAAGACACGCTCTACGTTATACGGAGAGTTGGGGCTGTCTCAGCGTATCTTACGTGATTTTGTAGGTACCGAGCTCACCAAGATCTTAGTCGACTCTCGCTTAGAATTTGAAAACCTGAAAGAGTTTACTTCTGAGTATGTGCCTGAATTGACAGAGAAATTAGAGCTGTATGAAGGTGATAAGCCAATTTTCGACATGTACGACACTGAGAATGAAATTCAGCGTTCGTTGGATCGTAAAGTTGAGCTGAAGTCTGGTGGTTATTTGATTATCGACCAGACAGAAGCGATGACGACGATTGATATCAACACTGGTGCTTTTGTTGGACGTCGTAACTTAGAAGAAACCATTTTCAATACCAATATTGAGGCAACTCAGGCAATTGCTCGCCAACTGCGTCTGCGCAATTTAGGCGGCATTATTATTATCGATTTTATCGATATGCTATCAGAAGAGCATCGCAAGCGTGTGGTGACTTCATTGGAAAATGCCTTAGATAAAGATCGCGTTAAAACCAATATCAACGGTTTTACTAGCCTGGGTCTGGTTGAAATGACACGTAAGCGTACCAGAGAGAGTATTGAGCACGTACTGTGTTCGACTTGCCCAACCTGTGAAGGTCGTGGACGTGTTAAGACGGTCGAGACGGTTTGTTTTGAAATTTTGCGCGAGATTACCCGTGTAAACCGTGCTTATGATGCAGATAACTTTGTTGTCTACGCTTCGCCAGCTGTGGCTGATACCTTGCAAGGTGATGAGTCACATGCATTGGCAGAGCTAGAAGTCTTTATTGGTAAACAAGTGAAAATCCAATCAGAACCGCTCTATATCCAAGAGCATTTCGATGTTGTCATGATGTAGCAGGCACGCGTGAGCTCGACATTTAATCGTATCGCACAAAGTTTATTATGGGTGTTTTTGACAGTAATGGTGTTACTTGCCATTGCTGTCACAACGCTTCGTATTGCTTTACCACAACTGAATCACTTTCAAAAAGAGATCCAAACTTGGGTTAATCAAGGAACCGGTTTGGAGTTTGAAATTGGTGATATCAGTGGTTTTTGGCGAAATACTCATCCCTCAATCTCGCTCGTGGATGTGCGGGCTAATACGCCAAAAGGAAGTGGTATCGGTTTTGCTGCGCAAACCGTTGAAGTGGAATTTGACCTTTTTCAGTCACTTGTCCAACTTGAACCGGTCGTGGCAGATTTAAGTGTCCACGGGCTCAATGTCGATATTCGCTCGATTCAGTGGATCAAGCAAAGTGATAAAACCGCCAAGCTCGCTCCGCAAGGCGAGCAGCGTAGTGTGGTCGAGCAACTTGATAAACTGCTGCTTCGTCAACTTGATCACTTTTCTCTTAAAGACTCAACCGTCCAATTTATGGCGATTGATGGCGCAGAGCGTCGTTTAGAGATTGCCCAATTAAAATGGAATAACCAAGGTCGTCATCACCTTGCAGAAGGTGAAATTACCATTCCGGATGCCAAGATTAACTCGTTGGATGTGAAAGCGAATTTTGTCGATCACGGCTCGCTGGTGGATGTGTCCGGTGAATTTTATCTATCGGCAGAGAATGTATTAGTTACGCCTTGGTTAACCGAATATTTGCAAGATGAGACTGGGATAGAGAAAGGCGAGGTCAGCCTCAATGCTTGGCTAACTTTAACCCACAGTAAGCCCGTTAACGCTTACGTTGAAGTGCTACCTTCCGAGTTGATTTGGCAGGAAGGCGGACGCCATGAACTGATGTTTGAGTCTGGGGTATTTGTTTTAGAGCCAAATGACAAAGGTTGGCAAGTAAATGCTCACTCACTTAACTTGCGCACCGATGATTACCAGTGGCCAGAGTTAGATATTGCCTTTAACTGGCAGCCACAACAATGGCAACTCAATGCTTCCCAACTAGATCTACAGGCTATTTCTCCGTTAGTGAAACTCGCGCCTGAGTCGGATCAAATGAGTCAGCTACTCCATACTTTCGCGCTTGGCGGGCGCTTGGAAGATATCCGAGTGCAAATGGGCAGCGAACTGGAATCGATAAAGTACTCGGCGAATTTGGTTAAAGGTAAGATTGAGCAATGGGAGTTACTGCCAGGGGTTCATCATCTCGATGCCAAAGTTAGTGGTAACTATCATCAAGCGCGTATTCAAGCGTCATTGATTGATGATGTCTTACCTTATGGTGACGTATTCCAAGCACCGTTGCGGGTTAAACAAGCGGAAGTCGACATTGTTTGGCAAAACTTGGGCGAGCAAGGGTGGCGTTTATGGGCGGATAAAGTCACTGCAGCAACACCAGATTTGCAAGTGCTGGGCGCGTTTCGCTTAGATTTCCCACGTGGAAAAAGTCCATTTCTCTCTTTTTACGCAGAAGCTGACTTGTTTAATGCCAGTGAAACTTGGCGTTACTTGCCAACCTTGGCATTAGGTCAGGATCTCACGGATTACCTTTCGACTGCGATACAAGGCGGTAAAGTCGATACGGCTAAGTTGTTGTGGTATGGCGAGTTAGGTGATTTCCCGTATCAGAATAATCAGGGCATGTTCCAAGCTTGGGTGGGTTTAAAAGACGCTACCTTTAGTTTTGATACGACTTGGCCTTCGATTACTGACTTACAACTTAATCTGTTATTTCAAAATGACGCCATGTATTTGGATTCACATAGTGCGACACTGCGTGGCGTTAAAGCAAGCCGTATCACAGGGCGTATCCCTGAGCTTGCTGAAAACGGTCATATCGAAATTGAAGCTTCGGTTTCGGGCGATGGCGATAAAGTTCGCGATTATATGATGGCTTCTCCGTTGGTTGATTCAGTTGGTGCCGCGCTAACTGCGGTGCAAGTTGATGGCAGAGTCACCTCTGACTTTAAACTGAAAGTGCCATTCGATAATTTTGATACCCGAGCTTGGGGTTACGCTGAACTGAAAGGCAATGATGTCACCATTGATGCGCCGCCAATGGAGTTGGATAACGTTTCTGGTCGGATTGAGTTTGATAATGATGTGGTTAAAGCGGCGGGTTTGTCTGCCAATCTACTCAAGCAACCCGTTTCGATTGATTTTAATGGTGAAAGTTCGAAATCTGGCTACAACATTGGCGTTGATGTCGTCGGTGATTGGTCAGTCAAACCATTAGCTCCTTATGTGGGCGAGCAGTGGCTTAAGCCTGTCTCGGGGCATGTGCCTTGGCAAACCAATGTTGAAATTCAATTGAACGATGTTGGTTTTACTTATCAGATTGATGCCAGCGCTGATATGCAGATGTTAGCGAGTACTTACCCTTATCCGCTAGAGTGGAAAGTCGGGCAGAAAGGCAAAGCTAAGTTGCAAGCTTCCGGAAACCAAGAGACGGTCACCGCTCGTTTACAGCTTCCAGACTTTAAATATCAAACTGAAATTGATATTCGCCCTCAAACGCCAGTGCTAACCGCTACAAATTTAGTGTTGGGTAAAGGGAGTTTCAAAATAAGCCCGATAGTGGGTCATGATTTGCAGATCCGAGCTAAGCAGTTTGACTTAGATGCATGGCTCAGTGCGCTGACTCATCCTCAAACGACACAAGTGTCGGCATTAGCAGATTTGAATACACCAACCATTCCGACGCCAGAGCGTTTCAGCATTGATGTAGATGAACTGCAACTGGCAAGCATGGAATGGAATGACGTTAACTTCGATGCCAAGCGCAAAAACTTGGGTTGGCATATGAGTTTAGATAGTCAACAAGCGCAAGGTGAAGCGAACTATATCGCACCGTATGATTTATCAGTGAAATTGGATCATCTGCACCTGTTTTTCCCAGAGGTTGAACAGCAAGAGGTTCAGCGACGCAGTTTGTTTGAAGCTGAAGACCCCAATCAACCATTGGTGTCCGAATTTGACCGCAAACTTCATCAACAATTGCCTAATATTACCTTAGCTATCGATGATTTATGGGTGCAGGGTTATAAGTTAGGGCAAGCGCATCTTGACTTGCAGCGCCAGGGAAATAGTTTGCAATGGCGAGATTTGTCACTTAAGAGTGGCAGTAGCCAAGTTAAGGTTGATGGCAGTTGGTTACTTGATGGTGATAAAAGCCAGACTGAGATGAATCTCGCTATTTCAGGGGATAACAACAGTGAAGTGATGGAGCGCTTTGGCGTGACATCCGGTATTCAGAAAGCACCATTTGATATTCGTGCCACACTTAAATGGGATGGCGCACCTTGGGGCATGCGTGTCAGCAGCTTATCTGGCAGTGTTGATTCGAAGCTGGGCAAGGGCATGATTTCAGATGTGAGTGGTGCGGCAAGATTACTTGGCTTGTTCAGTTTGGACTCGATCATCCGCAAGATGCAGCTCGATTTCAGTGATGTCTTTGATAAAGGGATGGCATTTAACTCGATTACGGGTAGCGGTGAGATAAAAAATGGCATCTTCTTGACCAATGACATCCGTATGGATGCGGTCGCTGGTGAGATGAACATCAAAGGGTTGGCAAACCTCAATAACCGCACCGTCGATGCAGCTGTTAACTTTGTACCTGATATTACCTCAGGTATTCCGGTATTAAGTGCTTTTGCCGTGGCACCACAGACGGCGTTATACGTATTAGCAATTACCACGGTGATTTCACCGGTTGTCGAAGTCTTTACTCAAGTTGACTACGAAGTGAAAGGACCGCTGGATTCGCCAATCGTAACAGAAGTTTCGCGTAGCAAAGGCGAGTTCAAATTACCTAAGAAATTGCTAGACGCTGTCGAATAAAGGAGAGCGACTCATGGATAGAGTTGGTTTGATTCAGATGACTTCAGGTCCAAACCCTCAAGCTAATCTGGCTTATATTGAACAACAAGTCGCAGCGCTTGCTGAGCAAGGTGCGACTTGGGTTATTACCCCAGAAAACTCGGTGGTATTTGGATCTCGTGCCGACTACCACCATTATGCTGAGCCGATTGGTGATGGTGAAATGCAAACCCAGTTGGCGCAGATGGCAAAGCGCTACCAAGTGTGGTTGCTGGTTGGGAGTATGCCGATAAGACGTGAGGTTGGGGTGACCACAACGCTGCTAGTCTATAACTGCAGTGGTGAGTTGGTTGCTGATTATGACAAGCTGCATATGTTTGATGTCGATGTCGCCGATAGTCATCAACGTTATAGAGAGTCTGAAACTTTCACCGCTGGCAAAGAGATTGTGTCATTAGAGACGCCTTTCGCGCACTTAGGTCTAACGATTTGCTATGATGTACGTTTTCCGCAGCTATACAGTGAATTAGCTCGACAAGGCGCGAATGTTATTGTGGTGCCGGCTGCGTTTACCGCAGTGACAGGGCAGGCTCATTGGCAGCCATTATTAACCGCGAGAGCCATCGAGACCCAATCTTGGATTGTCGCGGTAAATCAGACCGGTGTTCATCAAGGTGGACGACAAACTTGGGGTCATTCTATGGTGGTTTCACCATGGGGAGAAGTCTTCGCCAGTTTGGATGACGCTGCGGGTAATCTATTGGTCGAGATAGATTTACAAGCAGTGACAGAGATCAGAGCGACCATGCCAGTAATGCAGCACAACCGCTTTGATAATCGAATTAAAATTTAAGAGCAAAATATGACAATTAATCACGTAGAAGAAGCCCTACTAAAACCTGCTGGTTTAACTGAGCAGGATATCGCGAGCACGCTGGAAAGCATCGCGACTCGTCAGATTGACTACGCTGATATCTATTTCCAATCCAGTTGGCATGAATCACTGGTTTTAGAAGATAGCATCATTAAAGATGGCTCATTTAACATCGATTGTGGCCTTGGTGTACGTGCAATTACGGGTGAAAAGACGGGTTTTGCTTACTCAGATCAGATTCAGCTTGAAGGGCTTAAGCAGAGTGCTATTGCCGCACGTGGTATCGCGCAGCAAGGTCAAAATGGCAAGGTCCAAGCATTCAAACGTTTTGATAATCAAGCGTATTACGCAGCGGTTAACCCACTAGAAACGTGGGAAAAACAGCAGAAAACCGCACTATTGAAAGAGCTGGATGCGTACATTCGTACTAAAGAGCCTCTGATTCAAGAAGTTTCAATTAGCCTAAGTGGCGTGCATGAGCAAATGCTGGTTGCGGCGACGGATGGCACCTACGCTGGCGATGTTCGCCCACTGGTACGCCTTTCAATTACGGTTCTAGCGCAACGCGGTGATCGCCGTGAGCGTGGTAGTGCCGGTGGCGGTGGTCGTTATACTTACGATTACTTCCTAACGTCGCAACAAGGTCAGCAAGTTGCGTATCAATTTGCCGATGAAGCGATTCGTATGGCGCTAGTGAACTTAGACGCTGATGCCGCGCCTGCGGGTACCATGCCTGTGGTACTAGGCTCTGGTTGGCCGGGTGTTCTTCTACACGAAGCGGTAGGTCATGGGTTAGAAGGTGATTTTAACCGTAAAGAGTCTTCAGTATTTAGCGGTCGTATTGGCGAGCAAGTAACTTCGAAACACTGCACCATCGTTGATGATGGTACCTTGACTGACTTGCGCGGCTCGCTAAACGTTGATGATGAGGGTGTTGCGGGTCAATACAACACGCTGATTGAAAACGGCGTGCTAAAAGGCTACATGCAAGACAAATTGAATGCGCGTCTAATGGGTGTTGCACCAACGGGTAATGGTCGTCGTGAGTCGTACGCGCACCTACCAATGCCACGCATGACCAACACTTACATGTTGCCGGGTGAGCACACGCCAGAAGAGATCATCTCTACGGTGAAAAAAGGTCTCTATGCACCAAACTTTGGCGGTGGTCAGGTAGATATCACATCGGGTAAGTTTGTGTTCTCAACCTCAGAAGCTTATTTAATTGAAGACGGTAAGATCACTCGCCCTGTGAAAGGTGCCACGCTGATTGGCTCAGGCATTGAAGCGATGCAGCAAGTTTCGATGGTCGGTAATGATCTTAGCATTGACCGCGGCGTTGGCGTTTGTGGTAAAGCGGGTCAAAGCGTGCCTGTTGGTGTTGGTCAACCAACACTAAAACTAGACTCAATCACAGTGGGTGGTACGGAGTAGCGTAATAGATACTTAGAACGCTTACGCTACGGATAACGGAGCGCTTCGCTGCGAGATTTGGGAGGCGAGCGTCTTAACGATCTCGCTCTGATTAATAAACAAGGCTGACGCTATGACGTCAGCCTTGGTGTTTTTAAGGAAAGTAAAAATAACTCATTATCTATTTTTCCCGCAGCACAGCAGATGCTGTGCGTTCCCGTATCCGTGAGCGTTGCGTTCCGTTATTTAGATCCCCTCACGCTCGATTGGGCAACTCATACAACGTGCGCCACCGCGACCGCGACCAAGCTCGTTACCTGGAATCGGTAAGACGGTGATTCCGGCTTTGTCATACTTCTCATTAGTGTAGACATTGCGTTCATAGCCAATTACCACGCCTGGTTTCACAGTGAGGACATTGTTGGCGTCATTCCACTGTTCTCGTTCTGCTTCATAGCTATCGCCACCCGTAGTGATAATTTTTAGTGCATCTAAACCGAGCGCTTTTTCAATTGAACCCACCAGGTTATTGGTTTGTTCGATATGCATTTGGTGATCATTTTTCGGCGTGAGACACCAGGTGTTCATGTCCTTACGAACAATTTCTGGATAGAGCGAGAAGGTATCGATATCCATATGAGTCATCACTGTATCTAAGTGCATGCAGGCACGGTTTTTTGGCAGTTCAGTGACGATGACTTGCGAGGCTTGACCATGTTTAAATAGCGAAGCGGCTAAGTTTTCAATTCCTTGTGAAGTCGTACGTTCAGACATGCCGATCAACACCGCGCCTTTACCAATCACTAGCACATCACCACCTTCTATGGTGGCGTTATCATAGTGAAGGTCTTCGTTACCAAAATATTTAATAAAATCTTGTCCGGCAAACGTTGGATGCCAATGATAGATGGCACGGAGATGGTTGGTTTCGCGTTGGCGAGCAGGCATCATCATTGGATTGAGCGAGACGCCACCATAGACCCAGCATGAAGTATCACGGGTAAATAGGTGGTTAGGTAGCGGTTCAATGGCAAAATCGAGTGCGCGATTAAGCTTGGGCAAAATTGAAGCCGACTTAAACGGTAACTCAGAATAGGCTAAGCCACCAAGCAATACACAAGCTAAATGCTCGTTGTCCATTTCTGATAAGTAATGACGGAAATCACGGGCAAACATGGGACCGTAACGAAAATCAGAGATTTGGGTGTTGAGCAGCCATTCGCGCGCTTCTGGTACATCTAACGTTTCGACTAATAAATCGTGAAGGAGCAAAACTTCGACGTCTTGTCCTCTGAGGGTATTGGCAAAAATATCATGCTCTTCACCCGCTGCATCCACTGCAAGTACATCATCAAACAAGAGTTCGTGACAGTTTGATGGTGTGAGGTGGGTGAGCGCACGCTCTGGGCGGTGGAGCAACACTCGCTTCAACTGACCAACTTCTGAGCCTACATACAACTTACTCATTTTGTATCCTTACATTAAGTTCTACTACATTTATGACAATGTTAATTAAAAGATGCAAGCTTGTTTTGTAAATTTAACTTCTGCCTACTGGTGTCTTTGTAAATTTTTTATCTGCAAAATGGGCTATTTTGGCGAATATAACTTTATGGCGCTTTTTGTAACATTTCACATTCGCGAGTTTCTATTCGTAAGCTGAGTTGATTGATACTGCATCGTTCGGCACTCAATGAGATATAGCTATGCATCAATTCAGTTAAAGCAGCTGATTAAGTTCATGTTTATGCATAATTTAGTGAGCGTTTAGTTATGCGTCCATAATTGATAAACACTCGCTTTGAGTGAAATTGGTCTAATTGACCAGGCGATACTTTGTTCTGAAGTCGGCTTAGCGAGGATAAAGTGGTTAAATTAGAGTATTTGCATTCAAGATCGCCCATTTAAGGCTAAGATCGCAAGAAAGATCATCGCGAGCAGCGATTCTGGGTAGTATTTTTTGTTGAACCGTGCGATATTTCGTCGCGAGAAATCGTCAATATTGTTATCACACTCTGGAGCACAACTATGTCTCACGAAGATGAATATCTATCAGTAGAAGAATTAATTGAGATTCAAAAGGAAGAGACTCGCGATATTATCCAAGCATTGCTTGAAGACGGCAGTGATCCAGATGCGCTATACGAGATCGAGCACCATCTATTCGCTGAAGACTTCGACACGCTAGAAAAAGCAGTCGTTGAAGCGTTCAAAATGGGTTTCGAAGTGCTAGAAGCAGAAGAAACTGAAGACGAAGATGGCAACAAGCTACTTTGCTGTGACGCAACGATGGAATCTGTACTGAATGCAGAAGCGATCGATGCTCAAGTTGAAAAACTTGTTCACCTAGCTGAAAAATACGACATCATCTACGATGGTTGGGGTACTTACTACGAAGGCGAAGACGCTCTGTACTCTGAAGAAGATGAAGACGACGAAGATTACTAATCTACGCGATTAGCATCGGAAACTGTTTTACAAATACCAGCTTATCAAGCTGGTATTTTTGTATCTAAGCGGTATCTATACTCACTTGTATTCACTATAATCTAGCGAATATTGATCTAGCGCAAGTTTGTATAACATGGAATTCTCTCTCGCCGGACTGTGGCAATTATCTCCGCTAACCGATCTCTCTATCCCACAAGACGATCTTTCTTTCCCTGCACCGCTCAGTGAGGTGTTGCCAAATACGCTCTCTGAAACCGCCATTGCTGAGCAAGAGTGGCATTTAATGCACGACATTGAAGTTGATGAAGCGATGCTGGCATTTCCGGCAGTGGATCTCGTAATTGGCGGGGTCGATTACTATGCCGAGGTGCGGGTTAATGGTGTGGCGGTGTTTGATTGTGATGGCACACAAGCGATCTATAAGAAAGATGTGCGACCCTACCTACAATTAGGACGAAACCGTTTTGAAATCCTTTTTCTTCATCAAGATGACGACTGGCTGATTGATGAAGATGAAGTTGAGCAAGTATGTAGCTTGTGTGCTGATGGAGAGTCAAAACACGATGAGCGCATTGGTGTTTGGCAAGCGCCATATTTACAGTTTATCCGCCATGTACGCTTAGATTATGTCGCGACAGAGCAAATTTGGCACCATGGGGGAGGCTGTGAGTTTAAGGTCGATCTTTACTATACCACTTATGCTGCAGGTCTTGTCTCTGCATCGGTGAAGTTCAATGGTATGACTTACCATTTACCTATTGATGTGCGCAACAACCATACCAGTGCACTGTTTCAAGTCGAAGCGCCGATCTACTTTGATGTTAATCAGCCCAACCCACAACATTTGTATGCATTGCAAGTGAGTTTAGATGGTCAGACTCGAGAGTACCGAGTCGGGCTGAGCGAAGATCTTTGCGCTCAGCATTATCCGGTGTAGCTCTGAGATTAATGAGCGCAAGCGATATTGAATTCACGCTCTTGTTTACGTAACCACACTTTTTCGTGGAAGTAATAAGCACAAGTATTAATGGTTGGCTCAATCGCTGCCATGATACCACCGACAAAGGCATCGCCAGTCAGTAGGTATACCACACCAAATGCAACGCTGAAGTGAACCACTGCAAAGCTGGTTGTTTTGATTTTTGGATTACGTGCTAAGTTCTGCAAGGCGCGAGTCTTGTTCCAAACTAATTCATGGAAGTAGAAGGCGACCGTGTTTACGCTTGGCTCAAGCATTGCAATCATACTACCAATCAAAATGTCACCGGTTAGTAGGTATGCAACGGTAAAAGCGATAGTAAAGTGAATGCTGGCAAAAGTAAGTGTCTTCTTCATAATCAATGTCATTAGTGGGTGACCATGATTTGATTATTGTCGATTTGTTTTGATAAAGATAATGGCTTAATTGTATTTATTTAATAGCTAATACCTATCAAAAAGGCGCTCAATGAGCGCCTTTTGTGTTTTAAATAAGTCGCTATTCACTAATAGATTAACCCTGTGGTTTGATCACCAACACGTTGACCGGTGACGCTTGAACCACTTTACTTGCCACAGAACCTAACACGGCTTTATCCAATTTGGACCGCTTATGGCTTGGCATAATGATCAAGTCTGCCGCGAGTTTGTCGGCATACTTTAAAATGGTCTTGTAAGCTTTACCTTCAGCGATATGGACTTTATACGCCACTTGATCGCCAATTTGCTGCTCGGCAAACTGGTTAAGCTGCTTCTCGACATCTTTTCTCATCACCTCGGCGGCATCTTTAGGGAAGTAGCTCGCCACCATAGGCATATGAATTCCAGGCAACACCGTCAATAAGTGCAATTGAGCATTGGATTGCTTGGCATGCCAAATCGCAGTTTCAATTGCGCGATCAGAAAAACCATTTTCGTTTAAATCGACAGGTACAAGAATCTGTTTATACATCACTTTCTCTCTTTAAGGCTCCATCCTTGGAGCCTATCGGTTTAAGCGCTCAGCGATTCCTTACGAGCACGACGTTTCTGGTTGGCACCAAGTGCGATGACAATCAATAGACAAGGTAAGAACACCCACTCTTTCATTGGTCGATCGGCGTCTTGGACCACTGATTTAATTTGCCAATCAAAATCGATGCCAGACGCTTCTGCTGGGCTGCCAAACTCCACCATATCGACAATCATCTTGCCTTCATTTTCAGTTAGCATCAGACCCATTGAGCTTATGCGCTCTTCAGCACCTACTGCATCATCTTCAAATGGTAGGCGCACAGTTTTTTCAACCATATCGCCTGCTAAGGTTTCACCGGCGACGCGCAATTCAAGTGTTTGCCCTACATCGAGTTGCTCGGCAATCTGAGCAATCTCGGTACCCGGCGAATAAACTTTCGCTGGGTAGATCATGTCCCACCAGAAACCAGGGCGGAAGAATGAGAAGGTCAAAGCTAGCAGTAGAATGGTTTCCCACCATTTATTACGAGTAAACCACCAACCTTGCGTCGCCGCAGAGAAGAGCAGCATTGCTATGATTGAAGAGATCACCGTCAGCAGTAAGTGCCACCAACTATCAATACCCATCATTAATAACTGAGTATTGAAGATAAACATGAAGGGCAAAATCGCGGTACGGATATCGTAAGTAAAACCTTGGATACCGGTGCGAATTGGATCGGATTTGGCAATCGCAGCCGCAGCAAAAGCAGCCAGACCTACTGGAGGGGTATCGTCTGCCAATATGCCGAAGTAGAACACAAAGAGGTGTACAGCGATAAGTGGAATGATCAAACCATGTTGAGCCCCTAATGTTACGATTACCGGTGCCATTAGGGTTGAAACTACGATGTAGTTTGCTGTAGTAGGCAAGCCCATACCGAGAATCAAACTGATCAGCGCGGTAAACAGCAGCATCAGAATTACGTTACCGCCAGAGATAAACTCAACGAATTCGGTCATCACTAAGCCAATGCCCGTAAGGGTCACAACACCAACCACAGTACCAGCTGCCGCGGTTGCCACGCCAATACCAATCATGTTGCGCGCGCCAGTTACTAAGCTCTCAGCTAAATCAATAAAGCCTTGTTTGGTTTGCTCTGCCACATCACCGGTTTTCGCCATCATCGCCATAAGAGGGCGTTGAGTGATCAAAATAAAGATCATAAACACGGTTGCCCAGAATGCCGACAGACCCGGCGAAAAACGCTCTACCGTTAAGCACCAAACTAAAACCACAATAGGCAGTAGGTAGTGCAGACCAGATTTTACGGTTGGACCGGGATCTGGCACTTCAGTGAGCTCGGCATCAATTTCAATGTTGCCCGCATCGGCGTATTTAGCAGACACGCGCAGTAGCGCAAGGTAGGCGATAAACAGCGCGACAGTCACAATTGGTGTTGCTGCATCGCCAAATACATCTTTAGTCCAGCCAATACCGTAGTACACCACCGCACTGGTGACGACTAGTCCCAAGATAGTGCCAGTAAATGAGAGTAAATTTTGTAGTAGCGTTGGGTTATGACGGCGAGGTAAGCCCGTCATACCTGCTTTACATGCTTCTAGGTGGACAATGTAAATCAGCGCAATGTAAGAGATAAGCGCAGGTAAAAGTGCAGCTTTAATTACTTCAACATAGGAAATGCCGACATACTCGACCATTAAGAAAGCCGCTGCACCCATAATTGGTGGCGTGAGCTGACCATTGGTGGAAGCTGCCACTTCAACTGCGCCAGCTTTGGTGCCAGGGAAGCCAACACGTTTCATTAAAGGAATGGTAAACGTACCGGTTGTTACTACGTTAGCAATCGAAGAACCCGAGACTAAGCCGGACAAGCCAGATGCAACAACCGCCGCTTTTGCCGGACCACCTTTCATATGACCAAGCATAGAGAAGGCAACTTTAATGAAGTATGCACCAGCGCCCGCTCGCTCCAGCATCGCACCAAAGAGGACAAATAAGAATACAAACGAGGTGGAAACCCCCAGTGCAACGCCAAATACCCCTTCGGTTGTTAACCATAAGTGAGACATGGCTTTGTTAAGGCTTGCGCCTTTGTGCGCAATCACGTCCGGCATGTGAGGACCGGCAAAGGTATACAGTAAGAATACAGCGGCAACCACCATCAATGGTGGACCTAATGCACGACGGGTAGCCTCTAGAAGCAACAACATACCTATCACGGCGACCACAATATCAGGTTGTATTGGGGCACCAGAGCGTTCTGCTAATTGGGTGTAGAAAATATAGATATAAGCGGCAGAGAAACTGCCCGCGAGTGCTAATACCCAATCAATCAGCGGGATGCGATCACGCGGTGAGTTTTTCATTGCGGGGTAAGCGGTAAAGGCTAGAAACACCGCAAACATTAGATGAATAGAACGCGCTTCAGTGTCGTTAAGTACGCCAAAATTGAAAATAAACGGAAGTGGTGATGCGTACCAAAGTTGGAATAGAGACCAACATAGCGGAACAAACCATAGAATACGTCCCGAAATCCCCTTCGGTGAACGTGCCCCTGTATCGGCTTGGGCTACCATATCCTGCACATCTTGCGATGGTGTAGTAGTCTGCGTCATGGAGGTTATCCTTGTTATATTGGGTTCGTTTTTATTGATATAGAGCCTTACGCTTTTATCAGTGTAGTGACTGAGTCAGTGAAGCGCGGCAAAATTTGAATGTAAAAGGTCGGAGTTTCAGTTGTGAAACTCTAAAAGTATCTGGTGTATATATCAGAGAGTAGCAGGCAAGGAGGGCGAGCCTCCTTGCCGATGTTGGTTACTTGATTAGACCAATTTCTTTGTAGTATTTCTCTGCACCTGGGTGTAGAGGAATTGAAAGACCAGCTTGCACCATGTCTTCTTTTTTCAGGTTTGCGAACGCAGGGTGTAGGCGTTTGAATGTATCAAAGTTTTCAAACACGGCTTTGGCAACATTGTAAGCAATCTCATCAGAGACTTTCGCTGTCGTCACCATCGTTGCTGCTACACCAAAGCTGTTTACATCTTTTTCGGTGCCGCGGTACATGCCCGCTGGCACTGTGCTGAATGCGTAGTAAGGGTTGTCAGCCACGATCTTATCGATCGCTTCACCCGTTGCAGGGATTAGTTTTGCATCACAAGAAGTGGTTGCTTCTTTGATTGATCCATTTGGGTGACCCACAACATAAACAAATGCGTCAATCTTGTTATCACAAAGTGCTTGTGAACGCTCAGAACCTTTAAGCTCAGAAGCAAGTTTGAAGCTGTCATTAGTCCAACCCATTGCATCCATTACCACGCCCATTGTCGCGCGGTCACCTGAACCTGGGTTACCAATGTTGACACGTTTACCTGCTAGATCTGAGACGTTTTCAATGCCTGAGTCAGCGCGAGCGATAATATTGAAAGGTTCGGTGTGTAGAGAGAACACTGCACGCAGGTCTTTGTATGGACCTTGATCAGCAAATTTGCTGGTACCGTTATAACCGTGGTATTGCCAGTCTGATTGAACAATACCGAAATCCAGTTCACCGGCACGAATGGTATTTACGTTGTAGATCGAACCACCGGTTGATTCTACTGAACAGCGAATATTGTGTTCTTTACGACCTTTGTTAACAAGCTTACAAATTGCACCGCCAGTAGGATAGTAAACACCAGTTACTGAACCAGTACCGATAGTAATAAACTCTTGCGCGTTTACTGCACCTGCACCCATAACTGCTGCTGCGATTGCGCCAGCTTGAATAAGTTTGTTAAATGCCATGAATGTTCCTTCCTTTATTCATTATTAGTCCTTCAGCAAGTATATCTGCTAAAAGAGTTTCCTATTTGGGAAACGGCATCTTTTTCAATCCTTTTGTTGAAAAAGTTGATAAATGATATCAAAAAACCGCAGATAATTACATGATTGTTAAAATTTTTAGCGAAAATAGCTAGTTAATCAGGCGAGATTTGATTCTGCTATAGCAGGGAAAGTTCTTTTTGCTCAGTTAGTTATCATAATTGAGACTTCGGTCGGGGTTTTGATTAAGTTGTGAAACAAATCACACCTAAAAATAGGTGTGATTAATCATTTATTCTGTTTGATTTCAATTTTAGCCAGCGTATTCAAACAGTTCGCAGACCGACTTAAACAATTGTTCGGTTGAAATAGACAGAGTAGGCGTGATGAAGATCGTGTCATCACCTGCAACGACACCAAGGATACCTTCTGATTTACCTAGCGAGTCGAGTAGGCGAGCAATCAGTTGTGCTGCACCTGGACCGGTGTGAATTACCACTAACGCTGCGTTGTAATCAACGTCTAACACGAGTTCGCGCAGTGAACTTGAAACTGTTGGAACGCCGAGTTCAGCTGGCAGACAGTAAACCATCTCCATTTTGGCATTACGCGTACGAACCGCACCAAATTTGGTTAACATGCGAGAAACTTTGGATTGGTTAATATTTTCAAACCCTTCGTTTTTTAACGCATCGACGATGTCGCCCTGTGAACCAAAGCGTTCTTCTTTTAATAAAGCTTTAAAAGCACGTACGAGATTATCTTGTTTTTCGGTATGACGCATAGTTCTCTATTTAACTCGCAACACTAAAAGTAAGTGCATAGTCTCGCATAAACATGCATTTTTCGCTAGTTAGCCATCGAAAATAACTTCAGAGTGTGATGAAGACATTACCGCTGATTAGTGACATTTTAGTTAGTTAAAGACTTGGAAAATAACGAGATTATCATGCTATTATCCGCGCCCATTTGTAGCACGAAAAACGCGAGTTGCGTGGCGTCGCAAAGCTGAAGTTAAATAATTGTAATTGGACGTTAAATACTATAGCTTGGACTGCAGAACTGTTTACAAAATACTCTACCAAAAAAATAGAAGAGATCACCTCTCAAGGAGAACTACGATGAAAGTAGCCGTAATAGGTGCCGCTGGTGGCATCGGACAAGCCCTAGCCCTACTACTTAAAAATCGCCTTCCTGCAGGCTCAGATTTAGCTCTTTATGATATCGCGCCAGTGACACCTGGTGTTGCTGCGGATCTTAGCCATATCCCAACTCCAGTATCGATCAAAGGTTATGCCGGCGAAGATCCTACGCCTGCGCTTGAAGGCGCTGATGTGGTTCTTATCTCGGCAGGTGTTGCGCGTAAACCGGGTATGGATCGTGCGGATCTTTTCAACGTCAATGCGGGTATCGTTAAGTCGCTAGCGGAAAAAATTGCGGTTGTATGTCCAACAGCATGTATCGGTATCATCACTAACCCTGTAAATACTACAGTACCAATCGCGGCTGAAGTATTAAAAAATGCAGGTGTTTATGACAAGCGCAAACTATTCGGCGTGACAACCCTTGATGTGATCCGTTCTGAAACTTTTGTTGCTGAGCTAAAAGATAAAGATCCAGGCGATGTACGTGTGCCTGTGATTGGTGGTCACTCTGGTGTGACAATTCTACCGCTACTTTCTCAAGTTGAAGGTGTAGAGTTTACGGCTGAAGAAGTAGAAGCGCTAACCAAACGTATTCAAAACGCAGGTACTGAAGTGGTTGAAGCGAAAGCGGGCGGCGGTTCTGCAACGCTATCTATGGGTCAAGCTGCTTGTCGCTTTGGTCTAGCACTGGTTCGCGCGCTGCAAGGTGAAGAAGGCGTGGTTGAGTGTGCTTACGTAGAAGGTGCTGGTGAACATGCGCCATTCTTCGCTCAACCAGTGAAGCTAGGTAAAGACGGTGTTGAAGAAGTACTGAGCTACGGTGAGCTGAGCGCTTACGAAAAAGCGGCACTTGATGGCATGCTAGAAACACTAAGTGGCGATATTCAAGTGGGTGTCGATTTCGTTAAGTAATTTGACGTCGCTGAGCTGATAGTAAAAAGCCGATAGAGATATCGGCTTTTTTGATCTTTGCCCAAATACGTGCCGTACTTAAACCGAGGTTTCACAGGAGATGCGATATGGAACTTTCTGAGTTAAGACGAGGTATGCTAGTTGAGAGCGCTCAAGGTAGCGGCAAAGTGTTGGTGATTGATGAAGTGACACAATCGGTGTTGATTGAAAATCAGCAGAGTCATGAGCAATTCGCGGTGGGTGTCGAGGAAATCGTCGATGATCCTCAACTGCATCTAGGTTGCGATAAATATTACTAAGCGTATGAGATAGAGAAAAGGCAAGCCAATTGGCTTGCCTTTTTTAGTAATTTGAGTGAGAGCTTACTTGCTACGATGCACTGACAAGTGGGCTAGGGTAATCAATGCCTGCTTGTATTCAGAATCAGGCAAGATAGCGAGTTCGGCAATCGCTTTGTCAGCTTCTTCAACAGCCTTCGCACGGGTGTACTCTAAAGATCCTGTTTGATCCATGGTTTGCAAAATCTCTTCTAAACGATCCATGCCGTTGGCTTTTTCGATCGCTTCACGGATCATTGCTGCCTGTTCTGCGTTGCCATGTTGCATCGCATGCAGCAATGGCAAGGTTGGTTTGCCTTCAGCAAGGTCATCACCAACGTTTTTACCCATCTCTTCGCCGTCAGCAGTGTAATCCATCACGTCGTCAATCAACTGGAAGGCAGTACCAAGGTATTTACCGTAGTTCTGCATGGCTAATTCAACTTCGGCAGAAGAGTCGGTTAGAATCGCTCCGATTTGCGTCGCCGCTTCGAATAAGCGTGCAGTCTTAGAGTAGATCACCTGCATGTAGCTTTCTTCGGTAGTATCAGGGTCGTTACAGTTCATTAACTGCAATACTTCACCTTCAGCGATCACGTTTACCGCATCACTCATCAGCTTAAGAATTTTCAGTGAGCCGAGCTCAGTCATCATTTGAAATGAGCGGGTGTAGATAAAGTCACCAACTAATACGCTGGCGGCATTACCAAATGCTGCGTTAGCGGTCGCTTTGCCACGGCGCATATCAGATTCATCCACAACATCATCGTGCAACAGAGTTGCTGTGTGGATGAATTCAATAAAGGCTGCCGCGGTCGTGTGTGCATTACCTTGATAACCAAGCGCACGAGCTGTCAGTACCGCTAAGAGTGGGCGTATGCGTTTGCCGCCGCCACTGACGATATAGAAACCAAGTTGGTTAATTAGTGATACATCAGAGTTTAGCTGGGCTTGAATAGTTTCGTTCACTTTTGCCATGTCGTCGGCAGTAAGCGCTTGGATAGCTTTAAAATCCATTGTAATTCCGGCTGAGGTTAGAACCTGTCTGGTATTTATATCTAAATTGTTAACTGAATAATACACTAAAAAACGTTGATAAATACATGCTTTAAGGGCATGATCTCGGCACTTTTAATTGGCGACTAGCTTTTCGCCAATTTTTTCAAAATATGGCTTGTCATAGTGGCATTCATTCTGTAGAATCTGCGCCCTATTGATGATTAGTTTAGCGCACACCCTAGCTCATTATGTATGCAGGCTGTGCGGAAAAAGCGGAGTAAAATATGTACGCTGTTTTCCAATCTGGTGGTAAACAACACCGTGTAAGCGAAGGTCAAACTCTTCGTTTAGAAAAATTAGACGTTGAAACTGGCGCAACTGTAGAATTTGATAAAGTTCTTCTTGTTGCTAACGGTGAAAACATTCACGTTGGTGCACCTCTTGTTGAGGGTGGCAAAGTTGTAGCTGAAGTTGTACAACACGGTCGTGGCGATAAAGTTAAAATCGTTAAATTCCGTCGTCGTAAGCACTCTCGTAAGCAGCAAGGTCACCGTCAGTGGTTCACTGAAGTGAAAATCACTGCAATCAACGCTTAATCGAATTAGGAGAGCTTAACAATGGCACACAAAAAAGCTGGTGGTTCTACTCGTAACGGCCGCGATTCAGAAAGCAAACGCCTAGGTGTTAAACGTTTCGGTGGCGAATCTGTTCTTGCAGGTAACATCATCGTTCGTCAACGTGGTACTAAGTTCCACGCTGGTAACAATGTAGGCCTTGGTAAAGACCACACTCTATTCGCTCTAACTGACGGTAAAGTTAAGTTTGAAGTGAAAGGTCCTAAAAACCGTAAATTCGTAAGCATCGAATCTGCTGAATAATCAGATTCTTAGCTTAGAACTAGGTTTCTAGCTGAATTTAAAAGCCCTGCCGATTCGGCGGGGTTTTTTATTTTTAGCAAGGGCAAATAACCAGAGGCTTTTAGTTTTTATAGCTGAACAGAGAAAACCTCTCGTTATTTGGTCCAAAGTAGGCGACCCAAGATCTCAGGTGATCGATCTGTATATGGGATCTGCTAGAATTTATATCATTGTCAATTAGCTCGAATGAGCCTTGTAAGTGATATTGCAACGCACACAATGCGGAGTAACAGATGAAATTCGTTGATGAAGCGGTAGTTAAAGTTCAAGCCGGTGATGGCGGTAGTGGTGTAGTAAGTTTCTGGCGTGAGAAATTTATTACCAAAGGTGGTCCTGACGGTGGTGATGGTGGTGACGGCGGTGATGTTTACATCGTGGCTGACGAGAACCTAAACACGCTGATCGATTACCGTTTCCAACGCTTCTATGAAGCGGAGCGCGGCGAGAATGGTCGTGGTGGTAACTGTACTGGTAAACGTGGTAAAGACAAAGTGCTACGCGTACCTGTAGGTACACGTGCGGTTGATATCCACACCAATGAAGTGGTAGCGGAAGTTGCAGAACACGGCAAGAAAATGATGGTTGCGAAAGGCGGCTGGCATGGTCTTGGTAACACGCGTTTTAAATCTTCAGTGAACCGCGCGCCACGCCAAAAAACACTGGGTACTAAAGGTGAGATCCGTGAACTGCGTCTTGAGCTACTGTTGTTAGCTGACGTTGGTATGCTTGGTCTGCCTAATGCAGGTAAATCAACTTTCATTCGCGCAGTCTCTGCAGCGAAGCCAAAAGTAGCGGATTACCCGTTCACGACACTGATCCCAAGTCTTGGCGTAGTCAGCGTTGTTCCAGAGAAGAGCTTCGTTGTTGCTGACATCCCTGGTCTAATCGAAGGTGCCGCTGACGGTGCGGGTCTAGGTATTCGTTTCTTGAAGCACCTAGAGCGTTGTCGCGTATTGCTACACATGATCGATATTATGCCGATTGATCAATCTGATCCGATCCAAAATGCATTAACGATCATTGATGAACTAGAGCAATACAGTGAGAAGCTGGCAGACAAACCTCGCTGGCTAGTGTTCAACAAAGTGGATCTAATGCCTGAAGAAGAAGCTGATGAAGTGATTCAAGGTATTTTGGATGCGCTAGGTTGGGAAGAAGAGTACTTCAAGATCTCAGCAGTGAACAAGCAAGGCACGAAAGAGCTTTGTTACAAGCTAGCTGACTTTATGGAAACTCTACCTCGCGGTGAAGAAGAGATCAGCGAAGAAGATAAAGTTGATTTCATGTGGGATGATTACCACAAAGACGCGATGTCTGGCAAAGACGTTATTACTGAAGGTGATGACGACGACTGGGATGATTGGGATGACGAAGAAGATGACGGTCACGTTGTCTACGTTCGCGATTAATCCTTATATCGAATTGAAAGCCGCAATTTATTTGCGGCTTTTTTACGTCTAAAAACAAATCTGGTCTGAAATCAAAGTTATTTGCGTGATTTTTGGTCACAATGTCATCCCTTCAAGGAAGTGTGTGATTTAGGGAGTAGTTAAATCAGTATGGATACCAAGCAAAGAGCGGTTTCCCGCTTAATTGCACAAGCTGGTCAAATGCTGCTTGCTCATGGAGCAGAAAGTGCATTGGTTGGCAGCATCATGGAACGAATTGGTCTTGCCTGTGGCATGGATGAAGTTGAAGTATCGCTTTCAGCAAGCTCATTAGTCGTGACGACCGTTAATCGTGGACATTGTATTACCACGGCGAGGCGTTGCGCTGACCGTGGCATCAACATGCGTGTCGTCACTCAAGTACAGCGCATCTGTATTATGCTGGAGCGTGGGATCATTGATGAATATCTTGCCCAGCATAAGATCAATCAGATCAGCCCGGAGCGTTATAATCGGTGGTTAGTGATGGTGATGATTGGTCTATCTTGTGCCGCATTTGCTCGCCTAGCGGGCGGTGACTGGGCAGTATTTGCCATGACTTTCCTTGCTTCTGCTGTGGGGATGACTGTACGTCAAGAGATTGGTCATCGTCATTTCAATCCTCTGCTTAACTTTGCTGTGACGGCTTTTGTCACCACGGCTATTTCTGTACAAGCCTATATCTACAATATCGGTAATTTACCTACGCTGGTGATGGCATCGTCAGTTTTGATGTTGGTACCAGGGGTGCCATTAATTAACTGTGTCGCCGATATGCTCAAAGGCTACGTCAATATGGGGATTGCTCGCTTTGTTATGGCGAGCCTGCTGACGCTTGCGACTTGTCTTGGCATTATTGCCGCCATGAGTGTTTTTGATGTGTGGGGGTGGCTATTATGAGTTTCTTCGAACTGCTGTTTGGTTTACTCAATGACATGTTCTTTGCCGCGATTCCCGCGGTTGGCTTTGCCTTAGTGTTTAATGTGCCAGTGAAAGCACTGAAGTATTGCGCATTGGGCGGAGCGATAGGTCATGGTTCACGCTATCTAATGATGCATTTTGGAGTCCCGATTGAATGGGCGACTTTCTTTGCCGCGACTTTTGTTGGCATGATTGGCGTGCATTGGTCGCATAAACTGTTAGCGCACCCGAAAGTCTTCACCGTGGCATCATTGATTCCGATGGTTCCGGGGGTGTTTGCCTTTAAAGCCATGATCGCGCTAGTGGAGCTCAACCACCGTGGTTTTGAACCACAGTTACTAGAAATGCTGGCGACTAACTTTTTGAAAGCGATGTTTATTATCGCCGGTCTTGCTGTTGGCTTAGCGATGCCAGGCTTGTTATTCTATCGCCGTCGCCCAATTGTTTAAACGCACAGGCACCCACTCCTTTTACAGAAAGTTAGGCTCAACAAATAGGATAGCTGAATGATTATTAG
This sequence comes from Vibrio ponticus, assembly GCF_009938225.1. Lineage (NCBI taxonomy): Bacteria > Pseudomonadati > Pseudomonadota > Gammaproteobacteria > Vibrionales > Vibrionaceae > Vibrio > Vibrio ponticus. Next base: position 96,511 of record NZ_AP019657.1, read on the forward strand.
CATGATTGCCGCGATGGCAGACGCGCGTATTATTGGTAAAGACAATCAAATGCCATGGCACTTGCCAGCAGATTTTGCTTGGTTTAAGCGCTGCACGCTAGGCAAACCAGTGATCATGGGACGTAAGACTTATGAATCTATTGGCCGACCGCTGCCTGGTCGTCAGAATATCGTGATTAGCCGTGATGACACGCTTCGCATTGAAGGCGTTGAAACCGCGACGTCGATTGAGCAGGCGTTAAAGGTTGCTGGAGATGTGGAAGAAGTGATGATCATTGGTGGTGGTGCGATCTACGCGGCGTGCCTGCCTCTTGCGACTCGTCTCTACATCACCCATATCGATGCAAAGATTGAGGGTGACACCCAATTCCCTGCATGGGATGAAAGCTTTGTTGAGAGCCATTCAGAGCACTACAGTGCCGATGAGAAGAACGCTTACGATATGCGTTTTACGGTTTTGGATAGAGAGTAGGGCGCGAAGCGTAGCTTCGCTTTGTATGGAACGCTTCGCTGACGGATGTGAGAACACTGCGTTTACGGAAAGTAAATCGGAGCTTCACTATTAGATACGGGACAGTTTAGTTACTCAGAAACTGTGAGATGTTGATATCGCGAGTTCCCTCGCGATTCCGTTGTCCGTAGCATTGCGTTCCATAATCCATGCGTTACTATGCTAACGCCGGTTGAGTAAAAAACTGTTTGTCTTCCCAACGCAACATGGTGAGTGAGCCACCCCAGACGCAGCCAGTGTCTAAGCCTATCTCTTGGTCACTTTGATGCCCTTCAAGTGCCGCCCAGTGACCAAAGATCACCGCTTTATCTAATCGGATTCGGCTTGGTAGTTCAAACCATGGCACAAGCTCATCACCCTCGATTTCTTGTGGTGGTAATTTGCAATCCATATCGAGTCGAGCATCGGCAAAGCAGAAACGCATACGGGTAAAAGCGTTGATGATATAACGGTAGCGCTCAATACCCTCCAGCTTGTTATCCCATAAGTCCGGTTGATTGGCGTACATGTTTTCAATTAACCAAGTCCAATCGTGGCTTTGTAGGATTTGCTCTACCTCTTTTGCATTTGCTCTCGCGGTGGCTAAATTCCATTGAGGAGAGATGCCAGCGTGACTCATCACGAATTCTTCATGTTCTGCCATTAACGGCTGGTGACGCAGCCATGTCAAAAGCTCATCTTTATCTTCAGCGGCAAAAATCGGCGCGGTTTGATCTTTGTCTTTTACGCGATGAATTCCAAGGGAAACCGCGAGCAAATGTAAGTCATGGTTGCCGAGTACCACTCTCGCGCTATCACCGAGTTGTTTAACAAAACGGAGTGTTTCTAGTGATTTAGGACCACGAGCGACTAAGTCACCTGCGAGCCAGAGCTGATCTTGAGTTGGGTTGAACTGCACGGTGTTAAGTAGCTGCTTGAGTTCATCAAAGCAGCCCTGTATATCGCCAACGATATATGTTGCCACAGCGTTTTCCTAGTTTAAGACATTGGGGATAGCGAGACGAAATGGCTCGATTTCAGCGTGGAATTGCTGTCCTTTCGCATCCAGCATGATGTACTGACCTTGCATCACTCCGACAGGCGTTTCAATCGCCGTGCCGCTGGTGTAGGTATACTCGTCATTACCTGCAATAAAAGGTTGTTGCCCAACCACACCTTCGCCTTCAACCGTGACTTGTTTGCCGTTGGCATCAGTAATCAGCCAGCGACGAGCAATTAGCTGTACGGTTTCAGTGCTGAGGTTTTTGATAGTAATGAGATAGGCAAAGATATAGCGTTTTGCCGCAGGATCGGATTGTTCCGCGATATAGCGGGTATGAACTTGGACTTTAATACAAGGTTGAGAGACATCCATATAAGCTCCTCGTATATACTCAAGTGACCTCGCACCTTGAGGTTACTTGAGTATAGCCAAACAAAAGGGCGCGAGTGCGCCCTTAAAGATTATGCTTGATGACTGCTGTTTGCATCTAACCAGTTCGCCATGGCAACAAATTGCTCTAGCATTAGGTTTTCTGGACGCATAGCTGGGTTTACACCTAGCTCTTCCAGAGTTTCAGCACTCATCAGTGCCTTGTAGCAGTTACGCACGGTTTTACGGCGTTGGTTGAAGCCCTCACGACATACACGCTCAAGCCATTTTAGGCTTGTCGCTGGATGCGGAAGAGTTTCGTAAGGTACTAGACGTACAACCGCAGAGTCCACTTTCGGTGGCGGAACAAATGCCGTTGGCGGTACTTCTAGTACAGGTACAACTTTACAGTAGTACTGCGCCATTACCGTTAGGCGACCATAAGCTTTGCTGCCAGGACCTGCTGCTAGACGGTTTACCACTTCTTTTTGCAGCATAAAGTGCATGTCTTGAATATCCGCGTGGAATTCAAATAAGTGGAACATTAACGGCGTAGAAATATTGTACGGAAGGTTACCGAAAATACGCAGTTTGTTGTTTGGTTTTACCAATTGCGTGAAGTCGAAGCGCATTGCATCGCCTTCGTGGATAGTCAATTTATCCGCCAGTTCCGGGTGATTACGCAGACGCTCTGCTAGATCACGGTCAAGTTCGATAACAGTAAACTTATCAACTTCGCGACCTACAGGCTCGGTAATTGCACCTAGACCCGGACCGATCTCCACTAGGTTCTGACCCGGTCTTGGGTTGATGGCTGAAACAATACCATCAATGATATATGGATCGTTTAGGAAGTTTTGACCAAAACGTTTACGCGCTTTGTGCCCTAGATGGACATCATTTCTCATTGTTTCTTCTCTACTAAATCTATTGCGTGCGCCAATGCTGTTCGGAAGCTCCCTGTATCTGCTGAACCCGTGCCAGCAAGATCAAGTGCTGTACCGTGGTCCACCGATGTCCGAATAAATGGTAGGCCGAGCGTGATATTCACTGAGCGACCAAATCCTTTGTATTTTAGCACGGGAAGTACTTGGTCGTGATACATACCAAGAACCGCATCCGCATCTTGTAAATACTTTTCGTTAAAGATGGTGTCAGCGGGAAGTGGACCAATCAGGTTAATACCTTTTTCCTGTTTGATACGCTCTAAAGTTGGCGTAATCGTCTCTATTTCTTCTCTGCCTAAACAGCCATCTTCCCCAGCGTGAGGATTAAGCCCGCAAACATAGATGTTTGGCTGACGAATAGCAAATTTTTCTACCAAATCGGTATGCAAAATATCGATGATTTTTTCTAAGCGTTCTGCTGTTACCGCTTTTGATACGTAAGCCAGTGGAATGTGGGTCGTGACCAGTGCAACACGTAAACCTTCAGTTGCCAGCATCATAACCACCAGTGGTGTATTAGATTTTTCAGCGAAAAACTCAGTATGCCCACTAAAGGCAACCCCGGCACGGTTGATCACACCTTTATGCACTGGACCGGTGACGACCGCATCGAATTCGCCAGCCATACAACCGTTGGCAGCACGCTCAAGAGTTTGCAGCACGTAGTGACCATTTGCTTCATCCAGCTGACCAGCAGTTACACTAGTTGCTGAGGGAATATGATCAACAATTAGCGAGCCAGCTTGCTGTTTGGTAGCTGGTTGAGATGCATCGTAATCATGCAGAGTGACTTCGATACCAAGCTGCTCCGCACGTTGGGCTAACATAGTTTTGTCGGCACAGACTACAATTTGATGATCCCAGCCCTCTTTAGAGAGGGCGAGGACTAAATCAGGACCGATACCCGCAGGTTCACCTGCGGTTACCACGATACGCTTAATTGCCATTTTGTTGATCCTCTACCATTTCAACATAGGCACCAGCACGAATTTCTTGTAGCCATGCGCTGGCTTCTTCGTTGAACTTACGGTTGAACAGAATGCGATATGCTTTGTTCTTCATTGCTGAATCAGTGCGATCCACTTCACGACGATCAAGTACTTCGACAATGTGCCAGCCATGTACCGTTTTAAACGGTGCGCTAATTTGTCCAACTGGAAGTGTATCAACTTGATGCTTAAATTCTGGTACATAGAGATCAGAAGTTTGGTAGCCTAGTTCACCATTTTGCGCCGCTGAACCTGGATCTTGGCTATATTGTTGCGCCAGTTCGCCAAAGGTTGCTTCACCGGCTTTGATTTGACGAATAATCTCATTGAGCTGCTTCTGAACCCCTTCATCGCTGAGGATTACGGTCGGCTTAATCAAAATATGACGAGCATTGATTTCAGTTACCGCTACCGTTTCAAGCCCTTTCACATCTTCAATTTTTAGGATGTGGTAACCCACGCCACTGGCAAACGGACCAATAATGCTACCTTTATTCTGCAGCTTGATTTGATCAGCAAAGATGGTTGGCATTTCTTCTTTACGCATCCATCCCCAGTCACCGCCTTGCAGAGCTTTAGGACCTTTTGAATAGGTGTAGGCTAACTTCTCGAAGTCTTCCCCATTTTTGATGCGTTTTACTAACTCTTCAGCTTGTGCTTGGACTTTGGCTTTATCGTCCCCATCGTTGACACGTAGTTGGATATGACCAATTTTGTATTGCACCGTCGCATTGGTTTCATTGGCGAGCACTTCAGCTAGGTTATCCACTTCTGCTGGCAGAATGTTGACGCGGCGACGCACCAAGGTATTGCGTGCTTCAGTGGCTGCAATTTCTTTACGGATTTGCTCACGGAACTCTGGGTAGCTGATGCCTTCCGCCGCAATTGAGGCAATTAGTTCGTCAACGGTTTGGTTGTTGTTTTTGGCAATATCAGCAATCGCCGAATTAAGACGAGTGTCATCAATACGCACACCAATACGTTCGGCTTCTTGCTCTTGAATGGTTTCCAAGATCAGCTTTTCTTCTACCTGCTCAATCAGAGCATCGCGATCTGGAAGTGTTTGACCGCTTTTCTTTGCATTGATAGCCAGTGTTTTCAGTGCAGTATCGATATCGCTCTGTAGTACGACACCGTCATTAACAATAATTGCCACTTTATCCATTTCAACCATATCAGCGTTAGCTGTACCGATATGGCATGCCGCTACAAGGGTAAGCAGCGCCGTTTTCCAAGTATTCATTAATAACCCTTAGATGTATGCCAGCCCAAATGAGCTGGCTTGAAAAATTAATTGTTTAAGAAGAATGGGCGACCATAACCGAGGGAGTTGCCACCATTATCGGTTTCCGATAGACCAGCCCCTGAGCCAATATTGGTACCAAAACCAACAATACCAAAGTTGATACTGAAGTTGTTTTCGTAATCTGGCTCAGCATTAGGGTAAGCAGCGAAACCGCGATCATCGCTTGAATTCCAGCCGCGTAATTGGTTGCTGTAGGTGAAACCAATGTACCAGCAATCGTCGATATAGTTGACGCGCGCTAACCATTCGATCGATTTATCGGTGGTCAAGTCATAGAAATATTGGGCGCTAGCATTCCAGTTTGGTGAGAAGGTATAACCGGCTAACACACCTGCTTGAGAGATACCGTCGCGGGTGATGCTGTTGATGCCACCTGTGCCAGCGATGCTTTCTAGATCAACCGTTTGTTCGATGTAGCTTTTCGTCACGTAACGATAGTTACCTTGTAGGTAACCTTTGTCGGTACGATATTCAAGTGTACTGTTGCTTAACTGCATTTCACTTGAATCCACGTCGTATTGAATACCACCATGGTAGAAGAGGTAGTCAGAGAAGTTGAAGTCCATCTCGACCGCCCATGCAGAGTAGCTGGTTGCGTCTTGGTTTTGTGACAGTGGGTCGGAATTCTTAGTTGATTTATCAAGATAGAATATCTGACCAAATGAAATGTTTAGGCGCTCTTTGTACATGTCGTCAAAGAAACGAGTAGAGGCACCATAACTAAATTGGTTTGCTGCCGCAATTCGGTCTACGCCACTGTATTTACGACTGCGGAACAGACCATAGTAGTCGGTTTGCAGTAACGTGGTGTCGTACAAGAAAATATCGGATTGATCTTCTTTTGGTACGTATAGATATTGGATTTGAGGCTCCAGCGTTTGCGTATAGCCACCAAATACATAAGTGTTGCGCTCTAAAACAATACCAGCATGACTGCGGAATTCTGGAATCACGCGCGTCACGTTTTCTTTCAATCCGTAAGCCGAGTTATCGTTGATGCCATCGTTATCAATATCACGGAATGAGGTATCTACACCGTTCAAATCTTGTTGATAATGGGTGCCGAGAATTCGAGCTTCGGTAGTCCAAGAACCCCATGTGGTATGCACTGGAATCGTAATACCTGGCTCTACATGCAGACGTGTTGCCGAAGGCTTCGATGAGTCATCGGTGTCAAAGCGAGAGATTTGACTGATCACATCAAAATCGACATATGGCGCAATGGCTGGCGAGTAGTAGTTAAATGACAATTGCGGCAAGATTCGGTAAGGAAGGTTGCCTTCTTCTGTCAATACTTGGAAGTCTCGCGCAAGTAACGTCGCGTCCCAGTTCTGAGTACGATACTGGAATTCGCCTTCTTGGATCAGCTGACCATCTTCACGTTTACCAATATTGGAATCAACGTCAGTGAAGTAATCAATATCGCTGACTTTGGAGTAGTCGATATGGAATTTCCAGTTTTGCTCGTAAATACCGTCGTGGGTGTATTGCATACCCCAGCGATCACCTTTTTCCGGATACTTCTTATCATCCGGTAGGTATTCGGTTTCTATTTCGCCCTGACCAAAGTCGGTTAAATAACGGAAGGTACTGTTTAATTGTGTACCGCGTTTTTCCATATACTTAAGCGTGGTCAGCAAGTCGTAGTTGGGTGCTAGGTTCCAATAAATAGGAACTTCAAACTCAACACCATCACTTGAACCATAGGATGCGGTTGGATAGAGGAAACCCGTTTTACGCGTATCGCCAATTGGCACGGTTAAATACGGTAAATAGAAAATAGGTACGCTTTGTACTTCAAAGCGGGGATTGAAAAAGGTCGCTTGTTCCTCGTCTTGATCGATTTCTATGCTTGAGGCTTTCATGCGCCAAGAGTTATCGCCTTCAGGACATGAGGTGATCGAACCGTCCTCGATTTCATAGACCGCTTTGCCGGTTTTCGATACGTACACCGCTTCACCACGTCCTGGTTCACATAGGAATTGGTATTTGGTGTTATTGAGTTCAACGTAATCAGTATTGAGGTTATTAACCGCTTTATCGGAAACGGTTTTTACCTGACCATCACTGAAGGTGACATTGCCTTCGGCAACCACAACGTTATCTGGCTGATGTAGAGTCACGCTATCAGCTTGCATACGCTTTTTGCCTTGTACAACAACTACATTGCCGCTATAAGTGGCTTTGTCGCCATTGACTCCTTCAAGGCTGTCAGCTTCTACGGTGATCGGTAGCTGATTTGGGTTTTCTGCTTCCGGTTGATCGATCAAGCATTGATCTATAGCAGGCAGTTCCTGCACACTATTATCAGCGACGACTTCATTGGCTTGAATCTGGGGTGCAAATAACGCAGCACTGATTGAAGCGGCTAGTAACGTACGTGGAAAACGTGACATTGAGTTTTACTATCCTGTTGAACTTGATAAATTCGGTGTATCGACAACCGAACAAAGAATAAAACGGTCTTTATCATAAAGGAATTTATACCATCCGGCACTATCAGACCGCTTAACGATGAAAAAATTCATAGATTGAGAGCACATAATGCATAATTTGGGCAAAATTTTAGGTGCCATATTCGGCTTTCTGTTTGGACATATTCTAGGCGCAATTTTTGGTTTATTTATTGGCCACCAATTCGATAAAGCGCGCCGTTTAAGACAAGCGGGATTTAACTCTTCGCCATTTGGTGGTGGACCGAGTCAAGCGCAAAAGCAACAAGAGTTTTTTAAAGCAGCGTTTGCGGTAATGGGACACGTGGCGAAGGCTAAAGGTCAAGTGACTCGCGAAGAAATTCAACTAGCCAGTGCGATGATGGATCGCATGAACTTGCATGGTGAACTGCGTACCGCAGCACAGAATGCATTTCGTGAAGGTAAATCCAGCGATTTTCCACTCGATTCAGTATTGGCTCGGGTGAAGATTTCTTCAGGTGGTCGTTTTGATTTATTGCAGTTTTTCTTAGAGCTCCAGATTTCGGCAGCTTTTGCTGATGGCGATATTCATCCAAGTGAGCGAGAAGTGCTGCACCGAGTGGCGGAAGGGTTAGGTTTCTCTACTCAGCAATTGGAACAGCGCCTGCGTATGCAAGAAGCCGCCTTTCGTTTTCAGCGTGGTGGATTCGGTGGTCAAGCTGGTGGCGGTCATCAACAATCAGGTCAGTGGCAGCAAGCTTCGTCTGCTAGTCAATTAAGTGATGCCTATAAAGTACTTGGTGTCGATGAAGATGCCGACTCGAAAACGGTTAAGCGTGCTTACCGCAAGCTGATGAATGAACATCATCCAGACAAATTGATGGCGAAAGGTTTACCGCCTGAAATGATGAACGTAGCCAAAGAGAAATCGCAAGAAATTCAAAATGCGTATGATCTGATTAAGAAGGTCAAAGGCTTTAAATAGTATTCCGTTTTATCGGCATGACTGATACGAAAAAGGCGAGCTACTGCTCGCCTTTGTTATATGCTAATTACGATTATTTACGTACCGCAATCGCTTCGATTTCAATACCAACATCTTTTGGTAGGCGAGCCACTTCTACGCAAGAACGCGCTGGGTAGTTAGCAACATTGTGCTCATCAAAGAAAGCACCGTAAACTTCGTTTACCGCGCCAAAGTCATTTAGATCTTTGACAAATACCGTCATTTTTACGATATCAGCCACACTAAGACCTGATGCTTCAACCACTGCTTTAACATTCTCCAGTGATTGACGAGCTTGCACCGTGATCTCTGCTGAGACTTCACCAGTTACTGGGTTTACTGGAATTTGGCCAGAAGTCAGCACCATGTTACCTAGGTCAACACCTTGAACGTAAGGACCGATAGCTGCAGGAGCCGATTCTGTGTGAAGTACTTTAGTCATGTGAGGTTTCTCATTTATCTGATCTCATTAAGGCAATCAGTGTGCCCTTTATAAATCACTAGGTAAAGATCAAAATACCCCGCATAAGCGGGGTATGAATGTAGACAATATCGCACTTGTGGCGAGATTTAGCTTAACGCTCGGTAACAATCTCACGCGAGAACACTTTCTCACAGTATTTACACTTTAAGCGTACATCATTGTTTTTCTCAAACACTTTAAAGCTACTTTCAACCGGTTCACCATGAGTAATACAGTTGGTGTTAGGACAAGCAAAGACGTTGTTGACTTGCTCTGGTAGTTCTAACGCTAGCTTTCTGACGACTTGGTAGTTTTCAATTTGGTTGACGGTCGCATGCGGTGCGTACAGCGCCAGTTTGCTTGCTTGCTCTTCACTGATAAATACGTTTTCAATTTTCAGTAAGTCTTTGTGTCCCAACGCTGACGAAGGCAGGTTTAGACCGACAGTCACGCGCTGGTTACTCTTATGCATGCTGAATAGTTTCAGTACCTTGATACCTACTTGCGCAGGAATGTGGTCGATAACCGTACCATTTTTAATTGCTTCAACCTGCAATTGAGTTTCTTTAGCCATGATGATTCTCCTCGATTACAGTGATGGGTTTAATACAAGTGCTAACAAGGCTTGGCGCGCGTAAACGCCATTTTCTGCTTGCTGGAAGTAGTAGGCGTGCGGGGTTTTATCCACATCAGTAGTGATTTCATCGACGCGCGGTAGTGGGTGCAGTACTTTCAGATTCTCGCGTGCACCTTCTAACATTGGGGCTGTTAGGATGTATGCTGACTTGATATGGGCGTATTCAGACTCGTCGAAACGCTCTTTTTGCACGCGAGTCATGTAGAGAATATCCAATTCAGGAATCACACTCTCCATATCGGTGTGCAGGCTGTACTCAATGCCAGCTTCATCAAGCTCTTCGCAGATGTAGTCTGGCATCGCAAGCGCTTCAGGAGCGACGAAGAAAAAACGAATGTTGTTAAATTTCGCCAGCGCCTGAGTCAATGAATGCACAGTACGTCCGTATTTTAGGTCGCCGACAAACGCAACGTTGAGGTTATCAAGGCGTCCTTGAGTTTCTGAAATGGTGTAGAGATCCAGCAAAGTTTGTGTTGGATGCTGGTTCGCCCCGTCACCGGCGTTAATCACTGGTACGCCATTCGAGAACTCTGCCGCAAGACGCGCAGCGCCTTCTTGTGGGTGACGCATCACAAACGCATCCACATACGTAGAGATAACTTGTACTGAGTCAGCCAGTGTTTCACCTTTTTTCGCCAGCGAAGTATTCCCACCGTTGTCAAAACCAATCACATCACCGCCGATACGTTGAATCGCCGTTTCGAAAGAGAGACGCGTACGGGTTGATGGTTCGAAGAAGCAGCTTGCAACCACTTTGTTTTTAATCAGATCTGGGTTTGGTTCAGCTTTTAATTGACCTGCGGTTTGAACTATTAATTCGAGCTCTGCACGTGATAGCTCTGGAATCGAAATGATGTGCTTGTTGTAAAGCGTGTTGGTCATAATCGTCATCCCTATCTGACTAGAAGAATAAAATTTAGGCAATAAAAAAGCCTCCCAATAGGGAGGCTTTAAAAATCGGTGGAAAGTGTAAAATAAACAGCCAGTAAGCAAGCTAGCTTACCTTGAGTAAAGCGCATTGTAGAACACGAATTACGTGGCATTTTTTACAACCTCCAGACAAATTGCCGTGCATTATACGCAGAAGATTGTCGAGCGCAAGCGATTACTTGGCGCTTTTTGAATCAGAAATCGGTTAATTTAGCGACCAAGTGTCGCCACCATGACAGCTTTAATGGTGTGCATACGGTTTTCTGCTTCATCAAATACGATCGAATAGTCAGACTCAAACACCTCTTCAGTCACTTCTAGCCCTTGCATGCCGTACTTTTCTGCCACCTCTTTACCAATAGTGGTTTCGTCATTGTGAAATGCAGGTAGGCAGTGCATAAACTTCACCTGTGGGTTACCGGTTTTGTGAATCACATCCATATTGATTTGATATGGGGTCATGAGTGCGACACGTTCATCCCAAGCTTCGGCGGCTTCTCCCATCGATACCCAAACATCGGTGTAGAGGAAGTCGCAACCTTGCACGCCTTCATCGACGTTTTCAGTTAGGGTAATTTTCGCGCCAGTCTGTTTCGCTATCGTTTGGCACGTGGCAACCAATTCTTCTTCTGGCCAAAATTGTTGTGGCGCGACAAGGCGAATGTCCATGCCCATTTTCGCAGCGCCAACCATAAGAGAATTGCCCATATTGTTGCGTGCATCGCCGAGGTAGGCAAAACTCATTTCTGACAGTTGCTTGCCTTGACCGTGTTCGAGCATGGTTAAGAAGTCGGCCAAGATTTGCGTCGGGTGGAATTCGTCTGTCAAACCATTCCAGACTGGAACGCCAGCGTGTTCGGCTAGTTCTTCCACAATCGCTTGCCCAAAGCCGCGATATTCGATGCCGTCATACATACGCCCGAGCACTCGAGCGGTATCTTTCATTGATTCTTTATGACCAATTTGCGAGCCAGACGGACCGATATACGAGACTTGAGCGCCTTGATCAAACGCAGCCACTTCAAACGCGCAACGAGTACGAGTGGAGGCTTTTTCAAAGATCAGAGCGATGTTTTTTCCTTGCAGTTTTGGCTGCTCAGTACCGGAATACTTAGCGATTTTTAGATCCGCAGAGAGATCGAGTAAGAACTGGATCTCCTTAGGCGTGAAGTCGAGTAACTTGACGAAATTACGGTTGCGAAGATTGAAAGCCATACTCTAATCCTTGAGTGTGAATAAAACATAGGGTTAGTTAAACATAAAAACGCACTGTTTGTGAATAATTATTTTAAATAAATGGCGAATTGAGAATATTGATTCGCCATTTGTGAGTTTGTAATCAGTTTGCTGTCACTATAGGTTCTCTTCGGCAAACTCAGCTAAGCGGCTACGCACGACGCCGTTGAGGTGAATATTGGCGCTGCCTTCAAAGTTTTTAAATCGCTCCACCATATAAGTTAAGCCCGAGGTAACGGGGGTGAGGTAGTGTGAGTCAATTTGCGCTAAGTTACCGGAACAAACGATCTTAGTCCCTTCGCCGCAACGAGTGATGATGGTCTTGATTTGCGAGGCGGTCAGGTTTTGGCACTCATCGAGTAAAACGAAGGCATTTTGGATTGAGCGACCACGCATAAAGTTGATCGACTTAAACTGAATATTGGCTTTGTCGCAGATGTATTTGAGCGAGCCTTCGGTACAGTGATCGTTTTTATGCAGCGCTTCTAAGGTATCCGTGACGGCGGCAAGCCATGGCAACATTTTCTCTTCTTCGCTACCGGGCAAAAAGCCAATCGACTCACCAATATCTGGGGTGTTACGTGTGACGATGATCTTATCGAACATGTTTTTTTCAATGCTTTGTTCTAATGCTGCTGCAAGGGCAAGCAATGTCTTACCACTTCCCGCCGCCCCGGTTAGGATCACTAAATCAATTTCGGGATCGAGCAGAGCATCAAGCGCCATCGCTTGGTAGATATTTTTCGGTGTGATATCCCACGCGCGGCGATGAATGAGGCGCTCGCGGCTGAGATCTTGCAAAGTAATCGAGTCGGTGTCGATTTGTGCCACACGACCGACAAAGTCACTTTCATCATCAATCACATATTGATTGAGATAAGTGGGTTCGAACGGTTCTCGAGCTAGAGTGTGGTAGGTTCGGCCTGCGAGGTTTTTACTTTCGACTTGATCGACATTGGACCAAAAATCCCCTTCAATTTGCTGAAAACCTTTAGTGAGATATTGCACGTCATCGATCAATTGGTCGCTGCGATAATCTTCAACAAAACGCACTCCAGCACCTTTGGCTCGAAGGCGCATATTGATGTCTTTAGTGACTAAGATGACTTCTCGTGGTGCCCGTTTATTTTGTAAGTAGAGCGTCGCATTGAGGATGCGATTGTCACCGGCTTTATCGGCAAAAGCTTTGATGGTTTCTTGCAGTTCAAAGTCAGCGAGAATCGCAATATGCCCGGTACTGTCTTTGTCGCGATTAATCGGAATACCCTCGGAAATCTCATCCGGTGTCGCATCTTTGAAGAGGGCTTCTAGGGCGCGGATGGCTACCCGCGCATCGCGAGCGACGTCGCGCTTACTGTCTTTGATTCGGTCGAGCTCTTCTAACACTGTCATGGGGATAACCACGTCGTGTTCTTGGAAAGAAAAAATAGCGAGAGGTTCGTGAAGTAAAATATTGGTATCGAGAACGAAGAGTTTTCTGTCCGTATCACCCATAGGCGTCTCCTGCCGCTAAGCGGCGTAGGCTCACTGATGTGAGGCTAACTACCTGCTTGCTAGCTTTTGCTTTCAACCTCCGACGTTGAGCGGTCGGTAAGGGAGAAAGTGACTCAACGCTCTGTTGTCTGACCGAGCGGGAGAGCCAACTAGCAAACCCGTGTTGATCGTCTTTTATACGCATGAGAGACGCAAACAGTGACAAATTGGCAATCACTCATGCGTTAATAAAAGTATATAGCTGATTTTATTAAAGTTGCACAATTCAACGTCAATTTAGTGAGCAGATTTGTTCGCTTGATGGCTGTCTATTGCTCATGTTTGACGATTTATTGCGCGGCTTTGGTATATGCAACCAGCACTTTTAGTTGTGCCACTGCTTTCTTACACTTTGATGTCATTCATAATTGCGGCGAAATTTTGTTAGGAAATGCGCGCTAGGCACGTGACCAATGTCACAGCTTCGAGTAATATTAGCGACCTTTTTTCGTGCCATAGCTGACCTTAAAATTCCCCGTCAGTCGCCTTTGAAATGGCGCGAGAGCAGCTAAAATATACCCTAGTAACTTTGATATGACTTTATCGTGTCAGCGTTTTCATTTAATGGAATCCTTGGTACGGCTTGGCACTTTTTACTTTGAAGTCACTGGGTATAAACAACAAATTGATTAAATGAGGTAGTCGATTCATGACATTTGCTTTGGGCCAACGCTGGATTAGCGATACGGAAAGTGATCTAGGTTTAGGAACCGTCGTTGCATTGGATGCTCGTACAGTAACGCTAATGTTTGCTGCATCAGAAGAGAATCGTGTTTATGCTCGTAGTGATGCGCCCGTAACTCGCGTGAGCTTCAATGTTGGTGACGTAGTAGAGAGCCAGCAAGGTTGGTCACTAAAAGTTGAGCAAGTGGTCGAGGAACAAGGACTACTGTCATACATTGGTACGCGTGAAGATAACGATGAAGAAGTTGTACTACGCGAAATCATGCTGAGTAACCAGATTCGTTTTAATAAGCCTCAAGATAAGTTGTACGCTGGTCAAATCGACCGTATGGACAACTTTGTGTTGCGTTACCGTGCACTAAAAAATCAGTACGAACAACATAAGAGCCCAATGCGTGGTCTCTGTGGTATGCGTGCAGGTTTGATCCCTCACCAGTTGTACATTGCTCACGAAGTTGGTCGTCGTCACGCACCACGCGTACTGTTGGCTGATGAAGTAGGTCTAGGTAAGACTATCGAAGCGGGCATGATCATTCACCAACAAGTATTGGCGGGTCGTGCTGAGCGTATCCTTATCGTGGTACCTGAAACACTGCAACACCAATGGTTAGTTGAGATGATGCGTCGCTTTAACCTGCACTTCTCAATCTTTGATGAAGAGCGCTGCATTGAAGCGTTTGCTGAGTCGGATAACCCATTTGATACCCAGCAATATGTGTTGTGTTCACTCGATTTCCTACGTAAGAGTCGTAAGCGCTACGAGCAAGCATTAGAAGGTGAGTGGGATCTACTGGTTGTCGATGAAGCGCACCACCTAGAGTGGAGCCAAGATAAACCAAGCCGCGAATACCAAGTGGTTGAAGGTTTAGCTGAACGTACCCCTGGTGTCCTACTGCTAACCGCAACGCCAGAGCAATTGGGTCGCGAGAGTCACTTTGCTCGTCTGCGCCTGTTGGATTCAGACCGTTTCTACGATTACCAAGCATTTGTTAAAGAAGAAGAACAATACGCACCAGTAGCAGATTCTGTCAGCATGTTGTTCTCTGGTCAGCCGTTGCCTGATGACGCGAAAAACCAAATTACTGAGCTACTATCTGAGCAAGATGTTGAACCGCTATTCCGCATTATTGAAAGCAATAGTGATGAAGCCGATAAAGCGGCCGCTCGCCAAGAGTTGATTGATAACCTAATGGATCGCCATGGTACTGGTCGTGTGTTGTTCCGTAATACACGTGCGGCAATCAAAGGTTTCCCAACTCGTAACGTGCACCTATTGCCAATGGCAATCCCACAGCAATACACCACGTCGATGCGTGTTGCGGGTATGATCGGCGGTAAGATGAGCCCAGAGGCTCGCGCGCTGAAAAACCTTTACCCAGAAGAGATTTTCCAAGAGTTTGAAGGTGAAGACTCAAGCTGGTGGCAATTTGACTCTCGTGTGAACTGGTTACTTGAGAAAATCAAAGATAAACGTAGCGAGAAAATTTTGGTGATCGCATCGCGTGCCAGCACTGCACTGCAACTCGAGCAAGCGCTGCGTGAGCGTGAAGGTATCCGTGCGACTGTATTCCACGAAGGTATGTCGATTCTAGAGCGTGACAAAGCGGCGGCTTACTTTGCTCAAGAAGAGGGCGGTGCTCAGGTACTTATCTGTAGCGAAATCGGCTCGGAAGGTCGTAACTTCCAGTTCGCTAACCAACTGGTGATGTTCGATTTACCATTCAACCCAGACTTACTTGAACAGCGTATTGGTCGTTTGGATCGTATCGGTCAAAACCGCGATATCGATATCCATGTGCCGTACCTAGAAGGGACCTCGCAAGCGATTCTAGCGCGTTGGTTTGATGAAGGCCTAAACGCATTTGCGGAAACCTGTCCAACGGGGCGTTCGGTGTATGATCGTTTCTCAGACCGTTTGATTGAAATCTTGGCGTCTGGTAGCAGTGAAGGTTTAGATGAGGTGATTGAAGAATCAGCTCAAATGAACAAAGAGCTGAAAGCGCAACTTGAGCAAGGTCGCGACCGCCTATTAGAGATGCACTCTAACGGTGGTGAACGTGCTCAAGAAATCGTTGAGAAAATCTCAGCAACCGACGGTGATACCAATCTAGTCACGTTCGCATTAAGCCTATTTGACACCATTGGTTTGGACCAAGATGACAAAGGTGAAAATGCGCTAGTCGTGACGCCATCTGATCATATGATGGTGCCAAGCTATCCAGGTTTACCATACGAAGGCGCCACGATTACTTTCGATCGTGAGACGGCGCTTTCGCGAGAAGATATGCACTTTATCAGTTGGGAGCACCCGATGATCCAAGGTGGTATTGATCTACTGATGAGTGAAGGGGTGGGTACCGCAGCGGTATCGCTATTGAAAAACAAAGCGCTACCGGTTGGCACTATGCTACTTGAGCTTGTTTACAAGGTTGATGCGCAAGCGCCGAAACGCAGTGGTATCAGCCGCTTCTTGCCACAAACTCCAATTCGTATGATGTTGGATGGCAAAGGTAATGATCTGTCTGAGCAGGTAGAGTTTGAGAGTTTCAACCGTCAATTGAGCCCTGTTGGTCGTCATATTGCGGCGAAATTGGTGACTTCAGTGCAAGCGCAGGTGCATCAGCTAATTGGTGCTGGTGACAAACTGGTTGAGAGTAAGGTAGAAGCAATTCGAGCCCAAGCTCAACAAGAGATGCAAGTTAGCCTTAACGGTGAGCTAGAGCGTCTACAAGCACTGAAGGCGGTTAACCCGAACATTCGTGATGAAGAAATTGACGCGATTGATGCTCAAATCAAAGAGCTAACAGGCTACATCAGCAAAGCGCAGTTCCAACTAGACTCACTACGTATGATCGTGGTTTCTCACCAATAATCCCATCTATTGCGGGCGATAGGCTGAGTGCTATCGCCCGTTTCTTGGAGCAAGTAACATGGCAATGCTGGAATACAACCCACCTCGCGATCCTTGGGTTGAGATCGTCTTTGAGGATGAGCATATCTTAGCGATCAACAAACCATCGGGGTTATTGTCTGTACCAGGACGTTTACCTGAGCACCATGATAGTGCTTGGAGTCGTGTGTTAGAAACCTACCCAGATGCACAGGTGGTCCACCGTTTAGATATGGATACGTCAGGGTTAATGGTACTCGCAAAGAACAAACGTGCAGAGAGTGCGTTGAAAAAGCAGTTTCAATACCGTTTAACCCATAAGGTCTACTATGCTCGAGTATGGGGGCATGTCGATCAAAGTGAAGGTGTGCTGGAGTTTCCTCTGATTTGCGATTGGGAAAATAGACCAAGACAAAAGGTCTGTTATGAGACGGGTAAGCCATCGAAAACCATCTTCCAAGTGGCGAAGTATGAAGAGAACACCACTATCGTCAGGTTATTACCTGTCACTGGACGTTCACACCAGTTGCGTGTGCATATGCAGGCGTTAGGGCATCCAATCGTTGGTGATGAGTTTTATTCTGAAGGTGAAGCGTTTAGTTGCTCGGACCGTTTGGCTCTGCATGCTGCTGAGCTAAGCTTTTATCATCCACGCAGTCATTGGCTACGAAGTATTTTTGTACCTTGTGACTTCTATCCGGAAGCAGAAGAGATGATCTTTAACTATTTCGATCCTGTGCGAAAATTACCGGATTACAAAACGCTGCCACGACCATAATGCCGCGCAAAAACTATCGCGTCGTTACGAGCGCAAGACTAACTACAGTGATGTAGATTGAGTAATAGGCAGTGAAATAAGGAGAAATTTATGTCGCTGCCTACTGTTGTCTTTCTTGATCGCTCAACCATCCCAGATCATATTGAGTTTCCTCACCTACCTTTTGACCACCAATGGGTCGAATACGATACCACTGAACAAAATCAGATTGTTGAACGTTTGAGTCAAGCTCAAATCGTGATCACTAACAAAGTCGTGCTGGATCGCAGTACGCTTTCGCTCCTGCCCAATCTCGAGTTAATCGCCGTTTCAGCCACGGGTTTTAACAACATTGATATCGATTACTGTCGCGAAGCAGGTATTGCGGTGGCGAATGTTCGCGGTTACGCGACGCAATCTGTCCCTGAGCATGTTATCGCGCTGATGTTTGCGCTAAGGCGCAATTTGATGGGGTATCACCGCGACATTGCTGACGGAGAATGGCAGCGCAAGCAGCAGTTTTGCTTTTTTACTCATCCGATTGGGGATATCGCTGGTGCAACGCTTGGGGTGATTGGCAGTGGGGAGCTTGGGCAGGCAACGGCGACCTTAGCCAAAGCGCTAGGGATGAACATTATTTTTGCTGAACGTAAAGGGGCGACGAATTACCGAGAAGGTTACTTACCTTTTGAACAGGTGCTGATGCTTGCTGATGTGATTACCTTACATTGCCCGCTTACGGAAGAGACGCGTGATCTGATTGGCACCAAAGAGTTAGCGAAGATGAAGCCTGACGCCTTACTGATCAATACCGGGCGGGGTGGATTAGTTAATGAACAGGCACTTGTGGATGCGTTGAAAACTCAGCAGGTTGGCGGTGCAGGTGTGGATGTATTTAGCCAAGAGCCAGCCGATGAGAGTAACCCACTGTTAGCCAATAGCCATTTACCCAATTTATTGTTAACGCCTCATGTTGCTTGGGGCAGCGATTCCGCGATTGAAAAGTTGACTCATATCTTAATGGACAATATTCGTGCTTACATGGATGGGGAAGAGCAAAACCGTGTGGTTTAAATTTTTCTTACAGTTTTGAGATAAAAAAAGACCGGTCATTCGACCGGTCTTTCTCTTGTGCGTTAGCTTAAATTACAGTGCAGCGATAGTCGCTTTTTGCTCTTCAAGTTTCGCTAGTGTTTCTTGGTAGCCAACGAGCTTTTCACGCTCTTGAGCAACAACCGCTTCAGGCGCTTTAGCAACGAAACCTTCGTTGCCTAGTTTACCTTCTAGACGTTTGATCTCGCCGTGTGTCTTCTTGATTTCGCCATCAAGACGAGCAAGCTCAGCATCTTTGTCAATCAGACCCGCCATTGGGATCATCAGCTCAGACTTAGCCACTAGTGCAGTTGCACACGCTGGTGTTTCTTCACCGGCTGCTAGCACGCGTACCGATTCTAGTTTCGCTAGAGACATCAGTACTTGCTTGTTCGCTTCAAGGCGCGCAGCATCTTTCTCGTCAGCTTTCAGCATCACTTCCAGAGGTTTACCTGGGTTGATGTCGTATTCTGCACGTAGGTTACGGATGCTAGTGATGAACGCTTTCACCCACTCGATATCGTCTAGCGCTTCTTGGTTGAAGTTCGCTTCGTCGTATTGAGGTAGTGCTTGTAGCATGATGGTCTCGCCTTCAACACCTTCTACTAGTGGCTTGATGCTTTGCCAGATAGTTTCTGTGATGTAAGGGATCACTGGGTGAGCTAGACGCAGCGTCTTCTCAAGTACCGTGATTAGCGTGCGACGAGTACCACGTTGTTGTGCTTCAGTGCCTTTCCATAGAACCGGTTTAGTTAGCTCTAGGTACCAGTCACAGAATTGGTTCCAGATGAACTCATACAGCGTGTTTGCAGCCATATCTAGACGGAAGTTGTCGATATGGTTGTTGAACGATTTTGCTGCTAGTTCAAACTGAGACTCGATCCATTTGTCCGCTAGTGAGTATTCAATCTCACCACCGTTGAAGCCACAATCTTGCTCTTCTGTGTTCATCATTACGTAACGGCTAGCGTTCCATAGTTTGTTACAGAAGTTGCGGTAACCTTCTAGGCGTTTCATATCCCAGTTGATATCACGACCCGTTGATGCCATCGCAGCAAGTGTAAAGCGCAGCGCGTCAGTACCGTATGCTTCGATACCGTTTTCAAATGTCTTACGCGTGTTCTTCTCGATCTTCGCTGCTAGTTGAGGCTGCATCATGTTGCCACAGCGTTTCTCTACTAGAGACTCTAGGTCGATACCATCGATCATATCGATAGGGTCAAGTACGTTACCTTTCGACTTAGACATCTTGTCGCCGTTTTCGTCACGGATCAGACCAGTAACGTAAACCGTTTTGAATGGTACTTGTGGTTTGCCGTTTTCGTCTTTAACGAAGTGCATGGTCATCATGATCATGCGCGCAACCCAGAAGAAGATGATGTCAAAGCCAGTTACTAGCACGTCTGAAGGGTGGAATACTTTCAGATCGTCAGTTTGCTCTGGCCAGCCTTGAGTACCAAACGTCCAAAGTGCAGAAGAGAACCATGTATCTAGTACGTCTTCGTCTTGGTGTAGTTCGATCACTGACTCTAGGTTGTTGTTTTGACGCACTTCGTCTTCACTGCGACCTACGTAAACATTGCCTTGGTTGTCGTACCATGCAGGGATGCGGTGACCCCACCATAGCTGACGAGAGATACACCAGTCTTGAACGTCACGCATCCAAGAGAAGTACATGTTTTCGTATTGCTTAGGTACGAACTGGATGTCGCCGTTTTCAACCGCTTCAACGGCAGTTTTCGCTAGCGGTGCAGTACGTACGTACCATTGGTCTGTTAGCATTGGTTCAATAACCACGCCGCCACGGTCGCCGTAAGGGACTTGTAGGTCGTGATCTTTGATCTCTTCTAGTAGACCTAGCTCATCGAATTCAGCCACGATTGCTTTACGTGCAGCAAAACGCTCCATACCGTGGTATTTCGCAGGTAGCTCAGTACCGTAAACATCAGACGCTTCGCCGTTAGTATTGAATACTTCAGCCGCATCACGGATGTTGGCATCGAAAGTCAGAATGTTGATCATTGGTAGCTGGTGGCGCTTACCCACTTCGTAGTCATTGAAGTCGTGCGCAGGTGTGATTTTCACACAACCAGTACCTTTCTCCATATCCGCGTGCTCATCGCCCACGATTAGGATGCGACGATTAACGATAGGAAGAATAATTTCTTTACCAATTAGGTCTTTGTAGCGAGGGTCTTCAGGGTTAACCGCAACACCAGTGTCGCCTAGCATGGTTTCAGGACGAGTCGTTGCAACTACGATGTAGTCTTTGCCGTCAGCTGTCTTAACGCCGTCTGCTAGTGGGTAGCGGAAGTGCCACATATTGCCTTTAGTATCTTTGTTCTCAACTTCAAGATCAGAGATAGCCGTGTGCAGTTTCGGGTCCCAGTTAACTAGACGCTTACCACGGTAGATAAGGTCATCTTCGTATAGGCGTACGAAAACTTCTTGCACCGCGTTTGATAGACCATCATCCATCGTAAAGCGCTCACGATCCCAGTCTACAGATGCACCAAGGCGACGTAGCTGTTTAGTGATAGTACCGCCAGACTCGCCTTTCCATTCCCAGATTTTGTCGATGAAAGCTTCACGACCGTAATCGTGTTTTGTTTTACCTTCTTCAGCCGCAATCTTACGCTCAACAACCATTTGAGTTGCGATACCAGCGTGGTCAGTACCCACTTGCCAAAGGGTGTTTTTGCCCTTCATACGCTCACAACGGATAAGAGTATCCATGATCGTATCTTGGAACGCGTGGCCCATATGTAGGCTACCAGTGACGTTCGGTGGCGGGATCATGATGCTGTAAGCTTCTTTAGTCGTGTCACCGTGTGGCTTGAAGTAGCCTTGCTCTTCCCAAGTCTGATACAGAGCTTGTTCGATTGAAGTTGGGTTGTATGTTTTTTCCATAGCGCTCTTTCTCCTCATCATATTTGGGCTAATAGCGGCGTTAACTGCATTCATAAAGCTCAATCACATACTTATGTATGCTCATGAGTTTACTCACTGGTTGCCTTGCTCTAAGCCCAACTATTTCGAGGACTGGTTCTGGTTAATCATGGTCAATTCTTATAAGTGAACTCTCTGGAAGGAGAGCTTAACTATAAGGATTGACCGTTACGGATGTTCGATCTCGATCGTTTGCAGCTGGTAGCCAGCTTGACGGTAGATTTTATACCTTTCTCGTGCGAGCTGTTTAGCTTTTTCTTCGCAAGGGACGAAGTCTACCACTTGAGCAAACTTGTTCGCAAAGGTTGTCTCATTTTCCGCCAAATTAATTACTAATTGACGGTTCCAAGAGGGTTTAACCCCTTGATGACCGATTTCGATATTAGTGGCATAGCGTGGTCCTTCACCAACGAGGTTATGCGCAATAAACTTATCTGCCTCAACTTGCCAAAAAAGTTCTGCAATTGCTTCGGCGTGACGCTTATCTTGGCAGTTTAAGTATACTTTAGCTCCTTGACGGGCAAAGTGTTGACTTAGAAACACAACATAATCAGCGAAACCTGTTTCTGTTGCTTGTGGGCTATCGGTTTTGATGATGTAGAAAGTTGCTGTTTGCATTACGCTCTCGCTTGCCGTTGCTTTATCCTAAAGCTTATTGCCAAACATAATTTAGCTTGGCGTATTAAAAAAGGGCCTTGCGGCCCTTCTTGTTATTGTACAGAAATTATTCTTCTGTCTCTTGGCCGCTGCGGTTCAAAAGGAATTGGACTAGCATTGAGACCGGACGACCTGTCGAGCCTTTTGCTGCGCCTGATTTCCATGCAGTGCCTGCGATATCAATGTGTGCCCAGTTGTACTTCTTAGCAAATTTCGATAGGAAGCAACCAGCTGTGATGGTACCTGCAGCACGACCACCGATATTCGCCATGTCAGCAAATGGGCTCTTTAGCTGTTCATGGTATTCGTCCGCCATTGGTAGACGCCATGCGCGATCGCTCGCTTGCTCAGAGGCATTGACTAGCTCATGAGAGAGTGGGTT
This sequence comes from Vibrio ponticus, assembly GCF_009938225.1. Classification (NCBI taxonomy): domain Bacteria; kingdom Pseudomonadati; phylum Pseudomonadota; class Gammaproteobacteria; order Vibrionales; family Vibrionaceae; genus Vibrio; species Vibrio ponticus. The sequence goes on from NZ_AP019657.1 coordinate 119,245, forward strand.
GTGGTTTGAAAGTACACCACTGATATGGTGACCCAGTGCAATCACACATGCACCCGTTAGCGTGGCAACATCAATAACACAGTCTGGTTCAAAACGCTCAACGTAAGTTAATGCGTCACATAGAACCAAACGACCTTCTGCATCGGTGTTTAGCACTTCAACCGTTTGGCCAGACATGGTGGTTAGAATATCACCAGGTCGGTAAGCATTGCTGCCAGGCATGTTTTCACAACCTGCTAATACGCCGATCACGTTTAGTGGTAGATTTAGCTTCGCAAGTGCTTTCATTGCGCCGAAAACAGAAGCAGCACCACACATGTCGTACTTCATCTCATCCATCGCTTCGCTAGGCTTGATAGAAATACCGCCTGAATCGAAGGTTAGACCCTTACCGACAAGTACAATTGGTTTTGCATCTGGATCTGGGTTGCCTTTGTACTCAATGATCGACATCATCGATTCATTTTTCGAGCCGCGACCTACCGCTAGGTATGAAGTCATGCCCAGTTTTTCCATCTCTTGCTCACCAATGATCTTAGAGGTCACTGATTCATAGTCATCTGCTAGACGACGAGCTTGAGAAGCAAGGTAGGCAGGGTTTGCTACGTTTGGCGGCATGTTGCCAAGGTCTTTTGATGCTTTAACGCCAGAAGCGATGGCTAGACCGTGGGCGATAGCGCGCTCACCAAGGTTTAGTTCACGACGAGTTGGTACGTTGAAAACTAGTTTGCGCAGTGGTCGACGAGTTTCTGGCTTAACCGTTTTAAATTGGTCAAACGTGTATAAACCATCTTTGGTTGCTTCAACCGCTTGACGTACTTTCCAGTAAGTATCGCGCCCTTTAACGTGCAGTTCGGTTAGGAAACATACCGCTTCCATTGAACCAGTCTCGTTAAGCGTGTTGATGGTTTTTTGAATGATCTCTTTGTACTGACGTTCGCCAAGCTCACGCTCTTTACCGCAACCAACAAGCAATACGCGCTCCGATAGCACGCCTGGTACTTGATGCAGTAACAGCATCTGACCTGGTTTACCTTCTAGATCACCGCGACGTAGTAATGAACTAATGTAGCCATCACTAATCTTATCTAGCTGTTCGGCGACTGGAGAAAGGCGACGTGGCTCGAATACGCCCACGACGATACAAGCGCTGCGTTGTTTCTCAGGGCTACCACTTTTTACACTGAACTCCATGCGTACTCCTACATCCTGAAGACAAATAGAACTAAATGTTAGATAATGCCTGCTTACTTGTTGATTCCATAATCGGAACTACCTTTAAATTAAGCACGCTAACAGATAGTTAGATATTTTAAAAAATAAAGGGTTCAACGGGAAATTATAGTGATTCAATTAAAAAAACAAGTTTTGTATAGGTAATTTCAGCGTGATTATTGTTAGATATTTGATCCGCGAGACACTCAAGAGCCAATTTGCGATATTTTTTATCCTGTTTTTAGTGTTTTTGAGCCAAAAGTTGATCAGTGTTTTGGCAGAAGCGTCCGATGGTGAGATTCCAGCGAGTTTAGTGATGAACTACGTTGGCTTAAGTATGCCATCGATGGGTCTGCTGATGCTGCCATTGAGTTTGTTCTTGGGGATTCTGTTGACCTTCGGTCGTCTGTACGCGGAAAGTGAGATTACCGTGATGAACGCGACGGGAATTGGTAACAAATTCCTGATCCGTGCTGCTTTGTATCTTGCAGTGATCACTGGTGCGGCGGCTGGCTTTAATGCTTTTGTGTTATCGTCATACAGCCAAGAGAAAATTATTCAGCTTGAAGAAAAAATGCAGGCTGAGAATAGCGTCGACTTATTGAAAAAAGGTCACTTCCAAGGCACGCCAGATGGCTCATCGGTGATATTTATCGATGACATCAAAGATGGTGAGATGAAAAATGTGTTTGTGGCACAGATGCGCCCGCGTGATTCTATCTTACCAAGTGTGGCGTTTTCCCAGTCTGGCGATGTAAAAGAACTTAGTGATGGTCGCCAAGTGATTCGTATGTACGATGGTACGCGTTACGAAGGTGTGCCGACACGTGTTGATTATATGGTGACACAGTTTGACCAGTACCAAGGTGTGATTGGTCAAAGTGAAGTGAAGCGCAAAGGACGTGACTGGGAGGCTATCCCAACCATGGACTTATACAATAACCCCGATCCTGAAGCACAAGCAGAGTTACAGTGGCGTATCTCTTTAGTGGTGTGTATTCCATTATTGACCATGCTAGTCGTGCCACTGTCAGCGGTGAATCCGCGTCAAGGACGTTTTGCTAAAATGGGACCGGCGATTTTGATCTACCTCGCTTACTTCTTAGCAATCAGTGCGACTAAGTCAGCGTTAGAGGATGGTGCGATACCGGCTTTCATCGGTATGTGGCCAATTAACATCGCCTTGTTGATCACCGCCGTTGCGATCAACCTAATGGACAGCATTCCTGTGCGACGTTTCAAAGACAAACTTAGACAAAAAAAGAAGGCAGCCTAAGTCGTGTTTAAGATTTTAGATCTCTATATTGGTCGAACCATTATTACGACCTCTTCGCTTGTGTTGGCAACCTTTGTCGGTCTTTCAGCCATCATCAAGTATGTGGAGCAGTTGCGTAAAGTGGGGCGTGGTACCTATGACATGATTGATGCGCTGCTGTTTGTTGTGTTGAGTATTCCACGTGATATTGAAATGTTCTTCCCAATGGCGGCCCTGCTTGGTGCGTTGATTGGTTTGGGTATGCTGGCTTCAAGTTCTGAGCTAGTGGTTATGCAAGCGGCAGGCTTTTCTAAATTAGATATTGGTTTGTCAGTGCTAAAAACCGCGATACCTTTGATGATCATCGTGACGTTACTTGGTCAATGGGGGGCTCCACAGGCACAGAAAATGGCACGTGACTTACGTGCGTTTGCCACAACCAATGGTGCGATCATGTCGGTTCGAACCGGGGTTTGGGCGCGAGATGCCAACGATTTCATCTTTATCGGTAAAATCGAAGATGACAAGCTGTATGGACTGAACATGTGGCGCTTTGATGATCAAAAGCATCTAAAGAATGTCTATTTTGCTAAGGAAGTTGAATACACTCAAGACCATGTTTGGGTCATGAAAGATGTCCAAGTGACTCAAATGGAAAACGATGTACAACTCTCTAAAACAACTTTGCCGGAGTATCGTTGGGAGACCTCATTAGAGCCCGATAAACTGGCTGTTGTGACGGTTAAGCCAGAAGAGTTGTCACTCAGTGGTTTGTACGACTATGTCGATTATCTAAAGGCCTCAGAGCAAGATGCGTCGCGCTATGAACTGGCGTTTTGGCGCAAGGTGACGCAGCCTATTTCGATCGCGGTAATGATGTTGATGGCACTGTCGTTTATCTTTGGTCCGTTACGTAGTGTAACTATGGGCGCACGTATTCTGTCTGGTGTGGTTGCGGGCTTTAGTTTCTATATTTCCAGTGAGTTCTTTGGTCCGTTAAGTTTGGTCTACAATATTCCTCCGGTTATCGGGGCGGTTATGCCGAGTATGGTGTTCTTAACCATTGCGATCATGCTACTTAGACGTAAGCTCTAAATTGAAAACGCCCTCGGATGAGGGCGTTTTACTATCGATAGTCTAGCTTTCAGATCTAGTCAAAATCGCCATGTACTTTGCGGTTAATATCATCGGCGACAGACTTGACGCCTTCATCGAACGTCGCACAGCCTGCGAGGGCTAAAAAGGTCAATACCACAGCAACGTACTTCTTCATCTAAAATTCCTTAGCTTCATAGTTTACTATTTCATCGTTGGATATAGCTTAGCAAAATTTGATTGCGCAACACTAAGCTCAATGGGCATATAACAAAAAGGCCACTCACCAGAGTAGCCTTCACAATATGGGTGTAACCTAGCGATGATAACTCGAACTAGGCTATCAGAGGCGTTATTTAAAACGCATCGATAGGTCCATTGCCTTCAGGTGTTTCGTTAAAGCACCAACCGAGATGTAATCCACGCCCGTTTCAGCGTACTCACGAATGGTCTCTAGTGTCACATTACCTGAGTTTTCTAGAGCGGCACGACCGGCATTAATCGCAACGGCTTCACGCATCATATCGGTGGTGAAGTTGTCTAACATGATGATGTCGGCACCCGCTTCAATCGCTTGTTTCAATTCATCTAGGCTTTCCGTTTCCACTTCAACTGGCTTACCAGGGTTAAGCTCTTGAGCAGTTTTGATCGCTTGAGAAATACCACCGCAAGCAATGATGTGGTTTTCTTTAATTAGGTAGGCATCGAATACGCCAATACGGTGGTTGAAACCACCACCACACGCTACCGCGTATTTCAGCGCGCTCCGTAGACCAGGAATCGTTTTACGCGTATCAAGTAAGCGGCAATCGGTGCCTTCAAGTTGTTTGGCGTATTGTGCAGTCATTGTTGCACAGCCTGACAGCGTTTGGATGAAGTTCATCGCGTTACGCTCACCAGTTAACAGCGCGCGAGCAGGACCAGAAAGCGTGCATAGCACTTGGTTTGGCTCGACTTTGTCGCCATCTTGAACATGCCACTCAATCGTTACTTCACCACCTAGCTGTTTAAACACTTCGTCAGCCCAAGCTTGACCACAGAACACACCGTGCTCGCGGGTGATGATGGTCGCCACGTTGTGCGCATCAGCAGGAATTAGACTTGCGGTAATGTCGTTGGCTGCATCAAGTGTGCCGCCTAAATCTTCTTTTAGCGTTTCGCTGACTGCTCGTGAAATTTCTAGTGGCAGTTGCTGCTTCAAATATTCAAGACGCTCTTGGCTGTTGTGTGTGTTTTTCATCGCAAATCTAATACGCAGTTGAACAGAGGAAGGCATGATACGCTGACTGCGAGTGAAATTCAGCCATTAATCTCGCATTTTAATGGCAAAAAGTTAAAATTAGTGACCATTATGGAGAGTGAGAAATAGCCTGATGATTGATTCTCAAGGTTGGTACAAGTCAGCTCGTCACGTACCTTCGCCGTTTTTTGACCAACGCAGCGATAGCCAAGATGTTTCGCTATTGGTGATTCATAACATCAGCTTGCCACCGGGGCAGTTTGGCGGTCCTTATATTGAGCAGTTTTTTCTTGGTCAATTGGATCCTGCCGAGCATCCATTTTTTCAGGTGATTCACAAGATGGGCGTGTCAGCCCACTGCTTGATCCGCCGTGATGGTGAAGTGGTGCAGTTTGTGTCGTTTCTTGATCGGGCTTGGCATGCAGGCGCATCCAGTTTTGCCGGACGCGAGCGTTGCAATGATTATTCGATTGGAATTGAGATGGAAGGCAGTGACTATGTGGCTTATACCGATGAGCAATATCAAGCGCTCACCACGTTGACTCAAGATTTAATGATTCACTATCCGCAGATCACGCCTGCGCGTATTACCGGGCACCAATACATTGCGCCGCTGAGAAAGACCGACCCAGGTTTGGTGTTTGATTGGACGAGGTTTCGCGGGTCGCTCAACGCTTAGGAACGCCCGAGTCGGGCTTACGGACAACGGAACGCTTCGCTTCGGGAACACTTCGTTACGGAGTATGGAACTCACAATCTAGTTCATATCAATTCTCGAAGCTTGCGTTAAAAACGCAAGCGTTCCGGGCGCGAAGTGGTTTTATCGCTTCGCATTCCGTCGTCCCGAATCCTATAACGATTCGTGATATTCCGTTAGCACTTGCTCAATCCAAGTGGCAATGCGCTCGTCACTGAGATCGTATTGCGAATCTTCATCCAGCGCTAAGCCAACAAACATGCTGCCGTCTTCTGTCAGTGCTTTTGAGGCTTCAAATTGATATTTCTCGTCGTTTGGCCAGTAGCCAATCACCGTTGCGCCGGCTTTTTTGACTTCATCGTGCAGTAGCCCCATCGCATCGAGGTACCATTCGCCGTAACCCTCTTGGTCACCTAAGCCAAATAGTGCCACGGTCTTGCCTTGTAGAGATACACCGCCAATAGTGTCCCAAATTGCTTGCCAGTCTTCTTGGATTTCACCGAAATCCCAAGTGGAAATGCCCAGTAGCAGCAAGTCGTAATCTGCCATCATTTCTAGTGGCGTTTGTTTTACATTGTGAATGTCGACCAACTCTTCACCAATGATAGCGCGCATCTTTTCTGCTGCCATTTCGGTGTAGCAAGTGGTTGAACCATAAAATAGACCGATTTTCATCATTGTGTATCTTTGTTGTTGAGCGGTTGGCGAATTCTAACCATAAAATGGCGAGCTTTGCAGCGAATATCGGCGGTTAATTCGATTTTTTATGGCTTTATTAGCTGTACGCATTTACAGTAAAGCCAATTGTTACAACGAAATTTAGAGAGTTGTTGTGTCAGAATTTATCTCGCCGGATCACGGTATTGTTGAGCAGTTCCTCGATGCGATGTGGATGGAGCGTGGGCTTTCAGAGAATACCCTGTCTTCTTATCGTACGGATTTAGTCAAGCTGCTGGCATGGATGCAAGAACACAATTATCGACTCGATTTTATTAGTCTTTCAGGTTTACAGGAGTATCAAACCTGGCTGGTGGATCAAGATTATAAACAGACTTCCCGTGCGCGTATGCTCTCGGCGATTCGCCGTTTGTTTCAGTACCTGCACCGCGAAAAAGTGCGCAGTGATGATCCCAGTGCACTATTAGTCAGCCCTAAATTGCCTAAGCGTCTACCGAAAGATTTGAGTGAGGCGCAGGTAGATGCGCTACTGAATGCACCAGATCCTAACGATGCCATGGAACTGCGTGACAAGGCGATGTTGGAGTTGCTGTATGCGACGGGCTTACGTGTGACGGAATTAGTCAGCCTGACCATGGAAAATGTCAGCCTGCGTCAAGGGGTCGTGCGAGTCACGGGTAAAGGGGGGAAAGAGCGTTTAGTGCCGATGGGTGAAAATGCTATCGAATGGATTGAAACTTTTATCCAACAAGGGCGGTCTGAGTTACTTGGGGAACAAACCTCTGATGTGGTTTTTCCGAGCAAACGCGCGAGACAGATGACTCGTCAAACGTTTTGGCATCGTATAAAGCACTATGCTGTAATTGCAGGGATTGATACTGAGCTATTGTCACCCCATGTATTGCGTCATGCCTTTGCAACGCACTTGCTAAACTATGGCGCAGATCTCCGTGTTGTACAGATGTTACTTGGACATAGTGACTTGTCGACGACACAAATCTATACTCACGTCGCAACCGAGCGATTGAAGCAGTTGCATAGCGAACACCACCCAAGGGCATAACCCCTTGCTTTGGAAACTATTTAAGGTGAAAACAATGAGCGTATTACGCCGAATGACATTACTTGCGCTGCCACTTCTAGCAGTGTCTTCTTTTGCTAGCGCGAGTTCCGAAAGTGAATTTAATAAGGCTGAATTGGCAGAGCGTTTTGCCCAGCTTGGCTTGCAAGTAAATGACGTAGTACCGGCAGACATTAAGGGTTTAGTTGAAATTCAAACCAATGGTGGTGTGCTGTTTGCTTCTCCGGATGGTCAATACTTCTTGGCAGGTACTTTGTATAAACTGGATAACAACGGTCAGTACAAAGATGTATTAGCAGAGCGTCAAGCACCAATCAATGCCGCTAAAATTGAAGCGATGAAGGACTCAATGATTGAGTTTAAAGCGGATAACGAAAAGTATGTGGTGACGGTATTCACTGATATTACCTGTGGTTACTGTGTGAAACTGCACAATGAGATGCAAGGTTACAACGACTTAGGTATCACGGTTCGTTACATGGCATTCCCACGCCAAGGCGCGGTTGGCAGTGTAGCGGATCAAATGGCATCGATTTGGTGTGCAGACGATCAGCAAGCGGCGATGCATGATGGCAAAGTAAACCGTAAGTTCCCAGCACAAGGTGAGAACTTTAAACAGTGCCAAGAGACGATTCAAAAGCATTACATGCTAGGTCGTGAACTGGGCATTAGCGGCACGCCAGCAATCTTCCTACCAAATGGTGAGATGGTCGGTGGTTACTTACCACCAGAAAAACTACTGCAACGTCTACAACAGAAATAACCTAAGGAAATAGGCTCGATAGAGCCTATTTTTTATTTTGATATGATAGAAATTCAACGCCGTCCTGAGCAGGACACATCACTGCTGCCTGATACCATTGCGCCCCTGCTCAAGCGTATTTATTTGTCGCGTGGTATTACTTCTGTCGAGCAACTCGAAACAGGCGCTCGCGGTTTGCACTCATTTCAGAAATTGCATGGTATTCAGCTGGCGGTGGAATTGCTGTTTGCGGCGATAAAAACCAATCAGCGTATTATCGTGGTCGGTGACTTTGATGCCGATGGCGCCACCAGTTCCGCGTTATCGGTGCTTGCTTTACGTATGCTTGGCAGTAGTAATGTTGACTACCTCGTACCGAATCGCTTTGAAGATGGTTATGGTTTAAGCCCAGAGGTGGTCGATCAAGCCATTGAGATTGGCGCTCATGTGATCATGACGGTGGATAACGGTGTCTCTTCGATTGAAGGGGTGCGTTACGCCAAAGAGAAGGGGTTACAAGTTTTAGTGACCGACCACCACTTACCTGGTGGAGAGTTGCCTATTGCTGATGCGATGGTAAACCCGAACTTGCAAGAGTGTGCTTTTCCCTCTAAATCGCTTGCTGGTGTTGGCGTTGCTTTTTATCTAATGATGGCATTGTGCGTACACATGCGAAATTTGGGTTGGTTCCAACAACAAGGAAAACCAGAACCTAAATTAATGGAGCTGATCGATCTCGTTGCGCTGGGCACTGTCGCTGACGTAGTCGCGCTCGATGAGAATAACCGTATTTTGGTTCATCAAGGCTTACAACGCATTCGTGCAGGCTTAGCTCGTCCCGGTATTCAAGCGTTAATCGAAGTGGCTAAAAAAGATGCTAGCCGTTTAGTCGCTTCTGATTTTGGTTTTGCTCTTGGTCCTCGAATTAATGCCGCGGGGCGTTTAGATGACATGTCATTTGGGGTGGAGTTATTACTGAGTAATAACATCCATGCCGCGCGTCGTATGGCAAGTGAACTGGATGGTCTCAATCAAACTCGTAAAGAGATTGAGGAGGGAATGAAGCAAGAAGCGATGGCTTTTTGTGAGCGATTACAGTTTGGTGAAAATGCCAAATTGCCGTTTGGATTGGTGCTGTTCCAACGTGATTGGCACCAAGGTGTGATTGGTATCTTAGCCTCGCGTATCAAAGAGAAGTTCCACCGCCCAGTGATCGCTTTTGCCGATGGTGGTGATGGCATCATTAAAGGTTCTTGCCGCTCAATCCCAGGGTTGCACATGCGCGATACGTTGGATCGTATCGATACGCAAAACCCCGGATTGATCTTAAAATTTGGCGGGCACGCGATGGCGGCGGGTTTATCGATTGAAGAGAAAAATTTTGAACGCTTTGCCAAGTTGTTTGATCAGGCAGTGGAAAGTGAACTTGATGAAGCGGCGTTAAAAGGCGTAATTCTCTCCGATGGTGAGCTTAAGCCTGAAGAGTTTTCTATGCACGTCGCACAGATGCTTAGAGCGGGTGGACCATGGGGACAAGCCTTTCCTGAACCGGTTTTTGATGGTGAGTTTAAAGTGCTGCATCAGAAACTGGTCGGTGAAAAGCATCTTAAGTTGATGTTGGAGCCGTTATTTAAAGGTCATCCAACCAATATTATGATTGATGGTATCGCCTTTAATGTTGATTTACGCCGTTGGCCTGATGCGTCGGTCAAAACGGTGCATCTGGCTTATAAACTGGATGTTAATGAGTTCCGAGGTAATCAATCACTCCAGTTGCTCATCGATTCAATTGAAGCTAAGTAATAAAAATAAATCAACGCTCTATTTTATATAGAGCGTTGAATTTTATATAAAAATACAGTGTAAACAGAGATGTAAACCTCTATTTGTTGCAAAAGTGCTATTACTTTTCTTTTCAAAATAAGTATATAAATTTCAACATTTGTTCATTTTTCCATAAAACTTACCAATTATAGCGTGATCGCTAGCACGCCTTATTCCCGCCTGTTTATATTTTGTAATTGGTAAGACCAATCTCATTGCCTTATCTATTAACTATTGTTAATTATTGGTTACAGCAACCCCCATTCTATGATTTACATCAATTTTTGGCTGGAACTTGCCGCGTGGATATGTTAATTTCTACGCCATTGAAAATTGGTATTACCAATTACCTGCAAAGAGAAAACTATAAAAAGTATGGCTTATCAAAGGATTCGTCAGCCGAAGCTTTCTGATGTTATTGAACAAGAGCTTGAAAGGTTGATTGTAGAAGGAACATTGTCTCCGGGGCAGCAGTTGCCACCAGAGCGCGAGCTGGCTAAACAGTTCGATGTTTCCCGTCCTTCGATTCGTGAAGCCATTCAGAGACTAGAAGCAAAACGACTGCTAACCCGTCGTCAGGGTGGTGGTACGTTCGTCAGTGAGAAGATTTGGACGAGTTTTTCCGATCCTCTGCTAAATTTATTGTCTAGCCACTCTGAAACTCAGCTGGATTTACTGGAATCGCGCCATGCGATGGAAGGCATTTCAGCTTACTTTGCAGCATTGCGTGGTACCGATGAAGATTTTGCTCGTATTCAAGCCGCGCTAGAGAACATTAGCGCAGAACAAGCAAAGCAAGATGTTGAAGCAGAAGCCGCCGCGGTCATGCAGTTTCTTATTGCACTGACAGAAGCCGCCCATAACGTGGTGTTGCTGCATATCGTGCGCAGTCTTGCTCCTCTGCTCGAGCAGAACATTCTACAGAATTTAAAATTACTACACCGCCGTGAAGAGGTGGTGGAGAAAGTAAGTAAGCACCGAGCTAATATCGTGGATGCGATTGTTTCAGGTCAGCCAGAACAGGCACGTGAAATGTCTCACTCACACTTAGCTTATATTGAAGAAACATTGTTGGATTTGACTCGTGAAGAGTCTCGACGAGAGCGCTCTCTGCGTCGAATTCAGCAAGGTAACAACTCATAAGAGTTGTTGCTTAAATCAGTAGATCCAACCAACAGAAGGATAGATCGCCATGTCTGATATGAAGCATGACGTAGATGCACTGGAAACTCAAGATTGGCTAGAAGCACTTGAGTCAGTGGTACGTGAAGAAGGTGTTGAGCGTGCACAGTTTCTACTAGAAACCGTTCTAGAGAAAGCACGTCTTGATGGTGTAGATATGCCAACAGGTATCAATACTAACTACATCAACACGATTCCAGCCGCTCAAGAGCCGGCTTACCCAGGTGACACCACGCTCGAGCGTCGTATTCGTTCAATCATCCGTTGGAACGCAATCATGATCGTTCTACGTGCTTCTAAGAAAGACCTAGACCTAGGTGGTCACATGGCTTCTTACCAGTCAGCAGCAGCGTTTTACGAAGTGTGTTTCAACCACTTCTTCCGCGCAGCGAACGACGTAGACGGCGGCGACTTGGTTTACTACCAAGGTCACATCTCTCCAGGGATCTACTCTCGTGCTTTCGTTGAAGGTCGTCTAACTGAAGAGCAACTAGATAACTTCCGTCAAGAAGTGGATGGTAAAGGTATTCCTTCATACCCACACCCTAAACTGCTTCCTGAATTCTGGCAGTTCCCTACGGTATCTATGGGTCTTGGTCCTATCTCAGCGATCTACCAAGCTCGTTTCCTAAAATACCTAGAAGGTCGTGGTCTTAAAGACACTTCAGCTCAACGTGTATACGCTTTCCTTGGCGACGGTGAGATGGATGAGCCAGAATCACGCGGTGCACTATCGTTTGCAGCTCGTGAAAAACTAGACAACCTATGTTTCCTAATCAACTGTAACCTACAGCGTCTAGACGGTCCTGTAATGGGTAACGGTAAGATCATTCAAGAACTTGAAGGTCTATTCAAAGGTGCTGGTTGGAACGTAGTGAAAGTAATCTGGGGTAACAACTGGGATTCACTACTAGCAAAAGATACCTCTGGTAAGCTACTACAGCTTATGAACGAGACTATCGATGGCGACTACCAAACGTTCAAATCTAAAGATGGTGCTTACGTACGTGAACACTTCTTTGGCAAGTACCCAGAAACAGCGGCACTTGTAGCAGATATGACAGATGACGAGATCTTCGCACTTAAGCGTGGTGGTCACGATTCATCTAAACTATTCGCGGCATTCAACAACGCGAAAGAGACTCAAGGCAAACCAACTGTAATCCTAGCGAAAACCATCAAAGGTTACGGCATGGGTGACGCAGCAGAAGGTAAGAACATTGCGCACGGTGTGAAGAAAATGGACATGACTCATGTTCAACACCTACGTGATCGCCTAGGTCTACAAGATCTAATTTCAGACGAAGAAATGAAAAACCTTCCATACCTAAAACTGGAAGAAGGTTCGGCTGAATACAACTACCTACACGGTCGTCGTCAAGCGCTACTAGGTTACACGCCTAAGCGTCTACCGAAGTTCACTGGTGAATTCCAAGTGCCAGCACTGGAAGAGTTTGCTCCGCTACTTGATGAGCAAAAACGTGAAATTTCAACCACGATGGCATACGTACGTACGCTAAACATCCTGCTTAAGAACAAGCAAATCGGTAAGAACATCGTTCCTATCATTTGTGACGAAGCACGTACGTTTGGTATGGAAGGTCTATTCCGTCAGATTGGTATCTACAACCCACACGGTCAAGAATACACTCCAGAAGACCGCGGCGTAGTGTCTTACTACAAAGAAGCAACTTCTGGTCAAGTTCTACAAGAAGGTATCAACGAGCTAGGCTCAATGGCATCTTGGGTAGCGGCTGCAACATCTTACAGCACCAACAACCTGCCAATGATTCCATTCTACATCTACTACTCAATGTTTGGTTTCCAACGTGTAGGTGATATGGCATGGCTAGCTGGCGACCAACAAGCGCGTGGCTTCCTACTAGGTGCTACAGCTGGTCGTACGACACTAAACGGTGAAGGTCTACAGCACGAAGATGGTCACTCGCACATCATGGCGGGTACGGTTCCTAACTGTATTTCTTACGACCCAACGTTCGCATACGAACTAGCAGTTATCATGCAAGACGGTATCCGTCGCATGTACGGTGAGAACCAAGAGAACGTGTTCTACTACCTAACGCTAATGAACGAAAACTACGCAATGCCAGCAATGCCAGAAGGCGCTGAAGAAGGCATCCGTAAGGGTATTTACAAGCTAGAAACTTACGCAGGTTCAAATGCGAAAGTTCAGCTAATGAGCTCTGGTACTATCATGAATGAAGTACGTAAAGCAGCTCAAATCCTAAGCGAAGATTACGGCGTAGCGTCTGATGTTTACTCAGTAACATCATTCAACGAACTAACTCGTGACGGTCAAGATGCAGAGCGCTTCAATATGCTTCACCCAGAAGCGGAAGCGAAAGTACCTTACATCACAACTGTACTTGGTAAAGAGCCTGCAATCGCAGCGACTGACTACATGAAGAACTACGCAGAGCAAGTACGTGCGTTCGTTCCTGCTGAGTCTTACAAAGTACTGGGTACTGACGGTTTTGGTCGCTCAGACAGCCGCGACAACCTACGTCGTCACTTCGAAGTGAATGCAGGTTACGTTGTAGTTGCAGCCCTAACTGAACTAATGAAACGTGGTGAAGTTGAGAAATCAGTAGTTGTTGAAGCGATTAAGAAATTCGACATCGACACTGAAAAAACTAACCCGCTATACGCATAAGACAACGCTTAAGTAAAAGGTAGATAAGCAATGGCAATCGAAATTAATGTACCAGACATCGGTGCGGATGAGGTTGAAGTTACTGAGATTCTTGTAAGCGTTGGCGACAAGGTTGAAGAAGAACAGTCTCTAATCACTGTAGAAGGCGACAAGGCTTCTATGGAAGTTCCAGCTTCTCAAGCTGGTATCGTGAAAGAAATCAAAGTTGCTGAAGGCGACAAGGTTTCTACCGGTTCTCTAATCATGATCTTCGAAGAGGCAGGCTCTCCTGCTGAAGGTGCCGCTGAAGCGGCTCCTGTATCAGCTCCTCAAGCAGCAGCGGCAGCGCCTGCGGCGTCTGTAGCAAACGAGCTTAAAGAAGTTCATGTTCCAGATATCGGCGGTGATGAAGTTGAAGTTACTGAAATTATGGTAGCAGTAGGCGACAGCATCGAAGAAGAACAATCTCTAATCACTGTAGAAGGCGATAAAGCTTCTATGGAAGTTCCAGCACCATTCGCTGGCGTACTAAAAGAGATTAAAGTAGCCGCAGGCGATAAAGTATCGACTGGCTCACTAATCATGGTATTTGAAACAGCAGGTTCAGGCGCAGTAGCGGCACCTGTTGCGGCAGCGCCAGTAGCAGCGGCTCCAGCAGCATCTGCAGTTAAAGAAGTGAACGTTCCAGATATCGGTGGCGACGAAGTTGAAGTAACTGAAATCATGGTTGCTGTTGGCGATACAGTAGAAGAAGAGCAATCTCTAATTACTGTTGAAGGCGACAAAGCTTCAATGGAAGTACCAGCACCATTTGCCGGTACTGTTAAAGAGATCAAGATTGCAGCTGGCGACAAAGTGTCAACTGGCTCACTAATCATGGTATTTGAAGTTGCAGGTGCAGCACCAGTTGCGGCGCCAGTAGCAGCAGCTCCAGTAGCACAAGCGGCAGCACCAGTAGCAGCGCCAAAAGCTGAAGCTCCTGCAGCAGCAGCACCAGCAGCAAACGACTTCCAAGAGAACAACGAGTACGCTCACGCATCTCCAGTGGTTCGCCGTCTAGCGCGTGAATTTGGCGTTAATCTTTCTAAGGTTAAAGGTTCTGGTCGTAAGAGCCGTATCCTGAAAGAAGACGTACAAAACTACGTGAAAGAAGCACTTAAGCGTCTTGAGTCTGGTGCAGCAGCATCTGGTAAAGGTGACGGCAGCGCTCTTGGTCTACTACCATGGCCAAAAGTTGACTTCAGCAAGTTTGGTGAAACAGAAGTTCAGCCTCTATCTCGCATTAAGAAGATCTCTGGCGCGAACCTGCACCGTAACTGGGTGATGATTCCACACGTTACTCAATGGGATAACGCAGACATCACTGAGCTAGAAGCGTTCCGTAAAGAGCAAAATGCGATTGAAGCGAAGAACGACACTGGTATGAAGATCACGCCACTTGTGTTCATCATGAAAGCGGCGGCGAAAGCACTAGAAGCATTCCCAGCGTTCAACTCTTCTCTATCAGAAGACGGTGAGAGCCTAATTCTGAAGAAATACGTGAACATCGGTATTGCAGTAGATACACCAAACGGTCTAGTTGTTCCTGTATTTAAAGACGTGAACAAGAAAGGCATCTACGAGCTATCTCGTGAGCTGGCTGAAGTATCGAAGAAAGCACGTGCAGGTAAATTGACTGCGGCTGACATGCAAGGTGGCTGTTTCACTATCTCTAGCCTAGGTGGTATCGGCGGTACAGCATTTACGCCAATCGTAAATGCACCAGAAGTTGGTATCCTTGGTGTGTCTAAGTCTGAAATGAAGCCAGTTTGGAACGGTAAAGAGTTTGAACCTCGCCTACAACTGCCACTATCTCTATCATACGACCACCGTGTGATCGATGGTGCGGAAGGTGCGCGTTTCATCACTTTCCTAAACGGTGCGCTATCAGACATCCGTCGTCTAGTTCTTTAATTTAGACAAGACGAACGAGAGGCGGCATTATTGCCGCCTCCATTAACACTATTACCTGACAATTGGATTAAATACCTACTCAAACTGTGAGTATGTAAGGTCGAATTGCTGTCTAGCTCACAGGCTAAATTGATTTACTTTTCACATCGTTAACATCTCTGTAAAATATTGACGGTCTGAAAAGCTGTTTAAAACAAGCAAAAAGTTTGAACACATAACATCAATACCCATTCAGCCTGTTAGGGATAATGACTACAAGAGGTCAAAATGAGCAAAGAAATTAAAGCCCAAGTTGTTGTACTTGGTTCTGGTCCTGCTGGTTACTCTGCTGCATTCCGTTGTGCAGACTTAGGTCTAGAGACCGTTCTAGTTGAGCGTTACAGCACTCTTGGTGGTGTATGTCTTAACGTAGGTTGTATCCCATCAAAAGCACTACTGCACGTATCTAAAGTTATCGAAGAAGCAAAAGCGATGGCTGAGCATGGTGTTGTGTTTGGTGAGCCACAAACTGACATCAGCAAAATCCGTATCTGGAAAGAAAAAGTTGTTAATCAGCTGACCGGCGGTCTAGCTGGTATGGCGAAAATGCGTAACGTAACAGTGGTTAACGGTTATGGTAAATTCACTGGTCCTAACTCAATCCTAGTTGAGGGCGAAGGTGAGTCTACAGTAGTTAACTTCGACAACGCGATCGTTGCGGCGGGTTCTCGTCCAATTAAACTACCATTTATCCCACATGAAGACCCACGTATTTGGGATTCAACTGACGCGCTTGAGCTAAAAGAAGTACCAGAAAAACTTCTTATCATGGGTGGTGGTATTATCGGTCTAGAGATGGGTACGGTTTACCACTCGCTAGGTTCGAAAGTGGATGTGGTTGAGATGTTCGACCAAGTTATCCCAGCGGCGGATAAAGACATCGTTAAAGTATTCACTAAGCGCATCGAGAAGAAATTCAACTTGATGCTAGAAACTAAAGTAACGGCAGTTGAAGCGAAAGAAGATGGTATCTACGTTTCAATGGAAGGCAAGAAAGCACCTGCAGAAGCTGAGCGTTACGATGCAGTTCTAGTTGCTATCGGTCGTGTACCAAACGGTCTGTTGATTGATGGTGAGAAAGCGGGTCTTGAAATCGACGAGCGCGGCTTTATCAACGTTGATAAGCAAATGCGTACTAACGTACCGCACATCTTCGCTATCGGTGACATCGTTGGTCAACCAATGCTTGCGCACAAAGGTGTGCATGAAGGTCACGTAGCTGCAGAAGTTATTTCTGGTAAGAAGCACTACTTTGACCCTAAAGTTATTCCTTCAATCGCTTACACTGAGCCAGAAGTGGCATGGGTTGGTAAGACTGAGAAAGAAGCAAAAGCAGAAGGCATCAACTACGAAGTGGCAACATTCCCATGGGCAGCTTCAGGTCGTGCAATCGCATCTGACTGCGCTGACGGTATGACTAAGCTTATCTTTGATAAAGAGACTCACCGTGTTATTGGTGGTGCTATCGTTGGTACTAACGGTGGTGAACTACTAGGTGAAATCGGTCTAGCGATCGAGATGGGTTGTGATGCGGAAGATATCGCACTAACTATCCACGCTCACCCAACGCTACACGAGTCTGTTGGTCTTGCGGCTGAAGTATTTGAAGGTTCAATTACTGACCTGCCAAACAAGAAAGCAGTGAAGAAGAAAAAGTAAATACTCTTCTTTGAGCTAGATTTTAAAACCGCTGAGTAATCAGCGGTTTTTTTGTATCTGAACAGGAATAAAAAAAGCTGATGTTTTCACATCAGCTTTGTCCATTACCACAAATGTTACTCGGCGGTTTTGTAGATGCACAGCATATTTAGATAGCTATCTGCGAGCTTGACGAGTTCGCTATGCTCACGACTACGATTTGCTTGTACAAACAGTGAGTAGCAAATGCCGTGGAATAGTGTTGCGAGATCTTCTGGATCATGCTCATCACATACTTCACCGCGCTGTTGCGCCTTGATAAACATGTTTTTCACCAACAGTTGGTTGGTGCGATTGGTACTGACAAACAGTGGCCAAACTTCATCGCGCGTCGATGCGCTCCACTCAAACCATACTTTCAACCAATCGCAATCTTGAGCGATAAGGTCGAGCATTGAGCTAGTGATGTTTTCCAAATTTTCTTTTGCGTGCAGATCAAGGTCGATATTGTCTGATAAGAAGTTCGAGAATTGGCGAACTACGTAGTTAAGTACATCATCAACCAAATCTTCACGAGTCGGGAAGTAGTTGAAGACAGTCGCGACTGAAACTTGTGCAATTTCAGCAATATCAGCATGACCACCGCGACCGATACCACGGCGAGCAAATACCTCGAGTGAGATATCCATCAGTTGTTGTTTACGCTTTTTGGGCGAAAGACGAGTTCGAGGTCTTTTTGCTATTGAGTCCATAAAGTTATTCCTTGCCAATAGAGTTGTTACCTTCCATGCGTTAATGACATTTTCAGTAGATGCTTTTAAATCGTGAGATTCAGAATTTGTAATACATCGAATGTAAATCAACGAGTTAAGGTGATATGGGCTTTGCCCTATTAATTATTTTGTTAATTGCATTTAGCGTTTATGAGTGTAATGGTGCATATGGGCGTGGTCAATGTTTTCAGTACATTTTATAATCACATTTATTATTAACGTGCGAGAGGTCATATTGTTTATGGGGCTGTATGCAAACTCTCAGGATTAGGTTTTTCCTTCCTCGAAGGCAGTGCTAAACTACGCGTTCGAAAAATTGTCAGTGTTTGGACTACTATTAGCCAAAGACTGAAACGACAAACGAGAATGGTATGAAACACACAGTAGAAGTAATGATTTCTGAGCAGGAAGTTCAGGAACGTGTACGTGAACTAGGTAAGCAAATCACTGAGCACTACCAAGGTAGTGAAGATCTCGTGATGGTGGGGCTATTGCGCGGCTCATTTGTATTTATGGCAGATTTAGCGCGCAGTATTGAATTGACTCACCAAGTCGACTTTATGACAGCGTCTAGCTACGGTAATACCATGGAGAGTTCACGCGATGTACGTATCCTGAAAGACCTAGATGATGACATCAAAGGTAAGGATGTATTATTGGTAGAAGACATTATCGATACCGGTAATACATTGGCGAAAGTGAAAGAGATCCTATCGCTTCGTGAACCTAAATCTATCGAGATTTGTACCCTATTGGATAAGCCATCACGTCGCGAAGTAGACGTCCCTGTGAAATGGGTTGGCTTTGAAATTCCAGATGAGTTTGTTGTGGGTGTTGGTATCGACTACGCGCAGAAGTATCGTCACCTTCCGTTCATTGGCAAAGTTGTTCCTCAAGAATAATTTGCAGATCATATGAGCAAAAAACCCATCATTGAGTGATGGGTTTTTTATTATCTAAAGCTTTGCACAGTTTGTTAGCGACAAAGTAGTTTGTAGTCTGGGTTCAGGATTTTATCCATTGCGGTTTGGTAAGACGCTTCGACAGTTTCGATCGAGTGAGAGCGAATACCTAAATATTCTAAACGCCCATCTTCAATACCATAGACCACACCATGAATTTCGACTTCCTGATCGCGTTCCCAAGCATTTTGCATAATGGTTGAGTTGCCAAGGTTGTACACTTGTTCCGCTACATTGAGTTCAGCCAGCTTATCGGCTTTATCGAGCTCCGGCATTTGATCTAGGTAAGAACGATGTTTGAAGTAGATATCGCGAATGTGGAGTAGCCAGTTATTAATTAGACCCAGTTTAGGGTTTTCAATCGCGGCATTAACACCACCACAGCCGTAGTGACCACAAATGATGATGTGTTTTACTTTGAGGACGTCGACAGCGTATTGGACAACGGAAAGGCAATTAAGGTCGGTGTGGATGACAAGGTTAGCAACATTGCGGTGAACGAAGAGCTCACCAGAAAAAAGTCCAGTTAAACGCTCGGCAGGGACTCGACTATCGGAGCAACCAATCCAAAGAAAATCGGGTTTCTGTCCTTCGGCAAGCTTGGCAAAATATTCCGGTCGTTCAGATTTAATTTCTTCCGACCACTTGGAGTTGTTATCAAAGAGCTGTTTGATTTTCGGCATGGTAGTGCATATATCCCTAAAGTTTCTAGGCGATAATATACACAATGTTACAAAATCGATCCCGTTAAATATACGTTCTGCGGTACTCATCTGACTTGTTATCGTGGCAAAACACATAAACTTGGCGGCGAAAAAGGCATTTGGCTCGATTTCCTCTCGATCTTGCGCCAGTTAACACATTTAAGTGAATCTAAACATTTGTTACAGTGACAAAAAACTTTTCGCATATTACAGGGAGCAATATGTTGTTCGGAGAGCGTTTTAAAGACATCAACTTCAAAGGCGATCTATTTGGTGGTGTCACCACCGCGATAATATCTCTACCTTTGGCATTAGCCTTTGGTGTCGCCTCAGGAGCAGGAGCAGAAGCGGGTCTTTGGGGCGCGATCATGGTCGGCTTGTTTGCCGCACTATTTGGTGGTTCGTCGACACTGATTTCAGAGCCAACCGGTCCGATGACAGTGATCATGACAGCGGTACTGACTAGCATGATGGCGAAGTACCCGGAAACGGGCATGGCGATGACTTTTACCGTAGTGATGATGGCCGGCGCTTTTCAGATTTTACTGGGGACACTAAAACTCGGTAAGTACGTCACTTTAATGCCCTATAGTGTGATATCCGGATTTATGTCAGGGATAGGGGTTATCCTGATTATTCTGCAGATCTCGCCATTACTTGGTCATGCCGCTCCTTCTGGTGGTGTAATTGGTACACTTAAAGCTCTGCCGGATCTTTTTGCCAACATCAAATTTTCAGAGCTTTTTCTCGGAGCTCTAACTCTTGGCATTCTGTTCTTCTTTCCGCAAAAGTACCGTAAATACATTCCGGCGCAGTTAGTCGCTTTAGTGGCGGTGACCTTATTGTCGGTTATGTTGTTTGATACCGATGCTATCCGTCGTATTGGTGAAATTCCGGCAGGTTTACCGTCACTGGTTATGCCGCATATTAATGCCGAGATGTTTACCACCATGATTATCGACGCTCTAGTCCTGGGTACGTTAGGTTGTATTGATACCTTGCTGACGGCGGTAATTGGTGACTCACTGACGCGTAAAGAGCATGACTCTGATAAAGAGCTGCGCGGTCAGGGATTAGCGAACATGATCTCTGGTCTGTTTGGTGCACTGCCAGGGGCTGGTGCGACAATGGGAACCGTCACCAATATTCAAGTTGGCGCGCGTTCTCCGTTGTCAGGTGTAATCCGTGCTTTAATGTTGGCGTTAGTGGTATTGGTGGCTGGCGGTTTAACCGAACCAATTCCAATGGCTGTATTGGCGGGTATCGCGGTGTATGTGGGTTTCAACATTCTGGACTGGAGCTTTATCCAACGCGCACACAAAGTCAGTATGCAAGGTATGGCGATCATGTACGGCGTAATGATGTTGACTGTGTTTGTCGATTTGATTGCTGCGGTTGGTCTAGGGGTATTTATTTCCAATATTATTATTATTGAACGTTTGAGCCGCGTGCAATCACGCCATGTCAAAGCGATCAGTGATGCGGATGAAGATGATGTGCCGCTAACCGAAGGTGAGCGGGCTTTACTCGACCAAGCGAATGGTAAGGTGTTGTTCTTCTACTTATCTGGACCAATGATTTTTAGTGTCTCCAAGGCGATTTCACGGCAGCATAGCAGTATCGCTGATTATGAAGCGATGATCCTTGATTTAACCGATGTGCCGATGATCGATGTTACCGTCGGCTTGGCTCTGGAGAATGCGATTAACGATGCGCTCGACGCCAATTGTGCGGTTTATTTACTGTGCCCTAATAAGCAGATATGGCAGCAACTTGAAAAGTTCCATATTCTTGATTTAGTACCAATAGAAAATACCTACTCATTCCGCTATGAAGCGCTACGAGCGGCAACTAAGCAGGTGGAAGGGAGTGATGAGCCTGTCTACTCCATCTAATTAAGGTGAGGTTATTGAACGCCGTGGGTTTACGCTCACGGCGTTTTTGTTTATTTCGCTAAGTGATAACCGTCGACGATAATATTTCGAAAAAAATCGAAAGGTTTAATTGTAATCATCGTCACTCGACGATAGACTTAACCTAATTGATAAAATCAGCCGCGGTATAACACACTGCGACGCAGAAGAATGAGAAGCTATGTACGCACTAGAAATAGACCAACTGCGTAAGACCTATGCAGGTGGTTTCGAGGCGCTAAAAGGAATCAGCCTCAATGTTGAAAAAGGAGATTTCTACGCACTACTCGGACCTAATGGGGCTGGTAAGTCGACCACTATTGGGGTGATCTCATCGCTGGTCAACAAAACTTCCGGTAAAGTCAAAGTGTTCGGCTTTGATATCGATCGTGACCTTGAACTTGCGAAGCAAAATCTAGGCTTGGTGCCACAAGAGTTTAACTTCAACCAGTTTGAAACGGTTGAACAGATCGTCATGCAGCAAGCGGGCTATTATGGTGTGTCAAAATCACTGGCGAAAGAGCGTGCTGAGAAGTACTTAACTAAGCTCGATTTGTGGGAAAAGCGTAAAGAACGTGCACGTAACCTTTCTGGTGGTATGAAGCGTCGTTTGATGATTGCACGTGCGCTGATGCACGAACCGCAGTTATTGATTCTTGATGAACCGACTGCTGGGGTAGATATCGAATTACGTCGCTCAATGTGGGAGTTTCTCAAAGAGATTAACCAAGAGCAGGGCATCACGATTATCTTGACCACTCATTACCTAGAAGAAGCGGAAATGTTGTGTCGCAATATCGGCATTATTAACCGTGGTGAGCTAATTGAAAACACCTCGATGAAGTCGCTACTGGCTAAACTGCATGTTGAGACTTTTATTCTTGATATTGAAGGCGAAGGTGAAGTGCCACAACTTGAACGTGTGGTCTCGCAACGTTTGGTGAATGGCTCACTAGAGATTGAAGTGGAAAAGACCCAAGGTCTTAACCCGGTATTTAGTCAGTTAACTCAAAGTGGTATTCAAGTGATGTCGATGCGCAACAAAGCGAACCGTTTGGAAGAGCTGTTTGTGAGCATTGTTCAGCAACAAACGCGAGGTGAAGGCTAATGTATCAACTTTATTGGACCGCCTTTTGTAGCTTATTGACCAAAGAGGTTAATCGCTTTACTCGTATTTGGGTGCAAACCTTAGTTCCGCCAGCGATCACCATGACACTCTACTTCATTATTTTCGGTAGCTTAATTGGCTCGCGAATTGGTGAAATGAATGGCTTTAGCTACATGGAATACATTGTGCCAGGCTTGATCATGATGTCGGTGATCACCAACTCATATTCAAACGTCGCTTCGTCATTTTTTAGCTCTAAGTTCCAGCGTAATATCGAAGAGCTGTTAGTTGCCCCAGTGCCTAACTACGTCATCATTTTAGGTTTTGTTATGGGCGGAGTCGTACGTGGCTTACTGGTTGGTACCATCGTCACTTTCGTTTCGTTGCTGTTTGTCGATCTGCAAGTTGAGCATTGGGGAATCATCATTGCCACGGTGTTTATGACTTCGGTGGTGTTCTCGCTGGGCGGTTTAATCAATGCGGTGTTTGCGCGCACGTTCGATGATATTTCGATTATTCCAACCTTTGTTTTAACACCACTGACATACCTCGGTGGGGTGTTTTATTCGATCAGTTTGCTACCAGAGTTTTGGCAAGGCGTATCGAAAATCAACCCGATCGTCTACATGGTCAATGCATTCCGTTATGGCTTCTTAGGCGTTTCCGATGTGGGCATCGGTATGTCATTTGCGGTGCTAAGCGTGTTTGTTGTGGTGCTGTATGCGGTGGCTCACTACTTGGTGACCAAAGGGATCGGATTGCGTTCGTAGCGGGTTGCGGAACGCTGCGCTACGGATGTGGGAACACATTGTTACGGAACCGCTGCGCTTACGGATGTGGGAACACGTTGTTACGGAATGCTGCACTTTCGCAGCGTTGAGCAAGTTTGTTTTACGACGGAAGGTGAGAGTAATATCTTATCCGTTATCCGTTATCCGTTATCCGTTATCCGTTATCCGTTATCCGTTATCCGTAGCGAAGCGTTCTCGAAAAAAAGGTTGGCATCTGCCAACCTTTTTTGTTCTCTAAGCGAAGCGCTCTAAACGCTCGCTTCTCGCTCTTAACCTTCCGAGCTTTCTTCGGCAGCCTCTGTCGTCATATCAACGGTTTGGTTGTCGATAAGACGTGCTTTACCGAGGAAAGCTGACATCAGGATCACTGCTTGAGTGGTTTCTGCTGTGATGGTTTGTAGCGTACGAGCATCACGGATGAAGATTTCATCTGGCTGTAAGCCTGCTGCGCGTAACTGATCGTTAGCATCTTCAACGATAGATGCGTAATCATCACGACCGCCACGGATAGCACTGCTAATCCAACGCATAGTGCGAGCTAAAACTGGGGCACGTTGGCGCTCATCAAGAGTCAGTAGACCATTGCGTGAGCTCATCGCAAGACCATCCATTTCACGTACGGTTGGTACGCCAATGATTTCGATGTCCATCGCCATGTCTTCCACCATCTTGCGGATGATTGCTAGCTGTTGGAAGTCTTTCTCACCGAAGCATGCCACTTCTGGCTGCACGATGTTGAATAGCTTAGTCACGATGGTCGAAACGCCACGGAAGTGACCAGGGCGTGAAGCACCCTCAAGCATGCTTGAAAGACCAGGGACTTCAACAAAAGTTTGCTTGTCTAGACCTTCAGGATAAATAACTTCTGGAGTTGGAGTGAAGACAAGCTCAACACCTTCGCCATTGAGTTTGCTTAGATCATCTTCAAGAGTGCGAGGGTAGTTATTTAGGTCGTCGGCACGTTCAAACTGCATTGGGTTAACAAAGATGCTGACCACCACGATATCCGCGTGTTCACGAGCTTTACGCACTAAAGTTAGGTGACCTTCATGAAGGTTCCCCATAGTTGGTACGAAAGCAACTTTGCGTCCGTCGCGCTTGTACTGTTTGATCTGCTCACGGAGAGCTGAAATATCAGTAAATGTTTGCATGCTCAACTCCTCTAGGCAATCGTATGAGCTTCGTCAGGGAAGGCGCCAGTTTCCACATCTTGAATGTATTTAGTCACTGCTGTGCGCATGTCGCCAGTTTCAGCAAGGAAGTTTTTCGAGAATTTTGGCATGTAGTTCGCCGAAATACCGAACATATCGTGCATTACTAGGATTTGACCATCAGTCACATTACCCGTACCGATGCCAATAACAGGCACATCCAATACTTCAGTAATGCGCGCGGCAAGATCAGCAGGTACGCACTCTAGCAACACGATCTGTGCGCCAGCTTCTTGTAGAGCGAGTGCGTCACGAACCATACGATCCGCTTTGTCTTGCTCGCGACCTTGAACTTTGAAGCCGCCGAAAATGTTAACCGATTGAGGTGTTAGACCTAAGTGAGCACAAACTGGTACCGCACGCTCGGTAAGCATTTTCACCGTGTCAACTAGCCAGTCGCCACCTTCGATTTTTACCATGTTCGCACCCGCGCGCATTAGCTTGCCTGCGTTCTCACAAGCTTGCTCAGGCGTTGCGTAGCTCATAAATGGCATATCAGCCATTAGTAGGCAGTTTGGGCTGCCTGCGCGCACGCAGCGCGTGTGGTAAGCGATTTCGTCAACGGTTACTGGTAGCGTGCTTGATTCGCCTTGCAAAACCATGCCTAGCGAGTCACCAACAAGTAGTACCGGCATTTCTTGTTGCTCAAACAGTTGAGCAAAGCTTGCATCGTACGCAGTAGAAGAAGCGAATTTACGACCTTCTTGTTTCCACTTCATTAGGTCGTTGATGGTAATTTTTTTCATTTTTTTTCCTTACTAGGATCTGGCTATGACTGCCACACGCTGAGCCCGTTGCGATCGACTTGATTAAGTAACTGCGCAAGCTCAGTCCCATCAGGGAGAGTTAAATTAGGTGCGATTTCCGCCAGCGGATAGAGAACAAATTCTCTTTCACGCATCCCGTAATGTGGGACCGTTAAACGCTCGGAATCGATCACTTCATTGCCGTAAAGAACAATATCTAAGTCGAGGGTTCTTGGACCCCATCGCTCGTCTTTACGGACACGCCCTTGTTCTAGCTCAATCGCTTGAGTGCAATTGAGCAGTTCAAGTGGCGTTAATTCGGTTTTGATCGCCACGACCGCATTAATGTAGTCCGGCTGATCTTGTGGTCCCATCGGTGCACTACTGTATAGCTGAGACGCTTGAATAAACTCAGAGCTCGGTAGCAACTTTAATGCGTCAATGGCGGCATTCGCTTGAGCGACTGGATCAGCAAGATTACTGCCGACAGCAATGTAGGCGGTAATCATGAGTCACTTTTACTCTTACGGAAGCTACGCTTTTTATTGCTTGGCTTACGGCGGCGAGAGCTTGGGCGGCTTGGTGCCGCATCATCTAAATCATTAACCATCGCTTGGCGCATATTGCGACCCGCGTTTTGGAAAGTGTTCCACCATTTCGCTAGCTGCTCTGTTTCACCACCTTCGATTTCACCACGCATTTCAAGGAAATCGAAGCCAGCGCGGAACTTGTTCAGCTCCATTAAGCGGAACGCGCGCTTGCCATTACGACGAGGTAGGCGCATTTGCAGTTGCCAAATCTCGCGAATAGTCGCAGTGTGGCGACGTGGAATCGCAATGGTGCGTACTTGATCATCAAGGATGTAGTTACTCGCTTCCATTACGGCATCGTAATGACATAGATTGCGAGACTCCATCAACTCATCCGCTTTTGCTTGTAGTGGATACCAAAGCATTGCGGCAAACATAAACGCAGGGTTAATACGTTTGCCTTCTTCAACACGCTGATCGGTTGAATCTAAAACCAGATCCAACATCTGTTCCGCTTTTGAATCGTAGCTTTCAGTGAAAAACTCAGAGACTGACGGGAATAGCTGTTGGAATAGATTGTACTCACGCATTAAATGGTAAGTCTCTAATCCATAGCCACTTTGTAGCATCTTTAGTGATTCTTCGTACAGGCGCGCAGCAGGGATTTCTTTCAGTAGATGAGAAAGCTCTTCAATTGGTGCTGCGGTATCTTCTTCGATATCAAAATCGAGTTTCACGGCGAAGCGAATGGCACGTAGCATGCGCACTGGGTCTTCACGGTAGCGCGTCTCTGGATCGCCAATCAGACGAACCAATTTGTCTTCGAGATCTTCAATACCACCTGCGTAGTCGTGAATCGCGTAGTTGCCGATGTTGTAGTACATCGCATTGATAGTGAAGTCACGGCGCTCCGCATCTTCATCAATTGTGCCATACACGTTATCGCGTAGTAGCATGCCTTCTTTTGACTGCTGAGAGACGTTTTTGCTCGGCTCTTGGTGGTGACCACGGAAGGTTGCCACTTCGATAATATCGCGGCCAAACATAATGTGTGCTAAGCGGAAGCGACGACCAATAAGACGACAGTTTTTAAAAAGCTGTCGAATCTGCTCTGGGGTTGCGTTAGTCGCAATATCAAAATCTTTTGGGTTTTGCCCTAGCAATAGATCGCGTACACCGCCTCCTACAAGAAAGGCATCGAAGCCTGCACCATGAAGTCGGTAAAGTACTTTCAGCGCATTGTCGCTGATCTGCTTACGCGAAATATTGTGCTCTTGGCGAGTTAGAATGTTAAGTGCGAGCTCAGGAAAGCTGATTGGCTCGCTTGGTGTATTGTCGTTTCTATTCATGTGCTTTTAGCAAAATGCGGTGGTTAAACCAGCTCTGCTTCCATCTAAATTCTGAGGCCTTAGGGCGAATTTGCGGCTAATAATAGCTTACCGAGCGCGTTTTGAGAATCTCGGTGTGATCTCGGTAGTGTTTGGTAGCTGGCAAATTTGCCAATTTTGTACCCCCCACGCGATGATTTCGGCCAAATTTGCCGTCTCAATATCGTTACTAAGTTCAAAGCCCAAAAAGTGCATCGCTTCTAAAAGCGCCGGTTTAGGGTTGAGGTTATCGATTGCTGGTGCATGGTTCTGTTTAGATAACTTTTGCCCGTTATCGCCCATCGCTAAAGGGAGGTGTAGATAGCTAATAGGTTGTTTACCCAGCATTTTGTACAGACTTATCTGACGCCCAGTTGGCTCAATTAAATCTGCACCGCGCACCACTTCGGTGACACCTTGGTCAATATCGTCTAAGACGACGGCAAGATTATACGCAAATAAGCCGTCTCGACGTTTGATAATAAAATCCTCATCAGCCAGTGCTTGAGGTATTTTTAACAATCCATGCTTTTGATCGATAAATTCGTAAACGGGTTCTGTCATACGCAGTCGAGTCGCGCTTGGATTGTCGTTAGTGAGCTGTTTTTCGCGACAAGTGCCTAAGTAGTAACCACCACTTTCTTTGATCTCTTTACGCGTGCATTGACAATAATAAGCTTGCCCCGACTCCAGCCAAGCATCAATTTGCTGTTGGTAAAGGTGATGGCGCTGGCTTTGATAGACCACTTCACCATCCCATTCGAGTTGATAGGCTTCTAAGGTGCGCAGAATCAAATCGGCAGCGCCAGCCATTTCTCGCGGAGGGTCAATATCTTCAATACGAACTAGCCATTGGCCTTGATTAGCCTTAGCTTGAAAATAGCTGCCTAAGGCGGCAATTAAAGAGCCGAAGTGTAGTGGACCGGAAGGTGAGGGTGCAAAGCGACCGATGTACATAGCTGAACCGAGGATAAAGTAGAATTAAGGAAACCAAAAAGGGAGCTTATACGCTCCCTTTTCAATAGTCATCAGCAAAGAATTAACCTTGCATCTGTCTCTCTTTGATTTCTGCAAGAGTTTTACAGTCGATACATAGATCTGCAGTTGGACGCGCTTCTAGGCGACGAATGCCGATCTCAACACCGCAAGACTCACAAAAACCGAAATCATCATCATCCAATTTGTTTAATGTTTTTTCGATTTTCTTGATTAGACGACGTTCACGGTCACGGTTGCGTAGCTCTAGGCTGAATTCTTCTTCCTGAGAAGCACGGTCAACTGGATCCGGGAAGTTTGCCGCTTCATCTTGCATGTGGTGCACAGTACGGTCTACTTCTTCGCGTAGCTGGTTGCGCCAAGCTGATAAAATCTTTCTAAAGTGATCCATCTGCTCAGGTGACATGTACTCTTCACCTGGCTTTTCTTGATATGGTTCAACACCTGCAATGGCTAGGATGCCTAGCGCTTTTTTCTTCGATTCTGGCATGCAGCATCTCCTACTAACACCTAGTCAACTGCTTGAGCAGCTAATTTAAGGCGGGTATCTATAGCAAAAAGAACTTTAGGAGGCAAATACTGTTGAGTAAAGTTAACGCCTATGTGAAGACTGCATCATTTTTCAGCCGAGATATCTGAAATCTACAGCCTTTGCGAGCTTAATCTCACGTTGGGAAATATCGGCTTTGTAGCATAATATTTCCACCCCTTGTTCTATCGCTTTTTTCAGTAATTGTGAATAATCCGCGTCTATATGGTGTGCCGGAGAAACTTTTTCAATACCTGAATGCAAAACAATAAATAAAAGTACTGAACGGTTCCCACTTTTGACCATTTCTGTTAGCTCACGCAGATGTTTTTGACCTCTTGTGGTCACTGCATCTGGAAAATATCCTTGCCCTTGTTGTTGGTCATCCAAAAGCGTAACACTTTTGACTTCGATATAGCATGTAGATCGTTCAGCGTCGCTAAGCATTACGTCAATCCGGCTATTTTCGTTGCCATACTTTACTTCGGTACGAAGATGCTGATAGCCCGCAAGCTCCTCAATCACGCCTTGTTCTATGCCTTCTACTGCCAGCTGGTTAGCTCGTGCAGTATTAATACATATACGGTGTCCAGCTTGGGTTTCGCTCAATTCCCAACTGTTTGGGTATTTACGCTTTGGGTTATCCGAGGTCGAAAACCAAACTTTGTTTCCCGGTTCGGCACATCCAGTCATGGCGCCCGTATTGGCACAGTGGATGGTGCGCTCGCTGCTGTCTTCGAGCTGAATGTCGGCCAAAAAACGTTTATAGCGTTTAATTAAAGTAGCTGATTGTAGGCAAGGTTCAAACTTCATTTAGGACTGGTTTTATGTACAATGTTTGCAACATTACACCATAAGGCTCTCCCATTGTCACAATTGCCCATTGAAGGCGTGATGCCGGCACTTCTCTCCGGTGTGCGTAACGCTTCTCAACTTATTCTTAAAGCAGCACCGGGTGCTGGTAAATCGACTTACTTTCCATTGCAACTGCTTAAGCAGGGTATTGTCTCTGGCAAAATTATTATGCTGGAACCTCGCCGCTTGGCGGCGCGCAATATTGCACGCTATTTAGCTGAGCAATTAGGAGAACGTGTTGGGCAGCGAGTGGGCTATCGAGTACGTGGTGAAACCAAGGTGAGTGATGAAACTCAATTGGAGATTGTCACCGAAGGGATTATGACTCGCATGATCCAAAGTGATCCGGAATTGTCCGGTATCGACTTGATTATTTTTGATGAGTTTCATGAACGCAGCATTCATGCTGACATGGGGCTGGCGCTCTGTTTGGAGATTCAAGAAGCACTGCGTGATGATCTGAAGTTGGTGGTGATGTCGGCAACGCTTGAACAACAAGCTCTGGCGAGGTTAATGCCGGAGGCTGAATATATCGAGTCTGAAGGACGTAGCTTTCCGGTCGAGTTTCGTTATCAGCCGCTGAAAGCCAATGAACGCTTTGTGGATGCAATGGTGAAACAGATCCAAACCTTAATGCACAATGAAACAGGCTCGTTATTGGCGTTTTTGCCTGGTGTTGGCAGTATTCTGCAAGTGCAAGAACGGTTATCTGGGCTCGCGGCAGATATCGACGTCTCTCCTTTATATGGACAGTTAAGCTTTAGTCAGCAGCAAGCGGCGATTCAGCCCGCACCATCAGGTAAACGCAAAGTGGTGTTAGCCACCAATATTGCGGAAACCTCATTGACCATTGAAGGGATTCGTTTAGTGGTTGATGCCGGTTTAGAGCGGGTGGCAAAGTTCGATTTAAAAACAGGGATTACCAAGCTAGAGCAAGTTCGAATTGCTCAGTCATCCGCGGAGCAGCGAGCAGGTCGTGCTGGGCGTATTGAACCCGGTATCTGTTTACGTCTCTACAGCGAAAGCCAACTGAATCAGCAACCTTATGTGCCTAGCGCTGAAATTTTGCATAGTGACCTTGCTCCTCTGGCAATGGAGTTGGCGCAGTGGGGGTGCACGGACGCGAGTGAACTGAAGTGGTTGGATGTCCCGACGGTTAGTGCGCTTGCGCAGGCGCGTAGCTTACTCTGCTCGCTTGGGTTAATGGATGAGAAGCATCAGTTGACTACGGCAGGACAGAAAGTTCAGCAGTTGGGGCTTGAGCCTCGCAGCGGCGCGATGTTAATTCATGCATTGGCTGACAATGATTGGCATAGCACAGCGCTTGCACTGGCTGCTTTGTTGGAAGAGCCAGAGCACAATGTGGTCGATTTTTCTCATAGCGTGCAGCGTTTACAAGCAAGTAAACACAGCAAGCAAAAAGTTGTCGTCACGCGGGCTCAAAGTTTGGCAAACAGACTGAAATTGACATTTGATTTAGCTCAGGTGGATGAGCGATTAGCCCCTATACTGCTCGCCATCGCTTTCCCTGATCGAGTGGCACAGCGCCGCGTGCAAGGAAATCGCTTTTTGCTGGCTAGTGGTCATGGCGCTCAATTTCGTGAAGATGACCCACTGAGTGGCAGTGACTACATTGTGGCGATAGATTTGATGCGTAGCCAAGGTGAGTCAGCGTTAATCAATTTAGCGACAGAGCTTGATATTACTCAATTGCGCAGTGCGATGGCAGAGAAGTTCATTCTGTCAGAAGTTGCCGATTGGGATGACAAGCGTGGCAAACTGGTGGCTGAAGCGCGTCTTTGTTGGCTGGGACTTGTGATTGAAAGCAAGGAATTACCCGCGCCAGCTTCCGAAAAGGTCACCGAAGCATTGTTGAATTATGTTCGTCGCCAAGGTCTGCAGGTACTGAATTGGACAGAGAGTGCTAACGAGTTATTAGCACGCATTCGCTGCGGGGTAGAGTGGATGCCTGAGCATGCGTGGCCGGCATTTGATGAATCGGCACTGCTGACCAATTTAGACCAATGGCTAGAACCGTATTTGGTTGGCATCAATTCAGCCAAAGCATTGCAACAAGTTAACTTAACTCAGGCGCTTTCTGCCTACCTTGGTTGGCCGCTTAATCAAGAGATCGACGAGTGGTTGCCGACACACTTTCAATTGCCTACGGGCAGCCAGAAAAAGATTGTTTACCAGGTTGGTCAAGAGCCTATGTTAGCTGTGCGTATGCAAGAAGTGTTCGGTGAACACAGTTCGCCTACGGTTGCGCAAGGTAAAAAGACAGTGGTACTCGAATTGCTATCTCCCGCACAGCGACCGCTACAAAGAACCAGTAACCTTGCAAGTTTTTGGTCAGGAGCGTACCAAGAAGTTAAAAAAGAGATGAAAGGTCGTTATCCTAAGCACGTTTGGCCGGATGATCCGGCTAATCATATTGCAACCACCAAAACTAAAAGACAGTTCAATCAATAACCATGACAGATAAAACAACAAAAACACCGCGTAAGCCAGCGGCGAAAAAAGCCCCAGCTAAACGTGGTAAACCGAATCCGCGCAAGAAAAAACCAGCAAATGGTAAAAAGTCATGGTTGAAAACCTTATGGGGTATCAGCTGGAAGCTGGCGTTGGTTGGTATGGCAATCTTGCTGTTTATTGGCATCTACCTAGACAGCTTGGTAAAGCAAAAGTTTGAAGGGCAGCTATTTGAGCTACCCACCGTCGTTTATGCGCGTATTCTCAATTTAGCGCCGGGCGATGAAATCAGTTTGCAAGAAGTTCGTAATGAACTGGATGTATTGAATTACCGCAAAGTACGTCAGCCGAAGTATGCCGGTGAATACTCTTCGTCATCGACCAAGATTGAGTTGATCCGTCGTCCGTTTGAATTTACTGATGGTCCGGAACCGGATCGCCATGTGATGCTGCATTTTGACAGTAGCGGTTTAACTCGCATTCAATCCTTAGAGCAAAAAGGGGATCTGGGTTATCTACGTATCGAGCCAAAAATGTTGGGTATGCTGGAGAAAAACCGCGATGAACAGCGCTTGTTTTTACGTCGCGAGCAGTTCCCTGAAGTGATGGTGGATGCTTTGTTGGTCACTGAAGATCGTGATTTCTACAAACATGATGGGGTTTCACCATTGGCAATTGCGCGTGCCATGGTGGTCAATATCAAAGCAGGGCGTACGGTACAAGGCGGAAGTACCTTAACTCAGCAGTTGGCTAAAAACTTGTTCTTAACCAGCGATCGCACCTTGTGGCGTAAGATCCGTGAAGCCTACATCGCGATCATTCTGGATTATCGCTACGACAAAGATCGTATTCTTGAAGCTTATCTCAACGAAGTTTATCTAGGTCAAAGTGGCGGTGAAGCGGTACATGGCTTTGGCTTGGCTGCACGGCTTTATTTTGGTCAGCCTATCCAAGAGTTGCGTATTGATCAGTTAGCTATGCTGGTGGGTATGGTCAAAGGACCGTCTTACTACAATCCGGTGCGTTATCCAGAGCGAGCTAAGACGCGCCGTGATTTGGTACTGCGTTTGATGATGCAGCAGGGTTATCTGACCGCAAGTGAATTTGAGCATGCGGCGAGTCGCCCATTAGATATTCAAGATAACCCACGTATTGCCAGCCGTCAGCCAGCTTACTTCCAGCAACTGAATATTGAGCTAAAAGAGAAAGTGGGCAGTGCTTTTGAAGCAGATAAAGGCTTGAAGGTGTTCACCTCGTTGGATCCAGTTTCGCAACATGAACTGGAAAAAGCGATAGAGAAGAAGATCCCACAACTTGCTAAAGTGGCGGGCAAGCAGCTAGAAGGCGCGGCGATTGCTGTTGACCGTCATAGTGGTGAGATCCGCGCAATGGTTGGGGGCAAACGTACCGGTTATGACGGTTTTAACCGAGCCCTAAATGCCAGTCGTCAAATTGGTTCACTGGCTAAGCCAGCGGTATACCTTACTGCATTACAACAACCGGAGCGTTACAACCTAGCAACGACACTGAATGATAAACCTTTGAGTCTAAAAGGCTCGAAAGGTAATGTTTGGTCGCCACGTAACTATGACCGCAAATATCGCGGAGATGTACCACTTTATTTAGCCTTAGCCAAGTCACTCAACGTGCCGACGGTGCAACTGGGGATGCAGTTAGGCATTCCTCAAGTGGTCGAGACGTTTGAAAAGTTGGGGGTCGATAAACAAGAAATTCGTCCGGTGCCTTCAATGTTCTTAGGCTCATTCAGTTTGACGCCATTCCAAGTGGCGCAGATGTATCAAACCTTAACCAATTCAGGTAAACAGGCTAAGTTATCAGCGCTGCGCTCTGTGGTGGATATGGACGGTAACGTTCTGTATCAATCATTACCGATTGCCAAGCAGACGGTTGATCAGCGTGCAGCATGGCTGACCACTTATGCGATGAAGCGTGGTGTGGCTGAAGGGACGGGGCGCTTTTTGAATAGCCAGTTTGCAGCAGCAGCACTCGCGGGTAAAACGGGTACCAGTAACGATACCAAAGACAGTTGGTTTGTTGGCGTAGATGGTCGTGAAGTAACCACAATTTGGCTTGGGCGAGATGATAACAAAACCACCAAGCTGACGGGTTCTAGCGGTGCTTTGCGCGTTTATGCAGAGTATCTACAACATCGTATTCCTACTCAGTTATTGCTGCCATGGCCAAAGGGTATCGCGACCTTTGGTTTTGCCAAAACTGCTAACGGTGATCTAGTCCTTGATTGTGGTAATAATTTTAAGCTGCCTGTTTGGGATGAACATGATAAGTTGCAACAAGAGTGTAGTAATCAACCTGCTGATTGGCTGAAGAAAATCTTTACTTGGTAAATCGGAACAGAACCAAATATGAGGGAACATTACTGGTGAAAAAGCTAAGCCTACTACTGTCGATGGTAGCGTTTATTGCTTCTGGGGTATTGGCGCAAGAGGTCAATCAGACCCAAAAGTCGGAGCAAAAACAGCGACCGAAAGTTGCCTTAGTACTTGCTGGTGGTGGTGCCAAAGGGGCTGCGCATATCGGTGTGTTAAAAGCGCTCGAACAGATGCGTATCCCCGTGGACTATATCACCGGTACCAGTATGGGGGCTTATGTCGGTGGTCTTTATGCGACGGGCATGAGTGCCGATGAGATTGAAGCCTTTATCGTCAGTATCGATTGGAATAGTGGCTATCGAGACCGCGTCGATCGCAGTGAGCGTCGCGTGCGAGATAAAGAGTATGAAGACCGCTATCAACTGACCACTGATATCGGTTTTGGTCATACCGGTATTAAAGGTTCTCGCGGCGTAGTTCAAGGGCAGGGAATGTTACGTATCTTGCGTGAAACGACTGGTAATTTACCTGCGTTTGCCTCTTTTGATGACTTAGCTATCCCGTATCGTTCCGTTGCAACTGACATTATCGAATTAGAGTCGGTGGTTATTGATCATGGTTACCTTGTCGATGCGATGATGGCAAGTATGTCGGTGCCGGGCGCTTTGCCACCGTATCGAATTGGTGAGCGATTACTTGTTGATGGCGGCGTGACCAATAACATGCCAGTTGATGTTGCTCGCGAGTTGGGTGCTGATGTTGTCATTGCTGTCGACATTAGTACTGACTATAAACAGGAAGAAGATTTTACCGATCTTTTCACGGTTGCCGATCAACTCTCCAATTATTTAGTGCGCCGCAGTACGAGTCGTCAGGCTGAAACGCTGACAGATCAGGATTTTCTATTGCAGCCGCAAGTGGGTGATATGGAAACCACTGAGTTTGAGCGTATGCCAGAGGCGTATCAAGAAGGCATTCGTATTGCTACGGCACAAAAGCAGCGTTTACAAGCTTTATCCCTTAGCAGTGCTGACTATCAGAAGTATGTTGAACATAAACAAGCATTGCGCAAACAACTCAAGTATGGCGACGAAGTTTCTGTCAGCGATATCGTGATTAACAACAACACCCACTATAGCGACGAGTTACTAGAGAGCCGCCTCAATTTAGAGCCTAATCAACAATTAACCACCAAGCAGCTAGAGCAAAGCGTTCAAGACCTTTACGCCCTGGACCGTTTTGAGTTAATTACCTATCGCTATGATCAGCAAGATGATCAAGATGTGGTGGTTTTTGATGTGAATGAGAAAGCGTGGGGACCGAATTACCTTAATTTCCGTTTCTTTCTCGAAGATGACTTCAATACAGATAGTCAGTACTCAATTGGTATGTCAGCTAACTTTACCGATTTGAATCAGAGTGGTGCAGAACTAAGAACCAACCTTGAATTAGGGACAGATAAACTGGTTGAAGCTGAGATCTACAGTCCATTTCTATCCAACCAAAAACTCTTTACGACGTTTGGCGTTGAATACAGTAAGCAAAAGCGCAATGCTCCCGTTGCCGGATTTGAAGATACCAGCCTTAACGCGACGAAAGACTTCTTACCGGTCAGTTATAACGAGTGGGTGGTAGAGTGGGCTCTAGGCTATCAAGAGGCATTGTGGCGTGAGTTTACTCTTGGGGTTCGCTATACCGATGGTGATGGATTGTTTTCGACTTTACCCACACTTGGCGATGTTTCATTTAGGCGCCAAGGCATCTTCGCTAACTATCGTATCGATACATTAGATAATTACAGTTTGCCAACGCGAGGTATTTATCTTGATCTTCATTATTTAGTTTCGAAAGATGAAACATCAGGCGATCCATCTTCAATTTTTGCTGGTGAAGAAAGCGATGTTTCTTACGAGTTTGGTGCCAGTTTTAGCGCTGCAAAGAGTTTTTCTCGCCATACTTTGGTCGCAAATTTGGAGGGTGGCTTTGTTGAGAGCCAAAACTCAACTTTACCTATCGATCCTGAAAGCATTGGTGGTTTTTTACAACTATCCGGTATCCCGCGTAATAGCCTAATTGGTAAAAACAAAGTATTCGGCAGTCTCGTCTATCGCTACCGTTGGTTTGACAACGACTTCGGCTTGTTTACCTCACCATTCTATGTGGGGGCATCGCTGGAATATGGTGGTGTGTGGTCCGATCCGGATATTGGTTTGTCAGATGCGCCGCTTTATACAGCAGGCTCGTTGTTTGCGGGGATCGACTCACCCATTGGACCAATTATGTTCGCTTACGGGCGAACGGAAGATAACTTCGATTCAATCTATTTAATTGTGGGTACATCATTTAAGTAGATTGGACAGAAAAGAGCAATCACAAAACAATCGTTTGTAACGGGCGGAAATAGCGGACAAATCATAGAACTTTAGTCTTAAGTTGCTATGTTGGTCAAAATGATGAGATTTTAATTTATGGTTAAATTTGCTATTATCCCGCCCACAGTTTGGCCTCTCTGGCGCTGTTTATCAGTCGATGAATAATGACAATATGGCAATGGAGAGCCAAGTTTCCAAGGATGTTTACTCCTCATGTTTATAACAAACAGAAAGCGAGGAGAAACCGCAATGAGAGGAAAAAGTCGTGCTTGAAGCCTACCGTAAACACGTCGAAGAGCGTGCTGCTGAAGGAGTTGTTCCGAAGCCTTTGGACGCTGAGCAAGTTGCTGGACTTGTTGAGCTTTTAAAGACCCCACCCCAAGGTGAAGAAGCGTTCATTCTTGACCTACTTGAAAACCGCATTCCACCTGGTGTTGATGAAGCCGCGTATGTTAAAGCTGGCTTTTTAACCGCAGTTGCTAAAGGTGAAGTTGCTTCTCCACTCGTCAGCCGTGAAAAAGCTGCCCAATTGCTAGGTACGATGCAGGGCGGTTACAACATTGCTCCGCTGGTTGAGCTACTGGATGATGAAGCGCTTGCGCCTATCTCAGTGACTGCACTGTCTCATACTCTGCTGATGTTTGATGCCTTCTACGATGTCGAAGAGAAAGCCAAAGCAGGTAACCAGTACGCACAGCAAGTAATGCAATCTTGGGCTGATGCGGAATGGTTTACCGCAAAAGACAAAGTTGCTGAAAAAATCACGGTGAAAGTATTTAAAGTCACCGGTGAAACCAACACCGATGACTTATCACCTGCACCTGACGCTTGGTCTCGCCCTGATATTCCAGTACACGCCAAAGCGATGCTTAAAATGGAGCGTGATGGCATCAACCCTGATGAGTCAGGAAGCGTTGGTCCAATCACGCAAATCAAAGAGCTACAAAAAGACGGTATCCCTCTAGCCTACGTCGGTGACGTAGTCGGTACGGGTTCTTCACGTAAATCTGCTACTAACTCAGTGCTTTGGTTTATGGGTGACGATATCCCGTACGTACCAAACAAACGCACTGGCGGTATCTGTCTAGGCGGTAAAATTGCACCAATCTTCTACAACACAATGGAAGACTCAGGTGCACTGCCGATTGAATTAGACGTACAGAACATGAACATGGGTGATGTGATTGATATCTACCCATACGAAGGCGTGGTGCGCAAGAACAACGAAGAAATTTCTAAGTTTGAACTGAGCAAAGTGCTGTTGGATGAAGTTCGTGCTGGTGGTCGTATTCCACTTATCATCGGTCGTGGCTTAACCAGTCGTGCACGTGCTTCACTAGGTCTAGAAGAAACGGATCTGTTTGCTAAGCCAGTTGACCCATCAGCGTCAACCAAAGGCTACACATTGGCACAAAAAATGGTCGGTAAGGCATGTGGCGTAGAAGGCGTACGTGCAGGTCAATACTGTGAACCTAAGATGACCACGGTAGGCTCGCAAGATACTACCGGTCCAATGACGCGTGATGAGCTGAAAGACCTTGCGTGTCTGGGCTTCTCGGCAGATCTTGTGATGCAGTCGTTCTGTCATACTTCGGCTTATCCAAAACCGGTTGATGTAAACACACACCACACATTGCCTGATTTCATTATGAATCGCGGTGGCGTGTCACTACGTCCGGGCGATGGTGTTATCCACTCATGGCTAAACCGTATGCTACTGCCTGATACTGTTGGTACAGGTGGTGACTCACACACTCGCTTCCCATTAGGTATTTCTTTCCCAGCAGGTTCTGGTCTCGTTGCGTTTGCAGCGGCAACCGGTGTGATGCCATTGGATATGCCTGAATCTATCCTGGTGCGCTTTAAAGGTGAAATGCAGCCAGGTATCACGCTGCGTGATCTTGTTCATGCCATTCCTTACTACGCGATTCAGCAAGGTCTACTGACGGTTGAGAAAGCGGGTAAGATCAACGAATTCTCTGGTCGTGTACTAGAGATTGAAGGTGTTGAGCACCTAACTGTTGAGCAGGCGTTCGAGCTATCTGACGCGTCAGCAGAGCGTTCTGCTGCGGGTTGTACCGTTAAGCTGTCGCAAGAGTCAGTGGAAGAGTACCTTAACTCAAACATCACTATGCTTAAGTGGATGATCTCTGAAGGTTACGGTGACCGCCGTACTATCGAGCGTCGTATCACAGCGATGGAAGAGTGGTTGGCAAATCCTGAACTGATGGAAGCGGATGCGGATGCAGAATACGCACACGTGATTGAAATTGACCTTGCTGAGATCAGCGAGCCAATTCTATGTGCGCCAAACGATCCTGATGATGCTCGTCTACTGTCTGAAGTTCAAGGCACTCAAATCGATGAAGTATTTATCGGTTCATGTATGACTAACATCGGTCACTTCCGTGCCGCTGGTAAGTTACTTGAGCAGTTCGGTGGTCAACTCGATACTCGTCTTTGGGTAGCGCCGCCAACTAAGATGGATAAGGACCAGCTAACTGAAGAAGGTTACTACGGCATTTACGGTCGTGCTGGGGTTCGTATTGAAACGCCAGGATGTTCGCTATGTATGGGTAACCAAGCGCGCGTAGCAGACAAAGCAACCGTAATGTCGACATCAACGCGTAACTTCCCTAACCGTCTAGGTACAGGCGCGAACGTTTACCTATCTTCTGCAGAGCTTGCAGCTGTGGGCGCGATTCTAGGTAAGATTCCAACCAAGGAAGAGTATCTAGAGTACGCTAAGCAAATTGATGCAACAGCTGCAGATACTTACCGTTACTTGAACTTCCATAAGATGGAACAGTACACCAAGAAAGCGGATGACGTGATCTTCCAAGAGCCTGCATAAGCTTGTTTTAGAATAAAGCTTAGCTAATAAAAAACCGCAGAAGATATCTGCGGTTTTTTGTTTTTATCAATGTAAGGAAAGCCGGTAAATTACAGCTTCACCTGCAGCATCGCAGCAACGTTGCGCGCGGTTAACTCGATGTTTTGTGCCGCTTCTACTAGCGCGGTTGGCAAGTCTACTGAGCGGTTAACCACGGCAAAGACAGCATCGATACCGTGCTCATGCACCACACCACAATCTTGAGTTAGACAACCAGCAATGCCAATAACCGGCACATTGTGCTTTTTCGCGGTGCGTGCGACACCAATTGGCGTTTTACCGTGGATAGTTTGACTATCGATACGACCTTCACCAGTGATAACGAGATCAGCATCCGCAACCACTTCGGATAGATTGACCGCATCCATAACGATTTCGATACCTGGGCGCAGTTCTGCGTTTAGCAGTCCCATTAAGGCTGCACCTAAACCACCAGCCGCACCAGCACCAGGACGGTTTAGCACATCGTGACCCAATTGCTGTTTAATCACTGCTGCATAGTGAGCAAGGTTACGGTCTAGTTGCGCGACCATCTCTGGTGTTGCGCCTTTCTGAGGACCAAATACTTGTGATGCCCCTTTCTCGCCGCACAATGGGTTATCAACATCACATGCCACTTCTAAGCGTACATTCGCTAGGCGAGGATCAAGCTCACTCATATCGATGGTGTGCAGTTTCGCCAGCTCACCGCCGCCAAAACCCAGCGATTGACCTGACTCGTCAAGTAGGCGAATGCCCAGAGCTTGCGCCATGCCTAGACCGCCATCGTTAGTCGCACTGCCGCCGATACCAACGATAATGTGCTCAACACCTTTATCCAGTACCGCTTTGATTAGCTCGCCAGTACCTAAGGTGGTGGTGATCATTGGGTTGCGCTTTTCAGGTTCGACTAGGTGCAGACCCGATGCCGCTGCCATTTCAATGATGGCTGTTTTACCATCACCCATTAGGCCGTAGAACCCCGTCACTGATTGACCCAGTGGACCCGTGACTGAGTGTTCAATGATCTCACCGCCCGTAGCGTCAACCAATGATTGCACAGTACCTTCGCCACCATCCGCCATTGGCAATTTGATGTATTCAGCATTTGGCAGGACTTGTTTGAATCCCTGCTCAATAGCAACGGCGACATCCATCGCACTAAGACTTTCTTTGTAAGAATCTGGAGCAATAACAATTTTCATAGTAATACCTAAACGCCTTAAACAAATAAACCAAATACGCCGAACATCATGGTTGAGACAAATGCGATCATTAGACCAACCGCTGACTCGTAAGGAATGAGCTTAAGACGCTCACGAATATCCATGTGAACTGCACCACCTGTCGCGTGGAAGAAGCTGCCGTGAGGCATGTGATCAAGTACGGTTGCACCTGAGTGAATCATTGCCGCGCCAGCAAGGGCTGGTACGCCAAGTTCCAAAATTGTGTGGCTAAATACGCTCGCGGCAACTGCAGTACCTGCTGTTGTCGAAGCGGTTGCCAGCGACATCATTGCACCTGAGATTGGCGCTAGTAGATAAGATGGCAAACCTGAAGCCGTCAGGATCTCAATTAAGCCGCCTTTCAAACCTGAGTTAGCAATAATGCCAGCAAGTGTACCTGTACCAAGAAGCATGACTGCAACCGGAGCCATGCGGCTTAGACCAGAAACGGCGAAGTGGTTAGTATCGCTAAAGCGACCCATGACTACAGCACCAATAAAGCCGCCAAGCGGAAGCGCGATAAGGGGATCAACGTTGATACCCGCGATAGGGCGTAGAGCTAAGAGTGCAATCGCAACTAGCGGTGCAACAATCGCTGCGCCAAAGGTAGGCAGTTTGCTGTGATCGACAGAAACCACTTCGCTTTCGTGCACCATGCTGCCTTTGTTGGTTAGGCGTTTAGCAATGATATAAGCCAGTGCCAGACCAAATAGACCCGGGATAACACCCGCAGCCATGACTGAAGTCAGTGGTACGTTGAATGCATCAGCCGCAGCAATGGCGTTCGGGTTTGGTGACATGACGTTACCCGCTTTACCACCGCCGACCATCGCAAGAAGAATGGCTGTTTTAGAGATGTTAGCGCGCTGGGCAATCGCCAGCGCGATAGGAGAAACAGTAATAACCGCAACGTCAACGAATACGCCAACTGCAGTCAAAATAAGAGTGGCTAGAGCAAGAGCAAGCAGGGCGCGAGTTTCGCCGACTTTCTTAACAATGGTTTCTGCAATAGAGGTTGCAGCACCTGATTCAATCAATACGCCAGCGAGTACACCAGCGGCGAGAATGCGCAGAACCGCAGTAACAATACCTTGAGCGCCGCCAATCAT
Organism: Vibrio ponticus; assembly: GCF_009938225.1. Classification (NCBI taxonomy): domain Bacteria; kingdom Pseudomonadati; phylum Pseudomonadota; class Gammaproteobacteria; order Vibrionales; family Vibrionaceae; genus Vibrio; species Vibrio ponticus. The sequence goes on from NZ_AP019657.1 coordinate 161,424, forward strand.
CAGCGACACAGTGTCAGTCAGCGAAACGCCGCCGACCACACCACCAACTAAGGCACCGATAATCATGCCGTATGCTGGTGGAACTTTGCGTAAAATAAGTGCAATGGCAACAACAAGTGCCGCTAAGGCACCAAGTGTAGAGACTTCAGCCATGGGGATTTCCAAAAAGGTTTTAAGAATAATTTTGTTGGCACTATAGACGTGCTACTTAAAAGCGTCTTTGGATTGAACAACAAATATTCTGGCTGAAATAACGACATTTTTGTGCGTATGCACAAAGGTCTGTTTAATGACGAAATAGATTCAGTGCCAAATAGAGATGTAATTTGTCGTCTAAGTTATTGATATTTAATGATGTAATTTCTTCTATGCGCTCAAGGCGATAACGTAGTGTATTGCGGTGAATATGCAGGATTTGGCAAGTTTGATAAGCATCACAATTCTGTGCAAAATATGCTTTGAGGGTTTTCTCTAGCGTGCCTTTGCTGTCGTTTTGCACCAGCAAATCGAACGGTTCTCTAAGTTGATCGGCTTTCCACGACTCTTCGAACAGGCTGCTCAGCAGCACAGGTAGGCGGTGATTTTGGTAGAAAAACACTTCCCCTTGTTGGTCTGCGACAGCGTTTAAAGTCAGTTTAGCGGTTTGATACGATTTGCTTAGCCCGTCGCTATCGGCGAAATAATCACCCAGAGCGATGCGGATTTGAAACTTTCCTAACTGACGAACGCGTTTAAGTAATTTAGTGACGCGTTTGCGCTCATTGTCGACCGACCAACCCGCTTTGGTTAGCTCAATAGGTTTTAGCACCACCACTTCATTGGTTGAAACTGACAAGATACCTACTAGGTTGTCACGTTCCGGAAACTCCAATAGATGCACCAACTGCTGCAGGTGTGCCAGTGATAACGGCGCATCACTGTCTGTGGGCATGACTTGAACGATAGCTGCGATACGTGGTTTAGCTAAGTCGAGCTCGAGTCTCTCAGCGATAACGCGAATTTGACCATCATCGGTTGAAGCACCTTGAATCAGCTGCATCACCAACTCTTCACGGTGACGTTTGTGCCATTCCACTTGTGACATCAACGCGGCTTGTTCGATGATCAGTTCAGCGGTCATTTTGACCAGTTCACCATATTGGTGCACCGCGTCGGGTTCGCCGGAAATGCCAATCACACCAATCACTTTATCTTGGAAAATAATCGGAAGATTGATACCCGGCTTAACCCCTTTAAGGTGCTCAGCCGTTGCTTGGTCGATGGCAACCACACGCTGCTCAGCGATAGCTAAGATCGAGCCTTCATGTCGTTGACGTAGGCGAGTCGGATCGCCAGAGCCGATGATTCGACCAAACTCATCCATCACGTTGACCGAATAAGGAATAATTTTCATGGTGCGTTCGACAATTTGTCGCGCGATGGTTTCGTTGAGCTGCATAGCCAGTGAGTATTTAGAGAGTAAAAACGCACAATAGCATTGCCAGTTTATGGGAACAATAAGCTAACAGTTGGGAGGTGTGCTGTAGGGGAATCTTTGGAATAAAAAAGCACCCGACAGAGCAGGTGCTTAAAAGATTCTAGTCTAGTTGGAGTTAATCATCGTAACCTAATAGTTCGATTTCGCTCGCGATCAATTGGTTGTTTACTTTATAAGCTTCTACTTCGACAGTTTGGCCGTTAATTGAATCAAAGTTAATTAAACCACCATCAAATTCAGTATAGTTATTTAAGAAGACAGTTCTATTTCCTCTATTGTCGTAGACAACAAAACTATTATCGTTTGCCAAAGATGATACTTTTCCTACAAGTTCAATATCATTATCTTGCCAATCATCACTGTCATTGTCGTTGTTCTCAAACTCAATTTCGATGGCATTGTTGTTGTAGCCTATAGTTACTTCAATCATCGTACCCTGTACCAAATGGTTTTTGTTACCATCTTCAAAACGTGTTTGAGCGGTTACATTAAAGCGACCACGGTAGTTCAGTTCGAAATTACTTTTGTCAGCTGAAACCCAAGTAACCAGACCTTCGATTTCTGTGTCGTTATCGATATCGTCATATCGTTCTATTTCAATGCTGTGAGCGATGATATCTAGATCGGATGCCTGACCTTCAACTTCGACCCAAAGACCATTGCTAAGTTCGCCACCCTCAACAGTATTAGGGTTGTACGATACGTTTAAAGCCGCACCAAGTTTAAAAGTAGAGTTGTTTACATCGAGGTTTGATACGGTTCCTTCTACTTCAAAATAGCGATCTAGCAAGTCATTCTCAAATTTTACTACCGATAAGACTTTATAACCCGCATTTGCAGTCGGTAAGGAAGATACCATTACCCAATCACCATCATGGATGTGTGAAGATAGGTTAGCAAAAGTTAGTGTTACCCCATTTACAGTGAATTCACCTTTGTACGGCTCCGGAATACGGATTACACCAGTAATAGTTGGCTCAAGTTGAACATGATTGCCTGTTGAACGAGTGTTATTTGCAGACAGTGCTATCATCATTCCTGGCTCTAGCTGCGTACCGGATAAGTCGACATTGTTATCACCAGCTTGGTAGCTAATTGAAGCAACATCATACTGATGACCATTAACCGTTACTGTATTACCCGACACACGTTCTATGGTGCCTTGTGCTGCACTTGGACGTTGCTCGTTGTGACTTGAATCTTTGTCACTGCTGCCGCCACCGCCGCCGCCACAACCAGTAAGTAGAGCGCCTAATACACTAACAAGAACTAACTTTTTCATTTATCGACTTTTCCTGACTAGAATGCTGAAAACGGGTGTATGCTAGGCGGCGAAACGTGAAGCGGTCGTGAAGAAACGTGAGAAAAGCATGAAAATTTTAATTGTCGATGATAGCCACAACGTTGCTGAAACCATTGCTGATTATTTAGAGCTAGAAGGCATGACCATTGATTGTGCCTATCATGGAGAGGCGGCCTTAAATTTAGTCGCTCAGAACCACTATGACGTGATCATCATGGATATCATGATGCCTAAAATTGATGGGATATCTGCGGTTAGACGCTTGCGCCAAGAGCAGTTTTGCAACACTCCAATCCTATTTTTAACGGCGAAAGATAGCTTAGATGACAAGGTCGCCGCTTTTGAAGCGGGCGGGGATGATTACTTACTTAAACCCTTTGCAATGCAAGAGCTGAGTTTGCGCGTACGTGCACTCGCCAGCCGAGGTCCAAGGCAAGACATTGGCAGTTTACGTTTCGCCGATATTGAAATTAATAACCAAACGGGTGACGTGCAGCGTGCTGGTCAAATCGTAAAATTAAGTCGAATTCAAAAACGGATTCTTAAAGAGTTATTACGTCATGCTCCGGCGCTGGTTTCACGCCAAGAGCTGATTGAGTCTGTTTGGGGTGAAGATGAGCCAAGTAGTGACGCATTACGCAGTCATATCTATGGTTTACGCACCGCCCTAGACAAAGGCTTCGAACAATCAAGATTAGAGACAGTTCATGGGCAAGGCTACCGACTTAAAGCATAAACATCATCCCAGCATTTATCGCAAAATACGCCGCAGTTTCGGCTTAATGACTTTACTGATGTTCAGTATCTTTTGGGGGGTGATTTATTTTGCTGAAAACCAAATTGAAATATTGAGCCTCCATCACTGGTTAGACACGGAAGCTGAACGATATAAAGCCGATTATCAGATTGAAGGCGAGTTAGCTCGCCTACCACAAGAAGCGGAGTTTTCGACTTATTGGAGTGAGCGTGATTTACCTGTTTGGTTAAAAACCTATCATGCCCCGGGTTTTTATGAGCACTTATTGGGTGAAGAAGATAAGCACTTCTTAGTCACGGCACACCCGTCTGGTAAAGGTATGATGTACATCGTTTTTCAAGATGATGCTGATGATTATCTCGATGACTATGAATTAAGTCTGCACAATTATACTTTCTTACTCGGTGGCTTTGTTTCTCTGCTGGTGGTCTTATACGGATTTAACGTGGTGCGTTCTTTATCAAAGCCATTAAGTCGTATTGAAGAGAAGATTCGTCAGATGCCTCCATCTGAGCCGATATTCGAAGTGGATACCAAGTATGCTGAAACTCGCCATATTGAGCAGGCGTTGTTGGACAGTAAACGCGATATTGCCGGTTTCTTTCAGCGTGAAAAAGAGTTTAGTCGTTTCGCTTCTCACGAACTGCGAACCCCGATAATGGTAGTGCGAGGTTCCACGGATTTATTAGCGAAAGTAGCTGATATGCCGCCTGTGGCGCAGAAGGCAATTTCCCGTCTTGATCATGCCAGTGAGCAGATGCGGATTTTGACTGAAACGTTTTTGCTGTTGGGAAAAGAGAGCATTGATGACTACTACTTTAGTCATTGTGATCTTAACGTTGAATTAGATCTTCGTTTGGAAGAAATGGCGCCTTTATTTGCCAAGCAAGATGCCAGTTTTGAGTTGAACATCGAAGGGGAGCAGAAACTGTATGCGCCACCAAGTTTTGTCACGATTGTCATCAATAACCTGATCAAAAATGCCTTTAGCTATAGTGTGGGTGAGATTGAGATTAGCTTGATTGATGGTTGTTTGATCATTACGAACCGCCATGATGGCAATGAAACTTATAATGCAGGCTATGGCTGTGGTTTGGTGATCGTTGAGCGAATTTGCGAACGCATGAACTGGGTGTTTTCTACCCAAGATGATGGTCAACAGTTTACCGCTCAGGTCTATTTTACATAATTACGATAGCACTTTGCTCTGTTGTTAGGTTGTGGCTATACTCTCGCGTTTTCATTTTACTGGACTGTGACGATGGAATTTGAATTTATTCGCAATACGCTAATGGGCGAATACTACGTTAAGTGCAGTATGGGGCACGAGATTGTAGGACGCTGGCTACAAGACGAAATCGGTAAAGATTGGCAGAAAATCGAACGTGTTGAGCAACTTATCGAGCAAGCTTTGACTAACCCTCAAACTGAGCACTTCTTCGAAGGCACTGAAATCAGTGTTTCTATTCAAGACGATGAAGTGTTAGTGCAAGAAAATGTATTGGCGCACGGCGAAGAGATGGATGCGGATAGTGAGTTTGATTTTTATGATTGTGAAAGTACTGCCAGTTGTGGCATTGAGGATTTTTCAATCATGATTGAGCGTTGGAAAAGTTTCCTCACTACGCGTTAGTACTCTGCTTTGATAAAACACTCAGAGAATGCTTTATATTTGTGAAAAGGCGCACCAGGATGGTGCGCCTTTTTTGTGCTTGAAATAAATCTAAATAAACAATTTGTTATTAATCAGTGATTTAATTAGTTGGCACGCCACTTGGATTGTTGAAGAAAAAGGACAACCGATTTGAGAGAGGATGCAATGAAATTAATCAACGCGATTATTAAACCGTTCAAACTGGACGATGTACGTGAAGCACTGGCTGATGTGGGTATCGAAGGTATGACGGTATCAGAAGTAAAAGGCTTTGGTCGCCAAAAAGGTCATACCGAACTATACCGTGGTGCAGAGTATCAAGTGGATTTTCTGCCCAAAGTAAAACTCGAGATCGCCACTCAAGCAGAGAACGTCGATCGAGTGATTGAAGCGGTCACTAAAGCGGCGCATACCGGCAAAATCGGTGACGGTAAAATTTTTGTTTATGACCTCAGTCAGGCGGTACGAATTCGTACTGGCGAAATGGATACAGAAGCTCTGTAAGACTCAAGGATTGGAGAATACTCATGGAATTATCATTAACTGTAAGCGAACTACGTTACGCCCTCGACACCTTTTTCTTTCTCATTTCTGGCGCGCTTGTTATGTGGATGGCAGCAGGTTTTGCCATGCTAGAGGCAGGATTGGTTCGCTCCAAAAATACCACTGAAATCCTCACTAAGAACGTCTGTTTGTATGCGATTGCTTGTACCATGTACCTGATTGTCGGCTACAACATCATGTATGTTGATAATGGCGAAGGGGGTTGGTTACCTTCATTTGGTGCACTGATTGGCACGCAAGGCGAAGGCGCTGATCACTCACTGGAATCTGATTTCTTCTTCCAAGTTGTGTTTGTTGCAACGGCGATGTCCGTGGTTTCTGGTGCGGTCGCTGAGCGCATGAAACTTTGGTCATTCCTTATCTTCTCAGCAGTACTAACCGCATTTATTTATCCAATGGAAGGTTACTGGACATGGGGTGGCGGTTTCTTATCAGAAGCAGGCTTTAGTGACTTTGCCGGTTCAGGCATAGTCCACATGGCGGGGGCAGCCGCTGCTCTAGCAGGTGTTTTGCTACTTGGTGCGCGTAAAGGCAAATACGGTAAGAACGGTGAAATCTACCCAATTCCTGGTTCAAACATGCCGCTTGCAACACTAGGTACCTTTATTTTGTGGTTTGGTTGGTTCGGCTTTAACGGCGGCTCTCAGTTGATGGTTTCTGATTTTGAGAACGCGACTGCCGTCGGTCAAATCTTCTTGAACACTAACGCAGCCGCAGCAGCTGGTGCCATTGCTGCGCTATTGGTTTGTAAAACTACTTGGGGTAAGGCTGACCTTACTATGATCCTAAACGGTGCATTGGCAGGTCTGGTTGCGATTACCGCAGACCCTCTCTCTCCTTCACCTGTCTACGCATTGTCGATTGGGGCTGTATCTGGTGCGCTAGTGGTGTTTAGTATCGTTGCGCTAGATAAGTTGAAAATCGATGATCCGGTTGGTGCTATCTCGGTTCACGGTGTGTGTGGTTTCTTTGGTCTAATGGTCGTGCCACTGAGTAATGGCGATGCAACCTTTGGTGCTCAACTTCTTGGTGCTGCGGTTATCTTTGCTTGGGTATTTGGTGCAAGCCTAGTGGTGTGGGGCGTACTAAAAGCAACCATCGGTATTCGTGTATCTGAGGAAGAAGAACTGGAAGGTATGGATATGCATGACTGTGGTGTTGGTGCTTACCCAGAGTTTGTTTCCGTGAAATAAAAGGTTACAAAAACATAATCTAAAAAGCCTGCTTTGGTTAACGCCTTAGTAGGTTTTTTGCTTTTAGCAATTGAAATCCAAACAAACATGAATATAATAACGCAACTGATAAACATTATCATTACAAATAAGCAAAGGATTTCGATAATGAAAAAGCTGTTAACTCTTTCTGCACTAGCTTGTGCAACTCTAGCCCCAACAGCAATGGCTGCTGAAGAGGTGAACGTATACTCTTACCGTCAACCTTTCTTAGTTGAGCCTATGTTCAACGAGTTCACTAAAGAAACCGGCATTAAAGTAAACGTAAAGTTTGCTAAAAAAGGCTTGGCTGAAAAGCTTGCTCAAGAAGGTGAATACAGCCCAGCAGACGTAATTCTGACTGTAGACATCAGCCGTCTTTCTGACCTGACTGAGAAAGGCTTGGTTCAATCAGTTAACAGCGACATTCTAGAAAAGAATATCCCAGCACAATACCAAGATACGGATAACGAGTGGTTTGCACTAACAACTCGAACTCGTAGTGTTTACTCATCGCGCGACCGTGTTGGTAAACTAGGCGATGATTTCACTTACGCAGATCTAGCTAAACCTGAGTTCAAAGGTAAAATTTGTACTCGCAGCGGTAAGCACCCTTACAACGTTTCTTTAGTATCAGCGATGATTGCAGAAAACGGTGAAGCGGCAACTAAAGAGTGGCTAGAAGGCGTAAAAGCCAACCTAGCACGTAAACCTCAAGGTAACGACCGCGCGCAAGTGAAAGCGATTAAAGAAGGCCTATGTGACGTTTCTCTAGGTAACAGCTACTACCTAGGTAAGATGGTAAACGACAAAGAGCAAAAAGCTTGGGCTGATGCGGTTTACATTAACTTCCCTAACCAGAATACGACAGGTACGCACGTAAATATCTCTGGTATGGCTATGGCTAAGTACTCGCCAAACAAAGAAAACGCAGTGAAACTGATGGAGTTCCTTGCAGGTGATACAGCGCAAAGCATGTACGCTGAAGTGAACTACGAATACCCTGTAAAAGCAGACGTGAAGCCATCAGAGCTAGTTGCTTCATGGGGTGAGTTTAAAGCAGACAAGATTTCTCTAGACAAGATCGCTGACCAACACGAAGCAGCAATCAAGCTACTAGATGAAGTGAAGTTTGACCTTTAATCATCGTTAAGGGTATAAAATACTCAATAATTGAAAATGGAATATGAGATGTGAAGTATAACTTTGCATCTCTTTCCGCCTGAAATGATTAGGCGATGAAAGAAAAAAACTCTATTTGGAAAGCCAGTAGTGGGTCTTTAGCCCTGCTACTGGTTTTGCCTATTTTTGCGATATTTTTTACAGCTATCGGTGAAACCGATCAGCTGTTTTCTCATTTAATGTCAACCGTTCTGCCGACTTACACCTTTAATACGGTGGCACTTGCGGCGGGCGTAATGTTGCTGTCTCTAGTCTTTGGCATTCCTTCAGCTTGGCTGATGGCAATGTGCCGTTTGCCAAGTGAGCGTATTTTGCAATGGGCTCTGGTCTTGCCGCTCGCCATGCCTGCTTATATTGTCGGTTATATCTTCACCGATTGGTTTGACTTTGCCGGTCCAATCCAGATTGCTTTACGTGATTTAATGGGGTGGCAAGCGGGTGACTACTGGTTCCCTGACATTCGAACGTTAGGCGGCGCGATCGTTGTTTTGGCGCTGGTGCTGTACCCTTACGTATATCTTTTATGCCGCGCTGCCTTTATGGAGCAAAACGTCTCTTTGCTGCAATCTGCCCGCCTGTTGAAGTGTTCCCCGTGGGAAAGTTTTTATCGTATTTCTCTACCGTTAGTGCGCCCTGCCATTGCAGTCGGCTTGTCATTGGTGGCGATGGAAACCATCGGAGACTTTGGCACTGTGAGCTACTTTGCCGTCAATACGTTAACTACTGCGGTTTACGATACTTGGCTTGGCTATTCGAGTTTGACTGCAGCAGCGAAAATCTCTGCCATCATGCTGGTCTTTGTGATCTTATTGCTCTCAACCGAACGCTATAGCCGCCGTAAGCAGAAATTATTTCAAAACCAGTTTAGTAGCCGTGAAGACTTTCGTTATGAGTTAACGGGATGGAAAAAATGGTTCGCACTAGTATGGTGCTGGGGTTTGGTCTCGGTTGCCTTTATCTTTCCGCTGGGGCAATTGCTTATCTACGCCTATAAGTACTTCGCGCAGAGTTGGACAGCGGAGTTCCAGCAATACGCTATCAATAGCTTGTATGTGTCATTAAGCGCCGCCGTGATTGCGGTATTGATTGCCTTGGTGGTGAATTTCTATCAACGCCTCTCTGCTAAGCGTACCGCGGTTGCCTTTATGCGTTTTTCATCGCTTGGTTATGCTGTACCAGGCACCGTTTTGGCGATTGGTGTGATGGTGCCTGTGCTGTTTATGGATCATTTGGTCAATGATATTGCCAAAGCAATGGAGTGGGGACGTCCAGGGCTGATTTTCTCAGGCTCGATGTTTGCGATTATTTTTGCTCTCGTGGTGCGCTTTTCTGCAGTTGCGATTGGCAGTATCGAAAGTAGTCTGAGTAAAGTTTCGCCATCGCTGGATATGGCGTCACGTACGATGGGGTGCAACTCCAATCAAATGTTGCGCCGAGTGCATCTACCTCTGATCCGTCGTGGTGCACTGATCGCGGGTCTATTGGTCTTTATTGAGTCTATGAAGGAGCTCAACGCTTCTTTGTTGCTGCGTCCATTTAACTTTGAGACACTGGCGACTTACGTTTATAACTTTGCTTCTGATGAGCACCTTGAGCTTGCAGCAATGCCTGCTGTTTTACTGGTCCTAGTTGGATTGGTGCCTTTGGTGTTGGTCAACCGTTCTTTAGAGCAGGTACATTGATGAGCTGTGCACTTTCTATAAATAATCTGACCTGCAAATATGATCAGCAGACGACCATTTTAAAAGAGCTTTCTTTGCAAGTAGAGCAAGGTGAGATCATTTGTCTGTTGGGGGCAAGTGGTTGTGGTAAAACTACTTTGCTAAAAGCGATCGCGGGTTTATTACCGCTTAGTTCTGGTTCAATGACGCTTAACGGCATGACCATCGATGATGGTGAAAACTGGATGCCGCCAGAGCAGCGTAATATCGGCATGATTTTTCAAGATTATGCGCTATTCCCTCACTTGACCGTCGAGCAAAACGTGGCGTTTGGCTTACGAGAGTTGAGTGCTGCGGAGCAGAAAGCGAAAGTAACCGAGATGCTCGAGTTAGTCCATTTAGAGCAGTATGGTGAGCGCTATCCTCATCAACTGTCGGGTGGTCAGCAGCAGCGTGTTGCGATAGCTCGTTCGTTGGCTTACAAGCCAGATTTACTGCTGTTAGATGAGCCGTTTTCCAATATCGACACGCAGGTTCGGCATGAGCTGATTGGTGAAATTCGTAAAATTTTCAAACAACAAGGCGTGACCGCAATCTTCGTAACGCACAGCCGTGAAGAGGCGTTTGCCTTTGCCGATAAGATGGCAGTAATGAATCACGGTGTGATTGAACAGTACGGGACCGCGAGTGAGCTCTATTACCAGCCATCAAGTAAGTTTGTTGCTGATTTCTTGGGTGGTGGCAGTTACTTAAGTGCCAAACGTATTTCAGAAACGGAGTTTGATACGGAGCTTGGTGTCATTGAAGCAACCGCGCAGCAGCCAATTGAGTTGGATGGCGTATGTGAATTATTGCTAAGACCTCAGCATGTACAAATTAATGCCGCTGAAGAAAGTGGCGTTAAGGTAACAGAACAGCAGTTTATGGGTGACCATTGCCGCTATGTCATTAGTGCCAATGGGCACAAACTGTTTGCTAGCTCTTCAGAAGCGCTAGAGATTGGTCAAATGGTGTCAGTTAAGGTGGAAACACAAGGCGTGTTAGCCTTTTAAGCGAGTTATTCTACAGAGAAATACGCTGCCCACCATTGAGATAAGTAGTGCAGGCGACACGCAATAACGAGGTGAAGTTACCCACTTCACCTCGTTTTTCGATCACTTCTTGATAAATGCGGGTAAGAAATTCGGCAACGCTGATGTTTGCTTCGGTCGCGATATCATCAATCACTTTCCAAAATACCGCTTCCAGTCGTACACTGGTGACGACTCCATCAATACGCACAGATTTGGTTTTAAGCTCAAACAATTCCACTTCTGTCCCAGAATAAATCTCACACATCTCGCTTTACCATACCGATTAACTCACACTAATCAGAATACTGGTTTATATAGAAAACGCAGTACGCCTTTAGTCTTATCATAAAGTATAAGGTTACTGAGTAAGTTGCTGATTAAATTGAGACAACCACGCAGGATGTGCCGGCCAAGCTGGCGCGGTAACAAACTGTCCGGATGTGATGGCTTGATCCATGGCGAGATCAACATAATTGGCACCAGCTAGCACCACTTCAGGTGCGCAGGCAGGATAAGCAGAAATATTTTCACCCTCTATAACTTTAGCGGCAGTGAGTAATTGAGCTCCGTGACAGATAGCCGCGATGGGCTTGGCATCATGATAGAAAGCTTGAACTAAGCTAATCACCTGAGCGTTAAGTCTTAAGTATTCAGGGGCACGACCACCAGGGATAAGTAGGGCATCGTAGTGAGTTGAATGCACCGTTTCAAAACTTTCATTGAGGGTAAAGTTATGACCGACTTTCTCGGTATAAGTCTGATCACCTTCAAAGTCATGGATAGCGGTTTTAATGTGTTCACCTTTCTGCTTATCAGGACAGACAACGCTAACTTGATGCCCAAGCATTGAGAGCGCTTGGAATGGCACCATCAGTTCGTAGTCTTCAACAAAATCGCCAGCGATGATTAGTACTTTTGCCATGAGAGCTTCTCCTATCGTTATTGGAGAAGTTAATTTAACAACTGTTTTACATTTGTGGGTAATAACCGATTACTACAAAGAAAAAGCCCAGCAAAATGCTGGGCAAAGGCTCTCTCGCTATAGGGGCTTAAGAGGCTTGGTAAATTACAGTTGTAGAAAATTTTTCACTTGCTGAACGACTCTTTCTGCAGTTGGTTTATCAGCCATCTCAGCAAAGATCCTTAGTAGTGGCTCAGTACCAGAGAAGCGCGCAATGACCCAACCGCCGTTCTTAAAGTACACTTTTGCGCCATCTTCGTAGCTGACTTTTTCAATTTCAAACTCAAATTCAGGCAGCTGTTTCTCTACATAAATTTTGTCGTATAGAGATTGTTTTGCCGCAGCTTTGAATTTGCAATCGCCTTCTGCAGTATAGGCATAACCGTATTTGCTGTAGATTTCATCCAGTAGTTCGGAAAGCTTTTTCCCGGTCACGGAGATCATTTCAACCAATAGGCTTGAAGCGAATACGCCATCCTTGCCTTTGATGTGACCACGAATGGTTAAACCACCCGAACTTTCACCACCGATCAGTGAATCGTCGGTTTCCATTTGTGAGCTGATATGCTTAAAGCCTACCGGAACCTCAAAGCTCTTTTCACCATGGTCTGCGGCGATTTTGTCGAGCAGGTGTGTGGTGGCAATGTTACGTACCACAGAGCCTTTCCAGCCTTTGTACTCAAGCAAGTAGTAATAGAGTAGGATCAATACTTCGTTCGGATGAATGAAGTTGCCTTTTTCATCGATGATGCCAAGACGGTCAGCATCGCCATCGGTACCGATACCAATATCGTAACCTTCGTGCGCCACAAGGTGCATCAAACGGTATAGCGTCGCCGCGCTTGGTGATGGCATCAAACCACCAAAATCCGGGTTTTTACCATCGTGAATCACATCCACTTCACAGCGACCATTGATTAGAACGGTTTGTAGAGCATTCTTTGCCACACCAAACATAGGGTCGATCAACACGCGTAGATTGGCTTTTTTGATCGCTTCGATGTCGATAAAATTAATAATTGAATCAACGAATTCGTTCATTGGATTGATGATGTCGATAACCTTGTCATCAACCGCTTGTTCAAATTCCACGCTTTTGACATCAGTTTGCGTCAATGTCGCGATTTGCGTTTCGATCTTCTGAGTGATCACCTCATCAGCATCACGACCACCTTCGATAAACACCTTGATGCCGTTGTAATCAGCAGGGTTGTGTGAAGCGGTAATACACGCTGAGTAGGCACAGTTCATCTCTTTGGCTTTAAACATCACAATCGGTGTTGGGACGAACTTGTCGATAAAGCTTACTTTAATATTGTTTGCGGCTAACACTTCTGCAAACCAGCGTCCGGCTTTATCGGAAAGAAAACGGCGGTCATAACCAATCACAAAGCCACGATCGGCTACTTGCTCATTATTAATGATATTGGCAACCGCTTGAGCTACGAGACAGACGTTATCCTTAGTAAACTCTTCACCAATAAAGGCGCGCCAGCCACCTGTACCAAATTGGATCATGGGATATTCCTTAGAAAAAGAGGGCAGCCAATAACCAGCTGCCCATAGGGTTTAACCTAGAGTTACGATAACTTCGTTTACAGAGCCTTCGGCTTGAACTGGTACAGATGCCCCATTTACCACTTCACCGTTAACTGTAATCGACTTAACGCCTTTGCTTACTGAGTCTGGGTTTACAACTTTGATGTTGTAAGTGGCACCCAACCATTGGCGAGTCACTTCAAAACCTGGCCAGTTAGTTGGGATACATGGATCGATAGTGAGACCATCAAAGCCTGTACGCACACCTAGAATAAAGTTAGTGACTGCGAAGTACGCCCAGCCAGATGTACCGGTCAACCATGGGTGGTTGGCACGACCATGATCTTGGTGATCGCGACCCATGATGAACTGCACGTACGAGTATGGTTCTGCAATACGTTTTTCGATCATGTCGTTTTGGTTGTATGGGTTTAATGCATCGTAGAACTTCATCGCTCGATCACCGCGACCCAATTTCGCTTCAGCTACCCATGCCCATGGGTTTGGATGTGAGAAGATTGCGCCATTCTCTTTTACGCCTTGGTAAACACGAGTCACGAAGCCGATGTCATCGTTTGGTGTGGCGAATGATGGCGAGTTTAGGTGCAGACCGTATTCAGAGAATAGGTTCTCGTCGACCGCATCCATCGCTTTTTCACCGCGTTCTTGCGATACCGCACCAGATAGAACCGCAAGTGTGTTTGATTCAAGGTGTACACGGCCTTCTGCTTGTTGTGCTGTACCGATTTTGTCGCCATTCTTGGTTAGACCACGGATGTACCAGCCACCTTCGTCGTCCCAAAGGTGCGTTTCACACGCTTCGCGAACATTGGCTGCCATAATGGTGTACTTTTCGACGTCTGCATCTTTACCTAGGTATTTTGCGAGATCAATGAACTCTTGCAGTGCCCAGAAGTGTAGGAAGGACACCATTGATGATTCACCACCACCTAGGTTTAGACAGTCATTCCAGTCAGCGCGCAGACCTTTACAAATACCAGTTTGACCTACGTATTCAGCTGAGAAGTCGAGTGCCGCTTTCATGTGGTCATACACGCTAGCATCACCACCATCAGCGTAAGGGATCACTTCGTCAAAGAAGCTATGCTCGCCCGTTTCCATCACGTATTTACAGATAGTTGGTACTAGCCATAGGTGGTCATCCGAACAAGTATCTTCAATACCGTGGATCTTGTCTTCATCAGAAGGTGTTGGAACAACGGTTGGAGATTTCGATGGTTTAACATCGGCTTTTTCTGGATCGAACCAATCTGGATCAAATAGGTGTAGACCGTAACCCGCTTTTACCTGACCGCGTAGCAGGTCAACGATACGCTTGCGAGTCATTTTCGGGTTCGCGTGAGGGACAGAGATCGCGTCTTGCGCCGTATCGCGGTAACCAAGACCGGTACGACCACCTACCTCGATGAATGAAGCAAAACGAGACCACACCACACATGTTTCTGCTTGGTATAGTGTCCAAGCGTTGATCATAGTGTCTAGACCTTGGTTTGGTGATTTCACTTGGAACTTGCCACAACGTTCATCCCAGTGAGCTTTGATGCCTGCGAAGGCGTTATCGACTTCAGCCAAATCTTGGTACTTAGCGCGTAGACGCTCACCGTTGCCTTTACCGATACCTAGGATGTAAGCAAAGCGAACTTCTTCACCTGGTTGGATGGTGAATTGCTTGTGTAGCGAGCCGCAGTGGTTGTAACAGGTTTGCGCGGTGTTGAAGCACTTACCTTGCTCAACCGCAAGTGGATTAGCTTCGTCACGGTATAGACCTAGGAAGCTGTCACGTTGACCGTCGTATGAATCTGGATCAAACGTTGACGCTAGGTAGTAGAAACCTTCGAAATCATTAGTGTTGTAGTACAGATCGTACTCAATCACGCCATCTTTGTAAGCCGTGCCAGCAGAGTAGAGAGACATCTGATGGTTTTGATTGTCAGATTGAATATGGCTGAAAGAGAATTCTACGAATGAGAATGCGCTAATCGTGCGTGGCTTATCTGAGGTGTTTTTGATCACCACATCCCAAACTTCAGCGTCTTCACCTTTTGGTACGAATAGCGTTTTAGTTGCTTCGATACCATTGTAGTCACATTTAAATTTCGAGTATGACAAACCATGACGAACTTCGTAGCTTGCTTCATCAAGGCTTTTTGCTACAGGTTGCCATGAAATTGACCAGTAATCACCAGTCTCGTCATCACGTAGGTAAACATAATGTCCTGGGCGATCAAATGTCGCATTCGGGCGGAATTTGGTTACGCGGTTGTACTCAGGAGAGTTGTAGAAAGAGTAACCGCCAGCATTGTGCGAAATTACCGTACAGAATTTTTCTGTACCAAGGTAGTTGGTCCATGGTGCTGGGACATCTGGGCGTGTGATGACATATTCACGATTGTCATTATCGAAATAGCCGTAGTTCATCTTAATTTCCTTTTTACCAAGCCACTCTTAGGTGGTTAAAATTTAAAGCTAGTGAAAACGTCTAACAGTCAATGAGAACTGATTAGTGGTTATTTGGTTTGCCACGGTTGGCGGTATTTAACATCTTGTCTATCGAGCAGCGTTAAATGTCCTTTTAAACGTGATAAATAATCGTGCCAATCGCGCTGAGATTTATCCGTCCAACACGCCTCTGCGAGTGCAGTGATGCGAGGGAAAATCATGTAATCCATCCGTTGTTGGTGAGTCACAATTTCACACCACAGCGCGCATTGAATACCAAGAATGCGTTTGCGAATCGGATCGGTATCCGGTACTTCTTTTAATGGCTCATAACGATAGGCAATTTCTAATGGAATGGTACTTGCCCAATCGACACCGGGCTCATCTGGTGAGTAATCTTGTGCCATATCGAGATAGGTGTATTGCGCCGGTTGTAAGATCACGTCAAAGCCTTGGCTAGCACAGTTGAGTGCCGCTTCTTCGCTTAGCCAAGAATAGATAATGGTGTCTTTACTCACTTTGTTGCCATGCTGGGCTTCTTCCCAACCGACCATTCGTTTACCTAGCGCTTTGAGGCGTTTTTCCGCAAAACGCAGTAGGTGACCTTGCAACTCTTTAGCGCTGTGGTAACCGTTTTCTTCCATTAGTGCTTGGCAACTTGGGCTGTTTACCCATACGCCATCAGGTACTTCATCCGCCCCAATATGCACCCATGGAGAAGGGAAAAGTTCAGCGACTTCCGTGAGAACCGTATCGAGAAACTCATAGGTTCCAGCCAGAGCTGGCGACAGAACATTGTCGTTGTAGTGCTGGATACTGCGGTATTGAGAGCGATCTTCATCATCGATCAGCAGATGAGGCAATGACTTAATCGCTGCACGGCAATGACCAGGAATATCGATCTCTGGAATAACGGTAATTCCTCGCTCAGCCGCAAAGCTGACGACATCTCGAATCTCTTCTTGAGTGTAAAAGCCCTGATATACTTGGTTCAAAGTACTAAATTGTGGTTCAAGCTGTGTACCTGAACCACGCTTGGACCCAATCTCAGTCAATTGAGGGTAGGCTTTTATTTCAACTCGCCAACCTTCGTCATCCGTCAGGTGCCAATGGAAATGGTTAAACTTATAGTGAGCCAAGTGATTGATAAGACGCTTTACTCGCTCAACTGGATGGAAATGACGCGCGCAGTCGAGCATCATGCCACGATAACGAAAGCGTGGCGTATCAGAAATTTGTACATACGGCACTTGTAACGTATTGGCTTGTTCGGTCACTTGAATCAATTGCAATAAGGTTGCACTGGCATGGACAAAACCTGCTGCGGACCCCGACTCCAAGCGAATACCATTGGCACTAACAGTCAGGTTATATTCACCCTCATCAAGTGTCGGGTTGTCGCGAAAGAGAATATCGCTATGACCAATGGGATTGGTCTTAAATTGGTACAGGTCATCCAATTCAAGTTGCAACCATTGCGCTGCGTTTTCTGCGCGCGTGGATTGCAAAGTGATTTGGCTATTTGGTGACAGTAAGTAATGCCCCTCTAGCTGGGTACATTGATTCGGCTTAGGGATAATAGCTAACCGATTGCTCTCAACCTGCGGCACTTCTGAACGTTCACGATATGGCGAAGCTAAAGCAATTGGCGTGACAACAACAGGGTGCGTCAGTTGACCATTTTGCTCAACAACTAAGGCGTCTTTGAAACCATCGGTATAGTAACGCAGCGGCGCTGTATTGATGCTGAACTCGCAGTAGTAATGCTGGTTTGCTTTAAGGATCGAGATCTCTGGTGTAACGGTACAAAAACTACCGACTTGCTTAATTGTGCCACAAGTAAAACTGTCCGGCAGAATGTAGCGGTCGATAATAAACTGCAATTTCCAATCGATAAGATCTTGATCGGAAAGATTGTGTAGGGTTACGCCAAAGCGGCAAAACTGTTTTTGCTCAGACAATACAGTGAGATCAATTCGGTAGCTCATAAATACAAATCCTTAATACAGATTATGCTCTGCTTTGCCAGCCATCATGAGTGCGCCTTCGATTGCGTCAAACTGAGGTGCGACAATCCATTGCTGTACAGGTGGAGAAAGCCACTCTTTGATCCGCTCAGCGATACTGCCCATTAGGCAAATACGAGTCGCGCCTTTTTTATTCAAAGCAATCAAAAACATTTCAATGTCTTGTGCGGTTTGCTTGAGCATTGAAATCGCCAGCGCATCGCCTTGGTAGGCATGCTGGAAGATAGCAGGAGAGAACTGACCATAATCTTTTGGTATCGCGCCTTTGGACCATTCAACAATCGCATCGACATCATGGTTAAAATGGTTAAGCACATGTTCGGCAAGCGGTGTTTTTTCGACAATGCCATCGTAGGCCAACAACACTTGTTGAATTAAGCGCAGCCCCATGATCGCACCACCACCTTGATCGGAAATTGGGAACTCTCGACCACCGACTACGTGCTGTTCTCCACCTTTTAGCAAAATACCGCATGAGCCTGTACCGCCAATCATAATCGCACCATCATCACCGTTGTGTGCACCTAAACATGCACCGTATGCGTCAGTATTTAGCACCAATGAGGCAAATGGATGAGGTTGAGCCATAAAGGCAAGCCAAGAGTTTTTATGCTCGGCTCCCGCTAACGCAAGCCCTACATGCATGTTGCGAAAATCTTGTTCACTAAGATGGGCTTGTTTTGCTGCGGCATGGATAGCTTCAATAATCGCCGCCATGGCAATATCTGAACCGAGCATAATATTGGCGCTGCCGCTTTTGGCTTCGCCAATCAGTTGATTGTTTTCATCGCGAATACGTGCACGGCAAGAGGTGCCGCCACCGTCAATACCAACGTGGTATAGAGTCATTTGATTAATCCTTTATGCTGTCAAAATGATTAAATTGACTGATGATGGCGAGCAGATACCAAGCTCCGTGAGGGATCCATTGCTCACCCCATCGCCAGTTTTGCAACATATCATCTTTCTGCTTTGGTGGATTAAATGCGATATCCTCTTCGTCCTCAAAACCGCCTGTAATCCCGTTGCAAACGCCACCTTTGGCGTTAAAGAAGCCTAGATCAGGTAAGTAGTCAGGGTTGTTGTGACCAAAGCCATCTAACATACACATGTCATATGGGTTATGACCCACAATCCAGTTGAGGGCATTTTGGCCAAATGCGAGAAGTTGCGTTTTTGTATCCTCATTGACAATGAAATCTTGTGCGATAAATGCCATCGTCGCTAATGATCCGAGACGCGCATTTTCTCCCTGCCACCAATAGCCAGTCTCATTGTCGTGAGCGACGAAAAATGCATCACGCTTATCGCCGTTGACAGCTTTAACATACTGACGAGGATAGCCAAATGGATTCGCGACTTGCTGGGTGATTGCAAGCTCAAACTTAACCGCTTGAGCAACAACGTTAGCGATAGCGTTCTGCGCTTCACTCTCTTGTTCAATGGCAAGATACTCACACAAAGCAATCACAGGCAGACCGGCTTCAGCGGCATGGAAGTATGGGCGAGATCCGTCTTGGTTTGCTGACCAAAAGTGCGTTTGATGCTCATCCGAGTGCTGGCGAGATGCCAAACGTTTCGCCCACAAACGGCTTTCGGCTAGGTAGTCATGGTTTTCAGTGACACGATAGAGTTCAACCGTCGCAAGTAGTGCACAGTACTCATCAATGATGTTTTCAGTGCCATCATTGAGGTACTGAGTGTTAAATTCTTTTAGATGCCAATAAGCTTTTTCTGCCGTATGTAAGTAGTCTTGGCTAGAAAACTCGCCATCTTGCTTTAGACTGGCAGCTTTGGCGAGAGCGGCAATCGCAATACCACCACCTTGTCTAAATCCGGCTTGATAATCTTCAGATTTATGACCTTGCTGAGTCGCATAAGCACAAATCTCACGTTGTTTGATATCTTTTGACCATTTATCAAACACCGTCATGTAGAAAAAGCCTTGCGGATTAAACATGCGCACCAAGAAATCAGCACCGTAAAGCGCTTCTTCAATTAGGCGTACCGCTGAATACTTGGCGAACTTGGCATTGCTTTTAACCAACTCAAAACCTTTCAACATGTTCCAAATTACCATTGGTGTTTGTTGTGGGTTGAAGTAGTTAGCGTAAGACAGGTGGCTAAGATATTTGCTGACATCACCAGACGCATCGTACCAACCACCACGAACATCGACGGTTTGATCTGTGCCTAAAATAGGGGCTTGTTGGTCTTGTTTATCAAAGATCCCGCCGCAACGCTGGGATTTGAAATAGTGTAAGACATCCGAAAAGGTGCGCTGCATAAGTACGCCATGACCGATTTCAAAGATCTCGGAACGAATGTTGTCAAAGCGTAAGTAATAACGACCTAATTGAGTAAAAGCAGAGAAATCAATGCGAAAAAAATTCCCTTGGTGCCAACGAGCGGCTTTAGCGCCTTTTTCAACGTCTATAGCAGCCACAGTTTGATGACTGTCAGCACACACCAGTAAGGCAGTGGTAGTAGACAGGCGAGGCTTTCTCGTCATCAATACAGCCTGTTTAGGACCAAGGGATTCATAACCAATATGGTTAGTAACTAGCAGCATTGCTGTCTCCGCAAAAAATTTGTAATCACATCTGTAAAGGGGGCAAGCCAAGAGTGGTGACCCTTGGCTTGTTTTTGCTTAACTTTCGTATAGATAACAACGAACAAAATGGTTATCGGACAACTGTGTTACGCCTGGCAGTTGCTCACGGCATTTGTCAGTTGCATGGGTACAGCGACCCGCAAAAGGACATCCCATGGATGTTGGCGTCCAAAGTGGAATTTCCCCTTTGTTGCCTTTCAGTTTTTCATGGATCGATTTGCTTGGATCTGGCACCGCTGAGACCAGCAATTGCGTATATGGGTGTTGTGGATCGTGAATGATCTCTTCCGTATCACCCCATTCGACCATATGACCGACATACATAACCGCGAGATCTTCTGCGATGTAGCGAGCCGTTGCGATGTCATGGGTGATATAAAGCAGAGACATCTGTTTCTCAAACTTCATCTCTTCCATCAGGTTCAATACACCTGCCCGGATTGAAACATCCAGCATTGACGTTGGTTCGTCAGCCAATACGACTTCTGCACCAACGGCAATGTTTCGTGCTAAGTTAACACGTTGACGTTGACCACCTGAGAGCTGGTGAGGGTACTTCTCTGCCGTCTCTTTTGGTGGGATTAAACCTACTTGCTCAAGTAAGTCATAAACACGTTCTTGCAGCTCTTTCTTGTTGCCCGGTTTGATTTTTTTATGGATCAAAAGTGGGCGAGCGATATGGTGGAAGATGTTGTGTGTTGGGTTAAGAGAACCAAACGGGTCTTGCCAAACCATTTGTACGCCTTCACGGTAGTGCATCAAGTCTGTTTTAGACTTGATATCTATGATGTCACGACCTTTGTATTCAATCGTACCCGAAGTTGGCGCGTACATTTTTGCGATCATTTTGGCGGTAGTGGACTTACCTGAACCAGATTCACCCACTACGGCTAAACCACGGCTTTTGTACATCTTGAATGATACGTCGTTAATCGCACGCATCATTGGTTGTTTTAGGGCATTACTGCTGATAGGGAAGTCCTTAACGAGGTTTTTTCCCTCTACCAGTAGTTCACCGAGTTGTTTGCTCATAATTGTCTCCAGAAATTTTATTTTGCTTTTTTACATTGCTAGATCTTGGTCTGGGCAATTGGCTCACCGTATAGGTGGCAGTTTGAGAAGCGATTTGGCTCAATCTGTCTCAACTTAGTTTCAACCTGAGTACATTTGTCGTGTACACGGTCACAACGGGCTTGGAAACGGCAGCCTTGTGGTACTTCCAATAGGTTTAATGGGTTACCTGGAATACCTGTCAGCTTAGTTTTTGGCCCAGTTAGGGGAGGGAATGAGCTGCCCAAGCCCTTGGTGTAAGGGTGATAAGGGCTAGTTAAAATTTCCTTAGATGGAGCAACTTCGATCAACTCACCCGAGTACATGATGCCGATTCGGTCTGAGAACTCGACCATTAACGACAGGTCATGAGTAATAAACAGAATCGAAAAACCAAACTCTTCTTTTAGTGCGTAGATCTTTTGTAGAATTTCGCGTTGAACCACCACATCAAGCGCTGTGGTTGGTTCATCCATGATGATCATTTTCGGGTTTAATGCTAGCGCAATTGCAATCACTAGACGCTGACGCATACCACCAGAGAACTGGTGCGGGTAGTCAGTCAGACGACTAGGGTGAATATCAACAATTTCTAGTAAACCTTCTGCGCGCTTACGCGCTTGATCACGTGTCATGTTGGTGTGACGCATAATTACGTCACAGAACTGTTCTTCCATGGTCAGTACAGGGTTTAGTGCGTTCATCGCACTTTGGAAAACCATCGACATCTCGCTCCAGCGGAATGCCTGCATACGGTCATCACTGTACTCTAAGATATTTTCGCCATTGAAGATTACCTCACCACCGGTGATAAACGCTGGCGGCTTATGCAGACGCATGAGCGAGAACGCGACCGTTGATTTACCACAGCCAGATTCACCAGCGAGACCGAATACTTCACCCGGTGCAATATCAAAGCTCACGTTATTACAAGCTCGCACATCACCCGAAGCGGTAATGTAGTCAACACAGAGGTTGCGGATAGAAATTAGTGGTGCCGTCATGATTATTTATCTCCGCTCCAAAGTGCATTTTGTGGTGGTAGATTTGGTTCACGCTCTTTCTTCTCTTGTTCAGCAAGTTTCTTCCAGCGTTTCATACCTTTGTGTGAACGAAGCTGCGGGTTAGCAATTTCATCTACCGCGAAGTTAAGTAGCGCCAGACCTGTCATCAGAAGAATCAAGGCAGCACATGGTGCAAGCAGTTCCCACCAAGCGCCAATTAGCATTGATGAAGAGGTTTGCACGTTGTAGAGCATAATGCCCCAGCTAACTGTGTTCGGGTCACCTAGACCTAGGAACGAGATTGTTGCCTCCATCATGATTGCGTACATCACTGAACCGATGAAGCTTGCACCAACAATTGGGATTAGGTTAGGCAAGATTTCAACGAAAATGATGCGCCATGATGATTCACCAAGAACTTCAGCGGCTTTAACAAACTCTTTTTCACGCAGTGCCATCGTTTGAGAGCGGACGACACGAGCCCCCCACGCCCAGGCGGTGAAACCGATTATCAAAGCAATGGTGAGCGGCCCTGCCTCACCGATAAATGCAGCCAGTACGAAGAGAAGCGGGTATTGTGGAATAACCAGCATGATATTCATCGCTGCAGTTAGGATGTCATCAATGCGTCCACCGAAGTAACCTGCTGAGATACCGATAACCGTTGCTAGGAAACAAACCGTGATACCAGCACCAAAGCCTACCGCTAATGACACTCGAGCACCGTGAACGAACTGTGACCAGATATCACGACCCATACGGCTAGTGCCCATTACGTGATCGGCTTTCTTTGACATGATCAACGTGCGGCGGTCATCGGCTAGGTTTTGCGCAATCCAACCGTCAGGATTGGCTTGTGCTGACTTAACCACGATCGATGGGTATTCATGTGGATTACCCGTGCGTTTATCTGGAGCGTGTTTGGCCAGCATAGGCGCAAATAGAGCAATAAATAAGAAGCTAGCTAGGATAATGCTGCCTACCAGTGCCATCGGGTTACCGACAACGAGTTTTAGGAAACCTTTCATAATTATTTGCCTCCCTTGCGTAGGCGAGGGTCAAGAACAACGTAAAGCATGTCAGCCAGTAGGTTAAAGAACAGCATGAACAATGTCATGATCAGTAGCTGACCTTGAAGTACTTGGTAATCACGCGCTTTAATCGCATTAAATAGAACAGAACCAAGACCTGGGTAGTTGAAGATGATTTCAATGATTAGCTGACCACCAATCGCCATACCTAATGCCATTGAAAGCGCCGTCACACTTGGCAGCATTGCGTTACGCGCTGCGTAGTTGAATACGATTCGCTTCTCGTTAAGACCTTTACCCTTTGCCATGGTGATGTAGTCTTCAGCAAGTAGGTTGATCATGTTGTTACGCATGTTGACGAGGAAGCCACCGATCTGAACTACCGTTGCACAGAAAAGAGGCAATACTGCATGGTAAGCAACGTCTTTAATAAACGCCCAGCTCGTCCAGTCTGGTGAGGTGCCTGCCGTATAGGCATAACCGGTAGGGAACCACTTTAAGCCGATCGCAAAAGTAAACAGGGCGATCATTGCGATTACCACTTGAGGTACCGCTTGGATAACTAGCATGCCTGGAGTGATGAATGCATCGTATTTGCTACCACGTTTCCAAGCCGCGTAAATCCCTAAAATTGAACCCAAAGAGAAAGAAAGAATTACCGCAGTACCCGCTAGAAATAGTGACCAGCCAAATGCACCACCTAGTAATGTATTTACAGATAGCGGATAGAACTGAATTGAAGTACCCAATTCCCAGCTAAGAATGTTTTTCATGTAAGCAACATATTGAACTAACAGACCGCCATCGACGAAACCTAATAGTTCTTTCATTGCTGCGATACGTTCAGGGGTAACCTGAACCGAAGCGTTCGCAAACATCATGGTAACTGGGTCACCAGGCATTGCTCGCGGAATAA
Organism: Vibrio ponticus; assembly: GCF_009938225.1. Taxonomy (NCBI): domain Bacteria; kingdom Pseudomonadati; phylum Pseudomonadota; class Gammaproteobacteria; order Vibrionales; family Vibrionaceae; genus Vibrio; species Vibrio ponticus. The sequence continues at coordinate 185,908 of NZ_AP019657.1, forward strand.
TAAAGTTCAAAGTCGCCGCAACTAAAAGAGCGACAAAATAAAATGACAAACGTCTTAAAAAATAACCCATAACTTACACCTTACTCACCCAGATTTTCCCTGTTCCTGGTGTCAGGTCGCTCAGCGCGAAACTACAAATTTGAGCGTAATAATCCCCTGACGCTTGGCGCCATACCTTTCTTTGCTAGTAGGAAGGGAGGGGGAATATGCGGCGCACAGGGAGTGCGCCGCAAGATTGCCTATTACTTAACTGGTTTTAGGTCCAGTACGTGTAGTAGACGCTCAGGGATACCAGCCCAAATGTTTGGACGGCCTTGAGGATTTTCTTCGTTCCACCAACCAGTAAAGCGAGTTGTGTTGTACTGGAACATGTATGCACCAGACATTACAGGAATCGTTACTTGGTCAGCGGCGATGATAGCTTGGATGCCGTGAGCAATTTCAAGCTGTTCTTGCTTATCAGCCGTCTTGTAGAAGCCGTTTAGTAGCTTGTCTAGCTCTGCATTTTTGTAGTAGTGCAGTGCGAAACGAGGCATACCGTCGCCAGACTGAAGGTTTGAGTTGTAACCACTGTTCCAGTACATGTGTGGATCTGCACCGTGGAAGTAGTTGGTGTACGCAACGTCATACGTTGCTTCAAGCATCGCTTGGTTGTACACAGAGAAGTCTGGAGTACGAGCTTTAGCTTGGATGCCCACTTCAGCTAGCTGTTCAACAGCAAGTTGAACGGTGTTGTTGAAGTCAGTCCAACCGTTTGGCGATTGAATTAGAAGCTCAAAAGACTTACCTGATGGAGTGTCAACAAAGCCATCGTTGTTTACATCTTTGAAGCCAGCTTTTGCTAGTAGCGCTTTAGCACCTTCAACGTTGTACGTGTTGTAGCCTTTGTACTTGTTGTGAGTCTCTTCGTTTGACCAAGTCTTGAACGCGTAGCCTAGACCTGATGCGAAGTCATTGACTGTACCGCCGCCGTAGAATGCGATGTCGATAATAGTTTGACGGTCAAGAGCCATAGAGAATGCGCGACGGAAATCAACGTTAGTTAGCGCTTCATTCTTCGCTGCATCTGGGTGCTTGAAGTTAACTACAAATGCTTGAGTACCTGCTGGCGGGTACCAGTATTGGTGGTTAGGGCTCGCTGCTGCGTAAGTGCGGTCGATATCTGGAATGAATGAAGAAGTCCAGTCCATCTCACCATTTACAACTTTACCAAGGAATTGGTCGTTGTTAGCGATTTGAGGTACACGTAGACAGTCAACATCTAGGTTGTCAGCATCCCAGTAGTTCGGGTTTTCACACTGAACGTAAAGTTGTGGAGTGAATGTCGCAATTTCAGTAAACGGACCGCTACCAACTGGGTTTTCGTTAGTAAAGGTTGAAGGATCTTTCACCTTGCTCCATACGTGCTCAGGCACTACAGGAACTTTTACGATTTCGTAAGCTGCGTTTGAGTTTGCTTCTTTGATATTGAACTTAACTTGGTAATCGTTCAATTTCTCAACGCTAGTAACCCATGCATTGATACCGCTTTGGTCTAGCTCTGGTTTTTCTTTAACTAGATTGAATGAGTAGATAACGTCATCTGCGTCAAACTTCTCACCGTCAGACCATTTCACACCTTTACGGATGTCAAATACAACACTTAGTAGGTCGTCAGCAATGGTGTAGTTCTCTGCTAGACGGAACACTGGCGTGTTGCCTTGCATCTCGTTGAACACTACTAGTGGCTCGTATAGGAAGTCCGTTGTAGTGTGCAGGTTCGTTGCACCTAGGTATGGGTTAAAGTTACGAACAAAAGTTGTAAACTCTTTAGGGTGGATCGTTAGTTCATTTTTTTCTGCAGCCGTTGCTACTGAAGCAAAGCCAGTAGTTGCAGTTGCGATAATCGCTGTTGCTAGTGCAGTTTTTTTAATGTTGGCAAGCATAGCTGTTCCTTACTATTTGCTTTCATTTCACTAATGGATATGAATGTTATCAATTGATGAACACTCTCTAAGGCCTACCTCTATAACAATGCTTAGCGTCGGAGGTAGATAAGCATCTTGAGTGGCCTGTAAGCCTTAGGCACGGTTAAGAAAACACCGAATTAACTTGTTTAGCAATTCTGTTTCTCGTAAAAAACGTCAAAACTAGCCAGACTTCCGTCAATAACGTTAATTGCAGTAAAAAGTTACTCAAAATATACCCATTTTTAACATTGAAGTGACTCGCAAAAAATCTTGGCTGGTATGTTTTATGTTAGTGGTTACTATCGTTTTGTAGCTCTTTAATATTGACTGTTTTTTGGGTTTTGAGTCTTTGAGATCTCTATCACTTCGGTGTTTTGGAGTTAATTTAACTCGCTAATTTAAATCTGCCGTATTGTTGTGATAACTATCTCAAATACGTTCAATTGTTAGTCTATTCTGGCTATTTTACTGTGTGAAAGGTTCCTGATTGCTTGAATTTGGTTGATTTTAACGACGCCAAACAAGTTGTTTTGCTGCGTGTAAAAACAGTTTTTGGTTGCTCGATATGCGAAAAAAAACTCACCGCGGACGATGAGTTTTTTAACGGTGATTTTATGATTACGTGGTGAGGAGATGTTGCAATTTATCTCGCAACTCTTCGATTTTGCTGCGCTCTTTGGTTAAGTCGGAGCAGTTATCCAGAATGTACTCTAATGAGGTAAGCACGGTTCTCCAGCGAGGTGTCTTTGGTAAAGTCTCGATACGCAAATACTTATCTAACGTTCGGGTTTGTAACGTACTGCGGTCGAGATAGACGCGCCATAAGCCACTTTGTTCAGCAAAGACAAACTTACTATTGCCAGTCGAGCTCTCCCAGTAGTCCAAAGCGGTTGTCATCGCCTCAACCAACACTTCTCGCATCAGTTCCTGTTTGGATTTTTGTTCACCAGTTACTCGGTCTGCAAGGCGAGTAAACTCCCCACCAAGCTCTTTTAGTTGCTGTAGTTTGGCTTTGTCACCATCAAATGCATAGCTGGTGAGTGCTTCAATAGCGGTTTCTAAGTTGTTGATGCGCGCCGCATTAGCCCCTCCGCCATGGTCAAATATATACATCGACTTTAGACCTGAGGCTTCAGGTAGGCGCAATATATCGCCATTGACGTGCTGACGGGTATCTTCGATATAGATGTCTACTTTACCGCAATAATGAGGTTGAGTGATGTCGAGAAACTTCGGTGACAGTAACTCTTCAGCTGAGGCACGCTTGAGCTGCTCAATTGAGCGCTTAAACATTCTTGCTGCCGCTTCATTGGCAAAGCGTACTTTTCCATCTGTTCGTGTACAAATAATCGCTTCAGGCGCAGATTCGAGCTGTTCAAGCAGCCGTGTTTGGGTTTCGATCAAACTTGCTTCTACCGCAGAGCGTTGGCGCAGCTCATCTTGCAAAGCTTGGTTTTCTAAACGACGCATCTCCGCTTGGCTAGCGGCTAGGTGAACTTGCATTCTCGCTGCCAGTTCTTGTTTATTAAACGGCTTAGATAAATAGTCATTGGCACCAGAGTTAAAACCACGGATACGGTCGTCGGTTTGATTGAGGGCAGTAAGCATGATGACTGGCAGTTCAATGCTGTCAAATTGTTCTCGAATTGTTTCGCAAACTTGATAACCGGTTAAACCAGGCATCATTACATCGAGCAGAACCAGCGCAGGCTTTTCCTCTTCGATGGATTGCAGCGCTTCATAACCATCTTTTGCACAACGTACACGATAACCAGAGATTTTGAGGAAGCTTTCTAGAACCTTGACATTGACGGGTTCATCATCGACCACTAGGAGCAGCTCACCATCTGGGTTTTCAGGTAAATTGGTGGCGTCATTGTCTTCGATATCAAAATTATCGGGCGCAATGAAGTGGATACTATCGCTATGGCTCGTCAATGCGATCTGCTCTTCCGTTGCGAGTGGAAGCGTAAAGCTAAAGGTTGTACCGACCATTGGTTGGCTGCTGACATAGAGTGAACCACCCATTAATTCAATGAGTTGACGACTAATTGAAAGCCCCAGCCCTGCTCCTTGACGATAGCGGCTAGTGTCGCTGCCAGCTTGAGTAAGAGGTTCAAAAATGTGTTCTAGCTGATCGGCTGGTATACCTTGTCCAGTATCGACCACTTGAATGCGCATTTTGGCATCGACAATGTTAGCTGAGATGACGATTTTGCCTTCATGGGTGTATTTAATCGCATTGCCAACTAAGTTATACAGCACTTGTTCTAAACGTTGTGGATCGGCTGCAATCCAGACCGGCTCTGATGGTACTTGGTTGATGATGCGGATCTGTTTATTGCCTAGCAAGTGCGATGATAGCTCAAGCACTAAGCGTGTGGCACTGGAGAGATCAACGGCTCGGGTGGCAATATCCATGTTGCCATAGCGCATCTTATGATAGTCGAGTAAATCATCCACCAAGTTGGCTAAGCGTTGTCCGCTACTGATAATAATGTCTAGCTGATATTTATGTTCAGAGCGGATCGGACCATTAGCTCCAGATATCAGAGCTTCGGCAATACCGATCATGCCATGCAGCGGGGTACGCAATTCATGTGAGGTCGTGGCAAGGAACTCATCTTTGAGTTTGTTGGCGATTTGCAACTCATCGTTTTTTTGTTGGATCAGCTTAATGTTACTTTCCAACTCGACGTTCTGTTCTTTAATTAACGCCATTTTTTCTCGTATCGAGCGTTGCATTCGCTCAAAAGCGATCGCCAAACGACCAATTTCATCTTTACGCTCAGTGCTGATTTCAGCATTGAGATCGCCAGCTGACGCTTTTTCTGCAGACCAAGTCAGTTTAAGCAAAGGAGCGGTAATAAAATTCGAGAGGTAATGGGAAGCGATCACAACCAGCACTATCGCCAATAGCATCGCGACCACGAATACGGTTTCTAACTGCTTAATTCGTGAGAAAGCCTCTTGTTCTGAAACTTCGACCACGAGCGCCCAATCTAAACCTTTTGATTGAATGTGGCTGTGTGCTGCAATCACTTCCGCGCCAGTTGAGTTGGTAAAGGTGCCAACCATGGCCGGTTTTTCAAATGCGGTATTGATGATCGATTGGCTGCTGTCGACATCTTGCTGCTGATAAGAAAGGGTACGCAGTTTATTGTCTTGTCCCACCAATAATGTCTTGATTGACCATACATTATTATTGTCAGCAATCAGCTTTGTTAGACTGTTATTTGGTAATCGAAACATAGCATAGCTGTGCAAGTAGCCTTGTTGAATGATTGGTGCGCCAATCCAAGCAAAGCTTTTATCGCCTTCTTGCATGAAATCAGAAAACACCACGGGTGTGTAGTCCTGGTTGTCTTTCCGCTTCTTATTCACCTCATCTCGAAGTTTCTTAAAAGCCAAACCTAAATTTTGTTGCTCGAATTTGCCATCGAGTAAGTTGGTGCCGTAGTAATCATATTTAAAAATAGAATAGGTCACGTTGCCGTTGATATCGACCAGTAAGATATCGTCAAAATCGGAACGTTTTAGTAGTTCTAGATAGGCGCGATGATAACGGGTATGTAATAGGCGATAACGCTCAGTGCCGTTAAATACAGGAGATTCAGGTAAAATTGAGGTTTTAATTTGATTGCCTGAGCCTGGGATATAACGTTTCTGGGCAAACTCACGTGCTTGATCCATATTCAGACCAAGACTTTGGAAAGCATTCACCAGTCCATAAAAACGTCCACCACTCGCATAGGCCAATTCAGAGCGAACAAACCCCATCACCTCCGACTCACGAGCATTGAGATAATCGGTGATTTGCTGATGTTTACTGTCACGAACAGAGATTAGGTGCGAGGTGCTTTGTTCTTGGAGATCTTCGCTATGAGACTGCAAGAAGAATAGAGCAATCAGTGTAAGTGGCGTGATACTTAACGCTAAAAACGCACCCATCAAGGTGTTTTGCAGGCGTTTAAAGCGTTGTTTCCGATACAACTTAAACATAATAAAGAGTTTAACTTTCCATGAAAGTTGGACGAGGAGCGATCCAACGTTAATTATGTATTTTGACGATGCGGTTGAGCGCATCAATTGACGTGTGTAAACACGTCAATTTTGCCTTTTCGCTTCAGGTAGCCTGAAAATGACAAAATTAACGAGTTTTTTTACTTTGACAAGTAAGTGCCACTTAAAGCGTGGTAGGCGACGCAGAATTTCGCTTTAGGTAAGGGATTTAGCCCAGAAATAGCGGGTTTCTGGGCAAGGAGCTCAGTTTTTTGCCGTATAGATTGCGAATTTATTGGTCTTATTTAGCGTTTCACATTTACCGAAAGCGAGCTCGATAATAGGTGGATACTGCAAAAAACTATTGGCAACAATTAACAACTCACCGCTCGAATTTAGCTGTTTTGGTGCATCTTTCAACAAGGTTTCAGTTGCGCTGTAGCTAGTATCAAGCCCCGAATGGAAAGGAGGGTTGCTAATAATGAATTGATAGTTATCGGCGCAGTCTGAATAAACATCAGAGGCAAACACTTTACCTTGCAGATTATTCGCAGCCAGGGTCGCCTTTGATGACTCGATAGCCAGCGCGCTGATGTCACACATCTCTAGCTCAATACTTGGATTTAAAGTCGCCATGACACTACCAATCACACCCGCGCCACAGCCAAAATCAAGCACTTTACCTTGTAGTGTTGGTAAAGTATCGAGCAGTAGTTTACTGCCAATATCAAATTCACCATGGCTAAATACACCAGGCAGACTTTTGATGGTTAATGTGTGTTCTTGGTAGTTTACCGAATAGGTTTTAAACCACTCTTGCAAGTTAAAAGGCTTAGCTTCTTGAGTGCATTGTCCCCAGTAAAACGAACAGCGACGGGCAGAATCAAACTTATTGATAATGCCATAAGGTTTAAACATTTTTTCAATGCTCTTCACCCCAGAACGGTTTTCGCCAACGACAACAATTTCGGTATCTTTACCCAGTTTTGCCATTAACATCGCAAGCAAATAGTCAGCTTCCGCTTTTGCTTTCGGCCAGTAGAGCAATACCATGTCCGCATTGGTATCGTGATCAAACTCAGCACCAAATACAGCAGTAATATTTGAGTAGGCTTGTAATTGGCGGAAGTAGCCATAGTGAGTGGTGAACACAGTGACAGATTCACAGTGTTTAGCTAACTCAATTGGAAACAAATCTTCGGCTTCGCCAGCAACGAGAACATGCTTACCAGAGAAGTAGGCAAGTTGGCGTTCGGCAATCTGGCTTGGTGCGATGTAGGCAGACATGATGTAGCTCGACTGAATAAAAAAGAGGGGGGATTCTCTCATAATCCCCCCTCTGTTGTTAACTCTTATCTTGTTGGTCTAAGAAGTCAGAAAACTCTTCTTCATAAATATAGAAAAGCACCATAGTGACAGCAAAGATAATTGGACCGTAAATTAAGCCAATCAGTCCAAATAGATGTAAGCCACCTAATAGCGAGAAGAATATCATCAGCGTATTCATTCCAGCGCTACCTTGCATCAGTAACGGGCGTAATAAGTTATCAATCGAACCGACGATGGCTACACTCCATACCAACAAGAATACCGCCCAAGTTGTATCGCCGATGATAAATAGATAGAGGGTCGCAGGTATCCAAATCAGCGCGGTGCCAACGACAGGAATAAAAGAGGCAAAGCCCATCATCGTGCCCCAGAATAGCCCTGGGAAACCCGCTAACCACATACCAAAGCCGCCCGCAATACCTTGAGCGATGGCGGTTAAGAACGATCCCATGACTGCTGATTTGGCTACTTTTTCTACTTCATTGAGTAATTTGTCTTCTTGGCTGCGTGATAGCGGTAAGATATGACGCATCGCTGAAATGATTTTGTCGTGGTCACGTAGCAAAAAGAACAGCACAAATAGCATCAAGAAAAATGACATTAAGAAGTTGGTCGCATCGCCTAATATTTTGGCGCTAAAACCAACAATATTACTGCCAAAAGTAGTGGCAAATTGCGCCACTCGTTGAGCAATTTCTTGCGGTTTAATTTCTTCAAATGGCAAGTAGGTGTTAACTAACTTAAGTCCTTTTACTACCCATGGATGAGCGAACACTTCTTGAATGCCACCATGCGTAACCCAGTAGTAGACGTTTTGTGAGAACACGGTGCCTTGCTGCACAATCGCGGCAAAGACAAAGAGTAATGGAATCACAATGATGAAAGTGAGGATCACGCAAGAAAGCAGTGAAACAATGTTTTCGTGATTCGGTAGTTTTTTCTCAAGCCATTCGTGGATAGGAAACATGAGTAGTGACAGAATAAATGCCATCACAATTGAATTAATGTACGGCTCAACTAAAAGGAAACAAGCGAAGCCTGCCCCAAGTAAAGCCGCGATCAGGACCCAATGTCCTGACGTAATTTTAACTTTCTCTGTCACGGTTATGCCCAATAGATAAACAAGATATAGAGTATAATGGCTTGAATTCTGAGTGTTATCAACGGGGAGTTAAATGATGGGCTGTTGTAACAATGATAAATGCAGCGCGGAAACTCGCGTGAAAACGAGCAAGCGTATTCCTTGGTTTGCCATGACCGCGATAGGGTTGGTGTTACTAGTGCTGTTCAACTGGCAATAAAAAAGGCTGCTTGCGCAGCCTTTTTGTCAAATTAAGAGGCAAATGAGCGATTATGCTTCTTGAGCAAGAATCGCGAAACAGCGATCCGCAGCGCTTAATGTCGCTTCAATCTCTTTGCTACCGTGTGCTAGAGAAGTAAAGCTTGCTTCAAATGCTGAAGGAGCTAGGTAAACACCATGGTTCAACATTAGGTGGAAGAAGCGCTTGAAGCGTTCAACATCACACTTAGTTACGTCTTCGTAGCAAGTTACGCTCTCTTGCTCAGTGAAGAAGAAACCAAACATGCCACCCACTTGGTTTACCACGAGTGGAATACCATGTTTGTCAGCAAGCTGTTTGAAGCCATCTGCTAGTTGTTTAGTGATGTAGGCTAGACGCTCTTCATTGCCTTCTGCACGAAGAACATTCAAACATGCAAAACCTGCAGCCATTGCAACTGGGTTACCTGATAGAGTACCTGCTTGGTATACAGGACCTGTCGGCGCAATGTATTGCATTACTTCACGGCGACCACCAAAAGCACCAACAGGCATGCCGCCACCGATAACTTTACCCAGTGTTGTTAGGTCAGGTTTGATGTTGTAGTGTGCCTGCGCACCGCCAAGAGCTACGCGGAAACCCGTCATAACTTCATCAAAAATCAGTAGTGCACCTTCTTGGTCACAGATTTCACGCAGACCTTGGTGGAAGCCATCTACAGGTGGAATACAGTTCATGTTGCCAGCAACTGGTTCAACAATGATACAAGCGATTTGGTCTTTGTTCGCCGCAAATAGCTCGCGCACAGAGTCTAAGTCGTTAAACGTTGCCGTCAGTGTGTGCTTAGCGAAATCAGCAGGAACACCTGGTGAGCTTGGCTGACCAAGAGTCAGTGCACCAGAACCTGCTTTAACGAGTAGGCTGTCGGCATGACCATGGTAACAACCTTCAAATTTGATGATCTTGTCGCGACCAGTAAAACCACGAGCAAGACGAATCGCACTCATTGTCGCTTCAGTACCTGAACTTACCATACGAACTTGTTCCATTGATGGCACTAATTCGCTGACCAGTTCTGCCATGCTAATTTCAAGTTCTGTTGGTGCACCAAAGCTAAGACCGCGTTGAGCTGCGCTAATAACAGCCTCACGAATAGCAACATGGTTATGACCAAGAATCATTGGACCCCAAGAGCCCACGTAGTCGATATATGCTTTACCGTCAGCATCAAAAATTAGAGGGCCATCAGCACTTTCAACGAATACCGGTGCGCCACCAACGCCATTAAAAGCTCGAACAGGTGAGTTAACGCCACCTGGAATGGTTTTTTGCGCTTTTTCATAAAGCTCTGCTGATTTGGTCATTGATATATCCTCTTTTGATTGCTCGGACCAACTTATGGCGGGCATTGTACCCCTCCTAACGGCGATGAAAAACGTTTTCCACGATATTCTCGACAAAATAAGTTTCAACTTGTGAGCTAAACATTTTGATAACACATCGTTGCACGATTAAATGATTCAATTAGTGGTGAATACTTGAACGCTGCACTCAGGTATTAGATAATCACCTCATCAATAAAACAGAGCTGCTGCAAGTTACCGTCAATTTCGGTAGGCATTATAGTAGTAGACAATAGTGAGAGAGGTCGGTGTGAGCGAAGCCAATATCCCCCTAACTTTTTCTGATGCGGCGGCAAAGCGCGTTAACACTTTGATTGCTGAAGAAGAAAACCCAAATTTAAAGCTGCGTGTTTACATCACAGGTGGTGGTTGTAGTGGTTTCCAATACGGTTTCACTTTTGATGAAAACGTTAACGATGGTGATACTACGATTGTCAATAGCGGTGTAACACTAGTGGTTGATCCAATGAGCCTGCAATATCTTATTGGCGGTGAAGTCGATTACACTGAGGGGCTTGAGGGTTCACGTTTCTTCGTTAATAACCCGAATGCGACTACGACTTGTGGTTGTGGTGCATCGTTTAGCGTTTAAGCACAATTGATTTATGAAAGAGCTGCCATTGGCAGCTTTTTTTATATTTGTAATCAAAAAATGCTCATTTAACGACCGATGTCATAGTTATGAGTGTTAAATCTAATCGCGCTTTTTGTAAACTTGTGATCTGATTTCACCTTGTTATGCTAGCCGATAGCACGAGATTTTTTAGGGTCAGTTTTGATCAAAAACCTATAAAAAACAGTATAAAAGGATCTTGAGCACGCTGGATGTTGCTTACGAAGTATTAAGGATAGTTATGGCTAAGTTTTCTATGTTTCGGTTTTTTTCAGTTCGACCGTATTTTATATCAATATTTTTAGTTATTTTGCTCGGTATTTGGCTTTCGATGGGCGCAACCAACTCAGAAGAGATGCCAGCAAACAAAGCTGAAAAACAAACCGAGGTGCCGTTGGCAAAGGTTGCCTTTGAAACATTTATTGCTCAAGAGACTCATAAGACAATCGATCTGTATGGGCGTACTGCACCAAATCGTGAAGCTACATTAGGGGCAGAGATTGCGGGTAAAATTATCTCGCTGCAAGTGAAAAAAGGCGACAAGGTAAAGCGTAATCAGGTGATTGCGATTATCGATAAGGGCGATTTAGAGATTCAATTGGAACGTGCGAAAGCAATGCTTTCTGTTCGTGAGAAAGAATTTAAAGCCGCGAAGTCCCTCAAAAGCAAAGGCTTACAAGGTGAAGTCGCATTTGCCAATGCGCAAGCCATGCTGGTTGAAGCTAAAGCGATGGTCAGTAATGCTAAGTTGGCACTGCGCAACACTAACGTGAAAGCGCCATTTGCTGGCGTAGTGGATTACTTGCAAATAGAGCAGGGTGACTTCGTTGGTGTTGGCGATCCTGTCGCAACCTTAATCGATTTAGATAAGATAGTGATAGAGGCGGACGTGAGTGAGCGTCATATCCAAGATCTTAAAGCGAACCAAGCGGCGAAAGTACGCTTCATTAACGGTCAAGAGACTCAAGGCTCTGTGCGCTATATTGGTCGTGTTTCCTCCTCTTCCACCAATACGTTCCCGATTGAAATTGAAGTCGCAAACCCACAACAACGGATTCCTGCAGGTGTCAGCACCGAGGTGGAATTGAACTTGAAAGATCAACTGGCGGTGAAAGTCACTCCAGCCATGTTGGCTCTTGACGCCGCGGGTAACCTTGGCGTGAAAACTCTGGTTGACGAAGACAAAGTGAAATTTGTCCCGATACAGCTGGTGAAAGCTGAGCAAGATGGTGTGTGGTTGTCGGGTTTGGGTAAACAGGTCGACATTATTACCACTGGGCAGGGCTTTGTTCGCGATGGTGATCGAGTGGTCGCCGTGGCAAGTTCAAACTCAAATCAGTAATAGGGAGACCGCATGTTTAGCATAATCGACGCTGCGCTCTCACGTACGCGCACTATGATAGTGCTTTTGGTGTTTATTTTGATTGCTGGTGTCATCACCTATATCACAATACCAAAAGAATCGAGTCCTGATATTACAATTCCGATCATCTATGTCTCGGTAGGTCACCAAGGCATATCCCCAGTGGATGCTGAACGTTTGTTGGTTCGCCCAATCGAGCAGGAGTTGCGTTCAATTGAAGGGGTGAAAGAGATGACCTCAACCGCCTCAGAAGGTCATGCCTCAGTAATGATGGAGTTTTCTGTCGGCGTGGACCTTAACAAGGCGATGGCTGATGTTCGTGAAGCGGTTGATCTCGCCAAACCTAAGCTTCCTGATGATAGCGATGAGCCGACGGTTAACGAAGTGACCCTTGCTTCAGAGGAGCCGGTACTGTCATTAGTGTTGTATGGCACAGTACCTGAACGCACCATCGTGCAGATTGCTCGTCGCCTACAAGATAAGCTGGAAAGTTACCGCCAAGTATTAGAAGTCGACATTGCCGGTGATCGCGAAGACATTGTCGAAATCATTGTTGATCCTCTGTTGATGGAGAGTTATGGCTTAGACCAAGCAGATATCTACAATTTAGTGGCGCAAAACAACCGTGTGGTTGCTGCCGGCTTTGTTGATACTGGTTACGGACGCTTTTCTGTCAAAGTGCCATCTGTATTTGATTCTCTTGCTGATGTACTAGAGCTACCGATTAAAGTTGATGGTAAGCAAGTGATTACCTTTGCCGATGTGGCGACGGTACGTCGAGCCTTTCGAGATCCTGAGAGCTTTGCGCGTTTAGATGGGGAATCTGCGGTAGTACTCGATGTGAGTAAGCGCGCTGGTGAGAACATTATTGAGACTGTTGAACTGGTAAAAGCGGTACTTACTGAGGCGCAAAAAAGCCCTCAATGGCCGGATAACTTATTGGTGAAGTACACGTGGGATCAGTCTGATGACGTCAAAATGATGCTGACGGATCTGCAAAATAATATCTTATCAGCCATCATTTTGGTGGTGATTGTCATCATTGCTATTTTGGGTATGCGTACCGCAATGTTAGTCGGTATCTCTATCCCAGGATCGTTTCTCGCCGGTCTTCTCGCCTTGTCCGTCTTTGGGATTACGATAAACATTATTGTTTTGTTCTCCTTCATTATGGCAGTTGGCATGCTGGTGGACGGGGCGATCGTGGTTACCGAATTTGCAGATAGGCGCATGCAAGAGGGGACGCCGAGAAAGCAAGCCTATCGTGATGCGGCGAAACGAATGGCATGGCCGATTACAGCCTCTACTGCCACGACGTTAGCAGCTTTTGCACCATTGCTGTTCTGGCCAGATGTGACTGGCGAATTTATGAAGTATTTGCCGCTCACTTTGATTGCAACGCTGTTTGCTTCTTTGATCATGGCATTACTGTTCGTGCCTGTTCTGGGTGGCTTGTTTGGTAAACCGCAACACGTTACCCAAGCGAGTCGAGAGAAAATGGTCGCATTGCATGAGGGCGATTTCTCTCAAGCGACTGGGATCACCAAGCTTTATTATCACACGCTCGATATCGCACTAGGGCACCCAATCAAAATATTGCTGCTAGCCATTGTCATGGCGTTTGGTGTCGGTGCGGCTTACAACAAAGCTGGGCTTGGTGCTGAGTTTTTCCCTGAAGTGGACCCTCCTTTCTTTACTGTCAAGGTTCGTTCGTATGGTGATCTGTCCATCTATGAGAAAGATGACATCATGCGCGATATCGAGCAGATGATGCTCGGGCATGAAGATTTTGAGAGTGTGTACACACGTACCGGTGGTGATGATGAAATTGGTCAGATCCAGATAACGCCAGTTGATTGGCAATATCGCGGTAAAGTGAAAGACATTATTGAAGAACTCAAGCAGCAGACCGATCAATATGCCGGAGTGGAAATTGAATACAAGTTCCCAGATGCGGGGCCTCCGGTAGAAAACGATCTGGTGATTGAGATGTCAGCGCTGAATCTGAACGATCTGGACACGGCGGCTAAGCAAGTTCGTGAGTGGGCGGATAACTACGCGGCGCTGACCAACATAAGCGATAATTCAAGTAAAGAAGGTATCGACTGGCAAATTGATATTCGACGTGATGATGCCTCTCGCTTTGCCGCTGATGCGACCTTAGTAGGGAACACAGTGCAGTTTGTGACGAATGGTTTAACCATTGGTGACTATCTTCCTGATGATTCTAATGAACAGGTGGATATTCTGGTGCGTTACCCAGAAGATAAGCGCGATATTGGCAAGTTTGACGAACTGCGCATTAAGACAGCGGTAGGTATGGTGCCGATCACTAACTTTGCCTCGATTGTGCCTGATCATAAACAAGACACCATTCATCGCGTCGATGGGCACCGTATCATTAGTATCAAAGCGGATATCAAAGAAGGTTACAACCTAGCGCTTGAATTACCGAAAATAGAGCAAGCGTTGAGCGAGATAAACTTTGCTGATGGTGTTGAGTTTAAGCTGCGTGGGCAAAATGAAGAGCAGGAAAACTCTTCTGCGTTCCTACAAACCGCGTTTTTAGTGGCTTTGATCGTAATGGCACTGATTCTGATCACTCAGTTCAATAGCTTCTACCAAGCCTTCTTGATTCTAAGTGCGGTATTGTTCTCAACGGTTGGTGTCTTTGCCGGTCTGCTTATATTCCAACGACCATTTGGCGTTGTGATGTCAGGGATTGGGGTGATTGCGCTAGCGGGCATCGTGGTAAACAACAACATCGTATTGATTGATACCTACAATCAGTTGTTGCGCCGCGGTTTGGATAAGCGTGAAGCGATTTTGCGCACGGGTGTCCAGCGTCTAAGACCGGTATTGCTGACTACGGTTACTACCATTCTGGGGCTACTGCCGATGGTGTTAGAGATGAATATCGATCTGATTAACCAGAAGATTGAATTTGGAGCGCCAAGCACGCAGTGGTGGTCACAACTTGCGACTGCGGTATCGGGTGGCTTGGCCTTTGCTACGGTACTAACATTAGTTCTTACCCCGTGTTTGTTGATGCTGGGGCGCAGTAAATTGCCGCAAGAAGATGATAAACCGATCATGGTAGAAGAGAATTAACCTTATTTAGGACGGGTCATTGATGCAAACAAAAAGCGCTGATATTTCAGCGCTTTTTTATTTTTAGTCGGGTTAAAACAGCTTTAGATCAGTTGTAGGCCAAAAGCTCACGGTAACGTTCTAACTTCTCTAGGCGTATATTTGCGTTTGCCATAAAGGTTTGTTTCGCTTTACCCGTTAAAGATTTGGATTGCGGTAGCTTCACTGTACGGGCATTTTTATGTACCCCGTTTACCAAAAACTCATAGTGTAGGTGAGGACCCGTAACTCGACCGGTACCACCTAGGGTACCAATGGTTTGTCCCTGTTTTACCCGTTGACCAGTTTTTACCATGCGACGTTGTAGGTGCAGGTACTTCGTAATGTAGGTATTGCTATGTTTAATAAAGACATAGTTACCATTGAACTGGTTGTAACTCGATTTCTGTACGATACCATCACCCGCCGCCCAAATTGGTGTGCCAACCGGTGCGGCGTAATCGGTACCACGGTGGGCGCGTACTTTGCCAGTAACAGGGTGGCGTCGAGTTGGGTTGAAGTTGGAGGTTACACGGCGAAAATCTAACGGTGAGCGTAAGAAGGCTTTTTTCATTGCACGACCATTTTCGTCGTAGTAGTTGCCAGTCGCGTCATCTAAAATCGCTTTAAACGTATCGCCTTGGTTGGTAAATACAGCCGCGATAATTTGCCCGCGATCGACCACTTCACCTTCAACGATTTTCTCTTGATAAAGAATTTTAAAACTGTCACCACTGCGAATATCGAGGGCAAAGTCGATATCCCAGCCAAAGATACCAGCAAGTTCCATAATCTGGTTAGCATTCAATCCGGCAGTAATTGCAGCATTCCAGAAGTTAGAGCTAATTGAGGCTTCAGCATAGTTGTATTGGTAGTTCACTTCCTTGGATTCGATACTACCTTGATACCCGTTATTTTGTTTGGTGATCACATAGGCTTCGTAGGCGTTCATTGGGCGCTTAATTTGCACCAACTCATCATTCACATCGAAACCAAATTGCAGCACATCGCCAGGACGCAGTTTGGTTAACTGATCTTTGATCTCCTTGCCTGAATTGGTCAGGTTATAAAGGAGTCGAGAAGATAGACCGGCACGTTCAAATACAACTGCAGCGCTTTCACCGGAGCCGACACTGAACTTTTTCCAGCGCAGCTGCGCAAGCGGGGAGGTGTTTTGTTCACTAGTAAGATTGGCTGGGTCAATGTCTAGCGGATAGATTTTACCCACTTGGTAAAGACTTTTTTCTTCACGCAAAGATTGGGGCTCGGGTAGCGCCAAAGCACAACCGATAAGAACGATAAATAGGATAATCAACGCTCGATGAATCCTTGGTAATCGAGCAAAAAGCGACAACATCGTATGTCCGTATTAAAAATTCGACAAAAAAAGCTAGCTGACTAGTCTAACTGGTTTCAAAAAGCATCGCTATTCAAGTAAGATGTAAAATTATCAAATTTTTGCCAAATCTGTGGGAGTGAACAAGAATGGCGAGTATTGAAGCAGCACTGGCCGAGATTAAGCGCGGTGTAGAAGAACTGATCCCTGAAGATGAACTGGTTGCAAAGCTTAAAGAGGGTCGACCTCTACGTATTAAGCTAGGTGCCGATCCAACAGCACCTGATATCCACCTAGGTCACACAGTGATTTTTAACAAACTGCGCACGTTCCAAGAACTTGGACACGAAGTTACTTTCCTTATTGGTGACTTTACTGCAATGGTTGGTGACCCGTCTGGTAAAAACACCACGCGCCCACCGCTAAGCCGTGAGCAAGTATTGCAAAATGCTGAAACCTATAAAGAACAGGTTTTCAAGATCCTAGATCCGGCTAAAACAACCATTTCATTTAACTCTGAGTGGCTATCTGAACTAGGCGCTGAGGGTATGATCCGTCTAGCATCAAACCAAACTGTGGCGCGTATGCTAGAGCGCGACGACTTTAAAAAGCGTTATGCAGGCGGTCAGCCAATTGCAATTCATGAGTTTATGTATCCGCTGCTTCAAGGTTATGACTCAGTTGCAATGGAAACTGACGTAGAACTAGGTGGTACTGACCAGAAGTTCAACCTACTAATGGGTCGCGAACTGCAAAAAGCAAACGGTCAAAAACCACAAGCTGTATTAATGATGCCTCTTCTCGTTGGTCTAGACGGTGAGAAGAAGATGTCTAAGTCAGCGAACAACTACATTGGTATCAGCGAAGCGCCAAGCGAAATGTTTGGTAAGATCATGTCAATCTCTGACGACCTAATGTGGAGCTACTATGAGCTACTATCATTCCGCCCACTAGGTGAGATTGAGCAGTTCAAAGCAGACGTTGCAGAAGGTAAGAACCCTCGTGACATCAAGATCCTACTTGCGAAAGAGATTATCGCACGTTTCCACACTGAAGCGGATGCAGATGCGGCTGAGCAAGAGTTCATCAACCGTTTTGCGAAAAATCAGATCCCTGATGATATGCCAGAGTTTGAGTTTGCAGCAGAAACGCCAGTAGCGAACCTACTGAAAGAAGCGGGTCTATGTGCTTCGACTTCTGACGCAATGCGTATGGTTAAGCAAGGCGCGGCGAAGATGGATGGTGAAAAGGTTGCTGATGCTAAATTTGCTCCAGCAGCAGGCACTTACGTATTCCAAGTTGGCAAACGTAAATTTGCGCGTATCACTATCAAATAATGATAGTTGAACTGCTATAGATAGAGCGCCGTTATCGGCGCTTTTTTTATGCCATTTAGCTGCAATTATGCCTGTTATTTCAGCATACTTTTGTTATCATGCGCCCGTTGCGAATAGCGCAACGATTTCGGAGACTTTTATGAACAATACCGACCATCCCCCTAGTATGAGGGGAGAAAAATAACCCGCTTCGGTATTGGCGTTTCCACGTTTCTACCCATCGGGTAGAGCTTCTTTTTGATCCCTCTTTGATTTTTCTCCTCTCTTTTCTAGATTCCAATATATCTATCGCCATGCTGCGAGGGCTGTGTTGTACGCATTTTTGCAGCCATAACTTATTGGCATTAAACCTAAAACATTGCTTCAAATAGATATATTTGATGGTCGTTACCTTAAGCTAATCGGGAGATTCGCCCATGACGGTAATGAATAACATCTATATGGAAAACTCACCAAACTTCTCAGTTGAGGAGATTGGCGCGGCACGGAATGCCTTTTTAAAATACGAACAAACTCAGCAAGTTCATCTGTTAACGGTTATGCCCCTTGAAGAGGCGGTTGCCATCTTGCAGCACTGCTCTTTGGGTTATGTTCAGCAATTGATTTCGCAACTAGAACTGAATGGTCAAGATAAGCTAGCGCGTCATTATGCTCACCAATTGGGATTGATTTACTCAGAGGTAATGCCAAGTCAAAGTTATCTAGCAACGCCAGTGCTTGAGCATGTAAAGCAGCGTATTGGCTGGATCATTGGTTTAGCCTTGATGGGGATCTTATCGGGTCTGATTATTGCCCAGTATGAAGATACGTTAAGTCAACTTGTGCTATTAGCGGTCTATATGCCAGTGATTGCCGCCGCAGGTGGTAATACCGGTACACAAGCTGCGACCTTGGTGATACGTGCACTCGCGACTGGTGAGCTGCGTAAGCGACAATGGTTGTCAGTGCTGTGGAAAGAGAGTCGAGTGGCGATTTGCCTCGCGGTCGCGATTTCGGCGGTGATTGTTGCTCGGGTGATGCTGTTTAGTGAGCCGGGTAGTGCTGGTGGTTTCGAGTTACAAACCGTCGCGCTAGCCATTGCTGTCGCGCTGTTTGTGCAAGTGACACTATCGACGACTTTAGGTGGGGTTTTACCGATCTTGGCTCGAGTGTGCAAACTGGACCCAGCGGTGCTTGTGAGTCCAGTGTTGGCATCGATCGTTGATATCTCTGGGATGTGGATCTACTTCAGCGTAGTGAATTACTTTTTAGGGCTAAACTGACTGTATTTCAGCACATCTTGATAGAACATTTGTTCAAACTGGGTGATAGGGGCGATGGTAGGTTTATCATCGCCTTGTTCATTTGGTAGATAATCTGCGACAAATTGAATAAATAGCGTGCTAGGTTTACCTGATTTATCTAGACCAAATCCCGCCATGTTATAACTGCCATAAACAGAACCACTTTTGGCCACCAATTGCCCCTTAATCGGCGCATTACGCATACTTGAGCGATATTTTAATGTGCCATTTTCGCCAGAGGTTGGTAGCAGTTTTACTAAATCTAACTGCGGGTCATTTTTCCAGATATAGCGCAGAACCGCTGCCATATCTTCACTGGTAAAGCGGTTATTGCGTGACAGTCCTGAGCCATCGGTGATCTTGTTGCGCTCAAGGTTGATGCCGGTTTTTTGTAAAATAACCTGTTTTATCGCTTCAGTACCGTTGTTGTAGCTGCCTGCTTGAGCAAAATATTTCGCGCCTAGTGCTTTGGTTAGATTGTCAGCAATTAAGTTATCGGATTTGCGTAGCATTACCTCAAGTAACTCAGGTAGCTTCGGCGAATAATGCGCAGTGACGGGTTTGAAGTTGTTGCCGGATGGTTGACCGACGCGAACATTGCCCTCCAGCTTAATACCGACTTGATTCAATAGGCTGTTGAGTGTGCGTTGGGTGTAAAGTGCAGGATTTTGCACTGCAAACTTAAGTGGCAGTGGTTTGCTACGTTCAACTAAACAGCCTTGTAACTGATAGTGGTTATCTGGTGATACCTGAAGTTCTAAATCACAACGGCTCTGTTCAAACTGTTGTTTGCTGACGCTTTTGGCTGTGGTGCTGACATAGATAGGAAAATGCTCAGGAGCGTAAACTCGCGTTGAGCCATCTTTATTGGTGTAAATGGATGCATTGACACAGTTTTCGTCAAGAGAAATGGCAGAGGATGGGGCGCTATAACACACGCCAATAATATCCCATGGCCAACCTATCGCACGCTCGTAGCCAGTAAACGCACTGTTATCCAACCAAATATCGCCGCGAATATGTGTAATCCCTTGCTGTTTAGCTTCGCTGAGCATTTGTTTTAAGTCTTCGCGGGTTAGGGTGGGATCACCACTAAAGCGTACGGTTAGATCGTGTCCATTGCTTTCTAGCGTGGTTTTAAATTGAAACTCATCGCCCAACTCCAGCTTAGTTGCTAAAGCCGTGACAACTTTTAGTGTGCTAGCGGGTGGAAAAAATTGGTCACGATTTGAAGTAGTGAGATAGGGTGTATCGCCTGATAATGGCTCGATAGCGATAGCGACACGACTGCCTTGCGGCAGATAGTCGAGAGGCGCATAAGCGTGAGTACTGAAAGAAAGCATACTTGCCATTCCGGCAAGTAGAAGTGAACGCGGTAAAAACATAATAGAAATATTGAGCCAGTTTGACGATTGGTGCTTTGAGTATATAAAAAAAACGCCTGCTAGCGAGCAGGCGTTTAATGTTTGTGACTGAAAGTCAGCTATTAGAAGTCGTAACGTAGACCTAGAGCTAGTTCGTCTTCAGCTTGAGCTTTAGTTGCTTTTGCAGTTGAGTCACCCGCAGTACCGAACTTGTCACCTTCGCTGATTAGGTTGAAGTTGTATGATACGTAACCACGGAAGTTAGGTTTGAAGTAGTAAGATGCATCGATTGCAATGTTGTCAGCAGAAGTTTCATCGTTAGTTTCTGCATTGTTGTAAGTCGATGTAAACACTGTTTGACCTAGTGTGTAAGCTGCTGCGAATTCGTAACCGCGGTAATCGCCATCTTTCTCTTGTACTTGACCGTCAGTGAAAGTGGTTGCGAAGTATAGGTCGTTGATAGCGTAAGACGCTGCTAGCATGTATTCGTTTTGCTCATCTGCACCAGAGTATTGGCTTGCGTAACCAGCACCTAGTTTAACGCCTGTTTCACCTAGCGCGTAGATTGCAGATAGTGAGTAACCGTCAGCGTCGTTGTCGCCGTAAGATGCTACATCTTCACCTGGAGCCGCAATGTTACCTGCTGCGTTTAGCTCAGTGCGGTCAGCAAAACGGTAGCTTGCTTTTACGCCTAGGTCAGCAAATTGACCTTTGTATGAAACCATGTTGTCTGCGCGGTCAGCAACGTTGATCTTCATTGCTGCTGAGTTACCGTGGTAAGCCATGATATCAGTAAAGTCAGTGATAACGCCTAGCGCACCATCGTTTTTACCATAAGTCACTTCACCAAACGCGCCACCTAGACCAGCGTACACGTAACGGTTAGTGATGTCGCTGCTGTCGCTGTCAGTTGCGCCGCCATTGTCTGCTGTTGTGAATTCACCTTCGTAGAAACCAACACCGTATAGACCATCAGTGATTTGAGTTTTGCCTAGGAAGTTTAGACGTACGCGAGATTTGTCTTCAGCTTTGCCGTCTTGTAGAGATAGACGTGCTTCTGCACGACCACCCATTTCTAGGCTAGTGCCGTCTTGGTTGTAGATTTCACCAGCGTTAGCACCAGTAGCAATTGCAGTAGCCGCTACTGCTAGGGCAATCAGAGTTTTGTTCATCGTTTAAATCCTAATTTATTGTCCATAAATCGTGTTATTTCGAAACGAAGCTGCATTGTCCATTAAGCTTCAATTTCACTGCTCGTTGCCACGCATACGTTTGACATTCTATAAATCAATGGCTTGATGCCGTGGCATTTCGTGAGTCAAGTTGTACCGCCAAAGTTCCCGAGTGAGTTAGTAAAACGATATAAATTTGGATTGTGAACACTGTTTTATTTATTGGTTTTCGGTTTTAATTCTTTGTTTTAAAAGGCTTTATCTGGATTTCTCTTTTGTTTAAATAATCGGCGTTTTTTTTTTTTTTTTTTTTAGCCTTTTTTGAGTTAACAAAAGGCTAAAATTTACATCTAAATCGAGTGGAAATGTGACGGAAAGTAAGAACAGCAGCGTGACAAATGGAATTAAGATGATTTAGCAAGCAAGTTTGTTTACACTACAATAAATTGATGAGAGTCCTGACTACCTAGTTCCTTGGAACTGGGTAGTTTTATTTTGTCCAAAGCATGCTTTGGCTTAGAGGTATATGATGGAAAAGGTTCCAATGACAGTAAAAGGCGAGCAGCAGCTACGCCTAGAACTTGAAAGACTATTAAAGCTTCGTCCACAAATTTCTGAAGCAATCGCTGAAGCTCGTGAGCTGGGTGACCTTAAAGAAAACGCTGAATACCATGCCGCTCGTGAAGAGCAGGGCATCTGTGAAGCACAAATTCGTGATATCGAATACAAGCTATCTGTCGCGCAAGTTATCGATGTAACTAAGATGGAAAACACGGGTAAGATCATCTTCGGTTCAACTGTAACGCTAATCGACTGCGATACAGAAGAAGAAAAAACTTACCAAATCGTGGGTGATGACGAGGCAGACATTAAGAGCGGTCGTATCTCGGTAAGCTCACCAATCGCACGTGGTCTAATCGGTAAGATGGAAGGCGACGAAGTGATTATCTCTACGCCAGGCGGCGAACGCGATTTCGAAATCGACCGCGTTGAGTACATCTAATTAGTCAAAGCACTAAACGCAAAAAGGTCGCCTAAGCGACCTTTTTTATTGCGAGTAAATCAGACTATTACTTACGTGGTAGTTCGATTTTGCGCTCTTCAGTTTGACGGAAAAGGATAAGTGTTTTACCGATCACTTGTACTTTT
The DNA here is from genome assembly GCF_009938225.1 of Vibrio ponticus. NCBI lineage: Bacteria > Pseudomonadati > Pseudomonadota > Gammaproteobacteria > Vibrionales > Vibrionaceae > Vibrio > Vibrio ponticus. The sequence goes on from NZ_AP019657.1 coordinate 208,617, forward strand.
TCTGCGCCTGTTTCACGAACGATTGCGTCCACGATCAAAACTTTAGTTTCGCGATCTTCAGATGCGATTTTAATTTTGATCAGTTCGTGGTGATCCAGTGCGATTTCAATTTCCGCTAGAACAGCTTCCGTTAGTCCGTTTGCGCCCAGAAGCACAACAGGTTTTAAGCTGTGCGCTAGGCCTTTTAGGTGCTGCTTTTGTTTGGTGCTTAGGTTCATTACGCGGCCAATTTTCTATAGAATAAGGGTTGAAAAAAGCTATTTTAACGCCATCTAATGGCAAAGACTATAATTTATTGAGCAATAGGCTCGGCCTATTACAACAATAGCTCCATATTTGTGCCTTGTTGAGAGTAAAATGAGTAAACAAAAACATTCGGCAAGTTCTGGCCGTTGGTTGAAAGAACACTTCGATGATAAATACGCTAACGAAGCGCGTAAAAAAGGCTATCGTTCTCGTGCTTATTTCAAGATCGAAGAGATTCAAGAAAAAGATAAATTGTTGAAATCTGGGATGACGGTCGTTGATTTAGGCGCAGCTCCAGGTGGTTGGTCTCAATATGCTGCTAAAATAGTAGGAGAAGAAGGTCAGATTATTGCGTGTGACCTACTTCCAATGGATCCAATTGCTGGCGTGAGCTTTCTTCAAGGTGACTTCCGAGATGATGCAGTACTAGAAGCGCTTCTAGAAAGAATCCAACCAGCGATGGTTGACGTAGTAATGTCAGACATGGCACCAAATATTGCGGGTAATAACTCAGTAGACCAACCTCGCGCTATGTATTTAGTTGAACTAGCGTTGGATATGTGTCGACAAGTTCTAGCCACAAATGGTAGTTTTGTCGTAAAAGTCTTTCAGGGAGAAGGATTTGATCAATACGTGAAAGAAGTTCGTGATATGTTCAGAACCGTTAAGGTTCGTAAACCAGACTCTTCGAGAGCTCGCTCTCGTGAAGTGTTTATCGTAGCCACTGGTTACAAAGGTTAACTATTTGCTTATCTAAGCGGTCGTTAACACTATAGCTACAGTCTAAGAACTGTAGTACCCTACCTTTAATTACAATTAGTTATCGCGAGGCTGACACCTTGAGTGACATGGCAAAAAATTTAATTCTGTGGCTTGTTATCGCCGTAGTGTTGATGTCGGTTTTCCAGAGCTTTGGGCCAAGTGAAAACAACGGCAGAGCGGTTGATTACACTACATTCGTACAGGAAGTTGGCCAAGGCCAGATTCAGGAAGCAACTTTTAAAGACGGCGAGATCTCTTTCGTTCGTCGTGGCGGCGGTGCTAAATATGTTACCTACATGCCAGTTTACGACCAGAAACTTCTTGATGATCTAATTAATCAAAATGTGAAAGTACAAGGCACACCTCCAGAAGAGCAAAGCCTACTAGGTACAATTTTCATCTCTTGGTTCCCAATGATCTTACTGATTGGTGTATGGATTTTCTTCATGCGTCAAATGCAAGGCGGCGGCGGTAAAGGCGCAATGTCGTTCGGTAAGAGCAAAGCTCGTATGATGAGCGAGGAGCAAATTAAAACTACTTTTGCGGACGTTGCAGGCTGTGATGAAGCAAAAGAAGACGTTAAAGAGTTGGTGGACTACCTACGTGATCCAAGCCGTTTCCAAAAATTGGGCGGTAAGATTCCAACGGGTGTATTGATGGTCGGTCCTCCTGGTACGGGTAAAACGCTACTTGCAAAAGCAATTGCAGGTGAAGCGAAAGTACCGTTCTTTACTATCTCTGGTTCTGATTTCGTTGAAATGTTCGTCGGTGTTGGTGCATCTCGTGTGCGTGACATGTTCGAACAAGCGAAGAAAGCAGCACCTTGTATCATCTTTATCGATGAAATCGATGCGGTAGGTCGTCAGCGTGGCGCTGGTGTTGGTGGCGGTCACGACGAACGTGAACAAACACTAAACCAAATGCTGGTTGAGATGGATGGTTTCGAAGGTAACGAAGGTATTATCGTTATCGCAGCAACTAACCGTCCAGACGTACTTGACCCTGCACTACTTCGTCCTGGTCGTTTTGACCGTCAAGTTGTGGTTGGTCTACCAGATGTTCGTGGTCGTGAGCAGATCCTTAAAGTTCACATGCGTAAAGTACCACTAGCGGGCGATGTAGAGCCTTCTCTTATTGCACGTGGTACACCAGGCTTCTCTGGTGCAGACCTAGCTAACCTAGTAAACGAAGCAGCGCTATTTGCTGCGCGCGGTAACAAACGTAACGTTTCTATGGTTGAGTTTGAACTGGCAAAAGACAAGATCATGATGGGTGCAGAGCGTCGTTCTATGGTGCTTTCAGAAGAGACCAAAGAGTCGACTGCATACCACGAAGCGGGTCACGCGATTGTTGGTCGCCTAGTACCTGAACACGATCCTGTGTACAAAGTGTCTATCATTCCACGTGGTCGTGCGTTGGGTGTGACGATGTACTTGCCAGAGCAAGACCGCGTAAGTATGTCTCGTCAGCATCTAGAATCGATGATTTCGAGTCTGTACGGTGGTCGTCTAGCTGAAGAACTTATCTACGGTAAAGATAAAGTTTCAACAGGTGCATCAAACGATATCGAACGTGCAACGGATATTGCACGTAAGATGGTGACTCAATGGGGCTTCTCTGAAAAACTTGGTCCACTACTTTATGCAGAAGATGAAGGTGAAGTGTTCCTAGGTCGTAGCGTAACTCAGACTAAACATGTTTCTGACGATACAGCGAAACTAATCGATGACGAAGTTCGTAAGATTATCGACCGCAACTATGACCGTGCTAAGAAAATCCTAGAAGAAAACATGGATATCATGCACGCGATGAAAGATGCGCTAGTGAAATACGAAACCATCGACGCAGGTCAGATTGATGACTTGATGGAGCGTAAAGCTGATGTTCGTGAACCTGCGGGTTGGGCGGATAGCTTAAGCAATAAGTCTGATGACAAACCTCAAGCGAAACCAGAGGTTAAAGAAGAAGCTCAAGAGAAACCTCAGCAGCCAGAACAAGCTGCGGAGCAACCAACTTCTCAAGAGAGCACTTCTGCTGAAGCGACAGAGAAAAAAGACTCTGAATAATTAAACACTTAAAAATAAACCCCGAGGCAACTCGGGGTTTTTGTATTTGTATCCAAGTAAACCATGAACATTACAGCCAACAACAAAACTCTCGATCTTTCTACGCCGCAAGTGATGGCCATTCTTAATGTCACCCCAGACTCTTTTTCGGATGGGGGCAAATTTAACTCGCTAGAAAATGCATTACAGCAAGCTGAAAAAATGATCGCCGCAGGCGTATCGATTATCGATATTGGCGGTGAGTCGACTCGACCTGGTGCGCCAGATGTGAGTTTAGAAGAAGAACTTGCGCGGGTGATCCCGGTCATCAAAGCGATTCGAGCGAAGCATGACGTTTGGATCTCTATCGATACCAGTAAGGCGGAAGTGATGCGTCAAGCGATAGAAGCCGGCGCGGACCTGATTAATGATGTGCGTGCATTGCAAGAGCCAGGGGCTCTAGAGGTGGCTGCACACGCTGGTGTGCCGATTTGTCTAATGCATATGCAAGGTCAACCAAGAACCATGCAAACCAATCCACATTATGAGGATTTAATCCAAGAAGTGGCGGCATTTTTACATGAGCGAGTGGCTGCGTGTGAGGCGGTGGGTATCAAAAGTGATAAATTGATCCTTGATCCCGGGTTTGGTTTTGGCAAAACGCTCGAGCATAACTACCATATGTTGGCGAATCTTGAAGCGTTCCACCAATTCGGCTTGCCGATATTGGCCGGAATGTCGCGAAAATCCATGTTATTCAAGTTGTTGGATAAAACCCCTGCGGAATGTGTTGCAGCCAGTGTCAGTTGCGCTACCATAGCCGCCATGAAAGGGGCGCAAATCATTCGCGTTCATGATTTTGAGCAAACGCTTGATGCGGTCAAAGTGGTTACCGCCACTTTAGACAATCAATAATTAAAAATAAAGGAAACCTCATGTCTGACAAAAGACGTTATTTTGGTACCGACGGAGTTCGTGGCAAAGTTGGACAGTACCCTATTACTCCTGATTTCGTACTTAAGCTTGGCTGGGCTGCTGGTCGCGTATTGGCAAAGCAAGGCACTAAAAAAGTAATCATCGGTAAAGATACTCGTATTTCTGGTTACATGCTTGAATCAGCGTTGGAAGCGGGTCTTGCAGCAGCGGGTCTTAAAGCAACTTTTACCGGTCCAATGCCAACACCGGCAGTGGCTTACTTAACGCAAACATTCCGCGCAGAGGCGGGGATTGTGATTTCAGCATCGCACAACCCTTATTATGATAACGGTATTAAATTCTTCTCATCAGAGGGTACTAAGCTACCAGATGAGGTTGAATTAGCGATTGAAGCGGAATTAGACAAAGATATCGAATGCGTTGAGTCTGCACTGTTAGGTAAAGCGACTCGTCTAAATGATGCAGCAGGTCGTTATATTGAGTTTTGTAAAAGTACTTTCCCTTCAGAGTTAAGCCTTGCTGGCCTTAAGATCGTTGTGGACTGTGCTCACGGCGCGACTTACCACATTGCACCATCTGTATTCTCTGAGTTAGGCGCGGAAGTCATCGCAATGGGTGTTGAGCCAAACGGTCTTAACATCAACGACGAAGTAGGCGCGACAGATGTGCGTGCACTACAAAAACGTGTAGTTGAAGAGCAAGCTCATCTAGGTTTAGCGTTTGATGGCGACGGTGACCGCATCATCATGGTTGACCACTTAGGCAACAAAGTGGATGGCGACCAAATTGCTTACATCATTGCGCGTGATGCACTGCGTCGTGGTGAGCTAAAAGGCGGTGTGGTTGGTACCTTGATGACTAACCTAGGTATGGAAAATGGTCTTAAGCAACTGGGCATTCCTTTCTTACGTGCGGCGGTAGGTGACCGCTACGTAATGGAAAAACTGCTAGAAAAAGGCTGGAAGATTGGTGCAGAAAACTCTGGTCATGTGATCTTGCTTGATAAAGTGACCACTGGTGATGCGATTGTTGCTGCGCTGCAAGTCCTTGCGTCTGTCGTGGGCAGTGAACTTTCACTACACGAACTTTCACAAGGTATGACACTTTACCCACAAGTACTAGAAAATGTACGTTTTAGTGGTGATTCAAATCCATTGGAAGCGCAAGCAGTAAAAGATTCGGTTACTGAAGTAGAAGCAACGCTGGGCGATAAAGGTCGCGTACTATTGCGTAAATCAGGCACTGAGCCTTTGATTCGCGTGATGGTAGAAGGTGAAGATGCAGAACTGGTTCAAGCATCAGCGCTTAAAATTGCTGACGCAGTGAAAGCGAGTTTCTAACAGAAAACGTATCTGTTCTAAACAAGGAGGCAGTAGCCTCCTTGTTGGTTTTGCGAAGGAATATTTCGATATTGCCCTTTTTTTAACCGTTTGATTCTCAAGTTGCGCTTTTTTGTCAATTTTCTCTTGTCAGTGTCGGTCGGTTTCGCTAGTATTGCTCCGCCTTCATTAAGGAGGTCGCTAGCCTTGTTCTGGAAGATTACTAGAGCGGCGCTGGCCTAACAATTTGGAACATAGGTGGACAACATGTTTTCAGTTCTACTTGTGATTTACCTGTTGGCAGCGGTTGGTGTAATCGGCCTCGTGTTGATTCAACAAGGTAAAGGCGCAGATATGGGAGCCTCATTCGGTGCAGGCGCATCAAACACAGTGTTTGGCGCAAGCGGCTCAGGTAACTTCCTAACCCGAATGACTGCAATTTTTGCAACAGTATTTTTTGTCATCAGCCTAGTGCTAGGTAACATGTCAACTCATAAAACTGAATCTCAGTGGGTTGACCCGACTCAAGGTCAAGTTATCGAACAAACTGCTGATGATGTAGCGAGCGATGTTCCAGCCCCTGTAGGCGAGGAAATCCCGCAATAAGCGATTACGCTGCCGAGATGGTGAAATTGGTAGACACGCTAGCATGAGGTGCTAGTGCCTTAGGTGTGAGGGTTCGAGTCCCTCTCTCGGCACCATTGATTTACAAACTTGTAAAACCTTTGATTGAGCGTATAATGCTCATCAAGTCGGACGCGGGGTGGAGCAGCTTGGTAGCTCGTCGGGCTCATAACCCGAAGGTCGTCGGTTCAAATCCGGCCCCCGCAACCAATCCTCTGGATTAGGTCAAGTTTGCGCAGAACGCTTTGCTTTCGTTTTGCGAGTTAAACAGCTAATGTTTAACACATCAGGGTCCAGCAATAAAAAACCCCGGCTTATCGGGGTTTTTTATTATCTAAATTTCTGTAACAGGAAATTTAGATCTTGCTTGGAATTTAAATTGGGCTCTATGCCCTTTTTTTGTTTCTGGAGTGGTTCAAATGACTGGTTTAGAAAGACAACTTACCGAAATGCTTGAAGCGCCAGTAGAGGCGATCGGCTACGAGTTAGTTGGATTAGAATTTATTCGTGCAGGTGAGCACTCAACACTACGTATCTACATTGACCATGAAAATGGTATCAATGTTGACGCTTGTGCAGAAGTTAGCCATCAAGTAAGCGCTGTACTCGATGTAGAAGATCCTATTTCAGTGGCTTATAACCTTGAGGTTTCTTCACCGGGTCTAGAAAGACCACTATTTAAAGCTGCCCACTATGAGCAATTTATTGGTCATGAAGTGAGCATCGTTTTGAAGATGGCTGTAGGTAACCGTCGTAAGTGGAAAGGTGTTATCCACTCTATTGATGGCGAAACCGTCTCTGTTACTGTCGAAGGTAACGAAGAGCAGTTTGCGTTAAGCAACATTTCCAAAGCTAACCTGATCCCTAAATTTTAGGTCCCTAAAAATTTGAAAGCTTAGAGGCTATATAAAATGAGTAAAGAAATTTTAGCGGTAGCAGAGGCAGTATCGAACGAGAAAGCGGTACCTCGCGAGCGTATTTTCGAAGCACTAGAAATCGCTCTAGCTACTTCTACTAAGAAAAAGCGTGAAATCGAAATCGATGTGCGCGTAGCAATCGACCGTAAAACTGGCGAATTCGAAACTTTCCGTCGTTGGTTAGTGGTTGAAGAAGTTGAGTTCCCAACGAAAGAGATCTCACTAGAAGCAGCACAATACGATGACGAAACCATTCAACTAGGCGACTACGTTGAAGACCAGATTGAATCAGTAACGTTTGACCGTATTACCACTCAAACTGCGAAACAAGTTATCGTACAAAAAGTACGTGAAGCTGAGCGCGCACAGATCGTTGAGCAATTCATTGACAACGAAGGCGAGCTAGTTACTGGCGTAGTTAAGAAAGTTAACCGTGAAACAATCGTACTAGACCTAGGCAACAACGCTGAAGCGGTTATCCTACGTGATGATCAACTTCCTCGCGAAAACTTCCGTCCAGGCGACCGTGTACGTGGTCTTCTATACAAAGTTGCTCCAGAAGCACGTGGTTTCCAACTGTTCGTTACACGTTCTAAGCCAGAAATGCTTCAAGAACTGTTCCGCGTAGAAGTGCCAGAAATCGCAGAAGAGATCATCGAACTTAAAGGTGCTGCTCGCGATCCAGGTTCTCGTGCGAAAATCGCAGTGAAAACTAACGACAAACGCATCGACCCAGTGGGCGCGTGTGTGGGTATGCGTGGTGCACGTGTACAAGCTGTATCTGGCGAACTTGGCGGTGAGCGTATTGATATCGTGCTTTGGGATGATAACCCAGCGCAATTCGTAATCAACGCAATGGCGCCTGCTGATGTAGCTTCAATCATTGTTGATGAAGATGCACACGCAATGGACATCGCTGTTGAAGCTGATAATCTAGCACAAGCAATCGGTCGTAACGGTCAAAACGTTCGTCTAGCATCTCAACTAACTGGTTGGGAACTAAACGTAATGACAGTGGCTGATCTGCAGAAGAAACACGCTGAAGAATCTCAAGCTTCTATCGAAAACTTCATGAAGTACCTAGATATCGAAGAAGACTTTGCTCAACTACTTGTTGAAGAAGGTTTCTCTACTCTAGAAGAAGTGGCTTACGTACCAGTAGCAGAACTACTAGAAGTTGACGGTCTAAATGAAGAATTGATCGAAGAGCTACGTAACCGTGCGAAAGAAGCACTGACTACTCTAGCTCTAGCTCAAGAAGAATCTTTTGAAGGTCTAGAGCCTGCTGAAGACCTATTGGGTCTAGAAGGTCTAGAACGTGAAATGGCATTCAAACTGGCTGCTAAAGGTGTTGCAACACTTGAAGACCTAGCAGACCAAGGTATCGATGATCTCGAAGGAATCGAAGGATTAACAGAAGAGCGTGCTGGTGAACTTATCATGGCTGCACGTAACATTTGTTGGTTCGGAGACGAAGAATAATAATTCAGCAAGGAGGAAGCGGAATGACACAACTAACAGTAAAAACTCTGAGTGAAGAGATTGGTACGCCAGTTGACCGCTTAATTGAACAACTTGCTGACGCTGGTATTTCGAAGTCTAGCAGCGATGCGATTTCAGAGGGCGAGAAGCAGCAGCTTCTCAGCCATCTAAAAAAAGAACACGGCGATACGTCGGGTGACTCAGCGCCTACACGCCTTACATTACAACGTAAGACTCGTAGCACACTGAGTGTCAACGCTGGTGGCGGCAAGAGTAAAGATGTTCAAGTTGAAGTGCGCAAGAAACGTACCTACGTGAAGCGCAGTGCAATTGAAGATCAAGCTAAACGCGAAGCTGAAGAAGCAGCTAAGCGTGAGGCAGAAGAAGCGGCTAAACGCGAAGCTGAAGAAGCAGCTAAGCGTGAAGCTGAAGAGAAAGCTAAACGCGAAGCTGAAGAAAAGGCTAAGCGAGAAGCGGAAGCACAACGTAAAGCAGAAGCAGAGAAAGCGAATGCCGAACGTGGTGCTGAAGACAAAATTAAGCAAGAAGCAGCGCGAAAAGAGGCCGACGAGCTTAAGCGTCGTCAGGAAGAAGAAGCCAAGCGTAAGGCTGAAGAGGATAGTCAGCGCAAGCTTGAAGAAGCTCGCGAAATGGCTGAAAAGAATCAAGAGCGTTGGTCTGCTGCAGAAGAGAAAAAGGGTGATATGGAAAATACAGATTACCATGTAACGACTTCACGTTACGCACGTGAAGCCGAAGATGAAGCAGATCGTAAAGTAGAAGGCGCGAGTCGTCGTCGTAAACAGAAGAAAATGTCTTCTAAGACTGACGATCAAGAGCGCGGCGGTCGCAATGCACGTGGTGGCAAAGGCGGTCGTCAAAAAGGTAAGTTGGCTAAGCCATCTTCAATGCAACAAGCTTTCGATAAGACAGCAGCGGTAGCAAAAGCTGACGTTGTGATCGGTGAAACGATCGTTCTGTCTGAGCTTGCAAACAAGATGTCTGTTAAAGCAACTGAAGTTATCAAAGTGATGATGAAGATGGGCGCTATGGCGACTATCAACCAAGTGATCGACCAAGAAACTGCACAGCTTGTTGCAGAAGAAATGGGTCACAAGGTAATTCTTCGCAAAGAAAACGAACTTGAAGAAGCTGTACTAAGCGATCGTGATAGCGATTCAGAAGCTGTGCCACGTGCACCAGTTGTGACTATCATGGGTCACGTTGACCACGGTAAAACGTCAACACTTGACTACATTCGTCGTACACACGTTGCTTCTGGCGAAGCTGGCGGTATCACACAGCACATCGGTGCATACCACGTTGAAACTGAGAACGGCATGATCACGTTCCTTGATACTCCTGGACACGCAGCGTTTACTGCAATGCGTGCTCGTGGTGCTCAAGCGACAGATATCGTTGTTCTAGTTGTTGCTGCAGACGATGGTGTAATGCCACAAACTGTAGAAGCGATTCAACACGCGAAAGCGGCGGGCGTACCGCTGATCGTTGCTGTGAACAAGATCGATAAAGAAGACGCGAACCCAGATAACGTTAAGAACGAGCTTGCTCAATACGACGTTATTCCTGAGGAGTGGGGCGGTGAGAACATGTTCGTTCACATCTCTGCGAAACAGGGTACAAACATCGACGGTCTTCTAGAAGCAATCCTTCTTCAATCAGAAGTTCTAGAACTTACTGCTGTTGCTGAAGGTATGGCATCTGGTGTTGTTGTTGAATCTCGTCTAGACAAAGGTCGTGGTCCTGTTGCAACAGTACTTGTTCAATCAGGTACACTACGCAAGGGTGACATCGTACTATGTGGTCAAGAATACGGCCGTGTACGTGCAATGCGCGATGAGCTAGGTAAAGAAATCAACGAAGCTGGTCCTTCAATCCCTGTAGAGATCCTAGGTCTTTCAGGTGTACCTTCATCAGGTGACGAAGCGACTGTAGTACGTGATGAGCGTAAAGCGCGTGAAGTTGCTAACTACCGTGCTGGTAAGTTCCGTGAAGTGAAACTTGCTCGTCAGCAGAAATCTAAACTAGAGAACATGTTCGCGAACATGGCTGCTGGTGAAGTTGCTGAACTGAACGTAGTACTGAAAGCTGACGTACAAGGTTCTGTGGAAGCAATCGCTGATTCACTACTGAAACTATCGACTGACGAAGTTAAAGTTAACATCGTAGGTTCTGGTGTTGGTGGTATCACTGAAACTGACGCAGTACTAGCGGAAGCTTCAAACGCAATCATCCTTGGCTTTAACGTACGTGCTGATGCTTCTGCTCGCCGTGCAATTGAAGCTGCAAGTGTTGATCTACGTTACTACTCAATCATTTACCAGCTAATCGACGAAGTTAAACAAGCGATGGGCGGTATGCTTGCTCCAGAATTCAAGCAAGAGATCATTGGTCTTGCTGAAGTTCGTGACGTATTTAAGTCTCCGAAACTGGGCGCAATCGCTGGCTGTATGGTAACTGAAGGTGTGATCAAGCGTAATGCTCCTATCCGCGTTCTACGTGATAACGTAGTAATCTACGAAGGTGAGCTTGAGTCACTACGTCGCTTTAAAGACGACGTTGCTGAAGTTAAGAATGGCTACGAGTGTGGTATCGGCGTTAAGAACTACAATGACGTTCGCGCAGGTGACCAAATCGAAGTATTCGAAACAGTGGAAATCAAACGTACACTGGATTAATTGACTAAAATTGCCCTAAGGCAATGATTGGTTGTTGAATACGCCATGGGGGGCTGGGTTAACCATCCCCCCATTCTTTCTATATAAGAGAAGAATTATGTCAAAAGAATTTAGCCGCACGCAGCGCGTAGCACAGCAGCTGCAAAAAGAACTTGCGATGATCCTTCAACGCGAAGTTCGTGATTCTCGTCTAGGTATGGTAACCATCTCAGACGTAGAAGTATCTCGTGACCTTGCTTACGCGAAAGTATTCGTTACTTTCCTATGCGTGGGTGAGCAAACACCTGAATCATGTCTTGCTGCACTGCGCGAGCATGAAGTTCACATCCGCATGATGCTAGGTAAGCGTATTCGTCTACGTCTAACACCTGAAATCCGTTTCCACTACGACAACACGTTAGTGGAAGGTATGCGCATGTCTAACCTTGTGACTGAAGTTGTAAGTAACGACAAGCAAAAGCAAAAAGATGCAGGTCGTGAGGACGAAGAGTAATGGCTCGTCGTCGCAAAGGTCGTCCTATTGATGGCGTGATCCTATTGGATAAGCCAACCGGTATTTCATCAAACGATGCGCTACAAAAAGTAAAGCGTATCTACTTTGCAGAAAAAGCGGGTCATACTGGCGCTCTAGATCCTTTGGCAACTGGCATGCTGCCAATTTGCTTAGGTGAAGCGACCAAGTTTTCTCAGTTCCTATTGGACTCAGATAAACGCTACCGCGTTATTGCTAAGTTGGGTGAACGCACGGATACCTCTGATTCTGACGGTGAAGTGGTTGAAACTCGCCCTGTCGATGTGGACCTGGCGAAGCTAGAAGCGTGCATCGATAAATTCCGTGGTGAATCAGATCAAGTACCATCAATGTTCTCCGCGCTTAAGTACCAAGGCAAGCCTTTGTACGAATACGCACGTAAAGGCATTGAAGTACCACGTGAATCGCGCAAGATCACCGTATACGAAATTGTACTGCATCGCTTTGAGGGCGATGAAGTTGAGATGGAAGTACACTGCTCGAAAGGCACTTACATCCGTACTATCGTTGATGATCTTGGTGAGATGCTGGGTTGTGGTGCTCATGTAACTATGCTGCGCCGCACCGGTGTTGCGAAGTACCCTTACGAACGTATGGTAACGCTAGAGCAGTTGAATGAATTGCTTGAGCAAGCCCATCGTGAGGAGATTGCGCCGCGCGATTTACTTGATCCGCTGTTGCTACCGATGGATACCGCAGTCGAAGACCTACCAGAAGTGAACATGAATGCCGAGTTAACGGATTTGGTTCAACATGGTATGCCAGTACAAGTGGCTGGTGTGCCAGCAGAAGGTACGGTACGCATGACGAGTGGTGAAGAAAAGCTCTTTATCGGTGTCGCGCAAATTGATGACAATGGTCGCGTCGCTCCGAAACGCTTAGTCGTGTTCCGCGAGCAAGAGTAATCATTGCTGTAAACGCGAGACGAAAAAAACCTGCTCATTGAGCAGGTTTTTTTATAGGGTACGAGCGGATTATTTTGCTGGTTTAAGACCTGCGTTGATATCTAGGATATCTTGCTCGCTTAGTGTACCCACAGCTTGACGTAGGCTTAATACACTTAAGATGTAGTTGTAACGTGCGTTTGATAGGCTCTTATTCGCATCGTATAGACGACGAGTCGCATCTAATACGTCAACGATAGTACGTGTACCCACATCAAAACCGGCTTCTGTTGCTTCAAGCGCTGACTCAGCTGAAATCACTGTCTGCTCAAATGCGCGCAGTGCACCGATAGAAGCGCCAATGTCGTTATTTGAAGCGCGCACATCTTTAACCACACTGCGGTAGGTCTTCTCTAGATCTTGGCTTGCTGAAACGTAAGCGAACTCGGCTTGTTTGGTTGCCGATGTAACCGCACCACCTGTGTAAAGAGGAACTTCAAGTTGCAAGCCTAGGTTTAGGTTATCGCTGTCATTGTCACCCAGATCGCCATCAATATCAGTTAGGTTATAACCACCTTTCAGATTTAGAGTTGGTAAATGACCAGAGCTTGCGTTTGAGATGTTATCTTTCGCGATATCTTGTGAAATGCGCGCAGACAACAGGCTAAGGTTTTTCTGTTGTGCTTCAGATAGCAAAGCATCGATCGTCTGCGCAGTTTTGCTTGCAGAGAAACGCTTAGTATCAAGTACATCTAGGTTAGAGTGCTCTTGACCCGTAATTTCACGTAGACCTTCGTAGCTGTTTACTAGGTCGTTTTCTGCCAATACTTCATCGGCCAATACTGCATCGTATTGAGCTTGTGCATCGTGCACGTCAGTAATCGCTGATAGACCCACTTCAAAACGCTGTTTAGTTTGCTCTAGTTGGCGACCTACTGCCGCTTTTTCTGCGCGAACGAAAACTAAATTGTCTTGCGCACGTAGAACATCAAAATAAGCTTGAGAAACGCGTAGAATTAACGCTTGTTGTACTGCTGCGTATGCTGCATCAGCTTGGCGAGCCCCTTTTTCTGCTGTATCTAGCGTGATCCAGCTCGAGCGGTTGTAAAGCTCTTGCGTGAAATTGATGCCTGCATTCCAGCCATCACTATCATTGTCTAAGTTGTTACGCTCGCCACGGTTAATATCGTAACCAGCTGAAAGACCAATTTGTGGTAGCAAACTTGCGCGAGAAGAGTTGATCGCTTCAAAAGCCTCATCACGAGTAGCGGCTGCACTCAAAAGTGTTGGATCGTTTTCTTTTGCTTGGTTGTAAATATCTGCCAGAGTATCAGCCCAAGCGGAAGTACTAAGGCTACCTAGCGCTGCACTGATAAATAATGGAAGCAGTTTTTTCATGGGTTCGATTCCTGCTAGATAAAATTATGGGTTCTGCTGTACAAGAGTTTAACTCAAATTGACGCTAATTCATTCTAAACTTTGCATTCTTTTACACTTAATTGTCCGGCTGTGCAATAAAAAGAGTGTAAATTTAAAATTTCTTAGAAAAATTGTACAAAAAGTTGAGCTACGTCGATGGAACAACAGCAAGACACTAAGTAAACTATTAGATTCACTGACAGAGGTGCCAAATGCAACACTCGAACAATGATTCATCACTATTTACCACTCAAGATGTCGAAATAATCTCAAAAGAGACGGTTTTTCAGGGGTATTTCAAAATGGTTAAATACCGCTTTAAGCATAGATTGTTTGCTGGTGGGTGGAGTGAGGTTATTGAACGGGAGATGTTTGAGCGTGGTCACGCCGCCGCGTTATTGCCTTATGATCCGATTACTGATCAAGTGGTATTAGTCGAGCAGATCCGAGTTGGCGCATTAGAGCATGCTCAACCATGGCAGTTAGAAATTGTTGCTGGCATTATCGACCGCGATGAAAGTGCCGAAGAGGTGGCTCGTCGAGAAGCAACGGAAGAAGCCGGAATAGAGATCAATCGCTTAACGCCGGTGACATCTTATTACCCGTCTTCGGGTGGTTGCTCGGAACGATTAGATGTATTCGTCGGCGAGGTTGATGCTTCAACCGCACACGGCATTCATGGTTTAGACTATGAAGGTGAAGATATTCGCGTTCACGTGGTCAGTCGCGAACAAGCCTACCAATGGGTAGAAAGTGGTCGTTTTGAGAATGGCGCATCCATTATTGCGTTGCAATGGTTGATGCTTAATCACCAACGTTTAAGAGTACAATGGCAAGAGTAGCAGATAGAAAGCCGTATCATGTTGATTTTGCAGAACTGATGCGAGTGTATGAAACCAATTACGCCAAGCTTAACGCTTTGTTGCCAACGCAACCGAGTGTCGGCGACGTGCGTTGCTATCAAGCTGCCAGTATGTCGTACCAAATACAAGTGGGTGAAGTCACAAAGTACACAACTTTGGTTGATATTTGTCAAAGCGATGACGTTCCAATATTTCCATTGCCGAAAATGTCTGTCAGGCTTTATCACGATGCTCGGGTAGCAGAAGTGTGTAGCAGTGAATACTTAAATCGAGTCAAAGCTCGATACGATTATCCAAATGACAAAATGGTTCAAAAAGACGAAAAAGCACAATTGAACCGTTTTCTAGGTGACTGGCTGTCGTTTTGTCTACGACATGGAATAAGCCGTACGCCTCTGAATATTTAGGTTTTAAATTTGAAAGTGACGTCAAACACCTCAGTGAAAGAGACAATTAAACTCCTGCAAATCACCGATACACATCTGTTTGAAGCGGAAGACGGAAGCTTGCTCAGCGTTTGTACCAACGAGAGCTTTAAAGCCGTGGTCGAAGCGGTGAAACAAGATGGTTTCGAATTCGAAGCTATTTTGGCAACTGGCGATATTTCCCAAGATCACACCGATGCTTCATACCAACGTTTTGCTGAAGGCATCCAACCTTTGCAACAACCTTGCTATTGGTTGCCGGGAAATCACGACTACAAGCCAAGTATGGGCACAGTGTTACCGTCTGAGCAAATTGTACAGGTTGAACATGAGTTGCTTGGTGAGCATTGGCAAATGATCTTACTCGATTCTCAAGTCGAGGGGGTTCCACATGGTCGCTTGAGCCAGCAACAATTGGATCTGCTGGAGGCGAAACTTTCTCAGTACCCTGAGCGTCATACTCTAGTTTTACTTCATCACCATTCACTGCTAGTCGGCAGTGCTTGGCTCGATCAGCACACGCTGAAAGATGCTGACCAGTTTTGGCAAGTCGTTGAGCGCCATGACAATGTGCGCGCAATTATTTGTGGTCACGTTCATCAAGATATGCATAAAACCCATCGTGGTGCAGCAGTGATTGCTACACCATCGACTTGTGTCCAGTTTAAGCCGAATAGTGATGATTTTGCCTTAGATACCTGCTCGCCAGGTTGGCGTGAATTGGAACTGAACGCAGACGGCAGTTTCGATACTCGTGTAAAACGTTTGGAAGAAGGCTTGTTCACCCCTAATTTTGACTCCAACGGATATTAATCCGTTGGGGTTTTCCCCATTCTGTATCACAATGTTTTGTGTTGGCGATACCAATAGCCAGAGAGTAGCGAGCGATGAAACCCTCTTTATTGTTGTATATTCACGGATTTAACAGCTCTCCGTTGTCCCATAAAGCGAACGTGATGAAAGAGTATTGCGCTCAGTACCGCCCAGATATCAAAGTCGTGGTGCCGCAATTACCTTGTTTTCCTCAACAAGCCGCCGAATGTTTATTAACGTTGGTTGAGCAGTACCAAAGTGATTATAACATTGCCTTGGTAGGTAGCTCTTTAGGTGGCTATATGTCAACTTGGCTCAACAGTCAGTTTGGCTTTAAAGCGGTAGTGGTTAATCCGGCAGTCAAACCCTATGAGCTATTACTTGATTACCTAGGTGAACAAGAGAATCCTTATACCCACGAGCGCTATATACTAGAGCCTCATCATATTGATGAGCTCAAAGCGCTGGATGTCGCAGAGCTCAATAGCCCGAATGACTTTTGGTTGTTACAGCAAACAGAAGACGAAGTGCTTGATTATCGCCAAGCGGTGGCTAAGTATTCTGCTTGCAAGCAAAACGTTGAACAAGGCGGTGATCATAGCTTTGTCGACTTTGAACGATACCCACAACAGATTATCGAGTTTTTAGGTCTATAATCTGCACGCTGATTTTTCCCTTGATGTGAGTTGCTCAAAAATTTACCGTTCATTGAGGGAAGAGTCATAAATTTACTGGTTACTTACGTATCTCACTTGACATAAACAGGTCTCTTCCAGACTATGTTGACCCTATACTATTGCAGTTGTTAGACGCTGATATATTCAGCGGTTGCTCTGTTTTTACTAGCATCGCTCTTGCGTAATGCGCACTCTGCAAAGTAACCAATTCAATTTCCATAACGAATTTCCGTATTATGACTGAACAATATAATGCTGGGGCCATTGAGGTTCTTAATGGCCTGGAGCCAGTACGTCGCCGACCAGGGATGTATACGGATACAGCGCGCCCAAACCACTTGGGTCAAGAAGTCATCGACAACAGTGTCGATGAAGCGCTAGCCGGACATGCCTCTAAGGTACAAGTGATTCTGCATGCAGACCAATCGCTGGAAGTCATCGATGATGGCCGTGGTATGCCGGTAGATATTCACCCTGAAGAAAAAGTCTCAGGTGTAGAACTTATCCTTTGTAAACTTCATGCCGGTGGTAAGTTCTCGAACAAGAACTATCAATTTTCAGGTGGTCTACACGGGGTAGGTATCTCGGTAGTAAACGCACTGTCAAAACGTGTTGAAGTGACGGTAAGACGTGATGGACAAGTGTATGAAATCGCCTTTGAACATGGTGATAAAGTTTCTGAACTGACCGTAGTCGGTACCTGTGGACGCCGTAATCGCGGTACCAGTGTACACTTCTGGCCAGACGCCAAATACTTCGATTCTGCCAACTTCTCAGTAACACGCTTGGTGAATAACCTACGTGCGAAAGCGGTGCTTTGCCCTGGTTTAGAAATCACTTTTACTGACAAAGTGAATGGTAAAGATTACCAGTGGTACTACGAAGATGGTCTAAAAGATTACCTTGCCGAAGGGGTAAAAGGTTACACCCTACTACCAGAAGAACCATTTACCGGTGAATTCTCTGCGGAAACAGAAGCGGCTAACTGGGCGGTAATTTGGCAGCCAGAAGGCGGCGAGATGATCACCGAGAGCTACGTTAACTTAATCCCGACGGCTCAAGGTGGTACGCACGTTAACGGTCTGCGCCAAGGTTTGTTGGATGCGATGCGTGAGTTCTGTGAATTCCGCAATCTATTGCCTCGCGGTGTAAAGCTAACGGGTGATGACGTGTTTGACCGCTGTTCATACGTTCTGTCGGTTAAGATGCAAGATCCGCAATTTGCTGGTCAAACTAAAGAGCGTCTTTCTTCGCGTCAAACCGCTGCGTTTGTATCGGGTGTGGTTAAAGATGTCTTCAGCTTATGGCTCAATGAAAAACCACAGCTGGCTGAACAATTGGCAGAAGTTTGTATCGCCAACGCACATCGCCGTATGCGCGCCAGCAAAAAAGTGGTGCGTAAGAAAATTGCCTCAGGTCCAGCGCTACCAGGTAAGTTAACCGACTGTTCGGTACAAGACTTAAGCCGAACTGAAATTTTCTTCGTGGAAGGGGACTCGGCAGGTGGTTCGGCAAAACAAGCGCGTGATCGTGAATTCCAAGCGGTAATGCCACTGCGCGGTAAGATCCTAAACACGTGGGAAGTGTCTGCTGACCAAGTACTCGCGTCGCAAGAAGTGCACGATATTTCGGTGGCTTTGGGTATTGACCCTGATAGCGACAACTTAGAAAGCCTACGTTACGGTAAAATTTGTATCCTAGCCGATGCGGACTCGGATGGTTTGCACATTGCAACGCTGTTGTGTGCACTGTTTACGCGTCATTTCCGAGCTCTGGTTGAAGCGGGTCATATCTATGTGGCGATGCCACCTCTCTATCGTATCGACTGCGGCAAAGAAGTGTTCTACGCCCTTGATGACGATGAGAAAGAAGGCATCTTAGAGCGTCTGTCGAAGAAGAAAGCTAAGATCAACGTGCAGCGATTCAAAGGTCTGGGCGAGATGAATCCACTGCAACTGCGTGAAACGACAATGGATCCAAACACCCGCCGCCTTGTTCAACTGACTATCGATGACGATGAAGCGACGATGGAAATGATGGACATGCTACTGGGTAAGAAGCGTGCAGATGATCGTCGCTCATGGCTACAAAATAACGGCGATATGGCAGAGGTTTAACGGATGTCTACAGAAATTACTTATGATGGCGTTGAACAGTTGCCGATGCGCAAGTTCACCGAAGACGCTTATCTAAACTACTCGATGTACGTAATTATGGACCGTGCGTTGCCATACATTGGCGACGGTTTAAAACCGGTTCAACGTCGTATTATCTACGCGATGTCGGAGCTTGGTCTGTCGGCATCAGCGAAATACAAAAAATCAGCACGTACCGTTGGTGACGTGTTGGGTAAATACCACCCGCACGGTGACTCTGCATGTTACGAAGCGATGGTATTGATGGCTCAGCCTTTCTCTTACCGCTACCCATTGGTTGACGGTCAAGGTAACTGGGGTGCGCCAGATGATCCGAAATCATTCGCGGCAATGCGTTATACCGAAGCAAAATTATCTAAGTTTGCTGAAGTACTGCTAGGCGAATTAGGTCAAGGTACCGTTGAATGGCAACCTAACTTTGATGGCACGATGAAAGAGCCACAAATGTTGCCAGCTCGTCTGCCGCATATTCTGCTAAATGGCGTAACGGGTATCGCAGTTGGTATGGCGACTGATATTCCACCACACAACGTACGTGAAGTGGCGGAAGCAACCATCCACATGATCGACAACCCGAAAGCGGAGTTGGCAGATGTGATGCAGTTCGTGAAAGGTCCGGATTACCCGACAGAAGCGGAAATTACCTCGCCTCAAGCGGAGATCGAAAAGATTTATCGCACTGGTCGCGGCAGCATTAAGATGCGCGCAGTGTGGCACAAAGAAGGGTCTGATATCGTTATCACCGCTTTGCCGCACCAAACGTCAGGCGCGAAGTTGCTTGAGCAGATCGCTAACCAAATGCGCGCGAAGAAACTACCAATGGTAGAAGATTTACGCGATGAATCGGATCACGAAAACCCAACGCGTATCGTGATTGTACCGCGTTCAAATCGTGTTGATTGCGATCAGTTGATGAATCATCTGTTTGCATCGACGGATTTGGAGAAGAGCTTCCGCGTTAACTTGAACATGATCGGTCTAGACAATCGTCCGCAAGTTAAAGGCTTGGTACAAATTCTCTCTGAGTGGATTGAGTTCCGCCGCTTGACCGTGACGCGTCGTTTGCAATATCGTCTAGATAAAGTGTTAGCGCGCTTACATATCTTAGAAGGTTTGTTGGTTGCTTATCTAAACTTAGATGAAGTGATTGAAATCATCCGTACTGAAGATGATCCAAAAGCGGTATTAATGGCACGCTTTGGGATTACGGATATTCAGGCGGATGCGATTCTCGATACCAAACTTCGTCATCTTGCCAAATTGGAAGAGATGAAGATCCGTGGTGAGCAAGACGAGCTAGAAAAAGAGCGTGAGAAGCTAGAACTGCTACTTGGCTCTGAGCGCCGTCTCAATACGCTACTGAAAAAAGAGATCAAAGCGGACGCAGAAAAGTATGGTGACGATCGCCGTTCTCCGCTGGTGGAACGAGCTGAAGCGAAAGCGCTGACTGAGCGTGACCTAGTACCAAGTGAGCCGATTACCGTGGTGCTATCTGACAAAGGTTGGATTCGTCATGCGAAAGGACACGAAGTCGATGCTCAAGGACTTAGCTATAAGTCTGGTGATAGCTATCTTGCTCATGCTCGCGGTAAGAGCAACCAACAAGCCGTGTTCTTAGGCAGTGATGGTCGTAGTTACTCACTTGAGTCGCATTCATTACCATCCGCGCGCAGTCAAGGTGAGCCTATTACGGGGCGCTTGAATGTTGCAGCGGGAACGTCGGTTCGCCAAGTGATCATGGGTGAGGAGACTCAACTATGGTTGATTGGCTCGGATGCGGGTTATGGTTTTGTGTGTAAAGGTAGCGACTTACTGTCGAAGAACCGCAGTGGTAAAGCGTTAGTGACACTACCGCAAAACTCACAGGTCATGACACCACAGACAATCCGTGATCTGGACAGTGATGAAATCTTAGCGATAACCAACCAAGGGCGTATGCTATTGTTCCCAATTAAGGAACTGCCACAACTGGGTAAAGGTAAGGGTAATAAGATCATCAATATTCCAGCTGCGAAAGCGAAAGAGCGTGAAGAGATAGTGTCGCATTTGATGTCTATCCCTAAAGATTGCTCGATTACTCTGTATGCAGGCAAACGCAAGTTAGGTTTGAAACCGTCTGATCTTGAGAACTTCCGTGGCGAACGTGGACGCCGTGGTGCACTACTACCACGTGGCTTGCAGCGAGTGACTCGCATTGAGATTGACTCAAGCGATGATGCAAGCGAAGAAAGCGTCAGCGAATAAAGATAAAAAAACCAGCCTCGGCTGGTTTTTTTGTTTCTGCAGTTTGAGTGAAGATTGCTTGAGAGTTATTTAATCAAAGCGACTATCCGTTAGGTAAAATCTGTTAGGTAAAGATTCACTTAACGCAATTATTCGCGCGTATCTTCTGCCACTGTCACCGGAATGGTTAACTCTTTACCTTTTCTGAGCACCAACACATCAACGGTCGTACCAGGGCGCAGTTCGGTAACGATTTCCAACACACTTTGGCGACCATTGATTTTTTGTCCGTCGATTTTCAAGATAATGTCTTGTGCTTGAAATCCTGCATCAGCCGCCGGACCATTAGGGTCGACACCGAGTACAATGATGCCACCCAGATGTTCATTACCAAGTAAACGAGCTGTCACTGAGGTGATATCTTGTCCATCGACACCGATGTAGCCGCGAATCACACGTCCATCCGCGATGATTTTATTCATGATTTGATTGGCGAGTGAGTAAGGAATGGCAAATGAGATACCGTAGGTTTCCAAATCTGTTGCCTGCTGGAAGGAGGCGGTATTAATACCGACTAATTCACCGCGCGTATTGACTAAAGCACCACCCGAGTTCCCCTCATTGATGGCAGCATCGGTTTGGATAAATGCTTGGCGCCCGCCGGCACTGATAGAAGAGCGACCTGTAGCCGAAATAATACCAAAGGTGGTGGTTTGCCCAAGGTTGTAGGGGTTACCAATCGCGAGCACTATGTCACCTACCTTAGCTTTGTAGTCAGAGTTGAGCGGGATCACGGGCAGATTCGAGCCTTCAATACGTAAAACGGCAATATCAGTACGGCGATCCTTACCAACAAGTTGTGCAGCGGCAACACGACCATCTTGCAAAGCGACAATAATTTGGTCTGCTTGAGCAACCACATGGTAGTTGGTGATGATGTAGCCTTTTTCACTGACAATAACGCCGGAACCTAGCCCTTGAGTGAGAAGTTTAGAGCGATCTTCTTCAGTGTATTTGCGGCTATATATGTTGACGACAGCAGGTGCAGCCTTACGCACAGCATCATTAAATGAGACTTGTAATGAGGTGATATCACTAATGGGGTCAGTGATGTTGTCTGGCAGCACATTTGTGCGCAGTGACGGTACGGCTACCAGCAGCAGTGCCGCTGTTGCAAGACCGAGTCCTACTGAGCGCAATAAAAAACTGAGCATACATTCCCCAAATGAATAACAGACAGAACAAAATCAGAAGGATAGCATTATACCCAGTACTGTGTCAGGTTGATTCGGTATAGATGTCTATTTCTTCACATCCGCTGATCATGAGGCAGTAAAAAGGGACAGTAAATTGCTTTACTGTCCCTTTAACGTTAGGGCGTTTGACCTTTAGCGCACAACTAGGTAAAGCGTTCGATCACCGCGTTGGATATTCAGTGCCAAAATCCCTTTGTGCTTTTCAACAATTGCACGGAACTCCGCTAGGTTTTTTACTCTTTGGCGGTTGACGCCAATGATGATATCGCCTTGCTGCAATTCATAGCTGGCAGCAGGAGAGCCTTCTGCAACGGATGTTACTTTTACTCCCGTTGCGTTATCGCTAGCGTTGGTGTTAGTGAGCTCCGCACCCGCAAGACCTTCGTGCAGTTTATCGGCGGTGGTTTTAACGTTGGTTTGCTCACCCAGCACTACATCAAAGCTTTTCTCTTTGCCATCACGCAAAACGCCAAGCTCAACCTCTTTGCCTGCGCCTAGCGTACCAATTTTGGCGCGCAGTTCATGGAAGGTGCTGATTGCCTTACCATTGACTGACACAATGATATCGCCCGCTTTTAGCCCGGCTTTTTCTGCGGCGCTATCAGGCATGACTTGGCTAACAAACGCCCCCTTGCTCGATTCATAACCTAAGGCTTCTGCAAGTTCAGACGTGACTTCACCACCTTGAACACCAAGCATGCCACGTTTCACTTCACCAAATTCAAGGATTTGCTCGGTGAGGTTTTTCATCATATTCGACGGAATGGCAAAGCCGATGCCGACGTTACCGCCATTCGGTCCGAGAATAGCAGTATTGATACCAATCAGCTCACCATTGAGATTCACCAGTGCGCCACCCGAGTTGCCACTGTTGATCGCCGCATCAGTTTGAATAAAGTTCTCGAAGTTTTCGATGTTTAACCCGCTACGACCTAGGGCTGATACGATGCCTGATGTCACCGTTTGACCTAAGCCAAATGGGTTACCAATCGCAACGCTAAAATCGCCAACGCGTAACTGGTCAGAATCAGCCAACGTGATTTGAGTTAAGTTTTTTGCTTCTTCGAGTTTTAGCAGTGCAATATCCGACATCTCATCACCGCCAATCAGCTCGGCATCGTACTCGCGACCATCATGCAGTTTAACGCGGATTTTTTCAGCGCCTTTAATTACATGGAAGTTAGTAACGATATAGCCTTTTTTCGCATCGACAATGACACCAGAACCTAGCCCTCTAAATGGGCGTTCTTGTAATTGCTCGGCAGGGAAGTCAGGACCGAAGAAAAAGCGGAACTGCTCTGGAATACGTTGACGGGAAACTTGGGTACCTTCTACATCAATGCTAACCACCGCTGGGGTTACTTTTTCTAGCATAGGTGCAAGACTTGGTAATTGCTCACCACCAACTGAGACTGGAAGCGCTGCGGTAGCAGGCAATGATGTGATGATCGAACTTAAGCTTAGAGATAATGCTGTTAAGACAAGCAAAGGTTTTTTCATCGAATAACTCCTATAAAGTGAGGACCTATTAAGAGCCAACCGCTGAATCGCTGGGTTGGCTCGTTACGTTCTACTTTGTTACGTAACTATTTACGTAACAAATAGCAGAACAATAGTTACTTATGGGAGATATGACTCGAAAAAACCTACTTAGTTCACAGAGGACTAAATTTATTCAGTTTTTAAGAGGCTTTTTTTTCCTCGGTTGGTTCCGGTGCGTCGACGTACTCTTTTTTCTCTTCACGCAGCAGACCCGTAGCCCCGTTGGCATAATCTTTTGGTGCATCTTCTAAAGATTCATCTGCACTCGCTGCCGCTTTTTGCTGAGCGACTTTTTGTGCAAATGGGTTATCTTGTTCTGGAATGTTTGGCAGCAGTTCAGAAGAGGTTTTCGCCATGTGCTGGTAAAGCTTCGTGTACTCTTTACCTAGAGAGTCCAACATTTCAGCTGATTGAGCAAAGTGATCAGTCAACTCTTGTTTTTGCTGTTCAAGTTCAAACTTTGCTGTTTCTAAATCTTTGTAGAGTTTCTTTTGTTTCTTGTAGTCAGGTGCGGTAAAGCGGGAAATAGCAAATCCAATCACTGCGCCAACAAGCACACCTACAAGGGCATAAATCCAAGGCATAATTGCTCCTTATTATTTGTTTTACATGTTGTTTACCAAGTGGTTACACATGCTCATATCACATGGTACTATGAGAAATTAAACCAATAAAGAAAAATGCGTGTGACCCTATCCAGCGAAACTGCGCAAAACATAGTATAGAGCAGAGAGATTGGATAGCTAGGCGCTGCAGTGAAACTAAGGTCTAGCCCATGACACCGTTACAAAGATATAAATCTGATATTGAGCTGCACAACTTCCAACAAGATAGTGCACAGCTTCAAGCCGTCGAAGCCCTCGACAATCTTTATCATCAATTCATTGCTTACCAGCAAACACCCGTCGAGGTTCTGCCTAAATGGAAGAGCTGGTTTGGCAAAAAAGACGTTTTGCCTCAAGCGCCACAAGGGCTTTATTTCTGGGGTGGAGTCGGTCGCGGAAAAACGTATCTAATGGACACTTTCTTTGATGCGCTGCCGAGCGATAAAAAAATGCGTGTCCATTTTCACCGCTTTATGTTGCGTGTGCATGATGAGTTGAATGCATTGGGCGATAAAAGTGACCCACTCAATGTGGTGGCTGACAAATTTAAGCAAGAGGCGGAGATTATCTGCTTTGATGAATTTTTTGTTTCGGACATCACCGACGCGATGATCCTTGGTACTTTGTTTCAAGCGCTGTTTGAGCGTGGTGTGATTTTAGTTGCGACGTCGAATATCCCACCCCATGACCTATATCGCAATGGCTTACAACGAGCGCGTTTTTTGCCTGCAATCGAATTAATCGAAAAGCACTGCTTAATTATGAATGTCGATAGTGGTATTGATTATCGGCTAAGAACCTTAGAGCAGGCGGAGATATACCATTATCCTCTTGACCAAGTTGCCAGTGAGAATATGCAGCGTTATTACTTACAATTGGTCGGTGAAGGTAAAGGGGGGACTCAAGAGATTGAAATCAACCACCGCCAAATCGCGGTAGAAAAAGCAGCAGATGGTGTTCTTCATGCCACCTTTGCCCAATTGTGCCAAACGGCTCGCAGCCAAAATGACTATATTGAGCTGTCACGTATCTACCATACGGTATTGCTGGCTGATGTATTGCAGATGAATCGCACCATTGATGATGCCGCGCGTCGTTTTATTGCCTTAGTGGATGAGTTTTATGAGCGTAATGTGAAGTTAATCATCTCGGCAGAGGTTGAGTTGGAAGCGCTTTATACTAACGGGCAGCTTGAGTTTGAATTTAAACGTTGTATATCTCGCTTAACTGAGATGCAGAGCCATGACTACTTAGCGTTAGAGCATTTAGCCTAAGTAAACAAAATTTTTGCTGTTGAAGTAAAAAGTGGGATCTTTCTTAAAAAAAAGAGATGATTTTTTCAGCTCACTTCAATATAATCCTGCGACCCACCGTTACTGCAGACCTGATATCGAAGTTATTTCGGAATTTGGTCGAGAGTGCCAACCGCTCGAAGGGGTGATGACTGGGCTCTTAGACAGTGTGGGAGTACCGTGGGTACTCCTGTAAAGTTTAATCTTAATTTAACGGGTTATTATTAGCATGAAAACTTTCGTTGCTAAACCAGAAACTGTAAAACGCGACTGGTACGTTGTAGACGCTGAAGGTAAAACTCTTGGCCGTCTAGCAAGTGAAATTGCATCTCGCCTACGTGGCAAACACAAAGCTGAATACACTCCACACTGTGACGCTGGTGACTACATCATCGTTATCAATGCGGAAAAAGTTGCTGTAACTGGTAACAAAGCTAAGAACAAAGTTTACTACCGTCACTCTGAGTTCCCTGGTGGTCTTAAATCAATCACTTTTGAAAAGCTGATCGATCGTAAGCCAGAAATGGTTCTTGAACTAGCGGTTAAAGGTATGCTTCCACGTGGTCCTCTAGGCCGTGCTATGTACCGTAAGCTAAAAGTTTACGCTGGCGCTGAGCACAACCATGCTGCTCAACAACCACAAGTACTAGACATCTAATCGGGGATTTCGAAAATGGCAGAGAATCAATACTACGGCACTGGCCGTCGCAAAAGCTCAGCTGCACGTGTTTTCATCAAACCAGGCAGCGGCAACATCGTAATCAACAAGCGTAGCCTTGATGAATACTTCGGTCGTCCAACTTCTCGCATGGTTGTTAAACAACCTCTAGAGCTAGTTGAACTAACTGAGAAACTAGACCTATACGTTACTGTTAAAGGTGGCGGTATTTCTGGTCAAGCTGGTGCGATCCGTCACGGTATCACACGCGCTCTAATGGAATACGATGAGTCTTTCCGTCCTGCTCTACGTGCAGCTGGTTACGTTACTCGTGACGCTCGTTGCGTTGAACGTAAGAAAGTTGGTCTACGTAAAGCACGTCGTCGTCCACAGTTCTCTAAGCGTTAATCTTTTTACAAAGATTCGCTTCCAGTTTTACTGGATGTGGCGTCAAAAGCCTGGCTATATGCCAGGCTTTTTGTTTTTCTGCGCCAAGTAAATCTTTTCCCAATCTCATCTGCAAAAATACTTCCCACATCAATGTTCTGCTTTTGTGACGACTTTAGCGTTTGTATTCATAAATGTTGCAAAAAAGTAGCTTTACCTTGTCAAAAAGTAGGGTTTTAATTATCATTTGCGCTCAAATAAATACAACAAAACTCAATTTGTTAGCCATGCTCTTGGTAAGGAATAACAATAATCCATAAGGAGCAAATGGGAGAATGTTTGGATGAGCAATGCGCCTTTAAATAACGGTCGTAGACGCTTTCTGACCGCAACAACAGCCGTTGTTGGTGGTTTGGGAGCTGCAGCGGTTGCCGTGCCTTTTATTAAATCTTGGAACCCAAGTGAAAAAGCGAAAGCAGCAGGTGCCCCAGTTGAAGTTGATGTCAGCAAACTGGAAGAGGGGCAGATGGTGCGCGTGGAATGGCGAGGTAAACCTGTATGGGTTGTCCGCCGCGCACAGACAGTTGTGGATACTTTAAACGAACTTGATGGTCAACTTCGTGACCCAGCATCTGGCGAAGAGCAGCAACCTGCTTACGCACAGAATGCTTTCCGTTCTATCAAACCAGAATACTTTGTTGCCGTGGGCATCTGTACTCACCTTGGATGTTCTCCTACCTATTTGCCTGACAGTTTCAGCGAGCAGGTTCAAGGTGTTAAGTCGGGCTTCTTCTGCCCATGTCACGGTTCAAAATTCGATATGGCTGGACGCGTATTCTCAGGCGTACCAGCACCATTAAACCTGGTGGTGCCTAAGCATATGTACTTAAGCGATACCAGGATCATGATCGGTGTTGATGAAGAAGGGGAGGCATAATGCAAGCTCTACTGGATTGGGTAGAAAAACGCTTACCCGCAATGAATGCGTACAAGAAGCACCTTTCTGAATATCCAATGCCAAAGAACTTTAACTTTTGGTATTTATTCGGCTCACTAGCAATGTTGGTGCTTGTTAACCAAATCCTAACCGGGATCTGGTTAACCATGAACTACGTTCCTTCTGGTGAAGGTGCGTTTGCTTCGATTGAATACATTATGCGTGATGTGGAATACGGTTGGTTGCTGCGTTATATGCACTCAACGGGCGCGTCAGCATTCTTCGTCGTGGTTTACCTCCACATGTTCCGCGGTTTGATTTACGGCTCGTACCAAAAGCCACGTGAATTGCTGTGGGTGTTTGGTATGCTGATCTTCCTCGTGTTGATGGCTGAAGCCTTTATGGGTTACCTACTGCCTTGGGGACAAATGTCATACTGGGGTGCACAGGTAATCATTTCGCTGTTTGGTGCGATTCCGGTGATTGGCGATGACCTAACGCTTTGGATTCGTGGTGACTACGTGATTTCAGGTGCAACGCTAAACCGTTTCTTTGCCCTTCACGTTATTGCGCTGCCAATCGTACTGTTACTACTTATCGTATTGCACGTGTTGGCACTGCACGAAGTGGGCTCAAACAACCCGGATGGTATTGAGACCAAACTGCCAAAAGGCACGATGGGCGACGATTACCAAACGCAGTTCAAGTTCCATGATTACTACTCGAAGAAGTACGACATCATCGATTCTATCCCGTTCCACCCTTACGGTACGGTGAAAGATTTGGTGGGTGTCGCTGGCTTCCTATTCTTGTTCTGCTATGTGCTGTTCTTTAACCCAGAGATGGGCGGCTACTTCCTTGAGCCACCTAACTTTGAAGCCGCTAACCCACTGAAAACACCAGAGCATATTGCTCCTGTTTGGTACTTCACTCCGTTCTACGCAATTTTGCGTGCGGTTCCAGACAAACTACTTGGTGTTATTGCAATGGGTGCGTCAATTGCAGTGCTATTTGTTCTGCCTTGGCTAGACCGTTGTAAAGTTCGCTCTTACCGTTACCGCAGTAAGTTCCACTTAATCAACATCATTCAGTTCACCATCAGCTTTATCGCGTTGGGTATCTTAGGTGCGCTTCCAGCGACACCGCTATACACGCTACTCGCGCAGATCTTTAGCTTAGGTTACTTCATGTTCTTCGTTCTACTGTACTTCTACAGTAAGAATGAGGCGACGAAACCATTACCAGAGAGGGTGACATTCAAATGAAAAAGTGGATTTTAGTTTTGTTTGCCATGTTGCCATCACTGGCGCTGGCTGCGGGCGCAAACGTACCGTTAGATAAAGCCAATAACGATCTGAGTGATCAAGCATCACTGCAAAATGGCGCTAAGCTATTTATGAACTACTGCTTTGGCTGTCACTCAGCGCAGTATCAACGTTACGAGCGCGTTGCACGTGATATCGGCATTCCAGTTGAGCTGATGAAAGAGAACCTGATCTTTGACCCGAATGCCAAAGTGGGTGATCTGATGGAAAATGCCATGCCAGAGAAGCAAGCCGCTAAGTGGTTTGGTGGTCCAGCTCCAGATCTCACTCTAGTGGCGCGCGTTCGTGGTACTGATTGGCTATACACTTACTTACGTTCGTTCTATGAAGATCCTTCTCGTCCGTTTGGCGTGAATAACGTGGTGTTCCCAAGTGTTGGTATGCCGCATGTGTTGGAAGAGCTACAAGGTATTCCTACACCGGTTATGGGCACGAAAGTGGTTGATGGTGAAGAAGTACAAGTCGTGGTTGGTATCGAGACAGATGGTTCTGGTGAGCTAAACTCAGAAGAGTACGATGATGCTGTTCGTGATTTGGTTAACTTCCTTGAATATTCAGGCGACCCGGTGAAACTTGAACGTCACACCTTAGGTTGGTGGGTAATGGGCTTCTTAGTGATCTTCACGATTGTGGTAGTGTTGCTTAAGAAAGAGTATTGGCGTGATGTGCATTAATTGTGCTATCATGTCGTGCTAATTACCATATTTGACTGTTTACAATGGAGGCTTAGCCTCCATTGTTTTTTATTTCTGTAAGTGTGCTGGAGGGCTCCATGGCTGTAGCTGCCAATAAACGTTCTGTGATGACTCTATTCTCAAGTGCATCTGATATGTATAGCCATCAGGTGCGTATTGTTCTCGCTGAAAAGGGCGTAAGCGTTGAGGTTGAGCTAGTTGATGAAGCGAACTTGCCTGCGGAATTGATTGAGTTAAACCCATACAAAACTGTTCCAACTCTGGTTGATCGCGAGCTAGCTCTATATGACTCAAAAATCATCATGGAGTACCTAGATGAGCGTTTCCCTCATCCACCTCTAATGCCTGTTTACCCAGTTGCTCGTGGTAACAGCCGTCTAATGATCTACCGTATCGAAAAGAACTGGTACTCACTAGCAGAGAAAGTGGTAAATGGTACAGCTGAAGAATCAGATGCTGCGCGTAACAAACTACGTAACGACCTACTAACTCTAGGTCCAGTTTTCGCAGAATTCGAATACTTCATGAGCGAAGAGTTCAGCCTAATCGACTGTTACCTTGCTCCGCTACTATGGCGTTTACCTCAACTAGGTATCGAGCTTGTAGGTCCTGGCTCTAAAGAGCTGAAAGTGTATATGAACCGCGTATTTGAACGTGATTCATTCCTAGCTTCACTAACTGAAGCTGAACGTGAAATGCGCCTAGTTCGTTAATTTCACTGCAATGGATATTTCTAATATGACACCTCGCCGCCCATATTTGCTACGCGCATTTTATGAGTGGCTGGTGGACAATGATTTAACGCCTCACTTAGTTGTAGCGGCGACGCTACCGGGTGTGCGTGTACCACAAGAGTTTGTTCAAGATGGACAAATCATTCTTAACGTGGCACCACGCGCAGTTGGTAATTTGCAACTTGGTGATGATGAAATCACGTTTAACGCTCGCTTTAGCGGTCGCCCACACGTTGTGATTGTGCCTCTGTATGCGGTTCAAGCTATTTACGCCCGTGAAAACGGTGCGGGTACAATGTTTGACCCAGAAGAAGCTTACATGGATGTGTTTGACGACACTGAAGATGGCTTCATTGAAGAAGTGGAAGAGAGCGCAGGTTTATCACTAGCGGAGGAATCGGTTGAAGATTCTGTTACGCCTGATGATGAACCACCACGACCAAAAGGTCGTCCAAGTCTACGTGTAGTTAAATAGTACTGCTCGTAGGTAGCAAGTAGAATAAAAAAAGCAGCGTATTCACGCTGCTTTTTTGTTGCCGAAAACAATAGGAATGGATTAATCGCCGTATTGGAAGGCTTTGATTACCTGTTTAACACCAGAGACATTGCGTGCGATCTCAGCCGCTTGATCGGCATGCGCGTGAGAAACGTAACCCAGCAAGAACACTTCTCTATCTTCTGTAATCACTTTAATTTTCACTGAAGCTAATTCTTTGTCAGTCACAATCGCCGACTTCACTTTGGTCGTAATCCAGCTATCGTGGCTGATCTCACCAATGGACAGTGGCTGTTTGATACGAACTTGATTATGAATTTGCGTCACGCCTGACACTTGACGCGCTTGCTGTTCAAATTCATTCAGCAGCTGCTCGTTACTCGCTTGCCCCATCAAAACAACAATACCTTTGTAAGAGCTGGCACTGATGCGAACCGCGCCTTTATAAGGGGCCTTGTTCGTCAGACCGGCAACTTCAAGCTCTATATTGCTGTCGTTCCAAATCTCTTTGGTGGTGCGCGTGTCGGTGACTAAGTTGACTGTGGTAGCAGCGCCGGCGACGAACAAACCTGCACATCCGGTGCTAGAGAGTAAAACTAGGCTAACAAATAGGGCTTTTACAAACTTCATCTCATTACTCTTCGTGAGCTGGGAATAGAACTTGGTCTATCAAATCACATAAGCAGTGTAAGGTCACCATATGGACCTCGTGAATTCTTGCCGTTCTGTGAGATGGAATACGAATTTCCACATCATGCTCACCCAACAGCCCTGCCATTTCACCACCATCTTTGCCGGTAAGTGCAATAATGGTCATGTCACGGGTTACTGCCGCTTCCATCGCCTTGATGATGTTTTTGCTATTACCACTGGTAGATATCGCCAGTAAGATATCGCCTGGTTGGCCAAATGCACGCACTTGTTTCGAGAAGATTTGCTCGTAGTGGTAGTCATTGGCTACTGCGGTTAACGTCGTGTTGTCAGAGGTTAGCGCCATCGCTGGTAGGCTAGGGCGTTCAGTCTCAAAACGGTTGAGTAGACAAGAAACAAACTGTTGTGCATTGGAAGACGAGCCGCCGTTACCACAGCAGAGAATCTTGTTGCCATTCAGTAGGCTAGAAACCATCGCTTGAGCAGCATGAGTAATGGCATCTGGTAGTGCTTCTGCCGCTGCAATTTGAATTTGAATGCTTTCTGTGAAGCTCTCTTTAATGCTATCGAGCATCAGTTATCCTTGCGTGATTGCGTTTTTTATCCATTCTACTTGTTCACCATTGTGATGAATAGCGACTAAGTCAAAACGAATATGAGTTGTGTGAATAGACAAGCCTTGTTTAAGCAGCCATAAGTTGGCCGCTTTCAACAGTCGTTGCTGTTTAGCGTAAGTCACTGTCTCGGCAGCATGTCCAAAATGTTGATTTTTACGATAGCGCACTTCGACAAAAACAATGCAGTCGTTATCTTGCATGATAAGGTCGAGTTCACCACCTTTGATGCGGAAGTTACGCGCGATCAGTGTCAAACCACAAGCGGAAAGGTGTTTCTCCGCTTGTGATTCAAAGAACAGCCCTTTATTCAGCTTGCTCAGCAGTGCCATGCTCTGCCCAGCTAATCTCTCGCTGTACAACACAGTTACTGTCGATGCTAAGCACGCCCGTATTACCGTTGACCGTCGCACCTTGAACGACTTTCATTTGTGGTAACTGTTCCATCAGTAGGTAGGCATCCATCCCCAGTGCTTGTAGGCGTTTCTCTGCGTTTGACCCTTTCGGCCACATTTGATTCATTTGTGCTTCAATGGCACTGTTTGGCTGAATCAGCAATGGAATGTCGCTGTACATAACACCGGTCAGATCTTCATATTGCTGACGACCACTGTTACTGCGTGAGTTTGAGAACAGTTTTGGTGGATTGGTGTCTGGGTTGATTGCCACTTCAATAAACGGTTTGATCAGCGTTAGTTCACTGCTACCTGCAACAATATAAACCGCATCAATATCACGACGGCTACGAGGTTGGCTTTCCAACTGCATGCCTAACAGTGATTCCATTTGTGCGATGTGCTGCTGACTCTCTTGTAAGCCGAACGCTGTGTTAATGCTGCGCTGAAGTTGGCGCTTGTCTGTGAATAGGTTTACCGCAACTTTATTGGTGCTGTATTTATCCCACTCTTGATCAAATGCTTCAACCACTCGCTGACCTAAGCGACCTTTCGGTGCTAAGATCAGTGGGTAACGGTAGCCTTGTTGATATAAATGTTTCGCCGCTTGCGCCACTTCTTGCTCTGGCGATAGTGCTAGGTAACATACGTTGCTACCTGACTGAATATCATCAGGAATATTAAGCGCGAGCATTGGTAGTGGCGCGCCTGTTGCGGTCTGCGCTTGTTGCAGTGCGGCAATGTTACTCTTCACCAGTGGACCAACAACAAAATCGATGTTTTTGTCGATGAAGGTTTGCTGCAGGCTTGCCGGATCATTAACGTTAGTATCAATCACCGTTAGCGTGGCGTTTGGATCGCGCTGCTCGTCGTTCATCATCTGTAGAATGAAGCCATCGCGGATCAGTTGAGCTTGTTTAGCAAACTTACCAGATAGCGGTAATAGTAGTGCCGTATTAACAGGTTTGGTGATTTCTAGCGAGAGAATGTTTTCAATCGCTTCTGGTGTGTATAGTGCTGCTGGATGGTTTGGGTTATCCACGAGCCATTGTTCAATGCTACTTTTCAGCTGAGTAATATTGCCTGCGAGAGTGGCATTATAAGTCGCTAGTTGTACCCAACCTGCAAATACCGTCTCATTTGGATTGACAGTAAATTGGTTTAATTCTTGCGCTGAGTATTGCGTGAGGTTTTCCCAAATGCTTTGTGCAAGATAGCTCTGTTGCGACTTGCTTTCAAACTCAGTTAGCAAAGACTGCTCACGTGCTGCAGCGAAGTAGTTTTGCTGTTTGGCAAAAATGTCGGCGCGCAATTGGTAATATTCTTGCCATTGCTCATTGGCTAAGCGCCAAGTTGGACGGAAATTAAGTAATTCACCAGCTTGAACAAACTGTTGGTTGTTATAAAGCATTTGTGCACGAGCCAACTGCCACTCTGCTTGTTGCATATCGGTCAGCGGTTGGCGTGAGAGACGTGCGATAAGCAGGTTAGCTTGATTTGTATCGTTCGCTTCAACGGCTGCTTTCAGCGCCATGATTAACCAATCACTTTGCAAACTACCTTGGCTACTGTCTGCTTGGATCAAATAGTCAGTGACAGAACGAGTCGGATCACTTGTGATATCGACGCCTCGAGATGTCGATGAAGTAGACGAACACGCCGCTAAAACGACCGCGAGGGCTACAGGAGTGAGTAAGCGTGGTACACTTAATCGCTTGTGGTTATTCTTGGCCATGAGTTCTTTGTAAATTCCGTATAAGATTGTGTCTATATTAATCGTTGAAGTGATGCTAAACAAATGACAGATAATAAAACCTTACCTGCACAGATCCCAACTCTCTACATTGTACCGACTCCAATTGGTAATTTAGGTGATATCACCCAACGTGCGATTGAAGTCCTAAATAGTGTAGATCTTATTGCAGCAGAAGATACCCGTCATACCGGTAAGTTACTAGCTCACTTTAATATTTCGACCAAAACTTTCCCATTGCATGACCATAATGAGCAGCAAAAAGCACAAGTTTTGGTGGAAAAATTATTATCGGGTCAATCTATCGCGTTAGTTTCTGATGCGGGAACACCACTTATCAGTGACCCAGGTTACCATCTTGTGTCGCAATGTCGTCAAGCGGGCGTAAAAGTTGTACCTCTGCCGGGTGCTTGTGCTGTTATCACAGCGTTAAGTGCATCTGGCTTGCCTTCTGATCGCTTTAGCTTCGAAGGCTTTTTACCACCAAAGAGTAAAGCAAGAAAAGATAAGTTGCTAGAAATCGCGAAAGTTGAGCGCACTTGTATCTTCTATGAGTCGCCACATCGTATTTTAGACTCACTTGATGATATGTTGGATATCCTCGGTCCTGAGCGTGAAGTCGTGTTGGCGCGTGAGCTCACCAAAACGTTTGAAACCTTCCAAGGTTTGCCGCTGGGTGAGTTGGTTGAATGGGTTAAAGCTGATGAAAACCAGCAGCGTGGCGAAATGGTACTGCTGGTACATGGTCACCGTGAAGTGGCTGACAACACATTGCCAGATGAAGCGTTACGTACACTGGCGATTTTGACTAAAGAGTTGCCATTGAAAAAAGCCGCAGCACTGGCAGCAGAAATTTACAATCTGAAAAAGAACGCACTCTACAAGTGGGGTTTGGAGAATCTGGATTAAGGTAATAGGAACGCTGCGCTTCGGGAGGTGGGAACGGACTTCGTCCTACGGAACGTTTTGCTTCCCGACGTAGTAAAGTGCGTTGCATTAGTACGCGCTAGTCTAAGATTTGTCATTCCATAGAGCGCGTTAGCGCGAGTAGGGAATCTTGTTTTGTTGTGTGAAAGCGAGATCCCCAACTCGCTCGTTCCTCGCTCTTGAGGGGCGTAAGGTTTGATGTTCAGTCTTGATTACTAAAAACCATTGACTCAACTCGTTCTCTAAAAAACAAAATATCCCGCATCCCGCATCCCGCATCCCGCATCCCGCATCCCGCATCCCGCATCGCCCACTTTCTAATCACTTAAACCGTTCATTGCACCATATTTGTGATCTTGCTAGACAGGGTGCGCCTAACTCTATACAATCCGCCCTCGGAGTTGACTGGGTAGTCGCTGCTTTGTTGATGTCCTTCGGGAGACTGACGTTGAGGTCCTTTGGGAAACTGACGTTGACGTCCTTCGGGAGACTGACAAAGGGGAGGAAAGTCCGGGCTCCATAGAGCAGGGTGCCAGGTAACGCCTGGGGGGCGCAAGCCTACGACAAGTGCAGCAGAGAGAAGACCGCCGATGGCCCGCAAGGGATCAGGTAAGGGTGAAAGGGTGCGGTAAGAGCGCACCGGACGACTGGCAACAGTTCGTTGCAGGGTAAACTCCACCCGGAGCAAGACCAAATAGGCCTCCACATTGCGTTGCTCGCGTAAGGAGGCGGGTAGGTTGCTCGAGCCAGTGAGCGATTGCTGGCCTAGACGAATGGCTACCGCCGCGCAAGCGGAACAGAACCCGGCTTATATGTCGGCTCCAATCCTTTGGATTCACAAGACCTCGCATTTATGCGGGGTCTTTGTGATCTTGGGACGAGAAAATTTCTGCCTCTCACAAAAATTCCACATCGCATTCGTTACATTATTTAAGTGCCCATCCATGCATTGGCGCTTATCTGGTGGTATTACCGTCTTTATTCGACGCTTTAATTTTGCAGACTTATAACTAAACGCTAAGTTTTATAAACCAAAGTGCTAGTTATAAATTGGTATTAAGGAACTACGTAGACTACGCTGTAGTTAGCGAAGAGAGCGTGAGCGTCCCCCGTTCATGCTTATCAAGCAACGCTCAATTGGTCAGCAAACTATGAGTGTTGTGTTGCTTGAGCCGTCTATAATGGCGGCTTTTTTTTACGATTTTTAGTTTTCACGCAATGGTTTTTACCGATGTCTCAAGTTTGTTTTGGGTTTAACGGTAGTGAGCGTTTACCCAGCACTCTTAGGTATGCTAATCTCCGTGCCGCTTGAAAAGAGGTGGTTGCACTAGTGGTTAAGCTGACTTGTCGATTGCGAGAGCTTGCCTGTGACAGCAATATTCCACCACGATACATTTTCGAGACCCATTGTGACGCATTCGTTATAATGGGTTTTTTGCTTTTTATTGACGAAATTTATTTTGTAAGCAATAAACTTAGCGCAATATCACGTGAAGCCTCCCTATCAAGGTGGCGTTAAGTGATGAAATCAGTACACTGAGAGTGAGCACGTATTACTACGCTAGCTAGATGAGATAACTATGACAGAAGCATTCAAACACATATCTGTATTACTAAATGAATCCATTGATGGGTTGGCAATTAAGCCAGATGGCACTTACATCGATGGTACGTTTGGTCGTGGCGGACACAGCCGCACTATCTTATCTAAACTGGGTGAGAATGGTCGCTTGTTTAGTATTGACCGCGACCCTCAAGCCATTGAAGAAGCAAAGAAGATTGATGATCCACGTTTTACGATTGTTCACGGTCCATTCTCGGGCATTGCAACTTACGCACAGCAGTATGATTTAGTGGGTAAGGTCGACGGTGTGCTGTTTGACTTAGGCGTATCGTCACCACAACTTGACGATGCTGAGCGCGGTTTTAGCTTCATGAAAGATGGTCCATTGGACATGCGTATGGACCCTACATCAGGGATTCCTGTGTCGCAATGGTTGATGGAAGCGGATCTGGACGATATCACTTGGGTTATCCGTGAGTTCGGTGAAGATAAGCATGCTCGTCGCATTGCCAAAGCGATCGTTGCTTACCGTGAAAACGAAGAGAATGAGCCACTAACGCGCACTGGTCAGTTAGCTAAGCTTATTTCTGAAGCGGCACCAAAAAGCTTCAAAGAGAAGAAGCACCCAGCAACGCGTGCATTCCAAGCATTCCGTATTTACATCAACAGTGAGCTAGAAGAGATCGATACTGCGTTGAAAGGCGCAGCAAGCATTCTTGCGCCAGAAGGTCGCTTATCAGTGATTAGCTTCCACTCACTGGAAGACCGCATGGTTAAACGCTTTATTCGTAAAGAGAGTAAAGGTCCGGAAGTACCACACGGTATTCCTTTGACGGAAGAACAAATTAAAGCGTTAGGCAGTGCTAACCTAAAAGCGGTCGGCAAAGCCATTAAGCCAAGCAAGCAGGAAATTGAAGTGAACGCGCGTTCACGCAGTTCAGTATTGCGCATTGCAGAAAAGCTTTAATTTGCTATGAAGAAAACCACACCGAATCTTGCAAAGTTGATTGGTCTTGACCTGATCACCGTCGGTCGCATTCCATTAGCGATGTTATTGCTTATTTTTGCAAGTGCAATGGCTGTGGTTTTTACTACCCACCATACGCGCGCTGCTATTTCTGAGAAAGACCAAGCATTGAAGGAGCGTGAACGTCTTGATGATGAGTGGCGAAACCTTTTGCTAGAAGAAACGGCATTAGCAGAGCATAGTCGCGTGCAAGCGGTGGCGAAACAAGACTTGGACATGAAGCGACCTGATTCAGATAAAGAAGTGGTGATTGATTTACCATGAGTTCCAAAAAAAAGGTCGAACCTGCGACCCAACCAACTACTGTTGAAGCGCCACAACTGATTCGTTGGCGCTTTAATCTCGTTCTATTCTTCGTATTTCTTATCTTTGCTGCGCTCGTCGCGCGAATCGGCTATATCCAAATTATCGAACCGGATAATCTAATCAAACAAGGTGATATGCGTTCGATTCGAGCTCAAACGCTCTATTCTGCGCGTGGTATTATTTCTGACCGTAATGGTGAGCCTTTGGCGGTGAGTGTGCCCGTTGAGGCAGTATGGGCCGATCCGGTGACCATCTTTAAGAAAGATGATGATGAACAAGCACAGCAAAGCGAATGGCCACAAGATATTGACCGCTGGCACGCGCTTGCGGATGTGCTTGGTCTTGATCGTCAAGAAATGATTGAGAAGATCAAAAAGAATAAGACTCGCCGTTTTATCTATCTACAGCGTCAAGTTAGTCCTGCGATGGCGAACTATATTCGTGAATTAAAGCTTGCGGGTATCGGTCTTAAGAAAGAGTCTCGTCGCTATTATCCTGCCGGTGAAGTGAGTGCGCACCTTGTTGGTGTGACAGGGATTGATGGTCATGGTCTAGAAGGCGTTGAACGCAGTTATGACAAGTGGCTCACAGGGGAAGCAGGCAAGCGTATTATCCGCAAAGACCGTTATGGTCGAGTGGTCGAAAATATTGCCCTTGAAGATCGAGAAGAGGGTAAGCCGTTAACACTTACTATCGATCAGCGCCTTCAGGCGATTGCGTATCGCGCCATTAAACAAGCGGTAGCGGATTATCGCGCTACGTCAGGTTCAGCGGTGGTGCTGGACGTGAAAACTGGCGCCGTGTTAGCGATGGTGAATGCGCCATCTTATAACCCGAATAATCGCTCTGATTTGCAATCGGCGAAAATGCGTAACCGAGTGATCACCGATGCGTTTGAACCGGGCTCAACGGTTAAGCCATTCGTCGTATTAGCTGCATTAGAAAATGGTGTGGCAGATGAAACCACAGTGATTGATACCGGCAACGGCATTATGCAGATTGGTGGTAGCCGCGTGCGTGATACCTCTAAAGTAGGTAAAGCTGACCTAACCACTATCTTGAAGAAATCAAGTAACATCGGTGTGGCAAAACTAGCGCTGAAAATGCCGCTTGAAGCCTTACTGGGTATGTATAGTTCGGTTGGGTTTGGTTCTCGCTCAGGATTGAACTTAGTCGGTGAAACAGACGGTATTTTTCCTAATCGCCGCCGTTGGTCTCAATTTGAAATTGCCACCTTGTCGTTTGGCTATGGTTTAACTATTACGCCGCTGCAACTTGCTCACGCTTACGCAACATTGGGTAACCTTGGTGAGTACCAACCAGTGCATATTATTGAGAACAATGAGCAAGATTTCTCACGCCAAGTGATCGATAAAAAACATGCCCGTATGGTTCTGGATATGTTGGAAACGGTGACTCAACCGGGTGGTACCGCAACCAAAGCTGCCGTTCCTGGGTATCGTATTGCAGCGAAAACGGGGACATCGCGTAAAGCGGTCGCCGGTGGTTATGGTGATGAATACTTTGCCTATACCGCAGGAGTGGCGCCAGCCAGTGATCCGCGTGTTGCGCTAGTGGTGATTGTCAATGAGCCGCAAGGTGATAACTACTATGGTGGTTCTGTAGCGGGTCCCGTGTTCTCTGAGATTATGAAAGGGACATTGCAGATCCTTAATATCGCACCGGACGAAAATAAATTTAAGCAGGAATAGAGTGAGACCTTCTAAATGTCTTTATGCCTCACGTTAAAAGAATTACTCGCGCCATGGTTTACCGTGCCGCAAACTCTCGCTGCAACCACAGTGAGTCAGCTAGAGTTAGATAGCCGCCAAGTTGAAACTGGCGTGACTTTTGTTGCGATTAAAGGTCATGCTGTTGATGGTCGACAATTTATTGATTCTGCGATTAGCAAGGGTGCCAATGCCGTTATCGCTCAGGCATGTGATACAAAACAGCATGGGCTGATAGAGTATCAAGGCGAAATCGCGATTATATACATCAATGACTTGGCTGAGATCCTATCTCAACTTGCGGGTCGCTTATACGCCAAGCATGATAATCAATTGATTGCGGTAACAGGCACCAATGGTAAAACGACCATCACGCAACTTATCGCACAGTGGCTTGAACTGGTCGATTATCGAGCGGCAGTGATGGGGACCACAGGTAATGGGTTCCTTGCAGATCTTCAGCCAGCAGCCAACACCACAGGCAACGCGGTTGATGTGCAACGTACTATCGCGCAACTTGCTGAACAAGGGGCTCAATATACGGCGCTTGAGGTCTCATCGCATGGTTTAGTTCAAGGTCGCGTGCGCGCTTTGCCTTTTGCCGCTGGTGTATTCACGAACCTTAGCCGTGACCACTTAGATTATCACGGCACAATGGAAGAGTACGCCGAAGCGAAGTTTAGCCTATTTAGCCAACATCTCTGCCAGCGAGCGATCATCAATATTGATGATAAAGTGGGCGCGCAGTGGTGCGAACGCTTGGAAGATGCCATTGCGGTTTCACTCTATCCGCAGACAGATGCCAATGCGGTTTGGGCAACATCGGTCACTTATTCTGAGCAAGGTATCGAGATTGCATTTGATGGCAAGTTTGGTGCAGGTCAGCTCCATGCTCCACTGATTGGTGAATTTAACGCTTCCAATGTGTTGCTGGCACTTACCACCTTGTTAGCGCTTGGTATTGATAAACACTTACTACTTGAAATGGCGCCACAGTTGGTGCCAGTGTTGGGTCGTATGGAGTTGTTTGCTCATCAAGGAAAAGCCAAAGTTGTGGTTGATTATGCTCACACCCCCGATGCTTTAGAAAAAGCATTATGCGCACTGCGAGTTCATTGCCATGGTCACTTGTGGGCGATTTTTGGTTGTGGTGGCGACCGCGATAAAGGTAAGCGCCCTATGATGGCAGAAATCGGCGAGCGTTTGGCTGATCATGTCATTATTTCCGATGATAACCCTCGTAGCGAAAACCCAGCTGAGATCGTTCAAGATATGTTGGTAGGGATGACTCATCCTGACAAAGCCATTGTGCAGCATGATCGTTTTAAAGCGTTGCTTCATGCTATTGAGCATGCAAATGAGCAAGATATCATTTTGCTTGCCGGCAAAGGTCATGAAGATTACCAAGTGCTCGCCAATGAAACGATTCATTATTCCGATCGTGAGTCAGCGCAGCAACTATTAGGACTTACATCATGATTTCACTCACTTTAAGCCAACTGGCTGGCGTATTGAATGCCGAGTTAATTGGCGACGATTGCTCAATCATTCAAGTTTCAACCGATACGCGCAACATTGAATCTGGTGCGCTGTTTGTTGCGCTCGTAGGCGAGCGTTTTGATGCTCACGATTTTGTGCAGCAAGCGGTTGAAGCAGGCGCATCGGCATTATTGGTTTCTCGTCCTTTAGAGCTCGCAGTGCCGCAGCTCGTTGTAGCGGATAGTAAAGTGGCACTTGGTCAGTTGGGGGCTTATGTTCACCAACAATGTGCGACGCCAACCGTTGCGATCACCGGTAGTTGCGGTAAAACCACGGTGAAAGAGATGACGGCCAGCATTATGGCGCAAAGCGGTCAGGTTTTATTTACTGCGGGTAACTTTAACAATGATATCGGCGTACCGTTGACTCTACTGCGCTCGACACCAAAGGATGACTATGCCGTGATTGAGTTGGGTGCCAACCATATCGGCGAAATTGCTTATACATCAGCATTAGTCCAGCCGGATGTGGCGCTGGTGAACAATGTTGCCGCGGCGCACTTAGAAGGTTTTGGTTCGATCGATGGTGTGAAACAAGCCAAAGGGGAAATCTACCAAGGTTTGAAAGCTGGTGGTGTCGCAATCGTGAACCTTGAAAGCCATGGCGGTGAGTTCTGGCAAGCGGCATTAGCGGATAAGCAAGTTAAAACATTCTCGACTCAAGATGCGAGTGCGGACTTTTTTGCTGATAATGTGGGGTTAAACGCTGAAGGTGAAGCTCACTTTATTATGCATACTCCGCTCGGTAGCGTTAATGTTCAGTTAGGTATTATTGGACAACACAATGTGGCAAACGCATTAGCTGCCGCCGCATTAGCCATTGAGCTTGGGGCAGATTTAACAATGATCGCTTCTGGTTTGGCGCACTTAGCAAAAGTGAAAGGTCGAGTGGAAGTTGTCGCATTAAGCGATAACCTCAAACTGATTGATGACAGTTACAATGCCAGTGTTCCTGCTATGAAAGCGGCTGCGGATCTTTTAGCTGGATTTAGCGGCACTCGCTGGCTTATTTTGGGGAATATGGCAGAGTTAGGTGACGAAAGTCTTGAACTTCACCGTCAAGTCGGGGAACATGCAGCCCCATTTAATTTCGAGCAAGTGCTGACTTATGGCGCTGACGCAAAAGCGATCAGTGAGGTTTGTCAGGGTAAACACTTCGACTCACATGACCGCATGATTGAATTTATTGTACAGCAGTTGCCAAATCATACGGGCCCTCACACTTTATTAGTTAAAGGCGCGAACAGTGCTGGAATGAGTAAAGTCGCA
Organism: Vibrio ponticus; assembly: GCF_009938225.1. Classification (NCBI taxonomy): domain Bacteria; kingdom Pseudomonadati; phylum Pseudomonadota; class Gammaproteobacteria; order Vibrionales; family Vibrionaceae; genus Vibrio; species Vibrio ponticus. The sequence goes on from NZ_AP019657.1 coordinate 251,340, forward strand.
ACTGCGTTGAAGGAGATCTACTCATGATTATTTGGCTTGCAGAGCTGCTACAGCCATATTTTTCATTCTTCCGCTTATTTGAATACCTATCGTTTCGCGCGATTGTCAGTGTACTGACGGCATTAGGTCTTTCATTGTGGATGGGGCCGCACATGATCCGCCGTTTGCAGATGCTGCAAATCGGTCAGGTAGTGCGTAACGAAGGTCCTGAGTCTCACTTCAGCAAACGTGGTACACCAACCATGGGTGGGGTGATGATCCTTGCGGCTATTATTACCACCGTTTTGCTTTGGGCTGATCTGAGTAACCCTTATGTTTGGGCGGTGATTTTTGTCCTAGGTGGCTATGGTGCGGTTGGTTTCGTCGATGATTACCGCAAAGTTGTACGCAAGAACACCGACGGTTTGATTGCACGCTGGAAATACTTTTGGCAGTCGGTGATCGCTCTGATTGTCGCATTTGCTCTATACGCTCATGGTCATGATACGAGTGCAACTCAACTTGTGGTTCCGTTCTTTAAAGACGTAATGCCACAGCTTGGTCTACTGTACATCGTACTGACTTACTTTGTGATTGTCGGTACCAGTAATGCGGTGAACTTAACTGACGGTCTTGATGGTCTAGCGATCATGCCAACCGTGTTGGTTGCAGCAGGTTTCGCCGCGATTGCATGGGCGACTGGTAACGTTCAGTTTGCTAATTACTTGCATATCCCGCACGTGCCTTACGCTTCAGAGCTTGTGGTTGTATGTACGGCAATTGTTGGGGCAGGTCTTGGTTTCCTATGGTTTAACACTTATCCAGCACAAGTCTTTATGGGCGATGTCGGCTCACTCGCTCTTGGCGGTGCATTAGGTACGATCGCGGTATTGGTGCGCCAAGAGTTTGTGTTGGTGATTATGGGTGGTGTGTTCGTAATGGAAACACTATCGGTTATTTTGCAAGTTGGCTCTTATAAGCTTCGTGGTCAGCGTATTTTCCGTATGGCGCCAATCCACCACCACTATGAATTGAAAGGTTGGCCAGAGCCACGCGTCATTGTACGTTTCTGGATCATCTCAATTGTGCTAGTTCTTATTGGTCTTGCAACACTGAAAGTACGTTAAGGAATAAACACCATGACCATGCAGCGCTGGCAAGGTATTGAAAAAGTTGTGGTAGTAGGGCTCGGTATCACCGGGCTCTCTGTTGTAAAACATTTGATGCGCTTACCTGCGAGTTTGCAGGTCAAAGTCATTGATACGCGAGACAACCCTCCAGGCAAAGAAGAATTGCCAGCGGATGTGGAATTGCATGCGGGTGGTTGGCGCTTAGATTGGCTTCTAGAAGCGGATCTTGTCGTCACTAACCCTGGTATCGCGTTAGCAACGCCTGAAATTCAGCAAGTGCTCGCAGCCAATATCCCAGTCGTTGGTGATATCGAACTGTTTGCTTGGCATGTGACTAAGCCTGTAGTTGCGATTACGGGTTCAAACGGCAAAAGCACCGTGACGGACCTCACTGGCGTGGTGGCAAAAGCCGCAGGCTTGCAAGTGGGCGTAGGTGGTAACATTGGTGTGCCAGCACTCGACCTACTCGAGCAAGATGCAGATCTCTATGTGCTTGAGTTATCGAGCTTTCAACTCGAAACTACGTCGAGCCTTGAACTCGTTGCAGCCGCGTTTTTGAACTTGTCTGAAGACCATATGGATCGCTACCAAGGTATGGCTGATTACCGCCAGGCTAAGCTGCGTATTTTTGACCACGCTCAAGCTTGTATTGTGAATGCTGACGATACTGCAACTTATCCAGATGTCAGCAAAAACTTGGTTACGTTCTCTGTGGACACTGATGCCGACGCGTGTGTTACTCACACAGATGGTCGCGAGTACCTCACCTTCGATGGTCAACCGATCCTTGCCGTTGAGTCATTGAGCTTAGTTGGACGCCATAATGTCGCTAACGCTTTAGTGGTGATTGCGCTGCTATACAAAGCTGGGGTGGATGTTAAAGCGGGCTTAGAGGCAATGAAATCTTACCGTGGTCTGACACATCGCTGCCAAGTTGTTGCGGATAATCAAGGTATTAAGTGGGTCAATGATTCTAAAGCGACCAATGTGGCGAGTACCTTAGCCGCGTTGTCTGGCTTAAACTTGGCTGGAAAACTCTATCTGTTGGTAGGGGGCGAAGGAAAAGGTGCCGATTTTAGTGAGTTAGCCCCGGCTTTAGCGCGTCTTAACGTACAGCTGTGCTGTTTTGGCGCAGATGGTGATAAGTTTATGCCACTGCATCCGTCAGCAAAGCGCTTTGAAACCATGCAAGAGATTGTTGAATGGAGTAAGCCTCAGTTGCAGTCAGGGGATATGGTTTTACTCTCTCCAGCTTGTGCAAGCTTTGATCAGTTTAATAACTTTATGGCGCGTGGTGATTTTTTTGCGAGTTTAGCAAAACAGTACGCTTAATTTACATCGAGTGCGCGGCTTGATTAAGCAATGGCTATTGCTTGTTCAAATTACTTTGCCGCGCTCGTTACAGCTTATGGATAAGAGCTTAGCTAGAAAAAGAGATAAATAACTACATGCCGTTGCGAGAACACGTCGCCAGTTTTAAACAGTGGTTTACTCGACCAGCACCTGAAGCACTCTTTGACCGTCAATTAGTGTGGATTTCGCTCGGGCTGATGTTAACAGGCTTGGTGATGGTGACCTCCGCTTCATTTCCTATCAGCTATCGTCTGACCGATGGTCCTTTCCACTTTATGTTTCGTCATGCAGTTTTCATTATTCTTGCATTGATGGCTTCGACGGTCATCTTACAAGTGCAGATGAAACATTGGTTTAAGTACGGTTATATTCTTCTCATTGCCTCGATATTCTTACTGTTTGTGGTTTTGGTTGCTGGCAAGTCGGTAAATGGTGCATCTCGCTGGATACCACTCGGTCTGTTTAACTTACAGCCGGCAGAAGTCGCCAAGCTGTCGTTGTTTATTTTTATGGCTGGCTATTTAGTGCGCAAGCAAGAGGAAGTGCGTGCAACCTTTAAAGGTGGCTTCATCAAACCGATCATAGTGTTCGGAACACTCGCACTGCTATTGCTGGCACAGCCGGACTTAGGTACGGTGATCGTAATGCTGGTGACCTTATTTGGCATGTTGTTTATCGCTGGGGCAAAGCTGACTCAGTTTATTGCTCTTATGGTGGTTGGAATCGCGATCGTAATTGCACTGATCGTTTTTGAGCCTTACCGTATGCGACGCATGACGTCCTTCTTAGACCCTTGGGAAAACCCGTTTGGTGACGGCTATCAGCTCACTCAATCTTTGATGGCATTTGGTCGCGGAGAGTGGTTTGGTCAAGGGCTCGGAAACTCGATCCAAAAGCTGGCTTACTTACCTGAAGCCCACACTGACTTTGTTTTCGCGGTACTTGCGGAAGAGTTAGGTTTTGTTGGTGTGGTATTGGTTTTGATGTTGATCTTTAGTTTAGTGCTTAAAGCGATATTTATTGGTCGCAGAGCATTTGAAATTGAAGAGTTTTTTGGTGGCTATTTGTCATTTGGTATTGGCATTTGGTTCGCTTTCCAAACCTTAGTCAACGTTGGTGCGGCAGCGGGTATCGTGCCGACTAAAGGTCTAACGCTACCATTGATCAGTTATGGTGGCTCGAGTTTGATTGTTATGTCGGTTGCCGTATCTATTTTATTACGTATCGACCATGAGTGCCGTCTTAAAGCACAACAACTAGAAAAGAACACAGAAGATGAGCAATAAAAAACGATTAATGGTAATGGCTGGTGGTACGGGAGGACATGTGTTCCCGGGGCTAGCGGTTGCAAAAAAACTTCAACAGCAGGGTTGGGAGATCCGTTGGTTAGGCACCGCTGACCGAATGGAAGCCGACCTAGTGCCTAAGCATGGCATTGAGATTGACTTTATTAAAGTGAAAGGCTTGCGTGGACAAGGGATCACGCGTTTGTTAGCTGCGCCTTTCCAAATTATCAATGCGATTTTTCAAGCTCGCGCGCACATGAAAGCATGGCGCCCGGATGCGGTACTTGGCATGGGTGGGTATGTGAGCGGGCCTGGCGGAGTGGCGGCATGGTTACTCGGCATTCCAGTGGTGCTGCATGAACAGAATGCTGTGGCAGGGTTAACCAACCAATGGCTGGCGAAAATTGCGAAAAAAGTTTTTCAAGCATTTCCGGGTGCATTTCCAACCGCACAAGTTGTTGGTAACCCAGTGCGAGAAGATGTAGTAGCGTTGCCGGCACCACAAGAGCGTATGCAAGATCGCCAAGGTCCAATTCGCATCTTAGTCATGGGTGGCAGCCAAGGCGCACGTATCCTTAACCAAACAATGCCACAGGTGATGGCAAAGCTCGGTGACGGTTATCAAGTTCGTCATCAAGCGGGTAAAAATAGCCAACAAGAAGTGGCTGAGGCGTATCAGGCAAACCAAGTAACTCAAGCAGAGAGTACGGAGTTTATCGATGATGTGGCTGCTGCGTATGAGTGGGCGGATCTACTCGTGTGTCGCTCTGGCGCCTTGACCGTTTCAGAAGTATCAGCTGCGGGTGTTGGTGCTATCTTTATTCCATTTATGCACAAAGACAGACAGCAAGCGTTGAATGCTGACCATTTGGTTGAGTGCGGCGCTGCAAAAATGATTGAGCAACCTGAGCTAACCGTCGAGAAGCTAACCGATGAGATCCTGTCGTTGGATCGCAGCAAATTGCAACAGATGGCTATCCTAGCAAGGGGAGCGGCTAAGTTAGACGCGGATCGCGTTGTCGCAGATGCGATTATCGCACTAACCAAATAACGAGATACAGAATGACCGTAAAACACACACAAGATTTGGCTCAAATTCGAGCTATGGTGCCAGAAATGCGCCGCGTTAAGTCGATTCACTTTATTGGTATTGGTGGTGCTGGTATGTGTGGTATCGCCGAAGTACTCCTTAACGAAGGCTACCAAATTACCGGTTCTGATATTGCAGAAAATGCAGTCACTGAGCGCTTAACTGAAAAAGGCGCAACGGTATTTATTGGGCATCAAGCAGAAAATGTTGCTCAAGCGAGTGTCGTGGTTGTATCCACTGCGATTAACGAAGAGAATCCAGAAATTAAAGCGGCGCGTGAAGCGCGTATTCCAGTGGTACGCCGCGCAGAAATGCTGGCGGAGCTGATGCGTTTTCGTCATGGTATTGCAGTCGCAGGTACGCACGGCAAAACCACCACGACCGCACTAGTTACGCAAATCTATTCCGAAGCAGGGCTTGATCCAACCTTTGTTAATGGTGGCTTAGTTAAGAGTGCCGGCACGAATGCTCGTTTAGGCTCAAGTCGTATCTTGATTGCCGAAGCGGATGAGAGTGATGCTTCGTTTCTTCACTTGCAGCCAATGGTAAGCATCGTCACCAATATCGAAGCAGACCATATGGATACCTATGGTGGTGACTTTGAAACCTTAAAGCAAACCTTTATCGATTTTCTACATAACCTTCCGTTCTACGGTCAAGCGATCCTATGTATTGATGATCCGGTTGTACGTGAGTTAATCCCGCGCGTAAGTCGTCAAGTGATCACTTATGGTTTCTCGGAGGATGCTGACGTACGTATTGAAAACTATCGTCAAGAAGGTCAGCAAGGTAAGTTTACTGTGGTACGTAAAGGGCGTGCGAATCTTGATATCACGTTGAACATTCCGGGTCGTCACAATGCACTGAATGCTTCGGCTGCAATTGCGGTGGCAACGGAAGATGATATCGCCGATGAAGCTATTTTAAGTGCGATGCTAGGCACGCAAGGTACGGGGCGCCGCTTTGATCATTTAGGTGAATTTGAAACCGGCAATGGTCACGCAATGTTAGTCGATGATTACGGTCACCACCCAACAGAAGTGGGCGTTACCATTCAAGCCGCAAGAAGCGGTTGGACAGATAAGCGTTTAGTGATGGTTTTCCAACCTCACCGCTATAGCCGAACTCGTGATTTGTACGATGATTTTGCTAACGTACTTGAGCAGGTCGATGTGTTGATCATGTTGGATGTGTACGCGGCGGGCGAGAAGCCAATCGCTGGGGCTGATGGTCGCTCTTTATGCCGTACGATTCGCAGTCGTGGCAAGATTGACCCTATTTTTGTCTCAGATAGCGCGACTCTACCGTCAGTATTAGCCAATGTGTTGCAAGATGGTGACCTGGTCTTGACGCAAGGAGCGGGTGATGTGGGTAAAATTGCTAAGCAACTGGCTGCTTTAGAGCTCAACATTGCTAAAATGCAGGCTTGATAGTGAGATTTTTGAAGATTTAGCGCATTTATTGCGTTAAAAAAAGGATTTCTCACTTTCAAGGTTTGATACTTTTTACGACCCCAGTATAATCCGAGGGTTATAGTGAATGCTTTAGCCTATACGAAGGGATAGGAAGTAAGAATTGCGAGCGTATAACAAGGACAACGGACTTTGATTAGCACACCTTTTCCCCAAGACCGTCGTCTAAAAGGCTTTCCCGTCATTAAAGAACATTTAGTGGGCGGGAGCTTTTTTGTTATGGTGATAGTCTTAATTGGCTCTCTGCTCTTCTCGACTGTTTCTTGGATGTGGGATGATCAACGACTGCCATTATCCAAACTTGTCCTTCAAGGTGAGTTGGAATATGTCACTGCGCTAGATGTACAACGGGCGTTTTCCACGTTAGATCACGTGGGAACCTTTATGTCACAAGACATAGACGTATTGCAGGGTGTAATCGAACAGATTCCATGGGTTTCCCATGTATCAATCCGCAAACAGTGGCCCGATACAATCAAAGTGTTTTTAACCGAGCATCATGCGAGTGCCATTTGGAACGGTGATGCGCTGTTAGACAGCAATGGTCAGATATTTAATGGTGATTTAGGTAAGCTAAAAGGCGATCGAGTCAAACTCTATGGCCCGGAAGGTTCTAACCTAGAAGTGCTGCAAACTTGGCAGCGCATTAGCCAATTATTTGAACCGCTGGGTTTGACGATTACCTCACTGGTCTTAAATGACCGACGTGCTTGGCAGATTATCCTCGACAACGGTATTCGTTTAGAGTTAGGCAAAGAGTCACTTGATGAGCGTATTAATCGCTTTATCTCGTTGTATAACAGTTTAGGTAGCGATGCTCAGCGAGTTAGCTACATTGACCTTAGATACGATACGGGAGCCGCAGTAGGCTGGTTCCCAGAACAAGAGTCAGAGCAAGAGAGTACAGATGACGAAGACCGCTGATGACAACATTATTGTTGGTCTAGATATAGGCACTGCAACCGTATCAGCACTGGTAGGGGAAGTTCTACCTGACGGTCAAATCAACATCATTGGCGCGGGTACCAGTCCATCACGTGGTATGGACAAAGGTGGCGTAAACGATCTTGAGTCCGTAGTTAAATCGGTACAGCGAGCTGTAAACCAAGCGGAACTGATGGCGGAATGTCAGATTCGCAATGTATATATTTCCATTTCTGGTCGCCATATTGCGAGCCGTATAGAAAAAGGAATGGGAACTATTTCTGATGAAGAAGTCTCTCAAGAAGATATGGATCGTGCGATTCATACTGCAAAATCAATCAAAATTGGTGACGAGCAGCGCATTCTTCACGTAATTCCGCAAGAATTTACCATTGATTACCAAGAGGGGATTAAAAACCCGCTAGGTTTATCAGGGGTGCGCATGGAAGTGAGTGTGCACTTGATCTCTTGCCACAATGATATGGCAAGAAACATTATTAAAGCGGTTGAGCGTTGTGGCTTAACTGTTGAACACTTGGTTTATTCAGGCTTAGCGGCAAGTAATGCAGTTATTACCGAAGATGAGCGTGAATTAGGTGTCTGTGTCGTGGATATCGGTGCAGGGACCATGGATGTGTCAATTTGGACTGGCGGCGCGTTAAGGCATACGGAAGTATTTTCTTACGCAGGTAATGCGGTAACGAGTGATATCGCTTTCGCATTTGGTACACCAGTCAGTGATGCTGAAGAAATCAAAGTAAAATATGGCTGTGCTCTTAGTGAGCTAGTCAGTAAAGACGATACGGTTAATGTTCCTAGTGTGGGTGGTCGTCCTTCACGTAGCTTACAACGACAAACTTTGTCGGAAGTGATTGAACCACGATATACTGAATTAATGGGACTAGTTAACCAAACTATCGATACTATTCAAGATAAATTGCGTGAAGATGGCATTAAACACCATCTTGCTGCGGGTGTAGTTCTAACCGGCGGTGCGGCAAAAATTGAAGGATTGGTAGAGTGTGCGGAACGCGTGTTCCGTAACCAAGTTCGAGTTGGCAAACCTCTAGAGGTGAGCGGGCTTACAGATTACGTAAAAGAGCCGTGTCATTCTACGGCAGTTGGTTTACTTCATTACGCAAGAGACAGTCAAATCAACGATGAGACTGAATACAATGAGCCAAAGCGTCAGATGACTGACGGTTCATTATTTAGTCGCTCGCGTAATTGGGTACTAAAGATACTAAAAGAGTTTTAACCTGAGCAGCAGGAAAAACGGAGATAACACATGTTTGAACCGATGATGGAAATGTCTGACGATGCGGTAATTAAAGTCGTTGGGGTTGGTGGCGGTGGCGGTAATGCCGTTGAACACATGGTACGTGAGTCCATTGAAGGTGTTGAATTCATCAGCATCAACACTGATGCTCAAGCACTACGCAAGACTAGCGTAAACAGCGTCATCCAGATTGGTGGCGACATGACTAAAGGTCTTGGTGCAGGTGCAAACCCACAAGTGGGCCGTGACGCTGCTCTCGAAGATCGCGAAAGAATTAAAGAATCTATCTCTGGCGCCGATATGGTATTTATCGCAGCTGGTATGGGTGGTGGTACCGGTACAGGTGCGGCACCCGTTATCGCTGAAGTTGCGCGTGAGTTAGGTATCTTGACCGTTGCAGTAGTAACTAAGCCGTTTAGCTTCGAAGGTAAGAAGCGTATGGCGTTTGCTGAGCAAGGTATCGAAGAGTTGTCGAAACACGTTGACTCTCTAATTACGATTCCAAACGAGAAACTGTTAAAAGTACTTGGTCGTGGTATTACACTACTTGAAGCGTTTGCAAGCGCAAATGACGTACTGAAAAATGCAGTTCAAGGTATTGCTGAGCTAATTACTCGTCCAGGCATGATCAACGTCGACTTTGCTGACGTGCGTACAGTAATGTCTGAGATGGGTCATGCAATGATGGGTAGCGGTGTCGCAAAAGGCGAAGACCGTGCTGAAGAAGCGGCAGAGATGGCAATTTCTAGCCCACTTCTTGAAGATATCGATCTTGCTGGCGCTCGTGGTGTTCTAGTTAACATCACTGCAGGTCTAGATATGCGTCTTGATGAATTTGAAACTGTAGGTAATACAGTGAAAGCATTTGCATCGGACAATGCAACAGTGGTTATTGGTACCTCACTTGACCCTGACATGGCGGATGAAATCCGTGTTACTGTGGTAGCAACAGGTATTGGTAACGAGAAGAAGCCTGATATTACATTAGTAGCAGGTGGAAAAGCTAAAGTTGCTCCTGTGGCACAACCTCAGTCACAAGTTGCGACACAACAACCAGCAGCGGTAAAAGTAGAAGAGAAACCGGCACAAACATTGCAGGAAAAACCAGCAGTGACCACTCAACCGGCAACTCAATCTACATCAGCAGGTAATGGCGCGGCGCAGAGCACTGCACCGAAAGTAGAAAAAGATGGCTATTTAGACATCCCAGCTTTCCTACGCCGTCAAGCTGACTAACACTGTCATAATTTGACATGGTTCGAAAATGTGGTACGATACGCGACCGATAATTACATCGGTTGCGATTTGTAGCACCAATACTGAGGCAAGTAGATGATCAGACAACGTACTCTGAAAGAAATAGTGAAAACGACAGGTGTAGGTCTACACTCTGGGCGTAAAGTAACTTTGACTCTTCGCCCAGCAGCTGCAAACACTGGTATTATTTACCGTCGTGTAGATGTAAACCCACCAGTGGACTTCCCAGCGGATCCTGAATCAGTTCGCGATACAATGCTATGTACAGCATTGGTGAACGACCAAGGTATTCGTATCTCAACGGTAGAACATTTAAATGCAGCATTAGCTGGCATGGGTATCGATAACATTATTATCGAAGTTGACGCACCTGAAATCCCAATCATGGATGGCAGTGCAAGCCCATTCGTATTCTTGCTACAACAAGCAGGCATCGAAGAGCAAAATGCAGCAAAACGTTTTATTCGTATTAAGAAACCAGTTCGTTTCGAAAACGAAGATAAGTGGGCAGAATTTTTACCATTTAACGGTTTCCGTATGGACTTTGAGATTGAGTTCAACCACCCAGCGATTGAATCTGACGTACAACGTCTTGCTTTTGATTTCTCATCACAAAGCTTTGTAAAAGATATTTCTCGTGCGCGTACTTTTGGTTTTATGCGTGATATTGAATATCTTCAATCGCAAAACCTTGCTCTAGGTGGCAGTTTTGACAATGCAATCGTATTGGATGACTACCGCATTTTGAATGAGGAAGGTCTACGTTTTGATAATGAGCTAGTGACTCATAAAGTGTTGGATGCAATTGGTGACCTTTACATGTGTGGTCATCCAATCATTGGTGAATTCCGTGCGTTTAAATCAGGTCACGGTCTGAATAATCAATTACTGCGTTCAGTGCTTGCTGATCAAGAAGCGTGGGAATGGGTAACATTCGAACAAGAAGAAGTTTCTCCAGTAGCATTTGCAGAACCAAACATGGTTTTAGCGTAAGCTTCCCCAGATTAGAAAAAACCAGGCTTTGAGCCTGGTTTTTTTATGCCTTTTTGTTAGCAAGCTGCGCTAAACTTTCCAATCGTGCCTTTATTTTTGGTGGCGCATTTTGCGCGACAGTTTTTAGGTATTCTGCCGCGGTGTCTGAAATTGGGTCACGACTTTTCGTCTGCTTGGGTTGGGCGCTGGTTTTTACTCGGTAAAGATCAGGATTAATCTGCACTTCAACCGCAATTAAGCGAGCAAAGCCTTGTGAACGCAATTGATTGAGAATATTGAGACGATCGTAGTTGATCTTCATCATGATCGCCGCACTTGCCACTTCGATAACTAAATGATTATCCCTTAGGTTTGCCACACGGCAATGATCAACCGTATTCTTAGGCAAGATCGTTTTTAGCAATTGATTGATCGTCATGATCTCTTCGGCATGTTTTTGCAAGTTTGCAAAACGGGAGTCAGAGATGATCTCGTTGCCTAAAGTTGGGCGGTGGTCGCGCATCACTAAGCCTTAATATTTAAATTCATTTTTCATTCTAGCTAACCACAGCACCATCGAATAGTCTTTTTAACGGATAAAGATGCGCCATTCGTCGGCAAAAAATCACAAGTGCTTCAAACAATTCAATAAGAGATTGGTTGTTGAGGGCAAAAGCCCTTACACTAAGCGGCTATAAATAAACACTCAAGCCTTGAAAATCTAAGTTCTCACCACAATATCTGTGATTAATGATTTAACGCAGTATTCTTAGTTTAAAACTGAAAGAGACTGAAGGCATTAAGTAGAGATCGTGCCCGATCGACTGATAGAGAGATTCACACAAGATGATAACTAAGCTACTGACAAAGGTAATTGGCAGTCGCAACGACAGAACATTGCGCCGCCTGAGAAAGATTGTAAAAGAAATCAATAATTACGAGCCAACGTTTGAAGCTCTATCTGATGAAGAACTAAAAGCAAAAACCGTCGAGTTCCGCCAACGTCTAGAGCAAGGCGAAGATCTAGATAAGCTAATTCCTGAAGCATTTGCAACCGTACGTGAAGCATCAAAGCGTGTTTATGGTATGCGTCATTTCGATGTGCAGCTTATCGGTGGTATGGTACTTAACGCTGGTCAAATCGCAGAGATGCGTACTGGTGAAGGTAAAACGCTAACTGCAACACTACCAGCCTACCTAAACGCACTGCCAGGTAAAGGTGTCCACATCGTTACTGTCAACGACTACCTAGCGAAGCGTGACGCAGAGACCAACCGCCCACTATTTGAATTCCTTGGTATGACCGTTGGCGTTAACGTACCAAACATGCCACCGCAAGAGAAAAAAGAAGCTTACCAAGCTGACATTCTATACGGTACTAATAACGAGTTCGGTTTTGACTACCTACGTGACAACATGGCATTCCGTGTTGAAGACCGTGTACAACGTGAACGCTTCTTTGCGGTAGTCGATGAGGTGGACTCGATTCTTATCGATGAAGCACGTACACCACTTATTATTTCTGGTCCTGCAGAGGATAGCTCTGAGCTATACACTCGCATCAACACTTTAATTCCACATCTGCAAAAACAAGATCAGGAAGACTCAGAAGAGTACCGCGGTGACGGTCACTACACAGTTGATGAAAAATCGAAGCAAGTGTACCTAACTGAAAATGGTCAAGAGTTCGTTGAAGAACTGATGATTAAAAACGGCTTGATGGAAGAAGGTGACACACTTTACTCGCCAGCGAATATCAGCCTGCTACACCACGTAAATGCGGCACTTCGTGCACACGTATTGTTTGAAATTAACGTTGATTACATCGTTAACGAGCAAGGTGAAGTGGTCATCGTTGATGAACATACTGGTCGTACAATGCCAGGTCGTCGTTGGTCTGAAGGTCTGCACCAAGCGGTGGAAGCGAAAGAAGGCGTTAAGATCCAGAATGAAAACCAAACTCTGGCATCGATTACCTTCCAGAACTACTTCCGTCTATACGACAAACTGTCAGGCATGACCGGTACCGCGGATACAGAAGCATTCGAATTCCAGTCAATCTATGGCTTGGAGACGGTGGTTATCCCAACCAACAAACCAATGATCCGTAACGATATGCCAGATGTGGTATACCGTACTGAGCAAGAGAAATTTGCGGCAATCATTGAGGATATCAAAGAGCGTGTGGCAAAAGGTCAGCCATCGCTAGTGGGTACGGTGTCGATTGAAAAGTCAGAGCTACTTTCAAACGCACTGAAAAACGCCAACATTAAGCACAACGTACTGAACGCGAAATTCCACGAGAAAGAAGCGGAAATCGTTGCTGAAGCGGGTACACCAGGCGCAGTAACTATCGCAACTAACATGGCTGGTCGTGGTACGGATATCGTGCTAGGTGGTAGCTGGCAAGCGAAAGTTGAGCAGCTAGATAACCCATCGAAAGAGCAAATCGATCAGATTAAAGCGGAATGGCGCGTGGTTCACGACCAAGTGCTAGAGGCAGGTGGTCTGCACATTATCGGTACTGAGCGTCACGAATCTCGCCGTATTGATAACCAGCTACGTGGTCGTTCTGGTCGTCAGGGTGATGCGGGTTCTTCACGTTTCTACCTATCAATGGAAGATGCGCTACTTCGTATCTTTACTTCTGACCGCATGGCAAGCCTAATCCAAAGCGGTATGGAAGAAGGTGAAGCGATCGAATCGAAAATGCTTTCACGTTCAATTGAAAAAGCACAACGTAAAGTGGAAGGTCGTAACTTCGATATCCGTAAACAGCTACTTGAATACGATGACGTGGCGAACGATCAACGTAAAGTGGTTTACGAATTGCGTGACGAGCTAATGAGCGTAGAAGACATTAGTGAGATGATCGAGCAAAACCGTGACGACGTACTGAACGCAATTATCGACGAATACATTCCGCCACAATCTCTAGAAGAGATGTGGGATGTACAAGGTCTGCAAGATCGTCTGAAGAATGATTTCGATCTCGATGCGCCAGTGAAAGAGTGGCTAGCGGCTGACGACAAACTGTACGAAGAAGCGCTACGTGAGAAGATCATCACTCAAGCGGTAGAAGTTTACAAAGGCAAAGAAGAAGTTGTTGGCGAGCAAGTGCTACGTAACTTCGAGAAATCAGTGATGCTACAAACGCTAGATACGCTTTGGAAAGAGCACCTAGCAGCAATGGATCATCTACGCCAAGGTATTCACCTACGTGGCTACGCACAGAAGAACCCGAAACAAGAGTACAAACGTGAATCGTTTGAACTGTTTGAAGGTCTACTAGAGTCACTGAAAACGGACGTTATCACAGTACTGTCTCGCGTACGTGTTCAACAGCAAGAAGAAGTTGAGCGTATGGAAGAGCAGCGTCGTGCTCAAGCTGAAGCGGCTGCACGTCAAGCTCAAGCACAACACGCAACCGCTGAAAACCAACTTGCAGATGGTGAAGAGAACATCGAAGAAGGTGCGCAACAGCCAATGGTACGTGATGAGCGTAAAGTGGGTCGTAATGAGCCGTGTCCATGTGGTAGTGGTAAAAAGTATAAGCAGTGCCACGGCAAGATTGCATAACTTAGTCTGAATCGTCGTTGTGTAGCGTGATTACTGTGTCGATGATGCTCATTTACAGTTGTAAACTGCGCGTCATCTCCTGGTACTCAAACTACACAACTTAGCTTCTAACTATGTTAAATGTGTTGCAGTAAAGGCTGAATATTGCGCGTCGCTGCCTTGTTCTAAGCCATTACAGCTTAACCTAAATCAATCTTAGTATTTGGTTAGCTTCAAAAAACTTAGGTATTGTATGAAGAGTCGCTTAGGCGGCTCTTTTTTTAAGTAAAATTTGGGTTTGGTCTTTCTCGTGGATAAGTGAATAGTTCGCGGGATAGGGAGCAAACCACTTGAGGGAAAGGAAAGTATGAAAAGAATTCATATTGTGGCGGCAGTGATATTTAATCAGGATAAGTCGCAGATTTTTATTACTAAGCGTCCTGATGATAAGCACAAAGGCGGCTTTTGGGAGTTTCCGGGTGGCAAAGTTGAGCAAGATGAAACGATCGAGCAGGCGATGGTGCGTGAGCTTGATGAAGAAATTGGCATCCAAGTGACCGAACAATCTTTGTTCGAGCACCTCGAGTATGACTACCCTGATAAGTCGCTCAAATTTGATTTTATTCTCGTCACTGATTTTAGCGGGAAACCCTTTGGGCGTGAGGGTCAGCAGGGCGAATGGGTAGCGATTAACCAATTGGAAAATTACGCTTTTCCTGAAGCCAATGTGCCAATCTTACAACGCGTGATTAGAGAGTTTTCATGATCAATGTCGCAAAACACTAGCCAGCACAATCGTTTATTGGTAGTTTAGATACGAAGATCTTTTATACGAGATGAGGATCATCTCATCTTGGCACTTAAGCATGGAGAAATCTCGCAATGGTTAGAATTGCAGTTGCAGGAGCAGCCGGTCGTATGGGCCGTAATTTGGTTAAGGCAACCCAGCTAAACCCTGAGTCTCAGTTAGGCGCAGGTTCTGAGCGCCCTGAATCATCACTTGTCGGTGTCGATATTGGTGAATTATGTGGTGAAGGCAAGCTGGAGATTGTTTTAACTGATAACCTCGCGAAAGCAGTTGATAACTTCGATGTCATTATTGATTTTACCGCCCCAGCTAGCACACTAGCGAACCTTGAACTGTGTAAAGCACACGGTAAGAGCATCGTCATTGGCACAACTGGCTTTACCGAGCAAGAACGTGCATTGATTGATGATATTGCTCAACAAGTCCCTGTTGTCATGGCGCCAAACTATTCAGTGGGCGTGAACCTTGTGTTTAAGTTGCTGGAAAAAGCGGCCAAGGTGATGGGTGACTATTGCGATATTGAAATTGTAGAAGCACACCACCGTCATAAAGTTGATGCGCCATCAGGTACCGCGATTGGTATGGGTGAAGCGATTGCTGGCGCTATGGGTAACAAACTCAGTGATGTGGCTGTCTATGCTCGTGAAGGCATTACTGGCGAGCGCACCAAAGATGAGATTGGTTTTGCGACGATTCGCGCCGGCGACATTGTCGGTGAGCACACCGCGATGTTTGCCGATATTGGCGAACGAGTCGAAATCACCCATAAAGCGACCGATCGCATGACATTTGCTAATGGTGCAGTGAAAGCAGCCGTTTGGTTAAATAACAAACAAGCTGGATTTTATACCATGACCGATGTACTCGGTTTAAACGAACTTTAGTCATCAAATTGCACATTGAGCGAGTCAGTGTGTCTAATACCCTAATTTAGATAATTATGCGTCAGCCAAGGCTGGCGCTTTCTTTATCTGCGATACAATCCGCCTCTCTCTTTTGTTCATAAATATCACCAAAATCCTTACTGTTAACCTGTGTTTTACGAGGTTTAGTGTGCTTTTCTCTTTTAGTTCGCCTTAAATTCAACTTATCTAGCTTGCGTAACGTTTGCTAAAGTCTATTTAATTTCTTAGTCACTTTTTGTTGGTGTTTTTTCACTCTTTTGAAAAATGTCGCCATAATCACACGGCTAATGCCAGTTAAAGTTACTATTTTAGCTGCTTTAGCTTTTTTTCTTGTGAATCTTTCAAAAAATGCATTTTATTTTATTATGAATGTTGACACCGCTCACTAGCCTCTTTAGAATTACGCCAATTTGTCTGTAACACCAAAAAACGCGTTTTTATTGCGAAATGGAAGGCAAAGTTGCAAATTAATTTATTATTTATGCATTTTTATTCTGGAGGTTGTCTTGAGTAAATTAGCACTGTTAGTCCTGGAAGATGGGACAGTGTTCCGCGGAGTGTCCATTGGTTCGGATGGTATTTCCGTTGGTGAAGTCGTTTTTAATACCTCGATGACGGGGTACCAAGAAATCCTCACTGATCCTTCCTATTCCCAGCAAATTGTTACACTAACTTATCCTCACATTGGCAATACCGGAACCAATTCCGAAGACGAAGAATCCTCTTCAATCCACGCTCAAGGCCTTGTGATCCGCGATCTTCCTCTTATCGCTTCTAATTTCCGTAACGAACAATCTCTTTCTGATTACCTCAAATCGCAAAACATTGTCGGCATTGCAGACATTGATACTCGTAAGCTCACTCGTATTCTTCGTGAAAAAGGCGCCCAAAATGGCTGTATCGTCGCAGGTTCTTCTATAAATGGAGAGAACCTAGACGAAGCATTGGCGCTAGCAAAAGCGAAAGAATTCCCTGGCTTAAAAGGTATGGATCTTGCGAAAGAAGTTACAACAAAAGAAGCGTATCAATGGAAACAAGGTTCGTGGACGCTCACGGGTGGTCTTCCAGAAGCGCAAGATGACAGCGAACTGCCATACCACGTTGTTGCTTACGACTTCGGTGCCAAGCGCAATATCCTACGAATGTTGGTTGACCGCGGCTGCCGCCTAACAGTGGTTCCAGCTGAAACATCTGCTGAGGAAGTGTTAGCACTGAATCCAGATGGCGTATTCCTATCAAATGGTCCTGGTGACCCAGCTCCATGTACTTACGCGATTGAAGCAACCAAAGTATTCCTAGACAAAGGTCTACCAATTTTCGGTATCTGTCTTGGTCACCAAATTCTGGCGCTAGCGTCAGGCGCACAAACGGTGAAAATGAAGTTTGGTCACCACGGTGCTAACCACCCAGTAAAAGACCTAGACCGTAACGTAGTAATGATTACTTCGCAAAACCACGGTTTTGCCGCTGACGAAGCAACACTACCAGACAATCTACGTGCTACTCACGTATCGCTATTTGATGGCTCACTACAAGGTATCCACCGTACCGATAAGCCAGCATTTAGCTTCCAAGGTCACCCAGAAGCGAGCCCTGGTCCTCATGACGCAGCACCGCTATTCGACCACTTTATCGAACTAATTAAAAAACACAGCGCTTAATTCGGAGTAGTAGATAATGCCAAAACGTACTGACATTCAAAGTATTCTTATTCTTGGTGCTGGTCCGATTGTTATCGGTCAGGCATGTGAGTTTGACTACTCTGGCGCACAAGCATGTAAAGCACTGCGTGAAGAAGGTTACCGAGTAATCCTAGTGAACTCGAACCCTGCAACTATCATGACTGACCCAGATATGGCTGATGCAACTTACATCGAGCCTATTCAATGGGAAGTGGTACGTAAGATCATCGAGAAAGAGCGTCCAGATGCAGTACTACCAACCATGGGTGGTCAAACGGCTCTAAACTGTGCACTTGAACTTGAGCGTCAAGGCGTACTTGCAGAGTTCGGCGTAGAGATGATCGGTGCAACTGCGGATGCTATCGATAAAGCAGAAGACCGTTCTCGCTTTGATAAAGCGATGAAGTCGATTGGTCTTGAGTGTCCGCGTGCAGATACTGCAAAAACCATGGAAGAAGCATACAAAGTGCTCGATATGGTCGGCTTCCCATGTATTATCCGCCCTTCATTTACTATGGGTGGTACGGGTGGCGGTATCGCTTACAACAAAGAAGAATTTGAAGAGATCTGTCGCCGTGGTTTGGACTTATCACCAACTAACGAGCTACTGATTGATGAATCTTTGATCGGTTGGAAAGAGTACGAGATGGAAGTGGTTCGCGACAAAGCGGATAACTGTATCATCGTATGTTCAATCGAGAACTTCGACCCAATGGGTATCCACACCGGTGACTCAATCACTGTGGCACCAGCACAGACTCTAACTGATAAAGAGTACCAGCTAATGCGTAACGCATCGCTAGCGGTACTACGTGAAATCGGTGTAGAAACTGGTGGTTCAAACGTACAGTTTGGTATTAACCCGAAAGATGGCCGTATGGTTATCATCGAGATGAACCCACGTGTATCTCGTTCATCTGCATTGGCATCAAAAGCAACAGGTTTCCCAATCGCGAAAATCGCGGCGAAATTGGCAGTTGGCTTTACGCTAGATGAGCTGCAAAACGACATCACTGGCGGCACGACACCAGCGTCATTTGAACCAACTATCGACTACGTTGTGACTAAGATTCCTCGCTTTAACTTCGAGAAATTTGCTGGTGCAAACGACCGTCTAACCACACAGATGAAGTCGGTTGGTGAGGTAATGGCGATTGGTCGTAACCAACAAGAGTCACTACAAAAAGCCCTGCGTGGCTTAGAAGTAGGTGCTAATGGTTTCGACGAAATGGTTGACCTAGATTCTCCAGATGCACTAACCAAAATCCGTCACGAGCTGAAAGAAGCAGGCGCAGAGCGCATTTGGTACATCGCCGATGCATTCCGTGCGGGCATGTCAGTGGACGGCGTATTTAACCTGACTAACATTGACCGCTGGTTCCTAGTGCAAATTGAAGAGCTAGTGAAACTGGAAGAGCAAGTGAAAGCGGGCGGTTTTGCCGGTCTAACTGAAGCGGTTCTACGTCAGATGAAACGCAAAGGCTTTGCTGATGCGCGTCTATCGAAACTGCTTGGTGTCTCTGAAAGCGAAATTCGTCGCCTACGCGACCAATTTAATATCCACCCAGTGTACAAGCGCGTGGATACTTGTGCGGCTGAGTTCTCATCGGATACGGCTTACATGTACTCATCTTACGATGAAGAGTGTGAAGCAAACCCAACAGACAAAGACAAGATCATGGTATTGGGCGGTGGTCCAAACCGTATCGGTCAAGGTATCGAATTTGACTACTGCTGTGTGCACGCGTCACTAGCACTGCGTGAAGACGGTTACGAAACCATTATGGTTAACTGTAACCCAGAAACAGTATCAACTGACTACGACACGTCAGACCGTCTATACTTCGAGCCAGTAACGCTAGAAGATGTACTTTCAATCGTACGTGTTGAGAAGCCAAAAGGCGTGATCGTTCAGTACGGTGGTCAAACGCCACTGAAACTGGCTCGTGCACTAGAAGCCGCTGGTGTACCAATTATTGGTACTAGCCCTGATGCAATTGACCGTGCAGAAGACCGTGAGCGTTTCCAAGCAGCAGTAGAGCGTCTAGGTCTACTACAACCAGAAAACGCAACCGTAACGACGATGGAACAAGCCGTTGAGAAGTCAAAAGAAATTGGTTTCCCACTGGTGGTACGTCCTTCATACGTACTGGGTGGTCGTGCGATGGAAATCGTCTACGACGAAGCGGATCTACGTCGCTACTTCAACGAAGCGGTAAGCGTATCGAACGAGTCGCCAGTTCTACTTGACCGTTTCCTAGATGACGCAACAGAAGTAGATATCGACGCTATCTGTGACGGTGAGCGTGTTGTGATTGGCGGTATCATGGAGCACATTGAGCAGGCAGGTGTTCACTCAGGTGACTCAGCATGTTCGCTACCAGCCTACACGCTAAGCCAAGAAATCCAAGACAAGATGCGTGAGCAAGTTGAGAAGCTAGCATTTGAATTGGGTGTACGTGGTCTAATGAACACGCAGTTCGCAGTGAAAGACAACGAAGTTTACCTAATCGAAGTTAACCCTCGTGCTGCACGTACGGTTCCATTCGTATCAAAAGCAACCGGCGCACCACTAGCGAAAATCGCTGCACGTGTTATGGCGGGTCAATCTCTTGAGTCTCAAGGCTTTACTAAAGAGATTATTCCACCTTACTACTCAGTGAAAGAAGTGGTACTGCCGTTCAACAAGTTCCCTGGCGTTGACCCACTATTGGGTCCAGAAATGCGCTCTACAGGTGAAGTCATGGGTGTTGGTGCAACGTTTGCTGAAGCTTACGCGAAAGCAGAACTAGGTTGTGGCAGCGTTTACCCTGAAGGTGGTCGTGCACTGCTGTCAGTTCGTGAAGAAGACAAGCAACGCGTCGTTGACCTAGCATCTAAGCTAGTTAAATTGGGCTACCAACTTGATGCGACTCACGGTACCGCGGTTATTCTTGGCGAAGCGGGCATTAACCCTCGTCTAGTGAACAAGGTACATGAAGGTCGTCCTCACATTCTTGACCGTATCAAGAACAATGAGTACACCTACATCGTTAACACGGCAGCAGGTCGCCAAGCGATTGAAGACTCTAAAGTACTACGTCGCGGCGCACTAGCAGAGAAGGTGAACTACACCACGACGCTAAACGCAGCGTTTGCAACCTGTATGGCACACACTGCGGATGCGAAGAGCTCAGTAACATCAGTACAAGAGCTACACGCGAAAGTGAAAGCTAGCCTAGCTTAACTGGCAAATAGTTAGTAACAGCCCACTCAACTGAGTGGGCTTTTTTTGTCTCAATATTAGTGCTTTTTTATTGTTGAAAATTAGGAATAGGTCGTAATCGAATCTTTCGCTAACTCAATAGAGCAAGAGGTGGTAACGTTAGCGTCATACCTACTTAGTTACTGAATAATAGATGGAAATTACATTCGAGATTCTTGCGCTGCTTGCGCTGGTTGCCACTGCTGCAGGGTTTATTGATGCCATGGCTGGTGGCGGCGGCTTATTAACGTTACCCGCGTTACTGGCAGCAGGCGTGCCTCCTACTCAAGCGCTCGCCACCAATAAACTGCAAAGCTCATTTGGCAGCTTTTCTGCCAGTTGGTACTTTGTGCGCAATGGCATTGTTAATCTAAAAGAGATGCGCCTGGCAATTGCTTGCACCTTTATTGGTTCAGCGATTGGCGCCGAAGCGGTGCAATATATAGATGCAGGGGTGCTTACAAGTCTTATTCCTTTGCTGCTGATTGCGATTTCTCTCTACTTTTTACTCGCCCCAACCACTAAACCTGAACAGGGAGAGAGTAAGTTACCAGAAGCCGCATTTGCACTCTGTGTCGGCGGTGGGGTGGGTTTTTATGACGGCTTTTTTGGTCCAGGTACAGGGTCTATCTTTACCGTCTGTTTTGTCGCGATTGCGCAGTTTTCTCTGGTGGAGGCAACCGCACGTACCAAAGTCTTGAACTTCACCTCTAATATTGCTGCGCTGCTGTTCTTTATTTTAGCGGGCTTGCCAATTTGGGAGTTGGGTTTAGTGATGGCGGTCGGTGGCTTTATTGGCGCGCAACTTGGTGCGCGCGTTGTGGTGACCAAAGGTCAGCGCTGGATAAGACCGCTTGTGATCACGATGTCGATGCTGATGGCAACGAAATTACTTTGGGAACAGCACCAACAATGGTTGCAATCAATTTTCTGATACGTTGATTGCGATAGGTGGCAGGGCGCAGGCAGATATTGATTGGTCGAGACAGTGACTGCAGTTGGTTAAAGTGATGGCAGTACTGCGCGTCAATCTGCAACGTATTGATCACCGAGAGTGGTACCAATGCTGGCGCGATACCGGAGAGTGCCAGTTGAGCTGCTGCAGCGTAAGAGTCCATCTGCATGATAGGCTTAATGTTGAGCTGAGTTAAGATGCCGTATTGGTAAGTATTGGCAGGGTTACTCAAATCGTTGGTGATGATGGTTTGTGGTAATTCAGCCAACGGTTGTTTGGCGACGATATAAAACGGTTCATCAAAGAGGGCAAAAGTCATCAACTGGTGTTGAGAGGGCAGGTAGCCAGCACAGATGCCAAGATGGGCTTTGCCGGATTGGACATGTTCGATAATGCGCGGAGTATGGTTGGTCGTCAGGGTCAAATAAGGATCTTGTGCAAAGTAGCCACCGAGAATTGGCGAAAGAAAGCCCGCTACTAACGTTTCCGAGCAATCAAGCCGAATTTGGCTATGTTCCACCATGTTTTGCTGTTCATAGATCAGCCCTCTTAACTCATTGAAGGTCGGACCGATGTTGTCGATCAGCGTTAACGCTTCGCTGGTGAGCTGGACATTCCTACCATCCGGTACAATCAGCTTTTTACCCAGTTTTTTCTCTAAATTGGAAATGCGTTTACTCACTGCCGATTGACTAATATAGAGCAGGCTACCTGTGCGACTCATGGTTTTCGCTTTGCTCAGCGTGATCAGCGTTTCAATACCTTCTAACAACATATCCATTAATGACCAAGTGGAATGAGTGTTTCAATCTACCGCATTTACTGATCACTTGCATAGAAAAACGGCACTCAAGTTGAGTGCCGTAATCGTGTTATTTATCAATCTGCGATGGAAGCAGAACGACAACAAATGCTGCCTAGCATTAGTTCACTTTGTCCCAAGCCATTGTCCAGTGAGAACCGGTTGCTGGAGTGTAGTGAGTGGCGTTTTCTGTCCATTGTGAGCAGTAACCCGAGTATGGGAATGGCTTACATTGGTAGATCTGACCATCGCTTGCCAATACTTTTGTGCCTGCGGTGTAGCTCTTCACATTTTCAGGGAAGATAAAATCGTAGTCGCCTGCTGGTGGCGGTGTTGGCGCGTTAACCAAGTGGAAATCGTAGTTTACTTGATCAACAAGGTTACCTGCCTGATCTTTAATGCGGCTGACTAAAATGTGATGACCTGGCTCTGCTTTCGACAATGTCAGTGAAACTGGCAGATATTGACCATCGCTTAGTTGACCAGTCCAGCTCGCTAGTGCTGCACGACCATGGTTGTAGACGGTAAGTTCTACGTCAATGTCGCCTTCAGCGGCTAGAGTGAGATTAAGCTCTGTTGCTTGTTCGGTAATGGTGTACTCAGACTCAAGACCTTCAATGGTCAAAGCGTACTCTGGTTCTGGCGTTTCAATTTGGTAGCCAATTTCAACACGCTCCAAACTGCTACCCGCTTGCAGGTAAACAGGGTTGCTACCGTATGCTGGGGTAAATTTATCTTCGCGGTATTGACCAGCTTTGATCGCCGTTTGCTCTTGGTTGATCTTGGTCGCTAGGGCATGTGACCAGTTTTTCGCTTGAGTTAAGCTTTGCTCGCTGATGGTGAGCTCAGTGCGATAAGCGACATTTTCACCGCTGTTATCGAATACGCGCGTAAAGACTTTATCGCCGAGGTTAAGATCCATGGTTGGGTTGATTTGACCTGCTTGGTTCCACTCAGGCACAACCGGACCTTGACCATCAAATTTAACGTCAATCACGTTGTAAAAAGCGGCAGCTGTATCGCCCACATCCCAAACGGCTAAGATTACATGGTAACCTTCGCGCTCAGGTACATTACACTCGTGGCTAACTTGTTTTGGTGGCTGCACCATGTTGCCTTCAATCACACAGAATGGATTGAGATCAAAAGAGTCGCGGGACAGAACTTGGTTTGAGTTCCAGTCAGTTTTAGTGATGTAGTATTTCCAATCACGAGTGACGTGGTTAGCAGTAAACGTCCACTCAAAGCTTTGCATACCAGCAGTAATCGGGCGTTTTACCCAGCGATCGGCAGTCTGCTCATCAAGCGCCGTTGCCAGTGCAGATTGTGCGCTAGCAATTTTGCCATCTGCTGGACCTGCTTCAGGGAAACCTTCAGGACCTTCAACACTTTGTGGTTCGTATTGAATCGCACCACAGTTGGTGTTTTTTTCATTGGTGTCAGCGGTTGGGTATTTACACAGCGCTGCGCGGCTGCCAGCGATACCACCGTCGAATTCAGAAACGTAGCCGTGAGCTGCTACTTGACCACTTAGCGCAGTTAGAGCAAGCGCTAGTAGAGTTTTATTTGGCAGTGATTTCATCACATGCTCCTTTATAAGGTTGACTAAAAGCTTCACCTCGGCGCATGCGAAAGCCTGTTTATCAAGAGATTTGATAAACATCCACAACACTTGAACTGGGTTGAACAAGTGGCGACCCCGCTATCATTGATGACCAGCATCTTTAGACCGGAAGCTTTGCGTCCCATTTTTTCAAATGGTTTGCCGAAAGTTGAGCAAAGGAATGTAGCTTAAATTTATCAGGCGCAACTATGAGTTTGAGTGGTTTGTGGAACAAAAATCCCAACTCGACAAAAGTTAACTGATAGATGTGTAACTACATGTTATTCAGATGGTTTTGTTTTTTTTATCGCCGTTCTGAATGGTTTTTCATCACTTTTTGAGCGATGAAAAGAAGAAAAGCAGGCTGGCGCCTGCTTTTCGAATTTAGTGTCTAATTTTTTAGTGCCGAGTGGCAATAGAAATTATAGAGACTCAGTAAAAGTACGAGCGATAACGTCGCGTTGTTGCTCTGGAGTTAGAGAGTTGAAACGCACAGCGTAGCCAGATACACGGATAGTTAGCTGTGGGTAGTTCTCTGGGTGAGCAACTGCGTCTTCTAGAGTTTCACGACGTAGTACGTTTACGTTTAGGTGTTGACCACCTTCGATCTTTGGTGCAGCTTCGATTGCAACTTCACGGCTCTCGTACTCACCTAGGTCGCTGATAGCAACAACTTGGTCAGCTTCGTAGCCAGCAGATGCAGCAACACAACGTGCTTCGTTCTTTTCGCTATCTAGTAGCCAGATAGAGTTTAGTAGATCGTCGTTAGCTGCTTTAGTAATTTGAATACCTTGAATCATCACTCTCTCCTATTCCACAATGTTGTGGTTTTTAATGGTGTTAATTTTCAATTATTTGTTGAGCTAGGTAATATATAGCGAATATCCATTATATTAATATTGATTTAGGTCAAATTACAACTAAAAACCTTAATTTTTTGAAGGTGATTTTATTGAGTTAAATCAATAAACCCTTTAAAAACTGCCAATTACAATTTATTTTATAATTTAAAAAATAGTTAAAAGCTCATTTTGTTGTAAATTTACTACAAAATGGAGTGTTTGATGGTGATAAATTGCGCTAACTATCTGTATTTAGGTAGCCAAACTGAAAGAGTAAAGTGGTTAAATGACAATGAGATCAAACTCACAAATTAAGTATATTGGTGCTCACGTATCGGCAGCGGGTGGTGTTGACCAAGCGCCGATGCGAGCACGTGAGATCGGTGCCAATGCATTTGCACTGTTCACAAAAAATCAGCGTCAGTGGGTGGCAAAGCCACTGGAAGCAAAAACCATCAGTGCATTTAAAGCCAATTGCAAAATGTTGGGCTTTTCTGCTGACCAAATTCTTCCCCACGACTCTTACTTGATTAACTTAGGCGCCCCAGAAGAAGAGAAACTGGAAAAATCTCGCGCTGCTTTTATTGATGAGATGGCGCGTTGTCAGCAACTGGGTTTAACTCTGTTGAACTTCCATCCGGGTAGCCACCTCAATAAAATCTCTGAACAGGAGTGCCTAGCGAAGATTGCCGAATCGATTAACCTTGCTCATCAAGCGGTGCCAGATGTGATTGCTGTGATTGAGAATACCGCGGGGCAGGGCTCTAACTTAGGTTGGAAGTTTGAGCATCTAGCGCAGATTATTGAACAGGTAGAAGATAAATCACGCGTTGGTGTCTGTATTGATACTTGTCATACCTTCGCCGCGGGTTATGATCTCTCAAGCAAAGAAGCGTGCGAGGCGACATTTGCCGAGTTTGACCGTGTTGTCGGTATGCATTATTTGCGTGCAATGCACATCAATGATTCAAAATCTGCGTTAGGCAGTAAGGTCGATAGGCACCATGCGCTCGGCAAAGGTGAGATTGGTTGGGATTGCTTTGAGTATATCGCTAAAGATCCACGCTTTGATGGTATCCCGTTGATCTTAGAGACAATCGAACCTGACATTTGGCAGCAAGAAATTAATCAGTTGCGAGCATTTCACCGCCAAGCACTCGCTGATTGATATGTCTGACTAGTCATTTAGTTAAAAGTGGCACTAATCTTTCATTAATAAGCTCATTACACCGCAATGCGTTTACTAATAAAGAAGGTGCCGCTATGAATACCTACTCGCCAACTACTCGCACTTATCCTGCTCGTATGCCTGTTCCCAATCGACACATTCATGGGCAAGGGCATTATCGAACCCCTCAGCGAAATCTGAAGCATCAACACCAATAACCTAACTCTTGTTCCTTCACGAGTTTTTCTTACAATAAAGCGCAAGAAATCTTCCAATATTAAAGAAGGAACAGATCATGACCTCAACGCTTACTTGGCATGACGTGATTGGTAGTGAAAAGCAGCAAGACTATTTTCAGCAAACCCTGAGTTATGTTGAACAAGAGCGTGCCAGTGGAAAGACCGTTTTTCCACCAGAAGCGGATGTGTTCAATGCATTTAGCGCGACTGAATTTGAGCAGGTTAAAGTCGTGATCCTTGGTCAAGACCCTTATCACGGACCGAATCAGGCACATGGGTTGTGTTTTTCTGTTTTGCCTGGGGTAAAAACGCCACCTTCACTGGTCAATATGTATAAAGAGTTAGCGCAAGACATAGCAGGCTTTGAGATCCCGCAGCATGGCTACTTACAGAAGTGGGCTGAGCAGGGGGTATTGTTGCTCAATACGGTTTTAACCGTAGAGCAAGGTAAAGCGCACTCTCACGCTAAAACGACAGGCTGGGAAACCTTTACCGATCGAGTCATAGAGGCGATTAACCAGCACAACTCAGGCGTTGTATTCTTACTGTGGGGCGCTCACGCGCAGAAAAAAGGTCGCTTTATCGATCGTGATAAACATCATGTGTTGGAGGCGCCGCATCCCTCACCATTGTCGTCACATCGCGGCTTTTTTGGTTGTAAGCATTTTTCTCAGGCAAATCAACTGCTCGAGCAGCAAGGATTGCCTGCGATAGATTGGACGCTTCCCCTTATCGTTGAGTAATCGATAAGCGCAATATTTCAACTTACGATAGAGCGCTCAATATTTGTTCGTTTTCTTGAGCGCTCTCGAAACCTTTTGCCTGAATCTTATATACACTTACAAAGAGTGTGTGTTTAAGGAGAGGCACAATGATGATTGAAAAGATCAGACGTGAACATGGCTATATGATTCGCCTGTTGGCGATCCTTGCGGATAAAGTCGAACGCCTGAAGCAAGAGCAACCGGTCAACTACAGCTTGATAAAAGAAGTAGTGGATTACTTATCGGAACATGCAGAAAACTCTCATCACCCAAAAGAAGATGTTCTCTATCATTATTACCAAGATCATTATGGTGATAAGGATGAAATGGAGAACTTGGAGTTTGAACATAAGCTTTTAGAGTGCAAAACGCGCTCATTCCAAACCACGGTTGAAATGATCCTGCAAGACGCGGTGGTTCCTCATCAAGTGTTTATTGAACAGTTAGAAGAGTTTATGGAAGCGCAGCGCGAGCACTTGGAGTTTGAGGAGCGCAAGATTATACCGATGATCTGTGAGCGCTTTACGGTGCAAGATTGGCAGGAAGTCGAGCAGCAGTTCTACCATGATGATGAAGACCCGGTTTTTGGCAGAACGATCGCAGAGCAGTATGCGCAACTAGCTCAGCGGGTGCGCGAGACTGATAACGAAATCACTTAAAAGCAAAAAAAGAGGCATTGAGCCTCTTTTTTCTAATCTATTATTACCAATCGATGTCGTCAAAGTTATCGAGACCGATATCCATGTCCCGCAGTTCTTTTTCTAAACGGCGACGGTCATTAATCGCTTCAATTTCACGCCATTTACGTTTTACCGGTTTGTTTCTAGCTGAACGTCCTCTGGAGAAATCCATCTCCATCATTTCATCAAAGTTTAAGCCATCCATATGCTGCCACCTCTGTTTGATTGTTATGCTGAGATTAATACCATTGAGGGGTAAGCCTATCTATGATTGATTTCTCATTTGTTGCGATCCAATGAATTTTTTATATTTTTTGTGCTCGAGTCGTCTTTTTATGGATGACAAAAGAACAAAAATTAATCATTTAATCATGTCAATTTCATCAAACTTGGCTATTTTTGATGTTAACTGGCTGTTTTAAATTGCGTCCAATTGCGAGCGAAAGCGTTTGATCGCGACAGATAATCCAAACTACGCAGCAGATAGAAATAATTTAGCCGTACGACTGGTCTAACTACCAGATTCGACAAGGGATTGACCTGTTTGGATACCGACGTGAGTCACAAGACTTGCTGAGTATCACGATGTTGTAAATGATTGAACAAAATGATCATCAATAGTTAATTCTTTGTCTTGAGATGTGTTAATCGATGGTGAGTTTATAGTAAAAAATAACATCCAAATGCATAGGTTTGCATATTGATTTTTGCCATTCTTCACTGCATTATCCGCCCGTCAAAAAATACGTCGATACGTAAAAGGGAAGCATGAAGCGGGTTTTACATATCTCAGCTGTAAAAGAATAAATCATAAATACTAAGACTAACTTGACACTTAGTACGCAGCTAGATGGAAGGCAGGGATGCAGGGATTGACGAAACTCACTTTGAGGATGTTATGACAGACTTAATCAATTTAATGAATGACCTACTCTGGGGGTCTATTCTTGTTTATCTTTTGGTCGGTGTGGGCGTTTACTTTACTATCCGCCTTGGTTTCATTCAGTTTCGCCATTTTGGGCACATGTTCTCTGTTCTTAAGAACAGCCGCAAAGCAGACAACGCTGGTATATCTTCTTTCCAAGCACTTTGTACTAGTTTAGCTGCGCGTGTCGGTACAGGTAACATGGCGGGTGTGGCTGTGGCACTGACTGCTGGTGGTCCTGGTGCGATTTTCTGGATGTGGTTAATTGCTATGTTAGGTATGGCAACCGCATTTGCAGAGAGTACACTCGCACAGTTATACAAAACCAAAGACGATGATGGCAACTACCGCGGTGGTCCTGCTTACTACATGGAAAAAGGTCTAGGCATGCGCTGGATGGGCGTATTGTTCTCGATTTTCCTTATCATCGCTTTCGGTTTGGTATTTAACGCAGTTCAGGCGAATTCTATTGCCAACGCGATGCATACTGCTTTCGGTTGGGAAGATAAGTATGTTGGTATCGCAGTGGTGGTGCTATCAGCAGTGATCATCTTTGGTGGTATTAAGCGTATCGCTCGTGTTGCTGAACTGATTGTGCCTGTAATGGCGCTTGCTTACCTATTGCTTGCAATGTTTGTAATGTTCTCAAACATTGAGAAGCTGCCTGCGATTTTAACCTTGATCGTTAAGAGTGCGTTTGGCTTCCAAGAAGCAGCAGCTGGTGGTGTTGGCTATGCCATTGCGCAAGCAATGATTAACGGCATCAAACGTGGTCTGTTCTCGAATGAGGCAGGTATGGGTTCCGCGCCTAACGCGGCTGCCTCAGCAACACCGTATCCGCCACACCCTGCATCGCAAGGTTATGTGCAAATGCTGGGCGTATTTATGGATACTATTGTTATTTGTTCGGCAACAGTGGCGATTATCCTTATGTCAGGTGAGTTTGTGCCTGGCGGTGAAGTAACCGGTATCGAACTGACTCAAGCGGCACTAAGCTCACAAGTTGGCGAATGGGGCGGCATTTTCGTTGCGGTAGCAATTTTCTTCTTTGCCTTCACATCGATCATTGCTAACTACTCATACGCAGAGACTAACTTGTTGTTCCTAGAGCACAACCATAAAGCGGGTCTAGGTATTTTCCGTATCGTGGTACTTGGCATGGTGATGTTTGGTGCACTCGCTTCTCTACCGGTAGTTTGGTCATTGGCTGACGTTTCTATGGGTATGATGGCAATCGTCAACCTAGTGGCAATCATCTTGCTATCAGGCACGGTGATCAAACTGGCGAAAGATTACAACCGTCAGTTAAAAGAAGGCAAATTGCCAACATTCGATGCCAACGAATACCCTGAGCTGAAATCTCAGCTTGAAGAAGGTATTTGGGACAATCCGAGAAAAGACTAACAGCGTAAAGCCTCAGTCATAGCTATAAGCTATCAAACTAATCAATCAAGCCATGCAGACAATGCATGGCTTTTTTTGTACTCTAAGCAGAGAAAATCAATAAGGATAGAGTAAAGTCATGCTGATAGTTGTTTCTCCTGCTAAGACGCTCGATTATGAGTCGCCTCTTGCCACTGAAAAATTCACCCAACCAGAGTTGGTGGAATACTCCAAACAGTTAATTGATGTTTGTCGTCAGCTAACGCCTGCTGATGTGGCAAGCTTAATGAAGGTGAGTGACAAGATTGCCGACCTTAACGTCGGCCGTTTCCAAGAGTGGAGTGAAACCTTTACCACTGAAAACGCGCGCCAAGCGATTTTAGCCTTCAAAGGTGATGTCTATACTGGTCTCGAGGCTGAAACCCTATCTGAAGCTGATTTTGACTACGCACAGCAGCATCTACGTATGCTTTCGGGTCTATATGGTCTGCTAAAGCCTCTGGATTTGATGCAACCTTACCGCTTGGAAATGGGCACTAAGCTTGCCAACGATAAAGGCAGTAATCTTTATCAGTTCTGGGGCAATGTGATTACCGATAAACTCAATCAAGCGATTGCAGAGCAAGGTGATAATGTGCTGATCAATCTTGCCTCAAACGAATACTTTAAAGCGGTAAAACCAAAAGCGTTGGACGCTCAAGTGATCACGCCAATTTTTAAAGATTGCAAAAATGGTCAATATAAAGTGATCAGCTTCTACGCTAAAAAAGCACGTGGCATGATGGCGCGTTATATTATTGAAAATCGCATTAGTAGCGTGGCGGACTTAACCCAATTTGATGTGGCGGGTTATTACTT
Organism: Vibrio ponticus; assembly: GCF_009938225.1. Lineage (NCBI taxonomy): Bacteria > Pseudomonadati > Pseudomonadota > Gammaproteobacteria > Vibrionales > Vibrionaceae > Vibrio > Vibrio ponticus. Next base: position 282,498 of record NZ_AP019657.1, read on the forward strand.
TGTTGAAGAAGAGTCGACGCCAACCGAGCTAGTGTTTAAACGCGAAGAGCAGTAAGGCAATTCTGGCGGGAGGGTTTATGTGGCAATGGTTAAAACGCTGGGTCGCTAAGTATGATGCTTGGTGCCAGTCGATGGGGTTAACCCCTGAACAAAAGCGTAGCTGTGTGCCATACCGCAGTGATCCGCCAGCAGAATCGTCAGATAAAGCGAAGTCTTAATAGAATCGTTCGAAAAACAAAGGGAGTGCTTAGCACTCCCTTTGTTATTTCGTGTTAGCGAGTCAATTACTCACGTTCTTTGCTGTACGGTACACCAATCGCTTTTGGTGCGATCGCTTTACCGATAAAGCCAGCCAGTAGGAATACCGTCAGTACATATGGCATTGCTTCGATGGCTTGCACTGGGATTGGGAAGTCCCCAATGGTGACCCCTTGCATACGAATCGCCAGTGCGTCTAGGAAGCCGAACAGCAAACATGCAGCCATTGCGGTAAATGGACGCCACTTACCGAAGATAAGCGCGGCTAGCGCCATATAGCCTTTACCAGCACTCATATTGGGAATGAACTGAGCCGTTTGTGCGACCGATAGGTAGACACCACCAATCCCCACTAATACGCCACAGATGAGTACGGCACTATAGCGCATTCTTGCCACAGAAATACCCGCCGTATCGACCGCCGATGGCGATTCACCTACCGCGCGCAGACGCAGACCGAAACGGGTTTTGAACATCAAATACCAAGTGGCGGGTACGATAGCGATCAATAGATACACCAGCATCGAGTGACCACTGATCAGCTCAGAGTAAAGCAGACCAATCACAGGCACATCGGCAAGGGCATCCGCGCCAGGTAGCGTGATAGGCGCAAAGCGCGCATCACCGGACAGCGCTGGCGTTTGACCGCCTTGGTTAAACCAGTGACGACCGAGAGTGATGGTTAAGCCTGTGGCGAGGATGTTGATTGCCATACCACTGACCACTTGATCGCCGCGGTGGGTGATTGAAGCAAAGCCGTGTAGTAGAGACAGCAGCACTGAAATACCAATCCCCCCAAACAGACCAAGCCAAGCGGACCCCGTTACGTGAGCGACTGCAGCACCTGTAAAGGCTGCCGCCAGAAGTTTACCCTCAAGGGCGATGTTTACAATTCCCGCACGTTCACAGAACATACCCGCAAGGGCTGCAAGGATCAGCGGCGTTGCCACGCGTAGTGTCGCGTCCAACATTAAGATTACAGTTTCAAACATACTTAGGCTCCTTGCTCCGTTGGTTGCTGATGTTTCTTAGCAGCAAACTTAAGGTATGCACGCTCTAAGTGAGGTCTGAACATGTGCTCTAAGGCGCCAGAGAAGAGGATCACCAGACCTTGTAGTACCACAACGATGTTACGGTCAACACCATACTCAAAGCTAAGCTCTGCGCCGCCTTGGTAGAGGAAACCAAACAACAAACTTGCCAGCAGGACACCAATTGGGTGGTTACGTCCCATTAGCGCTACCGCGATACCGGTAAAGCCAAAGCCTTCGACAAAGTTAAGCTTGATTTGGTGCAGCTCACCTTGCAGTACGTTGAGACCAAAGAAGCCGGCTAACATGCCCGAAATGACCATCGTCAGTACGATCACTTTGACATATTTGATGCCCGCATAGCCCGCAGCGGTTGGATTGGCACCGACGGCACGGATCTCATAGCCCCAACGTGAGTTCCACATCAATAGCCACACAAACACACAGCAGAGTAGGGCGAAGATAAAGCTTAAGTTGAGAGGACTTGGCGCCGTTTCAATGCCAAATACCGCTAAGATTTCATGCATCTTAGGCAGCCAACTGCTGGCGGCAAATACGCGGCTTTCAGTCGCCATGGTGTTATCTGGTTTCAGGACATCAACCAGCAAGTAAGCCATTAGCGATGAGGCAATGAAGTTGAACATGATGGTGGTAATTACGATGTGCGAGCCACGTTTAGCTTGCAGGTATGCAGGGATAAACGCCCATGCCGCGCCAAACGCACCGCCGACGAGAATCGCCACTGGAAACACCACCCACCATGGAGCAAATTCGCCCAAAGTAAGACAGATAAGACCAATACCTAGACCACCAATATACGCTTGACCTTCACCACCAATGTTGAAAAGACCAGCATGGAAGGCGACGGCAACCGCTAGACCAGTAAACACAAAGCCTGTGGCGTAGTACAAGGTATAGCCAAGACCTTCCGCGTAGCCAAAGGCACCGGTCCACATTACTTTTGCCGCATCAATCGGGTTAATGTCGATATAGATAAACAGCAAAGCAGAAACAAGAAACGCGACTAACACGTTAATGGCGGGTAGTAACGCCATGGTTACCCAAGCGGGTACTTTCGCTTGACTCATGATTGCGCTCCTTGCGTCTCTGGTTGTTTAAGGTGATCCGGCAAAATGTTTGCCATCATCAAACCTAGGGTTTTCTCATCGGCTTGCTCGGCAGAGACTTCACCGACAATTGTGCCATCAAAGACCACTAAAATACGGTCGGCAAGCGCTAAGATTTCATCCAATTCTACTGAGACCAGTAAAACGGCTTTGTTGGCATCACGAGCGGCAATCACTTGCTGGTGGATGTATTCAATTGCACCGATATCGACCCCACGAGTTGGCTGACCGATGAGAATTACATCTGGGTCTTGCTCCATTTCACGGGCAATCACCAGTTTTTGCTGGTTACCACCAGAGAAGTTAGCGGTTTTCAGTGATGGATCATTTGGGCGCACGTCCCACTTATCCATACTGGTTTGGCAGGCATCTTCAATCGCTTTTTTGTCTTGTAAAAAGCCCTGGTTATATTGCGCTAGGTGCTGATGACCGAGAATAAACGCTTCTTTGGCTGAGAACTTATTGATCAAGCCTTGCTTGTGGCGATCTTCTGGAATATGGCTAACACCGATAGCGCGCACTTGTTGAGGATCAAGTGCCTGATCGGCGGTGATTTCACTGCCGTTAAGATGAATAGTGCCTGAGGTTGGCTGGATGATCCCCGAGAGTAGGCTCAAGATCTCTGATTGACCATTGCCAGATACCCCCGCAATACCTACGACTTCACCCTGACGTACTGAAAAGTTAACTTTCTTGACTCGCTCTACGCCTGATTGGTCAAAGTATTGCAGATCTTTTACCGTGATCAGTTCTTTTTGCGGCTGGGCAGGTTCTTTGTCGACTTTAAGGCGAACTTTACGTCCCACCATCAATTCAGCCAACTGCTCTTTGTTTGTGTTTGCCGTCACCACGTGCGATACCATCGCGCCTTGGCGCATAACTGAAATGTTGTCAGTAATCGCCAGCACTTCACGCAGTTTGTGCGTGATAATCATGATCGTGGTACCTTGTTCACGCAGTTTATCGAGAATGCGGAATAAGTGATCGGCTTCTTGTGGCGTCAATACGCCAGTTGGTTCATCTAAGATTAGGATCTTAGCGTCACGGTATAAGGCTTTGAGAATTTCAACGCGTTGCTGCAGCCCTACAGGTAGCTGACCGACAGGGGTGTCGAGTGGAACATCCAGTCCGTAGTCTTTTGCCAGAGCTTCGAGCTTTTTGCGCGCCTTTGATAGGGTGTCTTCCAGCTTCCAGCCTTCTTCCGCCCCCAGAATAATGTTTTCTAGTACGGTAAATGTATCCACCAACATAAAGTGTTGGTGCACCATACCTATCCCTGCACGAATAGCGTCTTGAGAGTTATTTGGTTTATATGGAGCGCCGTTCACGGACATAGTGCCAGAGTCAGCGTGATAGAAGCCGTAAATAATACTCATCAGAGTCGATTTACCCGCACCATTTTCCCCGATAATGCCGTGGATGGTGCCTGCTGGGACTTTTAAATCGATTTCACGGTTTGCATGTACTGAGCCAAATCGTTTATCGATACGATTTAGTTCTATCGCAATTTTTTGTGTCACAGGATAAAGCCTTTTTAGATAACAACACGCCGCTACACGTCAGCAGCGGCGTTTATCGTATTGCTAGACCAGCACTGTGGCAGTGCTGGTTTTATGCGTTACAGATAGTATTAGATGTCACATGAGTTGTTAGTCATGTAGTCATGGACTGCAACTTTGCCGCTGATGATGTCCGCTTGGATTTGTTCCAAGTAAGCGCGATCTTCAGCAGAAACAAGGTTCTTATTGTTGTCATCGTATGCCCATTCAACAGCACCTTCTTTAAGACCTAGTACTTTAACGCCCGGAGTCCAAGTGCCTTTCTCAGCTTGATCCCATGAGTTGTAAGCAGCAACGCCTACTTTCTTAACCATTGACGTCAGCATTGTGCCTGGTTGTAGGTGGTTTTGGTTTGAGTCAACACCGATAGCGAATTTACCCGCATCTTTCGCTGCTTGGTAAACGCCCATACCAGTGCCGCCCGCCGCTGCGTAGATTACGTCAACGCCTTTAGAGAATTGAGATTTTGCAAGCTCTGAACCTTTTGCAGGGTCAGCAAACGCTGCTGGTGTAGAACCTGTCATGTTCAAGAAAGTTTCAACGCCAGGGTTTGCGTATTTTGCACCTTGACGGTAGCCACACTCAAACTTACGAATCAGTGGAATATCCATACCACCCACGAAACCAACTTTACCTGTTGCAGAGGCTTTAGCGGCAAGAGCACCAACTAGGAAAGAACCTTCGTGCTCTTTAAACACGATTGATTGTACGTTTGGCTTATCAACCACAGAGTCGATGATAGTGAACTGGATGTCTGGGTATTCTGTTGCTACTTTTTCAACAGCTGAAGACATGTTGAAACCCACTGCAACGATAGGAGTAAAGCCACGGCTTGCTAGACGACGCAGTCCTTGCTCACGCTGTGCTTCGTTTTGTGGTTCAAATTCACGTACTGTGATGCCCTTATCTGCGTTAAATACTTTCACGCCGTTTTGGTAAACTGCTTCGTTGAAAGATTTATCGAATTTACCAGCTGTATCATAAACAACCGCTGGCTTGGCTGCGAAAACACTGAACGATGACATAGCAAGCGCTAGAGTAGAGAGTTTCAGAATTGGATTTTTCACTATCAGATCCTTAGTAGTGCAAATGCGATATGAAAGTAGCTGCTCTCTGTTTTCACAATATAATAACAATTATGAAATCAATGTTTCGCTACATAGAGTAAATTAGGTCAAATTGTTGTCAAAATTAACCAATTTGAGTGGTGACACTCTTGACCATTAACTAGTCATTTTATCGTTTGCTTGGTTTATTTGAAACCAGTCAAGAATATAAAAATGTGATGCATATCAATAGAAAACGTTACCGTCAGTCAGATAAAGATCATATTTGTGATGTACGCATTTGTTGGAAAAATGCAATTTTTTTGTGTCGAGGAAAAAGTTAACTATGAGCTTGTTTGATACTCACTGTCATTTGGACTTAATGGTTGAAAAAGGGATTGATCTCGATGCGGCTTTAAGTGCAGCAAAACAGGCTGGTGTTGAGCAGATATTGGTGCCAGCTGTCGATGAAAGCAATTGGGACCGCATTGCCGATTATGCCGAGCAATACACTATGGTGAATTGGGCTATCGGTATCCACCCAATGTTTGTTGCTCCAAAGAGTCTTGAGCAAATTAATCGTATGCGTATGCGCCTTGAGTCAAATGCAAGCTGTATTGCGATTGGAGAGTGTGGGCTTGATTTTTACCATGGTCGAGATAATCAGCAACTCCAAACTGAGGTGTTGGTCGAGCAGCTTAAGCTAGCACAGCAGTTTGAATTGCCAGTATTGCTGCACGTAAGAAAAGCGCACCAAGAGCTAATTAAAGTACTCAAGCAATATCCATTGCCTTGCGGGGGAGTTGTGCACGGATTTACTGGCAGCTATGAACAGGGGATGGAGTATATAAAGCTTGGTTTGTGTCTCGGGGTCGGTGGTTCAATTACTTATCAAAGAGCGAATAAAACTCGTAATGCGGTCGCTCGCTTTCCTTTGGAATGTATTGTTTTTGAGACCGACTCGCCCGATATGCCATTGAGTGGTTATCAAGGAGAAGCAAATCAACCCAAATTCGTCAAAGATGTTCTATCTTCTTTTATATTGCTGCGAAATGAGTCTGAGCAAACGATTAGCAAAATAGTGGCAAAAACGACCGAAAAAATGTTTAAATTTTGCTGATTTATTGTGTGTTTAGTGTTGTCTGGCTCATTTAAACGGTTGCGTTTTGTGATTAATATCTCAATTGTTAATGTATAGTTCGTGTTGTGTGGTAAAAAATGCGAGGTGGGTACTACTTTTACTGAGTTCGATAAGTATAATCCACCGCGCTTTTGTAGCTCCACTTTGTAACACGCCAATAAATAACATAAGGAAGTCATAAACTATGAGCCTGTTTATGAGCCTAGTCGGTATGGTAGTGCTTCTTGCTATTGCATTTGCATTCTCATCAAACCGAAAAGCTATCAACTTAAGAACTGTAGGTGGCGCATTCGCTATCCAATTTGTACTTGGTGCATTCGTTCTATACGTGCCTTGGGGTCGTGATCTACTAAACGGTTTCTCTCAAGGTGTATCAAACGTTATCAACTACGGTAACGATGGTATTTCTTTCCTATTCGGTGGTCTTGTTTCTGACAAGATGTTCGAAGTATTTGGCGGCGGCGGCTTCATCTTCGCATTCCGTGTACTTCCAACACTGATTTTCTTCTCAGCACTGATTTCAGTACTGTACTACCTAGGCGTGATGCAATGGGTTATCAAAATCCTTGGTGGTGGTCTACAGAAAGCGCTAGGTACATCTCGCGCGGAATCAATGTCTGCAGCAGCTAACATTTTCGTAGGTCAAACTGAAGCACCTCTAGTGGTTCGCCCATTTGTTCCTAAAATGACTCAATCTGAGCTGTTTGCGGTAATGTGTGGTGGTCTAGCTTCTGTTGCTGGTGGTGTACTTGCTGGCTACGCTTCAATGGGGGTTCCTCTAGAGTACCTAGTAGCGGCATCATTCATGGCAGCACCTGGTGGTCTACTATTCGCTAAGATCCTTCACCCAGAGACTGAAAAGCCTGAAGAAGATATCGCAGCGGCAATGGACGGTGGCGATGACAAACCAACTAACGTTATCGACGCAGCAGCAGGCGGCGCGGCATCAGGTCTACAACTAGCACTTAACGTAGGTGCAATGCTAATCGCATTCGTAGGTCTAATCGCTCTAGTTAACGGTATGCTAGGTGGCATCGGTGGTTGGTTCGGTATGCCGGATCTAACACTACAACTAATCCTAGGTTACCTATTCTCTCCACTAGCATTCCTAATTGGTGTGCCATGGGATGAAGCAATCGTTGCAGGTTCATTTATCGGTCAAAAACTGGTAATCAACGAATTCGTAGCTTACTTGAACTTCACACCTTACATCGGTGAGAGTGCACAAGTAGTTGCAGCAACAGGTGAGATCATGTCTGACAAGACAGTGGCAATCATCTCGTTCGCTCTATGTGGCTTTGCAAACCTATCGTCTATCGCGATTCTACTAGGCGGTCTAGGTAGCTTGGCTCCAGCTCGTCGTGGCGATATCGCACGTATGGGTATGAAAGCAGTTCTTGCTGGTACATTATCTAACTTAATGGCAGCAACAATTGCAGGCTTCTGTCTAAGCCTAGCAGCTCTATAATTCGAGCTCGTTTAATATAGACGCCACTTGAAATTATGCCCTGTAGCACTCATATGCTGCGGGGCATTTTTTGTTTTTACCTAGGGTAATTTTCTTTTTCACAAGGCTTGTGAATAAAGGCGAATACCCGGTAAAGTTTTTTGAGATACAAACCGTTTGCGCGCTATTTGCCACTACAGTTTTGTGCGGTTTCTTTATAAGGTAAGCGTCATTGATTGAATTTGGATTAAATTGCGTTCAAATTAGCAATGAATTCTCACTATCAGGTAAATGATTTACCTGACAATGCATATAGCGCGAGCCAGGTGCGAGGTTATATGCTATTAAAGACACCGCAATCATTGATTGTTGTGCCATAGGGCCAAACTGGTACTGTGCGGTGACAAGGATAGCAATTGGGGCAAATTCGCTGTTTGCCACCGAGTCTTCAAGGAACCAAGTCCGTTCATCAATAACTGTTTTCTCAGCCTATACTCAGAGTGCAGAGAATCAGTCACATTTTTGAATATTGATCGGAGATAGAAATGAGCGATTTAAAAGCAGCAGCGTTACGTGCACTTCAACTTATGGACCTAACGACGCTAAATGACGACGACACAGATGCGAAAGTTATTTCACTTTGTCACGATGCAAAAACAGCCGTAGGTAACACAGCTGCGATCTGTATCTACCCTCGCTTTATTCCTATTGCTAAGAAGACACTTCGTGAGCAAGGTACGCCAGAAGTACGTATCGCAACTGTAACTAACTTCCCTCACGGTAACGACGATATCGAAATCGCAGTAGCGGAAACGAAAGCAGCTGTAGCATACGGTGCTGATGAAGTAGACGTAGTATTCCCTTACCGCGCCCTAATCGCAGGTAACGAAGAAGTGGGCTTTGAGCTAGTTAAACAATGTAAAGCAGCATGTGGTGACAGCGTTCTACTTAAAGTAATCATCGAAACAGGTGAACTGAAAGAAGAAGCGCTAATCAAGAAAGCATCACAAATCTGTATCGAAGCAGGTGCTGACTTTATTAAAACTTCAACTGGTAAAGTGCCAGTGAACGCAACACCAGAATACGCGCGCATGATGCTAGAAGTGATTCGTGACATGAACGTAGCTGAGACTGTTGGTTTCAAACCAGCGGGTGGTGTACGTACTGCAGAAGATGCGCAAGCTTACCTAGCAATGGCTGACGAAATTCTAGGTGACAACTGGGTTGATGCTCGTCACTACCGTTTCGGTGCATCGAGCCTACTGACTAACCTTCTTAATACATTAGAAGTGACAGACGAGAAAGCGGATCCAGCCGCTTACTAATATCTTCGTCATATTTGAAACTGCAACGTCGTTTGCTGCATAAATTATCTCTAATCACATAGTTGTCTATGCTCATAGAGATAATTTACTGGCAGCCTAGTTGCAGCTCCAACTATTTAGAAGATAGCGTAAAAATTTAGTCTGTTTGATGAAGTGGTGCTCGCCACCACTTCAATCTCTACCTCTTTACCTTACAACCTTACTCATACGAGTACGGGAGGACCTAATGTATTTACCACAAGAGATCATTCGTAAAAAGCGTGATGGCGAAGTGCTAACCGCTGACGAAATTAACTTCTTTATTCAAGGCGTTGCCAACAACACCGTTTCTGAAGGTCAAATCGCAGCGTTTGCGATGACGATTTTCTTCAATGAGATGACAATGGATGAGCGAATTGCACTGACGTGTGCGATGCGTGATTCTGGCATGGTTATCGATTGGAGCCACATGAACTTTGGTGGTCCAATTGTTGATAAACACTCAACTGGTGGTGTGGGCGATGTAACTTCACTGATGCTTGGCCCAATGGTGGCAGCATGTGGTGGCTTTGTACCAATGATTTCTGGTCGTGGTCTCGGACACACGGGTGGTACGCTAGATAAGCTTGAGTCGATTCCTGGCTATAACATCACGCCAACCAATGATGTGTTTGGTCAAGTAACCAAAGACGCTGGCGTTGCTATTATTGGTCAAACTGGCGATCTAGCGCCTGCTGATAAGCGTGTATACGCAACTCGTGATATCACCGCTACCGTAGACAACATTTCTCTTATTACTGCGTCAATTCTATCGAAGAAACTGGCAGCAGGTCTTGAATCACTTGTGATGGATGTAAAAGTAGGTTCTGGCGCATTTATGCCAACTTATGAAGCATCTGAAGAACTTGCGAAGTCTATCGTGGCTGTGGCAAATGGCGCAGGCACTAAGACCACGGCAATTCTAACCGATATGAACCAAGTGTTGGCTTCATCAGCGGGTAACGCTGTGGAAGTGCGTGAAGCGGTCCGTTTCCTAACGGGCGAATACCGTAACCCGCGTCTACTTGAAGTGACTTTGGCATCGTGTGCGGAAATGCTAGTACTTGGTAAGTTGGCAGAAAACACAGAAGCTGCGAACGCTAAGTTGATGGAAGTTTTAGACAACGGCAAAGCGGCTGAATGTTTCGGTAAGATGGTTGCAGGTCTTGGCGGTCCAGCTGATTTTGTTGAAAACTACGACAACTACCTAGAAAAAGCAGAGATTATCAAACCTGTGTTCGCAGAACAGCATGGTGTGGTTTCTGCGATGGATACACGTGCAATTGGTATGGCAGTAGTCTCTATGGGTGGTGGTCGCCGCGTTGCGACTGACAGCATTGATTATGCGGTAGGCTTTGATGGCTTCATTCGTTTGGGTGAAGTTGCTGATGAAAGCAAACCACTGGCTGTGATTCACGCACGTAGTGAGGAGCAGTGGCAAGATGCAGCGAACGCGCTGCGCAAAGCAATTACTATTGGTGGTGAGTACACCCCAACTCCAAACGTTTACTGCCAGATCCGCGCAGAAGACGTTTAATAATAATAAGGCCTGCTTTCACAACAACGATTTCTAAGTGGGCCTGAGGAACGAGCAATGAAAAGAGCATTTATTTTAGTCCTAGATTCATTTGGTATCGGCGCGACAGCGGATGCTGATAAGTTCGGTGATGTAGGTTCAGATACGCTAGGTCATATCGCAGAACAGTGTGATAAAGGTTTGGCTGACAATGAAAAGCGTAGCGGCATGCTAACGCTACCAAACCTATCTAAATTGGGTTTGGCGATGGCACACAAAGAGTCGACTGGTCATTTTGCACCTGGCTTAGACGCAGATGCAGAGATCATTGGTGCTTACGGTCATGCAGCGGAGCTATCTTCTGGTAAAGATACTCCGTCAGGTCACTGGGAAATCGCTGGCGTGCCAGTGCTATTTGAGTGGGGCTACTTCACTGATAAAGCAAACAGCTTCCCTAAAGAGTTGACCGATCGCATTCTTGCTCGCGCAGGTCTTGATGGTTTCCTCGGTAACTGCCACGCATCAGGTACGCAAGTATTGGATGATCTTGGTGAAGAACACATGAAAACTGGCTTGCCAATTTTCTACACTTCAGCAGATTCAGTATTCCAAATTGCCTGTCATGAAGAGACGTTTGGTTTAGAACGCTTACTTGAACTATGCCAAATTGCGCGTGAAGAATTGGCTGACTACAACATCGGTCGCGTTATCGCTCGTCCATTTGTGGGTCCAGGTAAAGGTCAATTTGAGCGCACTGGTAACCGTCGCGATCTATCGGTTGAGCCGCCAGCAGCTACTGTGCTGCAAAAGCTTGCGGAAGAGAAGCAAGGTGAAGTGGTTTCTATTGGTAAGATTGCCGATATCTACGCGAACTGCGGTATCACCAAGAAAGTGAAAGCAACCGGTATTCCAGCGCTGTTTGAAGCAACACTGGAGCAAATCAAAGCGGCGGGTGACAATACGATCGTATTCACCAACTTCGTTGACTTTGACTCAGCTTACGGTCACCGCCGTGATGTTGCAGGCTACGCTGCGGCGCTAGAATACTTCGACGGTCGTATTAACGAAGTACTAGAATTGATGCAAGAAGATGACATCTTGATCCTAACCGCTGACCACGGCTGTGACCCAACGTGGCAAGGTACTGATCATACACGTGAGCACATCCCTGTATTGGTTTATGGTCAAAAGATCCCAGCAGGCTCACTAGGTCTTCGCGAATCTTTTGCTGATATTGGTCAGACACTTGCAGAATATTTTGCTACGTCACCAATGGATTACGGTAAGAGCTTCTTGTAAATTATGACACTCAAGCATCGATGGATGCTTGAGTCAGAGTAAACTGAATACTATTGGCGTCAATGCCGTTCATTTGGCGCCTTCTTCTATATTGAAAAGGAAAACACGATGGCAACTCCACATATTAATGCTGAAATGGGTGCGTTTGCAGATGTAGTACTAATGCCGGGTGACCCGCTACGTGCGAAATACATTGCAGAAACATTCCTAGAAGACGTAGTTCAAGTATGTGATGTTCGTAACATGTTCGGTTACACAGGCACTTACAAAGGTCGCAAGATCTCTGTAATGGGTCACGGCATGGGCATTCCTTCATGCTCAATCTACGTGACTGAACTAATTAAAGACTTCGGCGTGAAGAAAGTGATTCGCGTGGGCAGCTGCGGCGCAGTAAACGAAGACATTAAAGTACGCGACGTTGTGATCGGTATGGGTGCTTGTACAGACTCTAAAGTAAACCGTATCCGCTTCAAAGGTCACGACTTTGCAGCTATCGCGGATTACAAAATGGTTCGCGCAGCAGAAGAAGCAGCAAAAGCTCGTGGTATCGATGTGAAAGTAGGTAACCTATTCTCAGCTGAGCTTTTCTACACGCCAGATCCAGAAATGTTCGACGTAATGGACAAGTACGGCATCGTGGGTGTTGAAATGGAAGCGGCTGGCATCTACGGCGTTGCAGCAGAGTACGGTGCAAAAGCACTAACTATCTGTACTGTTTCTGACCACATCAAAACAGGTGAGCAAACGACTTCTGAAGAGCGTCAAAACACGTTCAACGAGATGATGCTTATCGCACTAGATTCAGTTCTACTGGGTGACGAAGAGTAATCGAACGAAGCTTTAGGAACGCGGTGCTTACGGAGTCGGGAACGTTTCACTTACGGAGCGCTCAGCTACGGATAAGCAAAACAGCGTAAGAACGATGAGGGTTGGCTTAAGTGCCAGCCCTTTTTTTATGCGCATACGTTTTTCACCTGTCATTGTAGATATGTGCAGGCTTACTAAAAACTTGTCATTCTCGAGAGCGCAGCGAGTCGGGAATCTTGCTTTTGTTTACGCATGGTATTGAATGACAACCTGATAGCGTTATGCTTTCCCGCATCCCGCATCCCGCATCCCGCATCCCGCATCCCGCATCTGTAGCGTCAGCGTTCCCGAATAAAAAAACCGGCTTACGCCGGTTTCTGTCTAATTCATCTCTTTCAGCAACAAGTTCTCGCCTTTGGCTTGTGGCTTACGGCGAATAATAAACGCCAGTAAGAAGCCAGCGATAAAACTCACGCCTACCATTGAGTACATGTAGCGATCACTCTTGCGGTAATAGTGATCAGAAAACGCAGTGAGTCTACCGGTTTCAAACGTCATACGAATAAAGCCAACGATCGCGTTGTCGTGCATGATAGGTTCAACTAACTGTTGGCGTCCAATTCGAGCAGTTTCTAACGGGGTATCTAAGCCTAAAATTTCACGCACCGACTTTGCCTTGTCACTTGAAGCGAGACGAATCCCTTCTGCATCATAGATCGTTGCATCAAATACCAACTTATCTTCGGCTAGTTGGTTGGTAAGATTGAGCAGGCGCTCTTGGTCTGCATCGGCAATCATCGAGCCTGCGGATAATGAGGCTTGAGAAATGAGTACTTTGGTGAGCGTCTCTAATTGGTTCGCTTGGATCTGTTCATTACCTTTGGTGATCTTAACGCTGTTAATCGCGATCATAATACCGCCCGCAATCAAAAACAGGATGATCAGCGCTCGAATTGCCATACGGAATGAGAACAAAGATGAGTTCATAAGTTACCTTCCCAACCTCACTACACTATGCTTTGATGGTAGTGATAATTGGCTAAAAATCTATATTTATCTTGTACAGTGCGCATATTGAGACTTGCGCAACCAAATTGCAATAGGGTAACTTGGAAGCAACTTTAATAGGAATGCTTTACATGGATATGTTGAAAAAATTGGCGATTAAACGTCGTACTACATTGTTAAACCGCCTACCTGAAGCGCAAACATCGACCAACTTTGACCGCAGCAAAGCGGGGTGGATTGTTTTTGGGCACTATTTAAACCCGCAGCAGTTTGAAGATATTGATTTCTTCACCGGAGAGTACAACGCTATCGTTGATGTGTGGCAAGTTGGCGCATATGAAGTTGCGCTGATGGCAGGTCAACTGACGGCTGAGCTTGAGGAAATATTGCAAGCCTTAGAATTAGACTATGCGGCTCTGCGAGAGTTTCCTGAACTGACCAAGCCAGGTTTGATGGTGTTTGATATGGACTCGACGGCGATTCAGATCGAGTGTATTGACGAGATCGCAAAATTAGCCGGGGTAGGTGAGGAAGTCTCTGAAGTCACTGAGCGGGCAATGCAGGGTGAGTTGGACTTTGAGCAGAGCCTGCGTCAACGGGTTGGCAAATTAGCTGGTGCAGATGAATCTATTTTGGAGCAGGTAAGGCACGCGTTACCTTTGATGCCAGATTTCCCAGAGCTGATTGCAACGTTGCAACAGTTTGGTTGGAAAACCGCGATTGCGTCAGGTGGCTTCACCTATTTTTCCGATCATCTTAAACAGATGTTGAATCTCGATCATGCGCAGTCAAATCAACTCGAAATTGTCGATGGTAAGTTGACTGGCAACGTATTGGGAGACGTCGTAAGCGCTCAAACCAAAGCAGATATTTTGCTTCAATTGGCTGAACAGTATGATATTGAACCGCACAATACTGTCGCGGTGGGTGATGGCGCCAATGACCTAGTGATGATGAGCGCGGCGGGCTTAGGGATTGCGTATCATGCGAAACCTAAAGTTGAGCAACAAGCGCAAACCGCTATCCGATACGTTGGTCTTGGTGGGGTGTTATGTATTCTATCCGCACAGTTATTAAAGCAGCAAAAAGTCAGCTTTAAGCCTTTACCCTGAGCAAGGATTAAATAGAAAAAGCGAGCCATAGAGCTCGCTTTTTGCGTTTGGAATATACCGCAATGGGTTATTGAGTTAGTTCGAGGCGGATCAATACTTCCTCAGTGATATCGACGAACTCACTGAATCCAACGAGAGTAGAGATCTCTTTTTCCAAGCTGCGTGCTTGATGCAAACTAATGGTTGTCAGCTCTTCAATGTCTTTGCGTAACATTGCGGTGAGTGGGTCAAAAATTGGTGTTGAGCAGATACGCACCGCATAGAATTCGCCCATATTTTGGCTGTTCTTAATAAAGTCGATACGCTCTCGTGTTGATTCAAACTCAGTACATAGTTTTGCTGCTAAGGTTTGTAATCGAGTACCAAACTTAATCGCGGAGATATATAACTCATGGGCTTGTGGTTTTGCGCCTTCAATGCGTTTCATTGGTGCAGCTAAAAGAGTTGTGGTGCGCCCTTTATACACGCTATCCAGTAGCAGTCGGTTGTTGCGTCCCACTTTCGCAAAGAGCGCGAGGTAGCCCGGTAATGGGTATCTCACACCGACCACTTTGGGTTTGAGATTGTTATTTTTCTTCTCGACAAACAAAGGTGTACTAATCATTCTCTCAAGTAGGATGTTATGCAGATTTTCCAGCATTTCATTGCTTGGTAGTGTTTCTTGAGTGGCGACTAACTTATTGCGATTATGCTCGATGAGACGACCAAAAAACTTCATGGTATTGATGTTCTTTGAGGTATCTTCAATCACGAGTTGGACGCGCTTTCCTCCTGGACTGACGCGAATCACTTTGTATGGCACTTTATTAAGTGGCAGTGATTTATCGTATAACTGCAGCTCGCTGAAGTTGATAGTGCAGATTTGACCGGCTTTAAGTTCGATCGGTGAGCTTAAGGCGATATACAACCCGTGTTTTGAAATATCGAGCGTCACACCAGAGGCTTGTTGGTCTTCATAAGTTAAAAACAGCGGTGAGCGGAACTGGTAGCGAGGTTCTTTGCGGCGATTCTGTGCGTCAAAGTAGATACTAACAGGAATATGCGAGCTATTACGTTTATGACAAAAACGTTTGAGTTCGGAACTCGCTAGGCGAGGTTTCTCACTAAGCAGGTAGTCAGAACCTGCACTGTGATCCGATATTTCCTGCAACATGGCGACATGCGTTAAGCCATTGGTTAAATCAATCGTCTCTTTTGGTAAATCATTAAAAACGTTACGCTCTTCATCGTTGAGTTCAAAAACGGAAATGCGAAATACCTTCCAACTGTCACGATGCGCCCCAACATGCCAGAACAATTGACGAAGTTCACGCGTTGCTTCTGGGATCATCATTGAGAAAAACAGGTCTTTATCCGCGTGTTTATGTTTGAACGTGTAAAGCACGCTGTTGCTGCCACGCATCCCCGGCTTTGTCATTTGCTCTAGACGTTCAGGGTTGAACAGATTGGCAAGCGTAAGTTGGTTGCGATCATCATTCCAGTACTGCCAAATATGCTGATTGTTTTCAGTCATCAGAACCAGCTTAAGTTCGTTACCGCTGAA
The DNA here is from genome assembly GCF_009938225.1 of Vibrio ponticus. NCBI lineage: Bacteria > Pseudomonadati > Pseudomonadota > Gammaproteobacteria > Vibrionales > Vibrionaceae > Vibrio > Vibrio ponticus. Next base: position 298,735 of record NZ_AP019657.1, read on the forward strand.
GAAAATTGGCAGACTAAAGGTGTGCTTTAAGTAGTTATGCTCATAGCCTCTTGAGCGAGCACGAACCACTTTATCTTGATTGTCGTGGCGAGAGCGCTGCACTTGATTATGCAGACAGTACGCCATGATATTGTTAATCAACTCAGCGTTATCAAGACGTATTACGCGCAGAAAGTTAACCGCGTCGTTTTCAAAAGACTCATCGATACCGACAATGCGATAGCAAATGCTCTCTGTTATCTTGCCGATGGAGGTGGATTTTGCCAGCTCTGAAAACTGGATGGTAATCACTTCACCTAATTTATAGTGAAACGCAGAAGGCACTTTGAATTTGCCGCCTGAAGGTGAAATATCAGAAGTCACACCATGGACCAACTGTTCGTTGGAAAGATGAATCACAATCTGAGTCGACAGTTTAAGACGGTTTTCTTTGCGTTTAAGATCAAAGCCCATTACTACAGGTTCTGCATTAAAAACGTTGGTGGTTTCCTCGTTTTCAATCGGCTTCGGCTGTGCGTTTTGGTTAATGACTTTGAAGCTATTGCGTGTATTGCTTAACGCATCGAAGACGCCTTCAGTGTAACCGTGATACTTACGTACATTTTTGTGGTAAGTGTTGAACGCAACATCATCCAGCCAATGGGTGATGCCATCCAATTCATATTCTCGACATTCGCCTTTCACTCGACCACGCAAATCGATGGAACGATAGCAGGGGGACATTAGGCGTTTGAGTTCCATCTTGACCAGAATTTTTAACGACGGATGTTCTCCGTCCGTCAATTTAGACAGCAACAGTTCAAAATCTTCCGTTTTGTATACCGGAAGCAATTTTTCAGCGATGGAGAAAATTTCAGTTTGCATGCTTTTTTAGCGAATGTCCTTTGTTAGTATAATATCGACCTTGCGTAATAGATCTTTAGTGATATGTTACTGCGAATCAAGTCAATAGAGAGCTCAATCAGTAGCCACCATCACAAAATTTAAATGAGGTCACATGGCAAAAGCAAAACGCGCATACGTATGTAACGACTGTGGTGCTAGTCTTGATTTTTTGATTAGACGCATAGTCTTGATTTTTTGTTGGAGGAAAAGTTAGACATTCTGCGACTGGTCCCTATATGCTTGTCATTAGAAGCTGTAAACGGGAATGTATTTTACTTTAGGAGTTTCGGATATTAGGTCTTCTATCGCTTATATGTTTTAGCAAGTGGTAGTTGGTGAGGAATAGGTTACTTGTATTTGTTTTGCAAAATAAGAGCGAGAAAATGGCAAAAAGTAAAATAGCGTATCTATGTAATGAGTGTGGTTATGACTCGCCACGCTGGGTAGGTCAATGTCCAAGTTGTAAATCTTGGAACACAATGAATGAATTTAGACCTACAGCAGTATCAAAAACTACCTCCGCATTAAATAGAGCGACGGGAGGGAGTAGTTCAGGAGGCTATGCGGGATCAAGTGGGAAAGGAGCAAGGAAGCTTGAGGCTGTATCGGTTATAGAGGCTAATCGCGTTTCAACTGGTCAGTCCGAGTTTGATCGAGTTCTTGGTGGCGGTTTAACCCTTGGTTCAGTTGTTCTAGCGTCGGGAGATCCAGGGGCAGGTAAAACAACGTTATTAACCCAAATTGCTTCGCATATGAGTCACACAATGCCAACGATGTATGTAACGGCTGAAGAAAGCTTAAGTCAATGGAAAAAAAGGGCACAAGAACGATTAGGGCTTCAGTTCAATGACGAGAATTTTTGGGTTGATGATTCAGATTGTATTGAAGATATCGTTGTTGCTGTTAAAGAGTATGGAATTAAGCTACTTATTGCTGATTCAATCCAGGCATTTGAATCAACAAGTGTGGAGGGAAGTGCAGGCGGTATTACACAGGTAAAAACTTGTGCCCAGATACTAAACCGTTTATGCAAAACTGAGGGGATTACGCTGATATTAGTTGGGCAGGTAAATAAAGATAGCAAAATGGCAGGTCCTCAGACACTAAAGCACATCATCGATACCACCGTTCATATTGATGTCACGGAAAGCAATGTGAGAATACTGAGATCCGACAAAAACCGCTTTGGTGACACAGATCAGGTTGGTATTTTTCAAATGACTGAGCGAGGAATGATTAGTGTCGATAATCCTAGCCGCCTTTTCCTTAGTGGGGGCGAAGAACGTTATGAAGGATCTGCTGTAACCGTTATTAAAGATGGTGCGAGAAATCTTTTGATAGAAATTCAAGCTTTAGCGACAGAGTTTGAAGGTGAAAAACCAATTCGAAACTGTATTGGAATTAGTTATTCAAGGCTCGCATTAATAACAGCCGTTTTGAAAAAACATGGTGGAATTAGTACCTACTATGATATCAACATCAGTTTAGTCGGTGGTCTTAAAATAGCGGATACAGAGACATCAACTGATCTTGCTGTTATGGCTGCATTAGTTAGCTCTATAAACTCAAAACCAACACCAGAAGACTCAGTATTTATTGGTGAGGTCGCTTTAACAGGGGAAATTCGCCAAGTACAAGGTGGTGTTGCTCGCGTTAAAGAGGCTGTAAAGCATGGTAAGAAGCAAATCTACATACCTAAAGCAAACTATCATAGCTCGATGCTTAAAGAACTTAATCCCGACCAAAAAATAATTCCCGTCGCAAAAATTAGTGATGTGATTGAAGCTCTTCAGTAGAAGTGCATTAAACTGCTACGCAGGTGTGTTTATGGCGAAAAAAATTCGGTCAATATCAAAATCATTTGGGAATGGTGATTATTCCATTGTAAGAACAACAGTAGATAAGTATCCAAAGTGTTTTTTCAGGAAAGATGAAAATGACTTGAATTTACAACCAAACTTAACTAAATCACAATATCCAATCTTGATTGAAATACCTCTTTTGTGTGATGGAAGAGGTAGAAACGTTATTCCAGCAAATCTGTTCCTTAGATTTAAAGCTAAACCTCATTCTGATTACAAAACATTAAAAGATTATGCTCAAGCTTTATTAGCGTTCTATCGATTTATGCTTATCAATAGATTGACTATATATGATGTTAATTCTGATAAAGAAAATGGGGTTGTTTATAAGTTTCGTGATTTTTTGTTAGCAAACTTAAAACGTGACACAGGGGATGGGAACGTTGGCTTTTATTCTCGAAGTACGGCAAAAAGTTACATATTAAAGGTTGTGGAATACTATAACTTTTTAAATGCTTCAAAGATTATTGAAATAAGTGAGAGTTTTGTACCGTTTGAGTATAAATCGATCACTGTCAGTAGAAGAAAATTAAAGCAAAATAAAGTTGATAGTCGTAAACTTGGTCATTTAGAAAAAGAAATGAATAGCATAATTGTTTTGACAACAGGATTAACAAAAAAATTTGGTTATGAGCAATCTACAGAGCCTCATAAAAAGTTAAAACCTATGTCTGATATAGATATGCAGTTATTTTTAGATAGACTAGATGATGATTTTAATAATCCTAAAGATCTTATGCTTAAACTTTCGATAAGAACAGGTCTAAGACTTGAGGAGTTAATTACATTTCCTTTATCTGAAGTCCAAGAACCAAAAGCAGAGTTTGTAAAATGCACAATTAGTGAGATTAGAAATGGTTGTAAAACGAAGTTTAATAAAGAGCGTACTATCGAAGTACCTTTTGAATTGATGAACGAATTAAATCAATATCGTTTGAGTACAGTGAGAGCAAATGCAATAAATAAATCTTGGTTGAATCATAATTGTTTATTTGTAAAGTCTGATGGTTATCCATTTTCTCCTAATACGCTTGAAAAACATTTTGAAGCCATAAGGAATTTGATAATGAAAACTCATCCTACTTGGTATTATCGAGTTCACGATCTTAGATCTACGTTCGCAACACATTGGTTATGTAATAGATATTTGGAAACGGGATTACCATTTGATACGTTACTGGAAGATCTAAAAGAGATTATGGGACACGAAAATCCCTCGATGACAGAGAAGTACACTAAGTTTATGAATGTCAGGGATAACTGGTTCAAGTTTGCCAGAATGCAAAACGCTAGGGCGAATAAATTCTCAAACTAACAAGGGGTTAAGTTGTGGCAAAAAGTCCAATATCTGCATTGTTAACACAAGAAAATGTAAATCAACAGTCAGAGAATACTAAACCTGATGATATTTTTATGTCATTAACGTTTCATCTTAAACATGACAAGGTGTCAAAATTTAATCTTAGAGATTTTTGCCATATTGACTGTGAACCAAGTAATGATTTTGCGATACCTAGTCGTTATGACTTTATTCGGAAAATATATAATCACTTTCGTAATTGTGAGTTATCTGAAGCTAGTAAAGATAACCAGGTTAGATGCTTTAAACGATATATTAAGCTTTGTGATCGTAAAAGTTTAAATCCATTTAGTCGAGATGGAATAGAAGGAATATTAGGAATGCAAGGCGAGTTAGCTAGGCAGGAAAAATTAGCTAACGAGCCAATGCCTTTTAAATTTAACTACTCGGATGGAGATGAGCTAGGCATTAAATCATCAAGTGCTAATTCCTATGCAAGTGCAATAAAAGAATCGTTACGTATAGCAGGTTGTTCTGTTTCTCTGATAGAGAAGTATGCTAGGAGACCAAATGTAGACGCTGATGTTAGTAATGTAGAACCTCACACCGATAATGAGTTGAATGTTATTTTGTCAAGAGTTCAACAGTATTTTTTCTCTTTGGCTAAACAGATATCAAATTACTTCGATGAATATAATAAGTTACCTCAGAGATTGGATGATATATCTATAGGTAAATTTGGTTTTGAACGCGGTGAACAAGAAATATTAATTGACTTAGGTAGTCGGGTCGATGATACAAAAAATCATAATAATTTACCGTTTAATCAAATGATGATCTCAGCATATATACTTTTTTGTTATTATACTTCATTTAATGATACTCAAATTAGAGATGTGCGTCACCCATTAACCGTCGTGACTCAGAGAAGAGAAGGTCGTACTGAAAAATATGTAAAAGTGAAAGGGTATAAAGGACGGAAAGGCTCTGATGTTGAGGCATATTTTGTTGGTATTGAAGATGGAACTTTAGACGATACTGAGGCTAAAGGAAATAAATCTGGTTTTATTTTGGCTGATTTTATAAAAAGAGGAAATTACAAACATACAGATGGCTTGGTATTTATTAATACATTCTCTGAATTATCAAGAAAATGTAGTTCAGAGAAATTCGGCAAACTTTTTTATACTGTAGATAGTGATGGTAAGTTAAAAAAATTTGATTTAGATGGTCTTCTAAACGCTTTAACTTTCAGACTTGGTTTACTTGCAGAAGATAGATCTGGTCTTTCTGACTATCTGAAGATGGTGGTTTGCAAATACTTAGATAAAGGAGAATGGGAAAGGATCTCTGTTAAGATGGATGAGACAGGCTTTAGAACTATCTCCCGAAAAACTACAACGGATGTGATGAAATCAACACGAGTGCATTCTCTTGTTTACGCATTTGTTCGGAGTTTAACCGACATACCATTAAAAGGGGCACTAATTCCTCTTAGTTATAGAGCGTGCGAGGAAAGTGGAGATATAGAAGTATGTATTGACTATCTAGATGGTTCAAGACGGAGTTTTTTTACAGCTAAGCGCTATTTGCAAACTTTGAAACGAATAGAAACCCGAGCGGAAACATTTAATCCAACGAAAAGTGGTTTTAGAGGAAGGGAGGTAACGCGTCCTGCATATTTTCTACCTATGGGGGTGAGATCTGAGACATATCAATGGCCTGGTCATGAGATGCCTGTAAAGCGTAAATTTTTATTAGAACTAGGGATTGATCATGGAGCTTACTTACTCAGCACTGGTTCTAGTAGAATCCGAGCGCACAACAGTCACAATTTTTATACTGATGCTGACCTTGGCAGGCAAGCTAGGGATGTAATGCAACATAGTAAGGAAACACAGAGTAAGAGTTATATAAATGGGCATCCCATGCTCAATATGAAGCAGGTAAGTCAAGGGTTGGAAATTATCGGACACCTTGCTGATGGTGATTCTCTAGACAATGCTAAAACAAAGCTAAAAGTAAAACGTAAGATAAATGTTTTAGCTTACGAGGAATGGAAGCTCAGTAAGTACCCATCCAATCCAAATGGTGTAGCTTGTAATGGCAAGATTGAACTTATTGAAGGGAAGAATGAACATTATGCGGCTCAAAAATTTGCCAAAGAAAATGGCATTATTGCTGATGGAGAAGATATTACTTGCTTTCAGTATGATCTATGTATTTTCTGTAAAAATATGCAATTAATCGATGATGCTGAGTCTGTGTATAAATTAGTCAGCTTTATAGATTCTTTGTACGATGCAATTGAAAAAATGCCAGATAGAGTGGAGTCCTTTCAGAATCGGATTGACAGGTATGAAAGCTTATTAGAGCTACTACCTGAAAAAACACTAGAAAAAGCGGATGCTCTATTTGAAGAGAATGGGCGTTATTTTTTGTTCAAATAACAAACATAAAGGCAAGGTATGATCTCAGCAGCTCTTATCGAATCACGTAAGTTTAACATACTTTCATCTTTTTTACCTGATGAAGAAACTTTTATTGATACCTTAGAACGCTTGTTAGCCAGTGGTAATTCAGAATTTTTAAATGAGTTAATAGTATTTCAGGATGACGGCATTTCCATTCACTTTAGAGATGATTGCTGGGCTTTCTCAGATGCAGATTTGAAATTTGATGGTGGTAATACAAACCTAGATTTTTGTATAGATATCGAAAATTATAGTAATGTATTATTATTGAAAGACCCTACATTGGAATTTCAGTTCCAATTAAAAGTGTTTGCAGTTGTTTCTATATACCTATCGCCTAATCAAATTCAATTACAATCAATAAAAAACAGATTGAATGAATTAAAAAGAATCATACCTACTCTAATAGATAATGGTATTTATGATTTTTCAATGGTCACAAATCAAGAGTTAGATAAAATATATGATTCTACTCCATTTGTATTTAATACTCGAACGCGTTTAGAAGGTTTAAATGCGCTTTACGATCTAATTCCTTGGCTTCCTTTTGAATTAAAATTTAGTCGATTGAAATCGGCCTTATACTCTAAAGAATGGAAAGAGCCAGACCAGTTTTCTGTTGTACCTTTGCGAATTTACTTCGACTTAATGAAGTGGGGGAAAGATAGAGTGAAATATTATAAGTCGATTGCTTGGGAGATTGAATTAGCAGTTGAGAAGCTGCTCGCTTGGGAAGAAATAGAGTTAGAAAAAGCGATTAAGGAAATTAGGCATGGTAAAAGAAAGCTTGCTATTAAACCAACTAAACGTTCAATTGAGTTTGTTAATAAATTAAATGAGCAAGGTGTTGATCTTATTGACTATGAAACAAATCCATTATGGATGAGTATCTTTAAGAAAATAGATTATAAAATAACAATTAATCCTGCTAGAAGGGACGCATTTAAAACAATTATTGATGGAAAGCTCTACGGTCTTGTAGAGATTAAAAAATTACTTAGAGATATTGTCGGAACATGTGGTTTTGTATGCTTACAATTATCTGGTATGCGAATTGATGAATTATATGGGGCGCATGTTGAGTTTGGTGCCCAGGTTTTAAAAACGTCAGACAATAAAAGAACGTCACAAAAAGATATGGTTTATATATTGACTACAAGGCAGTCAAAGATAAAGAAAGGTATTCAAACAAAAAAAGATACATTTGTAACAACAGAAGACGGATATGATGCATTTAAGGTTCTCTCTGCTGTCTATAGGAACTTCAATAAACGTTTTTCAGGTAAAGATAAACGTAGGATGTGGGCGGGATTTAGAAGTTGTCAGTCAGTAAAGCCTTGCAATAAATCCACAATTAGTAATTTTATTGTTCAAGCGATAGAAAATCTTTCTAACGTAAGTCTATCTCTCTCTAGTGAAGATCTTGCTTATCTTAATGTATCTGATCCGACAAAAGAACTCGGCTTAGGTGATAAATTCTCAGTTACGCCACATACATTAAGACGATCTTTAGCTTATTACTTAGTTGGTTACGAGCTTTGCTCTTTTCCTGCATTGAAGCAGCAATTTAGTCATTTATCTATTTCAATGACTCGTTGGTATGCCAGAAATAGTAGTAATTTCCCTAAAATTTATAAAGAAGTTGAAAAGGAAAGGGTTGAGCAACTTGCAGATATATATGTGCGAATTTATAGCAAATTAGCCAATGGTGAACGAGTTGCAGGAGGAAAAGGTAAGGAAGCCGCGAAAGAGATCTCACGACAAGGGGTCAGTTATTTCAAAGATGGAGCTAATAAAAATTTGTTGTCTAGAGAGTATTGGGTTGAGCAGTTGAAAAACGATGTTAAACATTTGCATGTTATTGCCCCAAGCATGGTGTGTACGAACAAGCTCTGCTCAATGAGGATCAATATTGATCTCAGTGAGTGCGTGGATTGTGAATTTGATTTCATCGAAGATGTCGCCTTTGCTGAAACATCACGAATTGATGCGATGCGAAATCTACATTTACTGTATGAGAGAAATGAGATTAATCATAGTTCTTTATCTAAGCTCCTGATGACAATAAGAGCGGCGGAGAAGATCATGGACGACTTGAATTTTAAATATGAACCTTATGTTTTAAATGAAAGCTTGTCGAAAATGTTGATTAAAGCTAACAATCATTAGGAGGGGATATGACGGATAAATCAACAGAAATTAAATTGAGAGAAGCATTAGAAAGACTTATCAATAGAACACCAAATACAATAGGATTCAAGCGAAAAGTTCAAGCTAATAAGCCATATCAAATTACTAAGTCTGGAGTTGAGAAAGAGGCTGAGCTTTCTAATAATTGTTTAAGGCACTACCCAGAGATTCTTATAGATATTGCCAAGGCCGAAGCCGAGCGGGTACATGGAAAAAGTCAACTTTCAGAAAATATTTCGGAAAGTGATATTATGTCGTCTCCTATTTATCAACAACTAGAATCGAAACTAAAACGTTCAGAGGAAGCAAAGAAAAAACTGACAATTGATTTGAAAAAGTTGAAAGAGGAGTTAGATCTGAAGGATAAAGCGCTCAATGAAAAGGTGGTAGAACTTGATGAGGTGATTAGTTCAATGTGGGCATTGATTCCAAGAGATGAGCAAAGAAAACTGATGATTCAAAAAACGGAGAATATCTTGGATTTTAAACGTTCATGATTAGCCCTATAAGAAAAGGCTCAGTTGAGCCTTTGGTTCTAATTGGAATTAGGTTGTTTAGGTGTGAATGATATTGTTAACATGCATCTTATTGATCTTGAAGAGTTGTATTCGACAGAATCATAATCTTCAGATGCAATAATTATTTCAAAACATAGCTAAGAATAAATTGAGATTCTGTAGCAGGGTCTCATGGTAACTGTTCACCCAGAGCATCTTGTTTTGTCTCGCGATCTATGCTGTCTAGCGAAATAAACTGAAATTAGTGGCTACAGCCAATATGAATAGCAGTCAGTGCTAAAGATATCATCAATGCATATTTCCTATTCACTGTCTATGCCTCGCGGGTGAACAGTTACGGGTCTCATGATGCAAGATTTAATTGGGCTTTTTAAACAGCTCAGGGAATTCCTCTTCTGCCTTTTGCAAAAACCAATCTTTCATCGTCTTTCCATCGCGGTTAATTTTACTGTAAAGCTGCTTTTTTACTTTAGGATCAATCTCTAACACGATGCGTCCAGATTCGCCTTTCATCTTTTTCATAAGTTACTGTTTTAAATAAATTAACCTTTCCTTATGTTACATAACATAAGTGGACATATCAAGAGCAATATGATAGATTATTAATCATACAAAACCTACTTATTATGAGAACTATACAAATGGTTAAGAATGTTGGCGAAAAAGCCTTTTTCGATACGCTCTGGGATTCAGCAGTAGCACTACGTGGTGCGTTGCAACCATCAGAATACAAGCACCCAGTGCTAGGCTTACTGTTCATTAAATACGTAAGTGATTCATTCACTGAGCTTCAAGTAAACCTAAAAGAATGGGTTGCAGACGAAAACCATGATTACTACGGAATGGACATTAACGATCCAGACCTATACGAAGCTGAAAACGTATTCTGGGTTCCAGAAGAAGCTCGTTGGGATTTCCTTGTAGGATCCGCAAAACAAACCAATATTGCGAAACTGCTAGATGAAGCAGTTAAAGCGATTGAAGACAACAACTCTCAATTGAAAGGCATGTTGTATCGTGGCTTTGGTTTGCTAAAAATTCCATCATCGAAGTTGGGTGAGTTAATTGACTTGCTAGGTAAGTTGACCTTTAACTCGAAAGAACATCGCTCTGCTGACGTATTAGGTCAGGCGTATGAATTCTTTCTTGGTAAGTTCGCTTTGGCAGAGGGTGCCTCGGCTGGCGCTTTCTACACTCCAGAAAGTATTGTCTCGACTATCGTTGAAGTGATTGCACCAACTAAAGGGCAATTGTATGAGCCAGCTATTGGTTCTGGCGGTATGGTTGTGTGTTCTGAAAAGTTCATGGAACGCAACGGTGGTGAGCGCGGCGACATCAGTGTGTACGGCCAAGAATATACCCATACCACCTGGAAGATGGCAGCGATGAACTTGACCATTCGTGGTCTAGATTTTGACTTGGGTAAAGAGAATGCCGATACGCTACTAAATGATCTACATAAAGACCTACGTGCTGATTACATCATGGCTAACCCTCCATTCAACCAAGAGAAATGGGGTGCAGCAAAAGTCGCAGGTGATGTTCGTTGGAAATGGGGACAACCATCAGATAGCAATGCCAACTACGCTTGGATCCAGCATATGCTTTACCACCTAAACGAAACAGGTCGTGCAGGTGTGGTAATGGCAAATGGTGCAATGACATCAACTGCTAACAACGAAGATGCGATCCGTAAAGCAATCATTGAAGATGACCTAGTTGAGTGTATGGTTGCTTTACCACCGAAGCTATTTATCAATACTCAAATTCCATCTTGTATCTTCTTTTTCAACAAGAATAAGAAGCGTAAAGGTGAAACTCTGTTCATCGATGCTCGTCATCTTGGTCGCTTAGAAAGCCGTGCTCAGCTTGTTTTTGATGAAGAGCACATCATGGAAATCGCTAACACCTACCATGCATGGGCTAAGACTGATTTTGCTGAGAAAGATAGCAAATACGTTGATATTGCAGGCTTCTGTAAGTCAGCCAAACTGGAAGATATTGAGAAAGCTGGATTTGTGCTATCCCCAGGTCGTTACGTGGGTGCTGCGGAAGTTGAAGAAGATGAAGCTTCATACCAAGAAGATATGGCTATCCTAACTGGTCAACTATCTGAGCAGATTAATAAATCAGTTTTGCTTGATGATAAAATCAAGGCTTCGCTTGCGGAGGTTGGTTATGACATCTAAGACAACATGTGTCGCCCTTGAAGATGCAGTTGAGGCTTTAATTGATTACAGAGGAAAAACCCCTAAGAAAACGCTTTCGGGAGTTCCTTTGATTACAGCGAAAGTAATAAAAAATGGTGAGATACTAGAGCCAAACGAATTTATAGCTCCCGAAAACTATGACTCGTGGATGGTCAGGGGATTACCAAAAACTGGGGATGTCGTTCTAACTGTTGAAGCACCTCTTGGACAAGTTGCTCAACTTGAAGATAGCTATGTAGCTCTAGCACAAAGAGTTGTAACGCTGAGAGGGAAGAAAGGCGTTTTAGATAATACTTATCTCAAATACTTGTTAATGTCATCCCAAATGCAATCCGCCTTGGACGGTCGTTCCTCTGGTTCTACAGTGAAAGGTATCAAGCAAAGTGAGTTAAGGAAACTTGAGCTAGAGCTACCTGATATTAATGTTCAGGAAAAAATAGCGACTATTTTGGGTTCTCTAGACGGAAAAATCGCAATTAATAAGTCAATGAACCAAACCCTCGAAAAGATAGCTCAGCGCATCTTTAAGTCTTGGTTCATCGACTTCGATCCTGTTAGGGCGAACAAAGAAGGCGTGGCATTCGATGGTTTATCTCCACAGATCCAAGCTTTGTTCCCAAGCGAATTTGAAGAGTCTGAATTGGGGATGATTCCTAAAACTTGGGGAGTTTCATCACTTTCTGAGCGAGTGAACATTAACCCCAAAAGAACTCTTAAAAAAGGGATTGTGACTCATCATATTGATATGAAGGCATTACCTACCAGTTCAATGAGTATCAGTGAAGTTGCCGAGAAAGAGTTTAAATCAGGGACAAAGTTTCAAAACCACGATACTTTACTTGCTCGAATCACGCCATGTTTAGAAAACGGAAAAACAGCATATGTAAACTGCATTCCAGAGAATGAGATAGCATGGGGATCCACTGAGTTTATTGTCATGAACCCAAAACTTAAATTCTTTCGAGAGTATGTATATTTGTTAGCTCGAACGGAAGAATTAAGGGCTTATGCAATTAAGAATATGACAGGGACTAGTGGAAGGCAACGAGTTAGTGGAGCGTTAGTTGGAGAGTATTTAATTGTCAATCCAAGTGATTCTATCGTTGAAGAGTTCCATCGCATTGCGGAGCCGCTTTTCTCTAAAATTGCTGAAAATACAAAAAGCACTGTTGTTCTAGAAAAAATTCGCGACCGCCTCCTACCAAAACTGATCTCAGGTCAGATCACAGTTGGTGAGGCACAAAAGGAACTTGCAGAAGCAATCTAAAACAATCAAAGCCTAGCTCATTGAAAGAGCTGGGCTTTTGAGTTTAATATCATAAAAACAATAACTAAGAATAAAATTATGAAAATAACTGAAGAAATGCTAGAAGACCATTGTATGGTCTGGTTTGGCAGTCTCGGCTACCAAACTCTTCATGGCGGAGACCTGGAGCCAACGGGCAAGGCACCAGAACGCCAATCGCTTTCTGACGTGGTTTTAAAACCACGTCTCAAAAAGTCTTTGATGAAAATCAACCCTCACCTACCTGAAGACTGTATCGATACCGCTATCGACACACTTCTTACTACCGTACCGTCAGTAGCTCATGCAAACCATACGTTTCATCGCCAACTGATTGATGGTATTCAGGTAGAGTACGAAGACAGCGAAGGACATCCTAAAGGCGATAAAGTCTACCTAGTCGATTTTACGAATCAGAATAACGATTGGTTAGCATTGCGCCAGTTCTCCGTTGATGGTGTCACAAATGGTGAGAAAGACAATCGCCGCCCAGATATCGTTGTATTCCTGAATGGTCTTCCAATCTCGGTTCTTGAGCTTAAAAGCCCAGCAGATGAAAAAGCCGATGTATGGAAAGCGTACAATCAAATTCAAACGTACAAGAACGTCCTAAGAGACCTGTTTGTATTTAATGAGTCAGTCATCATCTCTGATGGTACTGAGGCTTACATCGGTTCTCTGACCGCAGATAGAGACCGTTTCACACCTTGGCGTACCATTGATGGCACTCGTGATGATTCTGAAGATACGCTTGCGCTAGAAGTGATGGTGCGAGGTTTCTTTAATCAAGAATTGCTCTTAGATTACTTGCAATACTTTATCTCGTTTGAATGTGATAACGAAAAAGTAATTAAAAAGATTGCAGGCTATCACCAGTTCCACGGTGTTCGTGCTGCGATTGAAAGCACGATCCGAGCAACGAGACACGATGGTGATCAGCGTTGTGGTGTGTTCTGGCATACTCAAGGTTCAGGTAAATCCTTATCAATGGGCTTCTACAGTGCGAAGCTAATGGCTGCGCCAGAAATGCGCAACCCAACGATTGTCGTCGTAACAGACCGTAATGACCTTGATGAGCAGTTGTTTGAAACATTCAGCATCAATGCTGAGTTACTACGTGAAACACCAATTCAAGCAAAAGATCGTCACCACCTAAAAGAGCTGCTAGATAACAGGCAATCAGGTGGTATCTTCTTTACAACAATGCAAAAGTTCTCTCCTGATGAGGGTGAAACTCGCTACCCTGCGCTTACAGAGCGAAATAACATTGTGGTAATGGCAGATGAAGCTCACCGTTCACAATATGGTTTGAAAGCGCGTGTAGACAGTAAAACGGGTGAGATGAAGTATGGTTATGCTCAGCACTTGAGAGATGCGCTTCCAAACGCAGGTTTTATCGGTTTTACAGGGACTCCAGTTGAAATGGAAGACCGTGATACCCGTGTTGTATTCGGTCAGGATGTATCGGTTTACGACATTGAACAAGCGCAACGTGATGGCGCAACGAAAAAACTGTATTACGAAAGCCGATTAATCAAACTTAACATGAACAAAAACGTCAAGGATGAAGACATTGATCAAACCGTTGAGGACTTGGTGGCGGAGTATGACGAAGATGACCAGTCTAAGACTAAATCTAAAAACGCAGCACTGGAAGCATTGGTGTGCGCCGAAGACCGCATTGATCGTTTAGCACGAGATTTACTATCACACTTCGGTAAACGTGAAGAAGTAACGCTAACCAAGGCGATGGCGGTGTGTATTAGCCGTGAAGCCTGTGTTCAGTTATACGATAAACTGCGCGAATTAAAACCTGAATGGCATGATGACGATCCCGAAAAAGGATGCATGAAAGTTATCATGACAGGTACATCATCGGATCCTGAAAAGTATCAAAAACACATCCATAAGAAGCCGATTCAACGAAAAATTGCGAAGCGCGTTAAAAACCCAGATAACGAGCTTAAGCTAATTATCGTATGTGATATGTGGTTAACGGGTTTTGACGCTCCATGCCTAAATACGATTTACATCGATAAGCCGCTTAAAGGTCACAACTTGATGCAGGCGATTGCTCGTGTAAACCGCGTATTCCGCGACAAAGAAGGTGGTTTGATTGTTGACTACCTTGGTATTGCTCCAGAGTTAAGAAACGCAATCCGCAACTACACGGCAAGCGGTAAGGGCGAGCCGACAATTGACTTAGCAAAAGCCCTTGAAGTGACGATGACTAAGTTAGACGTATGCCGTGGTATTATGCATGGCTTTGATTACAGCGATTACAAGACTAATACACTTGGTTTGCTCGCAAAAGCAATGAACCATATTCTGAGCCTAGAAGATGGCAAGAAGCGCTTTGATAAAGCGGCGTTATCTTTGTCGAAAGCATTCAGCTTATGTAGCTGTATGGATGAAGCGAAAGACATCAAAGAAGAAATTGCATTCTTTGAAACATTGCGAGCGGCGATCAAAAAGACAACGACATCGAAGCAACGCATGTCTGACGAGAATGTACAAACAGCTCTACGCCAGGTGGTTTCAGAATCGATTGTTTCTGGTGACATTGTTGATGTTTTCCAATCCGCAGGCTTGAATAAGCCTGAAATCAGTATTCTTGATGATGATTTCCTTGCAGAAGTTGAAAAGACTGAACACAAGAATCTTGCGGTGGAGATGCTCAAAAAGTTAATTCAGGATGAGATAAAAACTCGTACCGTGAAGAACGCTGTGGCATACAAAACATTCTCTGAAATGCTTCGAAACTCTTTGGATAAGTATCGCAACCGCTCGGTTGAAACGAGTGTTGTAATCGAAGAGTTAATCAAGCTGGCTAAAGAACTGCGAGATTCGGCTGACCGTGGTGATGAACTTGATCTAACAAAAGAAGAGTTAGCTTTCTTTGATGCCTTACTTGCAAATGAATCTGCTAAAGATGCAATGAAGCAAGAAGACATCTTATTTATTGCACGAGAGTTGGCAGCAGAGATTCGTAAAAGCGCTCAACCTGACTGGGCTAAACGTAAGAACCTACGTTCTCGTATGAGAATTAAGATCAAGCAGATTCTTAAGAGAACGGGCTACCCGCCTGATTGCCAAGAAGATGCAGTTGAGCTTGTTTTGCAGCAAGCGGAACTGGTTAACCCGTAAGAACAAAGGCGCATTCATTTTGGATGCGCCTTTTTACTGCCTGCCATTAGGCTAGCAACCATTCAATCATCATAAAAACAGCTCTTAACTAGGCTAATGCCAGTTTTATGATTAAAACTCCACCGTTGTATACAACTAATTGGTGTTGTTCGTTATTTCTACGATCTCAACTCTATCGGCATCAACCATTTGCTTTTTGATTAGAGAAATAAAGCGTTTATCGTTGATTAACTTCAAGAACAGGTCAATATTATTCTCATCAACAATAAATTTTCCGTTATCATCTACGCCGATTTGCCACTGATGTTCCGTTATGATTGATTTCATATCCTCAATGAACTGTTGGTCTTCAAAGTAACGGGTTTCTTCCGCTGAAACTAAGCGTCGGAGTAGCGTCTTGTTAGTACCAATAGCTATTTTTAAATCATCCACAGATGTGATGATTCCATGTGCAGCAAGAGCATCAACTAACACATCTCGTTTGGCTTCAAGACCTTCACGAATATTTAAGCCAAGCTCATAGTTAGCTTTGTCTCGGATAAAGACATCATCATTATATGCAACGAAATCGAAGTAATCTCTAAACGCAAATGTATTTTTCACTTCTACTTTTTTGAAATCGCCATCAGAAAAGATCCAGTTAGAAACACTAGATACCCGTTTTAGATTCCAGCCACCTTTGACCTTGGAGAAGGCATAAAACCTGTGGTTGTTCAGACTAAATTCAACAACTAGTGCCCAAGCATTATGGAATTCTTGAATATCAGTTACTGGAGGGTTGTCTGCTCCAAGCCGAATTTTTTCTACGATTGTAGAAAAATCAGTTGCTTCGATATCATGAACTAGTGCTCTATCTTCATCGATATCGACTGTAAGAGCAGAATAGGCAGATAGTTCTCGTATCGGTTCAACTTGGTTTTCAAGCCCGAAAAAGAATTTACGTAATGTCGCAATTAAGTCTGTATCTAAGCCTTCGATGGAGGCACTCAATGCTCGGTATGAGTTTTGAGCAGAATTTGTGCTTTTCTTAACAACCCACAGCCGCACGTTAAGATCGTTAAACTGAATATCTTGGATTCGATTTAGAACCTGCAATTTTTCTTGCATTTAAGTACCTTTATTGGAGATGATTCCCATATAATTATTGAGCTTTACATAGCTTTCATTATTGCCAGCCAAAAGATCATGTTGAGACAGTAAAACACACTCTTTATCATTACCTTCTTCATTGTATTTACAGTCATACAGCCCATAACCAAGTGCAGCTAGAATAGGATTTATGAATACACTTTGGCTTCGAACTGATAGCAAGCATAAAACGGAGAGGAACAAAAATAACGATAGTATGTCTTGCCACTTGCTTAAATCAAAAGCAACAAACGAAATCATGTATGGAATCGTATAGTTGACTACTTCACTTGAACGGCTTTTGGCAGCTACTATGTGGATAGGAAATGGTTTTTTCGTAACATTTTTAATGACATAGCTTAAAAGAGCTAAGCTTAAGAGCGAGAAAAGAAGAAGTGATACAACTATTTCTACATTTTTAAATTCAAACCAGTAGGGAATAGAGATCTTACTGAAAGATAAGATTGAACTATCAAGGTTATGCTCATACCAAGTGATTGCCTTCACATCTTTGATTACCATAATCAAAAATAAAGGTGTGTACCCGCTGATAAAAATGGCAATTGACGACAATAGCCTAGTTTTGCTTTTTCGATTCATAGCACCCTCAATTCGATTGAACTATCTTATGTATGCTCAAATATCTATGCAACTCATTTAGTTTAGGAGTGTGCTTTAGCGCGTTAACATCGCAATAGCAAAAATATTCAGTGGAGTGATGATGTTCAAGCTGTCTAAATTTTTTAGATAATGGTTAGACGTAATGTTATAATCACCAAAAAGTTAGACAAAACCTTAGGTTCTTGTCGTTTTGTTAGCCGAGTGCTGTAACCTACTACGAAATAATGGAAATCTTGATTTTGTCTAAGTTTTCGTCTAATTTCATTTCCAAGGTTATGGCGCAGATTTTCCGCGCTGGCAAGGGCAATGTAGTGCTTGTGGAGCATGGAATACGATCAGTGAAGTGCGTCTAGCGGCGTCTCCTGCAGCGGCTCGCAATGAACGTTTAACCGGTTATGCGGGTACTGGCTCCGAAAGCTTAGTTCAGACTTTGTCAGAAATCGACCTGCAAGAAGTGCCTCGATTTACTAGTGGATTCAAAGAGCTTGATCGAGTGCTTGGTGGCGGTATTGTGCCGGGAGCAGCGATTTTGATCGGTGGTAGCCCTGGAGCTGGTAAATCGACGTTGCTACTGCAAACCATGTGTTACTTATCTGCCCAAATGCCGACTTTGTATGTCACGGGTGAAGAATCGCTTCAGCAAGTTGCCATGCGCGCTTCACGCCTAGGGTTGCCGAAAGATCATTTAAAAATGCTTTCTGAAACCAACGTTGACCGCATTTGCCAAATTGCTGAAAAAGAGCAGCCAAAGATCATGGTGATTGACTCGATTCAGGTAATGCATGTTTCCGATGTGCAATCTTCTCCGGGTAGCGTGGCGCAAGTGCGTGAGTCGGCAACGGCACTGACACGCTATGCCAAACAAAACAATGTTGCGGTGTTTATCGTTGGTCACGTAACTAAAGATGGTACCTTGGCTGGTCCAAAAGTACTTGAGCACATTATTGACTGTTCTGTGTTGCTTGATGGCGGTACAGACAGCCGTTTCAGAACTCTGCGTAGCCATAAAAACCGTTTCGGTGCAGTTAATGAGCTGGGCGTATTTGCCATGACTGGACAAGGCTTGCGTGAAGTGAGTAATCCGTCAGCGATTTTCCTCTCGCGCGGTGATGAAGAAACCTCAGGCAGTTCGGTGATGGTCGTATGGGAAGGCACACGACCACTACTAGTCGAGATTCAAGCGCTGGTGGATTATTCGCAACTAGCGAATCCACGTCGAGTTGCTGTGGGTCTTGAGCAAAACCGCTTGTCTCTATTATTAGCGGTACTGCACAAGCATGGTGGTCTGCAGATGGCAGACCAAGACGTATTTGTCAACGTGGTTGGCGGGGTCAAGGTGACAGAGACCAGTGCTGACCTTGCATTAGTGATGGCGCTGCTTTCTAGCTTTAGAGATCGTCCATTGCCTAAAGACGTGGTGGTGTTTGGGGAAGTGGGCTTGGCTGGTGAGATTCGCCCGGTACCGAGCGGACAAGAGCGTCTTAATGAAGCATTTAAGCACGGCTTTAAGAGAGCAATAGTGCCGGCGGCCAATATGCCCAAAGGTGGTATTGAGGGAATGCAAATTCACGGCGTGAAAAAGCTATCAGAGGCAATTGAAGCGTTTGATGAGCTGTAAGTTGCTGCCAACTTAGACACTCACAATAATTGAAAGGCGAAAAACTGGGATTTTTAACCGCAAAATACTACACTTGGCTATTATTTTGGGGTAGATTCGCCCGCTAAATATTTTTTATACATAGCCGCACGCAAGGGTATCAGTCTTGACAGAATGTGATATACTCTGCGCGCACTTTATACCTTATTAACAGAGTAAGACAATGACTGATTTATCAAAATACAGAAACATTGGTATTTTTGCTCACGTAGACGCGGGTAAAACTACCTCTACAGAGCGTATCCTTAAGCTAACTGGTAAAATCCACAAGATCGGTGATACACACGACGGTTCAACTACTACTGACTTCATGGAGCAGGAAGCTGAACGTGGTATCACAATCCAGTCTGCAGCTACTACTTGTTTCTGGAACGATCACCGCCTAAACATCATCGATACTCCTGGACACGTTGACTTCACAATCGAAGTTTACCGTTCTCTAAAAGTACTTGACGGTGGTATCGGTGTATTCTGTGGTTCAGGTGGTGTTGAGCCTCAGTCTGAAACTAACTGGCGTTACGCGGACGAGTCTCACGTATCTCGTCTAATCTTCGTTAACAAACTAGACCGTATGGGTGCTGACTTCTTCAAAGTTGTTGACCAAGTACAAAACGTTCTAGGTGCTACTCCACTAGTTATGACTCTACCAATCGGTATCGAAGATGACTTCTGTGGTGTTGTTGACGTACTAAGCCAAAAAGCTTACATCTGGGATGACTCTGGTCTTCCAGAAAACTACTCAGTAGAAGATATCCCTGCTGATCTAGTAGACCAAGCAGCTGAATACCGTGAAATGCTAATCGAAACTGCTGTTGAGCAAGACGATGAGCTAATGATGGCTTACATGGAAGGTGAAGAGCCTTCTCTAGAAGACATCAAGCGTTGTATCCGTAAAGGTACACGTGACCTAGCATTCTTCCCAACTTACTGTGGTTCAGCGTACAAGAACAAAGGTATCCAACTTATTCTTGACGCAGTAGTTGACTACCTACCTTCTCCAACAGAAGTAGATCCTCAACCACTAACTAACCCAGACACTGGTGAAGCAACTGGCGAATTCGCAACTGTATCTGCAGATGAGCCACTAAAAGCGCTTGCGTTCAAGATCATGGACGACCGCTTTGGTGCACTAACGTTCATCCGTATCTACGCTGGTAAGATGAAGAAGGGTGACACTATCCTTAACTCAGCTACTGGTAAAACTGAGCGTATCGGCCGTATGGTTGAGATGCACGCGAACGACCGTAACGAGATCGATTCAGCACAAGCTGGTGACATCATCGCAGTTGTTGGTATGAAGAACGTGAAGACTGGTCACACTCTATGTGATCCTAAGCACGAAGTTACTCTTGAGCCAATGATCTTCCCAGAACCAGTAATCTCTATCGCTGTTAAGCCTAAAGATAAGAACGGTTCTGAGAAAATGGGTATCGCGATCGGTAAAATGGTTGCAGAAGATCCATCATTCCAAGTTGAAACTGACGAAGATTCAGGCGAAACCATCCTTAAAGGTATGGGCGAACTTCACCTAGACATCAAAGTTGATATCCTGAAGCGTACTTACGGCGTTGAGCTAGAAGTAGGTGCTCCACAGGTTGCTTACCGTGAAACTATCACTCAAGCAATTGAAGATAGCTACACGCATAAGAAACAGTCTGGTGGTTCAGGTCAGTTCGGTAAGATCGACTACCGCATCCGCCCAGGGGAGCAAGGTTCAGGCTTCACGTTCAAGTCAACAGTTGTTGGTGGTAACGTACCTAAAGAATTCTGGCCTGCAGTTGAGAAAGGTTTTGCTAGCATGATGGACCACGGTGTTCTAGCTGGCTTCCCAACTCTAGACGTAGAAGTTGAACTATTCGACGGTGGTTTCCACGCAGTTGACTCTTCAGCTATCGCTTACGAAATCGCTGCTAAAGGCGCATTCCGTCAGTCTATGCCTAAAGCTGGCGCGCAACTTCTTGAGCCAATCATGAAAGTTGACGTGTTCACTCCAGAAGACCACGTTGGTGACGTAATCGGTGACCTTAACCGTCGTCGCGGTATGATCAAAGATCAACAAGCTGGTACTACTGGCGTACGTATCAAGGGTGATGTACCTCTATCAGAAATGTTTGGTTACATCGGTACTCTACGTACTATGACTTCTGGCCGTGGTCAGTTCTCTATGGAATTCTCTCACTACAACCCATGTCCAAACAACGTGGCGGAGCAAGTGATTGCAGAAGTTAAAGAGCGTAACGCTAAGAAGTAATTCTTAAGTTAATAGCTTGAATAGAAAGCCTCGCGGATGCGAGGCTTTTTTTATGCGGGTAGAAACTGCAAATGGAGGCGATTAAGCCATCACTCCGTGTTGATTGATTTCATTTTTAAGCCAAGTGGTGAAGGCGTTGATGCGTTCACGGCGAGCTGATTCATCTAGGGTGAAAAGGTGGAATTGAATACCTGGCGAAAGAGGCAGATCAAAAGGCTTCACAAGTAGCCCGCGCTCGATAAAATCGGCGGTGATAGAGTCACTAGCCAAACACGCACCGTGCCCTGCGATGACCGCGCTCATTGCCACATCGACTTCACCGTGTTGGATATCCAGCGCCTCGCAAGTTGTGATAATGCGGATTGGAATTCCGGGATACATCAGTGAGAACTTCCACAATCTTGGCAGTAACCAACGAGAAGCAAATGAAGGCGGCACACTGACTTTAAGCAAACCTTCCAGAGGTTCATTTTGAATCTTATTCAGACCTGATAGAACTTGTTCAAAACCTTTCGATACATGGCAAAGTAGTGTCTCACCCTTAGCGGTCAGTGCCATATGACGACCTTTACGCACAAACAACTTACAGGCTAAATCCTCTTCAAGGCGACGGATTGTTTGACTCACAGCGGCTTGGCTTACACACAGCTCATCAGCGGCTTTGCTGTAGCTTTGATAACGCGCGGCGACTTCAAAGTAACGCAGTGCGGCAAGGTAACGTAATCGCTTATCCATAACTCTCACTTATACCTTTTGTAAGAAATGGTGGTTGGTTAAAACTCGACTGGGTTTCCATAATACCCAGTAAGGAAGGGAGAAAAAGAGAGAACAGGATGTTACTTGCGTTGCATGTGGATTTTAAGATCGAGCTTAAACTGTCGAAAATAGGCAAGAAAATTCACTTTAAATGGGGATTTGGTACCAATAGAACTGAACTACCAAGTATGCTCACACCTCATTTGCAAAAGGATTTGGGACTTATTGAAAATCAGCCAGAAAGGCCAAATTATCTTAGATATTGGTAGCTTTATTATAACTGTAAGTGATGGTTTGATTGCACTAATAAAAAAGGGCGCAGAGCGCCCTTTGGGTTCGACATAAATATTTATTCTTCCCAAACTACCAACTTGCCTTTTGGCCAGTTGGCACCAACATCGTGGTACTGTTTTTCCAACACATGACGTTTGATTTTGAGGGTTGGAGTTAGAATACCGTTTTCGATGCTCCATGGGTCTTTGATCATCAGCACGCCTTTGATCTGCTCATGGGATTCGAGATCTTGATTCATGCGTTTGATAACCCGCTCTGTGGTACGCTCATAACGCTCGCGATCGAAGTTGGGGAAATCATGTGGTACCACTAAAAGTACCGGTGCTGGCAGACCAGAGCCAATCAAACACATCATTTCTACGCGACTGTATTCAAACAGTTTTTTCTCAATCGGTACCGGAGCAACGAACTTACCTTTAGCGGTTTTAAAGGTGTCCTTTTTGCGTCCTTGAATGGTGAGATAGCCTTCAGAATCGAGGAAGCCGATATCGCCGGTGTGTAACCAACCTTGGTCATCGAAGGTTTCTTGGGTCGCCTCATCATTTTTGTAGTAGCCTGAGAACAAACCTTTACCGCGTACCATGATCTCTTCATCATCAGCAATTTTTAGCTCGATACCTGGTCCGGCATTACCCACGGTACCGATTTTATCGGCACGGAATGGGTAATTCAGAGTGCTGTAAGCAAATGACTCGGTCATGCCCCAAGCCTCAGTGATGTTGAGACCGACACTGTGGTACCACTCGAGCAAAGCTGGTGAGACAGGCGCTGAGCCACAGCCCAGTACGCGAGCTTGATCAAGCCCCAGACCATCGGCGAGCTTTTTCTTAATTAATGAGTTCACAAATGGGATCTTAAGTAAGAAATTGAGCTTTTTCTGCGGTAGCTTATCTTGGATACGTTGTTGGAACAGCGTCCATAAGCGTGGAACTGAGATAAATAGTGTTGGGCGTTGCATTTTCACATCTTCGATAAAGGTATCGAGGGACTCAGGAAATGCAGTCTGTACGCCACCCATAATTGATGAGCCAAAGATATAGACGCGCTCTGTAATGTGGGCGAGCGGAAGATAGGAGAACAGGCGATCTTGCTCTTCAATACCGATATGATTGATTAATTGCTGTGCTGACCATGAAAATGCACCATAGGTGAGCATTGCCCCTTTCGGCAAGCCTGATGTGCCAGAAGTGTAAACAATCGACATTAACTTATCGTCGTAATGAATTGGGCGCTCTTCACTTGGCTTGGCGTCTTTAATCAGTGCTTCAAACTGATACTGACAATTACTTGGTGCGCTGTCATAAGCAAGGCTGATGGTGATGAGATCATCCAGTTTTTCGATGATTTGTTCGGTCGCGGCTGCATCATCCAACTTACCACCAATGAGAACTTTACTGCCACTGTGAGTAACACAGTGCTCAATAGTTTCGGCACCGGCAGTAGGGAACACCGGAACACTGACGTAGTCACCCAGCATCATGGCAATATCACAAATAAACCATTCGGCGCAGTTTTTCGAGATCAGTGCTATTTTGTCACCGGGCTGAATGCCTAAGTTACGTAGTGCCGTGACTAAGCGTAGTGCTTTATCAGCAACTTCAGCGTAGGTGTATTCGACAAACTGGCGATTAATGATTTGCTTGAGATAGATTTCATTAGGGCGTTCCGCTGCCCATTTTAAAATCATCTCATTCGGTGGTGGTAAGGTGCATCCTTTTATTTTCAACTCGTGCGGCTGATTCATTGGTTAACTCCCTGTTATTTATGATGCTCCCTCTGGATTTGATACTCACCACACAGTAGAGAGCAAACCGCGCGTGCAACGTTACCAACTCAGAAGGAAATGTTTTTTGTTAACACAATGTTAACCTTAGCATGTTGAAGTGTGTATTGGGAAGCATAAGGCGATCAAGATCTCTTTAAACTGATTGAGTGATCACGAGTCAGTGATTGGCGGGGGGCAGCTGAATTGAGTTTAGTCGATTGGTTCGACTTACAGTAAACAACAGCCGTACTTAGCACGGCTGTTGTTATTAGAGGTAATCAAATCATTCCCATGCCAAGACCCGCAAGGATAAAGGTAATCACCATCCAGATAATTGGTAGTTTTAGCTGTTTCATTAAATAGAAGCCCACTAGCACTAACGCGAGATCAATAGGATTGAATACCGCACTAGTAAATACAGGTTGGTACAAAGCGGATACTAGTAACCCCACCACAGCAGCATTCACTCCGCTTACTGCGCCAGCCACTTGTGGTTTTTGTGCCAGTGACTGCCAGTTTTTTAGTACGCCAAGTAGTAACAAGAAACCAGGTAAGAACACTGCAATCGTGGCAACTAAAGCGCCAGTAATTGGTGCGTTTGGCTGCAGCTCGTAGCCAATGTATGTTGCAAAGGTAAACATGGGACCTGGTACGGCTTGTGCCGCAGCATAACCAGTTAAGAAAGCATCTTGGCTGAGCTGATCACCAACGATGTTTTGTAGTAGTGGCAGTACTACATGACCGCCGCCAAACACTAAGCTGCCCGCTTGGAAGAAGTCGTTAAACAGACCAAGGGTTGGTGCTAAATGGGCGATAAATGGCAGACCCAACAGGATTACAGCAAATAGCGCCAATGGCAGGATACTCGGTGTAAACGGTTTTGGTTCAGCAGGGGCATCACCTTTGAGATATTTCGCGCCAATCAGTGCCGCAATCACGAGCAAGATCATTTGGGTGGCAATGCTTGGCATCGTCAGCAATGCGATAGCAGTAACCAAACATAAGCTTACTGAAAGGGTGTTTTTGCAGAAATTTTTGTACATTCCCCATGTTGCGTCAGCGACCACTACCACAGCTAGCAATTTCAAACCATGGACGATACTTTGAAATGCTGTGGTCTCAGTGAGTTGGCTAGATACTACCGCGAGCAATACCATGATGAGCACGGAAGGGAGAGTAAAACCGATGAATGCCGCGCAAGCTCCAGCTGGTCCGCCTTGCTTATAACCAAGCGCAAAGCCAACTTGGCTTGACCCTGGACCAGGCAAGAATTGGCTCAGTGCCACGATTTGTGCGTATTCGCTGTCGTCTAACCATTTGAGTTTTTCAACAAAGGTTTGGCGAAAGTAACCAATGTGAGCCGCTGGTCCGCCAAAGCTTATCCAACCAAGCCAGAAAAAGGTTTTAAAGATTGTGAGCATGTGAGCATTTCCTTCTAAATTCATTACTGCTCGTTACTGCATCTAGAATAAAAAAAATAGTATGATGACTCAAATTGATAGTTTTAATTTCATCTATGAATCAAATGGGATGAGAAATGCCAAGCGCAGAAGATTTACAATGGCGAAATATTGATTTGAATTTGTTGGTGACATTTTCTTATCTCTACCGCTACCGCAGTGTCAGTACCGCCGCAGACAAAAGCTTTGTTAGCCAATCGGCAATGAGCCACAGTTTAGCTCGCTTGCGCCAGTTGTTTGATGACCCGTTATTTGTGCGCAAGGGGCATAAAATGGAACCGACCGAGCATGCACATCACATAGCACCTATTGTTACTCAATTGCTCGACTCAATTACTCACAACCTACTGACGAAAGAACATTTTTCGCCGCAGAAATATTCAGGTGTGTGCCGAATTGGTTTGACTGATTACGCTGAGTTTATTTTTGCGCCTGTGATTTATGACCAAATTCGCCAGCAAGCGCCAAGTGCACAAATCAGCTTTATTAATGTTAATCGCAGTAACTATGTCACCTTAACAGAGCAAGAGAAGCTGGATGTGGTGATCGGCAGTATGCCGATTCTAGATGATGAGTTTGAAAGTCAGTTTCTCTATACCGAAAAGCATGTCTGTTTGGCTGATAGTCATACTCTGGGGCTAGCGGGGGAGTTAAGCTTAGAGACCTTTGCGGGCATTGAGCAGGCGCTGGTTAGCCCGGATGGTAGTCTTGCAACACAGGTGGATAAGAAGTTAGCTGAGCATGGTTTGACGCGCAGAGTGACGGTGGCTTCTCGCAACTTTCTCACCGTGCGAAGTTTGCTCAAACAGCGCCGCTTAATTGCGATTGTGCCGGAAAGAATGGCGAAAGCAGAGGGTTTTGATGACAGCCTAACGACCTTTATCCCACCAGTGCCGGTTGCAGACTTTGATATTGCGATGTTGTGGCATTCTAGCCGAGCGGGAGAGGAAAAGAATATTTGGTTGAGGGCGTTAGTTCAAGACGTCATTGTTGCGAGTTAGTGGTGGAAAAATCCGCGCTATCCTTATCATCCAAAATGGCAAGTTTGATAGCGCGAATAGTTTTGAGCTTAGTGAGCTTTTTGCTTGCGGAAGCCGCGCATAATCTTGAATGATGAGAAGGCGATAATGCAGTAGGCTAACAGCTCTGTACCTTCTTCAGCGATGTTTTTCACGTCACGAATGTAGTGCTCTTGCATGACACCTTTCCAGAAATCACCCATACCAAACAGACGTGAGTATACCAGCAGCAAAACCACGCCAAGAATCAACATGTTCATATAGTTGCTACTTAAAATCACAGCCATTTGATCAAGCGTTTGTTTACCGTTTTTAAATGCATAAAAAAGAGCAGAAAAAGTAACGAACAGCGCTGGGTAAACCCAAGAACCGTGGGCAATATGATCAAGGAAACCGTCATTTTCACGGATTAACATAACCAAGAAAAATGAGCCGATAAGCACAGCAGCATGCTTTAGTTGAGGCTTGGTTTTCGCTAAGTAGTAGAATGAGCTAGCAGAAATTATGAGCATAATTTGCTCCATAAATTCTGTTACTGACTCCTCGCCTAAGGTATTTCCAAGGACAACATAATCAATGCGCAATGCAAGATTTACCAGTGCACAGAACGCGACAGCAATTAGAAAGTTTAAGCCAGACTTTAAGATTGCGTGTGATGTTGAAGGAGTAAGTGAATAATCGTTTTCGATTTTTTTTTCGTTAGAATATGTGGTTGTTTTCATAGCAGCAGCACCCAATAAAATGGAGACCCACAATGATCGATTATTTTAATGACAGTATTGTCAGGGGAATGTCATGAATCGAACGCTGTACAATTGATAGACATCACCCTTTTTCATATGATGAGAAACAGCATCTACACTGCTTGATCAGGTTAGCTGATAGCGTGTCCAGACTTTACTGCGCCAGCGTTTCGCCATGATCACACCGCGGAACCATTCATCCATGGCAATTGCCATCCATGCGCCGAAAACACCATAGCCCCAATGTACCCCAAGTAGATAACTGAAAACCACGCCAAGTCCCCACATGCTGACAATGCCCATTTTGACTGGGAACTGAATGTCACCCGCCGCTTTAAGCGCAGAGATAAAGATCAGGTTAAAGACACGCCCTGCTTCAAGAAGAATTGAACCTGCGATTAAGCTAGCCGTTAAGGCGGCAATCTCTGGCTGATCGGTAAATAGCGGTATGATCATATCGCTACACAGGAAGGTGGTGATGGTGACGATGTTGGTAACAATAAAACCGACAACAAAGTATTTTTGCACTCTCATCAAAATAGAATCTATCCAGCCACGTCCTATAAAGTAGCCCGCTTGAATTTGGCTGCCTTGCCCAACCGCAAGGGCAAAAGCAAAAGAGACGCGGGCAATGTTTTGTGCGTAAGTAAAGGCGGCCAGTGAGGCTGTGCCCATCTGCACCACAAAATAGATGATGGTTAACTGCGCGAGATTGTAGGACAGCATCTCACCCGCGTTCATCATGCCAATGCGCACGATACGTTGGTAAATCACTTTAGGAATAGCGCGCCACTCGGCAAAAGGTAGCGCAATTTCGGTGTTACGTAGCTTATAGCACAGCATCAGAGTACTGATCACTTGGCTGATAACCGTGGATATAGCCACGCCTTGTACGCCATACACAGGTAAACCAAAAGGTTGATAAAGTGCGACGTAGTTACCGGCAATGTTAAGTACGCCGGCGATTAAGTTAATCACCATTGGGGCTCGCGAGTAGCCATGACTGCGCAGTATTGTAGTGAGGACAATACCCATGGTGACGTTAAAGGTCATTGAGCCACTGATCAGTAGATACTCTTGTGCGTAGTTTTGTACTTGCAGCTCTAAACCGTAGTAAGGCAGTAAATAGTAAGCGGCACTAACAGCAAACAGGCTGAGGAAAACGCCAACCATAGCCGACATGATGATACTCGCAATCGCAACATGCGAGGATTCGGTATGGCGATCAGAACCATTGTACTGCGCAATTAAAATACCGGTACCACTACTCACCATTGATGAAATAATGATAAGGAAAAATGAGATTTGAGTGATCACACCTACCGCCGATACGGCTTTATCGGAGTAGCCACTTAACATGAATACGTCACTGGTATTAATTGCTGTACGTAGCATGATTTCGACAAAAAGTGGCCAAGTAAGCGCGAGGATGCTCATGCGCTTATCAATGGCATTAGGTAGTGATGACATTCGGTTTGCTCAGTGGATTAATAGAAATAGCCATATGAAATGGCGGGCTATTATATCGACGAAAATTTGAGCGTATAGGTTTTTTCTTATTTGATGGTAAAACGACCGCTAATTCAGCGATCGTAGAGAGATAAGATTAGCGAGAACTAGCAGGAAGCGAGCAACTTATCGATAACTGGATGGTGCTCACGTGTTACACCTGCAAGGTTGCCATATTTCGGCTGGTGGCGATCGTTTTCACGTGGGTGATGCCAGCCAATAGTGTGAGCAACAAACTGCTCAGCAAATTGCTCGGAGATTTCTAAGCATCCCGCCAATACAGTATCGACGTAAGTTTGCACGATAGGGCTGCGCTCACAAGGCGGCATGGCTTGGTCAGTCACATAAATCCAGACGCTATCACCGTTTGCAAGGGAGAGCTGGCTATCTAGTTTGTCATGTTCGATTTTGATGCGCTGGTAGCCACGTTCGCGGCGGTCAAACTCGACGAGTTGCTTATCATCGACTTGTAAAAGCACCCCGTTAACCAGACCATCACCTCGGGTGACAACGAGTGGTGCCAGAATATAACTGTCATCCACTTTCCCCCAATAACGGCATAACCCATGTGCGACGGCAGGAATCGCCTCTGAGGTTTGCCCAGTAAGCTGACGAGAAGCGGAGTTCATAAGGCTGCCATAGCCAAAAATATATTGCATCATACAGTTACTATTAAAGTTGAAACTGACGCCATACTACTGAGATTTAGCCAAGGAAACAAAGAGCATTGCGTTTAGGGTTATCACCCTTAGTTATATGTCATTATCACCTATTAATGTCATGTTGACTTATTTTTAATTCGGTCATTATGACATGATTGATTGGTGGCTTTTACTTAAGCTTATGATTATTAATGGTTTAAAAGTTGGCTTAATTCATGCTTTAAGACCTTAGCTACAATTATAGGAGTCTTAAAGTGCTCAACATTACCGACAAACGGGTAGAAGAAAAAATACCCGCAGTTTTACGCCTTGGTTTTCGTCCGTTTTTCTTGCTTGGGGCATTGTATGCCCTGATCGCGATTCCCGCTTGGATATGGATGTTTCATTCAGGTCAACCACAAGCTCTACAAGTGCCGGCATTGTGGTGGCATGTACACGAGATGTTATTTGGTTTTGCCATGGCTATCGTGGTCGGTTTTGTTCTGACCGCGGTACAAAACTGGACTGGAATTAACGGTAGCAAAAGTTATCGACTTTTAGCCATTGTGGTGCTCTGGGTGACACCGCGCTTGCTGCTCTGGACGCCCGCACCACTTTGGCTAATCTCTATTATCGATGCACTATTTTTGGCATTGGTTGCCTATGAAGTGGCGTGGCGAGTGATCAAAGCTAAAGGTTACCGTAACCTATTTTTTGTCCCTCTATTTGTGTTAGCGATTGTGGCGAATTTTGCCAGTTACGCTTGTGTCAAAGGTATGCCGCCATTTTCAGCCTCGGCAGTATGGCAGGCGATGTTATGGTGGTTTACGTTATTGCTCTCGATAATGGGTGGACGTGTGATCCCATTTTTTACCGCAAGGCGCTTTAATTTTGACAAACCTCAGCCCCAAATTTGGCTAGAGTGGGCGGCAAACTTACCTCTAGTTGCGCTGTTTTTGCTCAGTTTCTTTCCTTTGGCAATGGCGCAACTCGGTGGCTATTTAATGGTGTTGGCTGGTATTGCTCAATTGATTCGAGTGTTACGTTGGCAACCATGGAAAACGTTAAACGAGCCTCTCGTTTGGTCCTTGCACGCGGCTTATATCTGTATTCCATTAAGTTTATTGGCGCGTGGCTTGTGGCAAGATGCATTTGCTGCGCACAATATGATCCACCTATTTGCGATTGGTGCACTGAGTGGTTTGATATTGGCGATGATTGCTCGCGTCACAATGGGTCACACTGGTCGTAATATTTATCAAGGACCTAAGATGG
The DNA here is from genome assembly GCF_009938225.1 of Vibrio ponticus. NCBI lineage: Bacteria > Pseudomonadati > Pseudomonadota > Gammaproteobacteria > Vibrionales > Vibrionaceae > Vibrio > Vibrio ponticus. The sequence continues at coordinate 329,725 of NZ_AP019657.1, forward strand.
GGCTGGCATTTGTAAGTTTGATAGCCGCGGCAATGGTGCGTAGTTTTGGGGTTGCCATGTTCCCTGCCCATATGATGCTGATGATTGATATCAGTGGTGCGCTATGGATACTGGCTTTCGCATTATTTATAGCCAAGTTCGGTTATATGCTGTTGACGCCGCGAGTGGATGGTCACCCTGGATAGCAACGAAAAAGGCTTGGTCGATGACCAAGCCTTTGTTTGTTATAGATTGCCCAAGTTAAAATCTTTTTGGAAATAGAGCACTTTTTGTAAGTATCGACGCGCTTCGCCCTTCGGGTGCTTAGTGGTTAAAGTGTCATACACTTGTCGTGGCGTAGAGCTGTTTAATTTCACCATTGCACGTTTACGGTCACTACTATCAAAGGCGGATAACACGCCGCCAGTGCCGCCGTTATAGGCTGAAATCATACTGAAATGCATCGAAGTTGGGTTTTTAACTTCTTTGAGGTAGCGATTTTTCAGGATGTAAAAGTACGCCGCGCCCGTATCAATGTTGTTGGCTGGATCAAACAGGTACTCCTTAGTTGGAATGCCAGGTTTGTTCTTCACCAAGTTAAATACATCCGCACCTGCGGTTTTCGGAATCACTTGCATCAAACCATATGCCCCAGCATGACTTACCGCGTAAGGGTTAAAGCTACTCTCAGTTTTAATAATTGAGTAGATAAGATCTTCAGACAAACCATAGCGGCGCGCGGCATCACGAATTAAGCCTGCGTATTGGTATTCGCGTTGCTCAAGGTGGTCGCTCACCATGTTAATCACTACATAGTGTGCTTGACCGCGTTTGATTGATTTAGTTTGTAGCGAGTTAGCCATTAAGTAATCGGCGTAGCGATTTGCGCGCCATTCCCACTCAATAGGCTTGCCTTCATGGTCCAAAACTTGACCAAGCAAGAAGGGCTTACCACGTAAAACAGCCTCTTTATCGCTAAACAGTTCTGCATGAGCTGGGTCTGCGGGCATGAGTAATGTTTGAACAATCGCTTTTTGTAGCTTCTGCTCAGGCTGATATTGAGAGATCGTCGAGACATAAATCTTACCGGTTTCAAAATCAATATGAGCACGGGTTGAGTAACCGTCTAAGTATTTTACGTAGCGATGTTTACCAGCTTCGACAAACTCATCTTCTCCCCAGCGCTCTTTCGCCAGTTTTGCCACATAGGCAAGCAACTGATTGATATTCTCTTGGTGAGAAGTTGACGGCGGCGTCACAACCGGTGGTGGAGTTGAAGGGCAGTAGCATGGCTCGGGTTCAGGTGCGACAGAGCAGCCACTAAGCAGTAAAAGTAGTAAATAAGTCAGTTTTTTCATGGTAATGATTAGGTTATCGCCAACGTTAAGCGGTTTGATAATAAGTAGCGAGAGGAAGTTGAGATAATTAATTGTTTTTATCGAAATAATAAAAATCCCCGCAAGCAAGGGCGGGGATTCTAATCTAATTTAACTGATGAGCAAATTAGTTGTTTTTGTGCAGTTCCGCGTTAAGTTCAACCGCGCTCTTGTTTGCCAAACATTCGATTTGACCAGTCACAGAGTTACGACGGAAAAGCAGATCTGAGACGTTGGCTAGATCGCGAGCTTTCACCACTTCAACTTCGTTGCCTTGTGCATCAAGCATACGTACTTTTGAACCAGCAGTAACATATAGACCAGATTCAATAGTACAGCGGTCACCCATTGGGAAGCCAAGACCTGCGTTTGCACCAAGTAGTGAGTTTTCACCGATAGAAACCACAACTTTACCGCCGCCAGATAGCGTACCCATGATAGAAGCGCCACCGCCGATATCAGAGCCATTACCAACGACTACACCCGCTGAAATACGACCTTCAACCATGCTCACGCCAGTAGTACCCGCATTGAAGTTGATAAAGCCTTCGTGCATAACAGTGGTGCCTTCACCCACGTGCGCGCCAAGACGAACGCGAGAAGTATCTGCAATACGCACGCCAGTTGGTACCACGTAGTCCACCATTTTAGGGAACTTATCGACACAATCTACGCTTAGTGCACGACCAGCAAGACGCGCTTCAATTTGGCGCTCTGCCAGTTCTGGTAGATCGATTGGACCTTCATTAGTCCATGCGATGTTGTGCAGTAGACCAAAGATACCATCTAGCACAGTACCGTGAGGTTTCACTAAACGGTTAGAGATCAGTTGTAGTTTAAGGAAGCCTTCAGCGACTGATTGAGGCTGCTCATCCGTAGCTAGGAAAACCAATACAAGTGGCTGTGCTGATTGTGCTGCTTTTGCTGCGAAAGAGGCGTTTGCTGCATCACCATTTGCTTCAAATGCAACAGCTAGCTCGGCACTTTGTGCTGCAGAGATTTCGATTGCTTGGTTACCTTGCTCGTAGCCGGCTACTGCTGCTAGCGCTTTAACAAGTTCAGCTGTTGGGTTAAGCACTGGGTTTGGAAAAAATGCCTCGATGATTTTGCCATCGCGGTTTTTAGTTGCAGTACCAAATGCTAGAGAAAAGAAAGCCATAGTAAATCTCCATGTGTTGAGTCTTTTTGGTTCTCGCCGATGCTTGGCAAGAACTTGGAATTTGTTGACAGTCATCATAATGAGACTGGTGAGCAGTTTAAAGAGGGGAAATGGAGAAAGTCCGTAGATGGATACCTTTTGTCTTTCTGTCGATATGTTTGTCTTATGAGAAATGTGTCGCTAAAGCCTGTGCTGACTGGTTTTTGAGCGAAATCAGCGCAAAGAGAGCAGGGAGTATAGCGGTAATAAAATAAGGGGAGGACTGAAGTCACTCCCCCTACACTGGGTTTGGTTAAAGCACACTCTTGACTGCTATCGTGACTTAAAGGCTTAGCTCACCTACCGCGACAGCTAAAGCCACCGTTGCGCCTACCATAGGATTGTTACCCATACCGATAAAGCCCATCATGGCTACGTGTGCCGGTACCGAAGAGCTGCCAGCAAATTGTGCGTCAGCGTGCATGCGCCCCATAGTATCAGTCATACCATAAGAAGCTGGACCTGCCGCAACGTTATCTGGGTGTAAAGTACGACCGGTACCACCGCCTGATGCTACTGAGAAGTAAGGTAGACCTGCGCGGTTACGTTCGGCTTTGTAGATACCGGCAACTGGGTGTTGAAAGCGTGTCGGATTGGTTGAGTTACCTGTGATACTCACGTCCACTTGCTCTTTGTGCATGATGGCAACGCCTTCACGTACATCATCAGCCCCATAGCAAAGTATCTCACCGCGCGGACCGTTGGAGAAACGGCGGCGTTCTACTTCGTGCAGCTCCCCAGTCTGATAGTCAAATTGAGTCCGCACATAAGTAAAACCGTTAATACGAGAAATCAGATAGGCTGCATCTTTACCCAAGCCGTTTAAGATCACTTTTAGGGGCGATTGGCGTGATTTATTGACGTTTAAGGCAATTTTAATTGCGCCTTCTGCTGCGGCAAAAGATTCATGACCGGCGAGAAATGCAAAACAACCACTTTGTTCATTTAAAAGTCGCGCGGCTAATGCACCGTGACCAATCCCCACTTGGCGCTGTTCAGCGACGCTGCCAGGTTTAGTGAACGCTTGAAGTCCTTCACCGATGATGTTCGCCGCTTGTTCGGCGGTTTGTGCCCCGCGGAAAATGGCTAATGCGGCCCCCAGCGTGTAGGCCTCAGCTGCACTTTCAAAAGCAATGGGCTGAGTGTCGAGTACTAGTGCTTTAGGGTCAATGCCGCGATCAGTACAGTATTGGTATGCCTCTTCAAGAGAAGAAAGCTGCATCTCGTTTAATGTGTGACGCACAGATTCAGTCATTGGAGTGTTCATAATCTCTTTCCTCTTGATGGCAATTATTGTTGGCGTGGGTTGATGGTGGTTACGGCTTCGTCAAAACGGCCGTAAGTGCCCGTAGCTTGAGCGGCTGCCTCTGCGGCAGGTGTCCCTTCATTAATGGCTTTCATCATTTTGCCGAGATTGAGATATTGGTAGCCAATCACTTCACGATTGTCATCCAGAGCTAATTGAGTCACATAGCCCTCTGCCAGCTCCATGTATCGCACTCCTTTTGCTTTGGTCGCATAGCTGGTCCCCACTTGGCTGCGCTGGGTTTGACCAAGATCTTCCAGTGCAGCGCCAATTTCTAAACCGCCTTCTGAGAACGCCGATTGGCTGCGACCATAAACAAATTGGAGGAAGATTTCGCGCATCGCGACGTTGATCGCATCACAGACAAGGTCGGTGTTTAGCGCTTCAAGGATGGTTTTACCTGTAAGGATTTCAGCGGCCATCGCGGCTGATTGGGTCATGCCTGAGCAGCCGATGGTTTCAATTAACGCTTCTTCAATGATGCCGTTTTTGACGTTTAAGGTGAGTTTTGCTGCCCCTTGTTGCGGAGCACAAGCCCCAACACCGTGGCTAAGACCAGATATGGCGATCACGTCTTTTGGGTTAATCATCGCGCCTTCAATTGGGATTGGCGCAGATGCATGAAGATCGCCGCGTTGGATCGGGCACATTGACTGAATTTCGTGTGAGTATTGCATAGTGTTTTCCCATTGAGAGTGTGAGAAAACAGGGGCAGGTTGGAGAAGAGTTGAATTGCTCACTACAGAACTCTCGCTTTTACAACATAGGCAAAAGCATTCCAACAGGGCTAACCTGTTTTCGTTTCTGTAGGAGTCATCAGCATTAAAAGCGGTTTGAATCGTTTGATTCCGGTGGCACCCCATCACCGTAGTCACATCATAGCGCTAGGAAAGTGTGATCGCCAACCGACTTTTTAGACTAAGTTGCACTATTAAAATCAATCAATATATCAATAGCAATATATGGAGGGTGACTAAAACAAAAAAGCCCAATGCGGTGCATTGGGCTTCTATTAAAGACTTTACTATTACTGATTGGCGCTGCGCTTTTTGCGCTTATGCTTTATTTTTGTCCAACCGATTACCCGTTGAGCGGGGGTAATAGTGAGCTAGTTATAGCTCGTGCCTGCTAATTACTTAGCTAGGTCAGATGAGTGCTCAGATAGGAACGCTGCAACACCTTTTGGTGATGCGTCCATACCTGCTTTACCTTCTTCCCATTGTGCTGGGCACACTTCACCGTGTTTTTGGTGGAAGTTTAGTGCGTCAACCATGCGTAGCATTTCGTCGATGTTACGACCTAGTGGTAGATCGTTCACTACTTGGTGACGTACTAGACCTTCTTCGTCGATTAGGAATGAACCACGGAACGCAACGCCAGCTTCTGGGTGCTCAACGTCGTAAGCTTTACAAATTTCGTGCTTAACGTCAGCAACTAGAGGGTATTTAACTTGACCGATACCGCCGTTTTCAACAGCAGTGTTACGCCATGCGTTGTGAGAGAACTGAGAATCGATAGACACACCGATTACTTCTACGCCTTTCGCTTGGAAGTCTTCAAGACGGTTGTCGAATGCGATCAGCTCTGATGGGCAAACGAAAGTGAAGTCTAGTGGGTAGAAGAAAACAACCGCTTTCTTACCTTTAGTGAATTCTGCAAAGTTGAAGTTATCAACGATTTCGCCGTTACCTAGAACAGCTGCTGCAGTAAAGTCAGGGGCTTGACGACCAACTAGTACCATTTTTTTGCTCCTAAATATTTGGTAAGTTCCAAACCTTTTTAATCAATTCTGGTTTGGTCCGTGTTTGTACGGGACAAACTATAGTACAGATTGTAGTATTGAAAAAAGCGAATTAAATAGATTAAGTTAATCGAAAAAAGCGATAAAATCGCAATTTGCTATTCTGATCACTGCCCGAGCAAGAGTTAACGATAAAACTATGAATAAATGGCCTAGTCTCAAGCAACTGCACTACTTGGTGACACTGCATGAAACCCGTCACTTTAGTGAGGCGGCGGAAAAATGCTTTGTCAGTCAATCCACCTTAAGTAAAGGTATTCAAAACCTTGAAGAGTTGATTGGTTGTCCTCTATATGAAAAGAAGGATAAAAAAAGCCCGCTAGTTTTTACTCACGCTGGTGAGCTGGTGGTACAGCAAGGGCGCGACTTGCTGGCGAAAGGTCAAGATTTAGTTGAGCTTGGACGTTTGTGCCAAGGTGGGGATATGGAAGGGCAACTTAAGGTTGGCTGTATTCCAACCATTGCGCCTTTTTTACTGTGTGATTTAGTGCAAGAAGTGAATAAACGCTTCCCAAGCTTAAATATGTTGCTTCGAGAAGACACCACCACCAACTTGCTGGCGGCTTTGCGTCATGGTGAGTTGGATGTCTTGATTCTTGCCTTACCTGTCGATATTGATGGAATGGAAAGTAAGATTGTTGGTAGCGATCCATTTCGCATGATCATTAGTCGCAATCAAGCCGAAGCGATTAAAGTGCCGATCCACTATGACGATCTGCCAGACGAGTTTGTCTTCTTATTAGAGAAGGAACATTGTTTGACAGAGCATGCCGTGTCCGCTTGCCAATTAACCGAAAAAGAGAAGATTAATCCATTCTCTGCGACCAGTTTACACACCTTAGTACAAATGGTGGCGAATGGCTTAGGCACGACCTTTATACCGCAAATGGCGATCGATCATGGTCTTATCGATAACCAAAACTTAGTGGTTGTCGACCCTCCAGGTCAGCAAGCTCACCGCCATATTGGATTGGTTTGGCGCCCAAGCTCGTCTCGTGTGAATACATTTACTCAATTGGCAGATGTGGTATCAGAGCTGCTGTAATCTCTCTTTGTGGCGAAAACTCATACTCAAGAACTAAATGAATCATTGTTAAAGTTGCTTTGAGAAGCTATCTAGCGATAAGTATTAGCCGTTATTGATGATGTTCACTATTAAAACGCACTCCATAGAGTGCGTTTTTTAGTATTAAATTCTGTTGGTGCAGTTTAACTTGTAAAATTTTACAGAAAAAAATTTTTGAAGCTTTCATGAAATAGTGAAATTTCACAGTGTGAATTTTACATTTGGCTATTTTCACACTGTTTGAAACTCGATTTAAAAGCAATCACAAGCTTCTGATTTTTAATCTCAATTTTGACTGGTTAGACATTTAAACGTTCGTTTGATTTATTTTTACAGTCTAAATTTCACTGAAATTAAATTACGTAACTCATTACATTTTTGTGCGCTAGGTAAGGGCTTTTATGCCCACCGCATAAAACTTCAAACTTCACTTCCCCTCTTTTTCTAGCAATCCTCCTGATGTAAGTTAATTAAAGGCTCGGTAAGACTTATGTCTAGATTGATTCCCCCTCTTTTTTGAGAGAGTCTAGAGCCTAAGAGCACAATCAAAGTTGTCTGGTAAAGTCGGAAATATAAATAGAAATGTCGTCCATAAGTTACAAATGTAATTGCGACAACGGATTTAAAGGAAGAAATCATGTTTGCTCAAACGCCTGATAAAACAACATCGACCAAGGAAGCCCAAGATTCCTTATCTCAATTGCAAACGACGGGTGAGCTGTCACAAGAGCAGCAAGCCGTTTTCCCAACAGAAGCGCAGACATTTTTAGCGCTGCTTTGTGAACGATTTGCCCCCCGTGTTGAAGAGTTACTCGTTGCACGTGAACAGAAACAGGCGAGCATTGATGCTGGCGAATTACCTGATTTCTTGCCAGAGACACAAGATATCCGTGAAGGCAGTTGGAAAATTTTAGGTATTCCATCTGACTTGCAAGATCGCCGCGTGGAGATCACCGGTCCAACAGACAGAAAGATGGTGATTAATGCTTTAAACGCTAACGTTAAAGTGTTTATGGCTGACTTTGAAGATTCAATGTCTCCCGCGTGGGACAAGGTATTGGATGGGCAAATTAACTTGCGTGATGCGGTACGAGGAACCATCAGTTATACCAATCCAGGTAACGGTAAACACTATGAACTGAAGCAAGATCCTGCGGTACTGATTTGTCGTGTGCGTGGTCTTCACCTTAAAGAAAAACACGTGACGTTTAATCATCAGATCATTCCAGGCGCTTTGTTCGACTTCGCGCTTTATTTCTACAACAACTACCAAGCATTATTGAAGAAAGGCAGTGGTCCTTATTTTTACATTCCTAAATTGCAGTCTCATCATGAGGCGAAATGGTGGAGTGACGTGTTCCACTTTACTGAAGACTACTTTGGTCTCAATACCGGCACAATTAAAGCGACTGTTTTGATTGAAACCCTACCGGCGGTATTTGAGATGGATGAAATTCTGTTCTCATTGAAAGAGCACATCGTCGGTCTGAATTGTGGACGCTGGGACTACATCTTTAGCTATATCAAAACATTGAAAAGACACCCAGATCGCGTGCTGCCGGATCGCCAAGTGGTGACTATGGATAAGCCTTTCCTCAATGCCTATTCGAGACTGCTGGTTAGAACTTGTCACAAGCGAGGTGCGTTTGCGATGGGCGGAATGGCGGCGTTCATTCCAGCTAAAGATCCAGTAGAGAACCAGCAGGTACTCGACAAAATTCATAACGATAAATCATTGGAAGCGAACAACGGTCATGATGGCACTTGGGTTGCTCATCCAGGTCTTGCCGACACTGCCATGGATGTATTTAGCAAGGTTCTGGGTGAGCGAACCAATCAGTTAGATGTCAGTCGCGCCGATGATGCGCCGATTACAGCGGAACAATTGTTAGAAGCATGCACGGGTGAGCGAACTGAGCAGGGGATGCGTCACAATATCCGAGTGGCACTTCAGTACATTGAAGCGTGGATCTCCGGAAATGGCTGCGTACCAATCTACGGCTTGATGGAAGATGCCGCGACAGCAGAGATTTCTCGTGCTTCGATTTGGCAATGGATTCAACACGGCAAAGATCTTGATAACGGACAGGTCGTGACGAAAGCACTGTTTGAGCAATATCTCAGTGAAGAAATTGAAGTGGTGAAACAAGAAGTCGGTGAAGCGCGTTTCCAAGCAGGGCGCTTCGCAGAGGCGGCAGAGTTAATGTCGCAACTGACCACCAGTGATGAATTAACTAATTTCTTAACCATTCCAGGTTATGACTATTTGGATTAGTTAAGAGGGTGATTACCTAATCAACAACCTACCTATAACGTGAAGGAATACTGGCGGAGAAGGATGTACCGCTAGCAAAGATAACAAAGCGCACTGCGCATAAATATGAGGGATAGACCAATGACATTAACTCGACGCCAACAAATTGAAGCTCTAGAGAAAGACTGGGCAACGAATCCACGCTGGAAAAATGTAAAACGTCCATACACTGCTGAAGAAGTGGTAGAGCTACGTGGCTCAATGGTGCCAGCTAACACCATCGCTCAACGTGGTGCCGATAAATTATGGTCACTGGTAAATGGTAGTGCGAAAAAAGGTTACGTAAACTGTCTTGGTGCACTAACGGGTGGTCAAGCGGTCCAACAAGCGAAAGCGGGTATTGAAGCTATTTACCTATCAGGCTGGCAGGTGGCTGCAGATAACAACACTGCGTCAACCATGTATCCAGACCAATCGCTATACCCTGTAGATTCAGTACCATCAGTGGTTAAGCGTATTAATAACTCATTCCGTCGTGCGGACCAAATTCAATGGGCAAATGGCAAGTCGCCAGAAGAAGGCGGCATCGATTACTTCCTGCCAATCGTGGCAGATGCAGAAGCCGGCTTTGGTGGTGTACTAAACGCTTACGAACTAATGAAGTCAATGATTGATGCCGGTGCGGCAGGCGTACACTTTGAAGACCAACTAGCGTCAGTGAAAAAGTGTGGTCACATGGGCGGTAAGGTACTAGTTCCAACTCAAGAAGCGGTTCAAAAACTGGTTGCGGCTCGTCTAGCTGCTGACGTATCAGGCACGACAACGCTAGTGATTGCACGTACTGATGCAAATGCGGCTGACCTACTGACGTCAGACTGCGACGCTTACGATAAAGACTTTATTGAAGGCGAGCGCACACAAGAAGGTTTCTACCGTGTACGTGCAGGTATTGACCAAGCAATCTCACGCGGTCTTGCTTACGCACCTTATGCAGACTTGATCTGGTGTGAAACGGCGACGCCTTGTCTGGAAGAAGCGCGTAAGTTTGCAGAAGCGATTCACGCTGAGTACCCAGACCAACTACTGGCGTATAACTGCTCACCTTCTTTCAACTGGGAGAAGAACCTAGATGCAGAAACCATCGCGAAATTCCAGCAAGAACTGGCGAACATGGGCTACAAGTACCAGTTCATCACGCTAGCGGGTATCCACAACATGTGGTTCAACATGTTTGAATTGGCACATGCTTACGCACAAGGCGAAGGTATGCGTCACTACGTTGAGAAAGTTCAACGTCCAGAATTCGAGGCAGCTGAGAAAGGTTATACTTTCGTTGCTCACCAACAAGAGGTGGGTACTGGTTACTTCGATAAGATGACGAACACCATCCAAGGTGGTAACTCATCGGTTACGGCTCTAACTGGTTCTACTGAAGAAGACCAGTTCTAGTCAAAGTAGTTGTTGCGGTTAAGTGATTGCTCGAGTCGGACGTACGCAGTCACTTAACAATGCAACTACTTCATTTCTGTTCCTATTTACACCCCTAGGAATATACCCAGTAATGTGGGTAGACACATTTTTTAGGCATAAATTTTGATGTTCTTTGAGCGGCTCGGGCCGCTCTTTTTTTGTTTATACGGTAGTTAAAGCGAAATTTATTAACGCTTAATCTTCGATTTCTTCCGGTTCTACTTCTTCTTGCAGTTCCAACAAATTGATGGCGATTGCGACAAAATCACTGTTGGTCATAATGCCAACTAAGCGACCTTTATCGACAATAGGCAAGCAACCCACTTTATGTTTTTGCATATAGATAGCGGTTTCTTTTAACCCCGCTTTCGGGCTGACGCTCATGACATTGGTGCGCATCACTTCGTACAGTGGGGTGCTTAAAGTGAACGACTGTTCATCGGTCTCTTTTTGTAAGCTAGAGTCCTGGGCAGCCAGTACGTCACGTTGAGTAATGATGCCGAGTAAGTGTCTATCACTATCAACGATTGGGATGTGTCGGATACCTAACGCTTCCATGGTGTGTTTGGCGTCGGAAAGGAGATGAGAGCGTAACAAGGTGTGCGGGTTACGGGTCATCATGTCTTCGACTTTTATCATGGTAACCTCCTTGGTTTTCTTGCGCAGATTGTTACCGCGTGAATGCAGGTAATTTGTTTAAACTCTGTACTAATTACTATAGGAGTAAATGGGGGAAGGTTTTGGGAGCTGAGCCGAGATTCTTAGTAAATTATCCTTAAAATTGGTAAGGAATTTTATCCACTGAGAGGTTGGGTTGAAATTGCCGTTAAAGTGAGGCGCTCACAACGGTGAGCGCCTAGATAAAATGGTTTAAAGTTTAAAGAAGTTGAGTAAATGTTTCTGCTGCGCCGCGAGAGTCGAAAGCTCTTCGCTTGCCTTCTGGCTTTCTTGCACCCCAGTCACATTCTGGTTAACGATTTCAAAGGTTAAGCTAACGTTCTGTGAGATATCTTGTGTGACACTCGACTGCTCTTCTGAAGCGGTCGCGACATGGGTATTCATATCGGAAATTTGTGTAACAGAATCCGCGATCGCAACAAACGACTCTCCCAGTTGCTGACTGAGCGAGCGCGAGTCTTCAGCCAGCATCACATTAGCAGACATAAACTTATTTGCTTCTTCCGCTTGAGCTTGTAGGCGCGAGATAATCTCTTGAATATCAACGGTCGATTGCTGAGTTTTTGCCGCCAACGAGCGTACTTCATCGGCGACGACTGCAAAGCCACGCCCTTGTTCACCCGCGCGCGCTGCTTCAATCGCTGCATTCAATGCGAGTAGGTTCGTTTGCTCGGAAATGGTGTTGATCACTTCAACCACGGTACCAATTTCAATTGAGTAATCACGCAGTTGGTTGACGATATTGGTCGTTTCTTCGATTGAGTGCTCGACTTTGCGTGACAGTTCCTCCGATGAGCGCAGTGCGGTTTGTCCGGTGACCACATTCTCTGTTGCACCAGAAGCGGCTTGCTCGGCAGAAGAGGCATTGTGGCTCACTTCGCTGGCGGTACTGGAAAGCTCATTGATAGCAGTAGCAATTTGCTCAATTTGACTCAGCTCTTGCTGGGCGTTGTTCTCGGTTTGCGTCATCACTGCCGCCAATTCGACAGAGGCGGATGAGACACTGTCAGAAATCGAATGAAACCCTTCAATAATACGGCGTAGTTCAGCGCGCATTTCGAGAATATTGGCGTAAATACCACTTTCTTTACCCGTGATTGCAATCTCGCTTGAGAGATCCCCTTTTGATACTTGTTGCACCAATTGTTGGATATCACTCGGCTCGCCACCGACGACACGATTGATATTGCGGAAAATAAAAATCGCCACACCAAGCGCGATCACAATGGCAACCGTTGATAACCAAAGAATAATACTTTGAGCGCTATTGAGCTGTTCAACCATGTTAGGACCCACGGTATCTTGCTCTTGCTTCGCAGACAGTTTGATATTTTCAATCGACTGGGCGGCTTGGGCACCAATCACATCCAATTTTTGGGTAATGACCTGATTGCGTTTAGAGATTGTGGCAACGATATCGTTGAACGCTTGTTCGTAGGCAATAAAAGCAGTGCGGTAAGAGGCGAATTGTGCGCGTTGCTGAGAAGTCTGTAAAAAGGATTTTAGTGCTTGAGCGCGTAACTTGATGTGAGCAAACTCTTGCTGTGTTGCTTGAGCATCGCTGTCGCTATTATTGACTAGGTACTTAATGGCATTGATCCGGGCGGTCAATACACTTTCTTGTAGTTCACTGGTGTAAAGCGCTTGTTCGATATCACCAGCTTGGTGCGCTGCGCTCATCATGGAAGATAAAACTTCACGCATGGTCATGCCATTTGGATCGAGCTGTTGGTTCACCAACGCATTACGGTGTTTGATTAGTTCAACAACTTGCTCAAAGGCACTCTGATAGTCGCGAATTTGCTGCCTTAGGGCATTGAATTCACGGTTGTGAGCATCACTCAGTTCGAGGTGGGTGATTTGTTCAACTAATGATGCGGTTGACTCAATACGACTATGGAAGGTGTCTAAGTCATTGCTGTGTTGATCTTTTATGTATTTATTGACGGCTAAGCGGGCGTCAAGCAGGTTAGCTTGAATCTGCCCACTGTTCACACTAGCTCGAGCTAGGTTACGATAGGTATTAAACCCTTGGTCAGTCTCACTGAAGCGAAATATAGAAATAGCACTAGTCACGAGAAGCAATAGTATGATGCATCCAAAACCATACGTAAGTTGCTGCTTTAATGTCATATTGATTATCCACCTTTAATAACATGATTGGTTACTGAGTATTTGTTTTTTTTATCGTTATTATTATTTTTATTAATAGTGGTAATAGTTTGTTACAAATAGGGTGGAAGTACCACGGTTTTCCGGTTTTATTTTCGCTGGTTTGACCAAAGTGCAAATTTTTATCTTCAGATCAAATTTGATTACAACATCTATTCTTGCTATTGCGCTTGGGCGACATATACTAGTCGGCTGCGAAAAGCTTCGTGACACCTATTGTTAACTCGACTTAAGACACCAAAGACATGCAAGTATCTGATTTCCATTTCGACCTTCCTGATGAATTGATCGCACGTTACCCACAACCGGAACGTACTGCGAGTCGCTTACTCCAACTTGACGGTAACAGCGGTGCATTGGTGGATGGTACATTTACCGATGTTTTGAACCATATTGAGTCGGGCGATCTTGTGGTATTCAACAATACTCGCGTGATCCCAGCGCGTATGTTTGGTCGCAAAGAGTCAGGCGGTAAACTAGAAGTGTTGGTCGAGCGCATGCTAGATGAGAAGAGCATCCTTGCTCATGTTCGCTGCTCAAAATCGCCAAAGCCGGGTTCTACTATTCTACTCGGTGAGAACGATGAGTTTTCGGCACAGATGGTAGCTCGTCACGATGCACTATTCGAATTGAAATTTAATGCTGAGCAAACCGTTCTAGAGATTCTAGAGCAGATTGGTCACATGCCACTGCCGCCATACATCGATCGTCCTGATGAAGATGCGGATAAAGAGCGCTACCAAACGGTTTATAACCAAAAACCAGGTGCGGTTGCCGCTCCAACGGCAGGCTTACACTTTGATGAAGTGTTACTAGAAAAAATTAAAGCGAAGGGTGCTGAACTGGCATACGTGACGCTGCATGTGGGTGCGGGTACTTTCCAACCAGTGAAAGTCGACAATATCCATGATCACCACATGCACGCTGAATACGTTGAAGTGACACAAGACGTGGTTGACGCGATTAACGCGACTAAAGCACGCGGTGGTCGAGTGATTGCGGTGGGTACAACGTCAGTACGCTCTCTAGAAAGTGCTGCGCAAGACGCCGTGAAAAAAGGCACTGAACTCGTACCATTTTTCGGTGATACCGAAATTTTCATTTTCCCAGGTTATGAATACCAGCTGGTGGACTGCTTGATCACTAACTTCCACCTGCCAGAATCTACGCTCATCATGCTTGTGAGTGCGTTTGCTGGTTATGAGAACACGATGAATGCGTACAAGCATGCGGTAGAGAATAATTACCGCTTCTTCTCATACGGTGATTCTATGTTTATTAAGAAAAAGACAAGCTAACGTTACTTTGCACATCAACCTGCTATCAGGTTGATTGAAGCAGATAAAAGTAAAACAGAGATTTCTGACATCTCGTTGCTCGATTCAGGAATGACAAAAGCGTTATTTATAGTGGGTGGCAGCATATAATGTTGCCGTCACTCAGAGTGAAATAATCTCAAACTTTGTCATTCCCTAGAGTGAGGAACGAACAAGTAGGGAATCTCTTTGTCTTAAAAGTTTACGAGTGCTAGCAGTAGGCTAGGGGTGAAAAGGCAACTTTTCATATCTCGCAAGGAATATGCGACCGCTCCTTTATGGGCTTGTATGCCCGAGATCAAAGTCAGACTGTTTCTCTGACATTGGAGGCTTCGTGAAGTTAAAATTTGATTTAAAAAAGACCAACGGCAATGCACGTCGTGGTCAGCTAACGTTTGAACGCGGCACAGTTCAAACTCCAGCTTTCATGCCTGTTGGTACTTACGGTACGGTTAAAGGTATGACTCCGGAAGAAGTGAAAGATACTGGTGCAGAAATCCTGCTAGGTAACACTTTCCACCTATGGCTACGTCCTGGTCAAGAAGTGATGAAAATGCACGGTGACCTGCATGATTTCATGAACTGGCAAGGTCCTATCCTGACTGACTCAGGCGGCTTCCAAGTATTCAGCCTTGGTGACATCCGTAAAATCACTGAAGAGGGTGTGCATTTCCGTAACCCAGTAAACGGTGACAAGATTTTCATGGACGCAGAAAAGTCGATGGAAATCCAAAAAGACCTAGGTTCTGACATCGTAATGATCTTTGACGAGTGTACGCCATACCCAGCGACGCACGATGAAGCGAAGAAATCGATGGAAATGTCATTGCGCTGGGCGCAACGCTCACGCGATCACTTTGACAAGCTAGACAACCAGAACAACCTATTCGGTATCGTTCAAGGTGGTGTATACGAAGACTTGCGTGATGTATCGGTTAAAGGTCTGACTGAAATCGGCTTTGACGGTTACGCTGTTGGCGGTCTAGCAGTAGGCGAACCGAAAGAAGACATGCACCGCGTGCTTGAGCACACTTGTCCACAACTTCCAACTGACAAACCTCGTTACCTAATGGGTGTTGGCAAACCGGAAGATTTAGTAGAAGGTGTACGTCGCGGTATCGACATGTTCGACTGTGTAATGCCAACGCGTAACGCACGTAACGGTCACCTATTTGTGACTGGTGGTGTGATCAAGATCCGTAATGCGACACATAAAACCGATACAACACCATTAGATCCGCACTGTGACTGTTACACTTGTAAGAACTACTCTAAGTCGTACTTACATCACTTAGATCGTTGTAACGAAATCCTAGGTGCGCGTCTGAATACCATCCATAACTTGCGTTACTACCAACGCTTGATGGAAAGCATTCGCAGTGCGATTGATGAAGATCGCTTCGACCAGTTTGTTGAAGAGTTCTACGCACGTCGTAACCGCGAAGTGCCGCCACTAGGCAAACAGTAAACAAATTTAAGCCTTAGGTTTCGCCTAAGGCTTTTATTAATGGCTGGTCTGTAAAGTAACAACCAGCCTAACAAATGAGCAAAAGCTCGATATTTTTGAGAGTGCGATCTCTAATAGCGATCAGCACGCTTGAATATAACCAGCCAAAGCCCAATTTGTTGGATAATCAAAAATATAATAGAGGATATTTTCATGTTTATTTCTCAGGCTCACGCAGCAGCAGAAGCACCAGCAGGTGGCGGTTTCGAAATGATTATCATGCTAGCGATGTTCGCGGTGATCTTCTACTTCATGATCTACCGTCCACAAGCTAAGCGCGTTAAGGAACACAAAACCCTAATGTCTTCGATGGGCAAAGGTGATGAAGTACTAACTAACGGTGGTCTAGTGGGTAAAATCACGAAAATCGCTGAAGACAACGACTACATCACTATCGAGCTAAACGCGAACAACGAAGTTGTTATCAAGAAAGACTTCGTATCAGCAGTGCTACCAAAGGGTACACTGAAATCTCTATAGACAGCTAAAGGATCCTCGCTGTGCTAAACCGTTATCCGTTATGGAAGTACTTGATGGTGATGTTTACCATCGCTATCGCTGCATTGTATGCACTTCCTAATATCTACGGTGAAGATCCGGCAATTCAAGTTACAGGGGCGCGTGGCGCCTCTGTAGATATGGCTACGCTGGATTCTGTCACTCAAGCTCTTGATAAACAGAGCCTCTCATTTAAATCCATTGCTTTAGAGAATGGATCGATTCTTGTTCGTTTCAACGACACCGATACCCAAATCAGTGCGCGCGACATTATTAGTGAAGCCCTCGATAAAGATACTATTGTGGCGCTTAACCTTGCTCCGGCAACACCAACTTGGCTCGAAGCAATTGGTGCTTCACCAATGAAACTAGGTCTTGACCTACGTGGTGGTGTTCACTTCTTAATGGAAGTGGATATGGACGCGGCAATGGAAAAACTGGTCGGTCAGCAAGAAGAAGCTTTCCGTAGTGAACTACGTGAAGATAAGATCCGTTATCGTGCAATTCGCCCATCAGGTAAAGACGCTGTAGAAGTGCTACTTCGTAATGAAGAGCAGTTAGCAGAAGCGAAAGCCCTGTTGGAGAAGAACCATCCTGATATGGTGTTTACGGATTCAGACGCAAATAGTCGTTTCTCTTTGATCGCTTCGTTCACTGAGCAGCGTCTAACTGAAATTCGTAACTATGCCGTTGAACAGAACATTACCATTCTTCGTAACCGCGTAAACGAACTCGGTGTTGCTGAACCATTGGTTCAACGCCAAGGTGCTAGCCGTATTGTGGTTGAGCTACCGGGTGTACAAGACACTGCGCGTGCAAAAGAGATCCTTGGTGCTACTGCAACGCTAGAGTTCCGTGAAGTGGACTCAAAAGCTGATCTTGCAGCTGCGGCTAATGGTCGTGCACCAGCAGGCTCTGAAATCAAGTTCGATACTGACGGTCGTCCCGTTGTTCTGAAAAAACGTGTCATTCTAAGCGGTGCGAGCATCACAGATGCAAGCTCAAGTGTCGATGAGTACGGTCGCCCACAAGTTAACATCACGCTAGATAGCGAAGGTGGTAACAAGATGTCGGCATTCTCGAAAAAGAATATCGGTCAGCTAATGGCAACGGTATTTGCTGAATACAAAGACAGCGGTCGTAAGACAGCTGAAGGCAAAGTTATCCTGTCTAAGCACGAAGAAGTGATTAACCAAGCGACGATTCAATCGGCACTTGGTCGTAACTTCCGTATCACTGGTATTGATTCAGCAGCAGAAGCGCACAACTTAGCGTTACTACTTCGTGCTGGTGCCCTAATTGCGCCAATCTCGATTGTTGAAGAGCGTACGATTGGTCCATCAATGGGTCAACAAAACATTGATATGGGTATCCAAGCGTGTATTTGGGGTATGGTGGCAGTAATGCTGTTTACCGTAGTCTACTACCGTAAGTTTGGTCTGATTGCTAACTTGGCATTGATGTCTAACCTCGTACTGATCATTGGTATTATGTCGATGATTCCAGGGGCGACAATGACGCTACCAGGCATTGCTGGTATTGTTCTAACGGTCGGTATGGCGGTCGATGCCAATGTACTGATCTTTGAGCGGATACGTGAAGAGTTGCTTGAAGGTCGCTCGCCGCAACAAGCAATCCACCAAGGTTATGCTAACGCGTTTAGTACCATTGCCGATGCCAACATCACTACACTAATGACAGCGATTATTCTGTTTGCGGTAGGTACAGGTGCGGTTAAAGGTTTCGCTGTTACATTATCAATTGGTATTTTGACCTCAATGTTTACCGCTATTATTGGTACCCGCTGTGTGGTTAACCTACTGTATGGTGGCAAACGCATTGATAAATTGTCGATCTAAGGCTAGGAATTAATATGTTTCAGATTCTAAAAGCAGAAAAAACGATCGGCTTTTTACGTTGGTCAAAGTTCGCCTTTATGTTCTCTTTGTTGATGATCGGTGCGTCAATCTACACTCTTTCAACTAACTGGTTGAATTGGGGGCTAGATTTTACCGGCGGTACATTGATTGAAGTTGGCTTTGAACAGCCAGCTCAGTTAGATGAAATCCGCACATCGCTTGAAGCGAACGGTTTTGGCGATGCGATTGTACAAAACTTTGGTAGTGCACGTGATGTCATGGTGCGCTTAAGCCCACGTGAAGATGTTTCAGGTGAGACTTTAGGCAACCAAATCATTTCGGCAATCAAAGATGGCACAGGCAAAGAAGTTGAGATGCGCCGCATCGAGTTCGTCGGTCCTAACGTAGGTGACGAACTGACTGAAGCGGGCGGTCTAGCGATTTTGGTATCGCTGATCTGTATCTTGATCTACGTATCGGTACGTTTTGAATGGCGTCTTGCTGCGGGTGCGGTACTTGCACTGGCGCACGATATCATCATTACGTTGGGTGTCTTCTCAATCATGAAGATTGAGGTTGATCTAACTATCGTAGCTGCTTTGCTGACGGTAGTGGGTTACTCACTCAACGATACCATCGTAGTATTTGACCGGATTCGTGAGAACTTCCGTCGTATGCGTAAAGGTGGTCCTGCTGAAATTATTGATAGCGCGATCACTCAAACCTTAAGCCGTACATTAATCACCTCAGGTACCACGCTGTTCGTAGTAATCGCGTTGTTTACTCAAGGTGGTGCAATGATTCATGGTTTCGCGACGGCGCTGTTACTTGGTATCACGGTTGGTACATACTCTTCTATCTATGTGGCTTCGGCACTAGCATGGAAGCTGGGTATTACTAAAGAACACTTAATGCCACCTCAAGTTGAAAAAGAGGGTGCAGAGTTCGATGAGATGCCATAACGCATAAAAAGAGTTAAAAGCCGCTGTCATCAGCGGCTTTTTTGTTTGCTTTGCGAGCCTTGCTCAATGTTGAGCATGCCGTGGGTAAGCGAAACAAGTATGATAGTTGCACCATAACCATAATTAGGAAGCAAAAGATGCCACATTTTCGTTTTAGAGCAGTTGAACCACAAACGGTACAAACACTGTCAAAACCTCTGATTGATGAACTACAAGAGATCATGGGCTCTCCTCGTGAAGACTTCACTTTTGAGTATGTCTACACTACGTTTTACCATGAAGGTGAAGTAAACCCAGCTTACCCATTTGTCGAAGTGCTTTGGTTCGACCGTGGTCAAGAGAAACAAGATGCGGTGGCGAAGATCATTACTGATCAAGTTCGCGGTATCATGGGACAAGACGTGAATGTCGCGGTTATCTTCACTGCGCTTAATCCAAGTGCTTACTACGATAACGCAGTACATTACTAAGAGGTGAAGCAATGAAAACGACATGGATAGTTATTTTAGCTTGCTTGTGGTCGTTTTCATTATCCGCTTCTCCTTGGGAGTCATTTGCTAAACCCAATCGACTCACTCCAGAAGCCATTGGTAGTTATGCCAATGGCTGCCTGCTTGGCGCTCAAGCACTGCCTTTAAATGGCTATGGTTACCAAGTATTGCGTAGTCAAAACAAGCGTTACTACGGTCACCCTAACACCATTGCCTACATTGAGCGTTTATCTGCAAAAGCGCGCAAAGATCTGCGTACCCATCTTTTGATCGGTGATATGTCGCTACCGCAAGGTGGGCGATTCTCTTCTGGACACACAAGCCATCAAACCGGTCTGGATATCGACATTTGGTTTCGCTTAGCAGACACCAAACTCTCGGCGAACCAACTCAAACTACCAAAGCCGAAAACCTTGGTTGATATGTCGGCATACAAGATCAGTTCTACGAACTGGGACAATCGTCATTTTCGCTTGGTTAAAATGGCGGCTCAGGATGAAGAAGTGGCGCGAATTTTTGTTCATCCGGTGATCAAAGAGAAATTGTGCAGTTTAGAGGGGGCGAATCGCACATGGCTGCGTAAAGTCAGACCATGGTGGGGGCATAACTACCATATGCACGTGCGCTTAAAATGTCCGCAAGATGACGCGAGTTGTGTTGACCAAAAACCACCACCGAAGGGGGATGGGTGTGGTGCAGAAGTTGCCAGCTGGAAACCGAAACCAAAGCACAACGTCAAAACCTATCGAGGCTCAAAAGATAGCACTAAAGTTGAGGAAAAAGAGCCAGTAGTGATTGCCAAGGCAAAGCCAAAACCAAAAAAAATCCTACCTTTACAATGTGCACAGCTTATTGATCAAACTAGATAAATATCCTGTTAAGCGCCATCGAATAACTCAGATATGATGATATTTGACCGATATTGGCTGGAGAATCATCTCATACTCACCTAGATTTAAAAGGTCTAAGGATTGATATGTATCTAGATGCGTTAACTGAAGGTTCCAACAGTGAGGCAGATACTCATCCTGATTGAAGTCGCATAATAACAACGATATGAACGAAGTTGGTTAACTCGACGTTTGGATTATAAATAGGATGCTCGGCTTACTTCCTATGAGAATATAAGCAAGGACACTCCCATGACTATGGTATGCGCAAAAGATTTTGCCGAGTGGCTCAAGCTGAGATTTGGCAGTGCTACAGAGTCAGTAACGATTTCCCGTGAAGAGGTAAATCATCTTACTGGAAGGCAGAGATTAGACCCTGGTTTCGTTCATGATGTACATTTTGAGTTGATGCCACATGGTTTAGCATTTGTAACCGATACTTCGCGTGAGACTTTCTTCCTAGTACCGATAGGTAAAGCAGTTAATTGGCGAGAACATTTGGAGTATCAATATGAGAAAGAGTTGTACTGTAATATCTTTCCGATCATCAAATCTGGCTGAGGTCGACGATACAAAAAAGGCTCATCACTGGATGAGCCTTCTAGTTTTATGCTAAACCTTGAATGATAACGAACTTCTCGAGTAGTTCTTCGTCCGTTTCTACATGGTCTGGGTCAGTGATAATACACTTGGTAATCGGACAAACGGATTGGCACGTTGGCTTCTCGTAGTGACCTTTACACTCAGTACACAGATTAGGATCGATTTCGAAGATGCTGTCACCCATTGAGATTGCGCCATTTGGGCACTCAGGGTCACACATATCGCAGTTGATACACTTATCTGTAATTAGTAGTGCCATGATTACTTACCCGTTGGGTTACGAGTGTCCTGACCGTCGTTCAGGTTACGCATCAGTAGCGCGTACTCAAGATCCATGTCTTGTGGTACTGGAATAAACACAAAGTGACCGTTGCCTTTCGCATCGTCAATTACTTCTGATTTACGGTTTTCCATCGCTTCTAGCGTGAAGTTTACGTTGCCTTTTGGCGTCATCAATTCTAGGTTGTCGCCAACCACAAATTTGTTCTTCACTTCAACTTCAGCAAGATCACCACGACGTTTACCAGTAAATTCACCTACAAATTGCTGTGCGTCAGAGACGGAGTAGCCGTAGTCGTAGTTTTGGTATGCATCGTGAGTATGACGACGTAGGAAGCCTTCGGTGTAACCACGGTGTGCTAGGCTTTCAAGAGTACCCATTAAAGACTCATCAAATGGACGACCCGCAACGGCATCATCAATTGCTTTACGGTAAACTTGCGCAGTACGTGCACAGTAGTAGAACGACTTAGTACGACCTTCGATTTTAAGTGAGTGAACACCCATCTGAGTCAAACGCTCAACGTGTTGGATAGCACGTAGATCTTTTGAGTTCATGATGTAAGTGCCGTGCTCATCTTCAAACGCCGCCATTTTTTCTTCAGGGCGGTGGCTTTCAGATAGTAGTACGACTTCGTCAGTTGGTTTGCCACGACCGATAGTGGTTTCAGGACGCTCATCCTGCACTTCAATCGCTTGTACTTCGCTTGGGTCGAACGCTTCAACGATCTGACCTGCGTCGTTCTCTTTGCCTTCTTCTACTTTGTATTCCCAACGGCATGCGTTAGTACAAGTACCTTGGTTCGGGTCACGCTTGTTGATGTAACCAGACAGTAGGCAACGACCAGAGTAAGCCATGCAAAGAGCGCCGTGAACGAAAACTTCGATTTCTGTTTCAGGGCACTGCTCGCGAATTTCTTCGATTTCTTCTAGAGAAAGCTCACGCGACACGATTACGCGCTCAACACCTTGAGTCGACCAGAATTTTACTGTTGCCCAGTTAACTGCGTTCGCTTGAACAGACAGGTGAATAGGCATTTCTGGGAACGCTTCGCGAACCATCATGATTAGACCAGGGTCAGACATGATCAGTGCGTCTGGACCCATTTCTACAACCGGCTTAAGGTCGCGAATGAAGGTTTTTAGCTTAGAGTTGTGCGGCTGGATGTTACATACCACGTAAAGCTTTTTGCCTAGGGCATGTGCTTCATCGATACCAATCTTTAGGTTCTCGTGGTTAAACTCGTTGTTACGTACACGTAGGCTGTAGCGAGGCTGACCTGCGTATACTGCATCTGCGCCGTATGCGAATGCGTAACGCATGTTTTTAAGGCTACCTGCTGGTGATAGTAGCTCAGGTACGAATACTTTATCTGTCGTCATTGCTCAATTCTCTATGTAATCTGATCTCAAGTCAGGGCAATTCCACCTGATGGAATTGGGGCGCAAATTTTACGTCAAAATGTGATATGTGACTAGGAAAAACTCTGAAGCGAGCGAGCCGTAAGATCAAAAAAGCCTTCCGAAGAAGGCTTTTGAGCAAGTAATTAGTACGATTGCTTATGCATTTGGGTTTGGTAGACCACCCAGTGCTTCATACAAATTCGGTAAGAAAGCGCCCATTTCGCCACACATTAGTGAGAAATCTGCGTCAAATCGCGCAGCTTGATCTTCACGAGGAATATCATCATTTTGATCTTTCAGTTCGTCAGAGAACTTCAAGCGTTTGATGCTGCTATCTTCGGCAAGAATAAATTCAATGCGATCTTGCCAGTTAAGCGCCAGCTTAGTCACCATTTTATCCGCTTCAATATGGCTACGAATTTCATCGGCGGTTAACTCTTGCTTCTTACAACGGATCACGCCGCCTTCTTCCAGTACCGATTTAAGTTCTGCTTCATCAAGCATCGTGATGCCGGCTGGTGTATTGCCTGTTTTCACCCACTCAGTCAGTGTTAGCTCTACAGCATTTTCTGGGATCGCAGGAACGACCGGTAGGCTACCCATGGTTTTACGTAGCAGAGCAAGCACATCTTCCGCTTTTTTGTAGCTGCTCGCATCAACAAGGATAAAACCGAGCTTTGGCATGATCAGCACATAAGTGTGGTTGCTGCGGCTAAACGCGCGTGGCAGCAGATCCATCACGATGTCGTCTTTAAGGTTGTCTTTCTCTTTTTTCTTCAGAGGGCGACCTTCTTGTGCTTCCATCGCTTCGACCTTGGCATTCAATGATTCTTTAATCACTGAAGCTGGCAGCATTTTCTCTTCTTTCTTAGCACAGATTAGGATGTGGTTTTCTGATACGTGAGTCATCATATCGCCATGGCGACCCATTGCTGAAACCCAACCAAATTTTTGCTTATCTTGGCTGCCGCAAGGGGTAAAACGAAACTCAGCCAGTTGCTGTTCTAGCTGGTCTGCTTTGAAGTCGATTTCACGGTTAACGCGATACACCAGACAGTTTTTAAACCACATACATTTTCTCTAATTGAACATTGAAGACGCCCATCTTAGGCAAATTTTCTTCGCTTGTCTGTCAGGATGTGAAAAATATGAATGACGTCGTGAACATTTGACAAATCACTAGCGCTTATTGATTGAATTGCAAGCATTCAATAGAGAATCTTGTATGAAAATTTGTTTGCAAAGGTCACAAAAGTGTCATAATTGCTAGTAATAATGCCTATGCATCGAGAGGTGTGATCCTCTCTTCACTCAAGCTTAACGAAAAAGGTTTATTTATTATGTCTAGAAGGATTCTAGTTGTTGAAGATGAAGCACCAATTCGCGAAATGCTGTGCTTTGTTCTTGAGCAGAAAGGTTACCAAGCGGTAGAAGCAGAAGACTACGACACGGCGGTAACTAAACTAGCAGAACCCTTCCCAGATCTAGTACTACTGGATTGGATGCTACCGGGTGGTAGTGGGATCAACTTCATTAAGCACATGAAACGCGAAGAGCTAACCCGCAATATTCCCGTAGTGATGCTAACGGCGCGTGGTGAAGAAGAAGACAAAGTTCGCGGTCTGGAAGTAGGCGCGGATGATTACATCACGAAGCCATTCTCACCAAAAGAACTTGTGGCTCGCCTGAAAGCGGTGATTCGCCGTGTAACACCCACAGCACTAGAAGATGTGATTGATGTGCAAGGTCTCAAGCTTGATCCTGTTTCTCACCGCGTGACGGCAAACGATCAGCCGCTGGATATGGGACCGACCGAATTTAAGATGCTGCACTTCTTTATGACTCACCAAGAGCGCGTATATAGCCGCGAGCAACTATTGAACAATGTTTGGGGCACCAACGTCTACGTTGAAGATCGCACGGTCGATGTTCATATTCGTCGTTTGCGTAAAGCACTTGAAACAGAAGGTCATGATAAACTGATCCAAACTGTTCGTGGTGCTGGCTATCGTTTCTCAACCAAAGCTTAGGACCGTATGGAGAAGTAAGTGGTTGAAAGGTTAACTTGGAAAAGGCTGGTCTGGGAGCTGGCTTTTTTTTACACCCCTTGGGTGATTGTTGGTTGGATTTTCGGATATATGCCGTGGTTGCTGCTCGCTGCCACGGTTTTGCAGCTTGTATGGCATCTACATAACCAAATGCGTCTTTCGGCGTGGTTGTGGGATGAAAAGCGCCTGACGCCGCCGTCGGGTACCGGAAACTGGGAAGAACTGTTTAACGGTATTTATCGTTTGCAGCAGCGTCAGCGTCGTAAACGTAAAGAGCTGACCAATTTGATTCGTCGTTTCCGTAATGGTGCTGAATCGCTGCCCGATGCGGTGGTGGTTTTTCGCAGTGAAGGCAACATTGTTTGGTGCAACAAGCTCGCTCAGCATTTATTGGGCTTTCGTTGGCCGGATGATTCAGGTCAGCCAATCTCGAACTTGATTCGTACCCCTGACTTTATCAAATACCTCAACAAGCAAGATTACTCAGAGCCTTTGGAAATGCGTTCGCCACTGAATGTCGAACGTATGCTGGAATTGCGTATCGTGCCGTACACCGAAGGTGAACACCTAATGGTGGTGCGTGATGTTACTCAGTTAAAACAGCTTGAAGGGATGCGTCGTAACTTCTTTGCTAACGTTTCTCATGAACTTCGTACACCAATGACGGTGTTGCAGGGTTATCTTGAGATGACGGAAGATCCCGATATGTTGGTCGGCCCCATGTGGTCTCGTGCACATGGCGTGATGACAGAGCAGCTTAACCGTATGAATAGTTTAGTTAATCAGCTATTGACGCTGTCGAAGATTGAAGCGGCACCGATGCACGAGTTAGAAGAAGTCGTCAATGTTCCCGCGATGCTCGAAGTGCTCGAAAAAGAGGCAGTGAGTCTCAGTGGCGAGCAAAACCACAAGTTGAAGTTTGAGGTTGATGAATCGCTATTGGTACTGGGGGATGATGACCAACTGCGCAGCGCAATTTCCAACCTAGTGTATAACGCGGTGAAATATACCCCAGCGGGTGCCGACGTGAATGTGCGCTGGTACCTCACAGCACAAGGTGCTTGTCTGGAAGTCGAAGATAGCGGCGAGGGAATTGAGCCACAGCATTTACACCGCCTGACGGAACGTTTTTACCGCGTTGATAAAGCGCGCTCACGCGATACCGGCGGTAGTGGTTTAGGTTTGGCGATTGTGAAGCACGCCTTGACTCACCACGACTCTCATCTTGATATAGAAAGTAAAGTCGGGGTTGGCAGTAAGTTCTCATTTATCCTACCTGAACGTTTGGTGGTGAAATAGATGAAAGCAAGGATCGCGCTTACGATAGTGTCAATCATGACAGGTTTAATCACTGCATCCGTTTATGCATCCGTTAACGCGTCAGTGACCGCGCAAGAAGAGTTCCGCGTCTATAACAAAGTGCCGGGCATCAGTGGTGAACTCACCAGTGTGGGTTCGGATACGCTGGCTGGGATGACCACTTTGTGGGTGGAAGAGTTTAAACAACTCTATCCTGGCGTAAATGGTCAGGTACAGGCTTCGGGTTCTTCGACAGCGCCGCCGGCACTGACCGAACAAACCGCTCAGTTTGGTCCCATGAGCCGACCAATGCGCAACAGTGAAATTGAAGCGTTTGAACGTGCTCATGGCTATAAACCGACCGCGTTGCGAGTCGCGATTGATGCGATTGGTATTTTTGTTCACCAAGATAACCCAATTAAAGGCATGAACTTCTCACAGTTAGACAGTATCTTCTCTGCTACCTTACGTTGCGGTGCGACTAAGCCAGTGCATACTTGGGCGGACCTTGGTATGAACTACTCTTGGGCGAAACGTACGATTCAAAAGTTTGGTCGAAACTCGGTGTCTGGCACGTATGGCTACTTTAAGAAGAATGCTCTGTGTGGCGGCGATTTTCGTAATACCGTCAATGAACAACCTGGTTCGGCGTCGGTTGTGCAGTCGGTCGCCTCATCGATCAATACCATTGGTTATTCTGGAGTGGGGTATCAGGTGTCAGGGGTTAAGCGCATTCCCATCGCTCGTGAAGGCAGTCACTACGTAGAACCAACCCGAGAAAATATTCTCTCAGGTGAGTACCCACTATCACGTTACTTGTACGTCTATATTAATAAGCATCCAAGTAAAGCCTTGTCACCGCTAGAGCGTGAGTTTATTCGCTTTATTTACTCTAAGCAGGGACAAAACTTAGTTGAAAAAGACGGTTATGTTGCGATATCACCAGAGCTGGCAGAACAAGAGTTGGCGAAGGTAGGAATAGAGTTCAACTAATCGCAGTAATGGATGTATCAGTATAAAGGCGCGTTCAGCGCCTTTATTGTTTTTGAACCAAGCTGCTGTTAACTAAACGTCAAATGCCACTCTGCATCCTGCCAAGAAGCTTGCTCACTCATCAGATCGGCATGGAGTAATTTGTTGTTCTCAAGCCAATTTAATTCTGTGCAAGTGAGTGACCACTTATCATCAGAGTCGACCGAAAGCGTGATCTCTGGTAGAGGGTCATCACTTCTTTGCCCATTCAGTACAATCGCCAAACGAAGCACTCGAACTAAATTGACAATGTGCTTTTTCTTGTAAAGGGCGAACTCTTCCATCTCATGCAGTTTGAGTGACTTGCGTTGAAAGCGAGCTAAGGTTGCCAGCACGCGTTGCTGCTCAACATTGAAGCCGGGCATAGTGGTATGACGAAGAATATAGGCAGAATGTCGATGGAAGGCTTTTAAGCTGATACTGAGTCCGACCTCGTGCAGCAGCGCGCTCCACTCGAGTAAATCAAACAGCTCAGATTTTGCTTTGATGCCGAGCTCTTTATGCACTTGCGCGAGAAATTCGCTCGCTTGCCCTTTGACTCGCGCAGCGTGTTCGAGATCGACCAAATGCTTTTGTGCTAAATTTTCTGTGGTGCGCATACGAATATCAGAACGCTTAAATCGCTCTTCCATTTCGTACAGCAAGCCTTCTCGCAAGGCGCCTTCAGAGAAGTGCATTTCAGTGATTTTAAGATCGAGGAAAATGGCATACATAATCGCCACACCAGCCGCAAACACCGGTTTTCGTTCCGGCGTTAATCCTTCAAGCTCGATATCCTCAATTTGTTTCCACTCACAGAGCTTATCGATAAGGGCATTGAGGCGTTTGGCGGTGATAATGCCATCTTCATGACCTAAACCGATCAGAACTTCGCGAATCGCTTTGGTGGTGCCTGAAGAGCCAAAAGCAATCGACCAACCCTTTTTGCGATAGCGTTGGGCGAGGGACTCGAGTTTTTGTTCCGCAGCGAGAATCGCGTTAGTGAAGTTCTTGTTCGATAGCTTACCGTTGGCGAAAAACTGATTAGTAAAGCTGACACAGCCCATCTGCTTACTATTGAGCAGTTGAGGCTCGAACCCTTGACCACAAATGATCTCAGTGCTGCCACCACCAATATCCACAATCAGCTTAGAGTCAGATTGAGGTTGGGTGTGAGACACACCTTGGTAAATCAGACGCGCTTCTTCCTCTCCTGGGATGATTTCGATAGCAAAAGGCAACACTTCACGTGCTCGTTGGATAAAGATATGCGCATTATTGGCTTGCCTTAATGTGTGCGTTGCTGCGATGCGAACATTGCTGGGGGCAAAGCCCTGCAAGCGTTCAGCAAACATAGCCAAACACTCTAAGCCACGTTCAATGGCGGCATTATCAAGGTTATTTTGTCCATCCAGTCCTTCGGCAAGTCGAACTCGCTGTTTGTGGCGGCTAACGAGTTGTAAGTCTTGTCCAACGACCTTGGCTACCACCATATGAAAACTATTCGATCCCAAATCGATAGCGGCGACATCTCTTACATCAGGCGTTTGCTTCATTGTTTTTCTTAGCTTGCTTCTCTACATTTTTAAGATAGTCATAAATCGCTAACTGTGAACGTACTTTTTTGCGATTCCCGCGAGCAACGTAGTTATTACTCATCTCTTTATCTATCCAACGAGCTTTTACTGTATCGATAAAGTGCAGGTTTACGATATCGATAATGCGCTGTTTCAGACGCGGGTCACGAACTGGTGCACCCACTTCGACTCGATGGTCGATATTACGTGTCATCCAATCTGCTGAAGAGATATAGACCTGAGGATTGCCGTCGTTATGGGTGATAAGAACGCGAGGGTGTTCTAGAAATCGATCGACAATGCTGATTATTGTAATGTTGTCACTGACCCCTTCCACTCCAGGTACCAGTGCACACATACCGCGAATCACCATGCGAATTTTGACCCCAAATGTGCTGGCGCCATAAAGTTTATTGATCAGTCCCTTATCAACGAGATTGTTCGCTTTAAGGGTGATTTGCGCCTTTTTACCTAGTTTGGCGTTGGCAATCTCTGCGTCGATCAATCGATAGAGTTGGCTGCGTGAATTGCGTGGTGAGACGATCAGTTGGTTAAACTTAACCGGACGATATGGGTTTTCAATATAGCCAAACACATTACGCACTTCGTTGGCGATTTCAGGGTCGGCAGTTAAGAGCGAGAAATCGGTGTAGATACGTGCGTTTTTCTCATGAAAATTACCGGTGCCGATATGGGCGTAACGAACAATCTCATCGCCTTCTCGACGGTTAATCAGCAGTAATTTCGAATGGATCTTTAACCCAGGAGTGCCAAAGATCACTTGGACGCCCGCTTCAGTAAGCACTTTTGCCCACTCGATATTGGCTTGTTCGTCAAAACGCGCTTGCAGTTCAACGACCACGGTGACTTTTTTGCCATTGTGCACCGCATCGATTAATGAGTTCATTAAGCGAGAATCTTTAGCGACACGGTAAATATTGATTTTGATACTTAAGACTTTGGGATCAAACGAAGCTTGGCGTACCAGCTCGGTGATGTGCTCAAAGGTGTGGTAGGGGTAGTAGAGTAAGATGTCTTGGTTTTTGATCGCATCAAAGCTGTTTTTGTAGCCATTGAAGTCGGCACAACGCATTGGCGGCAGCGGCTTATTTTCTAAATAGTCGCGACCCACATTGGGAAAAGCAATGAAATCTTTAAAGTTATGGTAGCGAGAGCCGGGGATAAGGCTGTCATAGCTCGAAATGCCAAGCTTCTTGCAGAGAAAACTGAGCATATCTTCTGGCATATCGCGCTCATAAACAAAGCGCACGGGCATGGCGGTAAGACGCTGGCTAACCCCTTCAGACATCTGCTCTAGCAGGCTATATTCTACTTCTCGACTCAGGTCGTATTCAGCATCACGGGTCATCTTCATGGCATACCCGTTGATCTCATCGTATTCAAAAAAGCCGCGGAACAAGTCGTCGAGACAGTAGCGAATAATGTTATCGAGCAGGATGATGGTTTTGCGTCGCTTGCCTTTTTGCTCTGGCACCATTACAAAGCGCGGCAGGTGATCGGTTGGGATCTCTAATAATACATATTGAGTGTGCTCATCACGTTTTAATTCAACCGCAATATAAGCGTATTCATCTTTGAGAAACTGCAGTAGGTTGATTTCTTGCGTTAGCAGCACTGGTGACATGTGCGGCAGAACTTGGCGGCGGAAGTATTTTTGAATCCAGCCTTTCTGGGTATCGCTGAGTTGATGCTCATTGACCAAGAAAATACGGTGACGTGCCATTTCTCGGATCAACTCTTGGTAAAGATCATCAAAATGTTCATTGAGTTTCAACGCTTTAGACTGCATTTTAGTCAACAAAT
The DNA here is from genome assembly GCF_009938225.1 of Vibrio ponticus. Taxonomy (NCBI): domain Bacteria; kingdom Pseudomonadati; phylum Pseudomonadota; class Gammaproteobacteria; order Vibrionales; family Vibrionaceae; genus Vibrio; species Vibrio ponticus. The sequence continues at coordinate 360,593 of NZ_AP019657.1, forward strand.
GCTTGGAGTTGTCATTGCCGCCACGTTCTTGGTTGATAAGAATTCGGCGCTTTACGTCGGCAAAGCGGACTTTGTAAAACTCATCAAGATTATTGGAAAAAATGCCTAAAAAGCGCACACGTTCAATTAATGGGACTGATTTATCCGCCGCTTCTTGCAGTACGCGCTCATTAAATGACAACCAACTTAGCTCTTTCTCTATGTACAGTTTCTCTGAACTCATCCGACGATCCTTATCATTTTTACACCGAGATGCGCTCGTTAATTAAACTAGGTAAATTGGATACTGATTATGCTTAGCAAAAAGTTTTACAGTCAACAACCTAGCGGATTATGACGGTGAATATCCCTAACAAGTATTAGAATCCACAATATTGAAGCAACTTGGGTATAACTATAAAAAAGTATAGGTTAGCTAAAAAAAACTAAGGCATTTTTGTGAAGGTTTTATTGCAAAAGCTGAACAGATTTTAATCGTCGATACTCGAAATGCATCACGCTTAGTTGGAAAAGATATTTGATTATATTCAGTAATTTATTAATCACTGTAATATAATTGTCATCAAAGCAAAATAGTATATCCTCGAGCGTAAATAGAATCTTGGTGCGTTTTAGCGTGTTTTCTCACCAGTGCTGGGATTTTATTGAGCAATTCGTGATCTTATCGTCACTGTCAAGCTAAGTTGTTAGCCATAGAGTGATAGATGCCGCCGATCCTCTCGAGCAAAAAAGATAGCCTAAGTAAGACCTAACACGCGCTAGCGTGCTGTAATGATTGAACCGCGACCCATCGCACTAACCGAAACAGAGTATTTACCGCAATGACAAAAGCAGATTTTTCGCTCAAAGAAAAAGACCGCAAGCGATTGGTTAAAGATCGTCTCGTCAAATTTGCGGTGTCTGCTGGTGGGGTTGGGGTGTTGGCGGCACTGGTGTTGATCTTCGTCTATTTAGCCATGATGGTCTTGCCTCTGTTTTCTGATGCCAAGCTGACGCCCAATATTGCCCAGCAGTCAATTACTACGCCAGAACCTCTTGCGGCGGGAATTGATGACTATGGCGAACATGCTTTTGTGATTTCCAAGCAAGGGCAGGTGGATTTTTGGGCGATGGATAAAGCGCATGCAGAGCCTAAATTGTCAGTCGATTTTGCTCAAGATTTTACGCTCTTTGCTGCGATGCCAACGGCTGAGGATTGGTTTGCGTTTGCGACCTCGCAAGGGCAAGTGAAACTGTTCCAGCCGCAAATGAACCATGTGATCGAAAACGATCGCCGAGTGTTCGCGCCTGAAGTAGAGCAATACAACGCTCCGATTGATTTAACGTTTTCCGATGCTGAGCTGCGACAGTTTGCTTTTGCTAAAGGTAAACAACTGGTTTTAGTCGGTTACTACAATGACCAGAAATTGCGCATTCGTTGGCAAGATAGCGCAGGAAAAATTTATACCCATCAATTCCCGCAAGCTATTGCAACGGTCGACCAATTGATTGTCGCCCCAGATGGCAAAACAATTTATTTGCGCCAAGAGTCAGAGCTTATTGTGATCAAGCAACATGACGACCATTATGCGGTGCGAGAGATTGTTGATTTGAGCCAAGGTGAAGCGAAGCACGCAGTGAGTCATATTGATGTCCTCTCTGGCGCGTCTTCTCTATTGGTGACGCATCGAGATGGCTTGGTATCGCAATGGTTTGATGTATTGAAAGATCAGCAGCGTCATCTGACCTTTATTCGAGAGTTCAAACTGGCCGCTGAGCTGCAGTTTTTGCTGCCGGATGCATATCGTAAAGGCTTTTACAGTTTCTATATCAATGGCATGGTACAGAGCCATTACACCACCAGCGAAAAGTTGGTGATTTTTGAGCGAGCGTATAACAAAGCCCCTCAATTTGCGGCGATGTCAGACAATGAGCAGTACTTGGTCGCGTTTGCTGATGGCATGTTAAGTGTGGCTCACCTTGATAACCCTTTCCCGGAGGTATCGCTGTCATCGCTGTGGCAAAAAGTGTGGTATGAAAGCTACCCTGAGGCTGCCTATGTTTGGCAAACCACCTCGGCCAGTGATGAGTTTGAAGCGAAATTCAGTTTGGTGCCAATTGCTTTTGGTACATTAAAAGCCGCGGCGTTTGCGATGCTGTTTGCGATTCCGATTGCGGTGTTGGGGGCGATCTATACCGCTTACTTTATGACGCCACGTATGCGCCGTTTTGTAAAACCATCGATTGAACTGATGGAAGCGCTACCGACGGTCATCATCGGTTTTCTTGCGGGGCTTTGGTTTGCGCCAATTGTGGAAAGTCACTTAACGGCAGTCGTGGTCTTGTTGCTGTTTCTGCCTGTGGCCATCATTGCGATTGGTGTACTGTGGCATAGTTTACCGACTCGCTGGACGCGTCGCCTACCTAATGGCTGGCATGCACTGATTTTGATGCCTTGTTTGGTGATTATCACCGCGCTGATATTAAGCCAAAGCTACAACATTGAGGCGCTGCTATTTAATGGTGATGTGCGGATTTACCTTGCTGAGATAGGCATCGATTTCGATCAGCGCAACGCACTTGTGGTGGGTTTTGCCATGGGTTTTGCTGTGATCCCGACCATTTTTACTATTGCTGAAGATGCGATCTTCTCAGTGCCGAAACATCTATCTGATGGCTCTTTAGCACTGGGTGCAACACCTTGGCAGACATTGATTTATGTCGTACTGCTTACCGCAAGTCCGGGGATTTTCTCAGCGATTATGATGGGGCTTGGTCGTGCGGTAGGAGAAACCATGATTGTGTTAATGGCGACCGGTAATACACCAATTTTGGATTGGAATATTCTTGAAGGTATGCGCACCTTGTCTGCGACTATTGCCGTTGAGATGCCAGAATCAGAAGTGGGCAGCTCGCACTTCCGGATTCTTTTCTTAGCCGCGTTAATTCTACTGGTATTTACGTTTGCGGTTAACTCGATTGCTGAATGGGTTCGTCAACGTCTGCGTGAAAAGTACCGAGCTTTATAGATTGAATGAATAGGACTGTTGTTTGTGTTTAAGTGGCTAAAATCAGGCGCGCCTTGGATATGGTTAACTGGCGGTGCAGTTAGCATTAGTTTGCTGTCTGTTCTTGGCTTGTTGCTGCTTATCGGCTGGAAAGGTCTATCCTATTTCTGGCCAGCGCCTTTATATCAATGGACGAAGGTCGATGGTGAGATCTTAGTTGGACAGCTCTACGCGCAAGATTCAGTTTCGGTCGATTACTTACAAGAATTAGGTATTCCACTGCCTTTATCGGTGGTTGAGCAAGGTCAGGTTGAGCGGTTAAATATTAAGGTCGCTAACCGTGATATTTATCCAGCCGATTTTATCTCGATTTTGGATATTAATATTCAAAGTCGCACGGAACCTAAACAGTGGGCGGTGATTGAGCGCACTCGAAGTGGCGACTTTTATGGACAGCCTGTCGCTTACCAAGACGCGCAAGGCGAAATACATAGCGACTTCCAAGCTCGTCTAGCAGAATCCCTTGAGTTCAGTCAGTTAGTGCGTGATGAAATTGAACGAGTGATTGAAGATGACGTTCAAACCATCAGTGCTAAGGCGAATGACTTACGCTTAGAAAAGCGCAAGCGCGAACTCAATAACCAGCTTGATGAAGACTATTTAGCTCAGTACAACTCTCAGTCAAAACAGTTTAGTCAGCAACTTTCACAAGCCGAAGCCAAGTTGGATGATTTGCGCAGTAAGCTCGCGAAACAAGGATTGCTGGTGGAAGATATGACAGGACAACAAGTGTTGATCCCATTGAGTCATATTCTTGATATTTGGTATCCCAATCAAATGAGCATCAGCGATAAAGCGGTGCAGTGGGGCAAAGAAGTATGGAAGTTTTTGTCGACGTCACCACGCGAATCTAACTCCGAGGGAGGAGTATTCCCTGCGATGTTTGGTACGGTGTTGCTGGTGTTAATCATGTCAGTGATTGTGATGCCACTAGGGGTTATCGCTGCGATCTATATCCATGAATATGCTAAGAACAATATCTTTACTCGCATCATACGCGTTGCCGTGATTAACTTGGCTGGCGTACCTTCGATTGTTTACGGCGTATTTGGTTTAGGGTTCTTTGTTTATACTCTGGGCGCTTCAATTGATAACCTGTTTTACGCCGAACGTCTGCCAACACCAACCTTTGGTACCCCAGGTCTGTTATGGTCAGCATTAACCTTGGCGGTATTGACTTTGCCAGTGGTGATAGTGGCGACAGAAGAGGGGTTAACCCGTATCCCGAACTCGGTACGTCATGGCTCATTAGCCCTTGGGGCAACGCAGTTTGAAACCATGTGGCGCATTGTGCTGCCGATGGCAAGCCCAGCGATTATTACCGGATTAATCTTAGCGGTAGCACGAGCAGCCGGTGAGGTAGCACCACTGATGCTCGTTGGTGCAGTAAAGCTGGCCTCAAGCTTACCGGTGGATGGGCAGTTCCCTTATATCCACCTTGAGCGTAAATTTATGCATCTTGGCTTTCATATTTATGATGTCGGTTTCCAAACCACCAACATCGAAAGCGCGCGACCATTGGTGTACGCCACGTCATTCTTGCTCGTGACCGTGATTGTCGGGCTAAACTTAACCGCAATCAGCATTCGCAATAATTTGCGTGAGAAATACCGAACTTTAGGACAAGACTAAGTATGTTTTCAGTCAATCAAACATTGGGCTACCAAGCCCCATTAGATGTGAATAACCTCAGTGATGAGCAGACTGCCATCGCGATTGAAGGGCTGAATTTGTTCTATCAAAGCAGCCAAGCGCTGAGCGATATTTCGATGCGCATTCCGAAAGGGCAAGTTACAGCATTTATCGGTCCGTCTGGCTGCGGCAAATCCACACTGCTGCGTTGTATTAACCGCATGAACGATTTGGTTGAAGGGTGTCGTGTCACAGGTGAAGTGAAGCTACACGGCAAGAATGTGTATCATCCTGACGTCGACGTTGCAACGCTGCGCCGCCGTGTTGGCATGGTGTTCCAGCGTCCGAATCCATTCCCTAAATCCATCTATGAGAATGTGGTGTACGGTTTGCGACTACAAGGGGTAAAAAACAGCCGTGTGCTTGATGACTCGGTTGAACGAGCACTGCGTGCAGCCGCCCTTTGGGATGAGGTTAAAGATCGTTTGCATGAAAATGCGTTTGGTCTATCGGGTGGTCAACAGCAGCGATTAGTGATTGCGCGTGCAATCGCGATTGAACCAGAAGTATTACTTTTGGATGAACCGACCTCAGCGCTGGATCCGATTTCTACTTTAACCATTGAAGAGCTTATTAATGAGCTCAAAACCAAATATACTGTAGTTATCGTTACGCATAACATGCAGCAAGCCGCGCGTGTGAGTGATCACACCGCATTTATTCATATGGGGAAATTGATCGAGTACTCAGATACGGATTCTATTTTCACTTCCCCATTGAAAAAGCAGACAGAAGACTACATTACAGGTCGATACGGATAATCATCACTTTTTGCTAAGGATCCCAATGAACTTTGGACGCCACATTTCAGGTCAATTTAACGTCGAACTAGAGTCGATTCGTACCCATGTCTTAACCATGGGCGGCTTGGTCGAGCAGCAGCTCTCATTCGCGATGCAGGCGCTGCATAAGGATGATATTGAGCTGGCGCGTAAAGTGGTGCGTGATGATCATAAAGTGAATGCGATGGAAGTGTCGATTGACGAAGCTTGTACGCGCATTATTGCCAAACGTCAGCCAACGGCAAAAGATCTGCGTTTGATTATGGCAATCATCAAAACCATTACCGACCTTGAGCGAATTGGTGATGTTGCAACTCGTATCGCCAGAGTGGCGATTGAAAACCCATCATCGCAAGATAAACCCTTTAATGTTTCGTTAGAGCCACTTTGCCGTCAAGCGGTGAACATGCTGCATCAAGTGCTGGATGCGTTTGCTCGCATGGATGTGGATGCAGCAGCAGCCGTCTACAAAATGGATGATCGCATCGATAGCGAATACGAAGCGGTGATCCGTCAGCTCATGACTTACATGATGGAAGATCCGAAGAACATTCCGCAGATCTTGCAGGTCATGTGGTCTGCGCGTGCGATTGAGCGTGTGGGTGACCGTTGTCAGAACATCTGTGAATACATTATTTACTTTGTTAAAGGCAAAGATATTCGTCACTTAGGTGAGCAGAGTATTGACGATGTGCTGCGTTAAAAGCGCAGCACAATCCCAGTGTTGAGCGTGGTGGAAAAATTGCTGCTGAGATAGGTTTTGTCACTATCAATGTAGTTCACATCCATGCCTGCTCTTAGTGCCAGGTTATCATTCACAGCTAAGACCCATGCAGCCGCCATACTGACCCCAGATCCTTCACGATACTCGGTTGGTTTGTTCCAAAAATAGTAGCGGCTGCCTTCGTATTTCACCCCTCCGATTTCTAACTGAAAACCCAGCATCGGCACTTGCGGTAAATTGTATTGCGCGCCAAGACGATAGGTTTTGAGGCGGTCTTTATCCGTCAAAATCTCTGCTGAAGTGTGGCTATAACTCAAATAGATAGCATCGAGTCCAGCCGTGTCAGTCACGCCGAGTTGTAGCCCGCCGCCAGAAATCCCTGAGCCAAAGTAAGGTCCAATTTTCATATCGGGTGAAATATGTAACCCTGTGGCTAGCGCATTGCTACTCGCCATTAAACACATTAATAAAATCGTTTTTTTCATATTATATCCTCAGAAAGAGAGAGAAGCTCCAATCGTCCAAGTCACCTCATTATTTTCCAGACCGTAGTAGGTGCCATTGGGCGTAAAAAGGCTCACTTTTGCGTAGGGATAAACATGCCAAATGGGTTTCATAGTGCCGACAGAGATTTCCCATTCGTTGGCGTGACCTTGATTAAAATCCAGCATGTCTGACTCGTCAGTGGCGTAGTGATGTTCATATCGCCCTGCCAAGTAGGCGTGTTCAAAATAGTGTGCAGTGCCAAGATAAACCGAGTATTTATTTGCATCGTCAACCGTCAGCCAAGTGAAACCATTACGTACTCTTTCTGCTGTTAGTCCCGCTTTGAGAGAGAAACTTGCAAAGTAACGATTGAGGGATAGATCAATCTTATGGCTTTTGGTCTTTACGCCATCAATGTCTGCCACTTCATTCAGTAGCCAGTCATCATAGAGCCCATATTCGTAGTAAGCGTTCAGCGTCAGTGAGGGGGTAATGAAGGTTTGATATCCTGCGCCAATGCCAACCCAGTCGTCAGTATCTGCACCAATCGACAAATAGATGTTGTCGGTTACTGATGCGGAGAGGTTGAGTTCAGAGACATCCTTTTCAATTGAAATATTGATTCCGGCCATAGCTGGAAAGCAGAGCATCATTGCGCTGCAAGCAATTGAAATAGTTTTCATGGAGAAGCCTATTTGTTAGCTCTCTGTTGTGTCAGAGAGCTAACATTGAAAGAGATTACTGATTGAGACGAGCACGAATGGAATTGCGGATAGCTTCTCGGTCAATATTGCTGCTCGGCTTTTCTATAAACGGGCTAATACCACCTTGGACGGTATCACCACCAATATAGAAACCGCCGCCATTGGCAAATACCCAATAGCCTCCAGCATGTTCCCCTTCTGTAATCCGACGAACAGTAAACTCATTGCCATCTGTGTCTTGTACGGTGAATTCATTGCTGCGCCAGTCTTGATTCGTAATGGTATAACTGTTGCCATCTACGTCGGTTATGGTGTCGCCGTTAAATGTATAAGTGGTTTCAGGACCACCCCATACTGGTTGATCTTCAGGGGCATGCCAAGTTGGTGGTAAACGGTCTGGAGTATTACCATCATCGGTAGGACCACTCCATGTTGGTGGTGTGCGGTCAGGAACTAGTACCGTATCTTCAGGACCGCTCCAGACTGGTGGCAGGCGATCCGGTGTATTGTTACTATCTTCTGGTTCATGCCAGGTTGGAGGAAGTCTATCAGGCGTTGCTTCCGTATCTGCTCCTGAACTACCACGGTTGTCATTAGAAGAAGAACAACCAGCCAAAAAAAGAGCACTAAGAGTTGCAGTGGCGATAAGCGTTTTATTCATTACTATACCTACAGTCATTGGTTACAGGGACTATGATATTGATAATGAATAATGACTCTAATGGCGTGTGGTTATATGCGTGATAAGCTCTGCTTATTAGCTATTTGTTGTTGTATGACATCTAAGATCTGCTGATAAAGCCAATTGACCATTGGATCATGGCGATACTTGCCGTGGTAATACGCAAAGACTGGGTAGCGAAATGGCTCACCATTTACATGGGCAAGCATTGCACGCAGTTGTGGGTAGTGTTGGATTGGAAATAGGTCGGAGTGGGGCATAAAGAGATCGCTGTGAGTGATCACTTCAACCGCTGCCATGGTGAATTCGGTACGAAATTTTACTTTTGCTTCAATACCTTCCCGTTTCATGACTTCGGCAGCTAGACTAAATTGATCATTCCATCCTGACGTAATAATGGACGCAATATCAAACCCTTGCATATCTTTTGCGTTGATTATTTCTTTGTTTACAGGGTGTCCTTCGCGCACGATGACATACGAAGTCAATTCGGTTAGTTCGCGTGGATAAATCTGTTTAGGGCACTCAATCTCATAGTTTACGCCAAATAGCACGTCGTCGTTTTGCAGTTCGCTAAAGGTAGCTTTTGTCCAAGCCACCAGTTCAAGAGTACAGTTTGGTGCTTGCTGTTGGAGTCGCTGATAAAGCGTGCCTGATAAGCAGCTTAAGACAATTGGTGAGACGGCAATTTTTAATGGCTGAGTTAAACTGGCTGGGTCAAATTCATCGTTTTGATTGAGGGTCGCGGCAAGACCATCCAAATGGGGAGCAATGGCGTTGGCGAGGTCGATGGCAAAGGGTGTCGGTTCAAGTCCGCCATGTACTTTGACAAATAACTCATCATCAAAGTGGTGGCGCAGCTTTTGTAGTGCTTGACTGATCGCCGGTTGGGAAACAAATAACCGCTGTGACGCTTTACGCATATTACGCTCTTGGCTTAATACCCGAAAGGTTCGCAGTAAGTTTAAATCCAAACTAAAAAATAGATCTTTGTTCATCGGGGAATCTGCTGCCTCCTTGCAATGCTTTCATCCTAGCATCACAAGGAGTGACTGCGCTATAGCGACGTCGCGAGAGATTAACCCAGAGCAGAGAGTGTTTTCACGACCTGGGCGATAGTTTGCGTTGAAGTGATAGGAACAATGAAATCATCCAGATCTTGATTACCCATTTTAGCTTGCTCAGCGACGAGCTCCATGCCACTTGCGCGGGTGGTTTTGCCGGATAGATGCAGTTGAGTGACACCTGTCATGGTGGCAATTTTTTCGGCGTTCGCAGGGGTTACGCCAGCGCCTGCCATAATCGCAAAGCGACCATTTGCCAACTCAACCATCTGTTTTAGTACCGTGATGCCTTGCTCAGCATTCGTTGCTAGTCCAGAGGTTAGAATCCGCTCACAACCTAACTCGGCAACTTGCTCGATTGCTTGGGTGAAATCGCGGCACTGATCGACAGCGCGATGGAAGGTCATTGCCAAATTATGTTGTTGAGCGCGCTTTGCTAAACGACTGGCCTGCTGCATATCGATGTCGCCTTTGGCGGTTAAGGTGCCGAATACGACCCCTTGCAGACCGGCATGCGCTGCCGCATCAATATCAAGCAACATAGTTTCGATCTCTTCTTCACTATAGAGGAAGTCGCCTTGGCGCGGACGAATCATGGCATAAACTGGAATGGTTGAGATCTTGCCAGCTTGTTGCATAAAACCAAGGCTTGGGGTTAAGCCGCCAAGTGCAAGGGAAGAGCACAGTTCAATACGGCTTGCGCCACCCGCAATGGCAAAATGCAGCGATTCTAGATTGTCGATACATACTTCTACTTGGTATGTCATGGTTTGATTCTCGTATAGATACAGACAAGCTTATTGTAACTAAGTGATGTGGAGTGAATAGGGTAAAGATACAGAGATTGATTTCCACAATATGCAGCGATAGAGCCGATGCAGATTGAGATTGAGATTGAGATTGAGATTGAGATTGAGATTGTAGAGAAGGTTTAGCGGAGTAAATCGAGTGAGCAGATATGAAAAAAGCCAGCTCGATGAGCTGGCTTTTAAATATGGTGGAGGGGGACGGATTCGAACCATCGAAGGCAGTGCCGGCAGATTTACAGTCTGCTCCCTTTGGCCACTCGGGAACCCCTCCAGGGTATTTTTATCCTTAGTTGATGTTTTCCCAACACGAACAACCAAGCTTTTCTCTCTACTGAGAGGAATATGGTGGAGGGGGACGGATTCGAACCATCGAAGGCGGAGCCGGCAGATTTACAGTCTGCTCCCTTTGGCCACTCGGGAACCCCTCCAGGGTATTTTTATCCTTAGCTGATGTTTTCCCAACACGAACAACCAAGCTTTTCTCTCTACTGAGAGGAATATGGTGGAGGGGGACGGATTCGAACCATCGAAGGCGGAGCCGGCAGATTTACAGTCTGCTCCCTTTGGCCACTCGGGAACCCCTCCAGGGTATTTTTATCCTTAGTTGATGTTTTCCCAACACGAACAACCAAGCTGTTTCTCACGACTATCTCTAATGAGCGTCACAAGAAGAAATATGGTGGAGGGGGACGGATTCGAACCATCGAAGGCGGAGCCGGCAGATTTACAGTCTGCTCCCTTTGGCCACTCGGGAACCCCTCCAGGGGATTTTTATACTTAAGAGTTGTTTTCCCAACGCTTCCCTCAAGTTCGGAGCGCATCATAGCAAACTCATAAACACTGTAAAGCGTTTTTCTTAGGTTTTTGAGTTGAATGATGTCTTTTTGGGCAAAGAAGCGTAGAAATGAACATTTCGCTCGCTTATTGAGCGGATAAATTTGCGAATAGTGTGGGAGGATTTACATTCCTTGACGTTACTCCCGCGCTTTTACGCTTACAATATTCGGTAGAATTTTCTGGATGAATACAAACAATGAAAAATAAACTGATTTTAAGCTTATTGACGGTTTCAATGTTGAGTGCTTCGCCTGCACTATTTGCTAAAGGACCGCGTGGTCCGATGGCAATAACCGTTGTCTCTGAGCAAGTCCAAACCCACCAAGTTTCACAATCACTTTCTCTTGTGGGTAAATTGGAAGCGGAACAATCGGTCATGGTTTCGCCTGAAACCTCAGGTAAAGTTGAAAATATCGCAGTTAAAGCGAACCAACAAGTGACAAAGGGTCAGTTACTTATCCAGCTGAATGATGACAAGGCACGTGCTTCCGTTAAAGAAGCGAGTGCTTATCTAAAAGATGAAAAGCGTAAACTGGCAGAGTTTGAGCGCCTAGTAAAGCGCAATGCCATCACGCAAACCGAAATTGATGCGCAAAAAACCAGCGTTGAGATTGCCCAAGCTCGTCTCGACGCTGCCAATGCAAACCTAAAAGATCTGCATATCAGCGCTCCGTTCGCTGGTACCGTCGGTTTTATCGACTTTAGCCGCGGTAAAATGGTCTCGTCAGGTATGGAATTGTTATCACTAGACGATCTTTCAGTGATGGAGCTTGATCTGCAAATTCCAGAGCGTTACCTCTCTAAAATCAGTCAAGGTATGCAAGTGACCGCCACAACCAGTGCATGGGGTGAGCGCATCTTTAATGGTGAAGTAGTTGGCATCGACTCACGTATTAACCCAGAAACCTTGAACTTGCGCGTACGCATTCATTTTGATAACCAAGAGCAACAGTTAAAGCCAGGTATGCTAGTGGCCGCTCATATGGACTTTACGCCAATTAACGCCCCAATCATTCCGGTTCAAGCGCTCGAATACTCAGGCACCAAACGTTATGTGTATGTGATTGGTGAAGATAATAAAGCCAAGCGCACCGAAGTGATTTTGGGCGCGCGTGTTGATAACCAAGTGGTGATCAACAAAGGTCTAGAGATTGGTGAGCGCATTGTGGTGCAAGGCATTGTCAATATGCGTGATGGCGCAACCGTGATTGAGCAAGGTAGCGCACCGAAAAAAAAGGGTGATCAATAATGTGGTTATCTGACGTATCGGTAAAAAGACCGGTCTCGGCACTCGTACTGAGCATGCTGTTGTGTGTGTTCGGTATTGTCTCTTTTTCCAAACTGGCAGTGCGTGAAATGCCGGATATCGAAAACCCAGTGGTTTCGGTATCTACTCGCTATGAGGGCGCTTCTGCGACCATTATTGAAAGCCAAATTACTTCAGCTTTAGAAGAGCAACTTTCGGGGATCAGTGGCATCGATGAAATCACGTCGACCACCCGTAATAGTATGTCACGTATCACCATCACTTTTGAGCTAGGTTACGATCTTAATACCGGTGTCAGTGATGTGCGCGATGCGGTAGCGCGTGCTCAGCGTTCATTGCCGGAAGAAGCTGACGATCCGATTGTGTATAAGAACAACGGCTCGGGTGAAGCTTCACTCTATATCAACCTCAGTTCCTCTGAAATGGACCGTACCCAGTTGACCGATTATGTCGAGCGTGTGCTGATGGACCGCTTTAGTCTGATTTCAGGGGTCAGCTCGGTAGATATTTCTGGTGGTCTGTACAAGGTAATGTACGTCAAACTCAAGCCAGCATTGATGGCGGGTCGTGGCGTGACTACCGCTGACATTACGCAAGCGTTACGCAGTGAAAACTTGGAAAGCCCGGGTGGTCAGGTTCGTAACGACCAAACGGTCATGGCGGTGCGTACGGCTCGTACTTACCAAGATGTGGAAGATTTTGAATATCTCGTCGTGCGTCGTGCCAGTGACAACACACCAATCTACTTAAAAGATGTTGCGGATGTTTACATTGGTGCTGAAAACGAAAACTCAACCTTTAAAAGCGATGGTGTCGTTAACGTCAGTTTAGGTATTGTGCCACAGTCGGATGCGAACCCGCTTGAAGTCGCGCAACGCGTCCATGCCGAAGTGGAAGCTGTACAGAAATTCTTGCCTCAAGGCACTCGCCTTGCGGTTGACTATGACTCGACAGTATTCATCGAACGCTCGATCGCTGAGGTGTATAGCACCTTGTTTGTGACTGGTGGTCTTGTTGTGCTGGTGCTGTACGTATTTATCGGTCAAGCACGCGCGACATTGATCCCTGCGGTCACCGTACCGGTATCACTGATTTCTTCTTTTATTGCGGCTTACTATTTTGGCTTTTCGATCAACCTCATCACGCTAATGGCGCTGATCTTGTCGATTGGCTTGGTGGTGGATGATGCCATCGTTGTGGTAGAGAATATTTTCCACCACATTGAACGTGGTGAAAAACCACTACTTGCCGCCTATAAAGGTACTCGTGAAGTGGGGTTTGCGGTTATCGCAACGACCTTGGTTCTCGTCATGGTATTCCTACCGATCTCATTTATGGATGGTATGGTAGGGCTACTCTTTACTGAGTTCTCAGTGCTGCTCGCAATGTCAGTGATCTTCTCATCACTGATTGCCTTAACGCTGACGCCAATGCTGGGCAGCAAGATCTTAAAAGCCAATGTCAAACCGGGTCGTTTCACTCAAGTGGTTGACCGTCTATTTGGTCGTTTGGAAGCGGGTTACCGCAAGCTTTTAGGCTATGCGCTTAAAGCTAAATGGGCGGCACCTTTGGTTATCCTTGCCTGTATTGGTGGTAGCTATGGTTTGATGCAGCAAGTGCCTGCAGAGCTCACGCCAAGTGAAGACCGTGGCGTCATCTTTGCCTTTGTGCGTGGTGCGGATGCAACCAGTTATAACCGCATGGCGGCGAATATGGATGATGTAGAAAACCGTCTAATGCCGCTGCTAGGTCAAGGTTACTTGAAATCGTTCTCACTGCAATCGCCGGCTTTTGGCGGTATGGCTGGTGACCAAACCGGCTTTGTGATCATGATTCTTGAAGATTGGAATGATCGTACTGTCACGGCGCAACAGGCTTTAGGTGAAATTCGTAAAGCCCTGAACGGCATGGCTGACGTGCGTGTATTCCCATTTATGCCGGGCTTTAGAGGTGGTTCAAGTGAGCCAGTGCAGTTTGTGTTGGGCGGTTCTGATTATCAAGAGCTACAAAAATACGCGGAACAGCTACAAGTGCTCGCAGAAGAGTCACCGCTTATGGAAGGTGCAGAGATAGACTACTCTGAGAAAACCCCTGAACTTCTAGTCACGGTCGACAAGCAGCGCGCGGCAGAACTTGGCATTAGTGTCGCCGATATTTCTGATACGCTTGAAATAATGCTTGGCGGTAAACGTGAAACGACCTTTGTGGAGCGTGGTGAAGAGTACGATGTGTATTTGCGTGGTGATGAAAATAGCTTTAATAACGCTGCTGACTTAAGCCAAATCTACATGCGCACTGCCTCGGGTGAGTTAGTCACGCTCGACTCTGTGACCAAGATTGAAGAAGTGGCTTCTGCGGTGCGTTTGTCGCACTACAACAAGCAAAAGTCAGTGACGCTAAAAGCCAATTTATCGGATGGTTATACACTGGGTGATGCGCTTGATTACCTCGACCAACAAGCGATTGATAATCTGCCAAATGATATCAGCGTGAGCTACTCGGGTGAGTCAAAAGACTACAAAGAGAACCAATCAAGTATCCTAGTGGTGTTTGCTCTTGCGTTACTGGTGGCTTATTTGGTGTTAGCGGCGCAGTTTGAAAGCTTTATTAACCCGCTGGTGGTGATGTTTACCGTGCCGATGGGGGTATTTGGTGGTTTCCTTGGCTTATTTATTATGGGACAAGGTCTCAATATCTACAGCCAGATTGGTATGATTATGCTGATTGGTATGGTAACCAAAAATGGTATCTTGATTGTGGAATTTGCCAACCAACTGCGTGACCGTGGATTAGAGTTTGAAAAAGCGGTTATTGATGCGTCAGCACGCCGTCTGCGTCCAATCCTAATGACGGCATTTACTACGCTAGCCGGTGCGATTCCGTTGATCATTTCGACTGGCGCGGGTTACGAAAGCCGAGTGGCTGTCGGTACGGTAATCTTCTTTGGTATGGGCTTTGCGACACTGGTAACGCTGTTTGTCATTCCTGCGATGTACCGTTTAATTTCGGGCAATACTCAAGCACCAGGTCATGTCGAAGCGGAGCTTAAGCGCGAACTGGATCATGATGTCAAAGGGCGTGTTTCTCACGGTTAATCGCTGAGAAATCAAAGCGATTAAAAACAAAAACCGAGGCATTTGCCTCGGTTTTTTTCATCGATTCTAACATCAGCGCTAGAGCGAAAATGTGCAGTGCAAATTGCTTACGCTGCGTCTTCTTGTTGCTCTTCTTCTACGTCAGCTACGGCTTCAACTTTCTTCGCTTTCTTAGGCGTAGGACGGCGTTTTGCCCCTAGTGCGTAAAGCACTTCTTCTTTGTTTTGCGCTAAGAACATCGCTAAGTCTTCTTGCTTCGCTTCGTCTTCTAGTAGTTCGCTTTTACCTAGCAGACCGAAAAGTTCGTCTGCCATATCCAGCATTTTATCGTATGCGTCAGCGTCCGCTTTAGAGGTAAAAGTCATTTTCTCTTCTCCGTTGCGTTCTACCACGTACTTAACGATTACAGCCATGGTTATTCCTCTAGCTCGAATGAATGGTTGATTAATTACTGTCTTTTTATACAGTTTTTGTTTAACTAAGTCTAGGAGAGGCAGCAAAACTGCGACTCACGTGCTTGCTAAATGCACATGCTAAACGTAGGGGCATAATTCTACTTATTGGCGCCACTGATAGCAAAACTCAATAAAGGCTTTGAGTAGAGGGCTTTGGTATTTCTCTTTATGAACCAGCAGCCAAAAGCGACGCTTCATATCGAGCGGCAGCTCAATGGTGACCACTCGACCATCTTTAATTGCTGGCGCAGCAGCTAGGCGAGATAGGCAGCCTAAGCCAAGCCCGGCAGAAACGCAGTTGATCAAGGCTTCAGTGGTATTCAGCTGAAACGCTTCGTGCCAATGTTCAATGCGTGGCGCGATGGCACGTAGGAAAAACTCTCGTGAGCCCGATCCCGGCTCGCGTAAAATCCATTCGCTATTTTCTAAGTCGCCGACGCACGGATTAGCCAGCTGAGCCAGTGGCGAATTCGGGCTACAAATCACGCACATATCATCTTGGCTAAACTGAGTAGAGATAAGTTCTGGGTGGAGGGTTTTACCTTCAATCAAGGCGATATCCAGTTCGTACTCGACCAGCTTTTGACAAATTAATGCTGAATTTGAGATAAATAAACTCTGCTCGTGATGCCCTGAATCTTGGCGAAAGTCACTCAATAAGTATGGTGCAACTTGATTGCCAATGGTATCACTGGCTCCAATGCGTAATTGCCCCGTGAGCATAGAATCATCATCTAATAGCAACTCAATATCTTGTACTCGGTGAAGAAGTTCATCGACCAAAGGCAGTAATTTTTGTCCTTCTTGGTTTAGTACCAAGCGCTTATTCACGCGGTCAAACAGCGAATGTCCTAGCTGCTTTTCCAGTTCAGACAGCGCCATACTCACTGCGGCTTTCGAAAGAAACAGCGCTTCTGCCGCTTCGGTTAATGTGTCGTAGTGGTTGATGGTGGCAAAAACTTTGAGTTGTTTGAGCGAAATATTGACAGCCATAAGGTAATGTTTAGTTAAATTGAACTACTGTTCTAAATAATTAGATATAACTAAACAAAATACAAGCGTAGAATCCTTGCCAGAACAGAAAGAAAGTAAAGAGTGTGAACCATGATTAACGCAACTAAAGCAAAAGTATTCGGCGCGCCAACCCCAATGGCAGGTTTAGCGCTTGGTATTGCTAGCCTTGGCTGGTGCTGGGAAAACGGTGCGGCACTCAATGGTTATGGACAAATGACAGGGGCAGTGATCGCCTCAGTGTACTGGTTATCTTGAGCGTAAAATTCCTTTTTCATCGCCACCTATTGGCGCAAGACCTTGCTCACCCTGTGGTTGGTAGCGTAGTCCCTACCTTCGCGATGGCAACCATGGTGGTTTCCAATGCGCTTGGTAAATGGTCTCCTGCTGCTGGTGATACGCTATGGTTAATAGCCGTAGCATTACACATTAGCTTCCTCGCAAGCTTTGTTTATCACCGTGCAAAAAGTTTTGAATTGTCACATATGGTGCCAAGCTGGTTCGTACCACCAGTGGGCATTGTGGTTGCGGATGTCTCGTTTTCAGGTAACCCACACTTAGCGTGGATAGCTCAAGCAACACTGATCTTCGGTCTAGTGGCTTATGCAGTGATGCTTCCTGCGATGATCTACCGTTTGATTTTTGCCGGTGAGATCCCTGATGCAGCCAAACCAACATTAGCAATTATGGCGGCGCCAGCAAGTCTCTCGCTAGCCGGTTACTTCAGCGTAACAGCCGATCCATCACCAGTGATTGTTGGTGTGCTATTTGGTATCGCAGTATTGATGACAGTGGTGATTTACTTAGCGTTTATTAAATTGCTTCGCTTACCATTTAGCCCAGGTTATGCCGCGTTTACCTTCCCTATGGTGATTGGTTCAACTGCGCTATTTAAACTCAGCGCTTGGATGGTACATATGAATATTGCGGATCATTATGTTGCGCAAGTCCACGCTCTTGCGGTGGGTGAACTTTGGATTGCAACTTTAGTGGTGGGTTATGTTGCGGCGCGTTACTTCCATTTCTACCAGCCACATCGCGTGATTGTACGCCGTGAATCATCAGAAGATTAATCGTTTTCGCGCTGAGAGTCAGACCTAGCTTAGGTCTGACTTTTTGTATAAAGAAGCTGCAACCTAGCGCAAACTCTCGTTTTTCCCTCAGTAAACCTCCCTTAGCTATGCTAATCTCAGCTCCATTGAGTCAACCATTTGAGCGCGCATTTTGTTTACTGTTTATCACTCCAACCAAGTTGATGTTTTAAAGTCGCTACTTGTTGAGCTGGTCAGAATTGACCCGCTGGAAAATCCTTTCGATAAAGAACAAATTCTGGTGCAAAGCCCCGGCATGTCTCAGTGGTTGAAGATGGCTTTGGCAAAGGAATTTGGCGTTGCCGCCAATATTGAGTTTCCGCTGCCGGCGACCTTTATTTGGAACATGTTTACCGAGGTTCTACCCGACGTACCTAAGCGTAGTGCATTTAATAAAGAGTCGATGAGCTGGAAGCTGATGCACATTCTGCCAACCATGCTCGACCTGCCTGAATTCGCACCATTGCAGCGTTACCTGTTAGATGATCAGGACAGTTCTAAGCTGTATCAATTGGCGGAAAAAATTGCCGATATTTTTGATGGCTACCTAGTATATCGCCCAGAATGGATCGCGAGTTGGGAGTCTGGTCAAGTGGTGGCTGAAATTGGCGATGAACATCCATGGCAGCCGATTTTATGGCAAGCGCTTTACGATCACACTGTGGCGCTGGAGCAGTCACCTTATCACCGTGCCAATCTTTATGAGCATTTCATCGATAGCCTAGAGAGTTACCAAGGTTCACTCGAGGGGCTGCCAAAACGTTTATTTGTGTTTGGTATTTCTTCTCTGCCGCCACGCTACATGGATGCGCTTAAAGCACTTGGTGAACATATTGATGTCCACCTGATGTTTACCAACCCATGTCGCTACTACTGGGGCGAAGTGCGAGACCGTAAATTCCTCGCCAAACTGGCAGCCAAGCAGCGTAAACACTTGGTATGGCGTGATGAGCAATCGCATCATGAAGGGGAAAGCGAGCAGCTAAAAGGCTCGATTGAAGATAATCTTGCCGCTGTTGGCGATGAACTGCACACTGATGTTGTGGGCAATAGTTTACTGGCATCAATGGGTAAATTGGGACGCGATAATATGTACTTATTGTCGCAACTCGAGTCCCATGAGATTGAAGCCTTTGTTGAGATTGAACGTGATTCACTGCTGCATCAATTGCAAGCTGATATCTTAAATCTTGAAGAGCATCAAGATGATCATCAGCTGATCACCAGTCACCACAAACAAGCGGTGACGCTTGGCGATCACTCGCTGACGTTACACGCCTGCCACAGCCCAATGCGTGAAGTCGAAGTACTGCACGATCAGCTCTTGGCAATGTTTGATGCCGATCTAAGCCTGAAACCACGCGATATTATAGTCATGGTGGCAGACATCAATGCGTATAGTCCAGCTATCCAAGCGGTGTTTGGTAATGCGCCGGGTGAGCGTTATATCCCTTACTCAATTTCCGACCGTACTGCTGACCAAGAGAGCCCAATTCTAGCGGCGTTTATGCAGTTGGTGAATTTGCCCAATACTCGCTGCCTAGCTTCAGAGCTGTTAGAGCTGCTGGAAACTCCGACCATTTTGAGCCGCTTTGGACTCAGTGAAGATGAGTTCTTGCAAGCGAAGTTATGGGTAGAAGAGTCCGGTATTCGTTGGGGTTTAAACCCAGCCACTGGTGGTGAATTTGATTTGCCAGCCACTGCGCAAAATACTTGGCAGTTTGGTATCGAGCGTATGTTGCTCGGCTATGCAATGCCAGAATCGGTGGGTCTATTTGACGATGGTGAGCAAACGCTAGCCCCTTACAATGAAGCGCAGGGGATGGGCGCTGAACTTGCCGGTAAGTTGGCGCACTTTATCGAAACTGTTAGTCACTATCGTCATGCGCTAGCGCAAACTCAAGGCATTGATAGCTGGCGACAGCTGTTAACCAGTATGCTCGATGACTTTTTCAGTGTTGAACTGGAAGGGGAAGTGGCGCTTAAGTCAATTCGCGATACTTTAGCTGCGCTAAAAGAGCAGTTAGATGACGCTGCATTTAATCAACCGCTGGCACCAAGCATTATGGCGCAGTACCTCAACAATAAACTCTCTGGTACGCGCGTGAGCCAGCGTTTTCTCGCTGGTCAAGTCAACTTCTGTACCTTGATGCCGATGCGCTCGATCCCGTTTAAGACCGTTTGTCTGCTTGGTATGAATGATGGTGTCTACCCGCGTTCGATGCCACCAGAAGGGTTTGATCTTATGAATGGTCGCACGCGTGCTGGTGACCGTTCGCGTCGCGATGATGACCGCTACCTATTTTTAGAAGCGATTCTCTCCGCGCAGCAAACTCTGTATATCAGCTACGTAGGGCGTTCGATTCAAGACAATACCGAGCGTGTACCGTCGGTATTGGTGTCGGAATTAATGGAATACTGCCATCAAAACTATTGTCTGGTTGGCGACGAAGAGCAGAGTGTGGATGATTCCGGTGATCAGCTTCTCGCGCATCTGCATCAACACCACACTATGGTGCCATTTAGTCCGACCGCGTTTAGTCATGATCAAGCCAGCCTAACTTATGCCAGCTACGCCAAAGAGTGGCTACCTGCGGCTAATCGTCTCGGTCAGCGCAGCGGTGAGTTTAACCGCGAACTCAGTGACTATCTGCTGGATGTCACCTATCCACTTGAGTTGGATATGGTCGAGTTACAACGTTTTTGGCGCTTGCCGGTGCAGTACTTCTTTAATCGCCGCTTAAAAGTGATTTTTGAGCCGCCACTACCGATCTTACCTGACGATGAGCCGTTTGTGTTAAATGGTCTAGAGAGCTATCAGATGCGTGATGGTTTATTGCATCAGTTATTGGCTCAGCAAAGTGCCAATGACCAAGTGGTGCAGCAATTTGTTGCCGAGCAAAGAGCGCAGGGCAAACTGCCGGTGGCGGCATTTGGTGAGATTGAATTTGAGACCAACCGCGTGCAAGCAGAGCAGATGCTCGAAGCGCTGAGTTTTGTCTCAAATGCACCGAGTGACGATATTGAGATTAACCTCAGTATCAATGTGCTCGGTGAGGACAAACTGGTCAATTTACAAGGTTGGCTGACGCAAAACTACCAAGCAGGTTTGGTGCGTTACCGTAGCGGTAAGATTCGTCCGCAAGATTACCTCGCTGCTTGGATTGATCACTTGGCGATGTCGGCAATGGGCGTGGCTAAGCGCACCCACATGCTGGGTTACGATCGCAAAGAAGGTGTGGTGCATTTGGTTTATCCTGCGCTTGATGACGCTCAGCAGGCAAAAAGCATGCTTTCCGAGTTGGTGCGACTTTTCTATCAAGGCATGACTAAGCCGTTGGCTTATTTCCCGAAAACCTCATTGGCAGCGATAGAAGCGGGCTTTAGTCGTGGTGGCGAATGGGCGGATGATGAAGAAAAGTCACTGAAGAAAATGGCCGATGTGTTTAACGATAGTTTTATCGCGCCAGGCGAAGGCAAAAATACTTATATTGCGCGCATTTGGCCGCAATGGAATGAGCAGTTAGCACAAGAGGTGCGCACATTGGCTGCGCTTGTGATGCAAGCACCGAGATTGCAGATGCGAGATGCACACGATGTATAACGGGGAAAAGCAAAGGAATAAGTGGCCGCCAGAAAATCATTATTTTGTGTAGGGCGTTCGCTGTACGGCCACAGGTCAGAGGGACCATGATTCGCTTGGTTACAGTATCGCTTGCGATTACTGAACACGTGGCGCGGATAGTAAAGCCTTAGCAGAGGATCTTCTGTGAGTGCGATCCCATTAAATCGGAATGATGGCTGCAACATGCAGCTAAACCGCCAATATCACGATTAGATCACACCACGTCGTGTGAATTAATTGCTTTAAAAGTTACATAAAGGTTTGATTGTTATGACATCTTTATCAGTTGTCACACCATTGGAAACAATGACATTTCCTCTGCATGGTGCCAGATTAATCGAAGCGTCAGCAGGGACAGGTAAAACTTTTACCATTGCTGGCTTATATTTACGTCTCTTGCTTGGGCATGGCAGCCAAGAAACGCGCCATCAAGTACCTTTGACGGTCGATCAAATTTTGGTGGTAACTTTTACCGAAGCGGCAACCGCTGAGTTGCGTGATCGTATTCGGGCGCGAATTCATGATGCGCGCATTGCCTTCGCTCGTGGCGAAAGTAGCGATCCGGTGATCCAGCCTTTATTAACTGAAATTAGCGATCATCAACAGGCGGCTGCGATTTTGCTGCAAGCAGAACGTCAGATGGATGAAGCGGCGGTCTACACCATTCACGGTTTCTGTCAGCGTATGCTAACGCAAAACGCGTTTGAATCTGGTAGCCGTTTTGACAATGAATTTGTCACCGACGAAAGTCATCTTAAAGCGCAAATCGTGGCGGATTACTGGCGTCGCAACTTCTACCCATTGCCATTAAAACTGGCGGGTGAAGTGCGCTCAATTTGGGGCTCGCCAGCCGCATTGCTTGGTGATGTTTCCGGTTATTTAACTGGCGCACCACTGAAACTCTCGGTTGCGGCGATGCAAGGTGATTTGGCTGAGTTGCATCAAGCTAACCTTGAACAGATTGACCAGCTTAAAGCGCAGTGGTGCAGTGAGCAAAAAGACTACCATGATCTGATTGCCAATTCGGACATCAATAAGCGCAGTTACAGTAAAAAATCACTGCCGACATGGCTTGCCGCTGTCGATCAATGGGCCAGTGTTGAAACCACCGGTTATGACTACCCAGAACAGTTAGAAAAATTTGCTCAGAATGTACTTCTAGAGAAAACGCCTAAAGGCAGTGCGCCACAGCATCCGGTGTTTGAAGCGATAGAAGCGTTTCTCGCCGAGCCGATTAGTCTGAAAGCGCCACTGCTCGCCCATGCAATTGAACATTGCCGCACTATGCTAGCCAAAGCCAAGCAGCAAAAGCAGTGGCTCTCTTTTGATGACCTACTGACCAACTTATCGGCGGCGCTTGATAACGATGATGATGGCTTATTGGCAGGGCGCATTCGCGAGCTCTATCCAGTGGCGATGATTGATGAATTCCAAGATACCGACCCACTGCAATACAGCATTTTTAGCCGCATTTATCTTCCGCATCCTGAGTGTGGTTTGTTTATGATCGGCGATCCTAAACAGGCGATTTACGGTTTCCGTGGCGCGGACATTTTTACCTATATCAAGGCGCGTAATCAGGTTTCGTCTCACTTTACTCTCGGCACTAACTGGCGTTCGAGCGCCGATATGGTCGCGGCAGTTAACCAAGTGTTTGCTTTGCCTGACAGTGCCTTTATCTATGATCAAGATATTCCCTTTATCCCTGTCGCCGCCAGCCCAAATGCCGATAAGCGTCAGTGGCAACTGGGCGGTCAGGTTCAACCTGCCTTGACCTATTGGTTGCAAGAGGCGGAAGACAAACCGCTCGCTAAAGGCGAATACCTTGATGCGATGGCACAAGCGACCGCTGATCAGATCCAGACCATATTGACTGCTTCCCAACAAGGGCAAGCGAGCTTTCACACTGGTAAAGTCGATCACGCGATTCAAGCGGGTGACATTGCCGTGCTGGTGCGTACCGGTAGTGAAGGGCGAATGATCAAAAAAGCGCTGGCGAAACAGGGTATTGCCAGTGTTTATCTCTCTAACCGTGATAGTGTATTTAGCGCCATTATTGCTCAAGATGTGCAGCGTTTACTGCAAGCGGTGTTAACCCCAGAAAATGACCGCGCGCTGCGTGCCAGTTTGGCTTCGGAATTGTTTGCACTCGATGCAGGCAGTCTTGATGCGCTCAATAACGACGAAAGCGTGTGGGAAAACGCGGTTAATGAGTTTAAAGAGTATCGCAAACTGTGGCTGCAACGCGGCGTGCTACCTATGCTGCGTGCGGTGATGAGCAAGCGTCATATTGCTGAACGTTTATTGGAAGAAGAGAGTGGTGAACGCCACTTAACCGATTTGATGCACCTTGGTGAGTTATTGCAACAAGCGAGCGGCGAACTCGATAGCGACCATGGCTTGTTGCGTTGGTTGGCGCAAGCGATCAGCGACGCGCAAAATGGTCTTGGCGGCAGTGAGGATCAAATTCAGCGTTTGGAATCAGAGCGCAATTTGGTGCAGATCGTCACCATCCATAAATCGAAAGGTCTCGAATATGACTTGGTGTTTTTACCATTTGTGCTGAGTTACCGTGAGGCAAGTGAAGCGAAATACTACGATGCGCAAACTGACTCGACCATTTTGGATATCACCAAAAATGAAGCGGCACTGGCGCAGGCGGACAAAGAACGTCTAGCGGAAGACTTACGTCTGATTTATGTAGCCCTAACCCGTGCAGTTTATGGCTGTTTCATTGGCGCTGCGCCACTGAGAAATGGTCGTTCGACCAAAGAGCCAACGGGCGTGCACCATAGTGCCATGGGTTACTTGCTGCAAAATGGTCAAGCGGGTGGCATTAGCGATCTTACTCAATCAATTGAACAGCAAGCGAAAGCTTTAGCGTGTGTCACGCTAAGTGGCTTACCTGACAGTAATGACGCGCCATTTGTTACCGAGCAGCAACAGCAAGCGACTTTACATGCCCGTGAGTTGGCGCAAGAGATTGATCGCAGCTGGCGTATTACCAGTTATTCAGGGCTGATTAAGCAAGGTTCGCACCATTCAGCCGATGACGATTTACTTCGGCTTGATGTCGACTCCTCTCAAGAAGAGGATGAGCAAGAAATGCTAGAGCCTGAGCGTTCAATTTTTACTTTCCCACGTGGCGCGCGTCCGGGTACGTTTTTGCATAGCTTGTTTGAAGAGGTAGAGTTCACCGAACCTGCCAACAGTGAAGCCAATCAACAAGCGATCATCGCTTTGATGGAAAGTGAGCAATTGGATCTTGAGTGGTTGCCAATTTTGCAACAACTGGTGGATACCGTATTAGCCACGCCATTGGATGGTAAAGAGCTGCGTTTAAATCAGAAATCACCCAGCCAACGTTTAGTTGAAATGGAGTTTCTGCTGCCGATTGAAGTATTGGCATCCGCTGAACTGAATCGCGTGATTCAGCGCAACGATACCCTTTCGGCTAAAGCGGGCGATCTCGGTTTTCAAACCGTGCAGGGCATGTTGAAAGGTTTTATCGACTTAGTGTTTGAGCATCAAGGCAAATACTATGTACTCGACTGGAAGTCGAACCATCTTGGTGATGAGATCCACGACTATCACGGTGATGCGCTGCGTCAAGCGATGGCGGACCACCGTTATGATCTGCAATATCAAATTTACGCGCTCGCCTTACATCGTTTTCTGCGTAGTCGCTTAGCCAATTATGATTATCAGCAACATTTTGGTGGGGTTTACTATCTATTCTTACGTGGCATGGATGGGGAAGGTGAACATGGTATCTTTTCCGCCAAACCAAGTTTGCAGTTTTTAACCGAGTTAGACCAACTGATTGATGGCGAGACCATTGAAGTACGTGGCAATTCAGCAGGACAAATGGCGCTAGATCTATGAGTAATGTAATCACCCCTTCGTTATCTGCTGCGCCACTAGGCAATGCCCCACTAATGGCGACGCTACAACGTTTGGCACAAAAAGGTTCACTGCGTCAGTTGGACTACCAATTAGCGCGCTTTATTTTCAGTAAATCTCACAGTGATCAATTAGCGTTTATTGCTGGAGTGGTGAGTAGTGAGCTGGGCAAAGGGCATATTTGCTTGCCGCTACGTGACGCGCAATCGCAACCGGTCGATCTTGCTAGCAAGCTAGGTCTGTTTGGCGATGCGGCGTTAGAGCTTAACCAAGTATTAATCGCGATTGATTGGCAGCAGCTGCTGAGTCACTCTATTTGGGTTGCCAATCCGACTCACAACAAGGCTTCAGCTTTACCGTTAGTCTTTGACGGTGAGCGAGTTTATTTGCACCGTTACTGGCATTATGAAGTGACACTCGCCGAGCGATTAAATAGCTTTGGGACACCGATGATCTTAAAGCCTATCGAGATCAAAAAGCTGACCAATTTGCTCGATCATTTGTTCGCCCGTAGTTACCAATACTTGTTTGCCACCTTAAGTAGTGCAGCGAAAAATCCAAACTTTAGTCAAGTGCAGCGCCAGCAGTTGGTGTGTGATCATTTAGATGTGGTTGAAGATAGCTCGCTGGATTGGTCGGCAATTGATCAAGTATTGCTGCAAGCAAAACGCGCCGAACAATTGGCACCATTGGATCAGCTGGTTCCTCAAGCGGTGTGTGTCAACTGGCAGAAAGTTGCGGCTGCTATCGCGTTGACTAAACGTTTTGCGGTGATTTCGGGTGGACCTGGTACCGGTAAAACCACTACGGTGACTAAGTTGCTGGCAGCCTTAATTGAACAAGCGCAAAACTCTGAGAGTGGTGTTAATGTCGTTCCTACTATCAAGCTGGTGGCTCCAACGGGTAAAGCCGCGGCACGCTTGACCGAATCGATTGGTAAGGCGGTAGCTGAGCTGCCGGTTAGTCCAGAGCTAAAAGCGGCGATCCCGACCGAATCGAGCACCTTGCATCGCTTGTTAGGTGCATTGCCAAATAGTGTCGAGTTTCGCCATAACCAAGCAAACCCGCTGCACCTCGATATTTTGGTGGTCGATGAAGCGTCGATGGTTGATTTGTCGATGATGTACAAGCTGGTGGATGCCCTGCCAAAGCATGCTCGTGTGATCTTGCTGGGCGATAAAGATCAGCTCGCTTCGGTAGAAGCTGGCGCCGTACTGGGCGATATTTGTTCGTTCCATCAATATGGCTATAGCAGCCAGCAAGGCGAACTGATCGCTCAGCTAACTGGCTTTAATACCCTGGCGCAAAGTCAGCAAAAAGGCAGCCAAGTCGGCGATAGTCTTTGTATGCTGCAAAAGAGTTATCGTTTTGATGCTCGCTCGGGAATTGGTCAGCTTGCCAAAGCCGTCAATGCGGGCTCGGGCTTTAAGTACGATGCCGTGTGGCAGCGTGACTTTGCTGATATTACCCAGTACCCACTTGATATGCAGCACTACAATCAGCTGATTCAAACCATGGTCAGTGAATACAGTGTATACCTCAAGCGCATCGCCAAGCGCGAAGTGAATCCTCAAACCGAACAGCTTGAATCAGTCACAGCTTTGGCAAAGGCGGGTTTAGACGCGTTTGCTGGTTGCCGTTTGTTGTGTGCGATACGCGAAGGCGATTTTGGCGTGACGGGCTTAAACCAGCGTATTGAGCGTGCGTTAGTCGCGCGCAAACTGGTGCAAACTCAAGATGAGCTTTGGTATCACGGTCGACCAGTGATGATCACCCGTAACGATCACGCTTTAGGTTTGTATAACGGTGATATCGGTATCTGTATTTGGGATGACTCGCTGGAAGAACCACGCTTAAAGGTCTTCTTTGAGTTGCCAGATGGTAGTGTGAAATCGGTATTGCCAAGTCGCGTGCCGGAGCATGAAACCGCTTACGCGATGACGATTCACAAATCACAGGGTAGTGAGTTTGAATTTACTTTGATGATTTTACCAAAAGAGTTTAGTCCGATTTTAACCCGCGAGCTGATATATACCGGCATTACTCGCGCGAAAAAACGTTTGGCGATGTACGTTCAACCTGATGTGGTTAAGCGGGGAATTAAAGTGATGACTGAGCGTGCCAGCGGCTTGGTGGAAAGGCTGAAAGGTTAAAAGGGAATAGAGAATAGAGAAAACCATCCGTGGTTGTCGCCAGCAAAGCGAAGGTGAAGCTTAGTTAAATACCGTAGTAAAGGAGATACTGCGGATTTGATATTGTTTTTGATAGTTAAGGATAAAGTCTTTCAAACTGTCTGTGACAGGGAAAACGCAATGCACGCTGAGATCGGTCAGCAGTTCGTTTTCCGCCATATCCCAAAAGCTTTGCAGCGAGTTACAAATAACGGTTTTCATGATGTTTGCTCATAGTTGACGTTGTTTTTATCTACTTAAGCAATCCATGCGGTCTAGTCGAGCTAGTTAGGTGAGTCCAATTCGACCTCGGGTTTGAGGCGGGTGAATAATATACAACAGTGTTGATGAAATAAAGCTCATAAATGAGAAAATCGATCAAATAGTGAGCTTTATTTCGACCGTATGTTACGAAACCGTTTGCTTGACCTGTGTTCAACTTAAGCGGTGCCAATAGCGAGAATCTTTGAGTTACGTTGGTAGTTGTAAAGGTTCTTCTTCTGCGATGGTAGCGACTCCACCCCAACCTCGTAAAAACCTTGTTCTCTAAACCAGTGCAAGCTGTGTGTCGTAAGAACAAATAACTGGGTAATGCCCTGTTGTTTGCATTGCTGACGCATATGATTGAGCAAAATTAAGCCACGGTTACCATCACGATATTCGGGGTGAATTGCGACACACGCCATCTCTGCCATGCGGTCTTCAATGTATGGATAGAGTGCAGCGCAGCCGATGATTAATCCGTCTTTTTCTATAATGGTGAATTGGTGGATTTCCTGCTCCAGTTGCTCACGCGAGCGACGCACCAAAATACCTTGTTCTTCTAAAGGACGAATCAAATCCAAAATACCACCGATATCATCGATTGCAGCCAAGCGCACTCGTTCTGAGCTGGCGTAGACGATTTGCGTACCGATACCATCAAGAGAGAACAATTCTTGGATTAGCGCGCCATCAACTTTGTAGCTTACCAAGTGGCTACGAGGCACGCCTGCACGGCAAGCGGTAATCGCGGCACGTAAGAAACGTAGAGAGCCTGAAGCATTGTCATTAGACTGATCAACATCTTGTTCCAATTTACTTAAGATCTGCTCAGCTTCTCGAGGGACGAGTTCTGCAATGACATTACCTTGCTGATCCAAAATACCTTGCGCCGAACAAAAACCAATCAGCTTATCTGCATTGAGGCGAATGGCGACTTGGGTTGCCACTTCTTCTGAGGTGAGATTAAAAGACTCACCCGTGACTGAACTGGCAATAGGACCAAGGAGTACAATTGAGCCTTGCTCTAGCATGCGGTTAATACCGGCAATATCAATACGACGGATTTTACCACTGTGACAGTAATCCACCCCATCATCGACCCCAAGCGGTTGGGCAATCACAAAGTTACCACTCACCACATTGAGTTGCGTACCCGCCATCGGGGTGTTACTCAGGCTCATTGAGAGCTGGGCAGTGATCGCCAACTGTAATTGCCCGGCGGCTTGCATAACTAGTGGTAAGGAATGCTCATCAGTGACACGAATACCTTTGTGGTAGGCATTGGTGACATCATGCGTAGAGAGAATCGAATTAATTTGCGGTCTGGCACCGTGCACTAAGACGATTTTTACCCCAAGACTATGAAGCAGGGCTAAATCACTGATTATATTTTTGAAGTTTACATCAGCTACCGCTTCGCCACCGAGCATAATCACCACGGTTTTACCACGGTGAGCATTTACATACGGGGCAGATTGGCGAAATCCTTTTACTAGCGCTGTACTACGTATTTTCACAGTGAGTCCATTTTGTGAATTTATATGTGATTATAGTGCAAATTTATTCTGTAATAGGCAAGTGTTTTTTTTGGAACAAAAGTCCAATAAAGCTTACCTCGCATTGAGCGCTTCAATAGCGCGTGATATAGAGGTTTTTTCTGCAAGGCAAGAACCAATGAACGTTAGTGTAAATAGCAACTCAAGACAGGAAAAAAGAGCAGGGCTACTCGCCTTTCAGAGCAAATGGAGCATCGCATCGATATGGCTGGTGGTCTTAGCCAGTACTTATTTCATTATTCAAGGCGCGATAGTATTGAGTGATAAATATCAGCGAATCAGTCATCCTCATTCGCTTATTTATGGTGTCTGGATTGAGAGTGATGTGGCACCTTATCGTGCCGAGCGTTTAGAGATCAATTCCTCAGGTATCGTGTTTGAAGGTGGGATAGTCGCCACCGAGTATGACTTTGATGGTGACTATTTAGTGTATCAACATGGCACTGAGCAACGCCGCTTTAAGTTTCAAAATCAGAATTGGAATGAGATGAGACTGTTGACTGGGAACGCTTATCAACCAATCTTTGTCAAAACTGCTTCAAAATAATTCATCTACATTGACGATGATAGCGATAGTTTGTCATGCTCAAGCTATCTCGTTAATGGACTCCTTAATAACCAATGAAAAAGATTTTTCCTTTAGCGGCGGTGACGCTGCTGTTTGGCTGTGCTCAACCAACCGACCGAGCACAACAATATTTCGATCAAGAGTTTGAAACTACCCTCAATCGCACTGAGAGTGTGCAATCAAATGTGACGCGAGATTTTACTGAGTTCCATAAACAAGCCGAGCAGGTGGTCGATAAATCACCCTCAATGGCGAAGGTATATCAACCACTGTATGAAACGCTCAATGAGTGGGTACTGCAAAGTGGCGATCCAAGTGAATTGGGCAACTTTGGTATCCAAACTGCGCAACTAGGTGGTGGCGATAAAAAAGGTAATGTTCTCTTTACCGGTTACTTTTCCCCGGTAATGGAGCTTCGTCATCAAGCCAATGAGACCTATAAATATCCAGTTTATGCCAAGCCTGATTGTGGTAAAGAGTGCCCAACTCGTGCGCAGATTTATGCAGGTGCTTTAGAAGGGCAGGGTTTGGAGTTGGGTTATGCGGCTAACATGATCGACCCTTTCTTGATGGAAGTGCAAGGGAGCGGTTTTGTTCATTTTGAAGATGACGACACACTTGAATATTTCGCTTACGGCGGTAAAAACAATAAAGCTTACGTCAGTATTGGTCGCGTATTGATTGAACGTGGTGAAGTCTCACGTGAAAAAATGTCGATGAAAGCAATTAAGGATTGGGTGCTCGCTAATGATGAGGCAACGGTGCGTGAAGTACTGGAGCAAAATCCATCATTTGTCTTTTTTGCCCCACGAGCAGATGCGCCAGTAACAGGCTCGGCAGGCATTCCACTGTTGCCGATGGCATCTGTAGCGGGTGACCGAAGCATTTTGCCTATGGGAACCCCAATCCTTGCTGAAGTACCACTATTAAATGCTGATGGCTCGTGGAGTGGTGCACATCAACTGCGTTTGCTGATCGTTTTAGACACTGGTGGTGCGGTGAAACAGAATCATCTCGACCTTTACCATGGCATGGGACCACGTGCGGGTACAGAGGCAGGTCATTACAAACATTTTGGTCGCGTGTGGAAGTTAGGTTTAGAGAACTCTCCGACGCAAGCGCCGTGGGCAATGCCGCCTGAGAAACAAAACTAACGATTTTCCGTTCAAGCCACGTTGTGGTGCAAAGAGCGAGTATAGACATTTTCATAAAGAGTGCGTATAAATCGCACTCTTCTTTTTTGTAACCGATTTACGGGCTTAAACTATGCGTGAATTAGACACTCCAGCTTCAGATAATTACAACCAGCGTTTTGGTGGTACACGCCGTCTATACGGCAATAGCGAAGTGGAAATACTCCGTGCTGCGCACGTATGTGTGATCGGTATTGGTGGTGTAGGTTCGTGGGCAGTTGAAGCGTTGGCGCGTACGGGCATTGGTGAACTGACGTTGATCGATATGGATGACGTATGTGTGACCAATATTAACCGTCAAATTCATGCCATGAGTGGTACCGTTGGTCAAAGCAAAATTGAAGTGATGGCGGAGCGCGTTAAACTGATTAACCCAGAATGTAAGGTTAATTTGATTGATGATTTTATTACGCCAGACAACCAGCACGAATACCTATCGAAAGAGTACGACTATGTACTGGATGCGATCGACAGTGTAAAAGCGAAAGCGGCATTGTTGGCTTATTGTCGCAGCAATAAAATCAAAGTGATTACCACAGGTGGCGCTGGTGGTCAGGTTGATCCAACCCAAATTCAAGTGGCGGATCTGACCAAAACCATTCAAGACCCGTTGGCGAAGAAGATTAAAGATACGCTGCGTCGTCACCATAATTTCCCGAAAAATCCACAACGCAAATTTGGCATCGACTGTGTGTTCTCAACGGAGCAGCTTAAATACCCACAAGCGGACGGTTCGGTGTGTGGCGTAAAAGCGACTGCGGAAGGTCCAAAGCGTATGGATTGTGCTAGCGGTTTTGGCGCAGCAACCGTGGTTACCGCGACATTCGGTTTTGTCGCTGTCGCACGTATCGTTGAAAAACTGATTCAAAAGCACAAGAAATAGGGTGGTGTGATGTCGACATTTCCATTAAATCCATTTGGCACGCAAATTACTGCTGAAGAGATCGTTGAGACCATGCAAGGTATGCGTGGTTGGGAAGATCGCTACCGTCAGGTTATCCAATGGGGAAAAAAACTCCCGGTGATGCCAGAAGAATTAAAGTCGCAGCAAGTCACGGTATCGGGTTGTGAAAGCCAAGTATGGTTGGTGAGTGAACAAGCCGGCGAGATGTGGTCATTTTGTGCTGACTCTGATGCACGTATCGTACGTGGACTGATCGCTTTGGTGATGGCAGCTTACAATCATAAAACCAGTGAGCAGATCCAACAGTTTGATATTGATGGCTATTTTGCGCAGCTAGGCTTAATTGACCACCTGAGCCCTTCTCGTGGTAATGGTTTAAAAGCGATTGTTGAGCAGATCAAACAGCTCGCTGCTTAAGCCTAAATATCTTACTAAGTCCCGCTGTCTAGCGGGATTTTTTATATCTGAATATAGTAATGGTTAATTTTTAATCACTGCTTTTTTAATGTCTTAGCAAAAACAGGGTCTTGTCACACTTGTTGTCTTTGGTTAAAGGCTGTAAAATTCGCGCCCTTATTTATTGTTCCGTTGTTGAGAGGCTTCATGACTACTGAAAAAATCAACCTGCTTGATTTTGATCGCCAAGGATTGCGTAAATTCTTTGCAGAAGAATTAAACGAAAAAGCATTCCGCGCCGAACAGGTGATGAAGTGGATCTACCATTTTGGTGTCGATGATTTCGACAACATGAACAACATCAACAAGCAGTTGCGTGAGAAGCTAAAGCAACGCTGTGAGATTAAAGCTCCAGTGGTATCGGCAGCTCAACACTCATCTGATGGCACCATCAAATGGGCAATGCGTGTCGGTGACCAAGACGTAGAAACGGTTTACATCCCTGAAGATGATCGCGCGACCTTATGTGTTTCTTCACAGGTAGGTTGTGCATTGGAATGTAAATTCTGCTCAACGGCTCAGCAAGGCTTTAACCGTAACCTGAAAGTGTCTGAAATTATCGGTCAGGTATGGCGTGCTGCGCGTGAAGTGGGTCTTGAGAAAGAAACCGGTCGCCGCCCAATTACCAACGTGGTAATGATGGGTATGGGTGAGCCACTACTTAACATGAAAAACCTTATTCCAGCGCTTGAAATCATGCTGGATGATCTTGGTTTTGGTCTGTCTAAGCGCCGTGTAACGGTATCAACTTCTGGTGTGGTATCGGGTCTTGACCAAATGACAGGTCGCATTGACGTTGCACTAGCGATCTCTCTACATGCGCCAAATGACAAGCTACGTAGCGAAATCATGCCGATCAACGACCGTTGGGACATTCAAGAGTTCTTAGCGTCAGTTCGCCGCTACCTAGCATCTTCAAATGCCAACCGCGGTAAAGTAACCGTTGAGTACGTGCTATTGGATCATGTTAACGATGATATGGACCATGCGCGTGAATTGGCAGAGCTAATGAAAGATACGCCATGTAAGATTAACCTGATTCCGTTTAACCCGTACCCAGGTTCACCTTACAAGAAACCAAGTAACTCACGTATCGACCGCTTCCAGAAAACATTGATGCAATACGAGCACACGGTAACCATTCGTAAGACTCGTGGTGACGATATTGATGCGGCATGTGGTCAGTTAGTGGGCGATGTTATCGACCGTACAAAACGTACCGCGATGGCAAAAGCTGCCAAAGGCGAGTCAATTGACATTAAAGCGCTATAATTAAATCGTTTTCGACCAAAGCCAGAGCAATGCTCTGGCTTTTTTGTTGCAACTTATTTCTACAAAAATAAAGCTTTCTCGCAGTTTTTTGGTTTTATCTTATTTAAAAATGTCAGTTTTTAGAAAAACCTTGAGCTTGCTGTAATTTATCTCACCCGATTATGTTGTTTCGTGCTTTATATCTATTAGAATTAATAATTACATCCTTAAGTAGATGATCTGGACGTTTAACTAAACTCTTAAGGAACAGTCGTAACAATTTTATCAGTGACAT
Source organism: Vibrio ponticus (assembly GCF_009938225.1). Lineage (NCBI taxonomy): Bacteria > Pseudomonadati > Pseudomonadota > Gammaproteobacteria > Vibrionales > Vibrionaceae > Vibrio > Vibrio ponticus. Next base: position 394,525 of record NZ_AP019657.1, read on the forward strand.
TCTCTAATCTTGTCTGCAAGATGCATTTAACTGATAAATTAGTTAGCAAACTTACCAACATTAGGTTTAACCAACTACCAACTAAAAATAACCAAGACCGGTTGACCTGAAGTGACACGAGAGACACAACAACATGAATACAGAGCAACCGACTGCAGTTGTAGAAGAGAACACAGAGAAATTTCACATTGAGCCTGGCACGATTTTAAAGCTAAAGCGCGAAGAGGCTGGGTTAAGTAAAAAACAAGTGGCTGACCGTTTACGTCTTCGCATAGCCATCATTGAGCAAATTGAGAAAAACGAGTTTGAACCGGATCAAGTCGCGACATTTACACGTGGTTATTTGCGTTCATACGCCAAAGTAGTCAATGCCGATGAAGCTGAGGTATTAGCGGCTCTGGATGCAACGGTCGGTACTCAAGCGCCACAAGAACAAGAAATGAAGAGCTTTTCACGCAAGACCAATCGTGAAAAGCATGACAGCCGTATCATGGCATTAACTTGGGGTATTGTGATCGTTATTGTTGCCATCTCTTCGGTATGGTGGTGGCAAAATCAACAAAAAGACGCCCTTGAGCTAAGTATTGAAGAAGACAGTGCATTGGTTGCTGAAACAGAGCAACAACCTGAGCTTGATACTGCTATTGATCAAATTTCCGCTGAGCCTAGTGAGCCTGTTACGTTACCGAGTGACACCGCCACAGAGCAAAGCCAACCAACTAGCCAAGAGCCTGTAGTTGAAAGCAGTGACACGGCTGCCGAAGCGACCACTGAAGCAGCAACAGAAGTCACCGCGCCAGTAGAACCTGAAGTTGTCAAACCAGAAGTCGTCGCTAACCGCTTAGAGATTAGTTTCAATGGCGAATGCTGGGTACAAGTGAAAGATGCAACAGGTAAAACACTGATTAGTGGTATCAAACGTGGTGGTGAAGCCGTAGAACTTGAAGGTAAATTGCCTTACAACGTGATTTTAGGTGCGCCACAAAACGTTTCTATCACCTTAGCGAGTGAAACTGTCGACCTTTCTGGGTATACTGCAGGCAAAGCAGCAAGATTCACCTTACCTTAGAAAAGATTATGCAACACGAATCTCCTATTAAACGTCGCCCATCGACTCGAATCTATGTGGGCGATGTGCCTATTGGTGATGGCGCACCAATTGCGGTGCAGTCAATGACTAACACCAGAACAACAGACGTGGAAGCGACTGTTGCACAAATTCGAGCATTGGAAAATGTTGGCGCAGATATCGTGCGTGTATCTGTACCAACCATGGATGCCGCCGAGGCATTTAAGTTAATTAAACAGCAAGTGAACATCCCGCTAGTTGCGGATATTCACTTTGACTACCGTATCGCGCTTAAAGTGGCAGAATATGGCGTCGACTGTTTACGTATTAACCCAGGTAATATTGGCAACGAAGAGCGTATCCGCTCGGTTGTTGATTGTGCGCGTGACAAGAACATTCCGATTCGCATTGGCGTTAATGGTGGTTCTCTGGAAAAAGATATCCAGATGAAGTACGGCGAGCCGACACCAGAAGCGTTAGTTGAATCTGCGATGCGTCATGTCGATATTCTCGATCGCCTTAACTTTGATCAATTCAAAGTCAGCGTAAAAGCATCCGATGTGTTTCTCGCAGTAGATTCATATCGTCTGTTAGCGAAGAAGATCGATCAACCGCTTCACTTAGGTATTACGGAAGCGGGTGGAGCACGTGCTGGTGCAGTTAAATCATCGGTAGGTTTGGGAATGCTACTGGCAGAAGGTATCGGTGATACACTGCGCATTTCCCTTGCAGCGAACCCGGTTGAAGAGATCAAAGTTGGCTTTGATATTCTTAAATCTCTGCGTATTCGCTCACGTGGTATTAACTTTATTGCTTGCCCTAGCTGTTCTCGTCAAGAGTTCGATGTGATCAGTACGGTGAATGCGCTTGAAGAGCGTCTTGAAGACATTATTACCCCAATGGATGTATCTATCATCGGTTGTGTAGTAAACGGTCCAGGCGAAGCTGAGGTTTCACACCTAGGTTTGGCTGGTAGTAACAAGAAGAGCGCATTTTACGAAGATGGTAAACGTCAGAAAGAGCGTTTTGACAACGACGATCTGGTTAATCAGCTAGAAGCAAAAATTCGAGCGAAAGCAGCCGTGCTGGATGAAAGCAATCGCATCGAAATTAAAGTGCAAAACTAAATCTCAACGAAGTAATTAAAATTACGGTAAATATTGTGGCAAAACCAATTCAAGCAATTCGAGGCATGAACGATTGTCTCCCAACTCAATCACCACTGTGGCAAAAGCTAGAAAATACAGTGAAGAACGTAATTAGCGCATACGGTTATAACGAAATGCGCATGCCAATCGTTGAGATGACGCATCTATTTAGTCGCGCAATCGGTGAAGTGACTGACGTTGTAGAAAAAGAGATGTACACCTTTGAAGATCGCAATGGTGACAGCCTAACGCTACGTCCAGAAGGCACTGCGGGTTGTGTGCGTGCAGGTATCGAAAACGGTCTGCTGTACAACCAAGAACAACGTGTATGGTACATGGGTCCTATGTTCCGTCACGAGCGTCCACAAAAAGGTCGTTACCGTCAATTCCACCAATGTGGTGTGGAAGTGTTTGGTCTAAACGGTCCTGACGTTGATGCAGAACTTATCATGATGACTGCGCGTCTATGGCGTGAGCTAGGTATTGATAAGCATGTGCGCCTTGAGCTGAACTCAATTGGTTCACTTGATGCGCGTGCTAACTACCGTGAAGCTTTGATTGCTTTCCTAGAGCAACATATGGATGTGCTAGACGAAGATTGTAAACGTCGTATGCACACTAACCCGCTACGTGTACTGGATACCAAAAACCCAGATGTACAAGCGATCCTTGGTGATGCACCACGTCTATCTGAATACCTAGATGAAGAATCTAAGCAACATTTTGCAGGTCTATGTGAACTTCTTGACGCGGCTGGTATCGAATACACAGTAAATGAGCGTCTAGTGCGTGGTCTGGATTACTACAACCGTACTGTATTTGAGTGGATCACAGAAAGCCTAGGTTCACAAGGTACAGTGTGTGGTGGTGGTCGTTATGACGGTCTAGTTGAACAACTAGGCGGTAAAGCGACACCAGCAGTGGGTTTTGCAATGGGTCTTGAGCGTCTAGTGCTAATGCTAGAAACTCTAGAACTAACCGACGTTCGTCGCAGTGTTGATGTTTACATGGTGACTGCAGGCGAAGGTACTATGATGGCGGGTATGAAGCTGGCTGAACAGCTACGTGAACAAGTACCAGGTCTACGTGTGATGAACCACTTCGGTGGTGGCAACTTTAAAAAGCAATTTAAGCGTGCAGATAAAGTTGGTGCGGTGGTTGCTCTTGTTCTCGGTGAGAACGAAGTGGCAGACAACAGCGTAGTATTGAAAGACCTTGTTGGTGGTACGCAAGAGACTTACAGCCAAGCTGATGTTATTGCGAAACTAGCAGAGCTAATCTAACCAAATTTAAGTTTAAGAAAGTGGCGATGAGAGTCGCCACTTTTGTGATATTAAGAGGACAGGAAGTGGAACTCTACGATACTGAAGAACAACAAGTTGAAGCGATTAAAGATTGGTGGAAAGAGAACGGTAAAGCAGTCATTTTTGGTGCTGTAATCGGTCTTGGCGGTCTATTTGGCTGGCGTTACTACCAGGATTCAACTATTGCTGCTCAAGAAGCTGCTTCTGAAAGCTACTCAAAAGTAATTTCAACCTTAGCAACACAAGGTGGCGAAGCCGAACAACAAGTACAAAGCTTTATCGATGCTAACGGTGAGACTGAATATTCAGTTCTTGCGGCATTACAGCTAGCGAAAGTACAAGTTGAAGAAAACCAATTGGACGCGGCTATTGAACAACTGCAATGGGCAACAACGGCATCGAAAGACCAAGCTCTACTAGCAGTAATTAACTACCGTTTGGCTCGCCTGCAATCAGAGCAAGGTAAGTTTGATGCGGCAATCGCACAACTAGACAAGATCACTGACGAGGGTTGGGCTGGTCGCGTTGAAGAACTAAAAGGTGACATCTTACTGCGCAAAGGAGATGCAGCTGGTGCATACGCAGCATACACAGAAGCACAACAAGCGGGTGATGCAAGCGAAGCACTACAAATGAAATTGGATGATCTAGCCAAGTAAGGGCACGTTGCATGAAGAAATTGCTGAATAAGGCATTGACGACAGTTGCAGTCATCAGCGTATTGGCTGGTTGTGCGAGTGAAGAAGATACCATCATCATGGCGCCAGTACCGCAAGTGGATAACGAATTTACCACTTCATCGGCTTGGCGTGCTTCTATTGGCGATGGTGTCGAGCAGTACTTCTCTAAGCTGGCACCGGCATATGCTTACGGCAAAGTATTTGTTGCAAGCCGCAACGGTGAGGTGAAAGCACTGGATCCCCAAACCGGTGACGAGCTGTGGCAAATTGATCTAGAAGATGATGTACCCGCTCGCTTATCTGGTGGTATCTCACCAGCTTACGATAAATTATTTATCGGTAGCGAAAATGGCGAAGTGATTGCACTGAATCAAGAAACGGGTGAGCTATTGTGGCGCACTTCAGTTCAAGGTGAAGTGCTATCAGCACCAGCAACTGATGACAACTTAGTCATGGTACATACCAGTGAAGGTGTGTTGATTGCTTTAGATCAGCAAGACGGTGAGCAGAAGTGGGCGATCAGCACTGAAGTGCCAACGCTGACACTGCGCGGTACCAGTGCACCAACCACTATTTCTGGTGGTGTATTCTGGGGTACGGCTAATGGTCGACTTGCTGCCGCTATCGTTCAACGTGGTCAACTGATTTGGCAACAGCCAATTGGTACGCCTAAAGGCGCGACTGAGATTGACCGTATTGTTGATGTTGATGCATCGCCAATGCTGATGGGCAGTACTTTGTTCGTGGTGGGTTACAATGGTCAGTTAACCGCGATTGATCTGCGTTCTGGTCAACCAGGTTGGAAACGTACTTACTCTTCTGCAACGGATATGGCTAACGATGGTAGCCGTATTTTCCTCGTGACTGATAAAGATCACTTAGTTGCTGTCGATGCGCGTAGTGGTACCGAACTTTGGAAAAACAAGCAGTTAGAGCACCGTTTGTTGACTGCGCCTAAAGTGATGGGTGACTATTTAGTGGTTGGTGATAGCGAAGGCTACCTATATTGGGTCGATCGCAGCACCGGTGAGTTTGTTTCAATGCAAAAAGAGGGCGGTGACGGTTTCGCGGTTGCGCCTGTTGCACTTGATGATGGTTTCGTTATTACAACCCGAAATGGCAATGTAAAGAAACTAACGCTCAGCGAATAATTTCGTGATATAATTCACATTCGGCTCCTGGCTGGTGACAGTTAGGAGTCGTTTTGTTTATATAAAACAGTGATTTAATTAATAGTAGTGTTGCTATAGGTAACAATTTGGCGAGAGGAAATCTTGTCAGTCGTTACCTATAACTACATAAGAATAGAATATTGTAGAGGTTGTTATGGTTCCTGTTGTTGCTCTTGTAGGGCGTCCGAACGTAGGTAAGTCTACGTTGTTTAACCGCTTAACTCGTACACGTGATGCGCTAGTGGCGGACTTCCCTGGCTTAACTCGTGACCGTAAATATGGCCAAGCTAAGCTTGGTGAGCATGAATTTATTGTGATCGATACCGGCGGTATCGATGGCACAGAAGAAGGCGTAGAAACAAAAATGGCTCAGCAATCGCTAGCGGCGATTGATGAAGCTGATGTTGTGCTATTTATGGTAGACGGTCGCGCTGGTCTAACAGCTGCGGATGAAGCTATCGCACAACACCTACGTAAACTTGAAAAGCCAGCGATGCTGGTAGTAAACAAGATTGATGGTATCGATGCAGATGCAGCGAGCGCTGAGTTCTGGCAACTAGGTATGGAAGAGATGTACCAAATTGCTGCCGCTCATGGTCGCGGTGTTGCTGCGCTTATCGACCTTGCGCTAAACCCATTTGCAGAAAAATTCGCTGAAGAGACTCAAGGTGAGATCACTGACCTGACTGACTTTGAAGACGAAGAGCAAGAACAATTAGATTACAGCGAAGAAGAAGCGGAAGCAGAATTCAAGCGCTTGCAAGATCAGCCAATTAAACTGGCAATTATCGGTCGTCCTAACGTTGGTAAATCAACCCTAACTAACCGTATTCTTGGTGAAGAACGTGTGGTTGTTTACGATATGCCAGGAACCACCCGTGACTCTATCTACATTCCGATGGAGCGTGATGGTCGTGAGTACGTATTGATTGATACTGCGGGTGTTCGTCGTCGTACACGTATCAACGAAACGGTTGAGAAATTCTCAGTCGTTAAAACGCTGAAAGCGGTTGAAGATGCCAACGTGGTTCTTTTGATCATCGATGCACGTGAAAATATCTCAGATCAAGATCTAAGCTTGCTAGGCTTTGCACTCAACGCGGGTCGTTCGATTGTTCTCGCAGTAAACAAGTGGGATGGTCTGGATAATGATGTAAAAGAATCAGTGAAGAAAGAGCTAGACCGTCGTCTAGGTTTCGTTGACTTCGCGCGTATTCACTTTATCTCAGCTCTACACGGTACAGGTGTTGGTCACCTATTTGAATCAGTACAAGAAGCATACAAGTCAGCAACGACACGTGTAGGCACTTCTGTTCTGACTCGTATCATGAAGATGGCAACCGACGATCACCAGCCGCCTATGGTTCGTGGTCGCCGCGTGAAACTAAAATACGCGCACGCGGGTGGTTATAACCCACCAATTATCGTTATCCACGGTAACCAAGTACGCGAACTACCAGATTCATACAAGCGTTTCTTGATGAACTACTACCGTAAGTCGCTAGAGATCATGGGTACGCCAATTCGTATCCAGTTCCAGAACAGTGAAAACCCATTTGAAGGTAAAACGACTAAAATGACACTGTCTCAAGAGCGTAACCGTAAACGCCTAATGAGCATGGTTAAAAACCGTAAAAAGTAACCACTAACGATTTACTTGAAAAGCGCCTACAATGTAGGCGCTTTTTTTATCTCTACAGAATAACCAAATCGAAATTACAATGAATGTAACGCCAACTATTACCCAGTTCTGCCATCAAACTTGGCAACTTACCGCGCAAATCCAACTTAGCCAAACATCTGGTGATGTCACTTATATCGTTACCGATAAAACCCCATGTCATCCTGTCAGCCATATTTGGCCTGATCACCCAGCCGATAAAGGTACGCTTGCATTGCATGGCACCGAGTACTCGTTAGTCGACTGTTTCGTTGGCGCCGTCGAGCTTGCTACTAATACCCTCTACGTTGATAAAGCCATCCCGGTAAAACGCGATGAGGCAGGCTGGGCATTTGTAGTGGTTCATGTGGTTGAAAATACAAACGCAGTATTTTTAACTGGTGATAGCCTGGTCTTATCGGTTGATAAGAGCTACCAGCAAGCATTAAGTCGCGGTCATAGTGCCGGGCATCTTGCCTTTTTGGCTCTCAACAAAGTCCTCACCGAGCAGGGTTATTGGCGTAAAGATGCCGATCGAAAAGATACCCTTGGTAGCTATGATTTTAATAACTATGCGCAAGAGACCAGTTTCGTGACTGCCGACAAATGTGTAGACAGTTATCGTTTAGGCAAAACTCTACGCAAACGCGGGCTCAATAGTGCTGATGTATCCGAGCAACTTCAATCGATAGAAGATTATGTAAATCAGATGGTTAGTGATTGGTTAGCCCAAGGAGGTGATGTGAATATGCACTGTGAGGGGCAAGCATTAACTGACTCACGTTACTGGCGCTGTGATTTAGGCAACGGCAATCTTGCTGAGATTCCTTGTGGCGGCACCCATGTTCACAGCCTGAAAGAGTATGCGAGCATTAGAGTGAGCCTGCGCGAAACGAGTCCAAATTACATTGAAATGCAGACCGATGTAATTGCAGCGACAGTCTAATGCGATCTTTTTATTAAATACTAAAAAGTTGGTTTTAATAGATTAATTTAAGATTTAAATATCGTTTAAAATCCAAAAACAGGATATGTAACTTATGCTTTCGGTGTGTGGTTATATAAATATTCTTTTTGGGGTAGATCGCTGATCAAAATGGATTTAGCAGATGATCTTATGAAGATCATCTTGGCAGATAGAGTGCTTTTTAGTCAATTAATCGATGCTCGCAATGTGACGACTATATTGACGTGACAAAGATCATAGAGTGATGTGCACCATACCGTCACAATAGGATCCAGTGGAACCATGAGGGAAAAATAATGAGTGATAATGTGTGCCCACAATGCCAGCAAGAACTTGATTGGCAAGGTCACTACCACTGTAACAACTGCGCAGAGTCATTTTTAAAGGTTGGTTATTGCCCAGATTGTCAGGCACAACTGGAAAAGTTGCAGGCATGTGGAGCCGCGAACTATTTTTGCAATAGCTGCAATGAGTTGAAATCGAAGTCGCGAGTACGGTTCGAGTTTGAGAAAAAAGTAGATTAATTGACGGTTGAACGTAGTTCGCCATCAGCTAAGCGGGTGATCAGGGTATCGCCCGTTTTTACGTCTTGCGCAGAGTGAACCACATCGCCTTGCTCAGTTTGAGTGATCGAGTAACCGCGTTTGAGTGTCGCCAATGGACTTACTGTATCGAGCTTTTCAGCCGCAAGTGCCAGTTGATGGCGAGATTTAAGTAGCTTTCTGTCCATCGCATCGAATAGCTTTTGCTCAAGGCGAGCAAGAGTTGCCTGCTGTGCACTGAGGCGTTTGGTTGGCGAATGGAGTTGAATACGGTGCAGCTGGCGCTCGATTTTCTGCTGATGCTGAGCAATAAAGCGCTGCATCGCACGCTGAAGGCGCGCATCTAAATCATCAAGCTGCTGGCTTTGACGCTGCAACTGCTGATTTGGATGTTGTCTGTCTAATCTGTGCTCTAGTTGGCGCAGGCTCTGTTTTTGCTCAGCAAAGTAGTAGCGCATCGCCGTAAACAGTTTCTGTTCACGAGTCGCTAAGCCTTGCGCTTTATGGCTGTTATCACGGCTAACCAGCTCTGCGGCCGCAGAAGGTGTTGGCGCACGCATGTCAGCAACAAAGTCTGCAATGGTGACATCAACTTCATGACCGACCGCACTGATGATCGGGATCTGGCTTGCCGCAATGGTACGCGCCAAGATTTCATTGTTGAAACACCACAGATCTTCTAGGGAGCCACCACCACGACCGACAATCAACACATCACATTCGTTACGGCTATTGGCACAGCCAATCGCTTGAGCAATTTGAATCGCCGCTTCTTCACCTTGCACCATAGTTGGATAGATGATGACGGGTAGGGAAGGATCACGACGCTTTAACACATCAAGAATATCGAATAGCGCAGCGCCAGTTTTCGAGGTGACAATACCCACGCACTTTGGATGCTCAGGCAGAGGCTGTTTGCTGGTTTGAGCAAATAAACCTTCTGCTGCGAGTTTCATCTTCAGCTCTTCGAATTGCTGCTGCAAGCGACCGTCACCTTCTGGCTGCATACTTTCGATGATCAACTGGTAGTCGCCGCGTGGCTCATAGAGCGACAAGCGAGCTTTAACTAGCACTTGATTACCGTTAGTCGGCTTAAAAGAGACGTGACGATTGTTACCACGGAACATGGCACATTTGACTTGAGCACGAGCATCTTTAAGAGTGAAGTACCAGTGACCGGAGACTGGTGCAGAGAAGTTAGATATCTCACCAACTAACCAAACGATCCCCATTTCATTCTCAAGCAAAAGGCGTACTTCTGCATTAAGTCTCGATACGGTAAAGATATTTTGATTGGTCAGAGATGACACAGCTAATCTCGTAGGCGTGAGTATGGAAATTAGCGGCAATATAATACATAGCAAGGGGGTAATTGCAAGAAAAAAATTAAAAAAATTTGTGGTCAAGCGTCAATCTTCACCGTATAATCCCACCGCAATATCTAATCCAAATGCAGCAAAGTTTCCTTACTTTCTGTGCTCATTATGCGAAACGATGAGATTGGATTTTCTTTCTACCTATCTATTGTGAGATATTGCAAATGCTAAGAATTGCCAAAGAAGCGCTGACATTCGATGACGTACTACTCGTGCCAGCTCACTCCACTGTTCTCCCAAACACTGCTGATCTTCGCACTCAGCTAACTAAGAACATCACCCTAAACATCCCTATGATTTCGGCGTCTATGGACACCGTTACTGAAGCTCGTCTAGCAATCGCGCTAGCGCAAGAGGGTGGCATTGGCTTTATCCACAAAAACATGTCAATTGAGCAGCAAGCTGCGGAAGTTCGTGCGGTTAAAAAGTACGAATCAGGTGTGGTTACCGATCCGGTAACTGTAAGCCCTGACGCAACGATTGCTGATGTTGTTGCTTTAACTGAAAAGCACGGTTTTGCTGGTTTCCCAGTAGTAACTGAAAGCAACGAGCTAGTGGGTATTATCACTGGTCGTGACGTTCGTTTTGTAACTGACCTATCTAAGAAAGTATCAGCAGTAATGACGCCGAAAGAGCGCCTAGCTTCTGTTAAAGAAGGTGCAGAGCGTGCTGAAGTGCAAGAGAAAATGCACGAAGCGCGTGTTGAGAAAGTGCTGGTTGTGAACGATGACTTCCAACTAACCGGTATGATCACCGCGAAAGACTTCCATAAAGCGGAAACTAAACCAAACGCATGTAAAGATGCGCAAGGTCGTCTACGTGTTGGTGCAGCAGTTGGTGCTGGCGCTGGTAACGAAGAGCGTGTTCAAGCGCTAGTTGAAGCGGGCGTTGACGTACTACTTATCGACTCTTCACACGGTCACTCTGAAGGTGTTCTAAACCGTATTCGCGAAACTCGCGCTGCGCATCCAAACCTAGACATCATCGGCGGTAACGTAGCAACAGGTGCGGGTGCTCGTGCTCTGATTGAAGCGGGTGTAAGCGCAGTTAAAGTGGGTATCGGTCCTGGCTCTATCTGTACAACTCGTATCGTTACAGGCGTAGGTGTTCCACAAATCACAGCTATCGCAGATGCGGCAGAAGTAGCGAATGAATTCGGTATCCCAGTTATTGCTGACGGCGGTATCCGTTTCTCTGGCGACATCTGTAAAGCAATCGTAGCGGGTGCATCATGTGTAATGGTTGGCTCTATGTTTGCTGGTACTGAAGAAGCACCAGGTGAAGTGATTCTTTACAACGGTCGTTCTTACAAAGCTTACCGTGGTATGGGTTCACTAGGTGCAATGTCACAAGGTTCATCTGACCGTTACTTCCAGTCTGACAACGCAGCAGACAAGCTAGTACCAGAAGGTATTGAAGGTCGTATCGCATACAAAGGTCTACTTAAAGAGATCGTTCACCAACAAATGGGTGGTCTACGTTCAAGCATGGGTCTTACTGGCTCAGCAACGATCGAAGACATGCGTACTAAAGCTGAATTTGTTCGCATCTCAGGTGCGGGCATGGCTGAATCGCACGTACACGACGTTCAAATTACTAAGGAAGCACCAAACTACCGTCGCGGTTAATTTCTTTACCAGAATACAACCGACGTAAACGTTTGCTTTTTTCCTTGAAGCATTGATAAGAGGCGGGTAAACTCGCCTCGTTTTCATAACCTAGCTTATAAGACTGCTCAAAATGACTAAAAATATCCATGACCAACGTATTCTGATCCTGGACTTCGGTTCTCAATACACTCAGCTTGTTGCACGCCGTGTTCGTGAAATCGGTGTTTACTGTGAACTATGGAGCTGGGATGTAGAAGAAGCGGATATTCGTGAATTCAACCCAGACGGCATCATCCTTTCTGGTGGTCCTGAAAGCGTAACAGAAGAAAACTCTCCACGCGCTCCACAATACGTATTTGACTCTGGCGTGCCAGTACTAGGTGTATGTTACGGCATGCAAACTATGGCGGAGCAGCTAGGTGGTAAAGTAGCAGGTTCAACTGAACGTGAATTTGGCTACGCACAAGTTAAAGTTTCTGGCGAATCTGCAATCTTTAAAGATCTTGAGCTTACTCAAGACGTGTGGATGAGCCACGGTGACAAAGTAGTAGAAATCCCAGCAGACTTCGTAAAAGTAGGTGAGACAGACACTTGTCCTTACGCTGCTATGGCGAACGAAGAGAAGAAATACTACGGCGTACAATTCCACCCAGAAGTAACGCACACCAAAGGCGGTCTACAAATGCTTGAGAACTTTGTTCTTGGCGTATGTGGCTGTGAGCGTCTATGGACTTCTGAATCTATCATTGAAGATGCGGTTGCACGTATCAAAGAGCAAGTAGGTGACGATGAAGTTATCCTTGGTCTATCTGGTGGTGTGGACTCTTCAGTAGTCGCGATGCTTGTTCACCGTGCAATCGGCGACAAACTGACGTGTGTATTTGTTGATAACGGTCTACTTCGTCTAAACGAAGGTCAACAAGTAATGGATATGTTTGGCGACAAGTTCGGTCTAAACATCATCAAAGTTGATGCAGAAGAGCGTTTTCTAGAAGCACTAAAAGGCAAATCGGATCCAGAAGAGAAGCGTAAGACCATTGGTCACGTATTTGTGGACGTATTCGACGAAGAGTCTAAGAAGCTGAAAAACGCTAAATGGTTGGCGCAAGGTACTATCTACCCTGACGTAATCGAATCAGCGGCGTCTAAAACAGGTAAAGCGCATGTGATCAAATCACACCACAACGTGGGCGGTCTACCAGAAGATATGGCGATGGGTCTTGTTGAGCCACTACGTGAACTATTTAAAGACGAAGTGCGCAAGATTGGTCTAGAGCTAGGTCTACCGTACAACATGCTTTACCGTCACCCATTCCCAGGTCCAGGTCTAGGTGTTCGTGTTCTTGGCGAGATCAAGAAAGAGTACTGTGACTTGCTACGTCGTGCTGATGCTATCTTTATTGAAGAACTGCACAATGCAGACCTTTACGACAAAGTATCGCAAGCGTTCACCGTATTCCTACCAGTACGCTCTGTAGGTGTAATGGGCGATGGTCGTAAATATGACTGGGTAGTATCACTACGTGCAGTAGAAACCATCGACTTTATGACAGCGCATTGGGCACACCTACCATACGACTTCCTAGGTAAGGTTTCTAACCGCATTATCAACGAAGTAGATGGCATTTCTCGCGTGGTTTACGACATCTCTGGTAAGCCACCAGCGACAATCGAGTGGGAATAAGATTACCGTTATCTTTGTAGCAGCACCATTGTTGACTGCTGCAATTATTTTGGTAATAAGTTTGCGTCTTTGACGTAAAGATCAAAACAGTAAAACCAGCCTTTGGGGCTGGTTTTTTTGTATGTTTTGTTAGCAATTAGCATGAAAGTTGCTGTTTTTTCGAGCGAATGTTGCTGGGTGGGATTGAAATTTTAACTGCATTTTGTCGTGTTTTTTCTGATTTTTCATGAAAAATGCCAGCACTTTCATCGTTATGTGATGAATTGTTTATTTGTGTAATATAAGTTTTCAGTCGTTAGCTGTTGTGTTTACTGTTGGCGCCACTAAAATCTGCGCGTAATTTTTATCACATTTTTTGAAAGGTACGCCCCCATGTCTACAAAACTGGCTAACCCAGCACCATTAGGTCTAATGGGTTTCGGTATGACAACCATCCTGCTAAACATCCATAACGCAGGCTTTTTCCCAATTGACTCTATGATTCTGGCTATGGGCATCTTCTACGGTGGTCTAGGTCAAGTGCTTGTAGGTATGATGTGCTTTAAGCGTGGTGACACGTTTGGTACTACTGCATTTACATCTTATGGTCTATTCTGGCTGACACTAGTTGGTCTACTAGTAATGCCTGAAATGGGTCTACAACCAAGCCCACACAGCTTCATGGGTTGGTACCTAACTCTATGGGGTATCTTCACTGGCTTTATGTTCATTGGCTCACTATGCTACCCAACAGCGAAGCAAGTTGTGTTTGGTTCTCTAACTATTCTATTCTTCCTACTAGCAGCTCGCGATTTCACTGGTAGCACAGTAATCGGCACTATCGCTGGTATCGAAGGTATCTTCTGTGGCGCAAGCGCGATCTACTTTGCAATGGCTCAAGTACTAAATAACGAATTTGGTCGCGTAGTTCTTCCAATCGGTGAGAAGCGCATCAAGCCAATCGTTGCAGCTGAGCAAGCAACAGCGTAATCAACGCTTAAAAGTTTGATAAAAGAAAGGGGCTAACCATTTGGTTAGCCCCTTTTTTAAGCCCTAAACATCGTTGATGCTGTTGGACAGTTACAGCTATATACCACTGCTTTTCTTATGATGAAGTGTTGTTTACCACTTCTACGTCGACTTCTTTATCTACTGCCGCTTTTGGATTGCCATGCTCTCGGCGGTAACGATCTTCCCAGTAATCAGCGCCTTTGATCCCCAGTTTTACCGGGTTAAAGGTGTATTCTGTTACGCCTGCTTTTTGTTGCTCTTCGTAATCTTTTAGCGCTTTGATCGCCGGCTTTGACAAGAAGAAAATAATCAAGATACCGACAATGTTAAGCCATGCCATCAGACCGACACCCACATCACCCATAGCCCACGCAAGGTTAGCGGTTTTCACAGTGCCGTAGAATACCGCAGAAATTAATACCAGTTTGAGAATGAACATCAGACCGCTGACTTTGAAAGTGCGACGGATGTAAGCGATGTTGGTTTCTGCGATATAGTAGTAAGCCAGAATAGTGGTGAAGGCGAAGAAGAACAGCGCGACAGCAATAAATGGCTTACCTACGCCAGGTAGTGCACTTTCAATCGCCATTTGAGTAAACACAGGACCATTGGCACTGATTTCAGCGGCAACGTTTTGAATCAAGAACGCTTCACTAGCACCGTGTACGTTGTAAGCGCCAGTGATTAAAATCATAAATGCAGTGGCAGGACAAACCAGTAGAGTATCAATATAGATTGAGAACGACTGTACTAAGCCTTGCTGTGCAGGGTGTTCTACGTTTGCAGCAGCGGCTGCGTGAGGACCTGTACCTTGTCCTGCTTCGTTTGAGTAAACGCCACGTTTCACCCCCCAACCAATTGCAGCGCCAACACCAGCCATTGGTGAGAATGCATCTTCGATGATCATGGCGAAAATAACAGGAACCGCACTGATGTTGAGCAGGATGATAACGAATGCCGTCACAATGTAAGCCAGTGCCATAAATGGCACGACAATCTGTGTGAAGTGGGCAATACGCTTCACGCCACCAAAGATAATGAAGGCAAGAATGATAGAGATAACGGTACCAGTAAGAATTTTGGCAAAGCTGAAGGTGCCAACCGCAGTTTCAATCATTTGACCGGAGCCAAATGCAGCTTCTACTGCATTACCGATACTATTTGATTGCACGCCCGGTAGCAGTACACCACAGGCAAAGATGGTCGCGATGGCGAAGATCCAGGCGTACCATTTTTGCCCCATCGCTTTTTCGATGTAATAAGCTGGACCACCGCGGAACTGACCATCGTCATCTTCTTTATAGATTTGTGCCAAGGTTGATTCTGCATAGGCAGTCGCGGCGCCAAAGAAGGCAACCATCCACATCCAAAATACCGCACCTGGACCACCAAAACCGATAGCGGCTGCTACACCTGCAATGTTACCCGTACCAACGCGACCTGAAAGTGAGACGGCAAGAGCTTGGAAAGATGAGATACCTTTCTTGGAACTTTTACCTGAAAAGAGTAGTCGCCACATTTCAAAGAAATGACGGATTTGAACAAAGCGTGTAATGATCGAATAAAACAAGCCGGCGCCCAAGCACAAGTAAATCAGTGCGGGGCTCCAAATGATTCCATTCAGAAAATCAACTAAAGACTGCATAAGCATTTTCCCTGTTAGTGATGGTTGTAATCGAGATGTTGTGTTTGTTGTAATTTTATTTGGAATGGATGTTAACCCTTATGTAACGCCAATGTTAAATTAAAAAGGCTATATTTGTGAAGTTAGTGATGAATAGCACAAAAATCTAAACTGTTAATCCATTTAGGCGATTAATAGGCAGTTTAAAGATCCATTCGTAATATTAACGTTGTTGTGATTTATTATGCAGCAATATGAATGGGTTATTGGTTGCACTGGCTGGAGGTAAACATCTCTGCCTTATAGTCAGAAATTAGTGGTAAATGCTAGATGGATTGTTGGATCGCAAAGGAGGCTGTTCAAAGCCTCCTAGTGAAGAAATGCTGAGTTAAAATCTTAGTCAGTAATGGCTTCGGCAATGAGATTGAAACCTGAGCCAGCGCTATCATCGATGGCGGTAGCTTGGTATACCGCGCCATTAGTGAGCGTGATAGGGACTGCATTAATGGCAATGGTTGAGGGATCATTTGCCACAGTCACTGTGACAAAGTAATCACCCGCGGGCACATAGATGCCGCTGACGGTTTGCTTGAAGGCAAAGTCTTCTAGTGCCGGTGTTTCTCCGGTGATGGAGGCATTGGCTGTAAGATAAACGTCTACAGATGCTGCGATAGGGTTTGCAGCTGCATGAGTCACATTAAGTACAGCGCTGGTTGCGACAGCGCGGCGGTTATCTTCTACAACAAGCGCTTCTGGGCTGTTCGGTGTTCCTACCGCAAAAACCGAGTAATCAATTCCGCCATTTAAAGCTACGCCGTTCGCTGTGATAAAGGCATTAGTATTAGTACCCGTTGCGAACACTTCTAAATCGTAACTGCCTGCGGTAAGTTCGAGATACGGACTGATGGTTTTAAATGCGACATCAGTTAAGCCGTTGATGACGCCGCTATTAGCATACACATCGACATTAGGTGCACCGTCAATGAGGTGACCAACGCGCGTTTCTGCTGGTTCTCGATTGTCAAAGATGACGCTACTGCCACTGCCATCAAGGATCAATAATTTGACCGGCGAGGCAGGGTTGGAATCTGCGCGAGGCACGGCAGCAACCGTCAGTTCACTGTTTGCTGCCAGCGTGACCGGACCAGAGTCAAAGGCAACAATGCCACCTGACACGGTCTCTAAACGAATTTGATAATCTCCGGCAGGAATATTTAAAACAGTGGTTGCGTCTTTGAAGGCAAGGGTATCAATTGCAGTTAGCGTACTAAGGGCAACGCCTGGTGTAGATACATAGAGATTGACGTCACCGACACCTGAAGCAGCATGAACCACTTGAACGTCTAGTGTTTGACTGTTTGCTTGTCCAATCGCGGGGCGAGTAACGATGAGGGGTTCGACGGCATTTGGACTGCCATCCGCATCTCCAACCACGAAAGCGGTATAGCGCAAGTCAGGTGACAAATCGACAATAGTTTCGGGTACGACGGTCGCAGTGCTGTTGCCAGGCAACGCGACATCCACTTGGACAGTATTTAGACCAGCTGGCACTGCCAAATAGCCGGAACCTTGGGCGTAGTCGACACCTTCAAGCACCGGATTACCGTTGATGATTACGTTCGCTCGAGGGGCATCAGCCGAGGCATGCACCGCTTGAAGAGAAGTTGTCCCCTCTTGCTGAAGAGATGCTGCTAGCGTACTTGTGTTGTCATTGTTGTCATCATCACATCCACTTAAAAATAGCGAACCTGATAGTAGACACAGTGTTGAAATCACTTTTCTCATAATATTTTCTCTATGGTAGGGAGCCTGTATTCCTAGGCACACAACTCCATAATTCACTTACTGCTAGCAGGGTTTCCTACGCCCGTGACTGCTACAAGATCACGCTATTGATAAAATTGTTTTTAACGACCGATATCAAAACTCTTTTTCTTGCTGCTTTATTCACCAGTAAGAAAGGCGCATTATCAAAGTTTCACAGCAATTCTCATGGATGAATTATGAAAGACGAAACGTTAGCGATTCACTTTGGTTACGAAACCGATCCAACCACTAAATCGGTAGCAACACCGATCTACCAGACCGTGGCTTACGAGTTTGATAGCGCACAACATGGTGCGGATCTGTTTAACTTGGAAGTACCGGGTAATATCTACACGCGCATTATGAACCCGACCAATGATGTTCTTGAGAAGCGCATGGCGGCGCTAGAAGGGGGGATTGCAGGTTTGGTGGTGAGCGCAGGTAGTGCGGCGATTAACTACGCGATTCTTACGTTAGCCGAGGCTGGGGACAATATTGTTTCTACACCACAGTTATATGGGGGTACTTACACCTTATTCGCGCATATGCTGCCAAAACAGGGTATTGAGGTTCGTTTTGCTAAAGATGATAAACCAGAGAGCTTAGCGGAACTGATTGATGAGAAAACCAAAGCGGTTTACTGCGAGAGTATCGGCAACCCTGCTGGAAACATTATCGATCTCGAGCGAGTGGCTGACCTTGCCCACGCACAAGGTGTCCCTGTGATTGTCGATAATACCGTTGCTACGCCAGCGCTGTGCAAGCCAATCGAATTTGGTGCTGATATTGTGGTTCACTCGCTGACAAAATATGTCGGCGGGCATGGTACGACTCTTGGCGGTATTATTGTTGATTCAGGTAAATTCCCTTGGGCAGAGCACAAGGAACGTTTCCCGGTATTTAACCAACCGGAGCCTTCTTATCATGGCGTGGTGTACACCGAAGCATTTGGTCCCGCTGCCTTTATTGGTCGTGCACGTACTGTGCCTTTACGTAATACCGGCTCAGCCATGTCACCAATGAATGCCTTTACGTAATACCGGCTCAGCCATGTCACCAATGAATGCCTTTATGTTGATGCAAGGTTTAGAGACTTTGTCACTACGAATGGAGCGCCATACGGAAAATGCGCTTAAAGTGGCAGAGTTTTTGAAACAGCATGAGAAAGTCAGTTGGGTGAGCTATGCTGGTTTGCCAGACTCGCCATTCTATCCGTTGGCAGAAAAGTATATGCAAGGTAAGCCATCGGCAATTTTGTCATTTGGTCTGAAAGATGGTTATCAAGCTGGGGTGCGTTTTTATGATGCGCTGCAGATCTTCAAACGCTTGGTGAACATTGGCGATGCAAAATCACTGGCTTGTCACCCAGCTTCTACCACGCACCGACAATTGGATGAAGCTGAGCAGCGCCAGGCAGGCGTATCACCAGAGATGATCCGTTTGTCTGTTGGTATCGAGCATATTGAAGATATTCTGCAAGACCTCGATCAAGCATTGAAGGCATAGTAAAAACTGAAAACTAAGTTTTAACAGTCTCAATTTGTGTAAAAAGGCGCCGTAAATGGCGCCTTTTCTATTGGGTAGCCATCTTGCCATCCAACAATGCTCATACCAAGCGGGAGTTTTTGGCTTATGATGATCTAAAAGCTATTTGCGCGTGTCGTGCGCAAGATAAGTATTGCAGATGAGTAAGGGTAACCAATGGCAGGACTTAGTTTACTGACGCTTTTAGATGATATTGCAACGGTGCTTGATGATGTGGCATTGATGTCAAAAGTGGCGGCTCGAAAGACCGCTGGCGTGTTAGGGGACGATTTAGCGCTGAACGCGCAGCAAGTATCAGGGGTGCGAGCTGAGCGTGAAATTCCGGTGGTATGGGGAGTGGCGAAAGGCTCGTTTAGAAACAAGCTGATATTGGTGCCTGCTGCGTTATTGATTAGCTCGATAGCGCCGTGGTTAATCACACCACTGCTGCTAATTGGTGGTTTGTTTCTTTGCTTTGAAGGGGCAGAAAAAATCCATGAGAAGTTTTTTCATCACCATGATGTAGAATCTCACAGCGCAGAGGAAGATCAACAGATTGAACAAAGTGAAGCGGATTTAGCCGACTACGAGCAGCGAAAAATCAAAGGTGCGATTCGAACCGATTTTATTCTCTCGGCAGAGATCATTGTGATTGCGCTTGGCACCGTGCAAGGACACCCGTTTATTACGCAGGTGTTAGTGATGAGCTTGATCGCCATCCTAATGACCGTCGGTGTGTATGGTTTAGTGGCAGGCATCGTTAAAATGGATGACCTCGGCTTTTATCTTCAGCGTAAGAGTGAAGGCAAAGGCGTAATGGGTTCGCTCGGTGACGGCTTAGTAGCCACTGCGCCTAAACTGATGAAGATATTGACGGTGGTGGGCACTATCGCGATGTTTCTTGTGGGTGGGGGAATCGTAGTGCACAGCTTGCCGTTTGTTCATCATGGCTTAGCGAGTGTATTAAGCCTGTTACCTAGCGTGCCTTATGTGTCCGCAACGTATTCGGTGATCGGTAATGGCATTGTGGGTCTTATCAGCGGCTACATTATTCTGGCGCTCATCAGCCTGTACCAGCGAGTAAAACCAGGCAAATAGAGCATTTGGATCATCATGATCCAACTGCTTGTAGAGCACGACATCGTGCGCTAACTGATTGTAAGAGTGGGCTTACAAACCTATAGCAAATTGCAACCTTAGACTGGATATCAATCGATAGAATTGTTGTTGGCAACGTGTATAACAACAAATGGATTATAACTATGATAGAAGGTCTAAAAGGTGGTCTATCCAAGCTTTCCTCGATCGGGAAAGCTTTGATGTTACCAATCTCTATTCTCCCTGCCGCAGGTCTATTATTGGCTTTCGGCGCAAAACTCGATATGCCGCTAATGATGCGTGCTGGCGGGGTTATTTTTGACAACCTAGCACTACTGTTTGCGGTTGGTGCGGCGGTAGGCTTAACCAAAGAGTCTGGTATTGCAGCGCTCGCGGCGATTGTGGCGATGGCGGTGATGAATGCCACGATGGGCGTCGCATTAGGTATTACGCCTGAAATGGCAATGGCAGGCGGTCGCTATGCGATGGTGATGGGTATTCCAACCCTGCAAACCGGTGTATTTGGCGGCTTGATCGCCGGTATACTCGCCGCATTCATGTATCAGAAGTTCTTTGATACTAAGTTACCAGACTTCCTCGGCTTCTTTGCTGGCAAACGCTTTGTTCCTATTGTTACTGCATTTTCGGCGTTCCTAATTGGGCTTATCCTGCCTTACATTTGGTCTTATATCCAATCGGGGATCGATGCGCTCTCGCACATGGCGAACAGCGGTAATATGTACATCTCTACCTTTATTTACGGCTTTATGGAGCGAGCACTGATCCCGGTTGGTCTGCACCATATTTTCTACAGCCCTTACTGGTTCTCATTTGGTGAGTACACTACGGCGGCAGGTACAGTCGTTAATGGTGACCATACGATTTGGTTCAAAATGCTTGAAGATGGCGTAAAAACCTTCTCAACAGACGAGTATGTCGACGCGGGTAAATTCCTATCAGGTAACTTTGCTATCTACATGTTTGCTTTCCCTGCAGCGTGTTTAGCGATGTATCACGAAGCAAAAGATAAGAACAAAAAGATTGCCGCAGGTATCTTAGGTTCAGCGGCATTAACCTCGTTTGTCACCGGTATTACTGAGCCAGTTGAGTTTGCCTTTATCTTCGTTGCGCCGCTGCTGTACGTGTTCTCAGCCATTATGGCGGGGGTCTCTTACGCAGTCACTTACGCACTTGATGTTCATATTGGTAAAACCTTCTCTGCGGGTATTATCGACTTCGTTTCGTTTGGTGTATTACCGGCGATGGATGGCTTTAAAACCAATTGGGTTAACGTTCTATTGTGGGGTTCGTGCATGTTCGCGATTTACTACTCAGTATTCCGCTTTGCGATTCGTAAGTTTGATTTCAAAACGGTCGGTCGAGAAGACACTGAGCGCAAAGAAATCACGCTTGAGAATGATGAGCTTGCAGCAGAAATTACGAAACTACTTGGTGGTCGCACTAACATTACCACGGTTGGGGCATGTATCACTCGTCTGCGTCTGGAAGTGAAAGATCAGTCTCTTATCGATGAAGATGGCATTAATGATCTTGGCGCGATGGGCGTAATTAAAGTCGGCAAGCATGGTGTACAAGTGATCCTTGGCGCAAGAGCACAATTTGTTGCCGATATCATGAATGACGGTGCCAGTGGTCATCAACCGGTTACGGCATAAAGGTCACGACTAAGAGACGATATTTTAAGAAAAGCGACGAAGGGTAGAGCAACGCTTAATTTAGTCAATTAGCACTCCCCTTTAGCAATAGAGCTCCATTCTTGTATTAGATGGAGCTCTTTGCTTATCGGTCATATTGAGATTATTCAGTTACTCAACCACTTGATAGCCTAAATTACGCAGTTGCGTAGCAAACTCTCGTTTACTTTCGTCTTCACCATGAATTAAGTGGATGATTTTAGGCTTGGACTCAATGCCTTGAATAAACTTGAGCAAATCAGCTTGGTCTGCATGGGCTGAATAGCCTGACATCGTGTGTACTTGAGCGTTGATTTCCACTTCTTCTTAATCAATGTCGACCAACATCTCACCACTTTGAATGGCGCGACCAAGGGTACCTTGAGCTTGATAACCCGCCAGCAAAACATCTGTGCGTTCATCTGGTAGTAGCGCCTTAAGATAATCCATGATCCGCCCGCCTTGGCACATTCCGGATGCGGCTACGACAATCGATGCTTCACCGGTTGATTTCAGTCGATTCACCAGTTTGAGATGGTAGCGGTGATCATCGACAGTAATACACTGCTCAAAGGCGAGAGGGTGACGTGAAGCCGCCAGGCGGTCTTTGGCTTCTTCTCCCCAGAGCTTTTTAAAGCTTCGATACGACTCCGTGACTTTTTGCGCCATGGGTGAGTCGAGAATAATCGGTATATTGATATCGATTTTGTGTTCATAGATCAGCTGCTCGATATCGAATAATAGCTCTTGAGTACGACCGACGCTGAAAGCCGGGATCAGTATCGCGCCGCCATCAGCTAATGAGCGATCGATGATCGCCTTCAACCGTTCAGCGCGGCTCTCTATTTCATCGTGTCGCTTGTTACCATAGGTGGTTTCAATCAGCAGATAATCCGCCCGTTCTGGAGAGACGGGATCGGGCAATAGTGGTGTATTACTTGGACCTAAATCACCGGAAAAAAGTACGATTTCGCCATTACCTAGCTGCACTTCGATGTAGGAGGAGCCGAGTATGTGCCCCGCGGGCTGAAAACGCGCTTTAAGTGGCAATTTTCCTTCTGGGTCGATGCTAAACCATTGGTTATAAGGCTGCGGGCGTAGCAGACAGTCGATTTGATTGAGGACGTATTGGACTTCTTTGTTGCTTAAACCAAGTTGAAGTTTTAGACCATCTTCAAGCATGAGCGGAACGAGTTCTGCCGTCGCTTCGGTGCAATAGATAGGTTGATGAAAACCATGTCCAACTAACCAAGGAACGCGACCAATATGATCAATATGAGCATGAGTAAGCAGTAGGGCAGAGATGTGTTCGATAGCAAAATCGATCTCTAAAGGTCGCTCATCTGCGCCTTGAAACAAACCGCAATCGACTAAGATAGATTGCCCGTCAGAGCTGAGTTCATGGCATGAACCCGTCACCGTATGTTTACCACCATGATGCACTAATTCCATATCGACCTCCAAAGCAGCGTTAGCGCGTTGCACTTGATCATCCAGAATAGTTTTCTGGTTCTACTTTACTCAACCGCCGTCGAATTAACTGTGAGGAAGGAATGGTTATTGATGCTTTTTGCTGCAAGCCGAGTAGGGCTTGTTACGAAGCATATGACTATTTGCCAAAAGCGAGCGAATAGAGAAAGCCGCGAGAATGGCTCGCGGCTGGTTATCGAGATGGAGTTACACGTCGTTTGGCATCTCTTTGGCGCGAGTAAATCCGCCATAGAGATCAAGTCGACGGTGACGAAGGTTCGTCACCGAACCTTCCGTATTGAGCTGCTTAAGTTTGGTGAGGTCGACATCGGCAAAGATGATCATTTCAGTATTGGCATTGGCTTCGGTTAACGTCGCATCATGTGGGAAGTAGATATCCGATGGCGAGAACACCGCAGATTGTGCGTACTGAATATCAACGTTATCCACTCTTGGCAAGTTACCTACGCTGCCGCCAATCGCGACATAGCACTCGTTTTCAATCGCACGAGCTTGTGAGCAGAGTCGAACCCGTTGATAACCGTTTTTGGTGTCAGTCCAAAATGGTACAAATAGGATCTGCACCCCTTCTTCTGCCATCATGCGCCCCAGCTCAGGGAACTCGCTGTCATAACAGATCAAAATACCCACTTTACCCGCATCGGTTTCAAATACATGCACCTTGTCACCGCCATCGATGACCCAGTCTTTTTCTTCGTGCGGGGTAATGTGGATCTTATCTTGGGCGTTGATTTGACCATCACGTTGCAATAAGTAAGCGACGTTGTATAACTTACCATCACGGATCTCCGGCATGCTACCGGCAATGATGTTGATGTTGTAGGTCACCGCCATTTGAGAGAAACGGTTTTTGATCTCTTCGGTAAACTCGGCTAAAAAGCGGATTGCTTCTACCGAGTTTTGCCCTTTTTGCAGCCCCATGAGTGGCGCGTTGAAAAACTCAGGAAACAGCGCAAAGTCAGCCTTGTAATTGGCGAGCGACGAGATGAAGAATTCGGCTTGGTCGATTAGGTCATTCAAATCGTGCATCGCACGCATTTGCCACTGCACCACGCCAATGCGGACTAAAGTTTTCTCGACATCATGGATAGACTCAATGTCTTCTTCATAAAAGAAATTGTCCCATTCTAGTAGGGTCGCATAACCCTGTGAGGCGTCATCTTCTGGCAAGTAACCACGCATGATGCGTTTAACATCAAAGCCGTTCGCAAGCTGGAATGAGAGAATTGGGTCGTGTAATTCTCGGCGTTGGACCTTCTCGATGTATTCGGTCACGCTCAGCTCATTGGCGTGCTGGTGGTAATTGGGAATACGTCCACCGGCTAAAATGGCTTTATAGTTTTTACTGCGACAGAGTTCTTTGCGCGCATCGTACAAGCGGCGACCTAAACGTAAACCACGATAATCAGGGTGAACAAATACGTCCAAGCCATACATCGCATCGCCAGTTACTTGGTTTTGAATCACATTGTTTTCATTGATGATATCAGTGTAAAGGTGAGGCAAAGAGAAGCGGTTGTAGTTGACCTTGATGGTGAGCGCCGCGCCGACAATTTTACCATTGTCCTCAATACAGATTTGCCCATCGGGAAACTGATGGATCAGATCCATAATAGTTAGTCGTGGCCAAGAGCCACCCACATCATGAAAAACAAGATCCATTAGTGTGGCGAGTTCAGGGTAATCGGTTGGTTCAATTGTGCGCAGAGAAAGCTTGGGAGTGTTGCCATCCATATTCTGCCTATCCTTTTTTCTTTTCTTCCATTAAATATACCCAAGTAGCCTTTCTCGCTTCTCGCTTCTCGCTTCTCGCTTCTCGCTTCTCGCTTCTCAGTTCTCAACTCTCAAACCGTCAAAGCCACTTGGGTATAGTTATGGACCAGAATGCCAGAGTTTAAGTATGGCAAACATATTAAGAACTCACAGTTTCAATACGCTACGGTAAAGGTTTCCATTGGAGACGATAAATATTTTTATTGCGTTGATTTAGGTGAACAAAAAACCTCCAAAATGGAGGTTTAACGGCTAACGCTGTTTCTTTATCGGTTTAGGGCGTTACATCAAATCCCGCATTAACATTTCATATTCTTCGTTGGCTTCTTCAACCAGTGACGAAAGTTCTAATGCGTCAGAGATGGCTAAATGACACTGCCAAGGCACCGATTGCTCTTTACCGCTTACCTTAATGCAACTGCCTTTCGATTCGAAACTCAGGTCGTCAAATTCGGTGCTGTGGTGTTCCTGAAGTTCGATGATCTCAACTTCCAGCTTTCCGACAGGGTTGACTTGAAAGTGGGCATGTAAGTTTGGTCTGTTAGTTAAACAGTATTGTCTATGGGTTACAATCATGGTTGCCTCCTTGCCTTGGCATCGTCACTATTGAGTGTAGCCAATCATGTTTGAATCTTGAGTGAAATAATCATTAAGCTTGATCCTCGACAATGGCGAGGAATATTTAATAAATTGAGCTAAATTGTGGCATGGAAGTGCTGTTGATTTTTCATCCCACTGTACAAGCATTTTATATTTGGTTATCCTCTTGCCTCTTGAGCTAACAAGCCCAAAAACGTTACTCAACATCACTGCATTGAGACAGCTGATGATTATCTGGTTAGCAACAACCAGCGCCTACACAATAGGCATGAGTCTTTCTCTCGTTACCCTAGTTAATAAGTAGTTTTGAAACCTCTTTTATCACCACAAGAACGCACTCATTTATTACTTAGAGAATTAGCTCTAAGTGCTTTGTTACACATTGAATTTCATCAGCTAGATAAAGGGCGTCGCCTCAATGTCGCTGACAAGAACTCGCTATTTCGCCTTTGGCTAAAGAAGCAGTCAGCTTCGCAACGCTATAAGTTGTTGAAGAAGAAAATCAAAGTCTTGATCCAACATTCACAAGGCAATAACTATAACCTTGAGAAGATGTTCCTTGAGTTGATTAATTTCAGCGCAGAAGATTCTCTGACTCAGTTAGAAGAGTATTTGTTGCTGGTACGCTCAATTGAAAAAGATCTGGGGCTGACGGTGTTGCTTTCATCGCCGCACGATGTGGATCTTAACTTCCAACAAGGTAAAGACTTTGTTTGTGTCTTGGCGGCGGATCTCAACAATCACTTCTCAGCTGATGGCAAGATGGTTGCGCCGATTACGTTTTTGGTGAGGGCGAGCGTTTACGAGCGTTCGGCGGTGTTAAGCTCTGTGTATAAGTTTGAGCAATTTAGTCACGATGTGCTCTACGAGGACAATGAGTTTTTACGCTTTGCGCTCAAAGGGTAAGTAAATATCGGAGCCTGACCTCTGGGCTTCGATAGCATTTTGTTTTCGGCAACGTGCCGACTTTCGTTTTGTTATTTTTCCTTTTCTTTTACACTTTTCGCCTCTAGTCTGCTTTCTCTTTCTCTTTCTCTTTCTCTTTCTCTTTCTCTTTCTCTCAATTCTCTGTTTCTCAACTCTCTGTTTCTCAACTCTCTGTTTCTCAACTCTTCCACCCCTTATCACCACCAAAAAACGAAAAACGAAAGGGGTTTTGCCGTGATTAGCGAAAGGTTTTATCTGACTTGTCTCACAAAACTAGCTAATTTTGCGATCTTTGTTGGCGGTATTGGTTTGGCTTTGCCGATCGTCAGGGTTATGATAGGCGCAAATGCGTAAGCTTACGCAAGGCAAAACGTAACATAACGAAAGATTGTGAAAGAGATCAAAAGTTTCCATTTCTTACGTTGTTGCTTTCGTTTTTAGGTGTATTCTGTATTCGAAATCAAGTGAAAGTTAATTTCGTTGGTTTCGTAAGGAGACAAAGTAAAAGTGAAAAGTGCAGTCGAAAGGCGCATGGAAATCGTCAACATGGTGAACCGAGATGGAAAAGCCCGTGTCGAAGACCTTGCCGCACAGTTTGATGTCTCTAGTGTCACAATTCGAAGTGATCTCAGTTTTCTAGAGAAAAATGGTTATGTTGTCCGCTCTCATGGTGCAGCCATTCCGAATTCTGGGGTAATTGCTGAACTTACTGTTCATGAGAAGCGTCGTCAAAACGCGGGTATGAAAACTCTCATTGGTCAGGCTGCAGCACAACTTATCGAAAATGGTGACACGGTTATTCTGGATTCGGGCACGACTACTCGTGAAATCGCTGCCAGCTTGAAGTCGCTGGAAGACGTAGTAGTCATGACCAATGGTCTGGATGTTGCAATGGAGTTGGCATCAGCACCTGGAATAGAGGTTTTGATGTCAGGCGGTGTACTTCGAAAGAATGCACTCTCTTTTTCGGGCTCACAAGCCGAACACAGCTTAAAGAACTATCGATTTGATAAAGTCTTTTTAGGTGTGGATGGATTTGATTTAAGAGCCGGTATCACCACACACAACGAGCAGGAAGCCAGTCTAAACCGCTTGATGTGTGAGATTTCGGAACAAGTGATTGCAGTTGCTGACTCTAGTAAGTTTGGTAAACGCAGCTGTCATATGATTCGCGAGTTCGGAAACATTGATATCTTAGTCACTGACGCTGATATTCCCGAAGAGTACGTACAGAGTCTTCGCGAAATGAAAGTTGAAGTTATTATCGTCGACAAAGAGTAACCCTAGCTAACTCCTTAACAGCATCGCAGATGTGGATTATGGAGTTAGTACATGAACACCCTTCAACAAATCGTTCAACGACATAAAGCAGGCGACAACAATGGCATCTATGCTGTTTGCTCTGCTCATCCTCTCGTGATTGAGGCTGCCCTTAAGCAGGCGTTGAACGACGATTCTTTATTGCTAATCGAAGCTACCTCCAATCAGGTCGATCAATTCGGCGGCTACACAGGTATGACACCTGTTGATTTCCGTAATTTCGTTTTAGAGCAAGCTGAATTACTCAGCTTTCCAACTGAAAAACTTATCCTTGGTGGTGATCACTTGGGTCCCAATCGCTGGCAAACGCTCAGTGCTGATGAAGCCATGCGTAATGCTGAGGATTTGATTGCCGCTTACGTTGCCGCAGGATTTAAGAAAATTCATCTTGATTGCAGTATGTCTTGCCAAGGCGACCCTGTGCCTCTTTCTGACGAAATTGTTGCCGAACGTGCAGCAAGATTGGCAAAAATTGCAGAAAGTACGGCTATTTACCATTTTGGTTCAAGTGATATTTGCTATGTGATTGGCACCGAAGTGCCGGTACCTGGTGGGGCTGCTGAAGAGTTAGCCGAGCTGGAGGTGACGTCACCGCAAGCGGCGATGAAAACCATCGAATGTCATAAAGCCGCTTTTGCGCAGGCGGGTGTTTCTGAGTGTTGGACGCGTGTGATTGGTTTAGTTGTTCAGCCTGGCGTTGAATTTGACCACACTGGCGTTATCGACTTTTGCCCAGAGAAAGCCCTCGAACTGAGTAAAGTTGTCGATCAATTTGACCACATGCTGTTTGAGGCTCACTCGACAGATTACCAAACAGATAAAGCTTACCAAGCATTAGTCGCCGGTCATTTTGCCATTTTGAAAGTGGGACCCGCACTGACATTCGCAATGCGAGAAGCCCTGTTTAATCTTTGCGATATCGAAGAAGAGATTGTCGCTAAAGCACATTGTTCCAACTTGCGTGAAATGATCGAACAGCAGATGTGCAAGATGCCGGAATATTGGAATAAATATTACCACGGTGATGAACACCAACAGCGCTTTGCTCGTTGCTACAGTTTTAGTGATCGCATTCGTTATTACTGGCCAGATGAAGCGATTCACCATGCCCAAGAAACCCTGTTTGCTAACTTAGCGCGCACAGGTATCCCACTTCCATTATTGAGTCAGTATTTGCCAGAGCAATTCCAAGCCGTTCGTGCAGGACTGATTGAACCTAAGCCACAAGCCCTGGTTCTCGACAAGATTCAGCAGGTGCTGCGTAGCTACGCTAAAGCCTGTAAGCAATTCAGAGGTTAAGAGGTACAAAATGAACCATTATTTGGGCTTTTCACAGCAAGATCTTGAAAGTTTGAACGCTTTCTGGACTGCCAAAGAGATTGAACAACAGCCTTTATGTTGGCGTAAAACCCAAGCCATATTCAGTGAATGCCGACCAGCAATCAGTGCTTTTATGGAACAGGTACTCGCCCATCAAGACTTGCGTATTGTGATGACAGGTGCCGGCACCTCTGCATTTGCCGGTCGTGCATTGGCTCCGGCGCTGTCTGAAGCAACGGGACGTCGAATTGATGCAGTTGCGACGACAGATTTAGTTTCAAACCCTTATCAATATTTCGCTGAAGATTTACCAACACTTTTGGTTTCGTTTGCTCGCTCGGGCAACAGTCCAGAAAGTGTTGCGGCAGTGGAATTAGCGAACCAGTGTCTTACTACTTGCTATCACCTAGTGTTGACCTGCAACGGAGAAGGGCAGCTTTATCAAAAATGTGCCGATGATAACCGTTGTTTCGCGCTATTAATGCCAGCAGAAACCAACGATAAATCTTTTGCGATGACGTCGAGTTTTTCTTCGATGATGGTTGCGGCATTTTCGGTTCTTGACGCGAAACGTGATCATTCGAAAGGTTTTGAAAGAATAACCTTATGTTCTGAGGGGCTTATCAAGGAAATTAATATGCCTATCAGTAATATAGCGAACCTAGATATACGCCGCGTTATTTACCTAGGTAGTGGTGGCTTTCAAGGTTTAGCGCAGGAGTCAGCATTGAAGCTTCTCGAACTGACAGCAGGCAAAGTAGTGGCGACCTATGACTCTCCACTTGGCTTCCGTCATGGTCCGAAGTCGATTGTTGATAACCAAACATTGATTGTGGTGTATATCTCGAACAATCCTTACACACGTCAATACGATCTCGATCTGCTGAATGAACTTCGCCGTGACAAGATCGCATGCAAAGTGATCGCAATTACCGCTCAATTGGATGAGCAAGTGACCAACGGTGATTACTGGCATGTACCTGCAATGGAAACTGCAACCGATATTGAACTTCTCTTTCCATACATTCTGTTTGCTCAGATCTATGCATTTCATCGTGCATTAGCACTGGGTAATACCCCTGATAACCCTTGCCCAACCGGTGAAGTAAACCGCGTTGTTCAAGGAGTAACAATTCATAATTTTAATATGTAGATAGGAAGACTCTATGACTGTACCTAACATCGTTTGGACCCGCATTGATGAGCGTCTATTACACGGACAAATTCGCATCACTTGGGGCAAGCATACCGAAGCAAACTTGATTTTAGTTGCTAACGATGACGCAGCCGAAGGACCAAATGCGGCGTTTATGCAGGCAGGTATGAAAGCCTCAGCTGGTGGTGAATATGCAGTACGTTTTTTCACTATTCAAAAAACCATTGATGTCATCCACAAGGCATCAGAGAAGCAGAAGATTTTCATCTTGTGTAACAACCCAACGGACGTTGCACGCTTAGTTGAAGGTGGTGTGCCAATTAAACATTGTAACGTTGGCAACATGCACTTCCATGAAGGTAAACGTCAAATCGCTAAAACAGTGTCAGTTGACGAAAAAGATATTAACGCTTTTGAACGTATGGTGGCGTGCGGGGTGGTTTGTACCGTGCAAAACACACCAGATCAAAACCCAGTGAACGTTCTTGAGCTTGCCATGGCGACGGCGTAAGCCGCGTCATACTTCATTGCAAACATAGGATTAAGTAAGGAATCAATTATGTTTTTGGAAGCTACGTTGGTCGCAATATGGGCGTTCTTCTGTGGTATCGATAAATACGATGTCGCGCTGAACATCCACCGCCCACTCATCACCGGTCCAATTGTTGGTCTGATCATGGGTGACATGCAAACAGGTCTAGTGGCTGGTGCCACACTGGAATTGGCTTGGCTTGGTCTCGTGCCTAATGCGGGAGCTCAGCCGCCAGATGTAACTCTAGGTACCATTGCTGCTGTTGCGTTCGCAGTGATGACCGGTCAATCACCGGAAGTGGCAATGGGCGTGGGTATGCCAATTGCTGTACTTATGCAAATGCTAGTGATCGGCTTCTTTGCTCTTACATCATTCACAATGGGCAAAGCAGACAAATTTGCGGAAAGAGGCGATTCAGATGGCATAGATAGGCTACTTGTCACCACCATTTCATTACGTGCCTTGTTGTACTCGACAGTTGCCTTTATCACAGTCTACTTTGGTGAGCATGCCGCAAGTTGGATTGATGAAAATGCGCCAAAAGTGTTGCTAGAAGGTTTAGGTATCGGTGCGAAGATGGTTCCAGCTATCGGTTTCGCAATGCTACTGAAAATCATGTGGTCAAAAGAAGTGGCAGGTGTGTTCTTTATCGGTTTCGTCATGACGACTTACCTAAAATTGCCAATCATGGCAGTCGCGATTCTAGGCGCGTCAGCAGCAGCACTTTACTACTTCTTCAGTGGAAATAACGGAAATTCTAACAACCAACAAGCAGAGGAATTCGAAGATGGCATCTGATATCACAGCAGGCACTCTAGCCGATAAAAATACCAAGGTTCATGAAAGTCTGGTTGATGATATTGATTCATACGAAGACACCACACCGCGCAAAGTCATTACTAAACGAGATCTTTGGATCTGTTCGCTACGCGGTCTGTTTATGGAAGGTAACTTTAACTTCGAACGTATGCAGGCAGGTGGTTTTGCTTACTCAATCATCCCAGCATTGAAGAAAATCCATGGCGATAACAAACGTGATTACGCCAAGTCATTGAAGAACCACCTACAGTTCTTCAATGCGAGCCCGAAACTGTTTACTTTCTTGCTTGGTACTGCCATTGCAATGGAAGAGAACAAAGAGAAGCCATCAACGGTAAACGTTATGAAGGTGGCTGGTATGGGTCCAACGGGGGGTATCGGTGATGCAATCGACCACATGACGTTGATGCCTCTTACCCTGGCGTTGGGTGCTTCGATTGCAATTGAAGGTTCTATCGCGGGTCCATTTGTATTCTTCGTCTTGTACCAAGTTGTTCACTTCTTAGTGTACTTCGGTTTGATGTTCATGGGTTACAAAGCGGGTACCGCCGCAATGGTGAACATGAGCTCGGCGACAGAGAAGCTGGCGAAGGCGGCAAACATCATGGGTATCTTTGTTATCGGTGCGCTGTCTGCCACCTTTATCAAGGTGCAGACCACCGCGTCACTCGAACTCGGTGGCAAAGTGGTGGAGCTGCAAAGTGCCTTGTTTGACAAAATTATGCCAAACATCCTGCCTCTAGCCCTGGTGTTCTTCATGCTCAAGATGGTGAAAGGCACGGGCTTCTGGGCGAAACCGCCAGTACTGATTTTCTCGACCCTGGCAGCGGGTGTAATCGGTCACTTCTTCGGCATTTTGTAATTCATTTGTATCGATAACATGGGGGGAGTATTCCCCCCTTATCAAGGATTTTTAGATGATTGGTATTGTTGTTTCAGGTCACATCAATTTTGCTACTGGTATGCAATCCGCGGTGAGAGCGATTGCCGGTGAGCAAGAGCAGATGGCGTTTATTGATTTTGTCGAGTCTATTTCAACGGATCAGCTTGAGGCGCTACTTCGCCAAGCGGCGCAAGATGTAGATTCAGGTGAAGGGGTGTTGTTTCTGACGGATATCCCCGGTGGCTCGCCATGTAACCGTGCGATGGCAATTATGATGGATACCCCAAATGTTGAACTCATTGGTGGTGTGAACTTACCAATGATCGCCAATGCTGCGTTTGAACGAGAAGGCGTAACGTTGCAAGAGTTAGTCGCAATGTTGTTAGAGATTGGTGGCTCAAGTATGCAAGATATGCGTCAGCAATTAGCAGCGGCTATGCAGTCAGAACCTGAACTTGAATTTGAAGGTGGTTTATAACCATGCGTTATGCTTTGCTCGCTGATCGCGTTTTTACACCACAAGGCATAGTGGACGATCTCGTGGTGATCATTGCCAACGGTAAAATTGAGGCGTTGACGCGAGAGACACCGACAGACTGTCCAGTGATACGTCTAGAAGGTCAATCACTGCTGCCAGGCTTGGTGGATATGCACATTCACGGGCGCTCAGGTGCAGACGTGATGGATGCGACACATTCGGCATTGCAAACTATTGCTAACGCGCTACCACAAACGGGTGTGGTTGCTTGGGTTGGCACCACGGTTACCGCCCCGTGGCAAAATATTCTAAACGCATTACAACAGGTACAGCAGTTTACTTTAGGTGAGAAAAACCAAGGTGCAGAGCTACTCGGTAGTTTTCTTGAAGGTCCTTATTTCACTGAGCCTCGTCGCGGTTCTCACTTAACCGAGTACCTAAAAGCACCATCAATCACTGAGTTAGAACAGTTATATCAAGTGGCAGGGCGTTCCTTATTGCGAGTCGCACTTGCCCCAGAAATAGCAGGCGCGATGAGCGCGTTTGACTGGCTCTCAGAACATCAGATTAAAGCTTCCGTTGCTCACACAGATGCCTCGTTTGCGCAGGTCACCCAAGCCTATCAACGCGGTGCAGATTGTGGCGTGCATTTATTTAACGGTATGAGTGGTTTACACCATCGAGAGCCCGGTTGTTGCGGCGCGCTGCTGTACCACGACATGTTAGCGGAGTTGATTGCCGATGGTGTACATGTCAATCCCGTGATGATGGAGTTGGTTTATCGTCTCAAAGGCTATCAAGGCATCGCTTTGATTACTGACTGTATGCGCGCTGGTGGGCTGGAAGATGGTGAATACCTACTCGGTACTCAAATGATAACCGTCACTAATGGCGCCGCGCGTACCGCCTGTAACTCGCTTGCGGGAAGCACCTGCAGCTTAGCTCAAGCGCTGCGCAATATGGTGAATGATAGCCATGTTCCCGTTTGGGATGCTGTACAAATGGCATCATGGGTTCCTGCCAAATATCTTGGGCTTGCCCATCGACTAGGCAGTATTGCTGTCGGTATGGATGCCAGCCTAACAATTATGAATCAAGCATTAGAAGTACAAGGTACTTTAATTAGAGGCGACTGGGCTTATCAAACTGAGACCACCCAGAGCCACCCCTTACCTTGCTGAATAAAAAGAGATTTATCATGGAAATTCGTCAACCTATTCATAGTGACCACGCGAAACAATTAGATACCGAAGGTCTTCGTAAACAGTTTCTTATTGAGAATATGTTCCAAGAAGGGCAACTCAACTTAACTTACAGCCACATTGACCGCATTATTGTCGGGGGCGCGGTTCCGACGACAGAGACGTTAAGCTTAGAAGGCGGCAAGGAAATTGGCGTGGACTACTTCCTTGAGCGTCGTGAGTTGGGCGTGATTAACATCGGTGAACCGGGCTTAGTTATTGTTGACGCTGAAACTTACGAGATTGGCACGCGTGAAGCCATTTACGTAGGCAAAGGTGTCCAAGAGGTGAAGTTTGCTAGCGTATCTGCAGACAAGCCAGCACGTTTTTATGTCAATAGTGCACCAGCACATATGAGTTATCCGACGCGTAAAATCACTCGTGAAGATGCTTCGCCAGAAACACTAGGTAGCCAAGAAAACTGTAACGTACGAACGATCAACAAATACCTTCACCCATCAGTATTGCCAACTTGCCAACTCTCGATGGGCTTAACGGAGCTTGCTCCGGGTAGCCTATGGAATACCATGCCTTGCCATACTCATGAGCGCCGTATGGAAGTGTATCTTTATTTCAATATGAAAGATGACAACATCGTGTTCCATTACATGGGTGAACCGCAAGAAACGCGTCATATCATTATGCGTAATGAACAAGCGGTGATCAGCCCAAGCTGGTCAATTCACTCCGGTGTAGGCACTGCGGCGTATACCTTTATTTGGAGCATGGTGGGTGAGAACCAAACCTTCCACGATATGGACCACGTCGCAATGAGCGATTTGAAATAACCTATCTTCGGCATAATCAATGCGGCAGCTGCACGCTTAACTGGTTAGGCTGGTGGCTGCTTTGCTCAACTTGAATTAGGAATAGCAATGGCATTAGGGAATAAACACACGATTTTAGAGACCATGAAGCGAGTCTACCGTTACCAAGCGGCGAATCAAACTCGCAGTGTCGTGCGTCGAAGTGGCAAAACGCGTTTTATTAAAGATACCGATTGGGAACGCGGGGTATTTTGGTCGTGCACTTCAGCGGCATGGCTAGCCACTGACGATGCTGAATACTTAGATGGGGTGATGAACTACACCCTACATACCGGGTTTCGCGCTGGACCTAATCCCCGTTTTGCCGATGATCATATTTGCTGCCAGGCATATTTAGATGTCTACCCAGTCATTGAGCAAGAAGAAGCCTTAGAGCCTACGATTAAAGCGCTTGATTTGATGTTGGAAAATCCAGAGCTAGGGCGCAAAGATTGGTGGTGGTGCGATTCATTATTTATGGCGCCGCCAAGCTTTGCCGCTTTGTCGCAAGTCACGGGTGATAACAAATACCTTGATTACATGAACAGCGCCTTTTGGGATTCGGTCGATCATCTGTTAGATACTGAGACAGGCTTGTTCTATCGTGATTATCGCTATATTCCGGATGGCAGTGGTAATGAACTGCGCGAAGCGAATGGTAACAAAGTGTTCTGGAGCCGTGGTATTGGCTGGGTATTAGCCGCAGTACCGCGCTTAATCGCTCGCATGCCTGAGGATTACAATGAACGTGAGCGCTACTTGCTTTTGTTCAAAAATTTAGCCGCCGAAGTGGTCAAATATCAACAGCCTGATGGTTTTTGGCGCACAAGTCTGCTTGATCCTGATAGCTTCCCCGCTCCGGAGAGCAGTGCCACCTCTTTGTTCTGTTATGGCTTAGCATGGGGGATCAATAACGGCTTGCTTGAGCGTGAGGCTTACTTGCCAGTGGTCGAAAAAGCATGGGCAGCACTGCAAACCTGTATCCATGACAACGGCATGATCGGTTGGGTTCAATTGCCGGCCTTTAACCCACGCGATGTTAAGTTTGAGCACAATATCGATTACGGTGCTGGGGCATTTATGCTGGCGGCAACTGAAGTCGCCCGACTAGCTGATTAATCGACGCCACCCCTACGATTGAATGAAATGCTGAGCCGTTAGTCTCGGCATTTTTTTCACTAAGAACTTATTGCCGGACCGGAAATCAACGTCTTTGCACCCACAATCAATCACAAAAGAGATTCGTTATGTCCAAGATTATTGCTGCTTCGCCTCGTCCTATTATTCCTTCAGAGCATCCTGACGCTGCGATGTATATTAAGTTGTTTAAAGAGAATCTCGTTCGCCTGCGTCAGCGAAAATCCGCTTATGGTCGACATGACGATGCGATACGACAATTGTTTAGAGATGAACAAGTGCCGTTACAAGAGCTGTGCAACCAATGGGTTAGTTATACCGCGGAAGCTTTTCAACACTATGCGACCCAAGACTACACCCATGCATACTACCCAGGTAGACCGAGCCAGCAAGGAGCACGAACTGATGCGCTTGAAGGCGTGAGTCGCGTGTTGCCGACTTTGGCGACATGGTTATACGACAAATCAGTGGGCAAGCAGCAATTGCATGGCTTAAATGGCGAGTCGATCGATGTGGTTAACATCATCCGCTCAGCATTTATTGCGGGGACAGATCCTGAACATCCGGGATACTGGGGGCGGCTGCATGATTACGACCAGAGAATTTGTGAAAGTGCGGATTTGGCGTTAGCACTTTGGCTGAGCAAAGAGAGCGTTTGGCTTGATTTAGAACCCCGTTATCAGCAACAGATCGTTGCTTGGTTCGAGCAAATTCCGCCACTAAAAACCGTCGATAACAACTGGCTGCTGTTTACACTGACAGTGAGCTTAGTGCTCAAAGATTTGACCGGTCAGCATCAAGTGGATATCAGCAAATATCATCGAATTAAACAATTCTACGTAGGGGATGGTTGGTTCCGTGATGGCGCCAAAGGCAACTATGATTATTACAACGCATGGGGCTTTCATTACTCACTTTATTGGATTGATCAAATCGA
Source organism: Vibrio ponticus (assembly GCF_009938225.1). Taxonomy (NCBI): domain Bacteria; kingdom Pseudomonadati; phylum Pseudomonadota; class Gammaproteobacteria; order Vibrionales; family Vibrionaceae; genus Vibrio; species Vibrio ponticus. The sequence continues at coordinate 431,893 of NZ_AP019657.1, forward strand.
TCCGGATTTTGATGCTGATTTTATTCATCAAGCGATGAGTGATTTCGTTGCCAATTATCGATATTTCTTTAGCGCACAAGGCTTACCGCTTTTTGGACGCAGTGCCTGTTACCGCCTATCGGCTGCGGCGCCATTGCTTGCGGCAGTGGATCAACGGTCGAGTGCTATTGAGTTAGGTCAAGCGAAGCGAGCATTTAAGACCAGTCTGCAATATTTCATTGCCAATGGCGCTTTAAAGTATGGTGCGCCGACGCAAGGTGTATTTGATGACGATGCTCGTTTGGTTGATAACTACAGTGGTCCGGCTAGTAGTTTTTGGTCGCTGCGAGCGCTGAATATTGCGCTATTTATGGGAAGCCGAACAGGGCTATGGCAAGCGGAAGAGTTACCGCTAGAAATTGAGCAAGGCGATTTTTCCTTTTGTATTCCCGCGATTGAAGCGCAAGTGATCGGGACTTTCAAAACGAAAGAGATCACCGTGTTGTTTTTATCAGATTATACCCAAGAACAATCGCCACTCACTCGTCGATTAGAGTCGCAGCCCTTAGTTTATAAGGGCTTGGAGCTGATTTCTGGAAGGGCTTTTAGACCGAAAAACAACTTGTTACGTAAAGGGATTACTTGCTATTCATCGAAAATGGCGCATTTCTTTTAGTTTCGAAAGTTTTCGCTTTGAAAGTATGTGTGATCTTGATCTATTTACTTTCTTTGTTTTTCGAATAATATTAAATCGAAAGTTAACGAAAGTTTTTAGGGTTTTGTATGTTTTTGGTTTCATCGAGAGAAATGCTTCATAAAGCGCAGATTGGTGGTTATGCCGTACCTGCATTCAATATTCACAACTTAGAGACTGTACAAGTCGTGGTGGAGACCGCCGCTGAAATGCAATCGCCAGTGATTTTGGCAGGTACACCAGGGACTTTTTCTTATGCAGGCACTGATTACTTAGTCGGTATTTGTCAAGAAGCAGCCAAACGTTACAAGATGCCGATTGCTTTGCATCTTGATCATCACGAGTCTTTTTCTGATATCCGTCAGAAAGTGGAAGCGGGGATCAAGTCAGCGATGATTGATGGCTCACATTTACCTTTTGAGCAAAATATTGAGCTAGTTAAGCAAGTCGTCACTTTCTGTCACCGTTGGGATTGTTCAGTTGAAGCTGAGCTCGGTCGACTAGGAGGGCAAGAAGACGATCTGATTGTTGATAGTAAAGATGCACTCTTTACCGATCCAAACGATGCGGTGGAGTTTATTCAACAAACGGGCATTGATTCACTCGCGATTGCGATTGGTACTGCACACGGTATGTACAAAGAAGAACCTCGTTTAGATTTTGATCGTTTAGGGATTATTCGTAGCCGTACAGATGTGCCTTTGGTTCTGCATGGAGCATCGGGTGTACCTGATCAAGATGTGCGCCGTTGTATCGAGCTCGGCATTACTAAAGTGAACGTTGCGACCGAACTGAAAATCGCTTTCTCTGATGCGGTGAAACACTACTTTAATCAAAACCCATCGGCAAATGACCCGCGTCATTATATCGCTCCAGGTAAAGCGGCAATGAAGCAGGTCGTGATCGATAAAATTCGAGTCTGTGGTAGCGAAGGCAAAATGTAAGCCTCGTTACTCCAGCTATCCTTGATGCTCTTGGCTATGGACTCGCTTTCCCCTATGACCGAGTCCATAGCCCCCTTTATGGTTGGGTGTTGATAGCAAGCTCGCTAATTCTTATCGCGAGAATAAGATTTTATGTTTTGAATCTGGCGAGCAAACTTGACAAGTTAACATAGTGAATTGGAGTGCAGAGTGGAAAAACACGTAGCAGTACTGTTGGCAGATGGGTTTGAAGAGGGAGAGGCGGTCGTCTTTATCGATATTATGCGTCGCCTAGATATTAAAGTCGATGTGCTCTCTTGTATGGAGACAACCCAACTCAACAGCTACTTCGAAACTCGTATTAGTGCCGATGACACTTTAGCAAATAAAGTTAAACATAGTTATGATGCGGTGATGATGCCAGGCGGTCCTAAGGGGACTGATAATCTATCGGCAAATCCAATGGTGCTTGAGTTTTTGCAGCGTCATATCGTTGAAGAGAAACTGATTTGTGCACTTTGCTCATCGGGAGCAAAAGTGCTTGCTGCCCATCACCTTTTGCAAGGGCGCAATTATACAACTGGTGATGGTTTGGCGGAGAAGTTCGTTGATGGGCATTATCTTGACCAGAAGGTTGTGGTCGATGGCAATTTCATTACTGGCAAAGGTTTAGGCGTAAGCTTTGAGTTTGCCTTTACGGTTGCCAAAGCACTACTTACCAATGATCAAACTAAAGTTGACCATCAAGCTAATCATATTTATTTCGAATATTGGCAATAAACGCTCACTAATCAACGTCAGTAAACTTTGCAGAACGATAACAACAAAATTGAGTCTGGTTTGATTCTTAACTAACGATACTGCTCACCCATCTGAAGCAAAGAATAAGCGGACGAAATCATCTCTCGTTGTGGCTCATCAGTAGAGATGTGTGCTTAAAGGGCTAATCGGTTTGATTAGCCCTTATTTTATTCTCTGCCCTAATTGAGTTTAAGGCTATGAGCGTCATGGCTGGTTAAGGTTTGATAAGGACGCAGTCCAAACATCGGCATTGCTGAATAGATATGATCGAATAAATCCGCTTGCACTCCTTCATAGGCGACCCAGTCGACATCATTACAAAACGCATACACCTGTAGAGGAATACCTTCTGGGGTCGGCTCCAGTTGTCTTACCATGATCAACATATATTGATGAATGTCGTTATTGGCGCGCAGGTAAGCATTCAGGTAAGCGCGGAAAAGACCTAGGTTGGTCATTTGGCGCAGGTTACCTGTTTCTCTATCTTCTGCTTCTAGACCTTGGTTGTACTCATCAATATCACGTGATTTCTCATAGATATACTGACGTAAAATGCGGATTTTCTTCATTGATTCAATTTCCTCATCATCCATAAAACGAATCGAGGTTACATCAATATTCACCGCACGCTTAATGCGTCGACCACCTGAATCTGACATGCCCTGCCAGTTAATAAAGGCGTTTTGCACCAGCGCGTAAGCTGGCAACATGCTGATGGTGTTGTCAAAGTTTCTCACTTTAACCGTGGTTAACGAGATCTCCTCGACCGTACCATTGGCGCCGTAAGCATCCATTTGAATCCAATCATTAAGGCTGATCATTTGGTTGGCGGAGAGCTGTATACCGGCAACAAAACCCAGAATCGTGTCTTTAAATACCAGCATCACAAAGCCAGTCGCGACACCTAAACCGGAGAGGAATATCACCGGGGACTCATTCGCAAGGATAGATACTGCGATTATCAGCCCAACGAAGAAGGTAAACAGCTTTGTGAGCTGAACAAAGCTTTTGATTGGCATCTTACGGGTGATGCCTTTAAAGGTGGCAATGTCGTTGAGGGCATCAAGCAGGGCAAACACAACCCAAGTGATCATCAACACAATCAATATGCCCAATAGGCGATCGAGAATACCTGCCAGCAAGCTGTAGTGCCCAACCGCTATGGGGATCAGCACATCGAGCACCATCACCGGAACCAATAAAGAGATTTTGCCCAGCAAATCATATTTCGCCAGGCTTTCACTGAGCGGTTTATTGGTTTTTTGCAGAACGTTTTTAACTGAGCGGACAATCACGTGATGAACGATCAGGTAACTGACTGCTGCAACGGCCAATACTGAGAGAACGAAAACAGTGGTTAGCTCAACCCCATAAGGATCGCTGCTTATTCCTACATCGGCCAATTTGGCGGCAATGTAATTACGTACATGATGCTCAAGCAAAATATCATCCTCTATTTTTATTGTCTTTGAGGGTCTGAACCATACTCAGAAAGTTAACTCTCAATGGTTTTTGAAATTGTAGCTGCCATTTGGCAAGGGCGATTTGATTTTATTCGCGCTTTTTAATCAGCATGTTATCAGTAGGTGAGAGGAAATGCATGGAGAGAGAAGATTGATCTCGAGATGATGCTAAGTAAAGAAGTCACAAAACAAAGTAAAATATCGCTTTACTTGTAAATGATAACCATTATCATCAAGTAATCATCGATACTTTTATCACAGGGAATGAAATGAAAATAAATTTTAGAGCTTCGCTTTTAACCGCCATCGCATTATGCAGCTTTAGCCTTCCTGCACTAGCGAAGTTTAAGGTAGTGACTACTTTTACTGTGATTCAAGATATCGCACAAAATGTGGCGGGTGAGGCTGCCGAAGTCGTCTCTATTACTAAACCGGGTGCGGAGATCCACGGTTATCAACCCACCCCGAAAGATATCGTCAAAGCGCAAAAAGCGGATTTGGTGGTATGGAACGGCATGAACCTTGAGTTGTGGTTTGAGAAGTTTTTCCAAAACGTTAAAGACGTCCCTTCTGTGATCGTAACGGAAGGTATCGAACCGATTTCTATTTACTCCGGTCCATACACTGGCAAACCCAATCCACACGCGTGGATGTCTGCCTCCAACGCGCTAATTTATGTCGACAACATTCGTGATGCATTAGTGAAGTACGATCCGGATAACGCCGATGTCTATCGTGCTAATGCAAAACAGTACAAATCGCAAATTCTGGCTCTGGATGCTAAAAATCGCGCGGCATTTTCTGATATCGCCGCGGACAGTAAGTGGCTTGTGACCAGTGAAGGGGCATTTAGTTACCTAGCACATGATTACGGCTTTAAAGAGGCATTTTTATGGCCGATGAATGCTGATCAGCAAGGCACCCCTCAGCAAGTAAAAGCTTTGATTGATCAAGTGCGTGAAAACCAAATACCGGTGGTATTTAGTGAAAGCACCATTTCGCCAAAACCAGCTAAGCAAGTCGCGAAAGAGACCAATGCAAATTATGGAGGCGTGTTATACGTTGATTCACTGACGACCGCTGATGGTGCCGTACCGACTTACCTTGATTTACTTCGAGTCACAACAGAGACCATCGCGAAAGGGTTTGAATTATGAGTCGTGGAGTCAGTATTGTCGCAAATGGCGTAGGTGTGGTGTACAGCAATGGACACAGTGCGATTAATGATGTTTCGTTCTCACTCGAACAGGGCACGATTTGTGCCCTAGTTGGAATCAATGGCGGCGGTAAATCGACGCTGTTTAAAGGCATTATGGGGTTAGTTGACCTGACTTCCGGCTCGATTCAATTGGCTGGCTTAAACGTCAAACAAGCGCTGAAACAAAACTTGGTGGCGTATGTGCCTCAAACCGAAGATATCGATTGGAATTTTCCGATACTCACCCGTGATGTGGTGATGCAAGGCCGCTATGGCTACATGGGATTTTTACGCATTCCAAGCAAAGCAGACCATCATGCTGTCGATGAAGCGATGGAGAAAATGGGTATCGCTCATCTTGCCAGTCGCCAAATTGGTGAACTGTCTGGCGGGCAGAAAAAGCGCGTCTTTCTTGCTCGCGCTCTCGCGCAAAAAAGCAAAATAATCCTGCTTGATGAACCTTTTACCGGCGTGGATTTCAATACCGAGAACGTGATCATGGCATTGCTCAAAGAGCTACAAGAACAAGGGCATTTGATTCTCGTTTCGACGCATAACTTAGGCAGCGTGCCTGATTACTGTAATCAAGTGTTGTTTATTAATCGCACCATTATTGCCGCAGGTCCAATCGAGACTACCTTTAATCAAGATAACTTACATGCCACCTTTGGTGGGGTGCTAAAACAAGTCGATATTGCAGGTAAAACGCTGCACAAAGACGATGACGAGCGCAATATGTTGATCATCTCCGATCACGATAAACCGGCTGTGTTCTATGGAAAATCTAAATCAGAGGCGGTAATTGTGAGCGACAAAGGCGCGGGGAGTTCGCAGCATGTTTGAGGCATTGATTGAGCCGTTTGGCTACCAGTATATGACCAATGCGCTGATCGCCGCCGCGCTGGTGGGGGGCGTCTGCGCATTTTTATCCGCTTTTTTAGTGCTTAAAGGTTGGTCTTTGATGGGCGATGCCTTGTCGCATGCCGTGGTGCCCGGTGTCGCAGGGGCGTATGCACTCGGCTTACCATTTTCAGTTGGCGCATTCTTTTCTGGCTTTCTAGCTGCGGGCAGTATTTTTTTTATTAAATCTCTCTCTTCACTGCGTGAAGACGCCATCATAGGTTTTGTTTTTACCACCTTCTTTGCCGCTGGCATGTTGATGATTTCGCTTAACCCGACCTCAGTGGATGTACAAACCATTATCTTCGGCAACATCCTCGCTGTTGATAGTCGCGACTTACAACAGATGCTGATCATTGGTTGTGTCTCGTTAACCATTTTGCTGTTCATCTGGAAAGACCTAATGCTGCTGTTTTTTGATGAAAACCAAGCCGCTTCAGTTGGACTATCAGCCGGTAAACTCAAAGTACTGTTTTTCGCTTTGCTCAGCGCTTGCACTGTCGCCTCGTTGCAGCTGGTGGGTGCGGTATTGGTGATTGCTTTGGTGATCATTCCAGGCGCGACCGCTTACCTATTAACCGATCGGTTTGGGGTGATGTTAACCCTTGCAACGGTTATCGGTGTGGTCTCAGCACTATTTGGTACTTATTTGAGCTACTACCTTGATGGCGTAACCGGCGGCTTGATTGTTCTTACTCAAGCCGCGCTGTTTATTGTCGCGTTTCTATTTGCGCCTAAATATGGCTTGCTCAAGACGCGCTATTCCATTCAGTTGACAGGTGCGCAAACCAAGCAATGGAGAGAGCGTGATGTTTGAATATTTTATTGAGCCACTGAGCTTTAGCTTTATGCAAAACGCACTGTTCGCTGGTGCGGCGGTTGCGGTTGTATGCGCGGTACTCTCTTGCTATTTAGTTCTCAAAGGCTGGGCACTGATGGGCGATGCGGTTTCTCACGCGGTATTGCCGGGGGTGATTCTCGCCTACGTGCTGGCTCTGCCATTGAGTGTCGGCGCGTTTGTTTCAGGGCTCAGTTGTGCCTTGCTAACTGGTTATGTCAAAGATAATAGTCGTATTAAGGAAGACACGGTGATGGGAATTGTGTTCTCGGCGCTCTTTGCTCTTGGCATCGTACTGTTTGCCAAAATTGAAACCGAGCATCACCTAACTCATATTTTGTTTGGCAACATGCTCGGTGTATCGAGCGCTGATATGTGGCAGATCATCATCACTTCAGTCATCGTGACTTTAGTGCTGACGGTAAAATACAAAGATTTTATGCTGTATTGCTTTGATAAAAGCCACGCTAAAGTCGCAGGGTTAAACGTAAAACTGCTGCATTATGGCTTACTCACGTTGATGGCACTGGCGATTGTAGCTTCAATTCAGATTGTTGGTGTGATCATGGTTGTAGCGATGCTGATAGGGCCGGGGATCATTGCCATGATGCTGACCAAGCAGTTTGGTTGGATGATGTTTACCGCGTGTATTGTTTCGCTGCTTAGCACTTTCGCTGGGGTAGTGGTGAGTTACCACATTGATGGTGCCACCAGTTCATGCATTATCTTAATTCAATCTGCGCTGTTTATTGCCGCATTGGCATTTTCTAAGTGGCAGAGCAAAGCCTCGCATCGTCAACTAAGCCAAGTCGCTCAGTAGGGAGCACAAGTTACTCAGTAGAGGACATGGGGGCAAAGAGGTCACCCCAATAAATAGCAATGCCAGTCTGTGACTGGCATTGATGCTCTATCGTAAGTGTCTACGATGTGGTTAGTTTCCAGCAAAGGCTTTAAAGGTTTTACCATTCTCGACGCCTAGAGCACTGCGAAGGTAAAACTGCGCCACGTCTTTGGCATCCATAGAATGAAAGCCTGGGAAATAGTCACCATAAATAGACAGCGATTCAGTGACCACGGTTGGGCTAACGGCATTAATGCGAATACCACGTGGCAGTTCGTGGGATACTGCGGTAACGAAATGCTCAAGGGCTCCGTTAAGTGTCGCTGCGCTAACGCCATAAGCAATTGGGTAATCGGCGATGATGCCACTGGTTAAGGTAATGCTACCTTTGTCATTTAAGTGGTTAAGTGCAATTTGGCTGAGGTTAACTTGTCCCATCAGGCGGCTATTAATACCGACGTCCCACTCTTCACGGCTAATTTGTTCAAAGGTATTGAAAGCCACATCACCAGCGGCACAAATGATGCCATCCACTTTGCCAACTTTATCTAACGCCGCTTGGATCGAATTCGCATCCGCAATATCGATTTGCACATTACCACTGTTTTTCCCTGCGGTGATCACTTGGTGGTTGTGGGTAAGAGCTTTAGTGATTTCTGAACCGATAGTACCTGCTGCGCCAATAACTAAAATTTTCATAATTTCTCTCCGTTGTGTTTACGTTTTGTATCTTATTTCCTTGAGTGTTGCGGAAAAACCACACAAAATGAGCGCACTGTTTACTAAATGGTGTTAATCATGAATCTCACCTATCTACAAACTTTTTTGACCGTGGCGCAAGAGGGCAGCTTTACCAAGGCCGCAGAGGAACTGGATGTTTCCAAAGGTTTGGTGTCGCGCCATATTCAGCGATTAGAAAGCTCACTAAACAGTAAGCTGTTCCATCGCTCCACGCGCTCGATTAGTTTGACGGAGTCAGGGCGTGATTTACTGACCCGCGCGCAACAGATCCAGCTATTAGCAACCGAAGCAGAAATGCGCGTGCGAGATATGGCGCAAGAGATCAGCGGCGAGCTCCGTATTACCGCACCATTAGAATTTGGTCGCTCCTTATGTCAAAGCGTGATCCCCAACTATTGCCAACAAAACCCCAAAGTCGAGGTAATTTGCGATTTCGGTCCCGGGAAAAAACGTATTGAGCTAGGCGAGTGTGATGTGGCGATTCGCGCCTTTGACGCGCTGCCAGATGATGTTGTGGCAAAAGAGCTCGGCTATATGCGCAACGTATTGGTAGCGGCGCCAGTCTATTTAGATTCTGTCGCGCCAGTTACGATAGACAATCTCGAACAGCAGCGATTTGTTCTCAATAGCCAAAACGAGCGCTGGAATCATCTGCAATTGGTGCGGGAGGATGAAACGCTATTCAAGCAAGTGATTGGTAATCTTCGCGCCAATACCTATACAGCGATTTTGTCTTTAGCGCAGCAAGGGATGGGGCTTGCTTGCGTGCCGTTTATGCATGCAGAGAGTATGATCAATCGAGGCGAGTTGGTTGAGGTGCTGCCAGAGTGGTCGGTGAAATCCCATAAGCTAAGTTTGATTTACGCCCAGCGTAGGATCACCCCTTCAAAGTTGGTGAAGTTCAACCAAGCGGTCATTGAGTGGTTGCGAGCAAACCCGAGGTATCTGATTTAGGGTTAGCGAGATAACCTGCCAAGTATTGCTTCTGAGCGGCTTGGCAGGTGATAGGATGCGTAATTTAAGCGTGGTATTGGTACAAATTATTGAGCATGCCGTAGAGTTCCATGGTTTGGTTGAACTCGAACCCAACCGCTTTAAGCAGTTTATTCGATCTCAAATTATCTGGCAGGGTAACCGCAAGCACGGTATCCAATTGACACGCGCTCATCGTGCTCGCCAATACTTGTTTAGCCGCTTCACTGGCATAGCCTTTGCCTGCAAACTGATCTAAAAACGCATAGCCCAAATCAGGGTGTTCCAACTCATCTCTTTTTAGCACGCCACACATACCAATTGGCGTCTGGCACTGCTTGAGTACCACCAAGCTAAGACCAAAGCCATACTTGGTGTAGCTCGCCATCGGACCTTGTTTTAGGTAATTGATTGCGTCTTCTTCCGTGCGCACATTCTTATCCGCGATGTAGCGAATAAACGAATCTTGATTCAGTAAACGCACAATAAATTCGGCGTCGCTCAACCCAAAATGACGAACAATCAGTTTTTCTGTTTCACATACCACAGTCATGTGAGTTTCCTCTGAGCGTTTAAAATCGTGTAATCGCAGAGATTACTAATCAAAGCTGATTTTGCCACAGATTCTAAATTTCTGTTCGTTTAAACAAAAAATAGCTGAGATTGGAGGGGGATGGAGCACCGGTAGATGTATTGGTAACACGAGTGTATTTCTTTAAGGCGTGTTACCAAACGTGTTACTAAGGGATTAGGGTAGGAGGTAAACCCTGTATAGGGTTGGAGATGGATATGGACTAGTTAGTCGTTATCTACTTGAAATTACGACCAATACAAAAAGGGCCAACTCTTTCGAGTTGGCCCTTTCCAAACGTTTGGTGGAGCTGGCGGGAGTTGAACCCGCGTCCGAAAACCTTTCATCATTGGTACTACATGCTTAGTCGATCTTTAATTTCACCACCGACCTGCGAACCGACACGCTAGCTGATGGCTATCCTGAATTATAATTCGTCGTTCATCTCTCAGGCGGGAGAATCCGGACTAGCGCGTTTGGGTTTGATCCCTCGTTGGTCCCCGTCTTACGTGCGGAAGCTAGGGCGAGAGAGCTCTGAGCAGGTTATTAAGCTGCTAGTGCGTAGTTTTCGTCGTTTGCGACTATTTTTTTGCGGTTTGTTAACGAGGCCTACCGCACCTCGGCATGCACCTCAGACTTCTGAATTCCCGTCGAATCCTAAATCAGCCCCAAGTGTTGGAAGCATAGTACCAGAAAAGCCAAGCCTGTCTAGTACTCTACCTCTTAAGTGGTCAAGATTAGCGCAATCCGCTCTTCATTACGCGTGCTTTTTCACGAGCCCAATCTTTTTCTTTAAGATCAGTACGTTTATCGTGCAGTTTCTTACCTTTCGCTACACCAATCTTAATCTTCACCCATGAGCGAGACCAGTATAGTGATAGCGCAGCTAGTGTCATACCTTCGCGGTTAATTCGACCAAACAAGTTGTCGAGTTCGCGACGGCTCATTAGTAGTTTACGCACGCGTGTCGGGTTTGCGACAACGTGGGTCGATGCTTGATTAAGAGGAGTGATCGTCATGCCGCTGATAAAGGCTTCTCCGTCACGCATAAACACATAGCTTTCTGCGATATTGGCTTTGCCTTGGCGTAGGGCTTTCACTTCCCAGCCTTGTAGCTCCAAGCCAGCTTCTATTTCATCGTCAATGAAGTATTCGTGGCGAGCTTTCTTGTTAAGCGCGATAGTATTGCTACCCGCTTTTTGTTTTGAATTTTTCTTTGCCATAATGGCGACATTATACGGTGCACTGATGGGTTAGCAAATCCCTTTATTTGCGCTCAAGGCAAATAAAAGTAAAATTGCACTGAGCTTAACGCTTAGATTGTTCTGAATTAGGAGAATATATGAAGCAAGTCACTCGTTCTGCATTGGTGTCATTTAGTGCCGAGCAGATGTTTGATCTAGTTAATGATGTAGCCAGTTACCCAGAGTTCTTGCCTGGTTGTTCCGGTTCGCGCGTCCTTGAAGCGAGCGCGTCTGGTATGGTTGCTTCGGTAGATGTCTCTAAAGCAGGGATCAGCAAAACCTTCACAACCTCTAATGAGCTTGTGGCAGGCGAGGCAATTTTGATGAACCTAGTGGATGGTCCATTTAAAACCCTTAAAGGTGGCTGGTTCTTTACTGCTCTTGATGAACAAGCGTGTAAAGTTGAGCTAAAACTGGAATTTGAGTTTTCCAGTAAGATGATTGAAATCGCTTTCGGCAAAATTTTTAATGAGCTGACCGGTAACATGGTGAACGCTTTTACCAAGCGCGCGAAACAGGTGTACGAGTGTTATGAGTATTGAGTCGGATATGATTCATGTGGAGGTAGTGTACGCACTGCCACACGAACAACGTGTGTTTACTCTGGTGGTAAATAAGGCGATGACGGTTGAAGAGATCATCGCACAATCGGGTGTACTTGAGCTTTACCCAGAGATTGACCTGAAAGAGAACAAAGTCGGCGTATACAGCCGTAATGTGCGTTTAGACGCGACAGTGCGTGATGGCGATCGTATTGAAATTTATCGCCCGCTGCTGGCGGATCCAAAAGAGATTCGCCGTAAACGTGCTGAGCAAGCTAAAGCGGCGGGTTCTGCTGATCCGGTAACTGGCGGCAAACCTAATGCTCTGCGTAAGAAAGATTAAACGTATTTGGTTTAGATAAAACAAAGGCTCGCAGTTGCGAGCCTTTTTAATGTTTTCAATTCAGTGAATTAGTTAATACTTTCGTAGAAAGATTCACTGATTGGGTAATCACCAGTAACTTCAACCAAGCGACCTTGGTCATCAAAGCTTACGATTAAGTCACGTTGAATTGATGGATTATGACCTTCAGTATGGGAGTAGATGTAATACCAAGTATTTGGGTATCCATTTTCTACCAACATTGGTGAGCCCATAACAAAGCGTACTTGCTCCTTGCTCATACCAAACTTCAACTTGTCTACCGCTTTTTGCTCGATGTAGTTACCTTGGTTGATATCAATACGATAAACCAACTTTTCCAACAGTGAACAACCCGTCAGCATTGTCATAGCGAGTGGTAGTGCGATAAGCCACTTTTTAAATTGCATACTCAAATTCTTGTAACTATCCATTTGTTAATCTGGGCTGATAATAAACAAGCTTGGCTCTAATGTAAAAAGCTCATCTTGTTTTGAATTATTTCAGACCATGATTTTTGAATTAGGTTGCAAAGTCACGACACAAATCTGACAAAACAGCACGATTACGCCGCAATCAGCAGTTCACGTGCGTTGGCAAGCGTAGATTCTGTGATTTGGCTACCGCCAAGTAGGCGAGCAAGTTCTGCGACGCGTTGTTCTTCTGCCAATTGATTCATCTGTGTTTCGGTTTTGCCACCTTTGGTCTGCTTAGCAACAAATAGCTGCTGATGTCCACACCCTGCCACTTGTGGTAGATGCGTTACACACAGCACTTGGGTTGACTCGCCAAGCTTACGCAGCATTTTACCGACGACAGCCGCTGTTGGACCACTGATACCCACGTCCACCTCATCGAAGATCAGGCTAGGGGTATCGACTTTCTGCGCGGTGATCACTTGGATCGCCAGTGAGATACGTGAAAGCTCACCACCAGAGGCAACTTTGGCAATTGGCTGCATTGGTTGACCTGGGTTGGTTGAGACCACAAAACATACGCTGTCTAAACCTAGTGGCGATGGATGCGTACCTTGGTTACTCACCTCGATACTAAACTGCGCTTTTTCCATGCTAAGCTCATGCATACTTTCGGTGATCAGTTTATTGAGTTCTTTTGCGTAGCGGCAACGTGATTTATGCAGTTTTTCCGCGCTTGCCAAAAATGTTTGGTATTTGGTTTCGACGTCTTGAGCGAGCTCTTCAAGCTTTTCATCCGAACAATCAAGCTGTTCGATTTGCGCGAGCAAGTCTTGATGGTGCTGGTAAAGCTCTTCTGGCAACACATGGTGTTTACGTGACATCGACATCACTTTTGAGAAACGCTCTTCAACAAATGCCATGCGAGCAGGATCAACATCGATGTTATCCAGGTAGTTACGCAGTTCACTGTTGGCTTCTTCTACCTGGATGATCGCTTCTGCCAGCATATTTGGCAGTTCCGCTAGTTTTTCATCCAGTTCAGCAAGCTGAATTAAGGTGTGACTGGCTGATTGCAAAATACCAAGCGCATTAACCTCTTCACCTTCATAAATAAGCTCGATGGCTTGTTGGCAAGTTGAGGCAAGTTCTCCGCTATTGGACAAGCGTTTGTGTTCTTGTTCGAGTTCTTCATACTCTTCCTCACCAAGTGAAAGTTCATTAAGTTCTTTGATTTGGTATTCCAACAGCTGTTTCTGCGCTTGGTTTTGTGCGCTATTTTCGCGTAGCTGTTTTAGGTTGTTATCCGCTTGACGCCATGTTTGGTAGGCGTTGCGGGTACTTTTCAGCAAGTTTAGGTGTCCGGCGTATTGATCGAGCATCGCCAGTTGGTATTCACTTCTCATCAACTGATGATGCGCGTGTTGACCGTGGATATTAATCAGCAGTTGCCCTAAAGATTTAAGTTGAGAAAGGGGAACAGGGCTACCGTTAATAAAGGCGCGTGAGCGACCGTCTTTGGTGATGGTGCGGCGCAAGATGCAGTCATTGCTATCTAACAGTTCATTATCTTCTAACCAGCGGGTGGCGTGGAGGTTGTTCTCCAGTGAAAAAGCCGCACTCACTTCGGTTTTTTCTTCACCTTGACGTACCATTGAAGCTTCAGCGCGCCCGCCTAAACACAACCCGAGTGCATCGATCGCAATGGATTTACCTGCGCCCGTTTCACCTGTAATGGTGGTCATGCCTTTAGAAAGTTCTAGCTGCAAAGATTTAACAATAGCGAAATTATTAACACTTAGATGAGCCAGCATTTTTATTACCTGTTTAAATGAACAATACTGTATATAGATTCAGTATATACTGTTTCTTTATACAGTAAATACAGGTAACCAAAAAATTGTGAGGAAAGTGGAGGAAAATCAAAGTTAGCTTACATGTGTTGCTTATTTCTTGGCTGTTTTGCTGAGGAAATAAGCAAAGGGCAATTTCTAAGTGTTTGCTCTATATGACAAAATTTATACAGCGGTGTGATTGGCGCAATTTAGTTTGCTAAACGTTTTGCTAACATTTCTATGCTTTTTTGCACCGCAATCGGTGGATGCGTGTTGAAAGCGGTGAGGGCGAAGACCGTGTTGGTCGGCAGTGTCCATTGTGGCGTAAGATTGACGATCTCTGTCGATGTACGCGCAAGATAGAAGTCAGGGATTAGGCCAATGCCGGCTCCGGCACAGATTAGTGCAAGGCAGCTATGGAATGAGTTTGTCATGCAGGTTGCGTTGCTCGAAAATGGTGGTACATCGCCTGAAGTGGCTTGAAATTGGTGTATGTACTGTTGCCCCTGCCATGAGTTAGCGATATAGGGCAAAGTTTCTAGCGGTTTTCCGACCATAGCCTTATTGCCACATAAAACGTCGCGAAATTGCCCGATACGCTTTTGTTTGAGTGTGCTGTCGGGGGAGTTACCGACGCGAATAGCAAGGTCGATGTCATGCTGCATGAAGTCGAGTCGCTGATCGTCATTGATTAGCTCTGGGCGCAGTTTCGGGTACTGTTTGATAAGCTCTGCGATCACCGGAGCGACGAGCGTATCCATCAGAGCGTGTGGTGCGGTAATGCGGATTCTTCCTGCTGGTTCCGCTTGGTGCTGGCGAGTGGTGTCCCACGCTTGATCAGCAATGGTGTTGATGTTTTTACAACTCAGGTAGAACTGTTCACCCAGTTCAGTCAAGGTTTGGCGGCGCGTTGTTCGCTTTAATAACGTTACACCGAGTTCATGTTCAAGGGTTTTGAGGTGCTGACTGACGACTGATTTGGAAAGTTCGAGTTTATCCGCCGCAGCAGAAACGGAACCTTGTTCGACGATATGAGCGAAGATCGACATTTGTCTCAGTCTAGTCATTATTGTTCTCTTTTTCTAAACAGTGTTTTCTATTGTCTTTGTATTTCATTGTAATCAATCTACCTACACTTGGGGTATCAAAATTATTAATGAGAAATGGATATGACAGTGAATACTACCGAGCAAAACGCAGTGTTAGAGGCGTGCAAACAAGGCATTAAAGCGTGGCAAACAGCATTTAATCAACAAGATGCCGAAGGCTGCGCGGCGCAGTATCAGGAAAGTTGCACTATGCACGCTCGACCATTTGGCGAGTTTACTGGGCGTGAAGCGATCCAAGCTTTTTGGCAAGACATCATGGATAAAGGTTTTAAAGACGTCGATTACACCGAAGTAGAGTGGCAACCTCATGGTGACGATGCGTTTATTCTGTCCGCCAAGTGGACTATGAACCAAGCTTTTGGTGTTGTGCACAAAGAAGTGTGGCAACTAGAAGCCGATGGTAAAGCCCGCTTAGCCAGCGATGACTTTGAAGTATTGGGCGAACGTTAATCGTTGCTTTGTTGATGTTATTCCATGGAGCATGTAAGCGTGAGCAGGGGAGCTTATTTTTGTCGTTTAAAAGCGAGATTCCCAACTCGGTCGTTCCTCCCTCTCGGGAATGACTAACTTTTACTTTTGTCATTCCATGGAGCGCGCAAGCGCGAGCAGGGAATCTAGTATTTTTCGTTTAAAAGCGAGATTCCCAACTCGGTCGTTCCTCCCTCTCGGGAATGACTAACTTTTATTTTTGTCATTCCATGGAGCGCGCAAGCACGAGCAGGGAATCTAGTATTTTTCGTTTAAAAGCGAGATTCCCAACTCGGTCGTTCCTCTCTCTCGGGAATGACTAACTTTTACTTTTGTCATTCCATGGAGCGCGCAAGCGCGAGCAGGGAATCCTGTTTTTGTCGTTTAAAAGCGAGATTCTCAACTCGGTCGTTCCTCCCTCTCGGGACTGACTAACTTTTACTTTTGTCATTCAATGGAGCGCGCAGCGCGAGCAGGGAATCTTGTTTTTTCGTTTAAAATAGAGATTCCCAACTCGGTCGTTCTTCCCTCTCGGGAATGACAACGCTGAAGTGTGAAAGAATTCCTCGGGCTTCATACTATTTCAATGCGACTGTATTAGTTTGCTGTGGCAAATTAAGTCTTAAACTCTATGCCATTAATATATCGATGAAACAACCAGCGGTTTACATCCTATCTAATCATACAAGACGAGCAATATACGTTGGGGTAACGACAAATTTAAAAGCGCGAGTATGGCAGCATAAGAGCGGTGTTTGTGAAGGGTTTACCAAGCGCTATCGAATTAACAGATTGGTATATTTCGAACTTTTTAGTGATATAAGAGATGCTATAGCTCGTGAAAAGCAAATAAAAAACTGGAAGCGTGCATGGAAGAACAATTTGATCGAAAAAGTGAATCCTTCATGGAAGGATTTGTATTCGGATATATAAATCAAAAAAGCGAAGCCCAAAGCTTCGCTCTTGTCCGTAAGTAAAGCGCGAGCTTTACGTTCCGTATTCCCGAAGCGAATCATGATTCGCGTTCTCGCTTCTCAACTCTCGCCTCTAAAACAGCTTACTCGACCAACCCAGCTTGTTACGCAGTACATGGTAGTAGCTGTAATCTTTCGGGTGGATCAGCTTTAGCACATTTGGGCTTTGGTAAATGTGGATCTCATCACCTGGGGATACAGGTAGTGAAACTTGTCCGTCACAGCTAACTTCTTGCGTGCCACGGTTGTCCGGAGATACTACGAGCTTGATGCGGCGTTTGCTATCAACCACCAGTGGGCGGCTTGATAGGGTATGTGGGAACATCGGCACCAGCGAAATAGCGTTTAAGCTTGGGGATAGAATCGGACCGCCACCAGAGAGGGAATAAGCGGTTGAACCAGTTGGCGTTGAAATGATCAAACCATCAGAGCGTTGGGAGAAGGCGAAGCTGTCATCGATATACACTTCAAATTCAATCATGTGTGCCACTTGCCCTGGGTGGAGCACCGCTTCGTTTAACGCGGCATTGTGGCTTTTGATCTGCTTATGACGATGAATTTCCGCTTCAAGCAAGAAGCGTTCTTCTTCAATAAATTCGCCATCCAACACCGCTTTAAGTGCGGTCTGGAAATCTTCAGGGTTAAGATCGGTCAAAAAGCCAAGATTTCCGCGGTTGACGCCAATGACGGAGATATCGAATCGTGACAGTACACGCGCTGCACCCAGCATGTTGCCATCACCACCCACAACAATTGCCAAATCGGCAATTTTGCCAAGTTGGATAAGGCTCGCAAAATGCTCTTGTGGGATGTCACTAAGAATGTCGCTTAAGCGGTCGTCAATGTATACGCTGTAACCCTCAGCGGTTAACCAATCAAACAGCTCTCTATGGGTTTGAATTGCTTGCTGATCTCGAGGTTTACCAATGATAGCGATCACTTCAAAAGGTTTTTTCATGTCTTTTCCGGCACAATTAGGCTTGATTCGATAATCTTCATCCCCATAATAATGGCAAGTTAGCTAAATATGCGAATTTTTGTGTATTTATAGCGTGTATTCGTGACACGCGGGCAGCACAAATACGTGAATTCTGGAGATATCATGAGCAACGAAGAGAAAAAGATCCAAGAAGAAGAGCTTCAGCAGCAAGAGAAAGCAGTTGAGTCTGACGTAGAAGCAGTTGGTACAGACGCTGATATCGAATGGAACGAAGAGACTGAGCTAGACGAGCAAGAAGCGAAGATTGCTCAACTAGAAGCAGCTCTACTTTCTAGCGAAGCGAAAATCAAAGATCAGCAAGACAGCGTGCTACGTGCGAAAGCAGAAGTAGAAAACATGCGTCGTCGTACTGAAACTGAAATCGATAAAGCGCGTAAATACGCGCTTAACAAGTTTGCTGAAGAGCTACTGCCAGTAATCGATAACCTAGAGCGCGCTATTGCAGCCGCTGACGGTGAAAACGAAGTAGTGAAGCCACTACTTGAAGGCGTAGAACTGACGCACAAAACTTTCGCAGACGCAGTTGCGAAGTTCGGCTTGAAAGAAATCAACCCTGAAGGTGAAGCATTCAACCCTGAATTCCACCAAGCGATGTCGATTCAAGAGAGCCCAGACCATGAGTCAAACACAGTTATGTTCGTAATGCAGAAAGGCTACGAGCTTAACGGTCGCGTGATCCGCCCTGCCATGGTTATGGTTGCGAAGTAAACGCGCTTCAGCGCTCGCGCTAAAATTGAATCTAACGCCTCGTCTTCGGATGGGGCGTTTTTTTTGGAGCGCTTCGCTTACGGGCGCTTCGCTTACAGAACGCTGGCGCTACGGAGCAATGGATGTTTGTTGTTAAGCTTTGGACTTAAGCGGTAAACCTGCGATGTTTGCGGATTAGGCTAAACAACATTTTACTTATCCGCTCACATTGCTCGCAAAGTAAGTCACAATCTGATTGAGGTATGTAATTGAGCTCTTTTGCCATCATCAATTGGGTTTTAAGTTCTCCAGTTGAACCTTTCGCAACGTTAAAAAAATACGCGGTTTCTTTATCGCTATACCTCTCAACACCTTCCGCGATATTACTGGGAATGGATAATGCTGACCGGCGAATTTGATCGCGAAAAGCATAGTCATTGGTGAATCGAAATTGCTGGTAGGTTTCTTTACACAATGCAAAGCTTAATTTCCATACGTCTAAGTTCTGGTATTTCATGGTGATGTTCCCCGTTTGCGAAAACGCTAGTTTTGCCGAAGGGCATTGTTATCTAGTGGGAAAATAGGATGAGAGATTGGAAGTTGATTCAACAGTTGACAATGCTTGTCCCCAAAAAAACAAAATATCCCGCATCCCGCATCCCGCATCCCGCATCCCGCATCCCGCATCCCGCATCCCGCATCCCGCATCCCGCATCCCGCATCCCGCATCCCGCATCCCGCATCCCGCATCCCGCATCCCGCATCCCGCATCCCGCATCCCGCATCCCGCATCCCGCATTTTTTTTAATTTTTTTCCCTTGTTCCCTTGAAATGCTGTTTAGCGCCCTTATCTATGGTGCATACGAGAAGCAAACATTAAAACTTTTGTTTGTGAGCAAGGGTTGAAACCCGATTCTCTATCCCCCACATAGGGGATATAGCAAAACGAAAATAGAATTTATTCGGAGATAGCCTGATGGGTAAAATCATTGGTATTGACTTAGGTACTACTAACTCTTGTGTTGCTGTTCTAGACGGTGACAAGCCACGCGTAATCGAAAACGCGGAAGGCGAGCGTACAACAGCATCAGTTATTGCATACACAGATGGTGAAACGCTGGTTGGTCAACCTGCTAAACGTCAAGCAGTAACAAACCCAACTAACACGCTATTTGCAATCAAGCGTCTAATCGGTCGTCGTTTCGAAGACGAAGAAGTTCAGCGTGATATCGAAATCATGCCTTACAAAATCGTTAAGGCTGACAACGGTGATGCATGGGTAGAAGCGAAAGGTCAAAAAATGGCTGCTCCTCAAGTATCTGCTGAAGTACTTAAAAAAATGAAGAAAACTGCTGAAGACTTCCTAGGTGAGGAAGTAACTGGCGCAGTTATCACAGTTCCTGCTTACTTTAACGATGCTCAACGTCAAGCAACTAAAGACGCTGGCCGTATCGCAGGTCTAGAAGTTAAACGTATCATCAACGAACCAACTGCAGCAGCGCTAGCTTACGGTCTAGACAAGTCAGGCGGCGACCGCACTATCGCGGTATACGACCTTGGTGGTGGTACATTCGATATCTCTATTATCGAAATCGATGAAGTTGAAGGCGAGAAAACTTTCGAAGTTCTAGCAACTAACGGTGACACTCACCTTGGTGGTGAAGACTTTGACAACCGTCTAATCAACTACCTAGTAGATGAGTTCAACAAAGAGCAAGGTATCAACCTTAAGAACGATCCACTAGCGATGCAACGTGTTAAAGAAGCAGCAGAAAAAGCGAAGATCGAGCTTTCTTCTACTTCTCAAACTGACGTAAACCTACCATACGTGACAGCTGACGCGACTGGTCCTAAGCACATGAACGTTAAAGTGACTCGTGCGAAACTAGAATCTCTAGTTGAAGACCTAGTACAACGTTCTCTTGAGCCACTAAAAGTTGCTCTAGCTGACGCAGACCTATCTGTAGGCGACATCACTGATGTTATCCTAGTTGGTGGTCAAACTCGTATGCCAATGGTTCAAGCGAAAGTAACAGAATTCTTTGGTAAAGAGCCACGCCGTGACGTGAACCCAGATGAAGCAGTAGCAATGGGTGCAGCAGTTCAAGGTGGTGTACTAGCTGGTGATGTTAAAGACGTTCTACTACTAGACGTTACTCCTCTGTCTCTAGGTATCGAGACTATGGGCGGCGTAATGACTAAGCTAGTTGAGAAGAACACAACTATCCCAACTAAAGCGAACCAAGTTTTCTCAACTGCAGAAGACAACCAAAACGCAGTAACTATCCACGTGCTACAAGGTGAGCGTAAGCAAGCGTCTTACAACAAGTCTCTAGGTCAATTCAACCTAGAAGGCATCCAAGCAGCACCACGTGGTATGCCACAAATCGAAGTTACTTTCGACCTAGATGCGGACGGTATCCTACACGTATCAGCGAAAGATAAGCAGACTGGTAAAGAGCAGAAGATCACTATCCAAGCTTCAGGCGGTCTAAGCGATGAAGACATCGAGAAAATGGTTCAAGAAGCAGAAGCTAACAAAGAAGCGGACAAGAAGTTCGAAGAGCTAGCAACGGCACGTAACCAAGCAGACCAAATGATCCACGGTACTCGTAAGCAAATGGAAGAAGCGGGTGAAGCACTTCCAGCAGACGAGAAAGAGAAGATCGAAGCAGCAATCGCAGAACTTGAAACAGCGCGTAAAGGCGATGACAAAGAAGCGATCGATGCGAAAGTTCAAGCTCTAGCAGCAGCAGCGCAAAAGCTAATGGAAATCGCTCAACAGCAAGCTCAAGCTCAGCAAGCACAAGGTGCTGACGCAGGTGCTCAGTCTAAAGACGATGACGTTGTAGATGCTGAGTTCGAAGAAGTTAAAGACGATAAGAAATAATTTTCGTCGCTAGGGCAGCGTGATTTCGTTGTCGGAAGTGCTCACTTACACTTGTAAGCTGCGCGCTTCCTTCTAGAAATCAAACTTCCTAGCTTAGAAAATTCATTCTTATAAAAATTTCGGCGGGCGTCAGAGGTAACTCTAACGCCCGTATGTTTGTAAGTAGGATTGTCATTCTAGCTAAGCTCTTTGAGTAAAAAGCTTTTAGCTAGAACGATACAAAAAACACCAAGCGATGCTGATTCTGGCTCGTTTGCAGTAATAAATTGGTGACTAAAGCATGTCAAAACGTGATTTTTACGAAGTATTAGGCGTAAGCCGCGATGCATCTGAGCGCGATATTAAAAAGGCGTACAAACGCCTAGCGATGAAATTCCACCCAGACCGTAATCAGGGTGACGAAACTGCATCTGACAAGTTTAAAGAAGTAAAAGAAGCGTACGAAATCCTGACGGATCCACAAAAGAAAGCGGCTTATGATCAATACGGTCATGCAGCATTCGAACAAGGTGGCGGCGGCTTCGGCGGTGGCGGCTTTGGTGGCGGCGGCGCTGATTTCGGTGACATCTTTGGTGATGTATTTGGTGATATCTTCGGTGGCGGTCGTCGTGGTGGCGGCGGTCAACGTGCGCAGCGCGGTTCAGACCTGCGTTACAACATGGAACTGACGCTTGAAGAAGCGGTTCGTGGCGTTTCAAAAGAAATTGAAGTACCAACACTCGTACATTGTGATAGCTGTAATGGTAGCGGCGCGAAGAAAGGCACGTCGGCAGACACTTGTGGCACCTGTCACGGTCACGGTCAAGTGCAAATGCGTCAAGGCTTCTTTGCGGTACAACAGACCTGTCCTACCTGTCATGGTAAAGGCAAGATCATTAAAGACCCATGTAACGAATGTCATGGTCAAGGTCGTAAACAGAAGACCAAAACGCTTAATGTTAAGATCCCTGCTGGTGTTGATACTGGCGACCGTATTCGTCTATCTGGCGAAGGTGAAGCGGGAGAAATGGGTGCACCAGCCGGTGACTTGTATGTTCAAGTTCACGTGAAAGAGCACCACATCTTTGAGCGTGACGGCAACAACTTGTACTGTGAAGTACCAGTAAGCTTTGCGATGGCAGCACTAGGTGGTGAAGTCGAAGTCCCAACGCTAGATGGTCGCGTTAATCTAAAAGTGCCAACTGAAACGCAAACTGGTCGTATGTTCCGCATGCGCGGTAAAGGCGTGAAAGGTGTTCGCGGTGGCGGCATCGGTGACTTGATCGTTAAGCTAGTTGTGGAAACACCAGTTAACCTAAGCGCTCGTCAAAAAGAACTTCTGAAAGAGTTTGAAGAGTCATGCGGTGGCGAAGCGGCAACTAAGCACAAGCCAAAGTCTGAAGGTTTCTTCAACGGCGTGAAGAAATTCTTTGATGACCTAACTAGCTAATTGTTGGCAAGTTAATTCCTTATTTTGAAAGCCTGCTTTATGCAGGCTTTTTTGCGTCTATTACCCAGTCAATTCTTAACGTTCGTTACCAGCAAGCCGTTGGGCTGCCGTAACCGGAGTGATCAAGCGTGATGCTTTGACCGGGCGTGCTTAAGCAAGGATCTTGCTGCTGCTTACCTTGTGGTTGCGCTGAGATAAGATAGCTATTCACACTGGCTGAAATCGAAATCAGGTAGTCATTACTATCTGTTTGGCAAATTAGACATACCCCAGCCGATAAGAGGGCATTTTGGGCACTGATATAACCATTGTCATAGCGGTTTTCTAACTCGAGTTGTAAGCGGCTCAAATCACTGAGCGCGAGATGTCGCGTCCCTTTTATCAATTGGTTTTGATAGCTGGGGTAAGCGATAGTCGTCAGCGTAGCAATAATGACCAAAGTAAGGAGTACTTCGATTAAGGTCATCGCTTCTAATCGTTTTTTACTCTTGATACAGCCGTTGTTCTGCTTCATTTCCCGTCCCTGTTGATCCACTTTGGGTTTGATTTTGCGAGCTGTTAGCATCGAAGCAAGATTGAATTTACCCATCACGATGTTTGCAGAGGATTGTGGGAAATGAGTCGGGGCTTTAATTTGCTTGAGCTCACCATCACGCTGGTTTTTCTCAGTGTGATGCTTGGGCTGGCAAAACCCAGTTATCAGGCGTTGCTCAACCGAGTCAAAATGAAGCGCTTAGCCAGTGAGTTGAGCGGCTTTGTGATCCAAGCGAAAAGTGAAGCGGTGTTACGTAACCAAAGGCTCTATGCACACTTTTCATTTTCTGCCGCCTCTCTCCAAGACAACGGTGATTGGTATATTCAACTCACCGATAGCAGTGCCGCTGGTGGAGAGCGAGTTCTCTATCTTAGTGGCGAAGGTTTTTTAGGGCTGGCAGTCACCCACAATTACGGGCTTGGTTATCTCAGCTTTGATGGCGTGCGTGGTAGACCGACGGGTGGATCAATAGAGTTCTTTCCGGTGACAAATACCAATGAGCGGCTAAAGGCGGTGATCGCCAATCCTCCGGGGCGGATCCGAGTATGTGGAGTGAATGGAGCGTTATATGGTTATGCGCAGTGCCACTAAAGGCTTTAGTTTGGTGGAGTGCTTAGTGGCATCCGCACTTGGCGTGATCGCGATCGGCATGATGGGTTCCGTATTTCTTTCGGCGCAAAAAGCCGCTCAGGCGCGATCACAGCAACTCTATTTACAGCAAGCTTTGACCCGAGCTTATCAGACCATTGAGGATGATCTTCGCCGGGCGGGGTTTAATCATTATCAAGGAGAAGTGCTGACTCTTGCCAGTAGCAGTGTGGTGGTAGAGTTAGCCGCAGCTGATGACTTTGCGCTGGCTTATTATCGTGAGATGGCTGATAACCGGCATTATCGTAACGTACGTTATTACCTCTCGGACGGTAAGTTGATCGTTTGTGAGCAAGGCGTGCTCGATCCTGACGATATGATGGCGCGGCTAACCATCAGCAGTTGCCGCTCAATGCTGGACGAGCGAGTGTTACAAGTCACCTCCTTGGCGCTAAGCGCGCTTCCCTTAGCCAGTTCCAAGGCAACTTCTGCTTTTTGGCAGTTATCTGTCTCGGCACAAACTAACGACTTGCGCTACGCACAAACGCTGACCACCAATATTAAACAGCGGAACTGGCAATGAAGTGGCAGCGTGGAGCGATCTCTTTGCTGACTACCGCGGTTTTATTGTTGGCATTGTTGCTGTTGGTGCTTGGCAGTTACCGCGCGGTATTCTATCAAATCAAGATTAGTCAAAATGAGCTTGAAACACGTCGAATACACTGGCTTGCCGAGGGCGCGGTGGAGTGCATTTATGCTTATATACAGGTCAGCGGCGTCAATCCGGATCAGCTGCTTATCGGCAGTACTGATAGCCACTTTGATGCGATGCAGGCGTTATGCCTGAGTGATGTAAGTATGGAGAGTCTCTATTTAGAGCTTCCTTTGATGGCAAGCCCGGTAAGTGGTCACTATCGCTTGGTGTATCAGCGTAATGGCATTACCCAATTAAGCCGTGCGATTGTGCTGCAAGCTGGCAGCTATCAGTGGCAAGAGGGCACTTGGAATGATGGCTAGACAAAGGGGTTTTAGCCTAATTGAAGTGATGCTGTGTTTTGCATTGACCAGTATCGCAGCTTTGGGGTTACTTAAACTACAAGCGATACTGGCACAAAAGGCAGTATTTGCCAGCCAACAAGTTGAAGCGCTGCATATCGCCGAGCGTCAGTTAGAGCGCTATTTGGCGAGAGCGGAATCCGTGTCTGGCGTGGTAGGCTTGATCCCATATAGCGATCTTGCGCTAGCGACGCATTGCGGTGGGCATATTGCAGAGTTAGCAGATTCACCTTACGAGTTGGATTGTCAGTTAGAAGATGTTTCAGGTGTTTTAACCGGCAAATTAAGCAAGATTACCATGACGGTTCGTTGGGCGAGGCGAGTGAATGGATTGGTTGCCAGTGAGACACATTATCAGCTGGTTTTGGTCAGTTATGTGTCAGCGTTTTCTGAATTCTAAATGTAACAAAATGTTTCTAGCACGAAAAATACGGTAAAGGTTTCAAAAAGGTTTCAATATTGTTTATTGCTAATGTGCGGTATTGTGTCTTTAATGTTGTGTCAACAGGGTAAAATTGCAAAATATGTCTCTAAATGTGGTTTTTTCTGTAGGGGGATGTGCTTTTGTGTGATGTATTTAATAAAATGCTCAACTGAACATAGACCGCTATAACTATTTTTACAGGTCAGACTAAACAACATCACAAACGGAATTACCATGAGTAACCAAGCTGTAAATAAAGCACCATCACCGAAGCCGAGTGGTATGGATCGCTTTCTAAACGCGATTGAGCGCGTCGGCAACAAAATTCCAGATCCAGCGATCCTGTTCTTCTGGGCTCTAATTATTACATGGGTAACATCAGCTCTTTTGTCGAACGTGACGTTCGATCTAATCAACCCTCGTACTGGTGATGCTCTAACGGTAAGCAACCTGCTAACAGGTGAAGCGCTAGCAAGCTTCCTAGCAAACATGGTGACAACGTTCACTAGCTTTGCTCCACTAGGTATCGTACTGGTAGCGATGCTAGGTGTTGGTGTTGCAGACTCTTCTGGCTTTATCACCACAGGTCTTAAGAAGATGCTGAACGTGACGCCAGCTAAACTGCTAACGCCAATGCTAATCCTTGTGGCTATCGTATCGCACACAGCGGCTGACGCGGGCTACGTACTGGTTATTCCTCTAGGTGGTATCATCTTCCACGCGGCGGGTCGTCACCCTCTAGCGGGTATTGCTGCTGCATTTGCGGGTGTATCGGGCGGTTTCTCTGCAAACTTCATCCCATCAGGTATCGATCCACTACTAGCAGGTTTCACGCAAACATCTGCTCAGATCCTAGATCCTGAATACATTGTTAACCCACTAGCAAACATCTTCTTTACGGGTCTTTCTTCTATCGTAATCATCCTTATCGGTTGGTACGTAACTGAGAAAATCATCGAGCCTCGCCTAGCGAGTACGCCAATTGATGAAGATGCAGAAAAAGCACCGGATCTAGGTACTTTTACTGAAGAAGAATCGAAAGCATTCCGCGCAGCGGGTTGGTCAATGATGGCAGGTATTGCGCTACTTATTGCAGCAATCATTCCTGAAACATCAGCGCTACGTTCTCCTGAAGGCGAAATCACAGCGTTCTCTGCGCCACTAATGAAGTCTATCGTACCGCTAATCTTTATCCTGTTTATCATTCCAGGTTACGTTTACGGTAAAGTGTCTGGCACATTCAAGACCAGCAACGACATCATCAAAGCGATGGCGACAACAATGTCGACTATGGGTGCTTACATCGTAATGTCGTTCTTCTGTGCACAGTTCCTATCTGCATTTGCACAGTCAAACATCGGCACGATGCTTGCGCTATACGGTGCTGAAGGTCTAAAAGCGATGAACCTTCCTGGTGAAGCAACCATCGTGGGTATGATCCTTCTAACGGCTTCTGTAAACCTACTGATCGGTTCATCTTCAGCGAAATGGGCGCTAATTGGTCCAATCCTAGTGCCAATGCTAATGGCTGTTGGTATCTCTCCTGAGCTATCTCAAGCTGCATACCGCGTGGGTGACTCTGTATCGAACATCATCTCACCACTAATGGTATTCTTCCCACTTGTGGTTGTTTACTGTCAGCGTTACGTGAAGTCGACAGGTATCGGTACTCTAGCGTCTCTAATGATGCCATTCTCTATCGCGATGCTAATTGGTTGGTCAATCTTCCTAATCGCTTACTGGATGCTTGGTATTCCACTAGGTGTACAAGCGCCATACACTTACACTATGTAAGCGACATAAATGGTTACAAGCCTACCCACACGGGTAGGCTTTTTTTTATCTGCAACTCGCTATACACTGCAATCGGCGGCAAATGCCGTTATTCCTGGAAAAATAAAATTTATGAAAATTCTGCTTTTAGTAGGGTTAATTGTATTAAACGGTCTTTTTGCGATGTCAGAAATCGCATTGGTTGCTGCAAAAACAAGTCGATTAAAGCGTTTAGCGGAAAAACACAAAGCAGCGCAAGTCGCGCTTGATCTAAAAGAAAATCCCACGCGCTTCCTCTCTACGATTCAAATTGGTATCACGGTCATTGGTCTACTCAGCGGTATTGTCGGTGAAGCGACGTTATCGGCTCCGCTTGCACAGCAAATGGAACTCTGGGGCCTACCAGCTGATCAGGCGAATGTGCTTTCCACGCTTATCGTAGTCGTCGGTATCACTTACTTCGCGATTGTGGTCGGTGAGTTGGTGCCTAAGCGCTTTGCGCAGTCTCAGGCAGAGACCATTGCGGTATTGGTGGCATTGCCTATCTACTGGGTATCAAAGCTCACCACGCCATTTGTATGGCTCCTATCATGGTCGACAGAAGCGTTACTCAAGTTAATGGGACAGAAGAACCAAGAAGATAGCGTGACTGAAGACGATATTCACGCCATTGTGCGCGAAGGTTCCGAGTCAGGTGCGATTGAGCAGGGTGAGCAAGAGATGATCCGTAATATTCTCCAGTTGGATGATCGCTTGGTGAGTTCGCTGATGACGCCACGTCGTGATATCGATTTCCTCGATATCGATCAGCCGATCGATCAACTTCTTAAACGCTTGCGCACCACCAAACACAGCGTGTTTCCGGTTTGCCAAGGGCATATGGATAAGATGGTCGGCACCGTGACGGCGAAAGCGTTATTGAACCAAGCCAATAACTTGAGTGTTCAGGTTATTGTTGGATTGTGTAAGGCGCCGGTTTACATTCCTGAATCGATGAAAGGTTTGCGACTGCTCACTTACTTCAAAGAATCAGGTTCTGAGATGGCGTTTATCGTCGATGAATATGGTGATATTCAAGGTGTTGTGACCCACTATGACGTGCTTGAAGCGATTGCGGGTGAACTATCAAATAATCCAAATGACCTTTGGGCAGAACCATCTGACAATGGTTGGGTACTGGATGCGCTGATCCCGATTAGCGAGCTGAAAAACCGACTCGATCTGGCGGAAATTGATGGTGAGGAAGAAGGCTTCCAAACTCTTAATGGTTGGTTAACTTGGCATGCTGGTCGCTTGCCCGCGCAAGGTGAGGTGTTTACATACCAACAATGGCAGTTTGAAGTGCTCGTGGTGGAGCACAACCGGATTATGAGTGTTAAAGCCACACCTGCTGTGGGTGACGCGTCTGAATAGCACGACTTAAGTTGTGTTTGATAGCAAAGATTAGGTATGCTTCGCGGCATACCTATTTTTTTATCCATTTTCGCTATTTTCTATTGGGAGCCCAGATTGGCAGAGCAGTTTTCCGCGCTCGATGAGCAATTTATGCGTCGCGCAATGGCGTTGGCAGCGCAAGCAGAGCAAGAAGGTGAGGTGCCAGTTGGTGCGGTGTTGGTGAAAGATGGTCAAGTGATTGCTGAAGGTTGGAATCAATCGATTGGTAGCCATGATGCAACCGCACACGCGGAGGTGCAAACACTGCGCAAAGCAGGGCAAACCTTAGAGAACTATCGTCTACTTGATACCACGCTGTATGTCACGTTAGAGCCTTGTCCAATGTGCGCAGGGGCATTGCTTCATAGCCGCGTTAAACGGATTGTCTTTGGCGCGCCGGATTTAAAAGCAGGTGCTGCTGGTACCGTACTGAACTTGTTTGAGCATCAAGCCGCGTATCACTATGCCACGGTAGAACGTGGTTTATTGGAAGATGAGTGCCGTGAACAGTTACAAGCCTTCTTTAAACGTCGTCGTAAAGAAATTAAAGCGTTGAAGCAGGAAAAGGGCAGTAAGGGCGAAAATAACTAGTTTTTAGTTAGCAAACTACCGTTAGCAAACATAGGGCTATGTTTGCTAACGTCTTGCTAAACCACTGACTAGATTAGTGGTTAGACAATTGCACAAATGCACGATGGCGGGCAATCACCTTTTTCTTGTTATTAGCTAGCTTGCGTTTACGGCGGTTAGCGGAAACAGTCTTTTTAAGGCGTTTTGATTGCATGCTACGTTTTCGCATAAAACAACCTCCAAATTATACGAATTGCATACCGGTTAAAACCGAAAATTCTCACCCAACTGCGATGAGAATTAGTTTCTTTCCCTCTCTATTTGCTCTGTCAGTGTCGTTATTGCACGCTATCAATCCCTTTATTTGCTAGGACTTGCGCACAACTTGCCGAACTGGTTTTGCAAACAGTTTGGGTACATTTCATTGGATTTGAATATCAGTGGCGAAATACCGATTAGGTATATCAACTCTGAAAGGGCAGTGAGTATGTATGGTTTGTGGGGAGAAATTCAAGGGAAATCTCTACAAATCGAGACTTCCCTTGATTTAGGATATGAAACCAATATTTTAGTTGGTTTTATCGGTTGCGCTTACCGGTTTTGCTGGGGTCGCTGCCGATGTGGCTTCTGCCGCAGAGACTGCCGCTGACGTCGCACTTGAAGCTGCGCCAGAGAGAGTACTTTCGGCTGCAGAGAGTAGTGCTGGGTCGATCTCAATCACGGTTAAATCATTAATATCTACGTCACCTTCATCAGGTGTTTGCTGCTCGATATGACCAATAATGCTCTGGTAGTAGCGACGGATGTTCTCAACGTAATTCAACGCTTCGTCACCACGAGCATAACCATAACGAGTTTGGCGATGGTATTTCGCCTGACGTAGCAGTGGTAAACGCTCTTTTACATCGGACCATTGATCTGGGTTGCCACCTTGTTTCTTGGTTAAGCGACGCGCATCCATGACGTGACCATAACCGACGTTGTAAGAGGCAAGGGCAAACCAAATTTTCTCATGTTGGTCAATTGAATCCGGAATGCGGTTAACCATGCGGCGTAAGTACTCCACGCCACCTTTAACCGATTGTTCCGGATCTAGACGGTTGGTTACGCCAACGCTTTTCGCTGTAGGTAACGTAAGCATCATCATGCCACGCACCCCAGTTGGTGAGCGGGCAATTGGGTTCCAGTGTGATTCTTGGTACGCCAAGGCAGCAATGAGGCGCCAGTCGAACTCTTCTGAATACTCTTTAAATAGTGGTGCCCACTTTGGTAGCTTGTCATCCAGAGCGCGAATAAAGGCGCGCGTGTCGACGTAATCAAAGCTGCCAATATGACCAATGTATTTTTCTTCTAGCTGAGCAAGATGATCCGATTGTTTTAGGTTGCCGAAAAACTCAATCACCATCGCGTATAGGCTTTCATCATCAGAGCGGCGTAAGAACCAAGAGGTTGGTTGGTCTTCAGTCAATTCAAACGCAGTAGCGATATCGGGATAGATACGTTGAGAAAGTGACACCTCAACCGAGTCTGCGACAGTAAATAGAATCTTACCTTGTGAAACTTGTTTAAGCAGATCGCTCACATCAGCTGACTGATCAATCTTAAATTGAAACTCAGGATGGTCACTTTTGATCTTACTTAGGGTTTGATTGAAGTGGGAATCTCCCACGATGGTAACGACAGGTTCACCGTTATTTTCTTCAACCAGTTCTGTTTGTTTTTTCAGTAACTGATCAAGGTTGCGTGGACGCCACTGACCTTTCTTGTAAATGAGCTGTTGGCTGACGTAATAATAAGCTGGCGCTGGTCGAAAGCGTTTGATGCGCTCAGGGGATTGGGTCAAACCAGCGGCGATAATATCAATCTCGCCATTTTCCAATGCAGGATAAAGGTTAGAGATTTGATAGGCAGGTTTCATTTCAAGGCGAACGCCCAGCTCTTCTGCGAACTGACGCGCTATTTCATAATCCAAACCCGCCGGACCATCGGGACCGATGTAATATGAAAGTTGGTTGTTTAATGTGCCGACACGCAATACGCCGCGCTCACGAATCTGATCTAAATCGCTTTTAGGGGCAGACTCGATCTGACAACCCACCAACATAACTGCGCTGATGGTAAGCAGGATGTATGTGCGTGCTTTTATTAGAAATTGGCTACTCATTCATAGTGTCTCGTACTTCATGTACCGCATTTATATCAGAGTAGGCGGGCGAGGCAAAGTAAAGCTGAAGTGTTCGCGAGGGCGGCTTAGTTTTTCTGTTCGATGCGAAAAAATTTCACGTGATGTTTTTTGTCCCCCAAAAGTGCCTCAGGCAAGGCGGTGACTGGGGTGATGAGCCGCGCTTGAATTTTCAGCAGTGGGCTGTAATTCAAATTTGACAAAAAAATAAAGCAAACGTTTGCTTTTGATGTTACATCACAAAAATAAATCCTTTATAATGCGCCCGCAACCCGAGGTGAAATTGGTATGGGTTATCAGTTTTTATATTCTAACTAACTGAATTTATTCCAATATCACCTTAATCAATTGCAGAGAGACCTAAGCACATGAGAATTTTGCGTGGCTCCCCAGCTCTTTCCGAGTTTCGTGTTAACAAACTACTAGAACTTTGCCGTGAACAGCAGTTGCCTGTGAACGATATTTACGCAGAGTTTATGCACTTTGCTAATTTAAGCGCTGATTTAGATGCGTCTGAATTAGATAAGCTTGAGAAGCTTCTTACCTATGGACCAACTATCGAAGAGCACGAGCCGCAAGGTCTGCTGTTGTTGGTGACGCCACGCCCTGGCACTATCTCGCCTTGGTCTTCAAAATCGACGGATATCGCGCGTAACTGTGGTCTGGACAAAGTAAAACGTCTAGAGCGCGGTACGGCTTACTATATCGAATCGTCAGTTGCGCTTTCGGCGCAGCAAATCGACGCTGTGAAAGCGCTTATTCATGATCGCATGATGGAAACAGTGTTCACGGAACTGGAAGCGGCTGATGCGCTGTTTAAGGTCTCTGAGCCAGCGCCTGTGGCGCATGTTGATATCTTAGCCGGTGGTCGTCTTGCGCTTGAAGAGGCAAACGTTTCCCTAGGTCTTGCTCTGGCAGAAGATGAGATTGATTACTTGGTGGAGAACTTCACTAAGCTTGGTCGTAACCCAAATGATATCGAGCTGATGATGTTTGCGCAGGCGAACTCAGAGCACTGTCGTCATAAAATCTTTAATGCCGATTGGACTATCGATGGCGTCGAGCAAGAGAAGTCGCTATTTAAGATGATCAAGAACACTTTCGAGACGACGCCAGATCACGTGTTATCTGCCTACAAAGATAACGCAGCGGTTATGGTGGGTTCTAAAGTTGGTCGCTTCTTCCCTGATCCGCAAACACGTCAGTACAACTACCATCACGAAGATGCGCACATCTTGATGAAGGTGGAAACCCATAACCACCCAACGGCAATTTCGCCATGGCCAGGTGCTTCAACCGGTTCAGGTGGTGAAGTCCGCGATGAGGGCGCAACAGGTATTGGCGGTAAGCCAAAAGCGGGTCTGGTCGGTTTTACTACATCAAACCTACGTATTCCTGGTTTTGAACAGCCATGGGAAACCGATTTTGGTAAGCCAGGACGCATCGTAAACGCACTCGACATTATGTTAGAAGGTCCACTGGGTGGCGCGGCATTTAATAACGAATTTGGTCGTCCAAACCTACTCGGTTACTTCCGTACTTACGAAGAAAAAGTGACTTCGCATGCTGGTGAGGAAGTGCGTGGTTACCACAAGCCAATCATGATTGCTGGTGGTCTAGGTAATATCCGTGACCAACACGTGCAGAAGAAAGAGATCCCAGTAGGCGCGAAACTTATCGTGCTAGGCGGTCCTGCGATGAACATCGGTCTGGGTGGCGGGGCTGCATCTTCAATGGCATCGGGTCAATCGGCTGAAGATCTCGACTTTGCATCGGTACAGCGTGAAAACCCAGAGATGGAGCGCCGCTGTCAGGAAGTGATTGACCGTTGTTGGCAACTTGGTGAGCAAAACCCGATTGCCTTTATCCACGATGTGGGTGCAGGCGGCATTTCAAACGCGTTGCCAGAGCTTGTTGACGATGGTGAGCGTGGCGGTAAATTCCAGTTACGCGATGTACCAAACGATGAACCGGGCATGAGCCCACTTGAGATTTGGTGTAACGAATCACAAGAGCGTTACGTAATGGCGGTTGCGCCAGAAAATATGGCAGTATTTGATGCCATCTGTAAGCGTGAGCGTGCTCCGTATGCGGTGGTGGGTGAAGCGACGGAAGAGCGTCATCTAACTCTAGAAGATTCACACTTCGACAATACGCCAATTGATATGCCAATGGACATTCTGCTTGGCAAGCCACCGAAGATGCACCGTGATGCGACAACGCTAAAAGTCGACAGCCCAGCGATCAGCCGCGACGGCATTGAGATCAACGATGCAGTTAACCGCGTATTGCGTCTACCGACTGTGGCAGAAAAAACTTTCCTAATCACCATTGGTGACCGTTCTGTCACCGGTTTAGTGGCACGTGACCAAATGGTTGGTCCATGGCAGGTGCCGGTAGCAAACTGCGCAGTAACCGCGGCAAGCTATGATTCATACCATGGTGAAGCAATGTCGATGGGTGAGCGTACACCTGTGGCTCTGCTTGATTTTGGCGCTTCTGCTCGTCTAGCGGTTGGTGAGTCATTAACCAACATTGCTGCGACGGATATTGGCGATATTAAACACATTAAATTGTCGGCTAACTGGATGTCTCCTGCGGGTCACCCTGGTGAAGATGCCGGTCTTTACGAAGCGGTAAAAGCCGTGGGTGAAGAGCTTTGTCCTGCATTAGGTCTCACTATCCCTGTGGGTAAAGACTCAATGTCGATGAAGACTAAATGGGAAGAGAACGGTGAAAACAAAGAAGTTACTTCTCCTTTATCTCTTGTCATCACTGCCTTCGGTCGAGTAGAGGATGTACGTAAGACGGTGACGCCTCAGCTTCGTATCGATAAAGGTAATACTTCACTTGTTCTTGTCGACCTAGGCAACGGTAAAAACCGCCTAGGTGCGACGGCACTCGCACAGGTTTATAAGCAGTTGGGTGATAAACCTGCTGATGTTGATAGCGCAGAGCAGCTAAAAGGCTTCTTTAATGCGATGCAAAGCTTAGTGCGTGATGACAAGCTGGTGGCTTACCACGATAAGGGCGATGGCGGTCTGTTTGTGACTCTAGCTGAAATGGCGTTTGCGGGTCACTGTGGCGTGAAAGCCGATATCGCGGCGCTGGGTGAAGACACACTGGCGGCACTATTTAACGAAGAGTTGGGTGCGGTTGTTCAGGTTAAAAATGACGACCTAGATGCGGTACTTTCAACTCTGGCAGCGAATGGTCTTGAAACGTGTTCACACGTAATCGGTGAGGTGGAAGCGTCAGATTCGATTACCATCACTTCCGGTGAGACGGTATTGGTTGAGCGTTCACGTACCGACCTTCGCACTATTTGGGCTGAGACCACACATAAGATGCAAGCACTTCGTGATAACCCTGCTTGTGCTGACCAAGAATTTGCGGCGAAGAAAGATAACTCGGACCTAGGTTTGAATGTGTCGCTGAGCTTTGATGTAAACGAAGATATTGCTGCGCCTTACATAGCGAAAGGTAGCAAGCCAAGAATGGCAATCCTGCGTGAGCAAGGTGTCAACTCGCATGTAGAAATGGCCGCTGCGTTTGACCGTGCAGGCTTTGAAGCCACTGATGTGCACATGAGCGACATTCTTAGCGGACAAGCGGTACTGGATGAATATAACGGTCTAGTTGCGTGTGGCGGCTTCTCATACGGTGACGTATTAGGTGCTGGTGAAGGTTGGGCGAAGTCGATTCTATTCAATGCCCAAGCACGTGAGCAGTTTGAAAGCTTCTTTAACCGTCAAGATACTTTCTCACTCGGTGTGTGTAATGGCTGTCAGATGCTGTCTAACTTAAAAGAGTTGATTCCGGGTGCTGAGTTGTGGCCGCGTTTTGTTCGCAACGAATCAGAACGTTTTGAAGCGCGCTTTAGCTTGGTTGAAGTTCAGAAGTCGGACTCGGTATTCTTTGATGGTATGGCTGGCTCTCGTATGCCAATCGCGGTATCACATGGCGAAGGTCGTGTAGAAGTACGTGATACGCAGCATCTTGCGGCGCTTGAAGCTTCAGGAACGGTTGCTGTGCGTTACGTGGATAATTTTGGTAATCCAACTCAGCAATACCCTAATAACCCGAATGGCTCACCAAACGCTATCACGGGTCTAACCACTCAAGATGGTCGAGTGACGATCATGATGCCACACCCAGAACGTGTATTCCGCACTGTGGCAAACTCATGGCATCCAGATAGCTGGGGTGAGAATGGTGCTTGGATGCGCATGTTCCAAAATGCGCGCAAGAACCTAGGTTAAGTTAGAGATGGGTTAACTGTTCGTAGTAACCGCTAGCAAATGAGCCGCCAACGCAATCGCAATGGCGGCTTCTCTTTTCGATTCCGGTCGTAGCGTCGCGACTAATATGAAGAAAAATGGCGCATGGCTAGATTGAGAGCGCGGTTTGTGCTCTAATACGCCGCCCCAAAGGAGGGGAATGATCGACTTAGCTGAGCGGGAATGCAGCAGGCGAAGTCATTGTTAATAATTCATTAGAGCAAAGACTATGACCACAAGTAAAAAGTTTGCAATTCGCGTATCAGAAAAGCGTAACGGTTGGTGTGCAGAGATCACTCGCCAAGTAACTTCTCGTAAGCAAGTAGTATCAAAGCGTGAACAAGGTTTTGAAACTGAAGCACTTGCACAAGAGTGGGCTGAAAAAGAGCTAGCACAATTCGTTGAGAACCAAGTTAAACGCAACGAGCGTAAAGCGGATCAACGTGCAGAGCGCAATGAGCGTCAAGAGCGTGAAGCAGCAGAGCGTAAAGCAGCAGCAATGCGTCGCCGCAGCGAAGCAGCACTTGCAGCAGAAGCTGACGAAGAAGATGAAGACGATTTCTAATCGCTGATAAAATCTGAATCTAAAAAAACCGCCGAGAGGCGGTTTTTTGTTTCTATTCAGTAAAGCTTTGAACGAACTTAGCGGAACTGACCAGCGTCAGGTAGAAACTCAAAGCCAGCCGTGGCGAGTTTTGCCTCTAGCGCCTGACGGTCGATATCAAAAAACTTTACTAACTCATCCAGATCGCCAGCGAAGTCATCACGCAGTTTCAAGTTAACAATGCTCATTAGCATGATCGGGTCCATGCTCTCAAATTTGCTGAGATCCATGCTTAGTCCTCAAAGTCAGAGATAAGAAGGTTAGCCGCCGCGAAAGCCGCTTTTTCACGAACTTGCATATCTAGATTAGTATCGGCGGCAATTTCGTTTAGCGTGCGTACGGCACAGGTAATAGCCTGAGGAATATAGCCTTGGTCACCACTACCAATTTGTGCGTAAAGCTCGCGTACCAAATCACAACAATCGTAAACTTTCATCGTATTACTTCCACTATAAATGAGAACTTCTCTCACTATACTGTTTCTATTGGTTAAGTTCAAAGCCTGATAAACGCTTGAGATTGCGCTAACTCAAAGCCGGTTTAGGTTTGCTGCTATATTGCCCAGTTTTGTTATTCAGCCTTACTTATTGAGCCTTATTTATTGAGCTGTAGTTATTCAGTTCTAGCGATTCAGTTGCAGTTCTAATTGCTGAGTGACTTCTGGTGCAAGGTTAAGTTGTTTGGCTAACTCTTGCAGATAGGCTCTTTCCATAAAGTTCTGCTCATCAACCACGATCAGTGATGCAAGATACACTTCTGATGCTTGTTGCGGAGTACGAGCCAGTTGAGCGATTTGAGTTGGGTCGAGCGGTTTGTTGAGCTCTGCATGGATCAGGGCTTGCAACTGCGGATCAGCACCTGCTTGTTCCATTGCTGATTCAATATGCGCCATTTCAGCTTGGTCAACATGCCCATCGGCTTTGGCTGCGGCAATCATTGCTTTGAGAATAAGTTGATCATGGACAGTGTCGTTGGCATCAAAGGCTTCTGGTGCTGCTTGCGGATTGGATTGTTTGCCCTGCCAATCGTTATATACCTTGTAAGCCAGCGCGCCTAGAGCGGCTGCACCACCGACTTTAAGTGCATTTTTGCCGACTTTTTTACCGATCTTTTTACTCTTTTTTGAGCCCATAAGTAGGTTGACCAGTCCGCCGCCAACCGCCCCAGCACCAAGAGATTTTAGAGTATTTGATGTTGATGCGCTTTTGAGTTGTTGTTGCCCTTGGCGAACCACATCGGAATTAAGCGCCTGATTAAGCAATGATTTGATATCCATAAATACCTCTAGTTATTGGCTGTGAAGGGAAGATCACATAAGCCAGATTAACCGAAGGAAAATGAACGGGGGATTAATGAAATGGAATCGAGAATACGGATGTGGGATGCGGGGTAAAGAAATTAGCGGAAGAAAACGAGAGTCGAGATAAACTCAGACTCTCGTCTAATATAGTCGTGATCGTTAAGCGACATTCTCACAGCGCCTTCATTCCGTAGCGCAGCGTTCCGTCATCCGTGAGCTTGCGTTCTGTTTTTATTCCGTTGCGTAGCCGTGGATGCCGAGCTGTTCGCCGTCTAGGTAGGCTTTGCCTTCACGCATTTCTAGACGATCGTCCACAAACCACTTGGCGACCATAGGGTAGATGCGGTGTTCTTGATTTTGCACGCGTTCAGTGAGTGATTCGACGTTATCTTCGTCGAAAATTGGCACTTTTGCTTGCAAAATCACTGGACCGCCATCGAGTTGCTCAGTGACGAAGTGAACACTTGTACCGTGCTCTTCGTCACCGGCGTGGATCGCTCGCTGGTAAGTATTTAGACCAGGGTACTTAGGCAGTAGAGAAGGGTGGATATTGATCATACGACCTAAATAGTGGCGCACAAACTCGCCACTTAAGATACGCATATAGCCAGCAAGGATGACTAAATCAGGTTTAAACTCATCCATTTGGCGCATTAGCTCATGGTCAAATGCGTCACGAGTATCGAATGCTTTAGGGTCTAGAAACACGCCTGCCGCTCCTGCGATTTTTGCACGTTCAAGTGCGTAGGCTTCCACTTTATTAGAGAAAACCGCCGTCACTTTACCATTCGTAATCGTGCTTTCGCAGGCGTCGATAATCGCTTGCAGGTTGGTACCGTTTCCGGATACTAAAACAACAATACTCTTCATAACTTAGTTGATCTCTACTTGCTCTTCATCTGCTTGTGCTGGTGCAATGGTACCAATAACCCAAGCATTTTCGCCTTCTTGCTGAAGCAGTTCTACCGCTGCATCAGCTTGCTCAGCGGGTAGTGCAACGATAAGACCGACACCACAGTTAAAGGTGCGGTACATTTCGTGCGTGGTCACATTGCCTTGTTCTTGTAGCCACTTAAAGATGACTGGCCATTCCCAGCTGTTGCCATCGATAACGGCTTTGGTGCCTTCAGGCAATACGCGTGGGATATTTTCCCAGAAACCACCGCCAGTGATGTGCGAAATTGCATGGATGTCATGCTTTTCGATCATCTTAAGCGCTGATTTGATATAAATTTTGGTTGGTTCTAGTAGGTGTTCACCAATCGTGCGACCTTCTAGCTCTTGATTTTTGTCTGCGCCAGACACTTCAAGAATTTTGCGTACCAGTGAGTAGCCATTTGAGTGAGGACCACTTGAACCAACAGCGATAAGCGCGTCACCAGCGGCTACTTTAGTGCCGTCGATAATGTCTTCTTTTTCAACCACACCAACACAGAAGCCAGCG
Organism: Vibrio ponticus; assembly: GCF_009938225.1. NCBI lineage: Bacteria > Pseudomonadati > Pseudomonadota > Gammaproteobacteria > Vibrionales > Vibrionaceae > Vibrio > Vibrio ponticus. Next base: position 470,959 of record NZ_AP019657.1, read on the forward strand.
ACGTCATAGTCTTCACCTTCATACATACCCGGCATTTCAGCCGTTTCACCACCGATAAGCGCACAACCAGCTTGTACACAGCCTTCGGCAATACCAGACACTACGTCAGCGGCTGTATCAACGTCGAGTTTGCCTGTCGCGTAGTAGTCAAGAAAGAATAGTGGCTCAGCACCTTGTACGATAAGGTCATTAACACACATTGCCACAAGGTCGATACCGATGGTGTCGTGCTTGTTCATATCCAACGCTAGGCGCAGTTTAGTGCCGACGCCATCAGTGCCAGAGACTAGCACTGGTTGCTTATATTTGGTTGGCAGTTCACATAGGGCACCAAAGCCACCAATACCACCCATTACTTCAGGGCGACGAGTACGTTTTACGGCACCTTTGATACGATCAACAAGTGCGTTACCTGCATCAATATCAACGCCAGCGTCTTTATAGCTAAGAGATGTGTTATTGCCACTCACGGGAAGTCCTCGGTCTAGTCAATTGGATATGAGAAAACGGCGCTATTCTAACAGTGGATAAAGTGCAATAGCAAACGTTTGCGCAAGTTTTTTCTCTTACCCTAGATCAAGAAAAACAGAATGAAATCGTATATAATCTGAAGGTTTGTTTAAAAAATACTAAAAAGCCGGAGATGGACATGAAAGTTGTTGAAGTTAAACACCCGCTTGTTAAACACAAAATTGGTCTAATGAGAGAAGGTGACATCAGCACAAAGCGCTTCCGTGAATTAGCGACAGAAGTTGGTAGTCTACTAACTTATGAAGCAACCGCGGATTTTGAAACCGAGAAAGTAACCATTGAAGGCTGGAATGGTCCAGTAGAAGTTGATCAAATCAAAGGTAAAAAAGTAACTGTAGTGCCTATCCTACGTGCAGGTCTTGGCATGATGGACGGTGTACTAGAGCACATGCCAAGCGCACGTATCAGTGTGGTAGGTATTTACCGTGATGAAGAGACACTTGAGCCAGTACCTTACTTTAATAAGCTTGCTTCTAACATTGACGAGCGTATCGCGCTAGTTGTTGACCCAATGCTTGCAACGGGTGGTTCTATGATTGCAACCATCGACCTTCTTAAAGAGAAAGGTTGTCAGGCAATCAAAGTACTTGTACTTGTAGCAGCACCAGAAGGTATCGAAGCACTTGAGCGTGCACACCCAGACGTAGAACTTTACACGGCAGCTATCGATGAGAAGCTAAACGATAAAGGTTACATCGTTCCGGGTCTAGGCGACGCAGGTGACAAGATTTTCGGTACTAAGTAGACCGAATTAAATGTAAAAAGAGGAGCTTCGGCTCAAGCCATTGCGCTTTCGAGGTGCTAATGTCATAGCATGATACTCATCAAAGCCCCATACTCGTACCGTCACAGATACGTATGGGGCTTTTATATTGGACAAAAAACTGGCTCAAAGATAATTCAAGTTCGAGTACCCGAAGCTGTTGGTGTGGCGTAAAAATCAACAGGTGTCGCAATCCTCTATGTGATAACTTCTCCTTACAAGCCATAAACAAACGATCCCATCCCCGTATTCAAAATCAGCGGCAATCAAGTTACAGTTTAAAAATCACACACCAAAAACTAACGTTTACAGAGCCATCTATAAGCTCATGTTCGGTGTTACTTAGTGGTGTCGAACTTCTCTTTCCAAGTAAGAAACATCATCTCTGTCACGCCAAGGGACACAATCGCGCCACTATGTAGCTTGTCAAGTTCAACCGTCGCAATGGAGATGAACTTGTCAGCATCTTTAATCTGATTCTCAACGCAGAATTGCTCTAACTGACTCTGCACCTCATCACCGACAATCATTTCTCTGATGATTTGGCCGATGGCTTGTTTGCGCTCGCTGCGGTACTTGATTCTATACGAATCAATAACACCAATAGATTTCTCGACAACCTCATACTGATGGCTAGAACGCTCGTAAGCCCAAGCAAACACCTCTAGTGCAGGCATATGATCGCCTGTCTCATAGAAATAAATCAGAGACTTAACATAGTCATCTTTAGGAACATCGACAAAGCTTAATGGGCAAAGATTTTCTTGGATGAACGGTAAGTTGCAACTTAAACGTGCGGTACGCTTATTTACATCCTCAAACGCTTGAAGATATGACAGGTGCATGAGTAAGAAGAATGATTGCTCAAATGGGTCGTCAATTTTCTCAGCCTTTCTTAGCAGTAGTGTAAACAACTCTTCGAGTTGCTGCGGAGCATTTAGCGGCATGTAAGAAGTCTTGGTAATGTTGACCTCAATTTGTCTGATCTGACCGCATGCGAAGCTATTAGAGAGTAAATCCTGCGATAGAAGCTGATGCAAGTTCCTGATCACGAAAGGAGTTACAGAAAGCTCTTCGGCATTCTCAATCAAAAACAGAATGGCTTCTTTGTGGTTTAAGATCATAATGGTTTCTTCATCGAACTTACCATCAGCAGCCTCGCCGACTTGCAGTAGCTTTTCGGTATCAAGAATTGAATATGTGTTCCCCTCTAATCGACTAGAGTTGAACGACAAGTCTATGAGAAGTTTTTGTGCAATGTCCTTAGCATAAGTCCCAGCAGCCAGTTTCTTGTTGAAGCGTTTACCTAACGCCCTGAGTTTGAATGCGGTATCTTCTGGCACATAGCGCGTCTTATTAGGGATGTAGTTTTCAACTAAAGAGTGGTCATAGGACACTTTAGCGCGTGTATAGGAGGGGGATTCAAGGCGCTTAAGCTTTTTTAAGGACTCTTGAGATAGCAAGATAGCTTTGTCATGCTCTGACTCATTTTCTGGATCCTCTGGCAATGTGTCCTTATTTTCGACTAGGGACAGGTATCTAAGGCCACTTCTTTGACCAGATGTAGCAATGCGAGACTCATCTGTGAGCCTCTTTAGGCGTCTTTGAAGTGTCTTTTCAGTGATATTAATGAATAATAGTTCATGAATCTCACTTCTTGATAGAGGCTTACTCGCTCTATCGATAGCACTTTGAATGAACTCAAGCTCTTGTTCAATAGTGATTAAATCTTGCTTCATGGTCTACTTATAACTGTCCTTAATAGTGAAAACATAGCACCACTAAGGACAATTAACAACCACTAAGGACACAGTTGAGGACACATTTAAGCACTAAGGACACGATGAATACTCGAACCTATAACACCACGAAAGCGCAAAGGCTTGGCTTCGGCTCCTCTTTTTATTTTTTCAGCGTTAGTGTCCCGCCTACGCGTGGGGCTGAACTTGGTTTGTGATCGGCAGGTTTACGATTGGTAGCCTTCGCACCACTTGGTTTTGAATAGTTTGGCTTCGCGTTACCAGATTTATTGTGGCTTGGTTTGCTATGGTGTGGTTTGCCGCCATGCGCTTTGTCGTCTTTTGCTTTGTAAGATCCGCCATCGCGGTTTGGCTTGCTGTAACCTTTGCCTTTATTGTCGTTTGCGCGATCTTTGTAGCTTGGTTTGTCATTGAAGCGATCACGATTGCGTTCATTACCCTGTTCATAACTGCGTTCGTTATTACGAGAATGGCCACGCTCATTGTTACGCTCGTCATTGCGTTCACCGCGACGCTCACTGTTATAGCTATTGTTTTGGTTGCGACCTTTTTTCGAGTTCGGCGCGTGACGGAACTCATCAGCGTTGCGACCTTTAAACGTGCGTTCTTTTTGATTACGGCGTGCTGTTGAACCTTGGTTCTCTTCACGGCTATCAAACAGTTTTGCATCGGTTGCTTTACGAATACGCTGACCTTTCGCATCTAATTTAGAGGCTTCTTCAGTACTTACCGAGCCTTCACACATCGCGTGAATTTGGTTGATTTCGTCGTCGGTTAAGTAGCGCCACTGACCATTAGGAATACCATCAAGACTAATGTTCATGATACGCACGCGGCGAAGTTTAAATACTTCATAGCCCAGTGCTTCACACATGCGGCGGATCTGACGGTTCAAGCCTTGTGTCAGTACGATACGGAAAGAGAATTTAGTTTCTTTGGTGACTTTACAAGGTAGCGTTACGGTATCAAGAATATTCACACCTGAGCTCATTGCTTTAATGAACTCGTTAGTGATCGGTTTGTCGACACGCACCACATATTCTTTTTCGTGGTTGTTGCCTGCGCGCAGGATCTTGTTAACGATGTCACCATCGTTAGTCAAAAAGATCAGACCGTCAGAAGGTTTATCCAAACGACCAATAGGGAAAATACGCGATTTGTGACCAATAAAGTCGACGATGTTGCCCGGGATGTTGCGCTCAGTGGTACAGGTGATACCTGTTGGCTTGTTAAGAGCAATGTAGACCGGTTTTTCTTTCGACTTTAGCGGATTACCATCGATACATACATCATCACCAGGAAGTACTTTAGTACCCATCTCCGGTAATTGACCATTAATGGTGACACGACCTTGGTCGATCAGTTTATCGGCTTCACGGCGTGAGCAGTAACCTGTTTCACTGATGTATTTGTTCAGGCGTTTGGTATTATCTTGTGACATAGAATTTCTCTCAACGTTTCCCAACGGCAAATTGTAAATTGCCATGTGATTCCTTCCCATGGCATGTTAAAGCGCGGCGATTGTAGCAGTCGAAGAGGGATTAGCCCATTCGTTTTTGATGACGTTCGCGGTTTTCTAGCTTCTTATCGTTACTTTTTCGTAGCAATACATAGACAGCGCCAGTGCCACCGTGAAAACGTTGTGCACTATGGGCACATTGCACATCGTTAATTTGAGTTAGCCACTGCGCGAGGTAACTTTTCATCATGGCTGGTGGATTTGAACGTTCACCACGACCATGGACAATCATCACGGTCCGAATGTCCATACGCATGCATTGCTTAAGGAAGTTCACCACTTCATCACGTGCATCTTTCAATGTTTTGCGGTGCAAATCGAGTTTGGCTTGAATGGGGTATTTGCCTAAACGCAACTTGCGGTAGACCCCGTCTTGTACGCCATCACGCTTAAACTCGATAATGTCATCGGGCTTAATCATTGGTGCATGATCGATAGAAAGGTATTCAGGGTCATCTTCTGTTAACCAAATTGCGGCTTCTCGCTTAGCAAGTTGCGCTGCGCTGACTTGGTGCGTCTTTTTAAGATCGGCCGTGTCATTGTGAAGAGGCTTTACGTCGCCCATCATTTGTTGAAATAAGTCGAAGTCGTCTTGAGACATAACTGCATCTCAGGCTAAGAGTTCAATACTGCAATTATACCTAGTCTTGCACGAGAGTGATCAATATTTGTTGTTGTCGGGTATAACAAAAAGAAAAAACCGAAGTGAACAGATAATCCACTTCGGTGCAAAGCGTTGGGCTACTACTAGCTGAGCTTAGCGATTCTAGTGAGGAGATTTGTCAGTCATCACCTTGTAAACGAAGAAACCGCCATAAAATAGCATTAGACCTAAAGCGCCGAAAATAACGATCATTGACGAAAGTCCAACTGCATTACCAAAAAGGAGATCGAGCCAAAAGTCCATGTTTCCTCCAAAGTTCCGAAGACAAGGTCTAGGTTAACTTTTGGATAAAAATTATTAATGATCTGGATCAATTGTGTTTTTAAGGTTGCCGAAACATTTCATTTAATGTGTTTTTGCTCACAACTTGTAGCCCGTTGATGGTGTTTTAGGCAAACGGTTCGAAATGACGAATAAAGTGATGAAAAGCGCTTGCGTTGCTCGGAATAATCAGTAATATACGCATCCGTTGACGGGCAAAACGCTCGAATAAAACATCTCGGTGAATAGCGCAGCTTGGTAGCGCATCTGGTTTGGGACCAGAGGGTCGGGGGTTCGAATCCCTCTTCACCGACCATCTTCGAAGAAGCCGCAGTAAAAATACTGCGGCTTTTTTACGTTTGCGCATTAGCAGCGTATGAGGTCGGGTGCGGAATGCCGCCCAGCTGGAGCGCCAGTCCGATCAATCCCTCTTTACCGACCATCTTAAGAGAAAGGCTCTGACTGCGCGTCCCGACAGTAATGCAGAGCCTTTTTCGCATTCAGAGGTATAGGTTAAGGAGTGGCGCAATCGGGGGCTGGCAGCCCAGTCGCATCGAATTCCTCTTCACCGACCATCTTCGAAGAAGCCGCAGTAGAAATACTGCGGCTTTTTTACGTTTGCTGTCCCGTCCTGAAATGTGTTTACACATTGAGGACGAATTATGACCACGTCAAATAAACTCTACATTAAGCGCACTCAGCGTGATTACACACTAGGCTTTAAATTGCAGGTTGTTGATGCTGTAGAAAAAGGCGAAATGACCTACAAGCAAGCACAAGCCATTTATGGTATCCAAGGTCGCTCAACTGTTTTAACCTGGCTGAGGAAGCACGGGAAAATGGATTGGACGCAAAACCCAAGGAAGAACGCTATGCATGAGACTACCAAACCTAGTGAGTCTCCCGCTCAAAAAATTAAACGTCTTGAAAAAGAACTCGAAGATGAGCGAATAAGAAATCTGTTCTTGAATGAAGTGGTTGATATTCTTGACGCTGAGCATGGGACAAGCCTAAGAAAAAAGTATCTCGCCAAGGAGCGAGAAGCCTTCAAAAACAGAAAGGGATCAGCTTAGCTAGAATTTGCCGCCTATGTGGCATATCGAGACAAAGTGTTTACCAAAGAGAAAAGCGAGCAGCTGCCCGTCAAATTAAGCTCGATCCCGTAAAGCAAATGGTTTTAGAGCTCCGACGTTATATGCCTCGAGTTGGAACAAGAAAACTGTATTTCTTACTCAAGCCAAAGCTAGAAAAAGCAGGCATTAAACTAGGTCGGGATGCGCTCTTTGACTACTTACGTAATGAGAGACTCCTTGTTCGACCAAAACGCAGTTTTACAAAGACAACCAATAGCCGACACTGGATGCAAAAGCACCCTAACTTACTGAAGGAGCTTAAGCCGAGTCATCCCGAAGAAGTATTGGTCAGCGATATCACCTACGTCCAATCGGATAAAGGTGTTCACTATTTATCTCTTGTGACAGACGCATTTAGTCGAAAAATCATGGGGTATGAGTTGAGTAATGAGATGAAAGCAACAGATGTTGTAAAAGCTCTGCGCAAGGCGATAAAAGCACGTCAATATCGATGCTCTTGCATTCATCACTCAGACCGCGGTCTTCAATACTGCTCAACAGTTTATCAAGAGCAGTTGAAAAGTGGGCACATAAAGCCATCCATGACTGATGGGTATGACTGCTACCAGAATGCGTTAGCAGAGAGAGTCAACGGGATACTAAAACAAGAGTTCCTACTCGATAGGTGTCAAGACATCAAAGAGCTCAACCAACTAGTAAAAGAGTCTATTAGTATCTATAACAATATGAGACCGCATCTTAGTCTCGGGATGAAAACCCCAAATGAGGTTCATGAAAAAAGCCAACTGCTAACGCAGTTGGCTTAGTATAAAACTGTCAAGGTATTTTAGGACGAGACATGCGCATTAGCTGCGTATGAGGTCGGGTGCGGAATGCCGCCTACCTGGAGCGCCAGTCCGATCAATCCCCCTTTACCGACCATCTTAAGATAAAGGCTCTGACTGCGCGTCCCGACAGTAATGTAGAGCCTTTTTCGCATTTAGAGGTATAGATTAAGGAGAGGCGTAATCGGGGGCTGGCAGCCCAGTCGCATCGAATCCCTCTTCACACCATCTTCGAAGAAGCCGCAGTAGAAATACTGCGGCTTTTTTACGTTTGTACTATTAGAAATTAAACTGGCAAATAGCAGCTTGGCTTTGAGAGCGTTGGGTGACCTTAAAGCCACGGCTCTCTAGCAGAGTCAGTAGGTTTTCGGGACCAATCAAGTGTAGGGCGCCCACGACAATCAGGTAGTTGCCTTCATGGGAGGGGAAGATTGACCCATGGGCGAGCTTCTCAGCCCAGTCGCGGTTTCTTTGGTGCATGAATGCTTCTTCCATTTGTGGTGACATTTCAGAGAGTTTGGCAAACTCATTAAGATTTTCGATGTCACCGCTTTTCCAGCTGTTAATTAAACAGTGGGCAGCTTCTTCATTGATATCAAATTGCTCGATAGCCGAAGTGAGCAACTCTTCACCATCATTTGGCAGGCTTGCCAACATATCAATTTGAAATTGGACGGACTCGAGACTGTAGATCGGTTTTGTCAGTGATGAGGCTTGCCCTAGGAGCGCTAAATCAACGCCATCTTGAGCTCGGTAACCCAAGTACTCAATCTGTTTCTGCTGTATGGTTAATGCCGTGACCCAGGGCGAAGCGAGTAGGAGCTGCTGAGGATCGAGATTTAGTAATCCTGCAATCCCTTTCAATTCGCGAATATTGTTGTCACTCAGCACTTGTTCGGTTGTCACTTTCGTTTCCGGAAAGCGGATGTTTTGTTGCGAACGAATGTCGGTTTCTACGACTAAGCCGTCGGAATGTTTTAGAAAAGTGGTGATGTTGACTGGCAGTGGGTACATGGATTGATCACCAACGTGCACTGAACCGAGCAGCAGATAAGTTAACTTCCCTTTGGTTGCTTGCCAGTAAAGTGGCTCCGCTTGGGATAGGGGAGTAAAGAGTATAAAAAGTAATAGGTAGCAGAATTTTTTCATAGCATGCTCAGGTATCGATATGACCTCTTTACTATAACAACTTAGTGATAGAAATCAGGAATGTGAAGTAAGGCGAGGGTATAGAGTTCGCGAGAGAGGGATAAATTCGTGATCTATGACGCATTAGTTTACTGAATGAAATAAGCATGGTAGATGGTCAACTAAATTTTCGGTGTGAAATAACTCGCAAAATACAGAGTGAAAGTGGGGGACTTTAGAGCGTGTTTGTTTCCTTTGAATTGTTCAGACAATAAAAAGCCCAGCATGTGATGCTGGGCTATAACACTGAACTCGAATGCGATTAAGCGACTTGAGTTTGCTGTTCTTCGATTTGCTGTTCAGTGCTGATTGGCGATTCTGCGCCGTGCATCCAGCGAACTAGCGTGTTTGAGAACAATAGTAGAACAACGCCACTGATGGTTGCTGTAACTGCAATGCCGCTAAAGATAGATAGCGCACCTAGTTCACCCACGTGTGAGCCAACGTAACCCGCTACATAGTTTGCGATAGCGTTACAACCGAACCATGCACCCATCATTAATGATGCTAGACGCAGTGGTGCAAGTTTGGTTACCAGTGATAGACCAATTGGTGATAGGCACAGTTCACCCAAAGTATGGAAGAAGAATGCACCAACTAGCCAAAGCATAGAAGTTTTCACTGTTGTGTCGCCACCTTGTTCCATTACAGCACCTACCATACATAGGAAGCCAAGTGCTAGGAAGAACATTGCTAAAGCGAATTTTACTGGTGAGTTTGGCTCACGTTTACCCAGCTTAACCCAAAGCACAGCAAGTAACGGCGCTAGAGTAATAATGAAGAATGGGTTAAGTGACTGGAACCAAGCCGCAGGAACTTCAAAACCGCCAATCATACGATCAGTATATTGCTGAGTGTAGATATTCATTAGACCGCCAGCTTGTTCAAAGCCCGCCCAGAATACGATGGTAAATACACTCATCACTAGGATAACTTTGATGCGATCGAATTCTTCTTTAGTTAGCGGCTCTTTCTTGTTTGAGTTTTTAAGCTCAAGATCGCGTTTCGCTGCTGGCTCTCTACCGATATCGCCCAACCATGATTGTGCTAGCGTCATTTGCATGACTAAGCTCATCAGCATACCGATACCTGCTGCAACAAAGCCTGCTTTCCAACCAAATTCGTTAGTTACAGAGCCTGATACTACGCCTGCCAGTAGTGCACCGATGTTGATACCCATATAGAAGATAGTAAATGCGCCGTCACGACGGTTATCGCCTTCTTTATATAGGTCGCCCACCATTGTTGAAATGTTTGGTTTAAATAGACCGTTACCAGCGATAAGCAGTGCAAGACCTAGATAGAAACTGTGTAGCACGCTTAAGCCAAGCATATCGGCAGGAATAGCGAGTGTGAACTGACCAATTGCCATCAGCGCACCACCGATAAGGATAGAGCGACGTTGACCTAAGTAGTTATCTGCTAACCAACCACCGATTAGGGGAGTGATGTAGACGAGTCCAGTATAGATGCCGTAGAGATCTAGAGCATCTTTAGTCGACCAGCCTAAACCGCCGTTTAAAGTTGTATCTGTTAGATATAGCACTAAGATTGCGCGCATTGCGTAGTAGGAGAAACGCTCCCAAAGCTCAGTACCGAATAATAAGAACAGTCCGCGTGGGTGTCCTAGGATTTGATGATGCTGTGTTGACATAAATTTTACTAATAGATTTTGTTAAAGAATTTTATGTGGGAAATATCTATACAGGATGAGATTAAGTATTGCAAATTATTAATTTGTTGGAATTTGCATAAAAAATGTGACAAGTGTATGTTTTGTGGTGTGTTGAAGAGTCTAAATTTGATTTTCCCACATGATTAAAACTTAGGTTTCATATTTGGTGGTAGTTTGATTTGTTTGGCTTTTTTGTGGTTTAAAGCCAATAAAAAAGGGCGCTCAGCGCCCTTTTGTCTATAAAGTTAATTCAATGTTAATATGCGTCGTTATGAACCGCTTTTACCGCGCGCCCTGAAGGATCAGCGTTGTTTTTGAACGATTCATCCCACTCAATCGCTTTTGCCGATGAACACGCTACTGACGGACCGCCTGGAACACACTCAGCAGCCGATGGTAGCGGGAACAACTCTTCAAAGATCTCACGGTAAACGTAACCTTCTTTGGTGGTTGGCGTGTTGTATGGGAAGCGATACGCAGCGGTTTCTAATTGCTGGTCAGTGACCTTCTCTTCAGCGACTGCTTTTAAGGTATCAATCCAGCTGTAGCCAACACCGTCTGAGAACTGCTCTTTTTGACGCCAAGCAATGGCCTCTGGTAGGTAGTGCTCAAAACACTCACGTAGGATGTGTTTTTCCATTTTGCCGTTGCCACACATTTTATCTGCCGGGTTTAAACGCATTGCGACATCAATAAACTCTTTGTCGAGGAATGGTACTCGACCTTCTACGCCCCACGCCGCCAGTGATTTGTTGGCGCGAGCACAGTCAAACATGTTGAGTGCCAGCAGTTTACGTACAGTTTCTTCGTGGAACTCTTGCGCGTTTGGTGCTTTGTGGAAGTATAGGTAGCCACCAAAGATCTCGTCAGCGCCTTCGCCTGAAAGGACCATTTTAATGCCCATCGCTTTGATCTTACGTCCCATAAGGAACATTGGTGTCGAAGCTCGGATGGTGGTCACATCATAAGTTTCAATGTGGTAAATCACATCGCGAATCGCATCCAAACCTTCTTGGATGGTATAGGTCATTTCATGGTGAACCGTACCAATTTGGTCAGCGACTTCACGCGCCGCTTTTAGATCGGGTGCGCCTTCTAAGCCAATCGCAAATGAGTGCAGTTGTGGCCACCAAGCTTCAGATTTTTCATCATCTTCGATACGCATTGCGGCAAAGCGTTTTGCAACCGCAGAAGTAATCGAAGAGTCCAAGCCACCGGAAAGTAATACGCCGTAAGGTACATCCGTCATTAATTGACGTTTCACTGCCGCCTCTAATGCTTCGGTCAGCTCTTCTTTACTTGATAGGTTACCTTGTACTGCTGCGTATTCGTTCCAATCGCGAATGTAGTAACGTTGTGGTTCGCTGTCGCTACTTGCGTAGTAGCTGCCTGGAGGAAACTCGCTGATGGTTTTACATACAGGAACCAGAGCCTTCATTTCAGAAGCGACGTAGTAGTTACCGTGTTCGTCATAACCTTGATATAGAGGGATGATACCAATGTGGTCACGACCAACTAAGTATTGATCTTTCTCTTCGTCATACAACACAAAAGCAAAGATACCGTTTAGCTCTTCCAGTAGGTCTGCACCCATATCTTGGTAAAGCGCCAAAATGACTTCACAGTCAGAATCGGTTTGAAATTCGTATTTTCCTTCGTAACGAGCGCGGATCTCTTTGTGGTTGTAGATCTCACCGTTAACTGCAAGGATGTGTTTGCCATTAGGACTGTAGAGAGGCTGAGCCCCACTATTTAGACCAACGATGGCCAGGCGCTCGTGCGCTAGGATCGCTTTGTCTGATGAATAGATACCTGACCAATCAGGGCCACGGTGGCGCAACTTTTTCGACATCTCAAGTGCGATTGGGCGTAATTGGGCTGCATCACTTTTGATGTCTAAAATGCCAAAAATCGAACACATACAAATCCCTCATGTAAACTTTATTTAATCTGTTAGCTATAAACTTGCCATTCTGGTTAATAAAATCAACCTTAAGCGATAAAAAAAATGACAAAACAACGATTGGATTAAATAATATTTAATATATTTCTTAAATGTTAAAAAAAATCCACCGTTTGGTGGATTTTAGTACAAATTAGCGTAGGGTTTTGTCTAAACCATCACTAAACTTAAGGCTTTTGGAAATTTGGTTGGAGCTGGTCACAAACGTTGTTGGCAAAACCGGCACCTGCCTCGCTGTAGATATTAAATGCGGCATCGACACCATTCTCTAACAGAATGTCCATTTGATCTTGGTACTCAGCGATCGCCGCAATCTGCCCTCGGAAATTACGTGCTTGCAACTGCTCCAGTGCGATTTGGTTACCTTGGTGATGTGGCATGGCAAGAAGCACCAGTTTTACATGTGCGGTATCGAGTATGCGTTCCCAGAAATCAGGGTCGGTGGCATCACCTTGAATCACATTCCGTCCTTTCTCTCGGTGAGATTTCGCTGCTTCGTCACGTACTTCAATGCCTAAACTGATATTGCCGTAATTACTCACGAGCTCATCATAGGCACCGGTGCCGATGCGTCCCATACCAAGAATTAACACTTGTGCGCTGCCAGGATTAATCAACTGATCGCGTTGGTTAAGTTTTTCAGCGGCATGCTCTTTTAGCCAACGATTTGAGCGTTGATAAATCTCATGCCCTTTGCGGTTAATCGGTGCGGAGATAACAAACGAAATCGAAACGGCTAACGCGAGCGCGACAAGAATATCACCACTCATCCAGCCCATCTTAAATGCCAGTCCACCAACAATTAGACCAAATTCACTGAAGTTAAATAGGCTCAGTGACGCGAGTAGGGAAGTGCGTACGCGGAACTTAAATGCGTTAAGCACTAGGAAGTAAAGTAGTCCTTTAATCGGCAGCAATAGCAAGAACAGCAGTGCGAGTGCCAACCCGGTCATAGTAGGTTGGGCAGATAAGCCGATGTTGAGGAAGAAACAGACTAAGAACAGCTCTTTTAGGTTGAACAAAGATTTGGACAACTCAGAGGCTTTTTTATGACCCGCGAGCAGCATACCTAAAATGAGCGCACCAAGGTCTGCTTTCATGCCGACCAGTTCAAATAGACCTGCTCCCACAACGAGTGCGAAGAAGATGCCAAACAGGACCAACATTTCGCCATGACCGACTTTATCTAACAGTTTGTAGAAGAGGGGGCGCATTAGCGGCAGGGCAAACAGTGCGATGGCGTACCATTCAGGTATTTTGCCAGTAGATGCAGTAAGGAAAATGACGGCAAAAATATCTTGCATAACCAAGATACCGATCGCGAGCGTGCCATAGGTGGCATTCATCTCACCTTTCTCTTGTAACGATTTTACTGCGAATACGGTACTTGAGAACGAGAGTGCAAAGCCAAGCAGCATGATTTGCTCAATATTCATGGCAGCGATGCTACTCACACCAAGCACTTTTAATAACAGCAGTGCGGCGGTAAAAAGTGCGGTCGAAAGGAGATTGTGTACCGTCGCGCCTGCCCAAATTTCTTTTGAAAGTAGGGTTTTGATATCCAGTTTTAAGCCGATGGTGAATAACAGTAAAGTCACACCAAGATCGGCTAGGGTCACAATGGTCTCGTTACTCGTGTAGCCAAAGGCATTTAAGCCAAAACCAGCTAACAAGAATCCAACCAATGGCGGTAAGTTGCATTTGAGCGCGATAAAGCCTGCGGCAAATGCAGCGGTGATTAATGTAAGTTCCATATAGTTAAAGTTTTACTTCCTACAAAAAAATAAAGGCCACGTCACTGACGCAGCCTCTTATTCTAACGCAACAATGTGCTTAATCTATCAATCTTCGAGCAATTTTTGTAACAAAACGCCGTTTAACATTGCGCGTTTGATCATTGCAAAGGCACTTAATGTTGGTTGTTTGTCAATTTCTGAGGCAACAATTGGCAAATCAGTATGGAAAGTGGTTAAAGATTGGTTTTCCACGTTACGACGAATCGCAGGGAAGAGAATATCTTCACATGAGGTAATGTCACCAGCGATGATCACTTTTTGCGGGTTAAACAAGTTGATAGTGATAGCGACGGCTTTACCAAGCTGATTACCAACGCGAACTAAGCTCTGTTTCGCGAGCTCATCGCCAAGGTTAGCATGATCACACACATCTTTGATGGTAATGGTTTCTAGTTGAGCTAAGCTCGACTCGTAGCCCTGCGCAATTAATTTCTTCACACGATCTACGATTGCTGGGTTTGCCGCTACAGTCTCTAGACAACCAAAGTTACCACATTGACATTGTTCACCCAGTGGGTCGATCTGAATATGACCGATTTCACCGACGTTACGGTTATAACCTAAGAAGACTTGACCGTTAACGATAATACCAGCACCGGTACCGCGATGGACACTGACTAAAATAGAGTCTTGGCAATCTTTACTCGCGCCAAAATAGTGCTCGGCTAATGCCATGCCACGTACGTCGTTACCAACAAAGCATTCAACATGGAAGGTATTACGAATTAAGTCACCAATCGCGAGATTGTCGACGTTAATGTTTGGCATGTACTCAACCACACCTGTCTCAGGGTTAATCAAACCTGGCAGAGCGATACCGATAGCAATCAGTTGGTTGATAATGGTTTGGTTGTCTTGGATAAAGTTTTTCAGAAATTGCAGTAGACCATCAACCAACTCACCTTGGGTGGTGTAGTAAAACTCTTGGTAGTCTGTTGCTAATTCTTTGCCACCGAGATCAAACAGACTAAATTGAATGTAGTCTCGACCTAGACGCACTGCGACGGAATGGAAGGGTTCCACTTCCGTAGTTAAGGAGATCGCTCGGCGACCTCCGGTAGAGGCTTGTTGCGCGACCTCTTTAACAAGGCCGCGTTCAAGTAGTTGGCGGGTAATTTTTGTTACGCTAGCTGGCGCTAGCTGACTTACATCAGCCACTTGGATCCTAGAGATAGGACCTTGCTGGTCAATCAGCCTGTAAACCGCTGCACTATTTAGCTGTTTGACTAAATCTACGTTACCTATTTGTCCGCCATTCATGTTTACACTTGCTCGTACTGTCCGTTAACAATATTCGCTTGGATAGTGAAGTCACGATCAAAAACAGTCAGGTTTGCAACCATACCTTTTTTGATGCGACCAAGTTTGTTATCAACCTTGATTGCTTTTGCTGGATACAAAGTAGCCATGCGTAGTGCTTCATCCAATGCGATGCCGACGTGCTCAACTGTATTTTGAACTGCTTCAATCATAGTTAGCGCTGAGCCGCCCAATGTGCCGTTTTCATCAACACACTTACCATCTCGGTAATATACTTTCTTGCCTACAAAAATAAAGTAATCCATCTCAGCACCTGCAGGAGCTGTGGCATCGGTCACTAATACTAATTTTTCACCCTTAATTTTGTGAGCGATTCGAATGTTAGCATAATCGACATGGAAGCCATCTGCGATGATACCAGCATACACATCTGGCGTATCATAAATGGCACCCACAACACCTGGCTCACGACCGACCATCGGGGTCATTGCGTTGAATAGGTGAGTGGCAAAAGTAATACCACTTTCAAAGCTTTGGCGTGCTTCTGCGTAGGTTGCGTTGGTGTGACCGATAGAGACTACGATACCTGCATCACGTAAGCGTTCGATGTGCTTAGGATCGTTGTGTTCAGGTGCAAGCGTTACTTTTGTAATCACATCTGCGTTATCGCACATAAAATCAACCATGCTGTCGTCAGATGGACGGATATAGTCGACGCTATGAATGCCTTTTTTTGCAACGTTAAGATACGGACCTTCTAGGTGAAGACCGAGAGATTGGTTTTGATGCAGTGCATGGTAGTCACGAGCTGCTGCTACAGCTTGGCGCATGTTCTCATCAGATGAAGTAATCAGTGTTGGCAAGAAGCTAGTACAACCCGATTTTAGGTTTGCTTCATGCATGATTTGAATAGTTTCAGCCGTGATTTCGTCGTTGAACATGACACCGCCACAACCGTTTAGTTGCAGGTCGATAAAGCCAGGGCTCAGGTTCGCGCCTTTTAGATCATAGGTTTCGATGTCCGCTGCAAGCTCAGCGATTGGGCATACAGACTCGATAATACCATCATTGATGATCACAGCATGGTCAACGAGAACATCGCTGCCTGTATAAACTTTACAGTTGGTTAGCGCATACATGATTAACTAATCCTTATATGTTGAAATCTGGGGTTCATGGCCACTCAAATCGAAGGAAATTTCCTCACTTGTCTACTTAATTTGTGAGCTTCAATTAGGCCGCAAAATATCTTTAGCAAAGGATGATTTTGTCCTGTTCTTGCTTCACTTTCGTGCTTTCCGTCGCGAAAAAAATCTATCTTTATTTATAATTGTATCATCACGCATAAAGCCTTAACCAAACAGACTTTACCGACGATATGAGTCACTCTACATAGCAAGAATAATATCTGCTATTGGGTATTTTTTTGAATTGTAAAATAAGTTTTATGATCTCGCTAGCAAAAACCTTCCAGTAAGCCTGTTTCTGGTGATTATGATCACAAATGATAAGGTTTTAATTTGCGGAGCAAAATTAATGGCATAAACTGGCTTTGACTAAATTGAGCAACATAAAAAAGTAGCTCGGCCAAAATACAAATCCTATAGGGGGAACTTAAGGTGAATATTCTTGGATATGCACAGAAGCTAGGTAAAGCACTTATGCTACCTATCGCAACGCTTCCTGTTGCGGCGCTTCTACTACGTTTGGGTCAACCTGACCTACTAGACATTGCGTTTATGGCACAAGCAGGTAACGCAATCTTCTCTCAACTGCCTCTACTATTCGGTCTAGGTATCGCTATCGGTCTTTCTAATGACGGTAACGGTGCTGCTGGTCTAGCCGGTGCAGTTGCATACTTTGTACTAACTGCTACAGCAACGACTGTTGATGCAAGCGTTAATATGTCATTCTTCGGCGGTATCTTCGCTGGTATCATCGCAGGTCACTCATACAACGCTTTCTTCCAAACTCGTCTTCCTGAGTGGCTAGCATTCTTCGCAGGTAAACGTCTAGTACCTATTATGTCTGGTTTATTCGCGCTAGTTGCTGGTGCGGTAATGGGCATTGTTTGGCCTTCAATTCAAGGTGGTCTTGACGCTCTAGCGCACGCAGTTTCAACGTCTGGCGCAGTAGGTCAATTCGTATACGGTACTCTTAACCGTGCACTTATTCCTGTAGGTCTTCACCATGTACTGAACTCTTACTTCTGGTTCGGTATGGGTTCATGTCAAGAGATCGTAATCTCTGCAGCGTCTGCAGCAGGTGAAGCTCTTCCAAACCTAAAACAACTATGTGTGGACCCAGCTCTAGCGAAAACTCTAGTTGCTGGTCAAGAATACACGTTCAACTTTGTTAACTCTGTAACGCCAGAAATCACGGCAACGGTTAACACTGTGACTGAAACTATCAAGTCAGGCGACCTACACCGCTTCTTCGGTGGTGACAAATCTGCTGGCGTATTCATGAACGGTTTCTTCCCTGTAATGATGTTTGGTCTACCAGGTGCAGCTCTTGCTATGTACCTAGCAGCTCCAGCTGAAAAACGCAGCCAAGTTGGTGGTGCACTATTCTCAGTAGCATTCTGTTCATTCCTAACAGGTATCACTGAGCCGCTAGAATTCATGTTCGTATTCCTAGCGCCTGCACTATACGCAATGCACGCAGTATTTACTGGTCTATCTCTAGTAGTTGCTAACATGTTCGGTACTCTGCACGGCTTTGGCTTCTCTGCAGGTCTAATCGACTTCCTACTAAACTGGGGTCTAGCAACTAAACCGCTAATGCTTCTAGTTATTGGTCTTGGTTTCGGTGCTCTATACTTCTTCACTTTCAGCTTCGCTATCCGCGCGTTCAACCTAAAATCGCCTGGTCGTGAAGATGATGATGAAGCAACAGCCGGTGCACCAGCAGCTGACGCTGCAAAAGGCGACCTAGCGCGTCAATACCTAAAAGCTCTAGGTGGTCACGACAACCTAACTTCAATTGATGCATGTATCACTCGTCTACGTCTTACTCTAAAAGACCGCTCTGTAGCTAACGAAGATGTTCTTAAGAAGCTTGGTGCGAAAGGTGTAGTGAAACTAGGTGAGAACAACCTACAAGTTATCCTTGGTCCTCTAGCAGAAATCGTCGCTGGCGAAATGAAAGCTATCGGTGCTAACGAAGACCTATCTGATGTAAAACTTCCATAATAACGTCTAGTTAGAATGTCAGTGTAAAAGCCTCCTTCGGGAGGCTTTTTTGCGTTTGCGCACATTTAAAATTTAGGCTGGTTAAATAAGCAACAGTCACAAGTGATTATTTCTCAATATTAGCTCAGATCTAGTTGTGTCTTTGGCTAGAATTGTGGATGATTAGTCGTTATATGCTCTGAAAAGTCTATTTTACGTTTCAGAGCCTTTTTTCTCTGAACAATACTAAATATCTGAGGTGTTATAGATGAGTGAAGCTGAAGCTCGTCCATCGAATTTTATTCGCCAAATCATTGATAAAGATTTAGCAGATGGAACACACACAAGCGTGCATACTCGTTTTCCGCCAGAGCCAAACGGCTACTTGCATATCGGTCACGCTAAGTCAATTTGCCTAAACTTTGGTATTGCTCAG
The DNA here is from genome assembly GCF_009938225.1 of Vibrio ponticus. Lineage (NCBI taxonomy): Bacteria > Pseudomonadati > Pseudomonadota > Gammaproteobacteria > Vibrionales > Vibrionaceae > Vibrio > Vibrio ponticus. The sequence continues at coordinate 489,866 of NZ_AP019657.1, forward strand.
GACTATCAGGGTAAGTGTAACTTACGTTTTGACGACACTAACCCAGAAAAAGAAGACGTAGAATACGTTGAGTCAATTAAGAATGATGTGTCTTGGTTAGGCTTTGAGTGGGATGGTGAAGTTTGTTACTCATCAAACTACTTTGACAAGCTATACGAGTACGCCGTGGAATTAATTAATAAAGGCTTAGCGTATGTTGAAGAGCTAAGTCCTGAGCAGATTCGCGAGTACCGTGGCACACTTACTCAACCAGGTAAGCCAAGCCCATACCGTGACCGCAGCGTAGAAGAAAACCTAGCGCTATTTGAAAAAATGCGTGATGGTGGCTTTGAAGAAGGTACAGCGTGTCTTCGTGCGAAGATCGACATGGCATCATCGTTCATCGTGATGCGCGATCCAGTGCTATACCGCGTACGTTTCGCTTCTCACCACCAAACAGGTGACAAGTGGTGCATTTACCCAATGTACGACTTCACACACTGTATTTCGGATGCACTAGAGGGCATTACGCACTCTATCTGTACGCTTGAGTTCCAAGACAACCGTCGTCTATACGATTGGGTGTTAGATAACATTACTATCGACTGCCAACCACGTCAGTACGAATTTAGCCGTCTAAACCTAGAATACACGGTAATGTCTAAGCGTAAGCTTAACCAACTAGTGACTGAGAAATTGGTTAACGGTTGGGATGACCCTCGTATGCCAACTATCTCTGGTCTACGCCGTCGTGGTTTCACGCCTGCGGCTATCCGTGAGTTCTGTAAGCGTATCGGTGTGACTAAGCAAGACAACATGATCGAAATGAGCTCTCTAGAGTCTTGTATTCGTGATGACCTAAACGAAAACGCGCCACGTGCAATGGCGGTACTTGATCCAGTGAAAATTGTGATTGAGAACTTCGAAGAAGGTAAAGTTGAAACGCTAACCGTTGCTAACCACCCGAATAAACCGGAGATGGGTGAGCGCGCAGTGCCATTTACTCGTGAAGTATGGATCGAGCGTGAAGACTTCCGCGAAGAAGGCAACAAGAAGTACAAGCGCCTAGTGCTAGGTAAAGAAGTTCGCCTACGTGGTGCTTACGTGATCAAAGCTGAGCGTATCGAGAAAGATGCTGAAGGTAATATCACGACTATCTTCTGTAGCTACGATGCAGAGACGCTAGGTAAGAACCCAGCCGACGGTCGTAAAGTGAAAGGCGTTATTCACTGGGTATCAGCAGATCAAGGTCTACCAGCTGAAATCCGTCTATACGACCGCCTATTCACTGTACCTAACCCAGCGGCAGCAGATAACTTTGCGGCAACAATTAACCCAGATTCACTGGTTGTGCTGAACGGTTTTGTTGAACCAAGCCTAGCTTCTGCTGAAGTGGAAAAAGGTTACCAGTTCGAGCGTATGGGCTACTTCTGTGCTGACGCAAAAGAATCATCAGCAGACAAGCTAGTATTTAACCGTACAGTAGGTCTACGTGATACTTGGGCAAAGATTGAAGCTCAATAATCTCTGATTGAGAATAGTAAAATGCCAGTCAAATGACTGGCATTTTTTTTAGCCCATGTTTTTAACCCATGTTTTAGGTAATAAAAAAGCGCCTTTAAGGCGCTCTTTTATTACTTAGCTTTGTGTGCGTCAGGATTATCTTTGCACGTACCATCGCCACATTTACCATATAGGTAAAGGCTGTGGTTAGTAAGAGTTACATTGTACTTAGCTGCGATCTCACGTTGACGCTCTTCGATAACGCTGTCTGAAAACTCAATTACTTCACCACAGTCAAGACACACTAAGTGGTCATGGTGATGTTGAGTAGATAGTTCAAATACTGACTTGCCACCTTCAAAGTGGTGACGAGTTACAATACCTGCATCATCAAATTGGTTTAAAACGCGATAAACTGTCGCCAGGCCAATCTCTTCACCTAGATCGATCAGTTTTTTGTACAAATCTTCAGCACTGATGTGTTGGCAGTCAGGTTGCTGTAGTACTTCTAAAATCTTCAGTCTTGGTAGGGTTACCTTAAGACCAGCATCCTTGAGCGCTTGGTTATTGTCTGACATATACTTTCCCGTTGATGATCTGCAGTGTTTAACAGAATTCAATATTCCTACCATTATAGGGCAGGTTACCTTAACAATAAACCACGAAGTTCAAGGGGTTACTTATATTTTTGCCAAAGTTGTGTGGTGTCACGGATAAAACTGGTCAGATTAGTTACAATTTATTAACTTAATCAATATCAAGCATGGATGCTTTTCGTAATGAGTTCTTTATTTTCAAAGGTTTACAAGCCAGGCTTTGTAAAGTTTGCCTTAAATTCTTGGCCACCATTTTGGGGCAGTGGCATAAAAATTGTTTCAATTAGCGCTGATTTTCGTCAGGTAAAAGTTAAGTTGAAGTTGCGTTGGTGGAACAAAAATGCCAATCGAACCCAATATGGAGGCAGCATATTTTCTCTCACCGATCCTATTTATGCTTTGATGTTAATGGGGATTTTAGGCGAGGAATATTATGTCTGGGATAAAGAGGCGAGCATCAATTTTATTCAGCCGGGTAAAGGTGACTTATATGCTGATTTTGAGTTGCATGCTTCTCAGTTAGATGAGATTTATCAACATACAGCGATGGGAGATAAGATTTTCCCTGAGTTTATTGTGCACGTTAAAGATGAACGAGGCGAAGTGGTTGCTGAAGTTGAGCGTAAACTCTATGTGCGTAAGAAGCCTAAGTACCGTGAGGCAGTTGAGTCTCAGGCGTGAAGCTAAATACCCTCAATGGTGGGGTCAATGCATGACTTTACTCTGCTCTAAAACAAAAAAACCTCCCAAGGGAGGTTTTTATCAGATTTGATGATTAGCCTTCTAGTTCAGCTAGGCACATCTCATCATAAATCTGTTTACACCAGTTAGTTACGCGCTCGTCAGTCAGTTCTGGTTGACGATCTTCGTCGATACATAGACCAACGAATAGGCTGTCGTCACCTTCAACTAGTGCTTTAGATGCTTCGAATTCGTAGCTTTCAGTAGACGTGTTACCAAGGATAGTACCGCCTTTTGACTCAACGATGTCACGTACCGTGCCCATTGCATCACAGAAGTACTCTGCGTAGTCTTCTTGGTCACCACAACCGAAGATAGCAACAAGCTTAGTAGAGAAGTCGATTTGCTCAAGTTCAGGGAAGAAGTCATCCCAATCACACTGCGCTTCACCGTAGTACCAAGTTGGGATACCTAGAAGCAGAAGATCGAAATTATCGATGTCTTCTTTGCTGCTTTTTGCAATGTCTTGAACGTGAACTAGTTGCTTGCCTAGTTCTTTTTGAATCATCTTTGCAACAGCTTCAGTGTTACCTGTGTCGCTACCAAAGAAGATACCTACACTTGCCATAGATTCGTTACCTTTAAAATTGTCTACTTACTAGCATCAAAAGTGGATTAGCCTAAACCGGTTCCTTCCCAACTGAGTTGGATCAGTCCTTTTGCGACAAATCCGGCACAGCCAAGAAACAGCACCAACCATACTATTCTACGACCAAATGGCGGAACATTGCCTGCGTGAAGTACATCTTTAATTGCCATACCAATCAGAAAAAAGATCGAGGCAAACAATAGATCGAGACCAATAGACTCAAGCATGTTCATGTAGTCGTAAAGCATGATATCCCTTTATGCTAATTTACTTGCGCTGCACTATACCACTGTTATCTTGCAAAGTTAATGTGGAAGCTTCTCACTTTACGTTTATCCAATAAATTTACGAATGATTCGTAAGACTTCCTCGGGTTTCTCGGCATGTAACCAGTGACCAGTGTTAGCAATTATGTGGGCTTTTGCTTGGCTAAATTGCGCTTGGATCTGCGCTTGATGTTCGGCAAGTAAATAGTCTGAATTAGCTCCTTTGACAAACATAGTCGGCACATTGACAGGTTGCAGTGGCTCCCAACTCATGATGTTTTGGTAGTTATTAAACAGATTGCTCACGTTGAATCGCCAAGCCAAATGCTCATCACTCTTATAGAGCGATTTACCTAAAAACTGTCTGACACCCTCGATCTCAATATGTTGCGCTAGAATGTCCAACGCTTGTTTGCGTGAGGTAGGTTTCGCGGTTTCCACGGCGAGCAGACCAGCAAACACATTGTCATGACGATTCTCAGAGTAGCTCACTGGGGCAATATCCAGCACGACTAACTTATCGACCGCAGAGTGAAGCTGTTCAGCCACTTTCATGGCAACTTTGCCACCCATTGAGTGACCAATTAGGGTAAATCGATCAAGATTAAGATGTTGAATAAGTCGACAGACATCTTCGGCTTGAGTTTGATAGCTGTGTTGCTCTGAGTGGAATGAAAGCCCATGGTTGCGTAGATCAATGCTAAGCACTTGATGATCTTGCTTTAAATTGCGGGCGAGTAGACCTAGATTATCGAGATTACCAAATAATCCGTGGATCAAGACTATGGTGTGACCCTCACCTTCGAGTTTGTAGTTGAGCAGTTGTGACATTTTATCTTATTCGTGACTGGTTTAACGTAGAGTCTGAGAGAAGATCTCGCTATAATCGCCCCAGAGTTTAAACATAGAGATTGTGAAAAGCGAATGAAAACAATTGAGGTAGATGAAGATCTATACCGTTATATCGCAAGTCAAACCCAACACATTGGTGAGAGTGCTTCGGATATTTTGCGCCGTTTGTTAAATGTAGATGGAGATGCTCCGGTTGAGGCTCCACAACGAAACAAAGCTGCACAAGGTCTGGTGGTTAGCAAAGATGCAGTAAAAGATGTGCAGGTAGATTGCGTAAAAGAAATGCGTTCTCTGTTGATCTCTGATGAATTTGCTGGTCTGAAAAAGGCGATCGATCGTTTTATGATGGTATTGTCTACTTTACATCGTCTCGATCCTGAGGGCTTCTCTGAAGCAACTCAAGTTAAAGGTCGCAAACGTGTTTACTTTGCCGACAACGAACAGACACTCCTAGCAAACGGTAATACGACTAAACCTAAAGCGATCCCAGCATCACCTTTCTGGGTAATCACTAACAACAACACTAGTCGTAAGAGACAAATGGTTGAGCAGCTGATGTCACGCATGAGCTTCCCAGCAGACTTGATTGAGAAAGTGGCTATCTCAATCTAAGTAATCTAATTACTAGCCTCATAATCACTGCCCAGTGTTATGAGGCTTTTTTATGGCTTGTTAATTTAGAAAGGATGTCAAAATGGCTATGCACCCGCGCGCTGGACAGAAAGCCCAGCAACAGGATCTGCACAATATTCCAGCGTTAGTTTCCAATTACTTCTTATTACAACCGGATTCTGCGAACGCAGCTCATAAAGTTGAGTTCGGCACTTCGGGTCACCGTGGTAGCGCTGATAAAACGACGTTTAATGAAAATCATATTCTTGCTATTGCTCAAGCAATTGCAGAAGTGCGTGCTGAACAAGGAACAAAAGGTCCTCTGTTTGTCGGTAAAGATACCCATGCACTGTCAGAGCCAGCATTTTCAAGTGTACTAGAAGTATTAATCGCCAACGGTGTTGAAGTGATTGCTCAGCAGGATAATGGCTATACGCCGACTCCGGGTATCTCGCATGCAATTTTGACTTACAACCTAGCTAACGCTAATAAAGCTGATGGTATCGTGATCACACCATCGCACAACCCACCTCAAGACGGCGGTATTAAATACAACCCAACTCATGGTGGTCCGGCTGAAGACGCGTTGACCAAAGCGATTGAAAATCGTGCAAATGCTTTGATCGCAGAAGGTCTGCAAGGTGTTAAACGCATGCCATTGGCAGAAGCGAAAGCATCACCGCTGTTTAAGCAAGTGGACTTGGTTAAGCCATATATCGATGATCTAGTGAACGTGATCGATATGGAAGCGATTCAAAAAGCCAACTTGAAAATTGGTGTTGACCCACTAGGTGGTAGTGGTATCGATTACTGGCGTCAAATCGCTCAGGCTTACAATCTAGATCTGACTTTAGTCAGTGAAGCGATCGACCCTAGCTTCCAGTTTATGTCATTAGATAAAGATGGCGTTGTGCGCATGGATTGTTCTTCTCCATACGCAATGGCAGGTCTATTAGCACTTAAGGACGAATATGACTTGGCATTTGGTAATGATCCAGATTACGACCGTCACGGTATCGTAACGCCAAAAGGTCTAATGAACCCAAACCACTTCTTGGCTGTGTGTATTGATTATCTCTACCGCCATCGTCAAGGCTGGGGTCAAGAGGTTGCAGTGGGTAAAACACTGGTTTCAAGTGCATTGATTGACCGCGTTGTTGCTGATCTCGGTCGCGAACTGTGTGAAGTACCAGTGGGCTTTAAGTGGTTTGTCGATGGGCTTTACACCGGCAAATTCGGTTTTGGCGGCGAAGAGAGCGCAGGCGCTTCTTTCCTACGTAAAGATGGCACGCCATGGTCAACAGATAAAGATGGTATCTTGCTATGTTTGTTAGCGGCTGAAATTACCGCTGTGACGGGCAAAAACCCACAAGACTACTATGAAGAGCTAGCAGCCAAGCATGGTGAGTCTCAATACAACCGTATTCAAGCGGTAGCTAACGGTCCGCAGAAAGATGTGTTGAAGAAACTGAGCCCAGAAATGGTATCTGCAGAGACACTTGCGGGGGATGTTATTACTGCACGTCTAACGCACGCTCCAGGTAATGGCGCAGCAATTGGCGGTCTAAAAGTTATCACCGCTAACGGTTGGTTCGCTGCGCGTCCATCAGGCACGGAAGATATCTACAAGATCTACTGTGAGAGCTTCAAAGGTGCTGAGCATCTAAAGCAGATCGAAGCAGAAGCGCAAGAGATCGTCAATCAAGTATTTAAAGACGCTGGTTTATAAGCTTAAGCTAAGCATTGATTGAGAAGAGCTGACGAAAGTCGGCTCTTTGTTTTTGGAAGCGGAATACGGAGTTGGGAAGACGGAACGTTCGGCTTTGCCTCACTTACGGAAAATAACAACGTTCAATTTTTAAAATAGTCATTCCATAGAGCGAAATATTAAACTTTGTCATTCCATAGAGCGCATTAGCGCGAGTAGGGAATCTTGCTCTTCAGTTGGTTTCATGCGGCGTAGCCCTGAGCCCCTTGTTCTGCTTTTCCGTAGCTCGCGTTCCGTGAGCGCAGCGTTCCGTTTTCCGTAAGCTATGCGTTCCGCCCCGGCCACACATCTGGCACCACAAACCAAAACTGTCCACTATCGGTTTGGGCGTGGATAAAGCGCTCTGGGTTTGGCTTGATGATTGTTGCGTCAGGCGTTTTACCCGTTGCCCAGCGGATTTTTGGCAGTTCATACAGCGTTTCTTGTATTTGGTGGGCTTGAGAATAGTGGCACCAGTAACCGCTGATTTGGCTCGAATCTAGCGGGTATTCTAAGCAGTGGGTTGGGGTAGGCTCGGAATTAAATGGATTAATGTAGAGCCTGCCTTGCATGAGCAGATGGTGAGTCGCCACTTCTAATTCTGGGTGTTGCTGATGAAATTGCGCGGTAGTAGACATCGCCAACTGATGGTTGAGCATGCGCGGTAGTTTTGTCTCTAGCTGATCATGGGCATTCGGGCCAAACCAATTACCGTTGTGCAATAGATAGAACTTTACCGCCACTTCCCAATGTTCATTTTTTTGCTTGAGTTTATTGCGTACGATGAGATCGATGGCACCTAACGTTCGCCCTTGCTCAGAGAGTTGGATCTCTTCTGCGAGCACTTGATAGTTAGCACTGTTGGCAAAAGCTTGAGTGCATAAGTGTTGATAGATAAACCCTAAACGTTGGTTACCGCTGTATACCGCATTGTTGGCGAGTGGCTGGGAATTTAGAGTAGTTAAATCGCAAAATAGATCATGGTGCTCAATAAGGTTTGGGCTGGTGGTAATCCATTGATAAAACTCGTCCAAGGCACTCATATCTACTCACTATTTTGTATCGGGTTTGTTTCGACAATTGAGAATGAAGTTGTTATAACTTCGCTAAAGTCAGGATACTGGAAAGTAAGATGAATAATCTACAACTTGAAAAGATACTTAACGAAAAACTCTCACCACAATTGATTAAGGACTACAGTCCAAATGGTCTACAAGTCGAAGGTGGCGAACAAATAAAAAAAATCGTGACAGGTGTGACGGCTTCACAAGCACTGATTGATAAAGCGGTAGAGCTTGGCGCTGATGCGCTATTGGTTCACCACGGTTATTTTTGGAAAGGCGAGCCAGAGCCGATTCGAGGCATGAAAGGTAAACGTATTCGTACCTTGATTAAACATGATATCAACCTGTTTGGTTATCACTTGCCTTTAGACATTCATCCTGAACTCGGGAACAACGCTGAACTGGCGCGTTTACTCGAGATTGAAGTAGTAGGTGGATTAGAAGCTCATCCTCAATCGGTCGCGATGCATGGTCGTCTAAAACAGCCTGTAACGGGCGCTGAGTTTGCCGCACGTATTGACACAGTATTAAAGCGTAAGCCTCTCCATATCGCACCTGAGAGCGCAGAAAAGCGTATTGAAACTGTCGGTTGGTGCACAGGTGGCGGGCAAGACTATATCGAGCTTGCTGCACAACATGGTTTGGATGCATTTATTTCGGGTGAGATCTCAGAACGCACGACTTACAGTGCGCGCGAGCTGGATATTCACTACTTTGCTGCTGGGCACCACGCCACTGAGCGTTACGGGATCAAAGCCCTTGGTGAGTGGCTAGCAAGCGAACATGGCTTGGATGTGACCTTTATTGATATCGATAATCCGGTTTAAAGGGACGAGGAAAAGGAACGGACTTCATCCTACGGAACGCTGCGCTTCGGGATGCGGGGACGGGCTTTGCCTTACGAAATGCTTCGCTTACGGATATGGGAACAGGCTTCGCCTTACGGAATATGGGCCGGCTTTGTCTTATCGAGTGCTTGGCTTAAGTTTGTCATTCTATAGAGTGCGTTAGCACGAGTAGGGAATCTTGTTTTGTTGTGTAAAAGCGAGATCCACAACTCGCTCGTTCCTCGCTCTTGAGGATGACAGGGGTATGGTTATGCTCTTGAGGATGACAAATATATAAAGTGTCTCGCTCTTGAGGGGCGTAAGGTTTGATGTTCACTCTCGATTACTAAAAATCATTGACTCAACTTGTGCTCCAAACGACAAAATATCCCGCATCCCGCATCCCGCATCCCGCATCCCGCATCCCGCATCCCGCATCCCGCATCCCGCATCCCGCATCCAAAAAGAAAGGGCTGACGTTTCACGGCAGCCCTTTGCTTTTCTATGCTCTATCGCCTATTCACGCTCATGTAGAGGGCGGAACTCGCGCTGGTCTTCACCAGTGTATAGCTGACGAGGACGACCGATACGGTTAGTCGGGTCGCTGTGCATTTCGTTCCAGTGTGCAATCCAGCCGATAGTACGAGACATGGCAAAGATTACAGTAAACATTGATACTGGAATACCGATCGCTTTCAGAATGATACCTGAGTAGAAGTCTACGTTCGGGTACAGTTTCTTCGATACGAAGTATTCGTCAGACAGAGCAATACGCTCAAGTTCCATTGCAACATCTAGCAGTGGATCTTGGATGTTTAGCTCAGTCAGAACCTCATGACATGCTTCACGCATTACGGTTGCGCGTGGGTCATAGTTCTTATACACGCGGTGACCAAAGCCCATTAGACGGAATGGGTCGTCTTTGTCTTTCGCACGCTCAACGAACTCTGGAATGTTTTCGACACTACCGATTTCTTCCAGCATCTTCAGACACGCTTCGTTAGCGCCGCCGTGCGCAGGTCCCCACAGTGATGCGATACCCGCTGCAATACATGCAAATGGGTTAGCACCAGAAGAACCAGACAGACGTACTGTTGACGTTGATGCGTTTTGCTCGTGGTCTGCGTGTAGTGTGAAAATTTTATCCATTGCACGTGCAACAACAGGGTTCACTTCATATTCTTCACATGGGTTAGCAAACATCATGTGTAGGAAGTTTTCCGCGTAGTTTAGGTCGTTGCGTGGGTAGATAAATGGCTGACCAATTGAGTACTTGTAACACATGGCAGCCAGAGTCGGCATTTTTGAAATCAGACGATAAGCCGCGATCTCACGGTGTACGTCATTGTTGATATCAAGTGAATCGTGGTAGAAAGCTGCTAGAGCACCAACCACACCACACATAACCGCCATAGGGTGTGCATCACGGCGGAAACCGTGGAAGAAGCTAGCAATCTGCTCATGCACCATCGTATGACGAGTTACCGTCGTTTTGAACTTCTCGTATTGCTCACGGGTTGGGGCTTCACCGTAAAGAAGAATATAACAGACTTCCAAATAATCCGCGTTATTCGCTAATTGATCGATAGGGAAGCCTCGGTGCAGTAGTACACCTTTGCCGCCATCGATGTAGGTAATCTGAGATTCACAAGATGCAGTGGCAAGAAAACCTGGGTCAAAAGTAAAGTGGCCTGTTGCCCCAAGTTTGCGAACATCAATTACGTCAGGACCAATAGTCCCTTCCATAATTGGCAGCTCGACCGGCGCTTGACCTTCAATATGAAGGGTAGCTTTCTTTTCCGCCATAACAATCTCCTTTGTTTATTATTTAATCCATCCAGGATGTTTGTGTGCCATTTTTGTACGTCTGTTCGTTAACAAAGTCAATTTTTCTCCTCTGATGTGTGCTCTTGTTATGATTTTTTGCGTACATTAAGTTAAAAATCTGTTCTGTGTAGCAAAAATTGTTACGCTAATTGTATTAGAATGTTGCCAACCGTATATTGGTGGCGTGAAATCTGGGAGAAACCTAATAAATTCAAGGATTGAAAGAATTATCGTCTATTTTCTTAAGCCTTGATGTTAACAATTTGTTTACAATTAACTCGTTTGCTTTTGTTGGGTTTTGTTATCGGAATGTTATAATTTTAAAGGGTTCAGCTTCCAAGTTTCGTCAATAACTATAAATGCTCTAGTGAGCTGAGTGAGCAAGCCCGTGAAAGAAAGAAAGTCAAGACCTGTAAACCTAGACTTGCAAACCATACGCTTTCCGATCACTGCTATCGCATCTATTCTTCACCGAGTTTCCGGTGTGATCACGTTTGTAGCAGTCGGTATCCTGTTATGGTTGCTGTCTTTATCTCTATCATCTCCTGTCGGATATATGAAAGCTGTCGATATTGTTGATGGCTGGTTTTTCACGTTTATCCTGTGGGGAATCCTAACCGCTTTGGCCTACCACATTGTGGGTGGCGTTCGTCACTTGTTGATGGACCTAGGCTATTTTGAAGAGCTGGACACTGGCGCGATGAGCGCGAAGGTTTCATTTGGTGTTACAGCTGTGCTGTCTCTATTGGCGGGGGTATTGGTATGGTAAACCACGTTTCATCATTTGGTCGTAATGGTGTGCATGATTTCCTATTGATTCGTGCAACTGCAATCATTATGACGTTATACACGATTTATCTAGTGAGCTTTGTGGCTTTTGCTGATATCTCGTACGCATCATGGAGCCAGTTTTTTGCTGGTAACTTCACCAAAGCATTCACAATGGTCGCACTGACTTGCGTGTTGATTCACGCTTGGATCGGTTTGTGGCAGGTGCTGACTGACTACATCAAGTGCACTAAGTTGCGCGGTGGTTTGCAAGTCGGCGTAGTCGCGCTATTGCTTGGCTACTTCTTCTCTGGTCTGTTTATTCTGTGGGGTGCGTAAGTGTCTATTCCAGTTCGTGAATTCGATGCCGTGGTAATCGGCGCAGGCGGTGCAGGTATGCGTGCCGCTCTACAAATTTCAGAGCAAGGTTTAACTTGTGCTCTACTTTCAAAAGTTTTCCCTACACGTTCGCACACGGTATCAGCACAAGGCGGTATCACGGTAGCGTTAGGTAACTCACACAAGGATGATTGGCAGTGGCACATGTACGACACCGTAAAAGGGTCGGACTACATTGGTGACCAAAATGCGATCGAATACATGTGTAAGAATGGTCCTGAGTCGGTAATCGAACTTGAAAAAATGGGTTTACCATTTTCACGTTTTGACAACGGTTCAATTTACCAACGTCCATTTGGTGGTCAGTCTAAAGAGTTTGGTGGCGAGCAAGCGGCACGTACGGCTGCGGCTGCTGACCGTACTGGTCACGCATTGCTGCATACGTTGTACCAGCAAAACGTGAAACACAAAACGATGATCTTTTCCGAGTGGTATGCACTGGATTTGGTGAAGAACCAAGATGGTGCCGTGGTCGGTTGTACCGCTATCTGCATGGAAACGGGTGAAATTGTTTACTTCAAATCAAAAGCAACCATCCTTGCTACGGGCGGTGCTGGTCGTATTTACGCATCGACAACCAATGCACACATCAATACTGGTGATGGTGTTGGTATGGCTCTGCGTGCTGGCGTACCGATGCAAGATATGGAGATGTGGCAGTTCCACCCTACGGGTATTGCGGGAGCCGGTGTACTGGTGACAGAAGGCTGTCGTGGTGAAGGTGGTTACCTACTTAACAAAGATGGCGAGCGCTTTATGGAGCGTTACGCACCAAACGCGAAAGACTTAGCTGGTCGTGACGTTGTTGCACGTTCAATGATGATTGAGATCCGTGAAGGTCGCGGCTGTGATGGTCCATGGGGTCCACACATTAAACTGAAACTGGATCACCTAGGTAAAGAAGTGCTTGAGTCGCGTCTGCCAGGTATCTGTGAGTTATCTCGTACCTTTGCGCATGTTGATCCAGTGAAAGAACCGATTCCAGTTATCCCAACTTGTCACTACATGATGGGTGGCGTGCCAACACAGGTTTCAGGTCAAGCGATTAAGCAAACAGCAGACGGTGGCGATGTCGAAGTTCAAGGTCTATTTGCTTGTGGTGAAATCGCGTCTGTATCGGTGCATGGTGCTAACCGTCTAGGTGGTAACTCACTACTTGATTTGGTGGTATTTGGTCGTGCAACTGGTTTACACCTTGGTGAAACACTTGCGGCACAATCTGAAGCACGCCCTGCGTCTGAGTCAGATATCGAAGCGTCGTTGGCACGTACAATGCGTTGGGAGAATAGCGCAAGCGGTGAAGACCCATTCCAAATTCGTAAAGATCTGCAACAGTGCATGCAGAATAGCTTCTCGGTATTCCGCGAAGGCGATGCAATGGCTACCGGTCTAGAAGAGTTGAAAGTGATTCGTGAGCGCTTAAAAGAAGCGCATCTATCTGACAAGTCGAAAGAGTTCAATACTCAACGTATTGAGTGTCTAGAACTAGACAACTTAATGGAGACTGCTTTCTCAACTGCGGTTGCGGCTAACTACCGTACAGAAAGCCGTGGCGCACATGCTCGCTTTGACTTCCCTGAGCGTGATGATGAGAACTGGCTATGTCACTCAATCTATAACCCGGAAACGGAACAGATGTCGAAGCGTGATGTCAACATGACACCTGTGCATCGTGATGCGTTCCCGCCGAAAGTTCGTACGTACTAAGGGAGGAATAAAAAATGAAACTTAACTTCTCTTTGTACCGCTATAACCCTGATGTTGATAACAAGCCTTACATGAAAGACTACACGCTTGAGGTCGAGGAAGGTTCCGATATGATGGTGCTTGATGCACTTATCCTATTGAAAGAACAAGACCCTAGTATTGCGTTCCGTCGTTCATGCCGTGAAGGTGTTTGTGGTTCAGATGGTTTGAACATGAATGGTAAAAATGGTTTGGCATGTATCACCCCGCTTTCTGCTCTGCAGGGCGATAAAATCGTGATTCGTCCACTGCCTGGATTACCAGTCGTACGTGATCTGATTGTCGATATGACTCAGTTCTACGATAACTACGCGAAGGTGAAACCATTCTTGATCTCTGATGGCGTGATGCCGCCGTCACGTGAGAATCTACAAATGCCAGAAGATCGTGCGCATCTTGATGGTTTGTATGAATGTATCATGTGTGCATGTTGTACCACTTCATGCCCATCGTTCTGGTGGAACCCTGATAAATTCATCGGACCTGCTGGTCTATTAGCCGCTTATCGTTGGCTAATTGACAGCCGAGATACGGCAACTGATGAACGATTGTCCGATCTCGACGACGCATTTAGTGTTTTTCGTTGCCATGGCATCATGAATTGTGTAAGTGTTTGTCCTAAGGGACTAAATCCTACGAAAGCAATTGGTCACATCAAGTCGATGTTGGTGAATCGCTCGGTTTAGTGAACTGATAAAATTGCCGCTATTCAATTTCGGGTAGCGGCCTATTCAATAGAAGCGCGGCATAGACCGCTGCAAACGTGAAAACTACTGGTTAAGGGAAAATATGCACAACGGTGTGATGAAGGCATGGCTCGAGTCTTCACACTTGGCAGGCGCAAATGCGACATACGTAGAGGATCTCTACGAATTGTATCTCAGTGACCCCGATCTGGTAAGTGAGGAGTGGATTCGTGTATTTGATGGTTTGCCAAAACCATCGCAAGATGTGGTGGAACAACCGCACTCACGTGTCCGTGATTACTTCCGTCGACTCGCTCAAGAAACAAAGCATTACAATGTCCAAGTTAGTGACCCCGACGTCGATGCTAAACAAGTAAAAGTTCTACAGCTGATCAACGCGTACCGTTTCCGCGGTCATGAAGCAGCTGATCTTGATCCTCTAGGTCTATGGAACCGCCCTACGGTGGCAGAGCTAGACCCTTCCTTCCACAATCTCAACGATGATGACTTAGAAGAAACATTTAACGTTGGCTCTTTTGCGATTGGTCAAGAGACCATGAAGCTAAAAGACATCTATTCCTCATTGAAGAAAATCTACTGTGGATCGATCGGTGCTGAGTACATGCACATGACCGACACAGAACAGAAACGTTGGATCCAACAACGTTTAGAATCTGTGGTTGGTCAACCGACATTTACTGCAGAAGAAAAACGTGACTTTCTAGAAGAGCTAACAGCAGCGGAAGGCCTTGAGCGCTATTTGGGTGCAAAATTCCCTGGTGCAAAACGCTTCTCTCTAGAAGGTGGTGATGCGCTAATCCCAATGACTAAAGAACTGATTCGACATGCTGGTAAGAGCGGTATGCGTGAGGTGGTTATTGGTATGGCTCACCGTGGTCGCTTAAACATGTTAGTTAACGTGTTGGGTAAAAAGCCGCAAGATCTGTTTGACGAGTTTGCCGGTAAACATAGTGATTCTTGGGGTACGGGCGATGTTAAGTATCACCAAGGCTTCTCGGCAGACTTCGCGACACCGGGTGGTGATGTTCACTTAGCATTGGCGTTTAACCCATCGCACCTAGAGATTGTAAACCCAGTAGTGATTGGCTCGGTACGTGCGCGCCAAGATCGCCTTGGCGATAAGAATGGCAGCACAGTACTACCAATTACGATTCACGGTGACTCAGCGGTGGCTGGTCAAGGTGTGGTTGCTGAGACATTTAACATGTCACAATCGCGTGGTTACCGTGTAGGTGGTACGGTTCGTATCGTAGTGAATAACCAAGTTGGTTTCACAACGTCGAATCCGAACGACACGCGTTCAACCATGTACTGTACTGATATCGCTAAGATGGTACAGGCACCTATCTTCCACGTGAATGCGGATGATCCAGAGGCAGTGGCGTTTGTTACACGCATTGCACTTGATTACCGTAATGAATTTAAGCGTGATGTCGTGATTGACTTGGTTTGTTACCGTCGTCATGGCCACAACGAAGCGGATGAGCCAAATGCGACTCAACCGTTGATGTATCAAAAAATCAAGAAGCATCCAACGCCACGTAAGCTCTATGCTGACGTTCTGATTGAGCGCGGTGATAACGACATTGAGACGGCAACAGCGCTAATCAATGATTACCGTGACGCATTAGACCGTGGTGAAGTGGTGGTTAAAGAGTGGCGTCCAATGGCTTTACATTCAGTAGACTGGTCTCCATATCTAGGTCACGACTGGGATACACCTTGGAATAGTCAGTACGACAAAGATCGCCTAGTTGAACTCGGTAACCGTCTATGTCAGTACCCAGATAGTCACAAGCTACAAAGCCGAGTTAACAAGCTTTACAACGATCGTCTATCAATGATGAGCGGTGAGAAAGCGGTTGATTGGGGTATGGCAGAAACCTTGGCTTACGCGACCTTAGTTGATGATGGTAAGCGCATTCGTATTTCAGGTCAGGATTCTGGACGTGGTACTTTCTTCCACCGTCATTCAGTACTGCACAACCAATCTGATGCGAGCACCTATATTCCTCTAGCGAATATTCATGATAAGCAGGGACCTTTCCAAGTGATTGACTCAGTGCTGTCTGAAGAAGCGGTATTGGCGTTTGAATATGGCTACGCAACGGCTGAGCCGAGTGGTTTAACCATTTGGGAAGCGCAGTTTGGTGACTTTGCCAACGGCGCACAGGTTGTGATTGACCAATTTATCTCCTCTGGTGAGCAAAAGTGGGCACGTTTGTGTGGTCTAACAATGCTTCTGCCACATGGTTATGAAGGTCAGGGCCCTGAGCACTCCTCGGCGCGCCTAGAGCGTTATCTACAGCTTTGTGCTGAGCAGAATATGCAGGTGGTTGTTCCATCAACACCAGCTCAGGTGTATCACATGATTCGTCGTCAAGTTGTGCGTCCAATGCGTCGCCCACTGATTGTGATGTCACCGAAATCACTGCTACGTCACCCATTATGTGTTTCAAGTTTAGAAGATTTATCGGACGGCACGTTCTTACCTGCAATTCCAGAAATTGACCCATTGGAAGAAAGCAAGGTGAAACGCGTAGTGTTCTGTTCTGGTAAGGTTTATTTCGACCTGCTTGAACAACGCCGCAAGAACGAGCAAGACGATGTTGCTATCGTGCGTATCGAGCAGCTTTACCCATTCCCATTGGAAGAAGTGAAAGAAGCGATTGCTCAATACACCAATGTTGAAGATTTTGTCTGGTGCCAAGAAGAGCCACAAAACCAAGGCGCTTGGTACTGTAGCCAGCATAATTTCCGCGCTGCTATCCCAGCGGGCGCTGATCTTAAGTATGCAGGCCGCCCAGCTTCAGCATCTCCGGCGGTAGGTTACATGTCGGTACACTTGAAACAACAAAAAGCGTTAGTAGAAGACGCTTTGACCACTGGTTCTAATACATCAGATTCGAAAACCTCAGATAAAGAACTAGAAGCATAAGGAAGATAGAAATGACAATTGAAATTCTGGTTCCAGATTTACCTGAATCAGTTGCAGACGCAACCGTCGCTACATGGCACAAGCAACCGGGTGACACGGTTGAGCGTGATGAAGTTCTTGTAGATATCGAAACCGATAAGGTTGTACTTGAAGTTCCTGCTCCAGAAGCAGGCGTTTTAGAAGCCATTATTGAAGAAGAAGGTGCGACAGTACTTTCTAAGCAGCTAATCGCTAAGTTGAAGCCGGGTGCCGTTGCTGGTGAACCAACAACAGATACCACTGCTGAGACCGAGGCATCGCCAGACAAGCGTCATAAAGCGGCATTAACAGAAGAGAGCAACGATGCGCTAAGCCCAGCGGTTCGTCGTCTACTTGCTGAGCATGGTCTAGAGGCTTCTCAAGTGAAAGGCTCTGGTGTTGGTGGTCGTATTACTCGTGAAGATGTCGAAGCGCATTTAGCTAACGCGAAATCGAGTGCTAAAGCAGAAGAGCCAGTGGCGCAAGCTCCAGCAGCAGCGCGCAGCCAGAAACGTGTGCCAATGACTCGTCTACGTAAGACAGTGGCAAACCGTCTTCTAGAAGCGAAGAACAGCACCGCAATGCTAACCACGTTTAACGAAGTGAATATGAAGCCAATCATGGATCTTCGTAAACAGTACAAAGACCAATTCGAAGATCGTCACGGTATTCGTCTTGGCTTCATGTCTTTCTACGTGAAAGCGGTAACGGAAGCACTCAAACGCTATCCAGAAGTGAACGCGTCGATTGACGGTGATGACATTGTTTATCACAACTACTTCGATATCAGCATGGCAGTGTCTACGCCACGCGGTCTCGTGACTCCAGTGTTAAAAGACTGCGACACATTAGGCTTTGCTGACATTGAAAAAGGCATCAAAGAGCTAGCGATCAAAGGTCGTGATGGCAAGCTAACGGTTGATGAGTTGATGGGCGGTAACTTCACTATCACTAACGGTGGTGTATTTGGCTCGTTGATGTCAACACCAATCATTAACCCGCCACAATCAGCTATCTTGGGTATGCATAAGATCCAAGATCGTCCGATGGCTGTGGATGGCAAGGTAGAAATTCTACCAATGATGTACCTAGCTCTATCTTACGACCACCGTTTAATCGATGGTCGCGAGTCAGTGGGTTTCTTAGTAACGATTAAAGAGCTACTAGAAGATCCAGCGCGTCTGTTATTAGACGTTTAATATCGCTAAAACGTCGAGTTGTCTTGGATGACTCGACGCCTTTAGCTCACGGGGCTAGACTGGCTCAACTGTCTGGCCTTCATTTGAATCGTATTGCGATTGATATGAGAAGACCCTACAGACGTGTAAGCAGAGTTCTACTGCAACGTTAATGGAAATTATAAATCCCTTAAGGGAAGAACAAACGGAATATCAAAATGAATTTGCATGAATACCAAGCCAAACAGCTGTTTGCAGAATTCGGTTTGCCTGTGCCGGAAGGTTACGCTTGTGATACCCCACAAGAAGCGTTCGAAGCAGCAGGTCGCATTAGCACAGAGAAGAAAGTCGTTAAGTGTCAGGTACACGCTGGTGGCCGCGGTAAAGCGGGTGGCGTTGAATTGCATGACACCAAAGATGGCGTGAAAGAATTTGCTCAAAAGTGGCTAGGTAAAAACCTAGTAACTTACCAAACAGATGCCAATGGTCAGCCAGTGTCTAAAATTTTGGTTGAAGAAGCATCTGACATTGCTAACGAGCTTTACTTGGGCGCGGTAGTTGACCGTTCGACTCAGCGCATCGTATTCATGGCATCGACAGAAGGTGGTGTGGAAATTGAGAAAGTGGCAGAAGAAACGCCAGAGCTCATCCACAAAGCCGCTATCGATCCGCTTGTTGGTCCACAGGCTTACCAAGGTCGTGAACTGGCATTCAAACTTGGTCTTAAAGGTGACCAAATCAAACAGTTCGTGAAGATCTTTGTTGGTCTTGGTGAAATGTTTGCTCAATATGATCTAGCACTACTTGAAATCAACCCTCTGGTTATCACTGGAGCAGGTGATCTACTGTGTCTAGACGGTAAAATTAATATCGACTCTAACGCACTTTACCGTCAGCCAAAGCTGCGTGAGATGCACGATCCTTCACAAGAAGATGAGCGCGAAGCACATGCAGCGCAATGGGAGCTTAACTACGTAGCTCTGGATGGCAGCATCGGCTGTATGGTTAACGGCGCAGGTCTGGCGATGGGTACGATGGATATCGTAAACCTACATGGCGGTCAACCGGCAAACTTCCTTGATGTAGGCGGCGGCGCAACTAAAGAGCGTGTTACTGAAGCCTTCAAGATCATCCTATCTGACAGCAATGTGAAAGCGGTACTGGTTAATATTTTCGGCGGCATCGTTCGTTGTGACCTGATTGCAGAAGGTATCATTGGCGCTGTTGAAGAAGTTGGCGTTGAAGTACCAGTCGTTGTTCGTCTGGAAGGTAACAATGCACCGCTAGGCTCGCAGAAACTGGCTGAAAGTGGTCTAAATATCATCGCTGCAAACTCTTTAACTGAAGCAGCAGAAAAAGTAGTTGCGGCAGCGGAGGGCAAATAATGTCAGTACTAATTAATAAAGATACTAAAGTTATCTGTCAGGGTTTCACAGGTGGTCAAGGTACGTTCCACTCTGAGCAAGCTATCGCTTACGGCACACAAATGGTTGGTGGTGTATCACCAGGCAAAGGTGGTCAAACTCACCTAGGTCTACCAGTGTTTAACACGGTACGTGAAGCGGTAGAAGTGACCGGTGCAACTGCATCAGTTATCTACGTTCCTGCGCCTTTCTGTAAAGATGCAATCCTTGAAGCCATTGATGCTGGCGTGAAGTTGATTGTGACGATCACAGAAGGTATCCCAACACTTGACCTGTTGGACGTAAAAGTACGTCTAGACGAAGCGGGTGTTGTGATGATTGGTCCTAACTGTCCAGGTGTTATTACGCCGGATGAGTGTAAGATTGGTATCATGCCGGGTCATATCCACAAGAAAGGTAAGGTGGGTATCGTATCGCGCTCTGGCACATTGACTTATGAAGCCGTTAAGCAGACTACCGACGAAGGTTTTGGTCAATCGACTTGTGTTGGTATCGGTGGTGACCCAATTCCGGGCTCAAACTTTATCGACATCTTAAAGCTATTCCAAGAAGACCCAGAGACAGAAGCGATTGTGATGATCGGTGAAATCGGTGGTACAGCGGAAGAAGAAGCAGCTGCATTTATCAAAGACAATGTGACTAAACCTGTGGTTTCTTACATTGCAGGTGTAACGGCGCCTCCAGGTAAGCGTATGGGTCACGCTGGCGCGATCATCTCTGGTGGTAAAGGTACTGCTGAAGATAAATTCGCGGCTCTTGAAGAAGCCGGTGTTAAGACGGTTAAGTCTCTAGCCGACATCGGTAAAGCGCTTCGCGAAGTGACCGGTTGGTAATTTCGCTGCAATAAAAGAAGATCAAAGGCTCAGCTTCGGCTGGGCCTTCTTTTTTGGCGACGAGCTGCGCTCTTGGATGCGGGAACGCAAAGCTGAGGCTTTGCTTGGGGAACACGAATCAGAGATTCGTTTACGGAGTTGGGAACGTGAAGCTAAAGCTTCACTTCGGGATAAGTTTGCGGCAGAAAATGTTGTAGATGCCGTTGCTGGGTGTAACGATAATCCGTAATCCGTAATCCGTAATCCGTAATCCGTAATCCGTAGTCAGCGCATTGGCGCTGAATGTTCCAATCTATTACAGCTTCGCTTCAATCGCAGCCAGTCGTTGCTGCAGATCTTTTACCTGCGCTTCCAGTTCAGTGATGCGGTCTGGTTGCGGTTTACTCTCAGCCGAGACTTCAATTTTTGGTACACGTTGAGAGTTTTTCCAGCTTTTAATCGTACTGATAAGAGCCGGCATAGGAATTGATGTTTTTAATCGTGCTTTGACCAAAGCAACGGTTGGCTCTTTGCCTTCTTGAACCAGTGTCTCAATAACCTGTTCTAACTCTTGGCTAACATCTTTAGTAAGCATTATCTTTCCTTGTGAGTTTTATAATCGGTAAACCGGATCTGGTTCTAATTTTACCGCCTTATATTAGCTATGGCGAATGGTAAAAATGGTAGTTTCGTGTAAGAGATTAACCATTCTGCATGTAAGTTAATGTCCATGGTGTAAATTGTTGATTGTTTTTAGCTTTCAATAACCATTTGAAAAATATGAAAATACGATATGCGTCATTTGTTCTTACAAATGAAGATATGCGAGATAGATCATTGTTTGAAATGGATTTTCAGTTACATTGTGCGTTCAAAAAAGAGCCTTATTTATAAGGTTAACATTAAGGAAACTGTGACTTTAGTTGGTTTTGCTAAAGTAACGCAGCGGCTATTGATTAGGAAATAGCCATTAAGGATGATAGACGAATGGATTCAAAGGGCGCTCGCCTAAGCTATTCTATTCCCAGATTTTTAATCTCTGGCTACCACCTATCTTTATTAAAATAAAAATTAAACGCGATTTACCTTAGCTTTTCTAGCTTAGGTTTTGCTATACGTCGGCTAACGTATCGGCTTATATATGCAAACTATTGAACAATCTCAAATGGTTTGTTTATACATTTTTTATTGAGAAGTGAAGAGCTTAATTTAAGTTTGCTGAAAGCAAGGAAGATTTGTGACTATCGCAACTCGACGCGTATTATTAGTACCTTATAATGACTCGTTATTATCTGACTTTGTGGTACTTAACTGCTGTGTGAAAAACCGTGCGCAAATGAACGGTCCATACACTGTGTCTAAAGCTAGAGAAGTATTTCAAAGTATTCTAAGTGACAACACTCGTTATACCCGAGCGGTGTTAGATAATTTTACTCGTGAATATATTGGTCATATTTCCATTCACGATATCGCCACTGAACCTGAATTAGTATTTATCTTTGATAAGGCTTATTGGGGGCAGGGTATTGCAACTGAAGCTTTAGGTGCTTTTTTCACTAAAGCAATGCGAGATTTAAATTTAGCCTCAGTGAGAGCGACGGCAAATGTCGATCATTTTGCCTCTATCCGCATTTTAGAGAAACTTGGGTTTGAAAAAAAAGGTCTCAACAGCGACGCTTATGGACCTTTCTATGAATTTCAATTTACATCCGATGAGGCGGTAAATGAAAATGAACTACTTGAAAGCCTATCATAGTTAACTCACCTTGATAGCAATCATCACCAAGTGACGAAAATTCAAATTGATAGACCGTATGCCAACGCCAGACTCCGTCTGGCGTTTTGATTTTATGGGCTTTTAAAGCGGTACTAATTAACTGCAGATCGAGTTGGTCACATTTGCGTTGGATAGCAAGTTTAGCCAGTTCAGATTGGCGTCGTTGCTGCCAAAACAACATACAAACTAGACAAAGAAGTAAAATAGCCAACAAATCCGTGATCATGTTTATTCGTCACCAGTTTAAGCTTTGGCTGCTTGTTGTAAATTTATCAACGCATTGGCTAATTCTGCTGATGGCGATGAATGGAGTAAAGGCAGCAGAACCATACGCAGTTCAGGCAGCATGACTAAGTCCGCGAACAGTTGGTTAAATAAATTTTGGTTACCCGTCTGGGCAAGACGCAGTAAGAATTGTTCGGCAATATCAGCGTTAGCCAATAAGTGCCAACAACGTCCGGCAACACCAATCAGAATTTCTTGGTGGCTGAGGCGTGGGCTAGCTAACACTTGCTCTAAAATGGGTAATGCGATTTTATGATTAGCTCCCGCTAGTGCGCGAGTCAGAGCGGAGAGAAGAAACAGATCCGGCTCATTACTGTCAATTTGTGCCTGCGCCAATTCAGCGATACGTTGAGCAAGCTTATCGGTTAGCTCTGTATGCTCAAGAGCACCAAGTAGAGCGTAGAGCGGTTCAGAGGGTAAACTAGGCAGGGCTTTACGTAGCTCTACGCCATTTTGCTCTGTGCCAAGACGTGCGGCGATATCAGTGATCCCCTGTAACCCGACCGTTTGCCAGTTTTGCCACCCCAAACCACCTTTAAAGTAGTGTTGGGCATGTTCGTAATACTGGCTGCATGGCAGGTCTAAATCGGCGCGAATTTGGCTGTGGAATACTGCCATCTTGTCTTCTGATGGTTTGAAAGTGTAAGGGTTATTCGCCAGCTTTTGTTGCTGCTCCTCACTCATATCCTGATTCAAGCGTGTTCCCATCGCTTCGACGACAAACTTGATAAAGTTACCTACATCAGCTTGTTTTAGTAGACCTCGTTCATCGAGTTCAAACTTTAAAAACCAAATCCAAGGTTGCTTAGCTTCATTCCAATAGGCAATCGCCATATGTGCTTTGCGCTGCAGAGGATAAGGGTATGGCTGCTGACCTTTCTCGATCTGTTCAAAGACTTGATTATCGATAGTCTTAATACGACGACCTAAATCGAAGATCTTAAATGTACAGTCACTGTTGCGTAGCAGTTCGCTCAGGGTATGAATGGTATCCATGGGAGACTTTTCCTAACTTTCTTTCCCTTATAAATGGTACTCTATAGGCCAATTTCAAGGTCAACGACAAAAGATAAATGAAACAGGATACTTCGCTCACGGTTTTACTTAACCAGCTTGAGCAACAACTTCGCGAGGTAGAGTTGTGGCAAGATATGCCGCCATCTGCACAGGCACTTGCGAGCGAGCAACCTTTCGCCATTGATACGTTAGAGCCACATGAATGGCTGCAATGGATCTTCTTGCCTAAAATGCGTCAGTTGATCGAAGCAGAGCTTTCGCTACCGCAAGGTTTTGCCATTGCGCCATATTTTGAAGAGTGCTGGAAACAGCATACTCACTATGTATCCGTTATTACGGTGATTCGCCAGATTGATTCAGAGGCAGCTTAAGTGTTAGACATCGTTTATCAGGATGAGTATTTTGTTGCGGTGAACAAACCAGCGGGAATGCTGGTGCATCGCAGTTGGCTGGATAAGCATGAAACCCAGTTTGTGATGCAAACCCTGCGTGATCAAATTGGTCAGCATGTATTCCCTCTACACCGTTTAGATAGACCAACCTCGGGTGTATTGATTTTTGCGTTATCGAGTGAAATTGCTGCGCAAGTGATGCCCATGTTTGCCAATCATGAGATGAAGAAAACCTATCATGCAATTGTACGTGGTTGGATAGAAGAGGCGGGAACGCTGGATTATCCATTAAAAGTCGAGTTGGATAAAATTGCCGATAAATTTGCCAGCCAAGAAAAAGAAGCTCAAGAAGCGGTAACGGATTATCGTCCGTTGGCTAAAGTAGAAATACCACACTCAACAGGGCGTTTTCCAACTACTCGCTACTGTATGATGGAGTTAAACCCTCATACCGGGCGTAAACATCAACTGCGTCGCCACATGGCTCATCTACGCCACCCTATGGTGGGTGACACCACCCATGGTGATGGCAAGCACAACAAGCTATTTCGTGATGTGTATGACTCACACCGTTTATTGTTACACGCAACAAGCTTAGAGTTTGTCCATCCATTTAGCGGTGAGACATTAGTAATTACCGCCGGTTTTGATAACACTTGGCATCGTCTGTTTGAGCAGTTTGAGTGGCAAGAGCCGCAGGTTTAGCCCAGATTTATCACTACATTGAAACACGAGATAAAAACAAAGCCCTCAATTGAGGGCTTTGTCGTAGTGAGTGATTGCACAAGAATATTATTTGCTTAAGTAGTCGCGAATTGACTGCTCAATGCCTTTTGCATCAAGACCGAGTTCTTGGTGCAATTCTTGTTGTGTGCCTTGAGCAATAAAGCGGTCAGGTAGACCGAGATTAAGCACAGGCTTAATGATCTTCTCTTGCATCATAAACTCAACGACACCCGCACCCGCACCGCCAGCAATGGCATTTTCTTCCAGCGTAACAAGCACATCATGATCTGCCGCAAGTTGTTTGATTAGCTCATGATCGAGTGGTTTAGCAAAGCGCATGTCAGCCACGGTAGCATTGAGCACTTCTGCTGCCTCTAGGGCATTTGGCATAAAGGTACCAAAGTTTAGAATGGCCACTTTTTCACCTTGACGCATCATACGACCTTTACCAATTTCAAGTGCGGTAAACTCTTGCTCAATCGGTGTACCCATGCCACTACCACGAGGGTAACGAACGGCGCTAGGTCCGGTATGGTTGTGGCCAGTGTAAAGCATTTGGCGACACTCATTCTCGTCACTTGGTGTCATGATCACCATGTTTGGAATGCAGCGCATAAAGCTAATATCAAACGCGCCTTGGTGAGTTTGACCATCGGCACCGACCAGACCTGCGCGGTCAATAGCAAACATCACGGGTAAGTCCATAATGGCAACATCATGGATTAATTGGTCGTAGCCGCGCTGCAAGAATGTTGAGTAGATTGCAACGATAGGGCTATTACCCGCAATCGCCATACCTGTTGCAAGCGTTACCGCATGTTGCTCTGCAATGGCAACGTCGAAGTATTGTTCAGGGAACTCTTTCGAGAAACGAACCATACCTGAGCCTTCACGCATTGCTGGTGTTATCGCCATCAATTTAGGATCTTGGGCGGCCATATCACAAAGGAAGTCACCAAAGATCTTTGAGAAGGTCGGTTTGCTACTGCTCGTTTTTGGCAGACTCGAGTGGCTTGGGTCGAATTTAGGCACGGCATGGTAACCAATCGGATCTTTCTCCGCTGGTTCATAGCCTTTACCTTTCTTAGTCATGATATGCAGGAACTGCGGACCTTTAAGTTCACGCATGTTCTTAAGAGTTTTGACCAACTCAATCACATCATGACCATCAACTGGACCAATGTAATTAAAGCCAAGCTCTTCAAACAGAGTTCCAGGGATCACCATGCCTTTCAGATGCTCTTCAGTGCGGCGTACCAGTTCTTTAATCGGCGGAACGCCAGAGAGTACGCGTTTACCACCTTCTCGTATTGAGGTGTAGAAGTTGCCTGATAGCAGTTGAGCAAGATGGTTGTTTAGCGCGCCAACGTTTTCTGAAATCGACATTTCATTATCGTTGAGAATCACTAGCATATCTGGGTGAATGTCACCAGCATGGTTCATGGCTTCAAATGCCATGCCTGCGGTAATCGCGCCATCGCCAATCACACTGACCACTTTACGGTTTTGATTCTCTTTGTGAGCGCTAATCGCCATGCCTAGAGCGGCACTGATCGACGTGGATGAGTGACCGACCGATAGCGTGTCGTATTCACTCTCTTCGCGCCACGGAAATGGGTGTAATCCACCCTTTTGGCGGATAGTTGGCAACTGTTCGCGGCGACCGGTTAAAATTTTGTGTGGGTAAGCTTGATGACCTACGTCCCAAATGAGTTGATCAAACGGCGTGTTGTAGACGTAGTGAAGCGCTACGGTTAATTCAACCGTACCTAAGCCTGAAGCCAAGTGACCAGTCGATTGGCTTACTGAGTTTAAAAGGTAAGTACGTAACTCATCACACAGCTTTGGCAGCATATCTTTCGGTAGGCTACGCAGCTCAACTGGCGTATCTGCCAGTGCTAGTGTTGGGTACTTTAAAATATCAAGAGTCATAATTATGCGCGCTTGTTTTGTTAGTTTTTGCGCTCGACGACGTATCGGGCGAACTCTTCCAGTAATTCAGTATTGTATGGTATCGCATCCAGCGCTTGAAGCGCTTCGTGTAACAGATTGTTAGCTTTCTCAATCGCACCCTCTAATCCTAGCAGAGCTGGGTAGGTGCTTTTGTTTAGCTCTTGGTCTGAGCCTTGCGGTTTACCTAACGTTTCGGTATCGCTAATGATATCAAGAATGTCGTCTTGCACTTGAAACGCCAAACCAATCGCATCGGCGTATTTGTCGAGTAATGGCATTACAGCGATACCTTTATCGCCAGCTGCCAGTGCGCCAAGTCGAATCGCACACTTCATCAATGCACCGGTTTTATTGCGGTGAATTTCTTCAAGTTCCTGCAAATCCACACTGCGATTTTCGGCTTGAAGGTCGAGAGCTTGCCCCATACACATGCCCGCAGCCCCAGAGGCTTCTGCCAATGACTTGACCATTTTTATACGCGTTGCTTCGGCATTTGGATTCAACTGACCATCGGCAAGAATAGTAAACGCAAGTGTTTGTAGCGCATCACCGGTAAGAATGGCGGTTGCTTCATCAAACTTGATATGGCAAGTCGGTTGACCACGACGCAGCTCGTCGTCGTCCATTGCAGGTAAGTCATCATGAATCAAAGAATAGGCATGGATACATTCTACCGCTGAAGCAGGAGTATCAAGATCTTCGACTTTGCAGCCAAGCATTTGTCCAGTGATATACACCAAGAATGGACGCGCGCGTTTGCCTCCGAGCAGCAAGCCATAACGCATGGCATCGATGAGCGGCTGATTTTGATGAGGAAGCTGGCTAAGCCACCATTCCAATTGTTGGTTGTTTCGTTGCTGGAACGAGATTAATGCCTCAAGCATAGAGCGATCTTCTAACAATATTATTATTCAGGCTGCTGAGTGAATTCAGACAGTGGAGCATTATCATCATTTTGCAACAAAATGCTAACACGTTGCTCGGCGTCATTGAGCTTAGTTTGGCCTGCGCGAGCTAAAGAGATGCCACGTTCGAACTTTTTTAGTGCCTCATCTAATGCTAGGTCACCATTTTCGAGATCTTCAACAATTGAATCCAACTCTTCGATGGTTGCTTCAAAGGTCATATTTTCTGGTTTCTTGCTCGCCATAATTTTACTAGTTTTGGAAAGATGCACGAAAGTTACCTTAGCACTGAATGATGGTCAAATTTAACCGAGTAAAATTGTCAGAAAAATCGAGTTTGTTCGGTGTAATTACGCTTTTATTCTGCCTTACGCATCAGCTTTTGCTGACACAACCATGGAATATTGCCTAATTGGGTATGGTTTTAGGGAGTTTGTGAGAGTGATACCAATAAAAAAGCTAAAGATTCATTAAGCCTGCCGATATAATTCCAAAGATAGAGTAATAAGTTAGCATGAGGAGTGCTGTGTGGATTTAGCTACCCTTTTGGGCCTAATTGGCGGCTTCGCTTTCGTTATCATGGCAATGGTCCTAGGCGGAAGTATTGGGATGTACGTAGACGTTACATCCATTTTGATCGTTGTTGGTGGCTCAACTTTTGTAGTATTGATGAAATTCACCATGGGACAGTTTTTTGGTGCGGCTAAAATTGCCGGCAAAGCTTTTATGTTCAAAGCGGATGAACCAGAAGACCTGATTGCTAAGATTGTCGAAATGGCAGACGCTGCTCGTAAAGGTGGTTTCCTTGCTTTAGAAGAGATGGAAATTTCCAACAGCTTTATGCAAAAAGGTATCGACCTGTTAGTGGATGGTCATGATGCTGACGTGGTGCGCTCAGCACTGCAAAAAGATATCGCCTTAACCGATGAGCGCCACGAGAAAGGTGCTGGTGCGTTCAAGGCATACGGTGACGTAGCTCCCGCGATGGGGATGATCGGTACTCTGGTGGGTCTGGTTGCTATGCTATCGAACATGGATGACCCTAAAGCGATTGGTCCTGCGATGGCGGTAGCGCTTCTGACGACTTTGTACGGCGCGGTGTTATCTAACATGGTGTTTTTTCCGATCGCAGATAAGTTGTCGCTGCGTCGTGAGCAAGAGAAGCTAAACCGCCGTCTAATTATGGATGGGGTATTAGCGATTCAAGATGGTCAAAACCCCCGTGTAATCGACAGTTACTTGAAGAACTACCTCAACGAGGGTAAACGTTCACTCGACATCGACAACAGTTAAGGTTGAGTTATGGATGAAGATAACGATTGCAAATGTCCGCCACCCGGTGCCCCCTTGTGGATGACAACCTTCTCTGACTTGATGTCGCTGTTGATGTGTTTTTTCGTACTGCTCCTTTCGTTTTCGGAAATGGATGTACTGAAATTTAAACAGATCGCGGGTTCAATGAAGTTTGCCTTCGGGGTACAAAACCAGCTCGAAGTGAAAGACATCCCTAAGGGTACCAGTATTATTGCGCAAGAGTTTCGCCCTGGTCGCCCAGAGCCAACACCGATTGACGTGATTATGCAGCAGACGATTGATATTACTCAGCAGACGCTCGACTTTCATGAAGGTGAGTCTGATCGTGCGGGTGGTACTCAGCGTGACCAAGGTAAGTTAACCGGTGGTCAGTCACCAGAAACTTCGACGCAAAAGAATCAAAACTCAGATTCAGACCAAGAAAGGCAGCAGCAAGCCCAATCCACAGAAGAGATGGAAACGTTAACTGAGAGCATTAAGAAGGCGCTCGAGCGTGAAATCGACCAAGGTGCGATTGAAGTGGAAAACCTCGGACAACAGATCGTGATTCGAATTCGCGAGCAGGGTGCTTTCCCTGCCGGATCGGCTTTCTTACAGCCTAAGTTCCGCCCATTGGTGCGCCAAGTGGCAGAGTTGGTCAAAGATGTGCCAGGTATTGTTCGCGTTTCAGGTCATACTGATAATCAGCGGTTAGATTCGGAGCTTTACCGTTCAAACTGGGATCTCTCTGCTCAACGGGCTGTTTCTGTTGCTCAAGAGATGGAAAAAGTGCGTGGATTCTCGCATCAGCGTCTGCGTGTACGGGGTATGGCAGATACTGAGCCGCTGGGACCTAACGATACTGAGCTACAGCGTTCACGAAACCGACGAGTTGAAATTAGCATTATGCAGGGTGAGCCACTTTATAGTGAAACGGTCCCTGTAACGCAGAACTAGTGCCGAATTCAAGCTAAACTATAAGACGAGCATCACGCTCGTCTTTTTTATGCTCTTTTCATCATGTATAATCTTGCGCCCTTAAGGTCCTGTGTGCCATGTTTACCAAATTGAACCGCACATAAGTGATGATTGCGAAAACTGTTAACCAGTGAAGTGAAGTATGAAATTTATTGTAAAGCCCCATCCAGAAATTTTTGTAAAAAGTGAGTCGGTGCGTAAGCGCTTCACAAAGATTCTTGAGTGTAACATTCGCAACATTATCAAGCTTCGTACCGAGTCTGTAGCGGTGTTTAACCGTCGCGACCATATCGAAGTGACGTCAGAGAGCGACCAATACCATGCTGAGGTGTTAGAAATCCTAACGCATACGCCAGGTATCCATCACGTATTGGAAGTGAAGCAGTCTGACTTTACCGATATGCACAACATCTACGAGCAAGTGCTTGAATTAAGTGGTTCACTTATCGAGAACAAAACGTTCGTAGTACGTGCTAAGCGTCGTGGTAAGCATGAGTTTAACTCACTTGAACTTGAGCGTTATGTTGGTGGCGGTCTAAACCAAGCGGTAGAAACCGCAAGCGTGAAGCTGCGTAACCCACAAGTGACAATCAACATTGAAGTGTCTGGCGATAAGCTAAACCAAGTTCTTGCTCGTCACAAAGGTCTTGGTGGTTTCCCTCTAGGAACACAAGAAGATGTGTTGAGCCTGATCTCTGGTGGTTTCGACTCAGGTGTTTCAAGCTATCTACACATCAAGCGTGGCTCAAAAGTACATTACTGTTTCTTTAACCTAGGTGGTCCTGCGCACGAGATCGGCGTTAAGCAAGTTTCTCACTACCTATGGAATAAGTACGGCTCATCAGCAAAAGTACGCTTTATCTCAGTAGACTTTGAACCTGTTGTAGCAGAGATCCTAGAGAAAGTGGATGACGGTCAAATGGGCGTTATCCTAAAACGTATGTTTATGCGTGCTGCGGGCATGATTGCTGAGAAATTTGGCATTCAGGCGCTTGTGACTGGTGAAGCTCTAGGTCAGGTATCAAGCCAGACGCTAACGAACCTGCGCCACATTGATGGCGTAACGGATACATTGATTCTGCGCCCACTGATCAACTGGGATAAAGAAGATATCATCAACGTTGCTCGCGATATCGGTACTGAAGATTTTGCTAAGACCATGCCTGAATACTGTGGTGTGATCTCGAAGAAACCAACAGTGAAAGCGGTGAAAGGTCGCCTAGAAGCCGAAGAAGAGAAATTCGACTTCTCTATTCTAGAAAAAGTGGTTTACGAAGCGCGCCAAATGGACATTCGTGATATCGCGAAAGAGACAGAACAAGCGGCACCTGAAGTTGAGCAAGTTCAAGCGGTAGAAGAGCACGCAATCGTGCTGGATATCCGTAGCCCAGACGAAGAAGATGAAAGCCCATTAGAAATCGACGGTGTTGAAGTTAAGCACCTACCTTTCTACAAGCTATCGACTCAGTTTGGTGATCTTGACCAGAGCAAGACCTACCTATTGTACTGTGAGCGTGGCGTAATGAGCCGCTTGCAAGCGCTTTACTTGCAAGAGCAAGGCTTCGCAAACGTGAAGGTTTACCGCCCATAATGGTGGTGCAGCGCTAATTAATCAGCGTTGTTAAAAGAATCAATTAAGCGCAAATCGTTCATTCGGTTTGCGTTTTTTTTTGTCTCGTTTTTGTGATTCTTGAAGGCTTGTAGGGTGTGGTCAGTAATCTGGTTTTGGGTAGCTAGAGAGATTCCCTGTCACGCTCGTGCCTCGCTGCATGGAATGACAAAATGTAGGGGGAAGCGAGATTAGAGAACTGAGTACTATTTTTTGCCATTCTTGATAGCCCACAGGGCGTAGTCAGGAATCTCGCTTTCGATGTTTGAACTGAGGGTAGGAGTAAACTCCGGGCATAAAAAAACACCGCCTATTAGGCGGTGCTAAAAAATTTGACAGACAGGTCAAAATAAATACAGGAAGTATACGTTTTGTTTCTTGGGATAAATGAAACAAAACCATGGTAGAAATCTACCGAACTCGAAATACGAGTTTGCAAACACAACATCGCAACAACAAAGCCAATTGATTTAAAATAAACCAAGCCGTTCAGGCTCGCGTTGCGAGACGAAATATAGAATTTCTCTGGTCGTCAGGCAATGGACATTTTATAATGTTTCAGATAAAAAAAACTAATCCAATACATTGAGGGCTTCCTATGTCCAGAAGACTACCGCCTTTAAACTCATTGAAGGTATTTGAAGCAGCGGCTCGCCACCTAAGTTTTACGCGAGCAGCAGAAGAGTTATTTGTGACACAAGCCGCAGTTAGCCATCAAATCAAGGCTTTAGAAGAGTTTCTTGGTTTGAAACTGTTTCGCCGCCGCAACCGTTCACTCTTGCTAACCGAAGAGGGGCAAAGTTACTTTCTCGACATCAAAGATATTTTCACGTCACTAGCAGAAGCCACTGACAAAGTATTAGAACGCAGTGAAAAAGGTGCGCTTACGATTAGTTTATCACCAAGTTTCGCGATTCAATGGTTGGTTCCTCGCTTAGCGGACTTTAATCAGCAAGAGCCAGATATCGACGTTAGAATAAAAGCGGTCGATATTGAAGAAGGTTCGTTAACCGATGATGTTGATGTGGCGATTTACTATGGTCGAGGCAATTGGCCGGGCTTACGTGCCGATAAACTTTATCAAGAATTTCTAATCCCACTTTGTTCACCGTCACTGCTACTCGGTCCTAAACCGCTCGCTGAATTAGCGGACTTAAAAAATCACACCTTATTGCACGATACATCGCGTAAAGATTGGAAACAATTTGCTAAGTCGCATGGCATTGAAGGTGTTAACGTTAATCATGGTCCAATCTTTAGCCACTCGACAATGGTGTTGCAAGCGGCTGCTCACGGGCAAGGTGTTGCTCTAGGTAACAACGTGTTAGCGCAGCCAGAGTTGGATGCTGGGCGTTTGATAGCCCCTTTTGACGAAGTGTTGGTTTCAAAAAATGCTTTCTACGTTGTTTGTCATGAAAAGCAAGCTGACATGGGGCGTATCGCCACTTTCCGTGATTGGATGCTAGCCAAAGCACAGAGTGAGCAAGAGGAACTACTAGAAGATGACGAGTAATCGAATCGTTGATGGCGAACAAGGTTCGCCATTATTTGTTTTTGCCCATGGTGCAGGCGCTGGTATGGACCATGCATTTATGCAGCAAGTCGCGAATGGGCTCGCGGCAAAGGGTATTCAAGTTATCCGCTTTAATTTTCCTTATATGGTCAAGCGCGCTGAAGACGGCAAGAAGCGTCCACCCGATCGAGCGCCTAAATTGCTTGAAGCATTTGAGCAAGTGATTGCTGACTATGCGGATAAACCGATTGTCATTGGCGGTAAATCGATGGGCGGTCGTATGGCAAGCCTGCTTGGCGATAACGCTCAGGTTGCGGGTATTGCTTGTTTAGGTTACCCGTTTCATCCACCGGGTAAACCTGAGAAATACAAAGGTGAGCATTTAGCGAGTTTGGCTAAGCCATGCGTGATTTTGCAGGGCGAGCGAGATACCTTTGGTAAGCGTGAAGAGTTTACCGATTTTGCTTTGGCAGACAGTGTACAGGTAGAGTTTATTGCGGATGGTGACCATAGCTTTAAACCGCGTAAAAGCTCAGGCTATACGGAAGCAGGTAACCTTGCTCATGCAGTAGAAGTATTGAGTCAGTTTATTTTTGCTTGTTATAAGGGAGATCATTAATGCGCGCTAATAATCTTCTTGCGGTGGGCGGTGTTCTCGCGGGGCTAGGTGTGGCTCTCGGCGCTTTTGCGTCTCACGGTTTAAAGAAAATGCTTTCGCCTTATTTATTAGAAGTGTTCTCAATAGGAGTGCAATATCAGTTTATCCATGCCACCGCGATTGTGCTGTGTGGGGCGCTGTTATTACTTAATCTTGGTGAGAAAGCACAAAAGTATTTTTTCATCGCCGCAATTTGCTTTATCATCGGCATCTTTTGTTTTAGCGGCAGTCTCTATGCGCTAGCGTTAACCGGGGTGAAATGGTTTGGACCAATCACGCCGATGGGTGGTTTCACCTTTATGCTAGGTTGGGCACTGTTCGTTTTCGCAGCACTACAGATCAAAAGAGGTGAGTAAGTGAAACAACTGATGCTTTATTGCCGTTCGGGCTTTGAAAAAGAGTGTGCCGGTGAAATTCAAGACCGTGCTACGGCGTTGGAAGTGTTTGGTTTTCCACGTTTACAAAAGAACTCAGGCTACGTGCTGTTTGAGTGCTACCAAGCAGGAGATGCGCAAAAGCTAGTCAAAGAGTTAGATTTCAACTCATTGATTTTTGCTCGCCAAATGTTTGCCGTTGCGGCAGAGATTACGGATTTACCGCGTGAAGACCGTATTTCACCGATTCTTGATCAGCTTGGTGAAGTCGATGCGATGCCTCTATGTGGTGATATTCGCATTGAAACGCCAGATACGAATGAAGCAAAAGAGCTATTAAAGTTCTGTCGTAAGTTCACTGTGCCAATGCGTCAAGCACTGCGTGGCAAAGGCGTGCTAATGAACAAAGAGCATGCGAAAAAGCCGGTATTGCATATTTGCTTTGTACAACCAGGTCATTGCTACGTGGGTTACTCATTACCAGGTAACAACTCGCAGTTCTTTATGGGTATCCCGCGTCTTAAATTCCCAGCGGATGCACCAAGCCGTTCAACCTTGAAGCTTGAAGAAGCTTTCCACGTATTTATTCCACGTAATGAGTGGGATGAGCGATTAGCTTCAGGTATGTGGGGCGTTGACTTGGGTGCTTGCCCGGGTGGTTGGACTTACCAACTAGTGAAGCGCTCGATGTTCGTACATTCGGTAGACAATGGCATGATGGCGCAAAGCCTGATGGATACCGGTCAAGTTAAACACCATCAAGAAGATGGTTTCAAATTTGAGCCAGCGCGTAAGAACGTGACTTGGTTGGTGTGTGACATGATTGAAAAACCATCTCGCGTTGCACAACTTATGGGTGAATGGATCATCAGTGGTTGGGCAAAAGAGGCGATTTTTAACCTTAAGCTGCCAATGAAAGGTCGTTACGACGAAGTTCTGCAAGATATCGAAAACTTAAAGGTGTTCTTAATCGAGAACGGCGTGAAGTTTAAGCTGCAAGCGAAGCATCTATATCATGACCGTGAAGAGATCACAGTGCACGTTCAGTGCCTATCGAACATCTCGCCACACTAAATATTGGCTTTTTAGTGTTTGATAAAACCCGCGTTTAACGCGGGTTTTGTTTTTGTATCACAGGCTCAAGCCATTTTTGTCCTTCGGTAGTGCGCTTAGTTACACCTTTGTCATTCCTTGGTTCGCACCACTATTTTTCCTTTTCAAGGGCACAACACTATTTGTCATTCCATGGAGCGCGTATGCGCGAGCAGGGAATCTGCTTTTTGGTTTTATGAAAGCGAGATTCCCAACTCGGTCGTTCCTCCCTCTCGGGAATGACAATTTATGGGTCGAGCCTCCTTCTTAGAATTGACCAGTAGGGGGCGTGTCTTTAGCTGGGTAATGACAGGCATTAATTACCAGGAGTCGTCGTCGCCCCAACTGCCGGAATCATCGCCACCAAAGTCAAAACCGTCGCCCGAATCTTGATCGCCGCCCCAGCGCGTTGAGTCATCGCTAAAGCTCGAGTCATCCACACTCGAATCACTAAAGCTTGAGTTATCAAAATTGAGTTCATCTGGGTTGCCAAATCCGGTATCGGTGTTCCAACCCCCGGTGTAGCTTTGGGTATAATCATCGCTACCCGCTAAAAATGAACTGGCGCTATCATCTGTCGTTGCTGTGTCACTCTGAGTGTTATCGGTCGGACTGTTATCAATATTGCTATCTGCGCTATCGTCGGGCTGCTGATAATAATTATTGGTAATGTTTTCTGTCATTGGCTCTGCAGCGTGAGAGTCAGAAAAGAGCAAATGGCTTAGAGCACTGCCTGCGACCATACCCGCCGCTACACCAGCTGCAGTCTGCATAAAACCACCAAAAGCGCTGGGTTGATAGCTTGGTGCTGGCGGGCGTGGTGGCTGACGAGTCTCACCAAACATTTTGCTCATGGTGCCGCGTTTTGCTTCTTGTTGATAATACTCTGCGTTGCTTTGCAGGTAGTCATTACGCTTTTTCAACTCGGTGAGCGCCAGCTCTTGAGCAAGAGCTAACTGGCTGAGGCGATAGATAATATCGGGTTGTGAGGCAATTTTATTGCTAATCAGCTCTGCTGCAGCCTGGTCTCGGTTTATATCTTGTTTTGCAGCCAGCTTGTCGGCTAACTGCTCGATCATTGTTTGTTCTTGTGGAGTCATATAACCAAGTCCTCAAATCATATTCGGCTGTTGCTAGATCCCCATTGGCGATGCTAGCGCGCGCGGGATGATCGCAGTGTATGCCTGCGTTGAGCGATGCAACAGTAGTGAAATCTATCTTTGCGCGAATTGAAATTGAGAGCCGAGAGGGGAAGAACTGAGAATTGAGAGAGGGAGAGTTGAGAATAGAGAGCGCTGACGCTTAAGATCTGAGAAGTGAGAGTCAGAGGCACAATTGAGTTAACTGTGCCTCGAGAGGAATTACTGATTTGGACCGTTGTAGCGTAGGTCTTGTAAGTTAAAGCCTAGATCGATATCGGTTTTTAGTGCTGCAACTTGCTTACACTTGCGCGCCATTTCAATATCTTTATCTAATTTTTTACGGTACTTGGATGGTAATTCCTCGCTGGCAAAGGCTTGCTCAATATCGGTAAACTGAGTCAAAATTTCCTTTGCGGCTTTTGGTCCAATACCTGCCACGCCAGGGACTTGGCTTGAGCTAATACCGGTTAGTCCCCAGTAGTCAGCGAGTTGAGTCGGCTTTACACCAAACTCATTTTCAATAAACGGTTCATCTAGCCAGCGATGTTGAAAATAATCGCGAATCTGCAGGGTTGGAGAAAGCAGTTGGCAGTAGCCTTTATCGGTTGAAATGATAGTCACTTTTTCATTGTGACTGGCGACTTTGATCGCTAAGGTTGCAACCAGGTCATCGGCTTCGTCACCTTCTGAGAGTAGTGAATCAATACCTAACTTCCACCATGCATCTTGAATGGCATCTAAGCCGTTGACCAGAGGCTCGGGCATGGGTTTTCGGTTTTGTTTGTACTCGGGTAAAATTTCACCTCGCCAACCTCTGTCTTGCAGATGGTGATCAAATACCGCAATGATATGAGTCGGCTGTGCTTCGTTGATGATGCGGGTGATTGTGCGCCCCGTTGTGTCTATCGTTCTGGCGATATCAGTAGGATCGGGCTGAACCGAGTGAACACGACGGATCAAGTTGAGTGCATCGATAATAACGAGATGAATAGACATAAAGGTATAAAAAATAAGGGCCGATGGCCCTTATTGTAATAGAACTGAGTGCGAAAGTCTTATTTCGTCTCAGTAGCGATTTTGTAGCATGGTACGTAATCACTGCCGCCGGGAAGTTTCATACGATGCTGATTTACGAAGTCTTTTAGCAGTCGATCCATTTTCTTCATTAGCTGTGCGTCACCATCTAAGATGAATGGACCTTTGCGTTCAATTTCACGAATGCCTTCGGCTTTGACGTTACCCGCCACGATACCAGAGAAAGCTTGGCGCAGGGCTGCAGCTAAGTTTTCCGGGCGTTGGTTAAGGTGTAGGTCTAAGCTCGCCATTGCTTCATGGGTTGGGTCAAACGGCAGTTGGAATTCAGGTTCGATTTTTAGCGACCAGTTAAAGCTGTACGCATCACCCGTTTCTTTACGGTGCTCTCGAACATCTTCCATACTTTGTTTCATGATGCGTGCAACCTGAGCTGGGTCATCAATCACAATTTGGTAGTGTTTCTGCGCAGCTTCACCCAATGTGTCGCCAATGAATTGATCAATGGAGCGGAAGTAGGCTTCACTCTCTTTTGGACCGGTTAATACGATTGGTAGAGGCTGGTCAGCATTTTCTGGGTGCATCATGATGCCCAAAATATAGAGTAACTCCTCTGCAGTACCAGGACCTCCTGGGAAGATCACAATGCCATGAGCCATACGCACAAATGCCTCGAGACGTTTTTCGATGTCAGGCATGATCACCAATTCATTCACGATTGGGTTTGGCGGCTCAGCAGCAATAATAGAAGGCTCAGTTAAGCCCAGGTAGCGTTGGTCTGTGTAACGCTGCTTGGCATGACCGATAGCGGCTCCTTTCATCGGACCTTCCATTGCACCAGGTCCACAGCCAGTACAGATATTTAACTCTCTTAGACCGAGTTCGTTACCCACTAAACGGGTATATTGGTATTCGGTTTCGTTAATAGAGTGACCGCCCCAGCAGACGACAAGGTTTGGGTCGATCCCCGGAGTTAATGCGCCTGCGTTACGCAGAATACCAAACACTAAGTTCGTAATGTGAGTGGCATTGGTTAGGTTGAGACGTTGATTGTCCGCGAGGTGCATATTGACGTAAACGATGTCACGCAACACCGAAAACAGGTGTTCTTGAATGCCTTTGATAATTTGACCATCAACAAAAGCATGTTCTGGTGGGTTGGTGAGTTCGAGTTTAATCCCGCGTTCGCGACGCATCACAGTCACATCAAATGACTTGTACTTGTCTAATAACTCTTTGGAGTTATCAGTATGGCTACCAGAGTTCAATACTGCGAGGGTGCAGTTTCGGTACAACTGATACAGATCACTCGATGCGGTTTTCTTAAGGCGCTCAACTTCAAGTTGAGAAAGCAAATCCATACTACCCGCAGGACTGATATGGGTGATCATAGTGGCCTCCTTGACTATGTTTGGCAGCTTTAATTCCTGATAGTTGTCGATCGATTTGTTATTTCGATCTTGATTTCATCGCCGTACTGGCATTTAGGCAGGTACGGTTTGAATCAGTCAGGTTAGCGTTATACGTAAAGCTATCCGTGTTGTTCTTATTGTTGTTTACCATCGATACCATTGTTTGATTGGTTATATTGAGTCGTCAATGGTAGAGGTTGTGACTCACTAAACCTAAGTTGTAGCAAGCTAAATTCGGTATAACATCAATTGCTCAACTTTGTAGTAGTAAGCAATTGATATCTTTAAACCTATCACAAAAATAATAGCAATAAAAAAGCCGCTTAGCGGAGTTGCGTAAGCGGCTAGGGTTATTTATCAAATCCCACGGGGTCAAATCATTTCCAAATAACTTGCTCAGGACCTAAGTTTTCAGCTTGGTGAAGCAGGGTTCTTAAACGGTCTAGGATCTCTTCCGGTGTATCTGAATCTTTAAAGTTGGTGCTGGCTATCGTGGCTGTGATTGAGATTTGCTGTTCGCGGAATTTAAAGGGCAGACGAGAAATTTGACGCTGCACTTTTTTGATAAGCTCATAGCTATCTTCATCTGAACGCTCTGGCAGCAACACAATAAATTCTTCTCCGGAGATTCGAGCAATGGTATCAGCTTCACTCAATTCAGATTTGATATTGCGAGCAATGATCTTAAGTGCTTTGTCGCCTGCGCTGTAGCCAAAACTGTCATTGATTGACTTAAAGTTGTCGATATCAAATTGAACGATACGTAAATTGTGCTGGTTGCGAATCCAACGGCGATATTCAACTTCAAGACGTTCGTTGAATGCGGTGCGATTGAGCACCTTGGTCAACGGATCTTGCTGCATTCGCTCAGTTTGATCTTCGAGACGGCGTCGGTAATCTTGTGCTGTGTCTTGCAACGCTTCTAACTGACAGTGATTAAACTTCATTCGCTCTAGGAGCGACTTTTCACGCTCTTTGGCATGTTGTAATCGTTGGTTAAGCGCATCAATTTGACTCAAAAGTGGAGAAAGATTGGCTTTAGCTTCCTCAATAGTTTGCGCTTGCTCTAAGGCGGATTGACTGCTGTTAACGAGCTCGCCGAGCGCTCTGCCATGCTCAACGCGTTGGGCAAAGTAACTCTCGCTTTGATCGGCAATTTGAGCCGAGCTTTTCAGTGAGCTATCAATCGTATCATTGACGTGTATTAGGAACTGCTGGGATGTTTTGCGTTCAAAGTGTGTCGCCTGAATTACCAACTTAAGGACATGTAGAGTCTCTTCAAGCAGGGTGTGAGTATTTACCCCGAGCAGCAGTTTGGCACGAATATCATTGAGCAACTCGCCAGACTCACCAACGAAATCAAGTTCGGTGATTAAGTTTTGTAACTCGTTCTTGATGCTTTTTAGCAGCTCTTTGTCGGTATCATTAGCCAACACAGCGGCTTTTGATGCGTTATTGGTTACTAAAATTTTAACGGAACGTTCGTAGATAGTGAGCAGTTTGAGCGCTTGTTCGGTGCGAGGAGTGTCAGTGGCGACACTAAAGCTGAGTAGGTCACGTAAATCACGTTTTACTTTTGAAGGTATGCCGGCGACACGGAGAAGCGTTTCACCTGCATGTTTTACTTGCGCGTCTAACTGTTGCCTGTGCGAGTCCATAGCCACTGTATTTTGTTTAATTAAACGTTCAATTACCAAAAGCTTTGGTATTAATGTTGTCACATCTTTTTGTTTCTCAATAGCCAATTTAAGCTCTAAGAGCCCAGATTGCAAATTCGGGTTATCAATCGTACACGCGCTGCTCAAAGAGGTGACAACGCGTTGTAATACCTGAATTTCTCGTTTGAACTTTAGAGAAGAATCCCTTTGTGTCAATCGAGCTTGTTCCAATTGAGATTTCAGCTTATGAAGCTGTGACTGAAGATCTTGTTCGAGCGCGCCCATCTATATGTTCTTGTTTTTATGGGCAGGTAGCCCTATTAACTTATTCGTTAATAAACATACTAACAAATAAAAGGGCTTCGTCACTGCCTCTATGCAAGGAACTGGCTGAAATCAGTCATCTTTTAATATTTTTTTGAGGCTCTCCTCATTATTGAACGAAGAGTGTACTTTTATTAACCCCTGATTGATGGAGTGTTTGCACGCCTTGCGCACATTTCCCGTAGCTAAACTTGCCGCAGGAGCATTCTCGATTGCTTTTAAGTAAACCCAATGACTCTTCTTCTCTTCAAGACTGAGCGTGCGCGCGGCGCCCGTTGCCATCAGCAGGATGTCGAGTAGCTCTTTGTCATTGAGCGCGGTGTACGCTCGAGGCAAAAATGGGTAGTCGATCATGCCGAGTCGCACAATCCGGTTGAGTTTGGTTTGGGGTTTAAATTGTTCCACCCACTGCTGAATCTTTTCTACCAGCGCTTCTGGTGAGCTATTACGATCGCTATTTGGCTCAATGTAGAGCAAGTTAGCATCGGAGAAATGGTAGATACGCGCAGGTGCCAAGATCTTAGACTCGAGATATTCGCCAAACTCTTTCTCTAGTTTTAAACCATCGATGTATCCGTACTGCATGTGTAGGTTACGTAAAAATGGCACATCGATCATGACAAAGCGTAAACGATCATTGAGTGGTTCATGGATCAGTTCACCCACATGCCAACGTTCAAATTGATCGCTGCTCGCCTCTAAAGAGGCAGGCAATTTGGCATTGAGCATGCGTAAGTTTCTAAGTCTTGAGCGTGAGTGAGTAAATAAGTTTTGATTAAGCTTATCGATCTCTTCTTTTTGCAGGCGCATGATATGACCACGGCGCAGTAAGAAGATGAACAGCAAGGAGGCGGTGACAAACATCGCAAAGGCGATTTTTTGAAACTTGCGATACTCGACTTGTGCGTGAGTAAACTCTTGTTCTTTTCCTGTTAGGTGAATATTACGCTCAACAAAAGCTTTTTGCTGGCGGAACGCATCTTCACTGATCAGGTCCATCTCTCTTTGCTCGACAGAGACTAACGCATTGTACTGTTTGAAGTATTCGAGTGCGGTTTTGTAATCGCCTTTGAGTTCATAGCCATGATTAATCAAGCGATAAGCGTATTTTTGCGTAGAAAGTTCATTGATCTCTTGGGCAATTTTTAGTGCTTTTTTCCCATTTTCAATCGTTTCTTTCGCTAGGCGTTTTTCTGAAGAAATCCCTGAACGCAGCAAGTAAGCGTAGGCTTGCA
The DNA here is from genome assembly GCF_009938225.1 of Vibrio ponticus. NCBI lineage: Bacteria > Pseudomonadati > Pseudomonadota > Gammaproteobacteria > Vibrionales > Vibrionaceae > Vibrio > Vibrio ponticus. Next base: position 531,834 of record NZ_AP019657.1, read on the forward strand.
GGTGCGGAACATCGGCAGTTTTAAGTAGCGCTTCTGCACGCTCTAAATATTGCTCCGCCAGTGGGAAGTTGACCAGGCTCAGGTAAGTGGCAGATAACGCGATACGAATATCTATTTCACTTTCGATATCGTTGTTGACTCGCTCGTGGTCCATCGCATTAAAGTATTGCACCAGAGCTAGGTTATATTTGCCTTGATAGTAGTAACTGTCACCCATGAGTTTAAGAATTTTTGGTAATACGGGTGAGTTCTCATAGTTATCATAGAAATCAGCCGCTTGTGATAAGTGATTGCTCGCTTTATCGAGTACTTTTCGGTCATAAAACAGTCGACCAAGACAGTAGTTGGTCTTACCGAGCAGCGCTCGTGAGTCTTCCTCAATCGCTTTCCAATAGGCAATCAAAAACTCAGACAGTGCTTTGTTGTACTGTTTGTGTGCCAGTAAGTGTTGACCGACTTTTAAGTGGTAGCTGATAACAATGTACGAAGATTTTACCGTATCAATAAATGGCTTAGCTTGTGTGAACAATTGGTTCGCTAAGTCGAGTTCACCTTCTTTAGAGGCTATCTCAGCTTTCAGCATGGTGATTTGGTATTGCAGACCTTTGGCTAATTGCTCAGGGTTCTTGACCTTTTTATAGTCTTGTTCAACCTGATGGAGCTGCTCTCTGGCAACAATGCCATTGCCAGAAAAACGCCATTGCAGTCTGACTTGATGCAGACGAACACCGATACCTAAGTAAGGCAGTTCATAAGTTTGGGTTAACGCTTTCGCTTCTGCTAGGTGCTTTAATGCGGCTTGAGGATTGCCGAGATTAAACTCGGCATCCGCTAAAATACTCAGCGCATCAATTGTTGCGCCGGGTGTTCGGATTCGACTGTCAGATTCATCACGAGAAATCGCCGCTGGGCTTTTTTCTGAACTGTCTGACAGTTTACGCTGGGCAAGGTAATCACTCGCGAGTTGACGAGCCTGTTGTGGCACGATATCTACGAGGTTATTCGCCTCATTGAGTGTCGGTGATGTGTATACAGGGTTGGCAATCGCGTGCGTGGTTAAAAATAGCACCAAAACAGATAGCCAACGCTCCCAGCGTAAATCTAGCATCCTTAGCTTTTCCTTATTGACGAGCCATGCGTTGGTTGTGGTTTGGCTGCTGCTGCTCGGTAGAGCGGAATGGATTGATATCCAAGCCACCGCGACGAGTGTAACGTGCGTAAACCGTTAACTTTTCTGGTTGGCAGTACTTCATAATGTCGGTGAAGATACGCTCAACACATTGCTCGTGGAACTCATTATGTTCTCTAAACGAAACGATATATCGTAACAAAGCTTCGCGATTGATTTTTTGACCTTGGTATTGAATCTCAACACTTCCCCAGTCAGGTTGGTTAGTAATCAGGCAGTTAGATTTAAGTAGGTGACTATGCAGCGCCTCTTCTACCACCTCTTCGCCAGCAGCATTGGCGAGTAGCGAAGCATCAAATTCATAGCTGGTGATTTCGATATCTTGCTCATCGATACAGTCACCTTGCATGGTCACAATCAGACTGTCGGTATAATCCACTACCGAACGAACGGTGACAGAAACCTCTTCTCCAGCACATGCGGATAGGTCTTTAACTAGCGTCTTCTCGACATCATCCCAAGAAGAGAAACGAGTTTGGTTGAAGCTGTTGAGATACAGTTTGAATGATTTTGACTCGATTAAATTGTCGCTGGTGGCTGGGATGCTTACTTCACCAACCGCAACTTGCGGTAAGCCTTTGTCATTAAGCCAAGATAATTCATAGAGAGTCCAAATATCACAGCCTTTGAATGGTAGGCTATCGCCTAGCTCAAGATCATCACGGTTTAAGCTGCGTGGCACAGGTTGAAGAAGTGAAGGGTTGTACTGACTAGCGTACTCGGTCTTTTGACCTAGAGTTAGACCTGCTAACTCTTTTGCGTCTGAATATTTGCTCATACTTAGGCTGGATTTCGATTAGAATAACGGGAATTTTACGCAATCTCTTACTCAGTGTCATTAACACAACAACCCTGGAGACTCGAATGGCTGATAATGCCTTGCAAGCTTTACGTGCATTTAGTGAAAAATACCGTTCTCAATACCAAGAAAAACATGGCAGTTTTCCGTTTAGTGAAGAGTTAGCCGAGTTAGTTTCTCCATGTGTCGAGCAAAAACGTGCCGACGGTGTTGAATGGCAGGCTTACCCTCGAGAGCAGTTTGCAGATTTTTCGAATGTAGAGACAGGCATTGAACTGACGCTGCACCAAGATATTAAGACTTTTTATGGCGCACAATACAGCGCGGATATGGAAGCCACTTGGAATGGCAATGAGTTATCACTATTGCAGGTATGGAATGATGACGACTTCGTTCGTTTGCAAGAGAATATTTTGGGGCATTTGGTTACTCAGCGTCGCTTAAAACTTAAACCGACCGTATTTATTGCGGCAACCGATGCGGAGCTGGATGTTATCTCGATTTGTAATATTACGGGGAACGTGTTGCTAGAGCGTTTAGGTACGGATAAGCGTGATGTTTTGGCTGACAGTTTGGCTGAGTTTCTAACAAACCTTGAGCCAGTGGTATAATTGTGTACGTAGTTGAACTTCAATTTGAGTGTTTTGATAACACCACTATTAGCGCCGTTGATAAAGCGATCAATGGTTTAATGGATGCATTGCGTTATAACGGTCAGGTACTTGGTCGCGAGTTTCCGATCGTCATGGGTGAGGGGGAGTTCTATGTCAGAGCAGTTTGTCCTGAGAAAGAAAGCCTACATCCCAAATATCATTCAGATTTCGTCAAGGTGTGTATTAATCGTCTTGCTGATGCATGTCTGCTGGCACCGAAAGTACGCTTGCTCGGTCGTGATTTAAACTCTGAGCAGGCAGCTGAAGAAGAAACGCCAAGTTGGCAGGTGCTTTACACCACTTATGTGCATACATGTTCGCCGTTACGCAGTGGTGAGACCTTATTGCCAATCCCTCTCTACCGTAATCCGCCCACCTTGAATGGTGATCACAAGGCTGTCGTTAAATGGCAGACCGAGTGGCAAGCGTGTGACGAATTACAAATGGCAGGTGGATGTCGTGCAGAGCATGCTGCGCTGCATGAAATTTGTGATACTGATAGTGTGCTATTTCGTCGCGGCTGGGATTTACGTGGTCGTATTGAATATATTACTAAGATCCCGACATATTATTACCAATATCGCGTTGGGGGCAAAAGCCTTGCAGACGAGCAGGCACGAAAATGCCCTAAATGTGGTGGTGAATGGCTATTAGATGAACCATTGCATGATGTGTTTTATTTTAAGTGCGATGAGTGCCGAATTGTTTCTAATATTTCTTGGGATCATATTAAATAATTTATCTTGAGTTAATATAGAACGATCTGGAGCGACATTAATTTGACATGATAATTTTAATGTCGCTTAAGTTAAGTTGTTGAAAATAATGACTTTATTTTTTATTTCAATTGTTTTTTGTTGTGATGATAAAAATAATAATCATACAACGTACGTTATGGGACAGTATGAATCGTGATGCAATGATATAATTGCTTTGCCCTTAAGTTATACATTCGCCGTTAAAATAACAATGCTCAAGCATGGCGGGTGAAGAGATATTATTCATGCGTTACCCAATTCCGTTCATTGTTTCGTCAGCTATTCTATTTTCTCCAATATCTTCTGCAGAATTCGATCTAGATGCTTTGTTAGATATGCCTCTTGATTCTTTGGCCGATACCAAAGTTGTCTCGGCTACTCGAACAGCACAGAGTTTGTCTGATATTGCAGCTTCTGTTTATGTAATTACGGCTAAAGAAATTAACCGCTCTGGTGTTCGCTCTGTCGCTGATGCCCTTGCACTCGCTCCAGGGCTTCATGTAGCCAAATATTCTAACTATGATTGGGGTATTACTGCTCGTGGCCAAAATAAACCGTTAAGTAATACACTATTGGTAATGGTCGATGGTCGCAGTGTATTTAACCCAATGTTTTCAGGTGTGGACTGGGATTTAATTCCAGTGAGTTTGGATAATATTGCCCAAATTGAAGTGGTGTTAGGTCCGGTCGGTACTATTTGGGGTGGTAATGCAACCAATGGTGTAATCAACATTATTACCCAAGAAGCGGAAAAAACACCACGAGGTAAATTGACCGTCAAGGAAGGTAATTACCATTATTCAGAATACCAGATTCATGATTCGACAGAGATCGGTGAATATGCGAACTTAAGTGGTTACTTTGAATATGTTGATCATATGCCATGGACCAGTGAAGAAGAACGAGTTCAAATCGCGCAGCATTTTAATGTCTATACTGAACGCTTTGGGGCTCGCCTCGACTATCAAAAATTCGCAGATACCTTGAGTATTCAAGTTGGGGGGATTCGCTCTCGAGAGGACTATCAATGGATTGAATATCTACCGATAGGAAGCAATAAATATGGTGGCGACCCCTATGATACAGAAATGACCATGCAGGAATATTTTGCAGGTTTACAACATATTCATGATTTCCAAAATAGTGACAGTTGGGATAACAAAGTTTGGTTAACCTACAGTTCAAATGATGGACCTGATCGCAATGCAAACTTTTGGCGTCTTGATCTTGATTCACATTATACCATTGCAGACTTATGGGGTACTCAGTTAAGTATCGGTGGCAATATTCGTTTAATTGATGAAAAGCTGGGTAAATACAGCGAAATTGATCAGTTTTCTATGCCATATCTTCGGGTTACAGATGACCATGAATTTTTTAGTCAAAATTATGGTCTCTATGCAAACTGGGATATCGAACTTGGCGAGAAAACGCATCTTACGTTGGGCAATCGTTGGCAATATCATAACTTGACAGACAAGGTCTATGCTCAGCCTCAAGCACGCGTTAGCTATAATCTTGCCAGTAACCAACGCGTGTGGGCGGGATGGGGGCGAGCAGTGGTGACCCCTTCTCGGTTAGAAATGGATACTACTTTTCAGCAGAATATGTATAAGCCTCAAAATGACGCGTATGAGTATATTGGTAGTATGCAGATGAACGGCAACGATAACATGGACGTTGAAAAGATAGAGACGTTTGAGTTGGGTTATCGTTTTTGGCAGGGAAATCAGATCCAACTTAGTTTAAGTGGATACTATAGTCGTCATGACAATATAAGGGCGGGAAGACAAGTTTATCCTGAATCTCCGCAAGACAAACCAGTTGATGGCATTTACGTTTCTCAATATGAAGATCCGCTATGGTCTGAAACTATGGGAGGGGAAATTGCGCTGAAATGGCAACCTCTGTCAGATGTGCAGTTGAATACTAACTACAGCTATAAACGTATTGTTGGTCACTGTAAAGGTGCGTTATGCGCAGGCAGTGATGTGGCTAAAAGACAACTTGAGAATCAACCAAACCACTTTGTCAATGCACAGCTTATTTGGGACATCAATCCGCAGTGGTGGGTTAGTTCGACGATGCACTATGTTGGTAAGTCCTCACCGCATCCAGACTACACGACCAATCAAGCCTATGAATGGCCTGAAGTGATTAGCTTTGACGCTTCGGCAAGTTGGCAATTGAGCAAGCAAGCGCCACGATTGACACTTAGTGCAGAAAACCTTGGTGCTGAGCAATCGAAAGAGTTTGCGGAGTATCAAAGCCCGTTCCAAAACGGCACACAATATTGGTTAACCCTTGAATGGCAATATGGCGCGTTAAGATAAAACGAATAATGAACATGGTATTGAAATTTAAACCAACTTTAGCCAGCATCCTACTACTGATTGGGCTGTATTCTTTTTCACAAGCCGCAGCGGCCAAAGTGGATGATGTCGATCTTAAAGCGGTCTACTTGTTCCGTTTTGCCTTGTTAGCGGATTGGCAAAATACAGGGGTAGAGTCGGACTATCTTGAGTATTGTGCGACGGATATTGATGATATCAGCTTGCGTCTTGAAGCGATTGTTGCGAGCAAGGCGCAGATGGCTCGCTTCTTTTTGTTGTCTGAAGCGAGCGAAGCGCAGGTTTGCCACATTCTCTACACCAAAACAGAAGACGCGGAAGCGATAGAAAGGCTGCGGCAGCAATTCCCTCATGCGTTGCTGGTGGGGGAAGGTGTCGATTTTGTTGCTAATGGCGGCATGATAGCCTTTGTTAAAGTGAGAAACCGTATTCGTCCGCTTGTTTCACGTTCCAATGTCGAACAGTCTCAAGTATTACTGCGCTCTCAGCTTCTTGAAGTGTCCGAGATTTATGAGGCAGGTACCTCATGACTTTCCTCCGCTTTACCCAGTTACCATTGCGCTACAAGATGATGCTGCCGACCTGGTTTATGGTGATGCTGTTGGTCGGCTTGATTGGTACGCCTGCGATTCACTTATTGATGCTGTCGCAACGTGATGCACAAGAGCAGAGAATTCATATTCTGTCTCAAGGTGTGGCCGCAACTTTACAAGCGGCATTGATGTTTGATGACCCGATTACTGCCAAAGAGCAGTTGGTGAATCTTAATTTTGATCCGGTCATTATCGCAGCCAAAGTGGTCAATCAAAGCGGTAATAGAGTCGCGGATATTGAACAGCTACCCGATGCATGTCGATGGTCAGAACAACACCTTGTGTGTGATGGATTTAGTTTTTCGACCGTAGAGACCGATATCTCAATGTTAGGAGAGAGTCTCGGTAAATTAATCGTGTGGGAATCGCTAGAAGCGATAGAAGATAAAGAGAAGGAGCTATTTAGCTACCTTGGTATTCTCGCCCTTGCTGTCTCACTTTTTTCTTGGTTTTTTGCTCGGGTGCTACACAGTCTCATTGTTACCCCGCTTAATGCTTTGCATGAATCGATGGAGCAGACCATTACGCAAGGTATGACGAAAAAAAGCATCGAGATATACCATGATGATGAAATAGGTAAACTTACCGCCTGTTTTAATGACATGATTGCCAACTTGCTCGACCGTGAATCTCAGCTACAAAGCGCTTTACTCAGCGTAGAACAGAAGAACCGCTATATTCATAGTGCACTCGGTGTGATGAAGCGTGGTGTATTGGTTGTATCACCAGGCAACAAGGTCGAGTATTGTAATCCAGTCGCGAATCAAATCTTTAATGACAAACGTCTAACCAATACTCGCATTGCAATGGAAAGCAATTTCGAGCCTAAATCAGCGATTGAAATGGTACTCAATGCTGTTGAACATCACCTTGCTTTACCGAGTGTTGAACTTAGAGCTCAAGCCAGTGAACAGCGCTACCGCGTTAGTTGTCATCCGCTTAAGGAAGCAGGGCAGTCCTTGCTTCAATTTCAAGATGTTACCCAAATCAATATTGCGGAAAAGCGCCGTATGTTGCTTGAATTGATGTTTGCTCAATTCCAAGACGCGATTTTGGTACTGGATCGGGATCTTAAGGTCGAAACCCAAAACAATACGGCGCGCCAATGGTTTGGTGAAATAAGCTCAATACATGACTTGGTGTTTAAACAACCGATTCAAGTGACTCAGCAGATGAAGCGAGATTTACTCAATGCTGGTCTGTTGTTCCGTGAGCTTGAAATTGAGCATCAGAGCAAGTGTTGGATGCCATATGAACTTAAAGCCCGGGCACTAAAGGGTAACGATGGTCGCGTTGAAGCATTTGTGATCAGTATTACTGACCTTAGTGTGGGTATTGAGCTTAAGCGCCTTGATTTTGCCGCCAATCATGATCCGTTAACCGGGCTTGCGAACCGTTCTAAAGCCCTAAAACATCTACAAGATCGTCATAGTAAAGGTGAATCTCAGTTTGTCTTTTTCCTTGACCTAGATGGCTTTAAAGCGGTCAACGATCAGTTCGGTCACAGTGTTGGCGATGAATTGCTTTGCATTGTCGCCAAACGCCTAGAAGGCTGTATTTCGGCACATGATTTAGTGTCACGCATTGCTGGCGATGAGTTCTTAATTGGTATCCGTGGTACCAATCAGTGTCAGCCTATTGCTCAGCGCATTATTGATACCTTGTCCAATCCAATCGTAATCAATGGTCAAGAATGTCATGTGACAGCGAGTTTAGGAATTAGTTATTGGTCGGCCAGTGATGGCAGTATTATTGAAGATAAGATTCAGCAAGCAGATAGTAATATGTACACTGCTAAACGCTTGGGTAAAAACCGATTTTATTATGCTCAGTAGTTCTGGTGTTATTGTGGCTTAGCACCATTAACGAGGGCTTTGATCTTTATCAGAGCTCTCATCAGCTTTCGGCTCTTGAGGCTTTGCTGCGTCAGGCTTTTTCTTCATTTGGGTGGTTTTCATGTTGGCAGTGTATTTCAGCACGCTAATGTTGCCGATAATCACAGCCAGCACGATGGCAATGATCACCCAAGGGTTAGTCAGTAAGTCCATCATGATTCTCCACTGATGTTGGTGATAAATTGAGTGTAGATGTTTTCGAGGTTATCGAGCACTACTTGGTTGCCTAATATTGGAGATAAACGCAAACGAAAACGCAATTGTTCTATGGTTAGCTGATTTAGGCACGCTTTTGCTGTGGCTTGGTGACTGATATGCCAAGGCTCAGGGGCAACACCGCCGAGATCTTTGGCATAAGGAAAGAAAAAACCATACTGAGTAAGGTTATCTTTAAGCCATTGGTAAAATTGAGTTTGATGCCCTTGTAGATACTCCCACGGCTCAAGCTGCAATGTCACCCCCTGTGGTAATGATGCACGATCAAATACGTCAAAATCACACCCCCAATGATGGCGACTGGCTCCCGGTAGTGCAGACCAGCGCAAAATCGCCATGGCTTTTTCTTGTTCAGAAAGTGTATCACTATCAAGTGGCTGGCTATGACTATCTAAGAGAGTACTGATACCAGCCATCTTGTTGTTCCAAATCGTTTTCTGGCGTTCAAAATCACGAAAGCCGCTCGCGATATTGAGATTAAAACCAGCCTGAGCGGCACCGTCTTTTAGTGCCAGCAAATCTTGTTGCACTGCTGGGTGGACAAGGAAAACCTTTTGTCCAAATAGAAGTTCAACCAGATGATCACTGGTGACTCCGCAAAGCTGCTCAGGCGTCATTTTCACGCGAGTACGTTCTCCAGAATGTTTTGGTACATGTCAGTCAGCTTCTCTAAATCAGCAATGCTGACACACTCGTTTACTTTATGAATGGTGGCGTTGACCGGACCAAGTTCCACCACTTGAGCGCCCATTTGTGCGATAAAGCGACCATCAGAAGTCCCACCCGTTGTCAGTAGCTCTGGCGCTTTATGGTTCACATCTGCCACACCTTTAACGACTGCCTCGAGCAGTGTACCAGTATCGGTCAAAAACGGCTGTCCACTTAGAGTCCATTTTAGATCGTAGTCCAAACCGTGAGCATCGAGCGTTGAGTGAACGCGGCGTTTGATTTCCGTGTCCGTCAACTCAGTGCTAAAACGGAAGTTAAACTGCACATCAAATTCACCAGGGATCACATTCGATGCCCCAGTACCAGCAGCAACATTCGGGATCTGGAAACTGGTTGGTGGGAAATAGTCATTGCCGTTATCCCACTTGGTCGAAGCGAGTTCAGCTAGAGCCGGTAATGCTTGGTGAACCGGGTTATTGGCTAAATGCGGATAAGCAACGTGCCCTTGGGTACCTTTGATGCGTAAATCACCCGTAATTGAACCGCGGCGACCATTTTTCACCACATCACCTACCGCGTGAGTACTTGAAGGTTCACCGACGATACACATATCGATGATCTCATCACGAGCCATTAAGGTGTCCACCACTCGGGTGGTACCATTAATAAATGGTCCTTCCTCATCTGAGGTAATCAGAAAAGCTAATGAGCCTTTATGATCAGGGTGTTGGGCAATAAAACGTTCTACAGCGACAACCATACACGCGAGTGAGCCTTTCATGTCGGCGGCACCACGGCCATGTAAGTAGCCGTCAATAACGGTCGGTTCGAAAGGCGGCGTGTGCCATTGCTCTAGTGAACCAGCAGGTACCACATCCGTATGCCCAGCAAAAGTAAACAGGGGAGCTTGGTTACCGCGGCGAGCCCAGAAGTTAGTGGTATCTTCAAATACCATCACTTCAATTTCAAACCCAAGTGCTTGCAAGCGCTCAATCATTACTTGTTGGCAGCCTGCGTCTTCTGGTGTAACTGATTGACGGCTAATGAGATCTTTTGCCAAAGCCAATACAGGGCTATCTGTCATCCTTGAAATCCTTTTTATGCAAAAATAGCGGCGTATTGATCCGCTTTAAATCCGATATGGTACTGATCGTTGACCAATAAGATAGGGCGTTTAATCATCGCTGGATGCTCGACCAACAATGCAATCGCTGATTGTTCGTTAAGGCTATCTTTTTGTTCTTGGCTTAGTTGACGGAATGTTGTTCCGCGTTTATTGAGTACGTTTTCCCAGCCAAGAGCTTGGCAAAACGTGGTAACCATTTCTGTGTCTATTCCCTGCTTTCGATAATCATGAAAATCAAAGCTAACACTTTCTGCTTCCAGCCATTTTTTGGCTTTTTTAATCGTATCGCAGTTTGGAATTCCATACATAGTGATCGTCATAATGAACCTTTTGAAGTGACATTTTTATTATTTTTTAATCCTATCAGGAACTTCGAAGGGAAACAAAAAATGTGACGTATATATTTTGACGAGTAAAAAATACCCTTAATCGCCGTGAATGACGACGAGTTATTGATCAAACGCAAGTAATTTATTGCATAAAAGGAAATAATGAGGGCTGAAGTTTATAGGAGGTATCAATGGAACTGAGTCCTGTGTTTGCACGGCGTTTATACTTGGCTCTACTCGTCGAAAGTTTAGAGCGCCCAAATGTTCCTAAGTTAATTGAACAGACTGGCTGGCCACGTCGCACTATTCAAGACGTTATTAAAGCTCTTCCTGGCATCGGCATTGAACTTGCGTTTGTGCAAGATGGTCGACGTCATAATGATGGTTACTACCAACTTTCTGACTGGGGACCGTTTGATAGTCAGTGGGTGAGTGAACGAGAGCCTGATATTGCAGCAAGTTTAGGCTTTAAAGCCTAGTCGAATTCATCCACAGTTATACGCATTCCCTACCACGGTAAATGAGGTGGTAAAGTCTTGTGGAGCTATCATATATACTGTAGTCGCGCCAAGTTTCTTGGCGCGATTTTTTATGTCATTCATCGCGCCTTGTACCATCGCGTCATTGGTAAAAAATAGATAGGAATACCAATGCCCCTCAGTACCGGTCACTTCGCCAAGCCATTGGCATTTATCGGCATTAAAACCGCTATCTAAACGCACATGCACATCTTGCGCGCCTTGATTAAGCTGGGTGTGTGGAGACGCACATCCAGCGAGAGTTATTAAAGCTAGAGTAGAAAAAATACTACGCGGTTTGAGTAACATAAACAAAGAACCCCATCCAACTTACAACCAATAACATCCATGGCAGTATAGCGCTTTTGGTTTGGTTTGTAGGCTCGTTAGTGGTTTCTTGCGCCACTTCGTGATCTAGGTTTTGTTCATCACGCTTTGCTCTGAGGGTTTTCTTTTTGGCTTTATCCGCTTGGCGTGCTTTTTCTTTTTGCTGCTTTTTATACAGCGCAATCCCTTTCTCAATACCTTGAGCAATGAGTTTGGTTTGCTCTTTAGTTTGACCTGGTTTCTGAGTCGCTTTAGCGACTTTCATTGCTTCTTGTTGGGTTTGTTGAGAGGGTACAACTTTGTTTTTCATAGCAAACTCATCTTAAATTTCGTCTTTGATTATGCTAACACGAGATGTCTCTATCTGCTGCCTGCAAAATAGCCAATCTGATTGAGAGTGATGAGTCGCTTCAATGGAGTGTGATTTTTTATAGAATGTTGACGGAATAAGAGTAGAGTGTAGAGCAAACTCACTACCAATTGATATTTTTATGCGTTACGCCCTCGAAGCCTATGATAAGAATGGCTACCTTCATGCTCCTAAGTGGTTATGGCTTGGCTGGATGCTACTCGCAAAAGCTTGGGTGGTATTCGTAGTTGCTGGCGTGAGTCGCGATAGCGGCAATACGATATTGAGCTATGTTTATCCAGACCATCAAATGCTTTATTTGGGATTGGCAATGGGCTTGCCGAGTATTGCGCTAATGTGGTTGATTAGCTTGCGTTCCCCAGAGAGACGATGGGCTGATGCCTTTGTTGCTTGGGGCAAACCGATCACCTTAATCACAGCAATCAGCCAATTGATGCAAAGCGCCTATCATGTTTACCTGCAAGCTGGCGAGTTTAGTTGGGCAAACGGAGTGATCATGTTGGTGTTACTTTGGTTTATCATCTACGTATACCAAAGTAAGACGGTGAGAGATTGTTTCAAACTCAATGAAACAAAATGATCGTAATCAATACGGTACTCCGAATAAACATTACACTGAGCAAAAATAAAGGTATACCCAAGTCATCGAGTCGTTATGTTTTGCTGACAGACTTTGACGTAACAGGGGTATAGAAAAGGAGCTAATAAATGTCACTTCCTCAATCGGCAATTCTTCCGGAAGCGGAACCGTTCGCACAGTACACACTTTTGAAAGTGAAACAAAACTCTCAATATGTGCTAACTCAATTGCAATCATTACCAGCATTAGTTGCGGAACTAAACCAGCAACAACCTGATGCTAACCTGACGCTATCAATTGCTTTCACGCATGGTTTTTGGGGTCAACTGAACCAATCAATGCCAGCAGAGCTCATTGAGTTTCCACAATTGGGTGAAGGTGACATTGTTGCTCCAAGTAGTGATGTTGATGTATTGGTGCACCTACACTCAAACCGACATGACCTACATTTCTATGTAATGCGTAAGCTATTGGCAGAAATCGCAGATGACGTAAATGTAGTGGATGAAACGGCAGGTTTCCGTTACCTAGACGCGCGTGATATGACCATGTTTGTTGATGGCACTGAAAACCCGAAAGCAGAAGCGCGTCAAGAAGTGGCGATCATTCCTGAAGGTGAGTTTGTTGGCGGTAGCTACGTAATGGTGCAACGCTTTATTCACAATCTACCAGCATGGAATCGCTTGAATGTTGCTGCTCAAGAGAAAGTGATTGGTCGTACAAAACCAGACTCAATCGAGCTGGATGATGTGCCAGCTGCTTCTCACGTAGGTCGTGTTGATATTAAGGAAGAAGGTAAAGGTCTGAAGATCGTACGTCATAGCTTACCTTACGGCAGCGCGAGCGGTGAACATGGTCTACTGTTCATTGCTTACTGTAATACTCTGCATAACTTTAAAGCGATGCTAGAGAGCATGTACGGTGCAACGGATGGTAAGACTGACCAACTGTTGCGTTTCACCCATGCTGTAACAGGCGCATACTTCTTTGCCCCTAGCAATGAGATGTTTCAAGCTCTTGCAGTTAAATAATTTGTGATCGTTTCATAACAGTGATTCAGAAGCCGAGCAGATGCTCGGCTTTTTTACATCGGTATTTGAGCAAAAATTCGCTAAAGTTCTGTGATTTAAGCCGATAAGAAGAATAGCGCTGATTATGTTAGCGCTCGGCTTCGTTATTTTTATCGAGAGTGATACCCAAGCACCTTGAGGTTAGTTGGGTATAGCAAACAGGATCATGTATTCGATGAGTATTACCGTTAATACCAATGTATCAGCAATGACAGCGCAACGTCATTTAAACAATGCGACGCATTTGCTGAACCAATCTTTGGAGAGACTCTCTTCAGGGAGCCGTATTAACAGTGCAAAAGATGACGCAGCCGGATTGCAGATTTCTAATCGGCTTGAAACTCAGATGAGTGGCTTAGATGTTGCGATGCGCAATGCCAATGATGGCATCTCGATTATGCAAACGGCAGAAGGCGCGATGCAAGAATCAAGTAACATCTTGCAGCGTATGCGCGACCTGTCACTCCAATCGGCTAATGGGTCAAATAGCCGAGCAGAACGCACCGCTCTGCAAGAGGAGATGGCTGCGCTTAATGATGAATTAAATCGTATTGCCGAAACGACCTCATTTGGTGGGCGTAAATTGCTTAATGGCTCGTTCAAAGAGGCTTCGTTCCAAATTGGCGCTGATTCGGGGGAAGCCGTTCAAGTGTCTCTTAAAAATCTGCGTAGCGATAGCCTTGAAATGGGTGGTTTTAGTTACCTTGCTGCGGGAAAGGCATCGTCAGATTGGACAGTGACTCAAGGTAAGCAACAGTTCAATATGAGCTTCGTTAATGCACGAGGCGAGCAAGAAAATATTCAAATTGAAGCCAAAGCGGGCGACGACATAGAAGAGTTAGCGACGTACATTAATGGTCAAACCGATCAAGTTTCTGCATCAGTCAATCAAGATGGTCAATTGCAACTATTTATGGCAGGCAAAGAGACCGCAGGGACAATCAGTTTTTCCGGCAGTTTAGCCGAACAGCTAGGGATGAATCTGAGTGGTTACGAGGCGGTAGACAATATCGATATTTCAGAGGTGGGCGGTGCTCAGCGAGCCGTTTCGATTATTGATACTGCGTTGCAGTTTGTCGACAGTCATCGCGCAGAGCTAGGGGCAATGCAAAACCGCTTCGGTCATGCGATAAATAATCTTGGTAACATCAACGAGAATATTGCGGCATCTAATAGTCGTATTAAAGATACCGACTACGCGAAAGAAACCACGCAAATGGTTAAGCAGCAAATCCTGCAACAAGTGAGCACTTCAATCTTGGCTCAGGCTAAACAGCAGCCAAACATGGTATTAACGTTATTGGGTTAAATTCCCACTCTTATCTTTCCGCATTTTTTCCCCTAGCTTTGGCTGAAGACCTAACTATCGCGCCGCTCTGTTTGGCTGGATTGATGTGTTGATGGTCAACTTACTTCATTGACTTACATATGCAGCTCTAATCCGCTTGCCGAGAATCGGTCATCAGCGTTTGGCTTTGTTTCATGAATGATTAGGTTGTGAGCATTTTAATGGAAAAAGAAATGCGACTGGGTGATTTTTGAGCGATTAAATTTTTCTGCAAGCCCTTGTTGTTATTGGGTTGATTAAATATTGTTCGATTAAATGGCTGAATTATCAATAAAGGGAAACTGTATCGACGAGTAAAGTGATAACTTTAGTGATAACAGCGATTTTTTTTCGACTTTCTTCACATTTGTTATCCAACTCACTGTAAATGGTATTTTTATCAAAAAAAGCTAAATTTCTCCTCAAGCTTTACCGAACAGTGCCGTTAATAGAAGTAACTTTGAGAGAACTACTTGGTTTTCCGAGACGTCGGAAACCGGAAACATCGGAAAATCAGTTGGAGTAACTACTATGGCAGTGAATGTAAATACTAACGTTTCAGCAATGACAGCTCAGCGTTACCTAAACCAAGCGACTAGCGCACAGCAAACATCAATGGAGCGTCTATCATCTGGTTCAAAGATCAATAGCGCAAAAGACGATGCAGCAGGTCTACAGATCTCTAACCGTCTAAACGTGCAAAGCCGCGGTCTAGACGTTGCGGTACGAAATGCGAACGATGGTATCTCAATTGCGCAAACCGCTGAAGGTGCAATGAATGAGACAACGAACATTCTGCAACGTATGCGTGACCTTTCGCTACAATCTGCGAACGGTTCAAACTCGAAATCTGAGCGTGTAGCAATCCAAGAAGAAGTAACAGCACTAAACGACGAACTAAACCGTATCGCTGAAACGACTTCATTTGGTGGCAACAAACTACTAAACGGTACTTACGCAACTAAATCTATGCAGATTGGTGCGGACAACGGTGAAGCAGTAATGCTAACGCTAAACGACATGCGTAGTGACAACACTCGCATGGGTGGTACGAGCTACAAAGCTTCTGCTGAAAATGCAAAAGATGCAAACTGGACAGTAGATGGTAATGCCAACGTTCTAGAAATTACTCTAACTGAAAAAGGCGCAGCGGCTCCTGAAACAATCTCTATCCAAGCGAAAGCGGGTGATGATATTGAAGAGCTAGCGACTTACATTAACGGTCAAACTGATAAAGTAACCGCATCTGTTGACGAAGAAGGTCGTCTACAAGTATTCGCTGGTACAAACAAAGTTGACGGTGCGGTAAGTTTTGCAGGTTCACTATCTGGCGAGCTAGGTATGGATGCAGGTAAAGCGGTAACAGTAGATACTATCGACGTAACGTCAGTAGGTGGCGCACAAGAATCTGTTGCAATCATCGACTCAGCGCTTAAGTACGTTGATAGCCACCGTGCAGAGCTAGGTGCGATTCAAAACCGTTTCAACCACGCTATCAACAACCTTGATAACATCAACGAAAACGTGAATGCATCTAAGAGCCGTATCCGTGATACAGACTTCGCGAAAGAGACAACTGCAATGACTAAATCGCAGATCCTTTCTCAAGCTTCAAGCTCGATTCTTGCTCAAGCGAAACAAGCTCCAAACTCAGCACTAAGCCTACTTGGCTAATGTGAAGAGGATTGAAAAATCCAGCTTCGGCTGGATTTTTTTCGTTTGAACCCCGCAGGTTACATAATGGTTAATTGAATGTCAGCGTCAGTTAAATGGCGTTAGTTAGCGAGAAGCTTCACGTTTTTCTTCTTAAGTAGACATAAATTTAAAAAAGTTCATTTTTTCCCTAAAGGTTACATTTTCTTGGTCGTTACAAAGGCTGAGAGAAATGATTTTGCATCGATGTGAGGTGAGAGACACGGAGATGCATTGCCAAATACCTAAGGAGATCAACTATGTCTATCAACGTAAACACTAACGTGTCAGCGATGACAGCACAGCGACATCTGAATAATTCAACCGACGGGTTGCAGAAATCGATGGAACGTTTGTCATCTGGCTATAAAATCAACAGCGCAAAAGATGACGCTGCAGGTCTGCAAATTTCTAACCGCTTAACTTCACAAAGCCGCGGTTTAGATATGGCAGTTAAAAACGCCAATGACGGTATTTCGATTTCGCAAACAGCAGAAGGTGCTTTGAATGAAACCACCAATATTCTGCAACGTATGCGCGACCTATCTCTTCAATCTGCGAATGGTTCAAACTCTCGTGGTGAGCGTATTGCACTGCAAGAAGAAGTCACCGCACTGAACGACGAACTAAACCGTATCGCTGAAACCACTTCATTTGGCGGTAATAAGCTACTTAACGGTACCTACGGCAGTCAGTCATTCCAAATCGGTGCAAGCTCCGGTGAGGCAATGCAAATCACTATGGGCAATATGCGTTCAGACACAGCAGAAATGGGCGGTAAAGCTTATGTTGCTGCAGGTAAAGACGCAGATTGGACGGTAGCGGATGCAACTGAAATCACTTTGAGCTACACCGATAACTTTGGTGAAGCTAAGTCGCTAGCGATTAACGCAAAAGCGGGCGATGATATTGAAGAAGTGGCGACCTACATTAATGGTCAAAGCGACGATATCAAAGCATCAGTTGGCGAAGATGGTAAGTTGCAACTGTTTGCAGCGACAACCAAAGTGACGGGTGAAGTTGAAGTTGCGGGTGATTTGGGTACCGATCTGGGTTTCCCTACTGCGGGTAAAGATGTCACCGTCGCTGATATCGATATTACTGATGTTGCAGGTTCTCAACTTGCTGTATCTGTGATTGATGGCGCATTAAAGACTGTTGATAGTCAGCGTGCTTCTCTAGGTGCGTATCAAAACCGTTTCCAACATGCGATCAATAACTTAGACAACATTAACGAGAACGTTAATGCGTCTCGTAGCCGTATTTTGGATACTGATTACGCGAAAGAAACCACAGCGATGACTAAGGCGCAAATCCTGCAACAAGCGAGTACTTCTGTCTTAGCGCAAGCTAAGCAAACGCCAACCGCAGCATTGAGCCTTCTAGGATAATAATAAATTTTGCCGAGCCGACTAGGTAAGCGCGTAACAGGATAGGCTTACCTATGAGGTGGAAGGGAGATTGTTATGGATATTCCATCCTACACATCAAACATCCAGTCTTATGGCTCACAAAGTGGCACTAAAATTGCTTCGGAATATGATAAGCCGCAGGATGCTTCGCTTCTCTCTGAGAAGGTAGTGAAATCGGAAATGGACCTGTTGACCTCTCGTGGGGTCGAGCAAGCGGTAGAAGTGATTCAGGCTCAACAAACACTCTCTGAAAAGGAGCGTGAAAAAGCAGTTGAGCACATGAATGATTTTATCTCTTCTATGAATACAGGTTTATCATTTCGTACAGATGAGCAATCTGGACGAGATGTCGTCACTATCTATGAACAGAGTACTGGTGACATTATTCGCCAGATTCCAGATGAGGAGTTGCTAGAAGTCTTGCGTCGCCTAAGAGATCAAACAGCTCGCTATTCGTCAGGGTTGTTGATTGACAAGGTGTGATCGTATTTTTTGAGGTGATTGAATGAGTTTAGGCCCAATAGGGATGAATGCTGGCATGGATATCAATGCCATGGTAAGCAAAATTGTTGAAGCTGAGCGCGCACCAAAGCAGCAAAGCATCAACAAGCAGCTTAACCAGATTGATTCTAGTATCAGTGCCTATGGTCGGCTCAGAGAGTCGCTGGATACGATGAAAAACTTAATGACGAGCTTTCGCCAAGAGAAGGCGTTTGCGGCGCGAAAAGCAGAATCGACTGATGATGCTGTCGTGTCAGCAACCGCAACCACTGAAGCGATTGCTGGTCGTTATGCTGTCGATGTGTTGCAACTTGCTCAGAGTCATAAAGTCGCTTCAGATGTTTTTTCTGAAGAGACGAAATTTGGCGCTGGTGAGTTGCGAATTTCGATGGGTAAGAAATCTTTTACTGTTGATGTAAGAGAGAATGCCAAAATTACAGACATCGTGCGCAGTATTAATGGGGATAAAAGTAACCCAGGCGTTCGTGCATCTGTTATCAATGACGTTAATGGACCGCGATTGATTGTTGCTTCTGAACTCTCAGGGCAAGAGAATGCGGTCAGTATGAGCGTTAGTTCGGATAAAACCGATAACCCTCTCAAAAAACTCGAATATAAAACCCTTGAGCAACGCGTCTCTGATTTGGAGAAAGCACGCGCGAAGGCCCAAGAGTTAATTAGCCCGCTTACCCCTCAGGAACAATTGGTTGCCGACCGTATTGCCGAGCGCAATATCACAGCGGCAAGAAATGTCGACCAAGAAATTGCCGATGCGACCAAGCAAGCGGCAACGATTGTCGATCCGAAAGCGGCTAATGATGTCACGCCTGCCAATCAAATTTCCACACAAGCGTTAGCCGCGGCGGCGAGTGCTGGTCAAGCAGCGAATAAATACATCAAACCGGAAGATCGAATCCCTGGTTGGACTGAAACCGCATCGGGGACATTGTTGGATTCTTACTGGGAGCCAGAGCCTGAATTAGATGCCAAAGCACTAGAAAAGTCAGGTGATGTACCCGGCTGGTCTAATACTGCCTCAGGTACTTTGACCGACTCTTATGTTACGCCAAAAGAGGCGCAGGCAGAGTTGGATAAAAAACTCGCGATTGAGAAAGCCAATATTGAAGTGGCTAACAAACAAGAGATCGACAAGATTGATGCGGCGTTGCAAGCGGGCGATCTTAACGATGCACAGGCCAAGCAAGCGAAGCAGGACTTGCTGCCTGAAGAGCAGCGTAACTATATTCAGCGAGTAGAAACAGCCCAGCAAGAACTGAAAGCAGCTCAAGAGGCGTTTGATGTTTACAGTGGCATGAGCCAAGTTCAAGCCGCACAAGACTCGCAAGTGTTGCTCGATGGTGTCGCTCAGCTCTCAAGCAATAATAATGTGATTGAAAACGCCATAGATGGTGTCGATTTGACGTTGAAAGGGCGCACCCAGCCAGGCAAGCCAACTTCTGAAATTGACATTGAGTACAACCGTGAAGGGGTTCGTGAGGACATTGAGCAGTTTGTTGCTGCCTATAACCAATTCCACCAATTATCGCAGCAACTGTCTAATGTTGATCCCGTTACCGGTGAACGGGGACCGTTGGCGGGTGACAGCGTGGTACGCAGTGCGGACTCTCGTTTGAAGGTGGTGTTTTCATCTCCTGTCGAACCAGCGCCAGAAGAGTTAAAGTCCTTAACCGAGTTTGGTATTACCACCACGCGTCAGGGCTCTTTAGAAATCAATTATTCAATGCTCGATCGTCAATTGAATAATAACTTTAACAAGCTTGAAGACTTTTTTGGCGGGAATGAAGGTTTCGCCAAAAAGGTGGAAGATGCTATTCATGGTATCACTGGGGTGCAAGGTGCTCTACGGACTCGAGAAAAGAGCCTGGTTGAGCGCAACTACCGCATGCAAGACGAACAAGTGAATTTAGATCGCCGCATGGAAGGGCTAGAAAAGCGTACGCACGCCAAGTTTGTTGCGATGCAAGAGTCGACCAGCAAGATGCAGCATCAACTAGCAGGAATGATGAATGCAATGGGCGGATGATTTTCCAGCGATGCTGGCTCAACTAAGTGATCTAGATCAAACTATCATCAGGGAACTTTTATCGACAGAGATTAATTCTGAAGAAATAGCGGATTTGGTCGATAAAAGGGAACAATTATTGAATAGCCTAATGCAATTAATTAATCAGTCGCCGCAATTGGCAAACACTGAGCATTGGCAAATTGCAGTTAAGCAGACGCAAAAAGTGGTTAATTTGATGCAAGATAAAACCAAAGTCATTGGTCAATCATTGCACAAATATCGACATGGCAATAAGTCTGTTCAGCAATATAAGAAATTTTTATAAAAGAGGTATGTTATGCGTGGTTCATTACAGGCTTACAAGAAGGTATCGGTAGATAGCCAACTGAGTGCGGCCTCCCCGCATAAAATCGTGCAAATGTTGATGGCTGGTGCCATTGAGCGTTTGATTCAAGGTAAGGCTGCGATGCAGCAAGGCAATATTCCGGTAAAAGGTGAGCGTTTAGGTAAAGCCTTGGACATTATTATTAGCTTGAGAAGCTGTCTATCGATGGATGATGGTGGTGATATCGCGCAAAATCTCGATCAATTATACGAATTCATGATTACACAGATAACTGCGGCGAACCACAAAAATGACCCACAACCGATTGACGATGTGATTGAGATTATCCGCGAGATAAAATCAGCTTGGGATCAGATACCAACTGAGTTTCACAACCTAACTGCCAATGAGGTAGGTATCTAACATTTACGTAACTTTTGTATGGTTGATTGTCAGATTTTAGAGCTAAAGCATTTGGGTAAACATCACACCCTATAATTGCTTGGTTGCCTTATTTTTTATATCAAATAGAATATAAGCCACTATAACCCTAGTGGCTAATTTTGTTGCATAAACATTAGCATAATTAATTGCTTAAAAATCACTCAAATTTATAAAAGTGATATTGAGTTTGGCAACCCAAAGTATTAACGAAGGCAATCATTCATATCTATGCAAGGCTTAGCAAAATTACTTGTCATTGAAGACGACGCTCAAGCACAAATCAATCTAGCTTCGATTCTAGATTTTGTTGGTGAGCAATGCGAAGTAGTCAATGCTGCACAAATTGACTCGCTAGATATTTCCGGTATCTGGTCTGGTTGCATTATTGGATCCATTGATAAGGCTGAACACGCAGCAAAGTTGAATGAAAAACTTTCATATGCAAGCCATATCCCGCTCCTAATCCTTAATTCTTCTTTTGCTTACGCGGAAGATTTTACCAACTACGTTGGTGACCTTGCTTACCCTCTCAACTACCCACAACTTAGTGAAGCTTTGCGCCATTGTAAGGACTTCCTAGGACGTAAAGGGGTTAATGTTGTTTCTAGTGAGCGTAAGAATACCCTGTTTCGCAGCCTTGTTGGGCAAAGCCACGGCATAAAAGAAGTGCGTCACCTCATCGAGCAAGTCTCTTCGAGTGAAGCCAACGTACTGATTCTTGGTGAGTCGGGTACGGGTAAAGAAGTTGTCGCGCGCAATATTCATTACCATTCACCGCGTCGTGGTGGACCTTTCGTGCCAATTAACTGTGGCGCTATCCCACCAGATCTGTTGGAAAGTGAGCTGTTTGGTCATGAGAAAGGCGCATTTACTGGCGCAATCACGTCACGTAAAGGTCGTTTTGAACTCGCAGAAGGTGGCACTCTGTTTTTGGATGAGATCGGTGACATGCCGATGCCAATGCAGGTGAAGCTATTAAGAGTGCTGCAAGAGCGCTGCTTTGAACGAGTAGGCGGCAATAGCACCATTCGCGCCAATGTGCGCGTGATTGCGGCAACCCATCGCAATTTAGATCACATGATCAATGATGGCGGATTCAGAGAAGATCTCTACTACCGTTTGAATGTGTTTCCAATTGAAATGCCTGCTCTGCGTGAACGCAAAGAAGATATTCCACTGTTGTTGCAAGAGTTAATGACGCGATTGGAAGCGGAGGGCTCACAGCCGATCTGCTTTACTCCTCGTGCTACCAATTCATTAATGGAACACGATTGGCCAGGTAATGTGCGTGAATTGGCTAATTTGGTTGAGCGTATGATTATTCTCTATCCAAATAGTTTGGTAGATGTGAATCATCTACCAACCAAATACCGCTACAGTGATATTCCAGAGTTCCAACCTGAATACAATCCAACGGTTTCTGTGGAAGAGCAAGAGCGTGATGTCTTACAGAATATCTTTGCTGAAGATTTCTGCATGGATGAAATGGATCTGTTTGGTTCATCAGATAATGCTCCTCAATCGCTTCCACCAGAGGGTGTGAATTTGAAAGAGATGTTGGCTGATCTTGAAGTAAATATGATCAATCAGGCGCTGGACGCTCAGGGTGGTATTGTCGCTCGCGCAGCAGATATGTTGGGTATGCGCCGAACTACGCTGGTGGAAAAAATGCGTAAATATAATCTACAACGTTAGATTTTAATGGCGTCAAAAAACTGACTTTGAATTAAGTTGTTGAAAAATAAATAATAATGGCTTGGCGTGCTTCTTGCATCCCAAGCCATTGCAGTTTTTAAGGCAAAATAACGACGATTGAGTTGGTCAGCAATGGAAAACCATTTAGGTTCTTTAGAAGAACAAGTAGAGCGCTATAAGCAGGTGCTGGATGTGATGCCTGCTGGGGTCATTTTGCTTGACACCCAAGGTGTCGTAAGAGAAGTGAACCCGGAAGCGGAACGCTTACTTGAAGTACCGTTAGTGGGGCATAAGTGGTTTGAGGTAATCCAATGGGCTTTCGCTCCTCGTGAAGATGATGGTCATGAGATCTCTTTGCGCAATGGACGCAAAGTTCGTTTAGCTATATCGGCTTCAAATTCTGGGCAACTCATTCTTATTACCGACCTAACTGAAACGCGGTTGCTTCAATCGCGAGTGAGTGATTTACAGCGTTTGTCCTCACTTGGTCGCATGGTTGCTTCGCTTGCCCATCAAGTGCGCACACCGTTATCAAGTGCGATGCTTTATGCCGCTAACCTTGGTGCGCCAAATCTTCCGGCGGCAACCAAACAACGTTTTCAAACTAAATTACTCGATCGTCTCCATGATCTTGAAAAGCAAGTCAACGACATGTTGCTCTTTGCTAAAGGCGGCGACAATAAAGTCGTTAAACCATTTACCATTGCCGATCTTGTCGCCGAGTTTTCGCCAATGGTAGAAACCGCGATAAAAAATAATGCAATAGATTATTGTTTGGAGGTTGAAGAACAAGATACCTGCTTAATCGGAAACGCCAATGCCATTGCTTCGGCATTGAGTAATTTGGTGATGAATGCGATTCAGATTGCAGGTAAAGAGTCTCAACTCGATGTGTTCTTTAGACCGGTAAACAATGAGCTTAAGATTTCTGTGCAAGATAGCGGTCCTGGTGTACCACCAGAGCTGCAGCAAAAAATTATGGAACCTTTCTTTACTACGCGATCACAAGGCACAGGCTTAGGGCTAGCCGTTGTCCAGATGGTGTGTCGCGCTCACGATGGAAGGTTAGAACTTATTTCTGAAGAGGGTGAGGGTGCATGTTTCACGGTGTGCATTCCGCTCGAGCGAACTCAACCTCTTGACCAATCAGTAACGACTGGAGAATAACATGGCTCAGAGCAAGGTACTTATCGTTGAAGATGACGAAGGTCTACGCGAAGCGCTGGTAGACACCTTAGCGCTTGCAGGTTACGAATGGCTTGAAGCGGATAGCGCAGAAGACGCACTCGTGAAGCTGAAGTCAAACAGTGTCGATATCGTTGTCTCTGATGTACAAATGGCTGGCATGGGTGGTTTGGCTTTGCTGCGCAACATTAAACAGCATTGGCCGAATTTACCGGTGTTACTGATGACTGCTTACGCCAATATAGAAGATGCCGTTTCTGCAATGAAAGATGGCGCGATTGACTATATGGCAAAGCCATTTGCTCCAGAAGTATTACTGAATATGGTCAGCCGTTACGCACCAGTAAAATCAGACGACAACGGCGATGCCGTGGTGGCTGATGAAAAGAGCCTAAAACTACTTGCGTTGGCAGAAAAAGTCGCGAAAACCGATGCGAATGTCATGATTTTAGGTCCGAGTGGTTCGGGTAAAGAAGTGATGTCTCGCTACATTCACAATGCGTCTAATCGTAAAGATGGTCCTTTCGTTGCGATTAACTGTGCCGCGATTCCAGACAATATGCTGGAAGCGACGTTGTTCGGTTATGAAAAAGGTGCCTTTACTGGCGCGGTACAAGCCTGCCCTGGTAAGTTTGAACAGGCGCAAGGTGGTACCATTTTGCTCGATGAAATCAGTGAGATGGATCTGAGTTTGCAGGCAAAGCTGCTGCGTGTCCTGCAAGAGCGTGAAGTGGAGCGCTTAGGTAGCCGCAAGAGCATCAAGTTGGATGTGCGTGTTTTGGCAACCAGTAACCGCGATCTCAAACAATATGTTCAAGAGGGCAATTTCCGTGAAGACCTTTACTATCGCTTGAACGTATTCCCTATTGCATGGCCAGCGTTGTGCGACCGCCAAGGGGACATTGAACCATTGGCAAAACACTTGATTGAACGTCACTGTCAAAAGCAAGGTTTACCTGTTCCTGCTCTGAGTGAAGAAGCGATTCGTAAACTGCTCGCGTACTCATGGCCAGGCAACGTACGTGAGCTGGATAATGTCGTGCAGCGCGCGCTGATTCTGAGTGAAAATGGCTCGATTACTGGAGAAAATATCCTGCTGGAAGGACTGGATTGGCAAGATGCCACTAGTTTGCAGCAAGTGGTTGAAAATGCATCAGTAATTGCACCTAATGTTAAGCCGATTGCTGAAGTTGAGAGCTTGAGTGGATTGTCGAACAATTCAGGTCTCGGTAATGAACTTAGAGACCAGGAGTATGCTATTATCCTCGACACTTTAGTTGAGTGTGGTGGTCGCAGAAAAGAAATGGCGGACAAGCTAGGTATTAGCCCACGCACTTTGCGCTATAAGCTCGCAAAAATGCGCGATGCAGGGATTGATATTCCAAACTAACGTGCTATTTTCGTAAATTCATAACTTGATGGCATAGCCTTTGCAGTGTCATTTTTATAACGGAGAGAGCAGTCAAAGAATTGACTTGTGGGGTAACAATGAGAATAGATGGCTTTAATAGTGAAATGCAGGCGTTGATGTTGGAAGCAACCAACAGTAAACCTGTGGCAACCGGTCAAACGGTCGGCGCTGACTTTAAAGATCTATTAAACAACGCAATTAACAATGTTAATAGCCTTGCTAAAACCTCCAGCGATCTCCAAACACGCTTCGATCGCGGCGATGAGAATGTCTCACTTTCTGATGTGATGATCGCCCGTAACAAATCGAGTGTCGCGTTTGAAGCAACAATTCAAGTACGTAACAAACTTGTTGAGTCGTACAAAGAATTGATGAATATGCCAGTCTAAATTTAGGTATCGTCAGTGTCTGATCAAAACAAATCAACAGATTTAGCCTTGTCAGGCTCTTCGTCAGATGGTGCGCTTGTCGCTCATAATGACTTAGATCACCAAGGTCAAAATCCAGATCTAGATGAAAAAAGCAGCTCCAAGTTTGATATGGCGGTGGGTGATCTTGACCTCATCCGTCAGGTGGTATTGGTGCTGGCTATTTCCATCTGTGTTGCGTTGATTGTCATGCTGTTTTTCTGGGTCAAAGAGCCAGAAATGCGCCCGCTCGGCGCGTATGAAACAGAAGAACTTATCCCAATTCTCGATCATCTTGATGCCCAGCAGCTTGAATATAAGCTCGAAGGTAACACGGTGATGGTACCTGTCAGCGAATACAACAGCCTCAAACTCAACCTTGCCCGCGCAGGCTTAAACCAAGCGACGGAAGCGGGTGATGAGATCTTACTGCAAGATATGGGCTTTGGTGTTTCTCAACGCCTAGAACTTGAGCGTTTGAAACTCAGTCGCGAGCGTCAACTTTCTCAAGCGATGGAAGAGATGACTCAAGTACGCCGTGCCCGTGTGCTACTGGCACTGCCAAAACAGAGCGTATTTGTTCGTCATAATCAAGAAGCCTCGGCTTCAGTATTTTTGACCCTGAAAACCGGTAACGGCTTAAAACAAGAAGAGGTCGACTCTATTGTTGATATGGTTTCGAGCGCCGTGCCTGGAATGAAGCCATCACGCGTGACAGTAACGGATCAGCATGGTCGTTTGCTTAGCTCAGGTTCACAAGATGCCGCATCAATGGCTCGTCGCAAAGAGCATGAGTTAGAGAAAAACCAGGAAGCGGCGCTGCGCGAGAAAATCGACTCGGTACTGATTCCAATTCTGGGTTTTGGTAACTATACCGCGCAAGTGGATATCGAACTGGATTTTAGTGCCGTTGAACAGACGCGTAAAAGTTTTGATCCTAATACCCCTGCAACCCGTAGTGAGTACACGCTGGAAGATTACAACAACGGAAGCGTTGTTGCCGGTGTGCCGGGGGCGCTAAGCAATCAGCCGCCAGCAGATGCGTCGATTCCACAAGATGTGGCACAGATGAAAGATGGTTCAGTGCTTGGTCAAGGCTCAGTGCATAAAGAAGCGACACGTAATTTCGAACTGGATACCACGATCAGTCATGAGCGTCGTCAAACTGGTGTGGTCAATCGTCAAACGGTCGCGGTGGCGATTAAGAATCGCGCCATCGTGAATCCTGATACCGGTGAAACCAGTTATCAGCCATTATCTGCCACCGAGTTGGACTCTATCCGCCAAGTACTCGTTGGGGCAGTGGGCTTTAATCAGCAACGCGGTGACTTGCTGAATGTACTAAGTATGCAATTTGCTGAGCCTCAAGTGGACGTGATTGCTGATGTTCCAATTTGGGAACATCCAAATTTCAACGATTGGATTCGTTGGCTTGCTAGTGCTTTGGTGATCATCATCGTGGTGTTAGTCCTTGTTCGTCCTGCAATGAAGAAACTGCTTAACCCAGCGGCTGATGAAGAAGAACAAATGTACGGTCCAGACGGTATGCCTATCGGTGCCGATGGCGAAACCAGTCTGATTGGTGGTGATTTAGATGGTGGCGAACTGTTTGAATTCGGTTCAAGTATCGATCTACCAAACCTGCATAAAGACGAAGATGTATTAAAAGCGGTGCGCGCGCTGGTGGCGAATGAGCCTGAGCTTGCCGCACAAGTTGTGAAGAACTGGATGAAAGATGGCTAACGAAATCGTACCTCAACAAGAAGGCGGTGAAGTAACAGAAGGCACGGTAGATATTTCTACCATTCCCGGTGAGGAGCGTGCTGCGATTCTGTTACTGAGTCTCAATGAAGAAGATGCCGCTGGTATTATTCGCCATCTTGAACCTAAGCAAGTTCAACGCGTGGGTAGTGCGATGGCAAAAGCGGCTGACCTTAGCCAAGACAAGGTCGGCGCGGTTCATCGTGCCTTTTTGGAAGATATTCAAAAATACACCAACATTGGTATGGGCAGCGAAGACTTCATGCGCAACACATTGATTGCCGCATTAGGTCAAGATAAAGCGAATAACCTCGTTGACCAGATCTTGCTGGGCACCGGTTCTAAAGGTCTTGATTCATTGAAATGGATGGATCCGCGTCAAGTGGCGAGCATCATTTTGAATGAACACCCGCAAATCCAAACCATTGTGCTTTCTTACCTCGAACCGGATCAGTCGGCAGAGATCTTATCTCAGTTTGCCGAGCGTGATCGCCTCGATCTCATGATGCGTATCGCCAACCTTGAAGAAGTTCAGCCTTCTGCTTTGGCAGAGCTAAATGAAATCATGGAGAAACAGTTTGCTGGTCAAGCGGGCGCGCAAGCGGCGAAGATCGGTGGTCTGAAAGCGGCTGCCGAGATCATGAACTACATGGACAACAATATCGAAGGCGTGTTGATGGAGCAGATCCGCGACCAAGACGAAGATATGGCGACCCAAATTCAAGATCTCATGTTCGTATTCGAAAACCTTATCGAAGTCGACGACCAAGGTATTCAGAAGCTGCTGCGTGATGTGCCACAAGATGTCCTACAGCGTGCACTGAAAGGTGCCGATGATGGCTTGCGTGACAAGATCTTCAAGAACATGTCTAAGCGTGCGGCTGAATTGATGCGTGACGACCTAGAGGCGATGGCACCAATCAAAGTTTCTGACGTTGAAGCAGCACAAAAAGAAGTGCTGACCATTGCTCGACGTATGGCGGATGCTGGTGAGCTGATGCTATCTGGCGGCGCAGACGAGTTCCTATAATATTATTGCTGTTGCAAGGTGATTAAGTATGTCAGGTGAGAGAAAACGCGGATTTTTGCGTCTCGATGATGACCAACAGGTTGAAAAAGCCGAGCGCTGGGGCTTGCCTGATTATACGCCTGACCATTCTCAAGCGCGTCAAACGGCGCTGAATTATGACCCAAGTTGGGTGCCAAACTTCTCTGAACCAGAAGAAGAAGCCCCGGCAGAGCTTACTCATGAAGAGATTGAATTGATCAAGCAACAAGCCTATCAAGAAGGTTTGTTACAAGGTCAGGAAGCGGGTTTCAAGCAAGGCTATGATAAAGGCAAAGAGCAAGGGTCAGAACAAGGTCATCAAGAAGGTCTTGAGGCTGGTAAGCTCGAAGGCGTAACTGCTGGGCAAGAGTTTATTCAGCAGCAGGTTGAAGTCTTTGTTGGACTGGCAAATCAATTTGCTCAACCTCTTGAGTTGATGAACGCTCAAGTGGAAAAACAATTGGTCGACATGGTGCTTACTTTAGTAAAAGAGGTCGTCCATGTGGAAGTGCAAACTAATCCTCAAGTGATCCTCGACACCATCAAACA
Organism: Vibrio ponticus; assembly: GCF_009938225.1. NCBI lineage: Bacteria > Pseudomonadati > Pseudomonadota > Gammaproteobacteria > Vibrionales > Vibrionaceae > Vibrio > Vibrio ponticus. The sequence goes on from NZ_AP019657.1 coordinate 561,060, forward strand.
ATCTGTCGAAGCACTGCCTATTTCTGGTCATGCGATCACCCTCAAATTACACCCGGAAGATGTCGCTATTATCCGCTCTTCTTATGGTGAAGAATCGCTAGAGTTTCGTAATTGGACATTGGTCGATGAGCCAGCACTCAACCGTGGCGATGTCCAAATTGAAGCGGGCGAATCGAGCGTAAACTACCGTATGGAAGAACGTATTCGTAACGTGCTTAAAAGCTTCTGCGGTGTTAATCGTCATCAAGGTGGTGAGTAGTGCTAGCGCTGGCTGACCGCCTTTCTCAATATAAGACCCAAGGGCTGACTTGCCGACCTGTTGCATCAGGAAAATTGGTGCGAGTGGTGGGTCTCACACTGGAAGCTACCGGGTGTCGCGCCCCTATCGGTAGTCTATGCAAAGTGGAAACTATGCACGGCGAGATGGAAGCCGAAGTGGTCGGTTTCTCGGGTGATAACCTGTTCTTAATGCCAAGTGAGCAAATTACCGGCGTGTTACCTGGGGCAAAGGTGACGCCGCTGACCAGCGAGGCTGGATTGCCAGTGGGCATGGAACTATTAGGGCGAGTTATCGATGGTGTCGGTAACCCACTCGATGGTTTAGGACCTATCTATACCGAAAAGCGCGCTTCATTTAATGCCGACCCGATTAACCCGTTGTCTCGCAAGCCAATTACTGAACCATTGGATGTGGGCTTGAAAGCGATTAACGGTCTGTTAACCGTGGGGAAAGGGCAACGTATCGGTCTGTTTGCCGGTTCGGGTGTGGGTAAATCGGTGACGTTGGGGATGATGACGCGCGGTACCACTGCCCAAGTGGTGGTCGTGGGTCTAATCGGTGAACGTGGACGCGAAGTTAAGGAATTTATCGAAGAGATCCTCGGTGTTGATGGTCGCCAACGTTCAGTGGTCGTGGCGGCACCGGCGGATGCTTCGCCATTGATGCGCCTAAAAGGTTGCCAGACCGCACTAACTATCGCGGAGTATTTCCGCGATCAAGGCTTAGACGTACTGTTATTAATGGACTCATTGACACGTTTTGCCCAAGCTCAACGTGAAATCGCTTTGTCGGTTGGTGAACCGCCAGCAACCAAAGGCTACCCGCCGTCAGTATTTGCAAAGTTGCCAGCACTAGTAGAGCGCGCGGGTAATGGCAGTCCAGATCAAGGTTCAATCACGGCATTTTTCACCGTACTAACCGAAGGTGATGACTTACAAGATCCGATCGCCGATGCGTCTCGTGCGATTTTGGACGGTCACGTGGTGCTTTCGCGTGAAATGGCGGATGCAGGTCACTATCCAGCGATTGATGTCGAGAAATCGGTCAGTCGTGTTATGCCGCAGATCACGTCAGAAGAGCACGTGTTGTTGTCGAAAGCGGTACGCCAGGTACTGTCACTTTGCCGCAAGAACCAAGACTTGGTTTCAATCGGAGCCTACAAACCTGGTACCGATCCGGCGATTGATGCTGCGTTTACCCTCAAACCAAAATTAGACGCTTATCTACAACAAGGCATGAAAGAGAGTGTGCCTTACGAGATGTGCGTGAATATGCTCAACCGCTTGATTCGAGGAGAGTAACTAGGCGATGAATAATGCGCTCGATTTTTTACTCGAACAAGCAAACGAACGTGAGAACCAAGCCGTTCTGGCACTCAATAAAGCTCGCACTGAGTTGGATGCTTACTACCAACAGCTACAACAGATTGAAAAATACCGACTCGACTATTGCCAGCAGTTGATAGATCGCGGTAAGCAAGGTTTAACGGCGAGCCAATACAACCACTTAAATCGTTTTTTAACCACCTTAGATGGCACGTTAAGTAAGCAGAAACAGGCGGAGTCACACTTTAAAGATCAAGTTGAAAGCTGCGAACGCAATTGGCTTGAGTGTCGCAAGCAGCGCCGTTCCTATGAGTGGATGATCGAGAAGAAGCAAGCAGAAAAGCAGCGTCTTGAAAATCTACGCGAACAGAAACAGATGGATGAGTTTTCAACGCTTCAATTTGCCCGTTTAAATGCCAAGCGCCTCGGTTAATACCGAGCGCGCCTCTCCACAAATCCTCAAACACTGGCGTGATTTTTGCTTTATTTTTCTTTAGTTGGTGTTTCTTTTTTGAACAACGTAAAGCTTTTCGTTGCAATGTCATTACCGTGTGACGATATGTACCGCGTTTGCAAAAGAACACATTAAGAAAATCAGTCAGTTATTAGCGAGCTAGCCTCTATGAATGTCAATTTAACATCCGTGACAGAATCAACCAAACTCAGTAAGGGAGTCAGTGAAATGGCGAATTCGGCTGATGAGGTCTCTGAGTCGGAGGGCTTTTTCGCCAAGTTAACGGCGATGTTAAAAGGTGACAGCAAAGCAGAGTCAAAAGGCGTTTCCACTCCAGAAGAAGCTGAAGTGCTAGCGGAAGCTGCAAGTAATAAAAGTACTGATGAGATGCTTGAAGCTAAGGCAAGCAGTGAAATCAGCGGTGCTAATGATCACGATGAAAGTAATTCAAGCGCGTCTCAACTGGCGCAAGAGTCAGAAGGTGAAGTTGAGCTATCGACGGGCAACATTCCTCAATCATTAGAGAAATTCATTGAGAAACCGCTTGATGAAAATAATCTGCAAGCGAATGTTGATGAGGCGGTTGCTGAGAGTGAAGCCCTACTCGGGCGATTAGAGCAAGCAAATAACACTTTGCAAGCGAAAGACGGCAAAGCTTTGCCACGACAAACCGACGTTGAATCCATTGAGTCTCAATCATCAGTCGCAGATGCGAGCGTGACTGCCGCATCGAATACAATGGAGCCGAATGCTGAGGGTGACTTTTTATCTGCAGCGACGGGGCAAACATTACCAGCACAGTCAGTGTTAGAACCATCATCACCACAATTAACGCAAGATGTTCAAGCGTTAGATATACCGAGTGAACAAGCATCGGCAGCCGGTATGAGTCAAGCTGCGACTACCAATGTGACGGCTGGCTTTAGCGAGCGAGACGAGCAACAATTGTTGGCTAAAGTAGAAGCTGAGACCCAAACCGCCAGCGTAGTAGAGAGCGAGTTGTTGAACCGTGCTGCCGTCGAAAGTAACGGGCAGCTGACCGAGCAAACCATGGTGGAGTCTCAATCTATTGAGCCACAGGCTGCGGGAGAAGCGTCGCTGCTGGCAAGTGACAATCAGGCAGTGGCTGAGCAAGGGGTGCTGCTTAGTCAAACTTTGCCACAATCAGGTAATGATAGCGCAGCTGACAGCGAGCCTGCCTCAGCAGAGGTTGTGACTCCAGCGATTGCGTGGGCGAGCAGTGCCACTGCCGCGACATCCGCAGCGCCTGTTGATGCGGACCTTGTGGTCGATGAAGCCGCTAAATTGGCATTGGCTGAGCAACAAACCAAAGTGGCACATAAGCTTTCGAGCGCAGAGCTTCACTCTTTAACGACAGCCAATGCGCAACAGTTGAACCAAGCGAATGGCGCGCAGACAACCAGTCAAACCATCGCCATGGCAAATGCGACGCCTAGCGCGTTGACGCCATCGACGCCAATGGATCTTTCTGCGGCACAGCAAATACCGTTGAATGTGGCAGCGGCAGTGAAACCAGAGCAAATGGCTTTACAAGCAAGCCTTGGTGCCAAAGCAGCTGCGACGCTTGGTAAGTTAGCCCAATCGGGTGAGGCGAGTAACAACGGCAGTGAATCCACGTTTGCTCAGCAACTTAGTCAAGCGGCTGGTCAAAATGCATTGACGCAAACCGCGCGTGCAGAACAGACCGCTCAAGCGCAGCCAACCCTGCAACTCAGTCGTGAAATGGCGAGTGAGCAAGTGGCTGAGCGTATTCAAATGATGCTGTCAAAGAACCTCAAGAACATCGATATTCGTCTCGACCCACCGGAGCTGGGACGTATGCAGATCCGCATGAATATGAATGGTGATACTGCCAGTGTTCACTTCACTGTGGCGAACTCTCAAGCTCGTGACATCGTCGAACAAGCGATGCCAAGGCTTAGAGAAATGCTAGCGCAACAAGGTATGCAGTTGAGTGACTCCTCGGTACAACAGCAAGCCTCAGGACAGCAGCAAGGACGTTATGCAAGCCATGAACAAGGTGGATCTGGTCAAGGTAACAACAATCAGCACTTCGATGGGCAAGAAAACCTTGAAGCGGACGTCAAACTTGATTTGAATGTGGCATCAAAGCGTGATGGAATCAGCTATTACGCTTAAACTATGCCATTGTGTATAAGTTAATGGATTGATTGGTTAGAGAATTTTGGATTATGGCAGAAGAAATTGAAAACGAAGCGCCTAAAGGCAAAGGCAAACTGATCATTATAATCGTTGCGGTACTGGTGCTCTTAGTTGGTGGTGGCGCAGCTGCGTTTTTCATGATGGGCTCAAGTGAGACGGCTCCGACTGCCGCAGCAACTCAAAGTGCGGCAGCTCCGGCAGAATTGCCGGTTTCTTACGTTAGTATCCCTCAGCCATTTTTGTTTAATGTCACGGGTGATAAGAAAGATCGCCTAGTGCAAATCAACGTGCAATTAATGGTGCGTGGTGTCGAGAATGAAAACCTCGCTCGCTACCATTCCCCTTTGATTGAAAGTTCACTTTTGGCAACCTTTGCTTCCGCGACGGTTGAACAACTACGCAGTGCCAATGGTCGCGTAGAATTGCGCCAAAAAGCGACCGAAGATATTAAAGCGAGCTTGAATCGCGCAGTAGGGCAGCCGGTGATTGAACGCGTGCTGTTTACTGACTTTGTTATTCAGTAGGAATTAGTGTGACCGATCTATTAAGCCAAGACGAAATTGATGCGCTACTGCATGGGGTAGACGATGTTGATGACGTCGATGATGAAGAGGTCGTCGGTGGTCGTGATGCAGTAGACTTTGACTTCTCTTCACAAGACCGCATCGTTCGTGGTCGCATGCCGACCCTTGAACTTATCAACGAGCGTTTTGCCCGCCACATGCGCATTAGCTTGTTTAACATGCTGCGTAAAACGGCAGAAGTGTCGATTAACGGCGTGCAGATGATGAAGTTCGGTGAATACCAGAACACCTTGTATGTACCGACCAGCTTGAACATGGTGCGTTTTAGACCATTGAAAGGTACCGCTTTGATCACTATGGAAGCACGCTTGGTGTTTATCTTAGTGGAAAACTTCTTTGGCGGTGATGGTCGCTTCCATGCGCGTATTGAAGGGCGTGAATTTACCCCAACTGAACGCCGTATTATTCAACTGCTGTTGAAAATTGTATTTGAAGATTACAAAGAAGCTTGGTCGCCAGTGATGGGGGTGGATTTTGAGTATCTCGACTCAGAAGTGAACCCAAGCATGGCGAACATCGTTAGCCCGACAGAAGTGATCGTAGTCAGTTCATTCCACATCGAAGTCGATGGCGGTGGCGGTGACTTCCATATGGTGATGCCGTATTCCATGGTGGAGCCTATCCGTGAACTGCTTGATGCCGGTGTCCAGTCAGACAAAATGGAAACGGATGTTCGTTGGAGTTCCGCTCTGCGTGAAGAAATTATGGATGTTCCGGTCAACTTCCGGGTTGATTTGTTGGAAAAAGAGATCTCGTTGCGCGACTTAATGGAGTTGCAGCCAGGTGACATTATTCCGATTGATATGCCTGAACACGCGGTGATGTTTGTTGAAGAACTGCCAACTTATCGCGTGAAAATGGGACGCTCTGGCGAAAAACTAGCGGTACAAGTGTCCGAAAAAATTAGACGCCCAGATGTGGTGAAAACCGACATCGCTTTCCTCGGTAAAGATGTGCTCTCCGAGTTAGAGCGCGATGATGGCGAAATTGAAGATTAAGCGAGAAAATAGGTATTAGGTATGGAACCAAGTGACGATCAAAAACTAGCCGACGAATGGGCGGCAGCGTTAGGTGAAGATCCAAGTGCGCCAAGCATTGATGTTGATGAAGTGATGGCAGCGCAGTTAGATGAATTGCAAGATACCTCATCGCCAATTTCTGAAGATGAACGTCGTAAGCTTGATACGATTCTCGATATCCCAGTAACGATTTCGATGGAAGTGGGTCGTTCTCAAATCAGTATTCGTAATCTACTGCAACTAAACCAAGGTTCGGTGGTTGAACTAGAGCGCCTTGCTGGTGAATCTCTCGATGTATTGGTTAACGGTACGCTTATCGCCCATGGTGAAGTGGTTGTGGTGAACGATAAGTTTGGTATTCGTTTGACTGACGTGATCAGCCAAACCGAGCGAATTAAGAAACTTAGGTAGCCTATGAAGCCGAATTTATTATGGCTACTGATGTTATCTCCTACTGCAATGGCGGCGCCTTCAGCGCCGTCTAGCCAGCTTGATTGGGCGACCACGTTTGGGTCGCTCTTGTTCGTTATAGCCCTGATTTTGTTTTTGGCTTGGGTGCTAAAGCGTATGCGCGTGCCCTCAATGACCAATCAAAAAGGACTCAGTGTCGTACGTCAAATCGCCGTAGGGACACGTGAACGCGTGGCGATTATTCAAGCTGGAGAAGAGCAGTTTCTGGTTGGGATCACACCACAATCAATTCAATTGATCGCCAAACTGGAAAAACCATTGTCTCAGGAGGAGCTGGCAGCCAGTCCATTTGCAAATCAACTGACTCAGCTAATGAAAAAGAATGACAAGAACTAATCGTTCGGTGGCTAAGCACTTTACGTCACTGCTGTTGGCTTTAATGGTGTCGATGATGTCGGCATTTGCCTCTGCAACACAAGAGCTGGAAACCCCGATAAACAGTGCCGCTCCTTCGAGCTCTGTCACCGTATCTGCTATGGAGCGAGAGCAGGGCGCAGCGAAAACCATCTCCACCGGTACTATTACGGGGGGCGGTGGCGGCATCCCTGCATTTACCGTCACGACCAATACTGACGGCACTGAAGACTATTCCGTTAATTTACAGATCTTAGCTTTGATGACCATGCTCGGCTTCTTGCCAGCCATGGTGATTTTGATGACATCGTTTACCCGTATTGTGGTGGTGATGTCGATTTTACGTCAGGCAATGGGTTTGCAGCAGACACCATCAAACCAAGTGATTATTGGTATTGCGATGTTTCTCACCTTCTTCATTATGTCGCCGGTGATCAACAAGGTAAATGAGACGGCGGTTCAACCTTATATTAATGAGCAAATCTCAGCTCGAGAAGCGTTTGATTTAGCGCAGATCCCAATGCGCGACTTTATGTTGAAACAGACGCGAGTTAAAGACTTGGAAACCTTTGTGAATATTTCCGGGTCAACGGCGACCAGTCCAGAAGAGGTGTCAATGGCGGTATTGATCCCAGCGTTTATTACCTCTGAGCTGAAAACCGCGTTCCAAATTGGCTTTATGCTGTTCTTGCCATTTTTGATTATCGATTTGGTGGTGGCGTCGGTGCTAATGGCAATGGGTATGATGATGTTGTCACCGATGATTGTCTCTTTGCCATTTAAGTTGATGCTCTTTGTACTCGTTGATGGGTGGAACTTGATTCTCTCCACCTTGGCCGGCAGTTTTGCCTTGTAGCGGGAGAAAATTATGACTCCTGAAATGTTTGTGGAATTGTTTCGTGATGCACTGTGGATGGTTCTTATCATGGTGTGTGCGATTGTTATTCCCAGTCTGTTGATTGGTTTGGTCGTGGCGATTTTTCAAGCGGCAACCTCAATCAACGAACAGACACTGAGCTTTTTACCTCGTTTGGTGGTGACATTACTCGCCTTGATGTTCTTTGGTCATATGATGACGCAAATGATGACGGAGTATTTCTATTCCATCATCGAACGTCTGCCACAAGTGCTGTACTAGGCTCGTCAATGGAATATCCAGCGCATATCGTACTTGAGTGGATCGCCAACTACTTTTGGCCTTATACCCGCATAGCAGCCATGTTAATGGTGATGTCGGTTACGGGTGCGCGGTTTGTGCCTAACCGCGTGCGATTGTATCTCGGTTTAGCGATTACACTCGCGGTTATGCCAGCGATACCTAAGGTCCCTGAGAGTATTGAATTGCTCTCGTTTGAGGGCTTTATGGTGTTGTTTGAACAGATTGTGATTGGCGTAGCGATGGGCACTGTGACCCAGTTTATGATCCAGATCTTTGTCATTTTAGGTCAAATACTGGGTATGCAATCAAGCTTAGGTTTTGCCTCAATGGTTGACCCAGCCAACGGTCAAAATACTCCGTTGCTTGGTCAATTGTTTATGTTTTTAGCGACGATGTTTTTTTTGGCTACTGATGGGCATTTGAAAATGTTGATGCTGGTGGTGATGAGCTTTAAATCGTTACCGATTGGTGTCGGCTCATTAACGGCGGTGGATTTTCGTGAGCTAGCATTGTGGCTTGGAACCATGTTCCAGTTTGCGCTGAGTATGTCACTATCAGGCATTATTGCGCTGTTAACGATTAACTTGTCGTTTGGTGTCATGACCCGTGCAGCGCCGCAGTTAAATATTTTCTCGTTAGGTTTTGCCTTCGCTTTGATCGTCGGCTTGTTATTGTGTTGGTACATCCTTGGTGGTTTGTTTACCCACTACGAGTTGATTTGGCTAGAAGGCGAACAACAAATTTGTCGTTTTATTCGTTTGGACTGCTAGTCCTTAAATTGAACCGATAGACAGGAGACTGCTTTGGCAGAATCAGACGGTCAAGAACGTACCGAAGACGCCACGCCCAGGCGCTTGCAACAGGCTCGAGAAAAAGGGCAGGTTGCAAGGTCAAAAGAGTTAGCGTCGGTTTCGGTATTAGTGGTGGGTTCAATCGCCTTGATGTGGTTTGGCGAGGGGTTAGCGTACGCGTTATATCGGATTATGCAGCGACTATTCGATCTCTCCCGTGAAGAAGTGTTCGACCAAACCAAACTGTTTGATATCGCGTTGGGTTCGATGGGCGCACTTATTTTGCCACTACTGTTGATTTTGTTGGTGTTGTTTATTGCGGCACTGGTTGGCGCAGCGGGCGTCGGAGGGGTGAGCTTTTCAACCGAAGCGGCGATGCCAAAATTGTCGAAAATGAATCCACTCAGTGGTTTAAAACGCATGGTTGGCATGCAAAGCTGGGTCGAGTTGATTAAGTCTATCCTTAAAGTCACTCTCGTCTCAGGCATGGCGTTTTATCTGATTAATGCCGCCAAAGAAGATCTGTTCCAGCTCAGTTTGGATGTCTATCCACAAAACATCTTTCACGCCTTAGATATTCTGCTCAACTTTATTCTATTAATCAGTTGTTCACTGTTGATCGTGGTGGCTATCGATATTCCATTCCAGATCTGGCAACACGCGAACCAATTAAAAATGACCAAGCAGGAAGTAAAAGACGAATACAAAGAGACCGAAGGTAAGCCGGAAGTGAAAGGTCGTATTCGGATGCTCCAACGCGAAGCGGCGCAACGACGCATGATGGCAGAAGTACCGCAAGCTGACGTTATTATTACCAACCCGGAGCACTTCTCAGTCGCGCTGCGTTATGACCAAAGTAAAGATCGCGCACCAGTCGTCGTTGCTAAAGGGGTCGATCACATGGCGATGAAAATCCGGGAAGTGGCGCGAGAGCACAATATTTATATCGTACCCGCACCACCATTGGCTCGATCGCTCTATCATTCGACTGAACTTGAGCAAGAGATCCCTGATGGGCTATTTACTGCCGTTGCTCAAGTACTGGCGTATGTATTCCAGCTTAAGCAATACCGCAGAAAAGGTGGTCAGCGTCCAAATCTAAAAGCGTCAGAGCTACCGATCCCGCCGGACTTGAGGCAATAACCGCATAGATAACGGACTCGGGAACGCATTCGCTTACGGAACGCTCGGTTCCTCCTCGCTTAAGGAATGAATCTCAACACTCTTGCTTAGTAAACAAGACCGGGCAAAATTATCCGTTATCCGTTATCCGTTATCCGTTATCCGTTATCCGTTATCCGTTATCCGTTATCCGTTATCCGTAGCACGGCGACCCACGCCGTGCGTTCCCGCATCCCAAATCTCGAATCCGAGAAGCTTTGCTTCTCTATTTCTCAGGTATCGACAACAACACCAAAAGCGCACCATCACCACCAAACTCTAGTGGCGCTTGGTGGAACGCCATTACATCAGGATGTTGAGCCAGCCAAAGTGGCGCTTTTTGTTTAAGAATATGCTTGCCGATACCGTGCTGAACGCACGCACAATGCACTTCGTTTTTGATACAATAGGCAATCATTGCCCCCAACTCGCGTTTGGCTTCTTGTTGGGTCATACCGTGCATATCGAGAAATACGTCAGGAACGTAAACGCCGCGACGTAATCTCTTTACTTCATAGGTAGATACGTCATCACGGGCATAACGAGTTGGTCCCTCTTCGCTAAGAAGTGGCACAAACTCGTCAGAGAAATAGAACTCAGCGTCACTGCTTTCGCGCGCAGAGCGTTTTATTTCTTTTTGCTTAGTATTTTTTTTTGGTTGCTGGACTATGGTATCCTGTGGCAACTTTTTTACGCCTTGTACTGCATCCCTAAATAGGGCGAAATCGTCGTCGGCATCGATGTCTTTTTTACTCATGGGATAAACTTTGATGTTAATTTCAGCATCACTAATTTGCATTGGCAGTATTGTAGCGCTTTTCGGAGACAATTTTGGATAAGATTTTTGTAGAAGAAGCGGTATCGGAACTCCATACCCTTCAAGATATGATCCGCTGGACAGTGAGCCGCTTTAACGCAGCGAACCTGTTTTACGGTCACGGTACAGATAACGCGTGGGATGAAGCGGTTCAGCTGATCCTGCCAACCCTTTATCTACCAATTGATGTGCCTCCACATGTGCTTAACTCACGCCTAACAACCAGCGAGCGCATGCGTATCGTTGAGCGCGTGGTAAAACGCATTAATGAGCGTACGCCAACTGCTTACCTAACCAACAAAGCTTGGTTCTGTGGATTAGAATTTTTTGTTGATGAGCGCGTATTAGTGCCACGTTCACCAATCGGTGAACTCATCCAAGCTGAATTCCAACCATGGCTAGTTGAAGAGCCTGTGCGCATTATGGATCTATGTACGGGCAGTGGCTGTATTGCGATCGCGTGTGCGCATGCGTTCCCAGACGCAGAAGTGGATGCGATTGATATATCGACTGACGCACTGCAAGTTGCGGAACAGAACATTCAAGATCACGGTATGGAACAGCAAGTTTTCCCTATCCGTTCAGATCTATTCCGTGATTTAGAGAAAGAGAAGTACAACATTATCGTGACTAACCCACCATATGTTGATGCGGAAGATATGAATAGTCTGCCAGAAGAGTTCACTCACGAGCCTGAACTGGGTCTAGCGGCGGGCACTGACGGTCTTAAACTGGTACGTCGTATTCTGGCTAATGCACCGGATTACCTAACAGAGCAAGGTATCCTTGTTTGTGAAGTAGGTAACTCTATGGTGCACATGATGGAACAGTACCCACACATTCCATTTACGTGGCTAGAGTTTGAAAACGGTGGTCACGGCGTATTTATGCTAACTCGCGATCAGCTAGTTGAGTGTGCAGAAGATTTTAAACTGTACATCGACTAATGTGAGCCGATACTCAGTTGTTCAACGCCATGCTTATGCATGGCGTTTTTGTTATTAGTGGCAAGGAAAAAGGCTAAATTTGTTGCGAATTGGGGGTTTACATCAATTCGTAATCAAGCGACTATGAAAACACGAATAACAGGAAGGAAGGCTGTAAACAGGTCATTTACAGCGACATAATTGGGGAAGCAATGGCAGGAAATAGTATCGGACAACATTTTCGAGTGACGACATTCGGAGAAAGTCACGGTATCGCACTAGGATGTATCGTTGACGGCTGCCCTCCGGGGTTAGAAATTTCAGAAGAAATGATTCAAGTGGATTTGGACCGTCGCCGTCCTGGCACTTCTCGTTATACCACTGCGCGTCGTGAACCCGATCAAGTTAAGATTTTATCTGGTGTGTTTGAAGGTAAAACCACTGGCACATCGATCGGTTTGTTAATTGAAAACACCGATCAACGCTCAAAAGATTACTCGGATATCAAAGATAAATTTCGTCCGGGGCATGCGGATTACACTTACCATCAAAAATATGGTGTGCGCGATTATCGTGGTGGCGGTCGTTCGTCAGCACGTGAAACGGCAATGCGTGTTGCGGCGGGAGCGATTGCTAAGCAGTACTTGAAACAAGAATTTGGTGTCGAGATCCGCGCTTATCTATCACAGATGGGTGATGTCGCGATTGAGAAAGTGGATTGGAACGAGATTGAAAATAATCCATTCTTTAGCCCAGATGTCGACAAAGTGGAAGCGTTTGACCAACTGATCCGCGATTTGAAAAAACAAGGTGACTCGATTGGTGCCAAGATCCAAGTCGTCGCAACCAATGTGCCAGTCGGGCTTGGTGAGCCGGTATTTGATCGTCTTGATGCGGACATTGCTCATGCACTAATGAGCATCAACGCGGTTAAAGGCGTTGAAATCGGGGATGGTTTTGATGTGGTCAGCCAAAAGGGCAGTGAGCACCGTGATACGCTTTCGCCACAAGGCTTCGGCAGTAACCATGCTGGTGGTATTTTAGGTGGCATCTCGACGGGACAAGATATCGTTGCCAATATTGCACTTAAACCAACCTCAAGTATTACCGTTCCCGGAGAAACGATTGATCGTCAAGGTCAGCCGACGGAGCTCATCACTAAAGGTCGTCACGATCCTTGCGTGGGTATTCGCGCGGTGCCCATCGCTGAAGCAATGCTGGCGATTGTTGTGATGGATCATTTGCTGCGTCATCGCGGTCAAAACCATGGCGTGACAACGGAAACGCCACGCATCTAACGCTACCGCGATGTAAACAGCTAAAATGTAAAAAGCCAATCCGAGGATTGGCTTTTTTGATCTTGATGGGTTGCCCATAGCGAAATGCGTTTAGTGTAGCGGCTCTTCACTTTCCAAATGGAATGAAGGTAAACGCCATTTAAAGCGTACTGCAGCCATACGTAGTAGATAACCCACCACAAGGGTCGTAATGGTTGCTGTAACATCATCAATACCAAATTCCAGCAACAACAGATAAAGACCAGAGGCAACTAGGGCGACTGAAGCATACAGTTCTTCATGCAAAACCAACGGTGTTTGGCGACAGATCAAGTCACGCAGTAGACCACCGAATACACCAGTTACCAAAGCAGAAACCATGCAGATGCCAGGGTGCAGACCCATGCCCATTGCTACTTTAGTACCAATGATACTGAATACGATCAGACCGAGAGCATCAAGGCGAATAAACAACCCTTTGAGTTTGATGACCCATTTTGCCAAGCCAGTAGTTAACACACCAGCGATACACGTAATCGCTAAAAATTCAGGGTTTTTTACCCATCCAAGTGGGTAATGACCAAGCAGAATGTCACGCACTGTGCCGCCACCGATCGCGGTTGCACTTGCAACTAACATCACACCAAACCAGTCCATTTTACGACGACCAGCACTAAGGGCTCCGGTCATCGCTTCTGCTGTAATACCAATAATGTATAACACGCTCAGTAGCATAACGATTACTCGACTAAATCAAGGGGGAGATAGACACGGTTACTCACCTGTGATCACGAAAATATTGCTGATGCAATTCTCAGTGAGGCAGGTATAGGAAACCCCATCTTATAAAACGGATAGGCGAGTGTAGTGGTTGTGAAGGCAAAAGGCGAATGAGTTTTGTTGGTCGCGAAAACGTTTTTCAGATAATTTTTTCTAATGTCATTAGCGAAAGTAGGGAATTGCAATGACGAAGAAATGTGAGAGAATGCCTGCGCTGTAACCGATTTTACTATAAAGCGACCATGACACACGATTACCAAGATCTTATCAAAATCTTTAATGACACTTTTTACACCAGCTTTAATACCAAATTGGAGCTAGGTGGTGATGAGCCAATTTATCTACCGGCGGATGAGCAGTTCGATTACCACCGGATTATTTTTGCCCGAGGTTTCTACGCGTCGGCGCTGCATGAAATTGCGCACTGGTGTGTGGCGGGACCTGAGCGTCGTTTACTGGAAGATTTTGGTTACTGGTATGAACCTGATGGGCGCACTGCGCAAGTTCAAGCTGAATTTGAAAAAGTAGAAATTCGCCCGCAAGCTTATGAGTGGATTTTAGCGCTGAGCGCAGGATTTCCATTTAATGTTAGCTGCGATAACTTAAATGGTGATTTCGAACCAGATCGATTAGCGTTTATGGGGAAAGTACACGCTGAAGTGCTGTCAATTCTTGAACAAGGCATTCCACCGCGAGTGAAAATGCTCTCTGAGGCGATGCGATCTTTTTATCAAGTTGCGCCACTGACTGCTGAGATGTTTCAAGTTAAGTAATACCAATCAGCATAAGTCTTTGATCATTCTTGCTGATTAAAATCGCTGATAACGTTGTTGCAGATTTTGTAATTAGAATAACTAGTTAGCGGCAATCTGCGCCTAGTTCTAAGCGATTTTCCTTGCGCAATTTTCTGACCCCTTACTTATCCTGATTGGCATAAGCATTGAAATTGATGAGAGAACCGAGCCCCCTATTTTGTGTATCAAGTAGGGGGTTCGGTTGGTTTTTGGCTTTCCGTTATGGGATAAGCCAAGTACTTTGCGCTTGGTTGTCATACTGCCAAGTGAAAGTAAGTGGATTGCTGCCTGCCTCCATTGGCGTCACTTCTGCGATCAGTGACAGCTGGTGGTTAGGCAGCAGCAATTCGAATTTACCGATACCGTCGTCTAGGCTCGCTTTGGTAAAGCAGCTATCGTAATCAATTTTTTGCCCGTTATTTGGGCATATCACGATATACGCTTGTTTACCTGATAGTTGAGTTAAATTTACGTCGATAGTTAATTGATAAGTGGATGACAAGGTATTGTCACTGGCAACCACAATGTCAGACATTGCTCGGGTTGGAGCGCTGGGCGCTGCTGCTGAGCCGCCTCCATTATCACTACTACCGCCGCCGCCCCCCCCACAGCCGACAAGAACAAGGGTAAACATACCTGTTAGTAACCATTGAGTTTGCATTTTCATTATGTTTCTCCTCGCCCTAGTCGTAGTAGACATTGTTTTCGTCAATGTGATCGTTACTGGTATCACTGCTGGTGCGATTGTCTTTTTCTTCTTCCGTGGCGAGATACCATGTTGGGTAAGTTTGCCCAGTCGCATCGCCTGCAAAATCAGCAAAGTATCGATAGGCTTGCAAGATGTTAATCTGCTCCAGTGGATGCTGCCAATCTAGTGGGATCTCAATTGCCCAAGGTAAACCGTTGGCAGTGTGGAAGTGAGTTTGATCACCATCGGAAGCATCAATACCACGCGATTTGTATTCAGTATTGAATTTGCTGGTCGGTGCTTGGTTTTTGAGGTGGATTTCTAGCCCACGACCTGGGTAGCCACCACTGACCTCTAGACCAATATCACCATAGTAGTGACCGGGCGCTGCGAAGATAAATGGGTCATAAGGAAAAGCGGGCATGGTACTATTGTCAATCGCATTGCGCATTGTGACGGTTAACTGCCAAGTCGCACGGTAGTTGGTTCCGCAATTAGTTTGGGTGCGGAAATAGGTACAACCTTCCGCTTCGCCTGCATCAACTAAGTCCCACAGATCATCTTGAATGATAAACACCGCATCATTGGTACCCGACTCGAGTACGGTTCTGTTTACAGTGACGCCATTAATCATCAAAGTAATCAATTCATCTTTGATATCGCTAGGTGCTATGCCGGGTAATCGAATTGCAAAACCAGAATGGCGAGCACCACCGAGTGCCGCAACTTGTCCTTCGAATTTTAAACGAATCACTTTGTCGTCCAGTTGGTACTCGGTGAACTTGACGTTCATCAGTACGTCGTTCATGTCGTAATCACCCGCGATTGGGTATTGGTCTTCATAGGCAAAAGTGGTGAAGTCAGCACCATTCGGATAGGTCTGCGTGGTCACGCCATCTTCAGTAATATCAACTTGATAATCTTCTACCTCGCCGCTTGGCACCCCACCGGATGGTCCAATATCTTGGATTTCACTTAATCTAAAGCGCGCCCAAGTTTGTCCCACTTGAGCCCACGGAGGAACGTCAAAGAAAATGCTCTGCACACCATCGCTGACAGCCGCATTCGTGACAATTTTCTCATCGTCCTCAAACGCGCCGTCTTGATCGAAGTCCATCCAAGCCGTGAGGACACTGCTGGCGGTTGCGCCACTGACTGTCACGTCTAGCTTAGAAGTTCGACCAACTTGGATGGGCAGTGGAAATGCCACGCCATCTTCATCGTCTTCAGCTGATGAGGCGTCGTCACTGTTGGGAAAGACATAAGCTTCGGTTTCACCATCCACTTTACTGCCCAACATTAAATCGGTAATGCCATGGCGAGCACCAGAATTGTCATAAAGTGTGTTGTAGCTGTCCGGTGCATCGCCAAAGTCGGTATTTTCGCTCGCTTCAACCGGCGCGAGGGCGCATCGAGCGCCATCATTGGAGCTGCTCGAGGGACCATAAGCAAAAAATGCAGCAGAGGATTGATTGCCGTTAATCGCGACTTTGTAGATATAACCGTTGCCGTTATTACTGCCATAAAAGTTACCATCGACGTCAAAATAGACCGCACCAAAGGTCAAACTAAAGCCCAAAACGTCTTTGTCTAACAGTTGATTGAGACGAGTGCTGGTGCCAGCGGTGACGTCGATTTGCCACAAGTAACCCGATGAATCGATGCTGTAGGCGTAAGAATTGTCTGGATGGAATGCAATGTCGAAAATCGCCGGCGAGCCAAACTGCGCTTTATTAGCGACTAAAGTCATCTGCATTGTTGTCAGGTCGATTTTGTACAAACCGTTTGAAGGGCGGTAGCCGTACCATGCATTTTCGTCCAGAGAGACATCACCCACATAAATTGCGCTAGGTGCATCACCTGGTTTGGTAACCGAAAGCGAGTATTTGACAAAATTGCCGTCGATACGAGCGAGTGATTTGGCACCGTAATCCCAGCCGTAGATGAAATTGTCGTGTTGGCTAAACCCAACACCATTAAGCTTGGCACTGCCCAAGGTTGAATCCATGGTGCGATAACTGCCAAGATCGATATCAATCCCATAAGCGACAGGGGTTCCTGATGGATTTTGAAATAAGAAGGCTTCGGTTGGGCAGTTATCAAACGGTTGTTGAGCGTAGCAGAATGGAGAGATGAAACTGACGGTTCCGAGCGTGAATAGCGTACCTAGTCGTGTTAACGTTGCTGACATAATTCTTCTCTTGATAATGGGGCGTAAGAGGGGAACTGCATAGTGTGTGCCAGATGCTAGAAGCCCGTCAGACATAGGGTTTGCGTTAAATTTCTCAATATGAGAAGCTTCACCATCCTTTTTGAGAATCAAACTGAGTTGATTGAGCACAACATGATTATTGAATTTGAAGAAAAGCTACTTGAGCTTATTGATGTACGTATTGCGACCGCATCAGATGATGAGTTATTTGCTGGTGGTTATTTACGTGGTCACATTTCGCTATCAGCCGCGTCATGTGAAGAAGAAGGCATTAATGATGTTGAAGAACTTAAGCAACGTATTGTGGCGAGTCTCGATCAAGCGCGCTCGGAATTGACGCCAGCGGATCGCATCATTGTTAATGATTTGTGGCTTGAGTTAGTGAATAACGCTTAACTTTGCCTTCTGGGTGGTTGTCGCTTTTAAGCTCTCTTTCTATGCTGAAAAGAGCTCATCAAACAAAGGACAACCCCTATGCTTATCGTCGCTTTTGGCGCTTCTACCAGTTCCACCTCGATTAATCGCACTCTCGCCAATTATGCTGCGCATCTACTGCCAGACTCTCAAGTAAAACTGCTCGATCTTAATGACTATTCTGTGCCTATTTTCAGCGAAGATATGGAAAAACAGATCGGTCAGGCGGAGGGGGCAAAAGCGTTTCTTGCGGATATCGCGCAGGCAGATGCTTTGGTTATCTCGTTTGCTGAGCACAATGGCGCTTATACTGCCGCATACAAAAACTTATTTGATTGGGCATCACGAATTGAGCGTGAAGTGTTTCAAAATAAGCCTGCTGTCTATTTTGCTACCTCACCAGGTCCTGGTGGGGCGGGGAATGTATTGGCTGCCGCAAGCGGATCAGCGGGTTATTTTGGCGCGCAACTGAAAGCCTCGCTCTCTATCCCGAGTTTCTATGACAACTTTGATATGGTTAGTGGACAGTTTACCGCAGTCGAAATCGCGGCAAGTGTGCAGCGAGCAATGAATAGTTTGCTGGATTAACCGGTGGTTAGGAATAAAAACTCCCATGCGGGAGTTTTTTATTTGCCTTTAAAGCTCAGTAATCGCTTTGCCTTTGCGTAGCTTACGTATCCACATACGACTCGGGTCGATTTGCTCGAGTAAATCCACTGGCAGCGGTAGCGGGTCACCACAGATCTGCGATGCCAATACTTCCGCCATAAGAGGCGCTGAACTTAAGCCACGCGAGCCCAAACCCAACAAACAGAACAAATTGTCGTGATGCGGTGTCGTTGGGGCGGCTTGCTGATTATCAGCCAGATCAGCATACACAGCTTTGATTTGTTCAAAATCACCCAGATTACCGACAAACGGTAGATGATCGCGACTCACGCAGCGAATACCTTGGCGTGATTGGTTGCTCGACGTATCCACATCGTTTGGCCAAGCTTGGTTTGGCAGACAATGACGTAATTTGTCACCATTATCTTGCTGAGCGACAGGATCAAACTCATAGTTGAGTTGGCTGCGGTCGTAACTGGCACCGATACAGTGATGCTGGTTATTTGGATTCACAGGGGTCATATAGCCATCGTAACAAAGCACGCTCTTTAGCTGAGTCAGTGATTCGGTGGTCGGAATATGGCTGACTTGCCCTTTTACTTGTCCAAGGGGGACAAACGCACTTTGGGCAAAAGAGGCGAACTCATTACCGTTTGCGATAATCACGCAGTCGTGTTGAATTTCTTGACCATTAATCTGTAGTGACCAGCCATTGTCTGTTTGCTTAAACGATTCTACCTTGTGAGCAAATTTGGCATTAAAGCATTCATTTTTTTCAAGCTGCGCAATCAATCCTTGGGTCAGCTCTGCTGGACACAGCCAACCACCAAGAGGATAGTGAACGCTTGCCATATCGACAGGTAAACCCACCACTTCACTGGTTTGAGTCTCATCTAAACCATGAATCAATTGTGGGTCAAACTTGCCTTCTAGCATTTTATCGAGCTTACTTGCAGACTTGTCATCCCATTTGAGTTGGGTGACACCGCACCAATCATGGTCAAAACTAAACTGTTCAGCCGCTTGCTCAACAAACTGGCGAGCAAACAAAAATGCCGGTGCAAATACGCGTGAGACACCTTGGTGTTCACCGTTTAGTAGTGGGTAAACCGCTCCCTGGCGATTCCCTGAAGCGCGCATCGCTGGTTGTTGGTCTTGGCAATATAAAGTGACATGCTGACCGCGACGAACCAGGGTGTTGGCTAGTGTGGCGCTGGCAATGCCACCGCCGATGATAGCGATATTTTGATGCGCCGTACTTGGTGAGCGGTGAAACCAAGGCTTGATGTTGGTTTCAGTCTGACGCTCTAATAGACGTCCAGCGATCATTTCGCGTTTGGTACCAAAGCCTTTGACTTTTTTCATATCAAAGCCGGCTTCAATTAAACCACGACGCACAAAACCTGCTGCGGTAAAGGTTGCACAGCTACAATCTTGCTTGGCAAGCTTTGCCATGCCATCAAATAGGGTTTGGTTCCACATTTCAGGGTTTTTGCTGGGCGCAAAGCCATCAAGGAACCAAGCATCGACTAAACCTTGTTCAGGTACAGGCACTAGAGGCATACAATCTTTGATATCACCAAACCAAAGGTCTAAAGTAATCGCTCCATCGGCTAAAACAATGCGATGGCATTCAGGTACGGCGATTGGGTAGTGGTGTTGCAGTTGTTCTGCGTATTGTGCTAACTCAGGCCATGCTTGGTGGGCTTTAATTAAGTCTTGCTGGCTTAAAGGGTACTTTTCAAAGCTAATGAAATGCAGCTCTTTTAGCGTGGTGTCCGGATTTTGCTGGCGAAATGCTTCAAACCATTGCCAGACAGCAAGGAAATTGAGTCCAGTGCCAAAACCAGTTTCGGCAATCACAAAGCGACGGTGATCATATTCTTGCCATCTTTGTGGCAGATGATTTTGACTCAAGAAGACGTAACGCGTCTCTTCTAATCCATTTACATTGGAAAAGTAGACGTCATCGAATTGGTCTGAAACAGGCGTTCCCGCTTCGTTCCAGCCAAGTTGGGCATTGGTTATCGTAGTCATAATGTCTAAATTTTGTGATTATCGACAGTAAAGTTGTGCCGATTGTACGGTTTTAAAGGAAAGCTGACCACTTTTGTCAGTCAACTTAGTTATTATCTAGCAGTATTTTGAATTATAGGAATGTGATAATGAAACGAGTCGTAATCACCGGTATGGGTATTGTTTCAAGTATCGGTAACAACGTCGAAGAAGTGTTAGCGTCTCTTAAAGCGGGTAAATCTGGTATCACTGCTTCTGAGCAGTTCAAAGAACACGGTCTGCGCTCACAAGTTTGGGGTGATCTAAAAATCAACCCAGCGGAGTTCATCGACCGTAAGCAGATGCGCTTTATGGGTGATGCGGCTGCGTACGCATACCTATCAATGCAACAAGCGATTGAAGATGCCGGCTTAACTGAAGAGCAGGTATCTAATGACCGTACTGGTATCGTAGCAGGTTCTGGTGGTGCTTCAGCACTAAACCAAACTGTTGCGACTGATACAATGCGTGAGAAAGGCGTTAAGCGTGTTGGTCCTTACATGGTGCCACGTACTATGTCATCAACAGTGTCTGCGTGTCTGGCAACACCATTTAAAATCCGTGGCGTAAACTACTCAATGAGTTCAGCTTGTGCAACATCTGCACACTGTATTGGTCACGCAATGGAGCTTATCCAACTTGGTAAACAAGACATCGTATTTGCGGGTGGTGGTGAAGAGCTAGATTGGTCGCAAACTATGATGTTTGATGCAATGGGCGCACTATCAACGAAATACAACGAAACGCCAGAAAAAGCTTCTCGTACATACGATGCAGCGCGTGACGGTTTTGTTATCTCTGGCGGC
The DNA here is from genome assembly GCF_009938225.1 of Vibrio ponticus. Taxonomy (NCBI): domain Bacteria; kingdom Pseudomonadati; phylum Pseudomonadota; class Gammaproteobacteria; order Vibrionales; family Vibrionaceae; genus Vibrio; species Vibrio ponticus. Next base: position 582,220 of record NZ_AP019657.1, read on the forward strand.
GGCGGCATGCTAGTGGTTGAAGAACTAGAGCATGCACTTGCCCGTGGCGCGAAAATCTACGGTGAAATCGTAGGCTACGGCGCGACTTCTGACGGTTACGACATGGTAGCGCCATCAGGTGAAGGTGCGGTGCGTTGTATGAAGATGGCAATGCAGGCAGTTGAAAGCGTGGATTACGTGAATACTCACGGCACATCAACGCCAGTTGGTGACGTTAAAGAGCTTGGTGCTATCCAAGAGCTATTTGGTGACAACAGCCCTGCAATTTCTGCAACTAAAGCAATGACTGGCCATGCGCTAGGTGCAGCTGGTGTTCACGAAGCAATTTACTCAACGCTAATGCTAGACAATAACTTTATTGCACCAAGCATCAACGTTGAAACGCTAGATGAAGCTGCGCACGGTTTAGATATCGTTACTGAAATGCGTGAAGCAGAACTCACCACTGTTATGTCTAACAGCTTTGGTTTTGGCGGCACTAACGCCACGCTAGTGATTAAAAAGTATCAAGGTTAACTGAATTCGTCAGTTAGAGTTATGTAGCTGACAACCCAGTTTCCAGAGCTTGATCGGAGTGTAACAACTCTGGTCGAACAGACGCAAAATTTGGCCCATGGAGAGCGGGTCAAATCCTTTTGTTCTGGATCTTACCGGCCTCATCTGGGGCCGGTTTTTTATTGCCTAAAATTTGTCAAATCTAAACAAAATGAGCCATTTGCTGGCAAAGTAAGCAAAGTTGAATGCTTTTGACGAACAGTTTGCGAAGTGGGTATCTGATAAGTCGTCTCAAACCATTCATAATAGGCAAAACGCAGCGCTCGACACTTGTTATTGAATTCTGCACAATCCAGTAAAACCGCAAAAGAATACGAAGTGAAATGAAAATTCTAATTGATGAAAACATGCCTTACGCTCAAGAATTATTTGAGCAGCTTGGCGAAGTGATTTTAAAGCCTGGTCGTACTTTAACTGCTGATGATTTAGTGGATGTGGATGCATTAATGATCCGCTCGGTGACCAAAGTAAATGCAGAGCTTATTGCTAAAGCGAATAAACTCAAATTTGTCGGTACTGCAACGGCGGGTATGGACCACGTCGATCAAGAGTTGTTGCGTGAACGTGGTATCTTTTTTACCGCTGCGCCGGGTTGTAACAAAGTTGGTGTTGCCGAATATGTATTCAGCGTAATGATGGTACTGGCACAACAGCAAGGCTTCTCAGTGTTTGAAAAAACAGTCGGTATTGTGGGCGCAGGTCAGGTGGGTAGCTACCTACAACACTGCCTTGAAGGCATTGGCATTAAGGTGCTGATTAATGACCCAATTAAGCAAGCCGAAGGTGATGCGCGCGAATTTACTCCGCTGGAAACGCTACTTGCACAAGCTGACATCATTTCGTTGCATACACCAATCACCCGCCAAGGTGATTACCCAACTCACCATATGATTGATGAGCAAGTGTTGAACTCATTACGTGGTGACCAAATTCTTATCAACGCGGCACGCGGTCCAGTGGTTGATAACCAAGCACTTAAAGCGCGCTTACAAAAGCAAGATGGTTTCGCAGCCGCGTTAGACGTGTTTGAGTTTGAACCAGAAGTTGATATGGAGCTTCTACCTCTGTTAGCATTCGCGACCCCGCATGTTGCAGGTTACGGTCTTGAGGGTAAAGCGCGCGGAACCACGATGATTTTCAACAGTTACTGTGAGTTCCTTGGTGAAGCAAAAACCGCCGCGGCTGCCGATCTACTGCCGATTGCGCCAGTACCAACCGCGACATTGCAATATGCTTGGGATGAAGCGACGCTGCACAATCTGACTCAGATCATCTATGATGTGCGTAAAGATGATGCGTTGTTCCGCCGTGAGATCGCAAAACCAGGTTCATTTGATAAAATGCGCAAGGATTATTGGGATCGCCGCGAATATGGCGCGGTAACGTTAGTGGGTAGCCAAGCGTGTAATTTGGCACCATTAGCGAAATTAGGTTTTCAAATTGAGGTAAGTGAATGAGCCAACAATACAATGTGGCCGTACTAGGTGCGACGGGCGCTGTCGGTGAAACGATTCTTGAAGTGTTGCAAGAGCGCAAGTTCCCAGTAGGCGAATTGTTCCTACTAGCAAGTGAACGTAGCGAAGGTAAAACTTACCGCTTTAATGGCAAAACAATTCGCGTACAAAACGTCGATGAGTTTGACTGGTCTCAGGCGCATATTGCTCTGTTTTCAGCGGGTGGCGAACTGTCAGCAAAATGGGCACCAGTTGCAGCTGAGGAAGGTGTGATCGTAATCGATAACACATCACAATTCCGTTACGACTACGATATTCCACTGGTGGTTCCTGAAGTGAACCCAGAAGCAATTGCTGAGTTCCGTAACCGCAACATTATTGCTAACCCAAACTGCTCAACGATCCAAATGTTGGTTGCTCTAAAACCAATTCATGATGCAGTCGGTATTGAGCGTATCAACGTATCGACTTACCAGTCAGTATCTGGCGCAGGTAAAGGTGGTATCGATGAACTTGCTGGTCAAACGGCAAAACTGCTGAACGGTATTCCTGCGGAAGCGGAGCAATTCCCACAACAGATCGCGTTTAACTGTATTCCGCAAATCGATCAAATGATGGAAAACTGTTACACCAAAGAAGAGATGAAGATGGTGTGGGAAACACAAAAAATCTTTAATGATTCTTCAATTACGGTTAACCCGACCTGTGTGCGCGTACCTGTTTTCTACGGTCACGCTGAAGCAGTGCACGTTGAAACTCGCGCGCCAATCGATGCGCAAGAAGTAATTCAACTACTTGAGAACACCGAAGGTGTTGAAGTGTTCCATGGTGAAGATTTCCCAACTCAAGTACGTGATGCCGGTGGTAAAGACCACGTAATGGTGGGTCGTATTCGTAACGATATTAGCCACCATAGCGGTATCAACCTATGGGTAGTTGCGGACAACGTGCGTAAAGGTGCGGCAACGAACGCCGTGCAAATCGCTGAAGTGTTAATCCGCGATTACTACTAAGCTGTTTATTTGAACCAGCCCTTCAAGCCTCGCAATATGCGGGGCTTTTTTAGTCGATATTGAAAAAAATGTGTGAGATTAATGCGATTATTAAGCTAGGCACACATTTTTTGGCTCTACGGCTATAGTTTTGCCTCTATGATCCGATATATTTAGCAGATCATCGAAATTAATTATTAAGAGCACCGAGCTGAGCCTTCTATGCGTCGATTTCTTCAACGTCTATTAATGCCGATTGCATTGGTAGCCGTGACTCAGACAACCATTGTAAGTGCAGAGAGTATTCGCCTTACGGGACCGAATGGTGAGATTCAATCATCACCACAATTTTCTGAACAAATTACGCGCCGAGCTTCTTCTGCTAGCGAACCATCTCGTTTTTATGGTCCGACTAGTGGACAAGAGACACTATGGTCAGTGGCGTCACAACTTCGCCCATCTAATCAAGTGTCAGTCCAACAAACCCTGTTGGCGATTTATCAGCTCAACCCACAAGCGTTTGAAAATCAAAATATCCATACACTGATCCCGGGCAGTACTCTTCGTATCCCTTCTCTTGCTCAGGCTCGCAGTGTTTCGACCGATGAAGCTGTTCGTATTATGAACCTTCACCAAGCTCGCTTGGACGGTAACGCGCCAGCGCCAGCAAGTGCGTTGCCAGCTAAGCCTCAACCTGTGGCGACTCCAGCCCCGACAGTGGTTGAAAAACCGCAGTTGCCAAACCGCACACCAGCTATTACCAAGCCAGCGGTGGAGCCTAAGCCAGTTGCACCAACGGGTAAGCCAAAAGAAGTGGTTAATCTTGAGCAGCAACTGCAATCGTCAGAGTCGGAACTCGCTGCGCTTGAAGAGAAGAACCACAGACTGCGTTTGATGTTAGCAGACGTGCAGACTGAAGTTGATGGTCTGAAACAAGAGCTAGGTGATGAAAACCGTATTCGCTCAGAAGTCGAGAAATTATTAGAAGCAGAGCGTCAGCGATTAGCGGAAGAGAGCCGCAATGCGCCAAGCACGATGGATAACATTTTGTCCAATGGTTGGCTAGTAGGTGCGATGGCAGTGATCCCGGCGTTGTTGATTGGTCTGGTTGTGATGACCCTATTGGGTCGCAAGAAGGATGAATCTGAACAAGCTAACTCTGATGAACTCCAGTCTTCACCTAATGCACCGATTGCGCCTGTGGTTCCTGATACCTTAGATCAGGACGTTGAAGATGAGCTTGATCTTGATGACGATCTATTTGGCGAATCCAGTGATGATGATTTGTTATTCTCAGCAGAACTGGATGGTGAGCCGAGTAAAGATGATGACTTAGACGTCTTTGCTGACCTTGATGATAATGATCTTGACTTCAATTTAGAGAATGATGACGAAGATCCATTTGCCGCAATCAATGAAGATGGGGTATTGGATGAGTCTATTGCATCACCAGGTATTAGCAGTAACGGTATCAGCGTTGATGCAGAAGAGAAAGCGCTAGGTCTTGAAGAAATGGAGCGCGCGTTGGATGACGTCATCATTGAAGATGACCTGTCTGACGATGAGTTCGACCTGTCTGATTCACCAGTGGGTCAAGATGATATCGATGATCTATTTAATTCAGCGCAGAAGGACGTTGAGTTAGATGATGCGCTCGACCAAACCATGCTAGATGAGCTCTTAAGTGGTGATGTTGAAATCGAAGATGATGGTTCTGAATTAGATTTCGACAATCTGTTGGCAGAAGCGAGCGATGAAATTGAGGCGGAAAAAGATCCGGCTGAATCCGATGCGTTCAATGTCACGTCGGATGATGAAATTGACGCTTTGTTTGCCCAAGTTGAATCGCAAGCAACTGAACCGGACCAAGACGCTATACGCCAGTTAGAACAAGAGTCAACCGCGCTATTTGATGAGTTGCTAGCTAGCGACGAAGACGCACAACAGCCACTTGCTCAGTCAGGTGAGTTGGATGATCTACTCGACAGTGGCAAAGATGAGTTTGATTTGAGCTCAGATGATGACGATGTGGCATTGTTGGATGAGTGGCTAGATGACAGTGATGATGACTCGTTAGAGACGATTGATGCTGATTCAACGGCAATGCTCGATGAATTACTCGATGGTGATGACGAGCAAGCAGAGCAAGATGAGTTTGATCTAGAGTCGACCGCACTCCTCGATGAGCTACTTGATGATGACACATCTGATGATGCGTCGCCTGAGATTGACAAGCCGCAAAGTGATTTTGCGAGCGAGCTAAACAGCTTAACGGCTGAGAGCGACTCATCAGAAGCTGAGGATGATGCGTTTGATATCGATTCAATCGATTTGCTCGATGAGATGCTTGATGATGACGATGAATCGGCAACTCAATCGCCATATGACCAAGACAGTACCGACTTATTAGATGAACTTTTTAAAGATGATGACAGCGAAGATGATTTATCAATAGGTGACGATGGTACGGAGTTGTTCGAAGAACTGCTCGAGATTGAAAAGGGCGAGCCTCAAGCTGAAACGAATTCAGCATTTGATATTGACCAATTACTTGACGACGTTCAGTCAGAGCTGCCGCAAAGCGATAGTGAAGATCTGCTGGCGACCGAAGAGCAGAATACACCGTCGGTAGAACCATCACGTGAATTTTCAAGTGAAGATTTTGTTGATGACATGCTTGACGTGGCGCCAGAAGAAGATCCTCTGTTAGGTGAGTTCAGTTTTGACCAGCTTGGTGATGATGCTCAGCAACCAGAGCTTGACCAGCACAACAGTGCGGTAGAACAATCGTTGCCAGAGCCAGAGCCAGAGCCAGAGCCAGAGCCAGAGCCAGAGCCAGAGCCAGAGCCAGAGCAGCCTAAAGCAGCACTAGAGGCTGTTGAAAATGAATTTGGTATGCCAAGTGATGATGACTGGCTGGTGGATGATGATCAGGAAACCGCGAACGCATTAGCTGAGTTGCGCGGTGAGGAACCTGTAACGAACGCTGAGATTTCAGAGGATGATGAGTATCAACCGGTTTCTGATGCTGATTGGGCTGAGGTGGCTGAATGGGATAAAGAGTGGGACAAACAGCAAGCAGCGCAACAAACGTCGCCTGTTGAGCCGCAGTTATCAGAACAACCAGAATTAACCACTCATCAATCGATTGATGACGAGTTGAGCGAGCGTGAAGAGACTCCAATTGAGCTTGATGAGTTAGATTTACCTGAATACGGTGAAGAGCAAGCACTGGCTGATTTTGCTAATGAGCCAAGCTTTGATGCAAAAAGCGTCGAGAATGTTGATGCGCCAACGGCTGAAAACGCTGTCGCTGAATCTCAAGTTGAAAGTGAAGCGGCGCCAGCAGAAACGCTCGATAGCGATGAAATTGAATTCGACTTCGATGAGCTGGATTTGCCTGAATACGGTGAAGAGCAAGCGCTGGCTGATTTTGCTAATGAGCCAAGCTTTGATGCACAAAGTGCAGAGCGTGTTGATGCGCCAACGGCTGAAAACGCAGTTGCTGAACCTCAAGTTGAAAGTGAAGCGGCGCCAGCGCCAGCAGAAACGCTTGATAGCAATGAAATTGAATTCGACTTCGATGAGTTGGATTTGCCTGAATTCGGTGAAGAGCAAGCATTGGCAGATTTTGCTAATGAGTCAACGGCTGAAAACGCTGTCGCTGAACCTCAAGTTGAAAGTGAAGCGGCTCCAGCGTCTGCAGAAATGCTCGATAGCGACGAAATTGAATTCGACTTCGATGAGCTGGATTTACCAGAATACGGTGAAGAGCAAGCACTGGCAGATTTTGCTAATGAGCCAAGCTTTGATGCACAAAGTGCAGAGCGTGTTGATGCGCCAACGGCTGAAAACGCTGTTGCTGAACCACAAGTTGAAAGTGAAGCGGCACCAGTGCCAGCAGAAACGCTCGACAGCGATGACGTTGCATTTGATTTCGATGAGCGGGATTTACCAGAATATGGTGAAGAGCAAGCACTGGCGGACTTTGCAAATGAGCCAAGCTTTGATGCAACAAGCCTAGAAAGTGTTGATGCGCCAATGGCTGAAAACAGTGTTGCTGAACCTCAAATTGAAAGTGAAGCGGCGCCAACGCCAGCACCAGTAGAAAAGCTCGACAGCGATGAAATTGAATTTGACTTCGATGAGTTGGATTTGCCAAGCGCAGAATCTGCCGCTTCCGGCGAGCCAGATGAAACGATTCAAGATCACTTCTTAGATCGTACCTTAGATGAAGGCGATGTATTAGCTGGATTATTTGGCGGAGAGGATTTTGTTACCGGTTCATCGCAAGCGGCAGCACCGAGTGTTCAGCCGAGCGATTACGATGATGAGCGCACTTTGAGTGAACTTCTCGATGAAGAAGGCGAAGAGTTTCAGCCAATCACTAAACCGGTAGATCGCGAAGTGAGCGATTCAGCAGGTATGGATATCGATGCCATGCTTGAATTCGGCGGTGAAGATTGGAATGGCTTTAGTTTATCTCCGGAGCAGCAAGCGAGTATCTCAGATGATATTCCTGAAGATGAGCAGCAAATTTGGTCTAACGATAACCAACCCGCTCAAGCGAAGGTTCATAACGAAGATTGGGAAAGCCAAGAGGATCTCGCTGACTTTAACCCTCGCGATCATCAATATCGCACCATCGACGAATTGATGGCTGAAGTTGAGCAGCAAGAGGCTGGTTTCGACCCTGATACAGAAGAGCTCAAGCTAGATGTGGGGTTAGCGGATTTCCCTGATGTTATCGGCGAAATGAGCGACATCGATGTCGATTCGAACTCTGAAGCGGCAGGTAAACTGGATTTAGCTAAGATTTATATCGAGATGAATGATGCTTCTGGCGCGGTCAGACTACTAGAAGAAGCGATTGTCGATGGCAGTGATGAGATCCGTCGTGAAGCGAAAAGGCTGATCGATAGCATCAATAGTCGCGCCTAATCGCTTATCGTTAACCACGAAACATTATTAAAGGGGCTTATGCCCCTTTTGTTTTTATATCATGGGGTAGCGAGGGTATAGTAGTTTAGTTATACTTCCGACCCCATTTTCTAAGAGAGACCAAGATGAGAATCGCTTTAGGTATTGAGTATGATGGTACTCACTACTTTGGCTGGCAACGTCAAAGAGAAGTTCAAAGCGTGCAAGAGAAGCTTGAACGTGCATTAAGTATTGTCGCCAATCATCCGGTGGAAGTTCAATGTGCAGGACGCACTGATGCCGGCGTTCACGGCACTGGTCAGGTTGTCCACTTTGATACAACAGCCAACCGTAAAATGGTGGCTTGGATGATGGGTGTGAATGCTAATCTTCCCAAAGATATTGCGGTTAGATGGGCAAAAGAGGTTCCAGAAGAGTTTCATGCGCGTTTTTCTGCGACAGCACGCCGTTATCGTTACATCATCTTTAATAGCGCATTAAGACCAGGCATTTTGCATTCTGGCGTCAGCCACTATCATGGCGACTTAGATGAAGTAAAAATGCACCAAGCAGGTCAATACTTGCTGGGTGAAAATGACTTTACTTCATTCCGTGCAGTTCATTGTCAGTCACACAGTCCATGGCGTAATTTGATGCACTTAAACGTGACTCGCCACGGTCAATATGTGGTGATTGATATCAAAGCCAATGCGTTTGTACACCACATGGTGCGCAACATTACTGGTAGTCTGCTGTGTGTTGGACGTGGTGAACAAGATCCCGAGTGGATCAAATGGTTACTCGAAGCAAAAGATCGTAAATTGGCGGGCGCAACGGCAAAAGCAGAAGGTTTGTATCTGGTTGATGTGGATTACCCGCAAGAATTTGATCTGCCACGCGCTCCGATCGGTCCGCTATTTTTGCCAGATAATTTGAACTAATTTATAGTATTTAGTTCATAAATAAGAGTAATACCTCGTTAGGTCAGTGTGTTACATATGAGCTAACGAGACAGTCGAACGCCGTGTTGGAGTAGGGTAACAAAAATAGGTACAACCAGTTTTTTGTCTACACTTGGCATTTTATATGCTTTAATCCTCACGTATAAATTCAGATTTTATATCTTTCGCCTTGCGCGGAGGATTGATAGAGAAAAGGTCTTCCATGAGTTGGCTTGAAAAGATTTTAGAAAAAAGCAATATCGTAAGTTCTCGTAAAGCGTCTATCCCTGAAGGTGTTTGGACTAAATGTACTTCATGTGAGCAAGTGCTTTACCATGCTGAACTAGAGCGTAACCTAGAAGTATGTCCGAAATGTGACCATCACATGCGTATGAAAGCGCGTCGTCGTCTGGAAACATTCTTGGATGATACTAACCGTGTAGAACTTGCCAACGATCTTGAGCCACAAGACAAGCTTAAGTTTAAAGACTCTAAGCGTTACAAAGATCGTATCTCTGCTGCACAGAAAAGCAGTGGTGAGAAAGATGCACTTGTTGTAATGCAGGGTGAAGTTATAGGTATTCCTGTTGTAGCTTGTGCTTTTGAGTTCTCATTTATGGGCGGTTCAATGGGCTCTGTTGTTGGCGCTCGCTTTGTTAAAGCAGTAGAAGCGGCAATGGAAAACAACTGTGGTTTGGTTTGTTTCTCAGCCAGTGGCGGCGCACGTATGCAAGAGGCACTAATGTCTCTGATGCAGATGGCGAAAACCAGTGCGGCTCTAGAACGTTTATCACAAAAAGGTCTACCATTTATTTCGGTTATGACTGACCCAACCATGGGTGGTGTATCGGCAAGTTTAGCCATGCTGGGTGACATCAACATCGGTGAACCAAAAGCACTGATCGGTTTTGCGGGTCGTCGTGTAATTGAACAAACGGTGCGTGAAGACTTGCCAGAAGGTTTCCAGCGCAGTGAGTTCTTACTTGAGCATGGCGCGATCGATATGATTGTTGACCGCCGTGAAATGCGTCAACGTGTAAGCAGCATGCTCGCGAAATTGACCAATTCAGCTTCACCACTTGTTGTTTCTGTGAATGATTCTCCGCAAGAAGCTGAGTATTCTGTACCAGAAGCGGACGAAAAAGGGTAAAGTACCACTAACAAACAACCACGGAATCATTGGTTAAAGTTAGATGAGTCAGACTCTTATTCCTCAAGCCACATCTCCACTCGCGATGTGGCTTGATTATTTAGCAAATATACACACTTCAGCAATCGACCTCGGCTTAGATCGCGTTCAAGCGGTCGCTCAGAAAGCCAATTTGATCAAACCTGCTCCAACTGTAATAACTGTTGCCGGAACCAACGGTAAGGGCTCTACCTGTGCGTTAATGGAAGCCATCTTACTGGATGCTGGTTACTCAGTCGGTGTTTACAGTTCTCCACACCTGATTCGCTACAACGAGCGAGTACGCGTAAATGGTGAAGATCTCAGTGATGAAAAGCATACTCAAGCCTTCGACTTTATTGAAAAGCAACGCGGCGATATTAGCTTAAGCTTGTTTGAATATGGCACTTTGGCAGCATTGCGCTTATTCCAAACTGAAAAAGTTGATGTGGTGCTCCTTGAAGTTGGTCTTGGTGGTCGCTTAGATGCCACTAATGTTGTCGATCACGATGTCTCGGTCATTACCAGTTTGGCGATCGACCATGTCGATTGGCTGGGTGATGATATCAATGTGATCGGCTATGAGAAGGCGGGGATTTTCCGCAGCGGTAAACCGGCAATTTGTGGTCAGCCTAAAGCTCCAGCAACAGTGGCAGCCCATGCTGATGATATTCAAGCAGAGCTTTATCAAGTGGGTATTCAGTACAACTACACCCTGACAGAGGATAACACTTGGTGTTGGACTCATGGCTCTTATCAACTTGAAGCGCTACCGGTACCAAGTTTGCCTCTGCCAAATGCGGCAACGGCATTAATGGCACTCGCCACCGCTAACCTTGATATCAGTGACGTTAATATCGTTAACGGTTTAAATAATGCGACTTTGCCGGGTCGTATGCAGATCATTCATCAACAACCGATGGTGTTGCTTGATGTCGCACATAACCCGCATTCTGCCCAGTATCTAGTTGATCGAGTGCAACAGCAATATGTGAATAAAACCATTCACATGGTAGTCGCGATGCTGCATGACAAAGATATTAAATCGACATTAGAGATCTTGTCACCGCTTGCAAGTGCATGGTATCCGGCTTCATTGACGGGACCTCGTGCCGCGACAGCAGATGAATTGTGCCAACATCTGCCTGCAGAGCAGACGCAATATCCATCGCCAGTTGAAGCATTTGATGCGGCAATGACACAGGCGAAAGCAGAAGATGTCATTATCGTTGTCGGTTCATTCCATACTGTTGGTGAAGTATTAGAACACTGGCAGACAAAAGGAGAATAAATGGCAAGTAAGTTCCAAAATCGTTTAGTCGGTACCATCATCCTTGTTTCTATCGGGGTGATCGTGCTGCCTGACGTACTTGATGGTCAAAAAACGCATTACAAAGAAGAGACAGCAAGCATTCCAATTAAACCGGAGTTGGACAGTGATGTTGAAACTTTTGAGGTACTCGCTCCTGAAGATGACAGCGCTTCTTTACCGCCAACTCCCGTTGAAGTGGTGATTGAACAAAGTCAGCCAGAAGAAGTAGCCACCGTCAAAGTGGTTGAAAAAGAGGTGCCTGAGCGTAATCAATATCAAGAAAGCGCATGGATTATTCAATTGATGGCGCTAAAGAATGCTGACAATGCCGCTAACGTGGTTAAAGATCTGCAAAAGCGTGGCTATCAGGCTCATACAAAACTCGATAATGGTTTTACTCGAGTGATAATTGGTCCAGATGTGTCAAAAAATAAACTAGAGCGTCAGATCGCGGAGTTGGAAAAAATTACCGGCTCAAAAGGTCGATTGCTTAAATTTAAACCACTAAATCCTTAAGAAAACGTTTGCGTCGCCGTTTTTTCTGTTAAAATGCGCGCCAACTGAAGATGTGAATACACATGAATTGGTTAGATATTGTAATTTTGGGTGTGATTAGCCTATCGGCTTTAATCAGCCTTGTACGTGGTTTCGCTAAAGAAGCTTTGTCTCTGGTTATTTGGTTTGGTGCGTTTTTTATCGCCAGTCAGTACTACGCACGACTTGCTGTGTACTTCACCAAAATCGAAGATGAAATGTTTCGTAATGGCGCAGCCATCGCTGCTCTTTTTGTTGCCACGCTGATTGTAGGTGCGTTGGTTAACTATGTGATTGGGCAGTTGATCCAAAAAACGGGTTTGTCGGGTACAGACCGAGTGTTGGGGATTGTCTTTGGCGGATTGCGTGGCGTATTAATTGTTGCTGCAGTTCTGTTCTTTGTTGATACCTTCACGACGTTCAATCAAAGTGAATGGTGGACGACTTCGGAGTTAGTTCCTCATTTCAAATTGATTATTGAACCGTTTTTTGAACACCTACAAGCATCATCGAGTTTCTTATCTGGCGCGATTTAACGCGCCAGCCATTGTCGCAAATCGAGGGTTAGGACATGTGTGGTATTGTTGGAATCGTGGGCACAACGCCTGTTAATCAGTCTATTTATGACGCTTTGACTGTATTGCAGCACCGTGGCCAAGATGCCGCCGGTATTTGTACCATAGAAAGCAATCGTTTTCGTCTGCGTAAGGCGAACGGTTTAGTCAAGGATGTGTTTGAAGCGAGGCACATGCAAAGGTTGCAAGGTAACGTCGGAATAGGACATGTTCGTTACCCAACCGCAGGCAGTTCCAGTGCCTCAGAAGCTCAACCTTTCTACGTAAACTCTCCATTCGGTATCACTCTCGCCCACAACGGCAACCTCACTAACGCCAACGATGTGCGTGAAAAACTCTTCGCTAAAGACCGTCGTCACCTCAATACCACTTCTGATTCAGAAGTTCTGCTCAATGTCCTTGCTCACGAAATCGATACTGTCAAAGGTACAGTAACCGCAGAAGACGTTTTCCGCGCAGTGATGAATGTGCACCGTACTATTCGCGGCGCATACGCGGTTGCGGCGATGATCATTGGTCACGGCATGATTGCTTTTCGAGACCCTAAAGGGATTCGCCCTCTGTGTTTAGGTAAACGTGAAGTTGCAGGTCAAACAGAGTATATGGTTGCGTCTGAGTCAGTGGCATTAGATGCCGTTGGCTTTGACTTTATCCGTGACGTTTCTCCAGGTGAAGCGGTATATGTGACTTTTGATGGTCAATTACATACTCAGCAGTGTGCGGATAATCCACAACTTAACCCTTGTATGTTTGAATACGTCTATTTTGCGCGCCCAGACTCGTTCATTGACAAGATTTCAGTGTATGCCGCGCGCGTAGAGATGGGCAAAAAGCTGGGTGAACGTATTCGTGATGAATACAGCCACCTCGATATTGATGTTGTCATTCCTATCCCTGAAACATCGTGTGATATTGCGCTGCAAATTGCGCAAGCGATTGATGCGCCTTACCGCCAAGGCTTTGTTAAAAACCGTTATGTTGGTCGTACCTTTATCATGCCGGGTCAGCAGCAGCGTAAGAAATCAGTTCGCCGTAAACTGAATGCGATTCGCTCAGAGTTTAAAGATAAGAATGTTCTGTTGGTCGACGACTCGATCGTTCGCGGTACGACTTCAGAGCAGATCATCGAAATGGCGCGTGATTCTGGTGCTAAAAAAGTATTCATGGTTTCAGCTGCGCCAGAGATTCGTTTCCCGAACGTATACGGAATTGATATGCCAACTGCCAATGAGCTAATCGCGCATGGTCGTGATAACGAACAAATCTGTAAACAAATCGGTGCTGATGAACTGATTTTCCAAACGTTGGAAGATCTAGTCGCTGCGGTAGGTTCTGGTAACAATGATATTACCAAGTTTGAAACCTCAGTATTCAGTGGCGAGTATGTGACCGGTGACATCACGCAGCAATATTTAGAATATCTAGAATCGCTGCGTAGCGATGACGCGAAAACTCAGCTTGAGATTCAACAAGATTTAGCCAGCCTAGAACTCTATAACGAAGGTGCATAGCACCGCGGCTAACATATATTAAATGTATAGATAAGAAATAATAACTCAGTTGGTTAAAACCAAACGGCTTCCCGAGGGAAGCCGTTTTTTTATGCGATTTTCTTGAACTGACTCAGTAGGAATAGCGCAGCAGCGCTGATAACCACCGAAGGACCGGCGGGGGTATCGAAGTGCCAAGAGAGGCTCAGTCCGGCGAGTACCGCTATCATACCAATAATGGATGCCACCATAGCCATTTGCTCAGGAGTGCGAGCAAATCGTCTTGCTGTTGCGCCTGGAATAATTAATAGCGAAGTGATAATCAATGCGCCGACAAACTTCATTCCAACAGCGATAACTAAGCCAACCAACAGCATCAAAATAAGGCGCATTAAGTCAACATTATGACCTTCTACGCTCGCCAGCTCTTCGTTGATGGTGGTTGAAAGCAGTGGACGCCAAAATAGCATCAAAATAAGCCCGACCACGACAACACCGGAATAGATAAAAATTAAATCCTGTGGTGATACTGCCAACAAGTCACCAAATAGGTAACTCATTAAATCGATTCGTACGTCGTCAAGAAAACTTACTGCGACCAAGCCAAGCGAGAGGGCGCTATGGGCGAGAATGCCAAGTAATGTATCGGCAGCAACAACCTGTTGTCTCTGCAGCGTCACCAAAATCACCGCTAACACTAAGCAGCATACAACAAGGGCGAGATATAGGTTGACATCAAATAGAAATCCAAACGCTAAACCCATCAGTGAAGCGTGCGCTAAAGTGTCACCGAAGTAAGCCATTTTTCGCCATACAACAAATGAACCAAGCGGACCGGCAATTAAAGCGATTCCCAGACCTGCGAGAATAGAGGGAAGTAAAAACTCAATCATGATGATGGTGACCGTGTGAATGATGAGAGCAGCTTGAGCGTTCACCACCAACAGCTTGACCTGCTAAGTCGTGGTGGTGGTGATCATGTTGATGATGATAAAACGCGAGTTTTTCTTGGCGCGTTTCGCCAAATAATGCAATGTATTTTGGGTGCTGAGTAATCGTTGCTGGCGCACCGGAACAACAGATATGGTGATGCAAACAGATCACATGATCGGTTTTTGCCATCACTAAATGCAAGTCGTGCGAAACCATAAATACCGCACAGTTAAAACGGTGACGAATGGTATCGATAAGATCATAAAGATCGATTTGTCCTTGAACATCGACGCCTTGAGCTGGCTCATCCAATACCAGTAAATCAGGTCTTTGCAACAGTGCTCGCGCCAATAGAACTCGTTGAGTTTCGCCACCGGATAACGCATGCATGTCACTGTTGAGTAGGTGCTGTGCTCCGGTTAGAGTCAGTGACTCTTGAATTTCTTGTTGGCTAAAGCGTCCAGCCAGGCGTAGAAAGCGCGAAACATCCAATGGCAACGTTTCATTCAGTTTCAGTTTTTGCGGAACATAACCAATTTTGAGTTTCTTCGGTTTTATGATGGAACCTTGGTAGCGCTTCTGTAAGCCGAGCAAAACTTTAACCAAGGTTGATTTACCTGCTCCATTAGGTCCAACGAGGGTAATGATTTCGCCTTTATTGATGCTCAAACTGACGTTGTCTAATACTTGTCGTCCGTCAAACTGAACATTGATATTGGATAGCTCGATGAGCGCGGTCATGAATAGAACTCATTTGCAATTGACTAATGTTATAATGTAACATTTATTCCTCACTAATTCTATACAGTCGTGCTTTACTCCCATGAAAACTAAATTCGCTCTTTTGTTTGTCCCCTTAATGACCTCAATCAGTGGTTCTGTGCTTGCTCAACAGCAGCAAGTTTTAACCAGTATTAAACCGATTCAAATGATCACCCATGAGATTATGTTAGGCGTTGCTAACCCTGACGTACTTTTAAAATCGAATGCTTCTCCGCATGACTATGCTCTAAAACCATCAGACGTTAAGCAAGTGAAAGATGCGGATTTGGTTATCTGGTATGGTAAAGATTTAGAGCCTTTCCTTGCTGGTGTTATGGAGCAAAGAAACGGTCAAAAAGCGCAGACGTTAGAAATTTCAAAAATTGAAGGCTTAAAGCTGCGTGAGTTTAGTCATGAAGGGCATGATCACCATGATGGTCACGATCACGGCAGCCATGATCCGCATTTTTGGCTCGGTTATCAGCCAACACTGCAAGTCGCCGAGGCAATTGCCAAGCAACTTGCGGAAAATGATTCTGCCAATGCAGCAACCTATCTAAAAAATTATGAGCAATTTGCTGAGAAGTATCGCGCTAAACATGATCAAGTCAAAGCTTTACTAGAGCCAGTGCAACAGCAAGGTTACTACGTGTTCCACGATGCGTACGGTTACTTTGAGCAAGATTACCAGTTGAATAATTTAGGGCATTTCACCGTCACTCCGGACCGAAAACCTGGCGCTAAAACGCTGATTAAAATTCGCAGTGAACTACGTAATGAGAATGCCAAATGCGTTTTTGCTGAGCCACAGTTTACGCCTGCAGTGATTGAGTCGGTGATGCGTGGGAGCAACGCTAAGCTGGGTAAACTCGATCCGGTCGCATCTGAAATCGAAGTGAAAAATGGTAGTTACTTCACTTTTATCGATCAAATATCCCACAGCTTTGCTGACTGTTTAAGCAAATAAACTCACTTTTTATTGCGTGATCTCTAGTAAATAGAATAGTTTAAGTATTCAACTAGGCGTTTATCCAATAGAATAAAGCCGACTAGCAGCAATGAGTGTATTTATGTTTGCACTCATTGCTGGCTTTTTTATGCTTTAAGGATTGGTTAGTGAAACGCACCTTTTGGGTTACGTTGCTCTTATTCGTAACACAGATAGTTTACGCTTTTGATTCTTCGCCTTCAGTGTTTTACCCATTGCCGAGCGAGAGTCAGGGGAAGGTGTTCGCTGCAAAACAACTTTTCCTTTCCTCAAACGGTGGTCTTTGGATCCACGATGTGAGAGACAAGGTGCTCTTCTTCGATGGTCAATCCGTCGCACCCAAGACCGGCTCTGCCTTACCTTATCGCACCAAGAAGGTCATTATTTACGATGATTTGTTTTGGTCTTATGAAAATAATGTCGTCTATCGCTCGACGTCTCATAGCCAACGTGAAACTGTATTTGAGCTCCCTCCTGGTACTGAAATTGAAAGTATGGGCGCGAACGATGGTTACATCTGGCTCACAGATGACGCTCACTTTCACACCTACCGAATAGCCGATGGCGAATACAGCAGTTACTCCTTGATGGAGCTTTATCGTTATGGTGAATCTCTCAAACTGTCGATTAATGACGCATTGTTAGTGAAACAACGTTGGGTTATCGCCACCGATAACGGTGTTTTTGTGTCTGAAAGCCAAGGTTTTCGTCATGTACCACGTTCTCAAGGGAACGGTATAGATAAACTTTACTATTCCAGTTCACGTCGAGAGTTGATTCTTGGTTCGAGTCGAGGGGCGGTCGTGTATGACATTAATAATACCTCGAAGCCAAAGTTCATCATTCCTGCCCCGAATGTCACGGTCATTGCTGAAACGCCACAATCGTATTGGATTGGTACGCAGAACGGACTTTATATTTATTCGTTTATCAGCGGGGAAATGGAAAAACACTCGGGCGAGAAGGATGCGGGGTTTGCACTCACTGGGCGCCGTATTCTATCGCTGGTTAACGATAATAGTGGTGGAATGTGGATCTCAACCAATAAGGGTATTCAGTATTTTTCATTGTTTGGCGAAAAATTCGAGCGTTTTCCAAGTCAAGATTTGAGCGTGAATCAGATCCATACTCCAATTAGCAATATGGTGGCGATGCAGGATAAGCAAGGCTATTGGGTGATGAAGTCGTCAGGCTTATACCGTTTCTTCATAGAGAAAGATAAGCGCAAAGAACGTGTTTACTCTGGTCGTGTTTACAACATGCTCGAGTATGATGGCAAAGTATGGTTAGCGACAAACCAAGGCGTGATTGTTTTGGATGCAAAAACCGGCGAACGAATCACTAATACCGCATTGAGCGCCCAGTTTGACGGTCAAAAGATTACTCATATTGCTATTGATAGTAAGGGTCTGATTTGGATAGCAAATAGTCACAGTGTTTGGTGTTATGACCCTAATAAGCAGGGGGTAAAACTCATTGCGGAACAGTGGCAATCTAATTCAAGTCTAGGCAGTAAACTCACCCAAATGTTGGTTTCAAGTGGTGATGATCTGGTACTTGGGACGGAAAGAGGCGTTTATCTGTTACAAGAGGGACAACTGAAATATATCGCCCAGAGTGCTCCATTTGGTGCGATTCATGGCATGACGGAAGGCAGTGAGCAGCAGATTTGGCTTGCCAGCAATTATGGCGTAAATATCCTCGATATCAATATGCTATCCGTGCTCCCGGTTCCTTTAGTAGACGAGCATATTAGTCCACAGTGTTTAATGAAAAATCGCACGGGGGCATGGTTAACCTCAACGGCTGGGCTAACGCACTACACACTTGACGGTAAACTTGTTGCGCATTACGGGCAGCCATTTGGCGTGATCAATAATGAGTTTAGAAACAGCTTTTGTTTACTCGATGCGAATGATTCGGACTCACTACTTTTGGGCTCATGGCACAGCCTGATACGCGTACAAAGTAAAGATCTGACGGTAACGCCTTTACCTGATACCAACGTACTGTTTTCTCAAATTCTCGTTAATCAACAGTTGGTGGCATTTGGTGCTGATAATGAGTCAAAAATTATTGCTCCTTATGGCGACTCTATCTCGATTCAAATGGGGACGATGCCACGTATTAGTGGTTCTTCACTCGAGTATCGTCTAAATAACGAGAAAATTTGGACGCCGTTAGATGGTTATCAAATTGCGATGGAGGGATTAACCCCGGGAGAATATACCTTGTATGTTCGTCCTGTGGTAAATGGTCTTGGTCGCGGTGGAGTACGTAGCTTAAAGTTTGAGGTTTCAGAGCCTTGGTATCTGAACTCATTCGCGCTCGTATTGTATGTGGTTTCTGGTTTCTCGCTATTGTTTGGTGCGGTGTATTGGCGATCAAGAATGATGGCAAGCGCTAACCGTAGGCTCAAAGCACAAGTCGCGCTTAAGACTAATCAGTTGCGCCATCAGAGTCGAATTTTGTTGAGCAACAACCATCAGTTGCGTAAACAATTGCAAGTGAGACGTTTGATCTTTGGTCAAGCGATTCAGTCTTTTAAAGACCGACTAAGAGCAGCCGACGGAAATATCACGCCAGATGGCGTTAAGACGCAATCTCACATGGTTGAACAGATTTCGTCTGAGCTTGAGTTATTATTGAATGTTCGTGAGTCACACGGGCAAAATTCGCCCGCTTATAATTTGTCGATGATTTTGAAATCGACCTTAGGTGGCTGGCGAGAAGAATTTACCAAAGCCGGAATTGAGGTCGAGTTGGATATGTCTGCGGCGCAAAATGCGTACGTGGTATTAAATTATTTCAATTTAGACGTCTTACTCAACTTAGTTTTTGACGGACTGGTTAAGCGTTGTTCACGTCATCAAAATGTATATATCAAGCTCGAGTGCAGCGAAGCCGAAGTTCAACTTACTTTTATGGACGATGGTATCTTGGCAGACGTCAATCAAGATGAACATTGGCTGGAAGTGGTTAAGCTAGTTAATGTCAGCGGTGGTCAGTTAGAAGTCGATGAGAATAGCCGTAATAACAAAATGAGTTTGAGTTGGCTAAGAAGCCATACCTTTGATGAGAATTCAATTGTGAATGTGGAGGAGCTAGCCGGAGAAACGGCAGCCTTTACTTCTAGCGATCCATTTATCGTCCGACTAGAGCAGTTAGTGATGGAACATTACGCCGATCCGGAATTTAGTACCTCTACAGCCGCTAAAATGCTGTTTGTTTCTGAGCGTAGTTTGCAGCGTCGATTTAAAGGTGCGACTCAGCGACGTTTCTCGGAGTACTTAAGTGAGGTTCGTTTGGACAATGCTTGTCGCTTGTTGTTGGCGGGTGCTAAGGTTGCTGATGTCGCCTTTGACTGTGGTTTTAATGACCCGTCATACTTTAGTCAGCGCTTTAAGCACCGATTTGGTGTCTCACCGACTCAATTTGTTGAACAGAGCGATGCTCACGAAGAGGCTTTCTAGTTCCTTTCCTATTTTACCGGGTAGTGGCATCTGTACTTAGGTGTGTTGATTGACGTAACCCACGAGGGTGGACACAGTCTATACCTTTGTGTGTTTGTGTGGTCAGCGCCCCGCTGGTACAACGATATAGGTAAAATCCCTTTCTATTTAAACGCCCCTTTGGTTCTCGCGTTGTTGCTGTGGAGCTGATAGCGATCACTTCTTTTCGTATGACTAACTGCGTTACACGTCGATAACGAGGCGCTTCTACGCTCATAGGCCCTGTTGAAGTCTGAATAATTTGCCAATTAAAATAGCAATCAGTTGTGAATTAGTTTGCTAGTACTTAAATTCTCATCGAGAAATAACCAAATGACTAAACAAAAATGATAGCTAATGTAGGTTGTTAGCACGGTGTTTGGGGAAATGGTATTTAAATTCAGAGGGATAGAGATTAAGAAAAAAATATCGTGGTATAGCCGGGGGGACTATACCACGGGTGTCAAGGACACCTTCGCTTGCTGCCGGAGTGGTGCGGGGGCACCACCTCTGGAATTCTTTGTCAAAAGGCTTTGTTTGCCCGACGAGGTTCACTATAAGCAAGATAACTTTCTTTACTTATAAAATTAACGCCAAGTTGACATAAGATTTGCGACACCTGAATTAAGTCACTGATTTACAATGATTTATTCTCGAAATAATAAATAATTTAAAATTATTAAATATTGTGAAAATTTGGTTTAGTGTTGATTTTAACGTTTTTGACGTGGCTTAAATTGACGAAATTTACGTTTGATAAGATTTGTGGTGGATTTTTTCATAAACGTAAAGTTTGATTTCAGACAAGAATTGTTACATTTGCTTTAGGTATCATTGCTGATATAGAAGTTAATAGTAATTACTCTCATTATTAACTGCGATTACCAAACTGGAAAAGTGATGCAACTGACAAAACTACAACAAGGTCAACAAGCAACCATTACGGGCTTTGCTGATTTATCAAATGATGTGCGGAAAAAGTTGATGGTGATGGGGTTACTGCCTAATACACCAATCAAATTGATTCGTTTTGCTCCGATGGGCGATCCACTGCAAGTAGAAGTGCGTGGCGTTTCTATTGCTGTACGCACAAACATTGCTGACGCAATCTTGGTAGAGGTTAAATAATGCAGTACCAAATTCTAACAGTTGGTAATCCGAATAGTGGTAAAACAACGTTGTTCAATGGTTTAACGGGGGCAAAACAGCAAGTTGGTAACTGGGCTGGCGTAACCGTTGAGAAAAAAACAGGTCGATACACACACTCTGGCGATGAATTCTTATTAACCGACCTTCCTGGTATTTATGCTTTAGATAGTGGTAACGATAGCAATAGTATTGATGAGTCGATTGCTTCACGTGCCGTTCTAACTCATCCAGCGGATCTTATCATTAACGTGGTAGATGCGACTTGCTTGGAGCGTAGCTTATACATGACACTACAATTGCGCGAACTTGGTCGTCCAATGGTGGTTGTACTGAATAAGATGGACGCACTGAAGCGTGAGCGACAAGTCATCGATGCGAAAGCTCTAGAAAAAATCCTAGGTTGTCCAGTTATTGCAATTTCGGCTAATAACAAAGCGCAGATCCATGAATTCAAAGAACTACTGCATAAAGTAGTGGTTCAGGGCGTAACACTTGATGCAATGAAGCTAGAGTACAGTGCGGAGTTTGAAGCAACGTTAGATTCGTTAGAGCCAATGTTTGTTGGTCAAGAATCAGCGCCACGCGCATTAGCGATTCGCGCGTTAGAACAAGATGTGCTGGTAATCAATTCATTGAAATCAGAGCAGCGTGAACTGGTTAATCAACAGCGAATTACCCTGGATGTCGACGTCGATTTACATGTTGCTGATACTAAGTACACATTCCTTCATGAACAGTGCAAAAAAGTACGCCGAAGTGAAGGTAAGCTGAGCCGTAGCTTTACCGAAAAAGTTGATAACGTCATCTTGAATAAGTGGGTCGGTGTACCGTTCTTTTTCGTTGTGATGTACTTGATGTTTATGTTTGCGATTAATATCGGTGGTGCATTCATTGATTTCTTTGACATCGGTGTTGGTGCGCTATTGGTTGATGGTGGTCACTACTTATTAGATGGTCATTTACCAGTATGGCTTGTAACGCTTATCGCTGATGGTGTAGGTGGCGGTATCCAAACGGTTGCGACGTTTATTCCTGTAATTGCTGGCCTGTACTTGTTCCTAGCGGTATTGGAAAGTTCTGGTTACATGTCGCGTGCTGCGTTCGTGCTTGATAAAGTGATGCAAAAGATTGGTTTGCCGGGTAAAGCGTTTGTACCATTGGTACTTGGTTTTGGTTGTAATGTGCCATCAATCATGGCGACGCGTACTTTAGACCAAGAACGTGAGCGTAAACTGGCCGCTTCTATGGCTCCGTTTATGTCATGTGGTGCTCGCCTTCCTGTTTATGCCTTGTTTGCTGCGGCATTCTTCCCTGAAAGTGGTCAAAATGTGGTATTTGCGCTGTACCTATTAGGTATTTTCGCTGCAGTCTTTACTGGTTTAGTGCTTAAGCACACACTTTACCCAGGCTCAAGCGATAGCTTAGTAATGGAAATGCCGGATTACGAACTGCCAACCATGCAGAATGTGATGATCAAAACATGGCAAAAGCTTAAGCGTTTCGTGCTTGGTGCAGGTAAAACTATTGTCGTTGTTGTGACGATTCTTAGCTTCTTCAACTCACTAGGTATGGATGGTAGCTTTGGCAACGAAGACTCAGAAAACTCAGTACTATCTAAAGCATCACAAATCGTAACGCCAGTCTTTGCTCCTATTGGCGTACAGGAAGATAACTGGCCAGCAACGGTTGGTATTATCACCGGTATTTTTGCGAAAGAAGCGGTTGTTGGTACGCTAAACAGTCTATATGCGCCGAGTGAAGGTGAAGACGGTGGCGAATACGACCTAATGGCAAGCTTGGAAGAAGCCGTAATGACCATTCCTGATAACTTGGCGGGTCTAAATTACTCAGATCCTCTTGGTGTCGAAGTGGGTGATTTGACCGACAGCTCGGCGGTTGCAGAAGAGCAAGAAGTAGATGCCACTATCTTCGGTAACTTGAAAGGCTATTTTGCATCGAGTAACGCAGCATTTGCCTACTTGATCTTTATCTTGCTTTACACGCCATGTGTCGCAGCAATGGGCGCTTATGTTCGTGAATTTGGTCAAAAATACGCGCGTTTCATCGCGGTATGGACCATGGGTTTAGCTTACGGTAGTGCGGCATTGTATTACCAAGCAACACACTTTGCTGATCACCCAGCGACCAGCAGTGCGTGGATTGCCGGTATTCTAGTTGTGGCTGCTTTGGTTTACCGAGCGCTAAAAGCTGCGGGTAAGAAACAACAAACTTTAGAGGTGCAAATGGCATGATTTTAGCTGAACTGAAACAATACATTGACGCACAGGGCAGTGCATCTCGTCAGGAATTGGCGAAGCAGTTTGCTCTAAGTGAAGATGGTATTGATGCGATGCTGTCAGTATGGGTGAAGAAAGGCGTGATTTCGCGCATGATTGATACCAATAAAGCTGACAAAGTAACGCGAGTTCGATATTCAGCCAATCAAGCTAATGCCTTGTCACTGACAGTGACCATGTAAAGCAATTGCCGTTTTAAATTAAAGCCACTTCATTTGAAGTGGCTTTTTGCATATTGGGCGTAGTGTCGCGTACTACATTTATTAAGCTTTAGTAAAAAGGCTACTTAACCCAAGCACATTACCAATGCGAGTGGCGATTGCTTGCTGCTCTTCTTCACTACGAAATTCGCCTTTGGTATTGCCCCAAACAGGACCAGGCCAAGCAACATCATCTTTGAAGCGAGCAATATGATGAATATGCAGTTGTGGCACCATATTACCCAGTGCGCCAAGGTTTAATTTATCGGGTTGGAACGTCGCTTCCAGCGCTTGGCTCACCGCTTGAGATTCAAGTAGGAACTGTTGCTGTTCTTGCATTGGCAAGTGGTGTAGCTCTTTTAGATTCGCGCGCTTAGGGACCAAAATGACCCAAGGCACCGCATTGTCTTTGTGCAGTAGCGCCACCGTTAAAGGAAAGTGACCAAGTACCGTGGTGTCTTTAGCCAATTGAGGATGCAGTTCAAAGCTCATTATTGTTTCCGGTTGGGGAGTTTTGGTGATTATAACGTAGCGGAATCGAACGCGCAGCAACGCTTGGTTACGGATGTGGTTCGCTACGGATGCGAGGTTTGGGAATGCTCAGCCGAGGGCTTCGCTACGGATGCGGGAACGTTCGACCTGCGGTCTCACTATGGATGCGGGATTTGGGAACGCACAGCCGAGGGCTGCGCTACGGGCACGGGAACGTTCGACCTGCAGTCTCACTACGGATGTGGGGTTCGGGAACGCGCAGCCGAAGGCTACGCTACGGACAGAGGGATACTTAGACGGTGTTGGACGTTTTTGCTCTTGCCGTGAGCTTATCTTTAGATAAGTATTCCGTATTCCGTATTCCGTATTCCGTATTCCGTATTCCGTATTCCGTATTCCGTATTCCGTAAGTTCAGCTTTAGCTGAACGTTCCCACCTCTTAAAACGAAAAAAACCGACGTTCTCACGTCGGTTCTCTTTTCTCTCGTAGCGAAGCGTTCCCGCATCTCGAAGCTAAGCTTCAAAGAAGCTTTGCGCTCCCGCTTCGGCTTTTACATACGCTCTAGAGTTTCGATACCTAGTAGCGATAGACCTTGCTTGATAGTCTTCGCGGTTAGCGCTGCAAGTTTTAGACGGCTTTGTTTCACTGCTTCGTCTTCTGCCACAAGGATAGGGCATGCTTCGTAGAAGCTAGAGAATTGACCAGCGAGTTCGAATAGGTAGCTACACATGATGTGTGGTTGACCTTCGCGAGCAACAGACTGTACTGCTTCTTCAAACTGCATGAGTTTAGCGATCAGTGCTTTCTCTTTCTCGTCAGTGATCTTAATTTCACCTTGTAACTCATCCATTGATACGCCAGCTTTAGCGAAAATAGAAGCTACACGAGTGTATGCGTATTGCATGTAAGGTGCTGTGTTACCTTCGAATGCAAGCATGTTATCCCAGTCGAACACGTAGTCAGTAGTACGGTGTTTAGATAGGTCAGCATATTTAACTGCCGCCATTGCAACCGTGTTAGCGATCGCTTTCTTCTCGTCTTCTGCTAGGTCAGGGTTCTTAGATTCGATCAGCTGTGCTGCACGAACTTCTGCTTCATCAAGAAGATCAGCTAGACGAACAGTACCGCCCGCACGAGTCTTGAATGGCTTACCATCTTTACCTAGCATCATGCCGAACGCGTGGTGCTCAAGAGAGACTGATTCTGGCACGTAACCCGCTTTACGAACGATAGTCCAAGCTTGCATTAGGTGCTGGTGTTGACGAGAGTCGATGAAGTACAGAACGCGATCCGCACCTAGTTGCTCGTAACGGTATTTTGCACATGCAATGTCAGTCGTGGTATATAGGAAGCCACCATCGCGTTTTTGCACGATAACACCCATAGGTTCGCCGTCTTTGTTCTTGTACTCGTCAAGGAACACAACTTGCGCACCGTCATCTTCAACCGCTAAACCTTGTGCTTTAAGGTCTGCAACGATCTTAGGTAGCATATCGTTGTACATACTTTCACCCATTACGTCATCACGAGTAAGTGATACGTTTAGGCGATCGTAGTTGCGTTGGTTTTGAATCATGGTTACGTCAACCAGCTTCTTCCACATTTCTGCGCAGAACTGGTCACCGCCTTGCAGCTTAACT
This sequence comes from Vibrio ponticus, assembly GCF_009938225.1. Taxonomy (NCBI): domain Bacteria; kingdom Pseudomonadati; phylum Pseudomonadota; class Gammaproteobacteria; order Vibrionales; family Vibrionaceae; genus Vibrio; species Vibrio ponticus. Next base: position 608,114 of record NZ_AP019657.1, read on the forward strand.
ACGTAGCCACGTGCTTTTACTGCAAATTCTTCGTCTTCGTCGTACAGCTTTTTCGATTCACGGTAGAAACCTTCAAGGTCAGCCAGTTCCATAGAAACTTCGCCAGACTCTTGTTGTACACGCTCTAGGTTTGCGATCAGCATACCGAACTGAGTACCCCAGTCACCGATGTGGTTGGCACGAATCACTTTGTGACCTAGGAATTCAAGCGTGCGTACTACAGCATCACCGATGATGGTTGAACGTAGGTGACCTACGTGCATTTCTTTTGCTACGTTTGGTGCAGAGTAGTCAGCAACAATAGTTTGCGCTTCTTCAGCTGCAACACCTAGACGAGCGTCAGCAAGCGCAAGATCCGCTTGTTTTGCTAGGAACTCTTCACTTAGGAAGATATTGATAAAGCCAGGACCTGCAATTTCAGTTTTGCTTGCGATACCGTCTAGATCGAGAACATCCAATACTTTCTGCGCAAACTCGCGAGGGTTCGTACCTAGTTGTTTAGCCACGCCCATTACGCCGTTAGCTTGGTAGTCACCGAACTGAGGTTTTGCTGATTGACGAACGGCTGCAGGGCTGCCTGCAGGTGCGCCAGCGGCTTCTAGAGCCTGAGAAACTTTTTCATTAATAAGTGCTTGGATATTCACACGCGCTTCCTTCAAATCTAGGAAATATTGGGGTTTGCCGATTGTGGCGAAAATGGATACTTAACGTATCGGCGCCGTTCAAAATAGCGGCAAACCAAATCGAGTTCACAAATTGGCGCACATGATACCAATTTTCTTAAACCGCATATAGGGAGTAATTTGAGTATTTTTCTACTTTTCTTGATGATCTTGTTACTATTAGGAAAAAAGTAACCTTTTACTTAAGGAAAAAGCATCATGTCGCTAGCAAGTGCTGAACTATTACCAGAGCAACTAAAACAAAAACTGCCAGAATTTATGCTTAAAATTCAGAGTTTAAGTGAAAAGTTGCAAATCGATTTAGCCGAGTTTCAAGCGGATCACATTGCATTGCGCATTAATGAGCAGGAACTTGCTGAGCAAGCGCATCAAGCATGGCTAAAAGAAGGCGTTGAAATCTCTAATGCGCAAATTAATGGGCGCCCAATCATTGTTTTAGCCTTTCACCAACCATTAGCGGCGCTAAATTGGCAAATCGAATGTCTGGAATTGCCTTATCCGGCGGAAGGTAAAATCTACCCAGAGCAGAGTTGGGAGCATGTTGAGTTTGTTATCCCTTCTCAAGCGCAAACAGCGGACGAGTTTGCTGACGAACTCAAGCAGCGTTTCCCTGCATTGGCAGAGCAATGGGATAATTTGGCGGAAATGGGCATCAAAGTAAAACTATCTAGCCCGAAAGGTGAAGGTGAACGCCTGAATAACCCAACTGTAGCGTTTAAGCATCAGGGAGTGTGCATTAAGCTTCACCCCCATACACTTAAAGCGATTGTTGCCTCAGAGCAATCGCTTTAACCCAATCGCTTTAACAACAGTTAGCCGAGTTCAATATCCTTCGGTCGCAGTTGAAACTCTTCAATTGAACCGATTTCTAACCCAAGGCTTAATGGCTCAGCGTCTTGGTGAGCGTTGCCTTGGGTATGCATGATCAAACGGTTGGCGGTGCGTGGTTTTAATTCATTCACGACAAAACGGATCATGTCACTGCGGGTTAACTTTTTCAGTTCAGCGAGCACCCGTTGGCGTTGATCGAATTGCTCATCCTTGTTGCCAATCGCCACCCACAGTCGTTGAGCTCTTCCGCGCAGCGTGGTATCAGGGGTTGAGATTTGATTCCAGAGCCCACGTTTACTGCTGTGCCATTGGTATTCATTTAATTCAAGCAACACCATGTAAAACGCATTAAGAAACTCATCGATGGAGCTGATTAAGTCAATTGGTGCAGCATTGGGTGATTGCACATACAACACAATGCCAGGGTGTTTATTCAGTGGCATATTGCCAGTTCCCACCATGTAACCCAGTTGCTGTTTAGTGCGAATTTCATGGAAGAAGGTTGCCGACATTAGGTGATTGGCTAACGAGTAGAGCGCAATGTTTTTTGCCGAATTGTCGTCACATTGGTAATAGACCACAATCGCAGAATCTTCTTGATTGCAGTCGACTTCTCTTTGGAAAGTGCCATTTTCCCCTAACATCACCAGTGGACGTAGCGCCTCTTCATATTGCTGATCTTGTACGCGCAGCGCGGATTTTAAGGTTTCGCCTAAAGCCAATGCATCATCTTTTGTCCAGTCACCATAGACAAACATCTCCACATGCAACTCAGCAAGAATCGCTTGGACAAAGCTGGCAAGTGAGTCGACTTCAATACTTTCGAGCGCCTCAACGAGCACCGGATAGGGTGGGTTGTTTGGCTGTAAAATGCCAGTCATTGCATTGAAAAGCTGCGAAATTGGACGATCTTGAGAGGAATTACGCCAATTTCTTAATAGCTGAGTTTTGATCGTGTTAAAGCGTTTTTCACTAAATTCTCGTTTCGCAAAACGCTCTAAAATCATCTTCATCAGCTCAGGTTGCTTCTCAGTGAAACCTGATACCGCTAAAGTGACACCACCTTGATGGGCGTACAAGTTGTACCCCATACCAGCGATTTCTGCTTGATAGGTTTCCTTAGCGAGCGCATCAAGAAACATCTCAACGCAGAGGCGAGTCTTAACAATATTGATAGGATTGGCAACCGCATGGGGGCTATCGATGGCGACATAGATGACGCCTTTAGGAACTCTAAATTCGCTGTCTTGCAGGTGCCATAATTTAAAGCCCGGTAAATCCGAGATCACACTTGGAGTCTCATCATTACTTTGTAGCGCTTTGGGCGTTAAATCGTAACAAATAAACGGATTACGCTCTGGTAATTCAGCTTTGATCGCCGATGGTTGCTGGTAGAACTCTTTTTGTTCAGGGCTAATCAGTTTTACTGAATAAGGCGTGTCGTACCACTTCGCTCGCTCATCGTAAGTCAGCCCTTTCACGATTTGCGTTACGCGCAGATTGTCAGTGGTGAAATAACGGGCGAGGTCGCGCAGGATATCGGCTTGATATTGCGCCATTTTAAAATCGCCATAGATAATGTCTTCGCTTTCATAGTGCTGCATGTTCACCACTAAGTGACTCGCCATATCCATAGGACGGGTCGGCTCTTGAAAACGAAACGCGGATTCTAAGACGGCTTTTTTCTCTAAATAGCGCCATTCATCAAAACCACGCGCTTTGATGATAGCAATATAGTTAAACACCGCTTGGATGATCTCATCGACATGTGAGAGACCTTCTTGGGTCAGTGTGCAGCTGATATTAAATTCACGATAGTTACTGCCACTGACGCCGCCGCCAGCAGACAGTGAGGTGATCCACCCTGCCTCTTTAAGTTCGAGCATTAAGCTGTTTTCGCCCTCATAACCCAGCAAGTGCGCAAAGTAAGAGAGTGGCTTGGTGTGGTAGTACTCACCTGTGCTTGGCATCGGAAATGCCATGATCAATTTGCGGATCTCTTTCACCGGCTCCACATCGACCCATATTCCGGTAGAGCGGATATCGGTGAACGGCTCGCTGATGCTTTTACCATTCAGATGGTTGTTTTTGATATTGGCGAACTTCTCATTTGCCCACGTTTGCATCTCATCGAGCGAGTGCTGACCAATCAAAACTAACGTCATTAAATCAGCGGAATACTGCTGAGTGTGGAAATCGACGATTTCATCGCGAATAGATTGCCCATCGCGATCGCCAAGAGTTTCAAGATTACCCACGGAGAACTTAGCGAAAGGGTGGTTAGGATTGATCACTTCTTTGTGCACTTGATACAAGCGGCGAGAGTCATCGTTGAGCTTCATTTTGTACTCAGAGTCAACGGCTTGACGCTCTTTGTCGAGAGCTTCGGCATTGAAAAGTGGCGCAGTAAAAAATTGGCTGAAGCGATCTAAGCCATTACTAAATGCGTTGGGATCTACATCAAAGAAGAAGCAGGTATGTTCGGTACCTGTCCAAGCATTGTTAGACCCACCGTGTTGGCTGATGTAACTCTGAAAGTCGCCCACTTTTGGGTACTTTTCAGTGCCGAGAAATAACATGTGCTCAAGGTAGTGCGCCATGCCTTGACGCTCGTTCGGATCATCGAAGTGACCGACATTGACCGCGAGTGCGGCGGCAGATTTCTGTGCATCTTGATCATGAATTAACAGCACCCTTAAATCATTTTCAAGCGTTAAGTAGCGATATTGATGGGTATCATTTGGGCTTACATGCACAGTATTTCTCCAAACCTTGAGAGTGTATTTAAGTATGACCGCGTTTAGTGGCACTGCAAACAACTATTATTGATGTATTTACTTAAAATGCTGGAATTTTTTAGTAATTGTAGCCTAATAGTTCGCCACAAATTGAAACAAAAACACTTGGTTATCCTTTAAGATTGTTAAGAATGTCTGAGTCTTTGGCAAGTTACTTGATATAATTAATTTTGCTATACCCAAGCGACCTTACTATTTGGTTGTATTAAAAAACGATCCTAATTGAGGTCTATTGGGTATATGAATTAAGCCCAGAATAGAGTGAGACCAGCGAAGTGCTCACCGACAGGAAATATTATGAAAATCGTGATTATGCGTCATGGTGAAGCAGAAACTTTTGCTCAGACAGACGCCGATCGTGCACTCACTAAGTTTGGTCGCAGTGCTTCAAGAGATGTCGCTCAACTTTGTAAACAAGAAGGTATTGCTGAGTTTGACAAAGTATTGGTGAGCCCATACAAACGCGCACAACAAACTTGGCAGGAGCTGGAAGGCATTTTTTCTGCCAAAGATCTTCAGCTGTGTGAAGATATTACGCCGTATGGCGACTCAGAAACCGTGGTTGAGTATCTCAATGCGATCATCGAGTTAGAGCAGCTTGATTCGGTTTTGCTGGTATCACACCTGCCACTTGTAGGTTACTTAACCGCTGATCTCGTGAAGGATATTGCTCCACCGATGTTTCCTACGTCCGGTATGGTATGTATCGACTACGATACTAACCAGCAACGTGGTGAACTCTTATGGCACCTAAAACCTTAAACGCCTCGCAAAGTGTCTTTTTAGCGTTAAAGTGACAACTATTTGACTTTTTTGTGGACTAATCCTTGCATAAATGGCTAACTCTCTGTGATAAAAGATAATTACGTTGTTTTAGCCTCGGATTTATGAAGTTTACTCTACCGTTTTCGGATAAATTGCCGCCGTTATCTAAGCGAGCCATGCCAGCAATTGGCGCACCTGTTATGGTTTTGGCGACCTTGGCAATGGTCGTGCTTCCGATACCAGCTTTGCTGCTCGACTTATTCTTTACCTTTAACATCGCCCTTTCGATGGTGGTGTTATTGGTAACGGTTTATACACGTCGACCTCTCGATTTTGCTGCTTTCCCTACCGTACTGCTTATTGCAACGCTTTTGCGTTTGGCGCTGAACGTCGCCTCTACTCGTGTGGTTTTGTTATACGGTCATGAAGGACCGGGCGCAGCAGGTAACGTCATTGAAGCGTTTGGTAACGTAGTGATTGGCGGTAACTACGCAGTGGGTTTCGTGGTCTTCTTAATCCTTATGATCATCAACTTTATGGTAGTAACCAAAGGTGCGGGTCGTATTTCGGAAGTAAGTGCACGCTTTACCTTGGATGCTTTACCGGGTAAGCAGATGGCGATTGATGCGGATTTGAACTCAGGGCTCATCGACCAAGAGCAAGCGCGTACTCGCCGTCAAGAAGTGACCAAAGAAGCGGACTTCTATGGTTCGATGGACGGTGCTTCAAAATTCGTAAAAGGCGATGCGATCGCCGGTATCCTGATCCTATTTATCAACATCATCGGTGGTCTATCGATTGGTATGGCGCAGTATGGCTTGGGCTTTGCTGAAGCGATGCAAATCTACACCTTGCTGACCATCGGTGACGGTCTAGTTGCGCAGATTCCGTCGCTACTATTGTCTATCGGCGCGGCGATCATGGTGACTCGTCAGAACACCGATGAAGACATGGGGCAGCAAGTTGTTTTCCAGCTGTTTGACAACCCTAAAGCGCTGATGATCACAGCTATCATCTTGTTTGTTATGGGTATTGTTCCGGGTATGCCGCATTTTGCTTTCTTGTTGTTAGCAGCAATGGCAGGTGCGGGCGCTTACTGGATGACGCGTAAGCAAAAACTCAAGCAGGAAGAAAAAACTAACCTCCCGGCAACCACTTCAGCCGAGCCTAGCACGCCTAAAGAGCTTTCTTGGGACGATGTTCAACCTGTCGATATTATCGGTCTAGAAGTCGGCTACCGATTGATCCCGCTTGTGGACCGAGACCAAGGTGGTGAACTGCTTGAGCGCGTTAAAGGTGTACGTAAGAAGCTATCGCAAGATTTTGGTTTCCTTATTCCAGCCGTTCATATTCGCGATAACCTCGAATTAACTCCGAATAGCTACCGTATTACCTTAATGGGGGTGGCGGTAGGTGAAGCAGAGATCCGCCCAGATCAAGAATTGGCGATTAACCCTGGTCAGGTATATGGCATGATTGATGGTGAACCAACCATAGACCCAGCCTTTGGCTTAGAGGCGGTGTGGATCCGCGAAGATCAGCGTGAACACGCGCAAGCATTGGGTTATACCGTGGTGGATTCGTCTACGGTACTGGCGACCCATTTAAGCCAGTTACTTACCAATAATGCCTCTCAATTGATTGGGCATGAAGAAGTGCAGAACTTACTCGAAATGCTTGGGCGCAGCGCACCTAAGCTGGTGGAGAGCTTTGTGCCGGATCAGCTACAGCTTGGCGTGGTAGTGAAAGTGCTGCAGAATTTGCTTAACGAAGCCGTGCCAATTCGAGACATACGCACAATCGTACAAACCTTGTCCGAATATTCATCGAAGAGTCAAGAACCTGACATCTTAACCGCTGCGGTTCGTATCTCGCTTAAGCGCTTAATTGTTCAAGAAATCAATGGTATAGAGCCAGAGTTACCTGTTATTACCCTTATTCCTGAGTTGGAACAAATCTTGCATCAAACAATGCAGGCTTCAGGAGGGGAGTCGGCAGGTATTGAACCTGGTCTAGCAGAACGTCTGCAAATGTCGCTCAGCCAAGCGACCCAAGAGCAAGAGTTAAAAGGTGAGGCGGCAGTATTGCTAACCTCAGGTGTACTTCGCTCTACTCTGGCGAAATTTGTTAAGAATACAATTCCTACGCTACGTGTTCTCTCATACCAAGAGATCCCTGATGAGAAACAGATTCGCATCGTACAAGCGGTAGGTAACTAGTTTCTGTTACTAATCAATAACGGATATCAACTTTGAAAATTAAACGATTTTTTGCAAAAGACATGCGAACCGCTCTACTTCAAGTGAAGGAAGAGCTTGGTTCTGATGCTGTGATCATGTCAAACAAAAAAGTCGCTGGTGGTGTCGAAATTGTAGCGGCGGTGGATGGCGATACATCCCCAGCACGCGTAGAGAGTGGCTATAGCTCACGCCCACGAACTACAACGACACAAGTCTCGCCGAATTTAGAAGCACGCACCAACGCACGAGCGTTGGATGAAGACCGAGTCAGCCTAAACAATAGTGCTGAAGCGGGGCGCTCGATGACTAAGCGTTTTGCCAGCATGTTGAAGCAGTACAGCAACAATCGCCCTGGTCATGATGATACAGACGATGCGCCAGCCGAAGACTCTTTGAGCGCACTATTAAAGCGTCAGTCCTCACATCGCATGCAAGGCAGCGAAGTTAGAGTACAAGAGGACTCACCTCTCGCGAGATTGATTGCTGAGGACCGTCGATTAGATCGTCCAAAACCTCAGCTTGATCCCACTCGTTACGAACGCGGTTCAAGTTCACGTGAACCATCAGTCTCGAATGAAGAACTGAGTGACATGCGTGAAGAGATGATGTCGATTCGTCGCTTACTTGAACATCAAGTTTCGGGTTTGATGTGGCAAGAAGTAGAGCGTCGTGAACCGCTACGCGCCATGCTTATCAAGCGTTTGGAACGTATGGGAGTATCACTTGAACTGGCTGATCAGTTGGCGTGTTATATCCCGGAAGATACGCCGCCGAAGAAAGCTTGGAAAGCGCTGCTTGGATTGGTGGCTGATCAAATCCCTATTTCAAAGCAAGATATTTTAAAACGTGGTGGCATTGTTGCTTTGCTTGGTCCAACGGGCGTAGGCAAAACGACCACAGTCGCCAAACTTGCAGCGCGTGCTGCAATGGAGTACGGCTCAGACAATGTCGCACTGGTGACGACCGACACTTATCGTATCGGTGCGCATGAACAATTGGCAATTTATGGTCGAATCATGGGTTGTCCGGTAAAAGTGGCTAAAGATTCCAAAGAGTTAGCCGATGTAATATACCAATTGCGTCATCGCCGTCTTGTGTTAGTTGATACCGCGGGTATGGGACAACGAGACGTTCGTTTATCAGAGCAATTGGACACCTTAATGCAAGAAAGTGGTGAGATGATCCATAGCTACCTTGTTTTACCGGCAACGGCACAGCGCAAGGTATTGCAAGAGACCATCGATCACTTTAAACGAATCCCACTCTCTGGATGCATTATGACCAAGCTTGATGAGTCATTAAGCTTGGGTGAATTTGTAAGCGTGGTGGTGCAGAATGCTCTGCCAGTTGCTTATATCGCGAACGGACAACGCGTACCAGAAGATATCGTGATTGCTCAACCTAAGTATATGGTTGCTAAAGCAAATGATTTACTTGAGAAGTCGGCGGATGATGAACCGCACTATTGGAATAGTGAAGTAGAGAGGTTCTAGGCGGCGATGATGACAGAGAATATGATACAAGATCAAGCTAGCGGATTGCGCCGCTTAACTCAACCATCACTGACTAAGGTTATCTCGGTAACTGGCGGTAAAGGCGGTGTGGGTAAATCAAATGTCACTTTAGGGCTTGCGATTTGTATGGCTCGCCAAGGCAAGAAAGTGATGGTTCTGGATGCTGACTTAGGTTTGGCTAATGTCGATGTCATGCTTGGCATTCGTCCAAAGCGTAACCTAGGTCATGTCTTAGCCGGTGAATGTGACCTTAAAGACGCGATTGTTGAAGGTCCGTTTGGGATTAAGATTATTCCAGCGACATCGGGTACTCAGTCGATGACCGAGCTAACCCATGCACAACACGTTGGGTTAATACGTGCCTTTGGTAGCCTTGAAGATGAGATGGATGTACTGCTGATTGATACCGCGGCGGGTATCTCCGACATGGTGATCAGTTTTTCACGTGCAGCACAAGATGTCGTGGTTGTCGTGTGTGATGAACCAACCTCGATTACCGACGCTTATGCACTCATCAAGCTACTGAGCAAAGAGCATCAGGTGCAACGCTTTAAGATCGTTGCCAATATGGTGCGTAGCTATCGTGAAGGGCGAGAATTGTTCGCAAAGTTGACCTTAGTCACAGAGAGATTCTTGAATGTGAGCCTCGAGCTCGTCGCTTGCATTCCATTAGATGATAAAGTTCGTCAAGCAGTTAAAAAACAAAAGATTGTTGTTGATGCGTTCCCACGCTCTCCGGCTGCTTTAGCGATTGGCTCACTGGCCAATAAAGCGTTAACTTGGCCTATTCCGAAAACGCCAAGCGGGCATTTAGAGTTTTTTGTTGAGCGTTTGCTTAACCGACCACAACCATTAGAGGAACCATTTGGTGAATAAGGCGTTGACCTATGACCAATACGGCAAACACAACAGCCAACGAGTCTTTCTTGAAAAGTACTCGGTGCTGGTAAAGCGTATTGCTCATCACTTGCTGGGCAGATTGCCCCCAAGTGTACAGGTTGAAGATCTTATCCAAGCGGGAATGATTGGGCTTCTAGAAGCGCAAAAGAACTACGATGGCAGCAAAGGGGCGAGTTTTGAGACCTATGCTGGAATACGGATTCGTGGCGCTATGCTAGATGACATTCGTCGTGGAGACTGGGTACCACGCTCGGTACACAAACATAGCCGTGATATTAATCAGGCTATTGCTGTTTTAGAAGGTCAACTAAATCGAGATCCTAGTGATGCGGAAGTGGCAAACCATATGGGGATGTCACTAGAGCAGTATCATACGGTATTAACCGACATCAATTGTTCTCGTTTGGTCGGGATTGAAGACCTTGGCGTCTCAGAAGACGCACTCTCTTCCGAGGAAATGGAAGAAGAAAATACACCTTTTCAAGGTGTTGCGGATGAAAGTTTTAGGAAAGCTTTGGTAGAATCAATCAAATCTCTGCCGGAGAGAGAAGCTTTGGTGTTATCTCTTTATTACGATGAAGAGCTAAACCTAAAAGAAATCGGTGAAGTAATTGGGGTTAGCGAATCACGAGTTAGCCAAATACTGAGCCAATCAATGCAGCGTCTGCGCACTAAGTTAAGTGCCTGGACAAACAATGACTAGAAATCACTGAAATCATACTCAGTGGAGGCAATTTTGAATAAAAACATGAAAATCTTGATTGTTGATGACTTCTCAACAATGCGCCGTATCGTTAAAAACCTACTTCGTGATTTGGGTTTTAATAACACCCAAGAAGCGGATGACGGTTTAACAGCATTGCCTATGCTCAAGAAGGGCGATTTCGATTTTGTTGTTACAGATTGGAATATGCCAGGTATGCAAGGCATCGACCTACTTAAGCATATCCGTGCGGATCAAGAGTTGAAGCATCTTCCGGTTCTAATGATCACAGCAGAAGCTAAACGTGAACAGATCATCGAAGCCGCTCAAGCTGGTGTTAATGGCTACATCGTTAAGCCATTCACGGCAGCAACGCTAAAAGAAAAACTAGACAAAATCTTTGAGCGTTTATAGTCAAATATTTGACTGTATAGATTTGGGCAAAAAGGCCGAATAGGAATGATTTCATTAGAACAAGCTAGACAACTCGTTACGCTTTTGGAGAACGGTGAACAGCAGCAAGCTGATGACTTAGTAAAAAGTATCCACAGCGCACCTAGTGAGCCAATGTTGCAAGAAATAGGTGAGCTCACTCGCGATCTGCATGAAGCTATTAAGCAATTTCATATCGATGAGCGATTTTCTCAATTAGCCAATGACGAAATCCCTGATGCTAGGGATCGCCTTCAATACGTTATTGAAAATACTGAAATGGCAGCGAATAAAACGATGGATGCCGTCGATCGCTGCATGCCAATCGCCGATAGTCTTCACGATGGTCTACTGCAAGTACGACCGCAGTGGAACCAGCTTATGCACGGCAAGATCGATTTAGCTGAGTTTAAGTCGCTTTGTCACCGTATCGATAACCTTTTAGGTCAAATAGAAGGCAACAGCAGCGAACTGCGTAGTTTGTTAACCGATATTTTGATGGCTCAGGGCTTCCAAGACCTCACTGGACAAATCATAGGTCGAGTCATTGAGTTGGTTAACGAAGTTGAAACGCGACTCGTTGATATTCTTACAGTTTTTGGTCAAAACCAGTTGGATGAAGAAGTATCCAATAACAAGAAAAAAGTATCAACCGAAGCTGAGGGACCAATTATCAATCCTCTAGAGAGGAGCGATGCGGTTTCATCACAAGACGAAGTCGATGACTTACTCTCAAGTCTTGGGTTTTAGAGGTAACTTATGAGCTACGAATTAGACGAAGATATTCTTCAGGATTTTTTAGTTGAGGCAGGTGAAATTCTTGAGTTGCTGTCAGAGCAGCTAGTTGAACTTGAGAATAACCCGCAAGATAAGGATTTGCTCAACGCTATCTTCCGTGGGTTCCACACTGTTAAAGGTGGCGCAGGCTTTTTGGCGCTGACTGAACTCGTTGATACCTGCCATGGTGCAGAAAACGTGTTCGATATTTTGCGTAATGGTCAGCGTGAAGTTACCGCGAGTCTAATGGATACCATGCTAAAAGCATTGGATACCGTCAACGAACAGTTCCAAGCTGTGCAAGATCGTGAGCCACTTGAAGCGGCAGATCCATCACTGCTTGATGAACTTCATCGCTTGAGCAAGCCGGGCACTGATGAAGAAGTTGTTGTAGCTCCAACTGAACCTGAGGTCGTAGTCGCAGCTCCAGTAATCGAACCGACTCCGGTTGTTGAACCAGTGACTCAAGTTGATGCGGGCTCTATTGATGAGATTACTCAAGACGAGTTTGAGAAACTGCTCGATGAACTGCATGGTGTCGGCGGCGCGCCAAGTGCGAATAAAGCGCCTGCAGCACCGGTTGCACCAGCACCAGTAGCACCGGCTTCGGATAGTGGCGACATCACTGATGATGAGTTTGAAAAGCTGCTTGATGAATTGCACGGTATTGGTAAAGGACCGGGTAAAGAAGCCCCTGCAGCGCCAGTCACTCCACCACCTGCACCGGCGTCATCGAATTCATTCGATGATGATCTGATGACGGATGATGAGTTTGAGAAACTGCTTGATCAGCTACATGGTCAAGGCAAAGGACCAAGTGTTGAAGAACTTGATTTTGCGACCAAGCCAGCTTACCAAAACAGCATTGAACAACCAGTAGAGGCGCCCGTAGCGGCCCCTGTGGCTGAGGTTGTTGCTTCTGCGCCGGTTGCGCCAGTTTCAGCACCTAAAGCGGAAGCAAAAGCGCCGGCTAAGAAAGAAGCGGCAGCGCCAGCGAAGAAAGCGGAAGCAACAGTACGTGTGGATACATCAACGCTTGATATCATCATGAATATGGTGGGAGAGCTCGTATTGGTGCGTAACCGTCTACTGAGCTTGGGACTGAATAGCAACGACGAAGAGATGGCTAAGGCTGTCGCTAACCTCGACGTAGTGACTGCGGATCTGCAAGGTGCGGTTATGAAAACCCGCATGCAGCCAATTAAAAAGGTGTTTGGTCGATTCCCGCGCGTAGTACGTGACCTTGCACGTAGCTTGAATAAAGACATCACGCTTGAAATGCGTGGTGAAGATACCGATTTGGACAAAAACCTAGTTGAGGCATTGGCGGATCCATTGATCCACTTGGTGCGTAACTCCGTTGACCACGGTATCGAAATGCCTGAAGACCGCGTTAAAGCGGGTAAACCTCGCACTGGTAAAGTGATCCTCTCTGCGGCGCAAGAAGGTGACCATATCGAATTGGCTATCGTTGATGATGGCGGCGGTATGAACCCTGATGTGCTTCGCGGTATCGCCGTTAAGCGCGGTATGATGGATGAGGATGCGGCGTCTCGTTTGACCGATAAAGAGTGTTTTAACCTGATCTTTATGCCGGGCTTCTCAAGTAAAGAGAAGATTTCTGATATCTCTGGTCGTGGCGTAGGTATGGACGTAGTAAAAACTGCGATTAATACCTTAAATGGCTCGATCGATATCGATTCGGAGATGGGTAAAGGTACGCAGATTTCTATCAAAGTACCGCTGACTCTAGCGATCCTACCAACCTTGATGGTCGGCGTCGGTGGTAACCCATTCGCACTGCCACTAGCAAGTGTGAACGAAATCTTCCACTTAGATCTTAGCCGCACCAACGTGGTGGATGGTCAATTGACCATCATTGTGCGTGACAAGTCTATCCCATTGTTCTACTTGCAAAACTGGCTTGCGCCACGTTCTGCCGCGGTAGAGCAACGCAAGGGGCACGGTCATGTCGTCATCGTTCAGCTTGGTAGCCAACGAGTTGGTTTTGTTGTGGATACTTTGATTGGACAAGAAGAAGTGGTGATTAAACCACTAGACAACTTGCTACAAGGTACGCCGGGTATGGCTGGCGCCACCATCACCAGTGATGGTCATATTGCCTTGATTCTTGATGTGCCAGATCTATTGAAACGTTACGCAGCAGCATCGCGTATTTAATCGTTAAGTATTAAAAAGGACAAACATGGCAATAAGAGTTTTAGTCGTTGACGATTCAAGTTTTTTCCGCCGTCGAGTCAGTGAAATCATTAACTCAGATGCGCGATTAGAAGTTATTGACGTCGCAACGAACGGTAAAGAAGCGGTTGAGAAAGCGCTTAAAATAAAGCCAGATGTCATCACCATGGATATTGAAATGCCAATCATGGACGGTATCACAGCCGTCCGTGAAATCATGGCATCAAATCCGATCCCAATTTTGATGTTTTCATCGCTGACTCATGACGGTGCCAAAGCAACACTGGATGCTTTGGATGCGGGCGCTTTAGACTTTTTACCGAAGAAGTTTGAAGATGTAGCACGTAACCGAGATGAAGCCGTGCAGTTGTTGCAACAGCGAGTTTTACAAATCGCTTCGCGCCGCACCTTTATGCGTCGTCCGCTAACACCTCGCGCTATGACAACAACGACTGCGGCACCAGTGGAAAGAAGTCTTTCTCGTCCGGCAGTCAGTGCTCTGCAGTCGCGTACCACTGCAGCACCGGTGAGTCGCCCAACGTCGACCCCCGCGCGCTTTAAAGCCAGTGGTAAAAAATATCAGTTGACTGCGATCGGTACCTCAACGGGTGGTCCGGTTGCTCTACAGAAGATTCTGACTAAACTGCCGGCGAACTATCCGCATCCGATTCTGTTGATCCAACATATGCCTGCGACGTTTACCGCAGCTTTTGCTAGCCGTCTAAACTCACTGTGTAAGATCCAGGTGAAAGAGGCTGCTGATGGTGATGTGCTGCAAGCGGGTGTGGCTTACCTAGCGCCGGGCGGTAAGCAAATGATGATTGATGGTCGTGCTGGTAGTGCGAAATTGCGCATTATTGATGGCGGCGATCGAATGAATTACAAGCCATGCGTTGATGTGACTTTTGGTAGTGCAGCAAAAATTTATGGCGATAAAGTCTTGTCTATGGTGCTGACTGGTATGGGCGCTGATGGTCGCGAAGGTGCACGTATGCTGAAAAATGCCGGTGCAACCATTTGGGCACAAGATGAAGAAAGCTGCGTGGTTTACGGTATGCCGCAAGCCGTGGCTAAAGAGGGGATCTCTTCAGAAGATCTACCTTTAGAGCGTATTGCAGAACGTATGCTGGTCGAAGTAGGTCTCGCGTAGAGGTAAGGCTATGATCGTTTGGAGTATCGCCAACCAAAAAGGTGGTGTGGGCAAAACCACGACCACCATTACACTTGCTGGGCTGTTAGCCAAGCAAGGCAAAAAAGTACTGCTGGTTGATACAGACCCGCATGCTTCGTTGACGACTTACTTAGGTTTTGATTCGGATAACGTACCATCTAGCCTGTTTGACCTATTTCAAATTAAAGAGTTTACCGAAAACACAGTAAAGCCTTTGATTATGGGCAGTGACATTGAAGGAATTGATATTATTCCCGCACATATGTCACTGGCGACCCTTGACCGTGTCATGGGTAACCGCAGTGGAATGGGCTTGATTTTAAAGCGTGCGCTGTTGGCTATCAGAGATCATTATGACTACGTATTAATCGACTGTCCGCCAATTTTGGGTGTGATGATGGTGAATGCGTTAGCCGCAAGTAATCGCATCTTGATTCCAGTTCAAACTGAATTTTTGGCGATGAAAGGTTTAGAGCGCATGGTACGTACTTTGGCTATTATGCAAAAGTCGCGCAATAAAGCGTTTAAAGTCACGATCGTGCCAACAATGTACGATAAGCGAACTCGTGCATCATTGCAGACCTTGCAGCAGCTTAAACGAGATTACCCCGATCAAGTGTGGTCATCTGCCGTACCTATTGATACTAAATTTAGGGACGCGAGCTTGAAGCATTTGCCGGTATCGCATTTTGCGTCTGGAAGTCGTGGTGTCTTTGCTTATAAACAGTTGCTATTGCATTTAGAGAGGCTGGCATTTGATGAGTGACGACACTTTACTCTCGAGTGAACAAGCACTGGACGATTACTTTAACTCGTTATTGTTTGAAGATGATGAGTTACAAGCGCTTGTTAAGCCAGGTATTGATGACACAATACCTGCAGAGCCAGAGCCAGAGCCAGAGCCAGAGCCAGAGCCAGATGTTGCCGGTAGCAACTATCAGCTTGAGCCTATGGTTCAACCGGAACAAACCAAAGGATTTTATCATCCGACTACGGCTGAAATTGAAATCCCTAATTTGGAAGACGTTGAGCGCCTATTAAAGCAGCTTGAATCTTCCAATCCGGTCGATGAGTTACAACTTGCTAGTGTGATGGAGCAAAACACACTAGAAATCGCTAAAGCGACACAAACACAAGTTGTTGAAGAAGAGATTCAGGATTGGGTTCCTGAGCCATATGTTACGCCCGAAGTGGAAATGCCGCTTGAAGTGAAGGCAGAGCCACAAGTCGACGTGACGATTGAATCGGTTAGTGAACCCTCGGTAGAAGTCGAACCTCAAGTTGAGTTAGAGACTCAGCAAGGAGGCGGTTTTGCTGCTGATTGGCAAAGTACTCAGAGAGAACAAGCTTTCCAAGTCCTCTACTTCGACGTCAATGGTGTGACGTTTGCCGTACCATTGGATGAGCTAGGTGGCATTCATCGTTTAGCCGAGCTAAATCACCTAATTGGTCGTCCAGAATGGTATTTAGGTTTACAGTCCAGCCGTGAAGCGCAGCTTGATGTCGTTGATACTGCGAAATGGGTGATGGCAGAAAAGCTGGTTGATGACAGTTACAAAGAGCGATACCAGTACATTGTTATGTTAGGTGCGAGTAAATGGGGACTGGCTTCTACTCAGTTGATGGGTACCGAGCTGCTTGACCCAGAGAAAGTACGCTGGCGTGAAATGGCAGGCAAACGACCTTGGCTTGCTGGTATGGTTAAAGAAAAAATGTGCGCTCTGATCCACGTAGAAGCATTGATTGCTATGCTAAACGCGGGTTTAGATGTAAAAGCATTAGACAAATAGATATGTGCCCGAAAAAGGCTTAAAGAGGATAAGGTATGTCTCAAACTAGCGAACTTGAAGTGAGAAAAGAAAATTCAAATGATGAAGTACTTCAGTGGGTGACGTTCCAACTTGAAGAAGAAACATACGGCATTAACGTAATGCAAGTTCGTGAAGTTCTTCGTTATACGGAAATTGCGCCTGTACCAGGGGCTCCTGATTATGTACTGGGTATTATCAACCTTCGTGGCAACGTAGTAACCGTGATTGATACTCGTTCACGCTTCGGTCTAATGGAAGGTGAGATCACTGATAATACCCGTATTATCGTGATTGAGTCTGAGCACCAAGTTATTGGTATCCTAGTTGATAGCGTTGCTGAAGTAGTTTACCTACGCTCATCTGAAATCGACACTACGCCAAGCGTGGGTACTGATGAGAGTGCGAAGTTTATCCAAGGCGTTAGCAACCGTGATGGTAAACTATTGATCCTAGTTGATCTGAACAAACTGCTTTCTGACGAAGAATGGGATGAGATGGCTCATCTATAATGGATACCAGCGTGATGTTTAATGCTCCTGTGTTAGCAGGAGCGGTTGCTTTTTTAGTTCTTGTGTTGCTGATTGGTCTAGTGCGACTGAGAGTGGCACAGCGTAAAGCGGCTGAGCAAGCTCAGCAGCGACATCGTCACCTTGATCGAGAATTGCAAAAAACCAATAAGCAATTGTTAGAGGTTCGTTCTGTCGTGGTTGGACTTGGTCAACGGGTGAGTGAGCAAGAGGACATCATTCAACATTTGCTTGAACGCATCAAAGATCTTGAACAAGCGGATGGTGATGGGCGTTTGTATTCACGCGCAACCAAGATGGTACAGCTTGGTGCTGATTTGAATGAACTTATTCAAGAATGTGAATTGCCAAAAGCGGAAGCAGAATTGATGATGTCTTTGCAAAACAAGTTGGCGGGTCGAGAAAAAATTCCACCTCTTGAAGGTATGCCAGAGCAACATGTTGAGCGTCGGCGCAGAAATTAGAATAATTGAACAAAGGATGCAATATGCATCCTTTTTTATTATCTAGAGGCTTTGTTGTGAGTGCATATTTCTGAATGTGAACGCGGGGCGTGAGATAATGCAAACTATGATTAAATATTAATAACTTCTTACTTAGTTTCGTGATTCGTAAAGCTCATTCACTATGATGTAGAAAATAGCCTGTGGTAATATAAGCGCTTAAATCTCTACAGTGGTTGCCAATGCTAGAAGTAAAACAATTAACAGCAATTCGTGACGAAAGAATTTTATTTGAATCCCTGTCTTTTACGATTGGCAGTGGTGAATTAGTCCAAATTGAAGGTCGAAACGGTACGGGCAAGACCACGCTTTTGCGTATCGTTGCCGGGCTTGGTGACCGAGACGCCGGTGAAATATTTTGGAACAACGAAAATATTGAGTCTAACCGCGATAGCTATCATCATGATTTACTGTTTTTAGGTCATCAAACTGGCGTAAAGCGTGAGCTAACAGCGTATGAAAATCTACGTTTTTATATCTCGGTACACAGCAATCAACCAGCAGATAAAGAGACCATTTATCAAGCATTGCTTCAAGTTGGATTGGCTGGACGTGAAGATGTCCCTGTCGCACAGCTTTCCGCAGGTCAACAGCGTCGCGTTGCTTTGGCGCGCTTGTGGCTAAGTAAACATAAATTGTGGATTTTGGATGAGCCATTAACGGCGATCGATAAGCAAGGCGTGAAAGTATTAGAAGCGCTGTTTTTAAACCATGCAGAGCAGGGTGGTATCGTTGTCTTGACCACGCACCAAGACATGTTTGCTGATAATCCGAAGCTACGAAAAATTAAACTAGGTGGTTAAGAGTGTTAGGCATTATGAATAACATTATCCGACGCGAATTGTTGATTGCGTATCGTCGCCAAGCGGATATTTTTAACCCACTTTGGTTTTTTATCATCGTTATCACGCTGTTTCCTCTGAGTATCGGTCCTGAGCCAAACTTGTTAGCTCGTATTGCGGCTGGGATTGTTTGGGTTGCGGCGTTGCTCTCGGCTCTATTGTCGTTAGAGCGCCTGTTCCGTGATGATTATCAAGACGGTGCACTTGAGCAGATGATGTTGATGCCGATCCCACTGCCATTGGTGGTGATGTCAAAAGTGATCGCCCATTGGCTACTGACGGGGTTGCCGTTGATTATTATCAGTCCGTTATTGGCGATATTGCTTTCTTTGGACTTTAATACTTGGCTAGCGGTGGTTTTGACCTTGTTAGTGGGTACTCCGACACTGAGCTTTATCGGTGCGATAGGTGTGGCATTAACCGTAGGATTACAAAAGGGTGGGGTGCTATTAAGCTTATTGATCCTACCGCTTTACATACCGATTTTGATTTTTGCTACCTCGGCGATTGATGCCGCCTCACTAGGTATGGCGTATAACGGACAGCTAGCAATTTTAGGCGCAATGTTTATGGGAGCATTGACCTTAACCCCGTTTGCAATTAGCGCTGCGTTACGAGTAAGTGTTAATTAGTTGTTTTCGATCAAGCACGAAATTTTCCCAGTATATAAATTACAACGCTACTAAAAACCGAGCTCGACTCGGTAATAAATGAAGTAAAGAGTGAGACCGACAATGTGGAAATGGCTCCATCCTTATGCAAAGCCTGAGTCTGCCTATCGCCTATGCGGTAAGTTGTTACCATGGTTTGCGATATTAGCCTTTGCCTGCCTTTCAATTGGTACTGTGTGGGGGTTAGCTTTCGCACCTTCTGATTACCAACAAGGTGATAGTTTCAGAATTATCTATATTCACGTACCTTCTGCTATTTGGTCGATGGGTGTCTATATGTCGATGGCGATCGCGGCCTTTATTGGTCTAGTTTGGCAAATTCGCATATCAGACATGGCGGCACTGGCGATGGCACCGATTGGTGCAGTGTTTACCTTTATTGCATTACTAACTGGTGCAATTTGGGGTAAGCCGATGTGGGGCGCATGGTGGGTATGGGATGCTCGCTTAACGTCAGAGCTTATTCTCCTTTTCCTTTACCTTGGTGTTATCGCGCTTTATCACGCATTTGACGATCAAAAAACTGCAGCGAAAGCAGCGGGTATTTTGGCTATCGTTGGTGTGGTTAACCTACCAATTATTCACTTCTCAGTTGAGTGGTGGAATACGCTACACCAAGGCGCAACCATCACTAAGTTCGACAAGCCTTCTATCTCGAACGATATGCTTTGGCCGCTGCTGTTGAATATTTTCGGTTTTGCTTTCTTCTTCGGTGCACTGACCTTGGTTCGTCTACGTAACGAAATTATAAGCAAAGAAAGTCACCGCCCATGGGTGGTAGAAATGTCGGCTCGTTTAACTCAGAGAGGTAATTAAGCATGCATTTTGAATCTTTGAGTGATTTTTTTGCTATGGGCGGCTACGCAGGTTATGTGTGGAGTGCGTTCGGCATTACTTTTTTCGTGATGATCGCTTTGCTAATTAGCAGCGTGCGTCGTCACAAAGCGCTACTGAACGAAGTTCAGAATAAAGTGGCTCGTCAAGCACGTATTGATGCAGCTAAGAATATGGAGAACACTCTATGAACCCAAGACGTAAAAAGAGGCTCGCAATTGTTCTAGCCATTTTCCTTGGTATCGGCTCAACGATTGGTCTGATGATTTATGCATTAGGGCAAAATATGGACTTGTTCTACACTCCAACTGAGTTAGTACAAGGCAAACCAGATGGTACTAAGCCCGAAGTCGGTCAACGTCTTCGCATTGGTGGCATGGTTACCGTGGGTTCGGTTAAGCGTGATTCTGAGTCTCTACGCGTATCATTCCAACTGCACGATGTTGGTCCTAACGTGACCGTTGTTTACGACGGTATTCTTCCAGACCTTTTCCGTGAAGGTCAGGGCATCGTTGCTCAAGGCGTATTGGTTGATCCGACCACCGTAGAAGCGTTCGAAGTTTTGGCGAAGCATGATGAAGAATACATGCCACCTGAAATTGCTGAAGCGATGGAAAAATCGCACACGCCACTTGAGTACTCTGAACAACAGAAACAAGGAAGCAGTCAATGATTGCAGAAATCGGCCACTTTGCACTGATCGTCTCGCTTGCGATGGCAGTGCTGCTGAGTATCCTGCCTTTGGTAGGTGCTTCCAAGAATAACACCGTATTAATGAACACTGCTCGTCCTCTTTCTTGGGCGATGTTCTTACTGCTTGCGCTATCGTTCGCGATTCTATTGTGGGCATTTTACACCAACGACTTTACCCTCAACTACGTTGCTAGCAACTCTAATACTCAGTTGCCTTGGTATTACCGCTTAACCGCGGTTTGGGGTGCGCATGAAGGTTCACTACTGCTTTGGGTACTTATCCAAGCTGCGTGGACAGTCGCGGTGGCAACCTTTAGTCGCGGTATGCCTCAAGAATCGGTTGCGCGTGTGTTAGCGGTAATGGGTATGATCAGTGTGGGCTTCCTACTGTTCATCATCCTTACGTCTAACCCGTTCCTGCGCACACTGCCGTTCTTCCCAGTTGATGGTCGTGACTTAAACCCACTACTGCAAGACCCGGGCTTGATCATCCACCCACCTATGCTTTACATGGGTTATGTTGGATTCTCGGTAGCCTTCTCGTTTGCGATTGCATCGCTGATGACTGGTCGTCTTGATACGGCTTGGGCTCGTTGGTCTCGTCCTTGGACAACCGCAGCATGGTTATTCCTAACGCTAGGTATCGCACTAGGCTCTTGGTGGGCTTACTACGAGCTTGGCTGGGGTGGCTGGTGGTTCTGGGATCCAGTAGAAAACGCATCATTTATGCCTTGGCTAGCGGGTACAGCGCTAATGCACTCATTAGCGGTAACCGAAAAACGCGGTACCTTTAAAGCGTGGACAGTATTACTGGCGATTTCAGCGTTCTCATTAAGCTTGCTGGGTACCTTCCTAGTTCGTTCAGGCATCCTAGTTTCCGTGCACGCGTTTGCTTCAGATCCATCGCGCGGTATGTTTATCCTAGGCTTCCTCGTATTTGTTATCGGTGGTTCACTACTGCTATTTGCTGTTAAAGGCGCAACCGTGCGTGCGCGTGGTAACTTTGAATTGGTATCACGTGAAAATGCACTATTGGCGAACAACATCCTGCTAATGGCGGCACTGGTTGTGGTGCTCGTTGGTACGCTGCTACCACTTGTGCACAAACAAATCGGTCTAGGCTCGGTCTCTATCGGTGCACCATTCTTCGATATGCTATTCGCATGGCTAATGATCCCATTCTCATTTGTATTGGGTATTGGTCCACTGATCCGTTGGAAACGTGACAACCTATCTGATCTAGCCAAACCAATGCTAGTGTCGGGCGTTATCTCAATTGTCCTCGCGGGTCTACTGAACTGGATCTTCTCAGATTACTTCGTCTTTATGACCTACCTAGGTTGGTTAATGGCGATGTGGATTGTTGTGATGCACTGCTATGAACTGCACGAGCGTGCGACGCACCGCCACAGTTTCTTTGGCGGCATCTTTAAACTACCACGTAGTCACTGGGCGATGATGCTTGGTCACATTGGTCTTGCTGTCTCTATCATTGGTATCGCAATGGTACAAACGCACAGTATTGAGCGTGATGTACGTCTAGCGCCGGGCGATAACTTCCAACTTGAAGAGTACAACTTCTACTTCTCAGGTGTGCGTGACAAAGACGGTCCTAACTACGATGGTTACATTGCCGATTTTGAAATCACGCTAGATGGTAAATACATCAATACTCTGCATGCAGAAAAACGTTTCTACCGCACCGCACGTTCGATGATGACTGAAGCGGCGATTGATCGCAGCTTTACTCGTGACCTATACGTGGCGATGGGTGATCGTCTAGATGACAACAAATCTTGGGCGGTACGTATTTACTACAAACCATTCGTAAACTGGATTTGGGCTGGCTCAATTATCATGTCTCTAGGTGGTGCGCTCGCGATCAGCGACAAACGTTACCGCTTTAGAAAGAAAGCTAAGAAGCAGGAGGCATAAATGAACAAGAAACTTTTGTTTATTCCACTAGTGATATTTCTCGGTCTAGTGGCAGTATTTATGACCCAGCTAGTACGTAACTCTGAAGGTGACGACCCAACCAAACTCGAGTCAGTGTTGGTGGGTAAGCATGTCCCAGAGTTCCGTTTGGAAGATTTAGCTGAACCAGGCAAACTTTACGATCAAGCGATCTTTAAAGGTGAGCCGCTGCTGCTGAACGTTTGGGCGACGTGGTGTCCAACCTGTTATGCAGAGCACCAGTACTTAAATGAACTGGCGAACGAAGGCGTAAAAATCATTGGTCTTAACTACAAAGACCAACGTGACAAAGCGGTTGGCTGGCTAAACGATCTAGGCAACCCATACCTGATCAGCCTATTTGATGGTAATGGTATGTTGGGTCTTGATTTGGGCGTTTATGGCGCACCAGAAACTTTCTTAATCGACGCTAACGGCATCATTCGTTATCGCCATGTGGGAGATGTAAACCCACGTAACTGGAAAGAGAAGCTAGAGCCAATGTATCGCGAAATGGTAGCGGAGGCGAAATAATGAAAAAGTGGATTATTGCATTATTCGCAGCAATGACATTTTCGATGGCGGCGCATGCCACCATCGAGGTGTACGAGTTCGAAACTCTGCAGCAAGAGCAGCAGTTTAAAGAGCTTGGCAACACTTTGCGTTGTCCGAAATGTCAGAACAACACCATTGCCGACTCAAACGCTGAACTGGCACAAGACCTGCGTCATAAAGTGTATGAGATGACCAAAGAGGGTAAATCAAAAGACGAAATCGTTGATTACATGATTGCTCGCTACGGTAATTTCGTCACTTACAATCCGCCATTTACTCTAGCCACTTCTATCCTTTGGTTAGGTCCTCTGGCTGTGGTATTGCTTGGTTTTGGCGTGATTGTCGTGCGTAGCCGTAAGAGCAAACAGATCGCGAAAGACGACAAATGGGATCAAGATAAAGAACAGCGTCTAAAAGCGCTACTCGATGAAGAGAAGAACGACGGAGATAAGCAGTAATGACTCTATTTTGGATTGCTTCAATCGTTCTAATCGCGATAAGTGCGGTGTTTATTGCTCTGCCTTTTGTAAAAAAGAAAGCGAACAATGACGCTGCGCTACGTGATGAACTCAACAAAGCGCTGTATAAAGATCGTCTTTCTGAGCTTCAAGAAGAAGATGAAGAAGGCTTGGTGGTTAACCAGCAAGAGCTGATTGATGATCTTAAACAATCACTACTGGATGATATTCCTAGCGACAATCAGCAAGAAGAGAGCGCACAACTCAACCCTTGGGCGGTGATTATTCCATCTGTGCTGCTTACAGTCGCCTTGAGTTACGGTTTGTACGCTAAATTTGGTGCTGCAGATGATGTTCAGCAGTGGCAACAAGTGACGTCTAATCTACCGGCGTTGTCGAAGAAACTAATGTCACCAGAAGGTGCTGCGCTAAGTGATGACGAAATGCAGGATCTGACGCTGGCGCTACGTACTCGTCTTCACTACGAACCAAGTGATGCGACCGGCTGGTTACTACTTGGTCGTATTGCTCTGGCAAATCGTGATATCGATACTGCCATTGGTGCGATGAACAAAGCTTACCGCCTGAAATCTGACGATCCAGATATCATGCTTGGGTTGGCTCAGGCGCTGATGCTTTCGCAAGACGAAGTTGACCAAGATACCGCGCGTTCAACGCTAGGTAAGCTGGTGCAGCGCAACTTTATGGACGTTCGCGTGTTCTCGCTTCTGGCTTTTGATGCTTACGAGCGTAAAGATTTTGCCGCGGCGATCCGTTACTGGAGCATTATGCAGCAGATGATTGGCCCGCAAGACGAACGCTACGAAATGCTAGGTCGCAGTATTGAGAATGCTCAGAAACAGTTGGGCGTGACTGGTGCGAATGGAAAATCCGTGTCGGTAACCATCGATCTTGGTGAGCAGGTAAATGCTAATCCAGACGCGGCGTTGATTGTCTCTGTACACAACGCAGATGGCTCACCAATGCCTGTGGCGGCTGCGCGTTACCCATTGGGTACGTTCCCTCGCACAGTGGTGTTGGATGATGGCAACAGTATGATGCAAGGGCAGAAGCTCTCTCAACTTGAAGATTACATGGTGCGTGTACGCGTAGATAACGACGGCAACGTTGCAACCAAAGAAGGCGACTGGTACGGTGAGAGTTCAGCCGCTAAAATGGGAGAAGCGGTTGAGGTTATCGTAAACGAGCAGTATTAAACTAACTGTTGTTAATACGCATCAAATCTCAGTAAACTAAGGCCGGTCATTCACCGGCCTTTTTCATGGAAATAATTATAATGAAGAGCCTTAACTCAAAGGTATGGACGTCACTGTTATCGATACTGCTTTTAGCGGGGTGTTCAAGTGCACCAGACGATGAGTCTGAAACCTCTATCTCCAATGTTAACGACCCATTTGAAAGCTTTAACCGCACCATGTGGGATGTGAACTACGACTATCTTGATCCTTATATCGTACGCCCAGTTTCTCTTGCTTATGTGGGTTACACTCCACGCCCAGTACGAATTGGTATTGCTAACTTTCTCGCCAACCTTGATGAACCATCCAGTATGGTCAACAACCTAATCATGGGTAATGGTGGTAAAGCGTTAGATCACTTTAACCGTTTTTGGATTAACACTACGTTTGGTCTGTTAGGCTTTATTGATATCGCTTCTGACGCGGGAATCACTAACCATGGCTCGAAAGCGCTGGGTGACGCGATTGGTCACTACGGTGTTGGTAACGGTCCTTACGTAATGGTTCCGGGGTATGGACCTTGGACAGTGCGCGAAACCGCCGATTTCGCTGATGGCATGTATGTACCTCTTTCACTGCTTAATTTCTGGGCTGGGCTTGGTAAGTGGGCGTTTGAAGGGATGGAGACTCGTGCAACATTGGTCAATCAAGAAGCCATGTTAGAAAACTCACCAGATCCATACGCATTAACGCGTGACGTATACATTCAGCATCAAGACTTTAAAGCAGAAATTGAAACTCAAGCTGAAGAGGTCGACCACGATGAAGAAGCTTACTTGGATGAGTATCTTGATGAGCTGTAAACCCGCTTGAGTGAACTTCAATTGGTTTAGATGTAGATAGTTTAGATGTAGAAAAGGCTTGGAAACCCAAGCCTTTTTGCTATTCGCGAGTCAGCTAATACGACTAAAGTTTAATTAGTGAGCCAACTAAATTAGAATGTGTAGTTCGCTTGCACACCAACTAACCAGATGCTGCCAGTTACTTCACCTTCGAATGAACCACCGAAAGTATCAGCACCTAATGGTTTACTGTCGCTTTCATGCATTGTTGCATCTTTCGCCATGATATAAGTAAAGCCAGCATCTAGACTTAATTGCTCTGACCACTGGTAGCCAGCACCAATGCTCAGCCATAGGCGGTCTGTCTCTGGAATCGTCGCTGTGCGGTGTTCGTTACTAACTGCTGAAGTATCGTAAGCAACACCGGTGCGAAGTTGCAGTTTATTGCTGTATTGGTAGGTTGAACCTACAGCGAAACGATAGTTATCTTCCCAGTTCTCTTCTTTGATGAGTACGCTTTCTTCATTAGGGAAGTCGGCTACTAATTCTTTGAAACTGCTCCAATCAGTCCAGTTAATACTGGTATGAACAGCAACCTTATCAGTTAATTGGTGGTAGGTTGCAAGTTCTGCAGTTGCTGGCAAATCTAAGTTCATTGCACCATTCTTATGTGCATGTGGGTCTGCTCGGTTAAAACCACGACCTTTAGCGAAGCCTTCAAGGGTGAGTGCTACTTCTGACTTATAAGTGAAGCCAATGCGGTTAGCATCGTTAACTTGCCAAACTGTACCAACTTGCCAACCAAATGCGGTGTCATCACCTTCCATGTATTTTAGAGTGTCACCAGCAAAGATTGCAGAATGCTCAGAAGCAACAGCGCCAAAGCTACCTTCAGCTTGTACGATACGTAAACCACCACCCAGACTTACTGCTGGAGTAATTTGATATGCTGCGTTTAGGTTTGCCTCTTTAGTGATGATGCTTGCTTCATTACCATGGTTAGCAGCCGCGAAGTCTGTGCCTAAATCAGTTTCCATGCCGTAGTTAGTACCAAGAGCAAAACCTAGTGCAAACTTGTCGTTGTATTTGTGCGAAACATAAAAGTTGGGAATTACCGCATCATGGGCAAAGTCTTTAGATTTTGCATCGTGCTCTGTGAAGTACTTAGATGTGCCTTCAATATCAATATTCGGGTCAACATAGATAGCGCCAACAGAAACTTGAGTCCCTTCTAGGTAAGTTAGAAGCGCTGGGTTGCGCCATTGTGAGCTTGCGTTATCAGCCATTGCTGCTTCGCCTGCGTATGCGCGGCCAAGACCTGTTGCTGAGTATTCTGCTAGCTGGAAACCCGCTGCGTTTACTGTTGCTGAAGCTGACATTAAACCACATGCCACTGCAAGTGATAGGAGAGACTTGTTTGTTTTCATTGTAATGTTCGCTGAATATGTTTTTCGTGAGAGCGTGAATGTTAAATTTAGAGTAAAAGCTTTAAAAATAAAAAACACACCAAATGGCATTTTTGGAGTTAAATTCTAATAAATTGAAATTTAAAGGAATTAAAAACCAGAAAAGTGGTATGACCACTTCTTGTTTCAGCTAACGCGTGTATCGCTAAATTTCGAAAAAATTTTACAACTGTACTCTAGAAATGAGTGTTCGTGTGTGCGCTGAAAGTTTATAAAGCGATGGGGAGTTGAGAATAAGTGGGAACGCTTCGCTACGGAATACGGAATACGGAATTTAGGACAAGGCAACAAAAAGGGCTGGTAAACCAGCCCTTGGAAATTAGTTAGCGTTAGCGATTAGAAGCTGCGGCTGTATTGTAGACCAACTAGGATCGCGTTAGCGCGAGTTGTAGCTGAGATACCTGAGCCTTCAATTGTAGCTCCGCCTAAGAATGCAGGCAGATCAACAGGTGTTGATTCATCAACTTTAACATCATCACCTAATAGGTAAGTAAAGCCAAAGTCGATATTTGAACTGTTATCAATGTGGTAAGTGAAGCCAGTCGAGAACCATTGGCGGTCAGAGTCTGGTACAGAGATAGAAGTTAAACTGTCTTGTGCGCTGGTGTCATACATGTAACCTGCACGTAGTGTCCAGTCATTGTTTAGGTAGTAAGTACCACCAATCGCGTAGTGCCAACCATCTTGCCATTTGTATTGTTTGTCGTAAGAACCGCCTGAGTCATTGCCAACAGGTGAAGCGTTTTCGTCAAGATTACGGAATTTAATTTTATCGAATGCACCCCAACCAATGTATTGGATAGAGTAGTGTACCGCAAATTTAGTATCTTCGATTTTGTGGTAGCCTGAGAACTCTGCCATATCTGGTAGTGGTAAAGTGATCTTTTGACCTTTATCGTCTTCTGCTTCAAATTCTGGGCTATAGCGGTAAGAGAAGCCAAAGCGATTATTTTCATCGAGTTCGTAAACCGTACCTACATTAAAGCCGAATGCGAAACCATCTGCTTTATCAACGTTTAGTAGATCTTCTCCTGCGCCACTTAGCAGCAGATCACTACCAGTACGTTTCATTGTGCCTTGACCATAGATTAGATCTAAACCCGCACCAAAGCTCCATTGCTCATTCAGGCGGTATGAACCTGCGAGACCAAAGTTAAAGCTCTTAACATCAGTCAAACCGCCGTATTCTGAAGCGATATAGTCGTCAGAAAATTCGGTTTTAGTACCAAAGTTAGAGTACGCGTTTACACCCCAGGCAAATTTGTCATTAACAGGAACAATAAGGTGAATATTTGGTGCAATTGACGTCGCGCCTACATCATCGGTATCTGGGACATCGGTTTTATTTGTAACAATTGAAGGTCCTGCTGCTAAGCCTGCGCTGCGGTACTCCGCATCTTTAACTTCAATCATTGAAGTGATGCTTTCAAAACCAATAGAAAACTCAGTTTTATCAAATAGAGCCATTGCAGCAGGGTTACGAGCCATTACTGATGCGTTATCAGCAATTACTGCGTCACCAGCGAATGCACGGCCGATACCTGTTGCAGATTGTGCGTTAAGCTGGAAACCAGCGGCGAGAGCTTGTTGCGATGCTAGTGTAACTGTTGAAACGGTCACTGCTAACAGTGTCTTTTTAAACAGACGCGTTTTATTCATTGTGCTTTTTCCTTTTTAGTCGCCTCTTATGGGCGCTGTTTTTTGAGCTTTTGCTCAGTTGGGGCTGATCCTAAGCCGAAGTATAGAATATAGAAATCCGACCATTGTCTAATTTGATGATAAAATTGCGGAAATATCGGTGATCAGGCAGGAAAATGCTGTAAAAGTCGTCTTTTTAGAGTTTATGCTCTAATTTTGTGGTGAAAAAAGAGCCTCGGAGGATTACCGAAGCTCATTCAGTTAGATAGCAACTGGTTGGATAAGTTGTTTGATTGAATCGGCGATCTTAGTGACGTTTTCACCCTTTTCGCCCACAATCACCATACTGTTATTGCCGACCGGCTCAACCACGCCATCCATGCCTTGTTTTTGGAAATCGACTACGCCATCAGAAGGCATGCTCGTCATAAATAGTGTGACCTTGCCTTTTTCGCCTTCAAACACCATATGCAGCGCGTTAGCTTCTCCAAAACCACAGTGGTTAAGGTAATAGACGTGGTAAGGAAACTGTTTACTCAGTTCGTGAGTAAAAGGCGCCATCTTGGCGTTGATCTGTGCGGTGTTAACCTTTTCGTCTAAGTTGGCAATAAACGGCTTTTCAGCCATCACATGTTCAATCGCAGTATCGGCGATACTCGCTTGTGCGGGGGCGACCACAATATTGCCCCAGTTGATTTGACCGACCAGCAATCCCACAACAAATGCAACCGAAGCGGCCATCGCCATGCTGCGCTTGATAAAGTTCGGTCTCACTACATTGCTTTGGCTGTGCGAACTCTGATTAAACAAAATTCGGTCAGCGAGATCTTCTGGCACCTCAACATTCATAGCCTTAGCTATGCGGCTGTCGAGATCTAAGAGTTCTTCGGCAAACTTACTGTTGTTGTCATTGGTACGCATCGCATCGAGAATGTCACTGTCCCGCTCTTTAGGGTCAGACATAATACGACGACGGAATTCTAACTCATCCATTGTGCGCTCCTTTATGTTGCTCTTCGGACTCCAACATCTCTTTGAGTTGGTTCCTTGCTCTAAATAGCCGCGTCATTACGGTATTTTTGTTTAACTCTAATATTTCACCAATTTCATCGCCGCTAAATCCACCCACTACTTGTAGAAACAGCGGCTCGCGATAGTCGACTTCAAGCTTCATGATTTGGGCGTGAATCCATTCTGACTGGTGATGTGAATCATCGCTGACTCTCGCCTCGTTAGCGTGATCGTCGATATCAACCAAATCAAATTGTTTACGCTCAAAGCGGCGGGCATTCTCTCGACGCAAAATGGTAATCAGCCATGACTTAGCGGCTTTATCATCCTGCAAGCTGTCGAGAGATTTCCATGCTCGTAAGCAAGTTTCCTGCACTAGGTCTTCAGCAATCGTTGGATCTTTACATAGCCAGTAGGCGTAGCGGTAAAGATCGCGATGATAGGCTCGAACCAGCGCTTCATATTTTCTTTGTCTGTCCATATCAGAGTCGACCGGACGTTTGGACTTTTTCTTTCCAAAAAAATCTAAGATGGCCACGAAAAGCCTCCCATTGCCAGTTATCTCATGTGATGAGAACCACAGTTAGTTTGCGCAAATGGTCTATAAATTACGTAATTCTGTAATAAAACCGTCATAAATTGGCGTGTTTTGCCAGCTCAAAACAATTACCTGAGTGATAGAGTCAGAAATCGCAATAAAAATTGATCTATTTCAAAAAAGATCATAACTGAGCGGTTATAGTACATCTTGTCATCTAGTTAGTGCTTGCACTAACAGTTGAGCAAGATGACACTTCCTTTTGAAGGCTGACTTTACTTTCTCCTAATCAGGAAACTGATTATTTTCAATTGGCGTGAGTTAATTGCTTTATACATTCCGACCACACAGTTTCGTGTGGTTTTTTTTTGCCTGTCATTCCTCTTTCATCTAGCCGATATTTGTCACACACTGCCGTCACTAAGACATCAACCTTGTGTTCGAAACAATCCTGCGTTAACTATAGTGTAATTCTACTCTGCGACAACCTTATTATTCATCAACTTAGCTATATTTACTTACAGTACATCACGTTTAATTAAACGAGCGTTTGAATTAATTAACAAACTGGTTACAATAATTCTGGTCAGACCTCTTATAACAAAGGAGAAACAATGGGCAAGCAGGAAGTGACTACTCGCTCAGGAGAACGAGTTGCCATCGTAGCGGGGTTGCGTACGCCATTTGCTAGGCAGAGTACCGAATTTAGCCAAGTACCTGCGGTTGATTTAGGCAAAATGGTGGTTAGCGAAATGCTGACGCGAACAGATATTGATCCTAAATTGATTGAGCAAGTGGTGTTTGGTCAGGTGGTTCAGATGCCAGAGGCACCAAACATTGCACGCGAAATTGTTTTGGGTACTGGAATGAACATCCATACTGACGCTTACAGTGTGACTCGTGCTTGCGCGACCAGTTTTCAAGCGGCGGTAAACGTGGCAGAAAGCATCATGGCAGGCACCATTGATGTCGGGATCGCAGGGGGAGCGGACTCTTCATCAGTACTGCCTATCGGCGTTTCTAAAAAGCTCGCGGCAAACTTATTAGCGCTAAGTAAAGCCAAAACCATGTCGCAAAAGCTCAACATTATTAAAAACCTATCATTGAAAGACCTCATGCCAGTGCCACCTGCGGTTGCAGAGTACTCCACTGGATTGTCGATGGGGCAAACTGCAGAACAGATGGCGAAAAGTCACGGCATTACACGCGCAGAACAAGACGCGCTTGCTCACCGCTCTCATACGCTGGCTTCACAAGCTTGGAAAGAGGGTAAGATTTCCGCAGAGGTGATGACGGCATTCCCTGAACCTTACAAAAAGTGGTTGGCGGAAGACAACAATATCCGTCACGACTCAACTTTAGAAAGCTACGCCAAACTGCGACCTGCTTTCGATCGTCAATACGGCAGTGTAACCGCCGCAAACAGTACCCCGTTAACCGATGGTGCTGCGGCGGTGATGTTAATGCGCGAAGGTAAAGCGAAAGAGTTAGGTTTAGATATCCTTGGTTACATTCGCTCTTACGCTTTCTCAGCGATTGGCGTTGAGAAAGATATGCTGATGGGACCTTCTTACGCGACGCCAATCGCACTTGATCGTGCCGGTATCAGTCTCAACGATTTAACTTTAATCGACATGCATGAAGCCTTTGCCGCTCAAGCACTCTCGAATGTGAAGATGTTCGCTAGCGATAAGTTTGCCCAAGAGAAACTTGGGCGAAGCAAAGCGATTGGTGAAATCGATATGGACAAGTTCAATGTATTGGGCGGCTCCATTGCTTATGGTCACCCGTTTGCGGCAACAGGTGCGCGGATGATGACGCAAACCTTGCACGAGTTAAAACGTCGTGGCGGCGGTTTAGCATTGAATACCGCTTGTGCTGCTGGTGGTTTGGGCGCGGCGATGATTTTGGAGGTTGAGTAATGACGGATACTAAAGCATTCAATCTAACCATTGATGAACAGAAGATCGCATGGCTGTGCATTGATGTTCCAAATGAAAAGATGAACACACTACAAGCGGCATTTGCCTCGGATATGGAGCAAGTGTTCGCTGAAATTGAACAAGATAAATCAACCATTAAAGGGTTAATTCTTCATTCTGGTAAGCCAGATAACTTCGTCGCTGGTGCTGATGTACGCATGTTGGATGCGTGTCGCACCAGTGAAGAAGCGCAAGCATTAGCGCAAAAGGGACAAGAGATGTTCCAAAAGCTGGCGGACTTGCCTTTTCCGGTCGTTGCGGCAATTCACGGTCCTTGTTTAGGAGGGGGATTGGAGCTCGCACTGGCGTGTGATTATCGAGTCTGTAGTGACGACGATAAAACTCGCATTGGTTTGCCAGAAGTACAATTGGGCCTGTTACCGGGCTCAGGCGGTACTCAGCGTCTGCCACGTTTGATTGGTTTACTGCCATCGCTTGATATGATCCTAACTGGTAAGCAGCTGCGCGCCAAGAAAGCCAAAAAGCTGGGTGTGGTGGATGCTTGCGTACCGCAAACAATCTTACTCGATGTGGCTAAGCAACTGCTTGAGAAAAACAAGAAAGCAAAACACAAAGCCTCAACCAAAGAGAAGTTGATGGCGAATACCGGATTAGGGCGCAAAGTCATCTTTGAACAAGCGGCAAAGAAAACTGAGCAGAAAGCACGGGGTAACTATCCGGCAACCACAGCTATTTTAGATGTGATTCGCTATGGTTTAGAGAAGGGCTTAAGCAAAGGTTTAGAATATGAAGCGAAACGCTTTGGTGAGCTGGTGATGACGCCAGAATCAAAAGCGTTGCGTTCGATTTTCTTTGCCACCACTGAGATGAAAAAAGAGCACGGTGGAGATGCTGAGCCACTTGTGGTTAAGCGTGTCGGTGTACTTGGCGGCGGTCTAATGGGCGCGGGTATCGCGCATGTTTCGGTGGCGAAAGCCAAGGTACCGGTGCGAATTAAAGATGTGAGTAATGATGGCGTACTGAACGCACTCAATTACAACTTCAAGCTGTTTGATAAACAGCGCAAACGCCGCATTGTCAGCAAAGCGCAGTTGCAAGCTAAGATGAACCAGATCTCGGGCGGTACGGATTTCACCACTTTTAACCAGTTAGACGTGGTGATTGAAGCGGTATTTGAAGATCTCAACCTTAAGCAACAAATGGTGGCAGACATTGAGCAACATGCCAAAGCGGAAACCATTTTTGCTACTAACACCTCGTCTTTGCCAATTGGACAAATTGCTGAAAAAGCGGCAAGACCAGAGAATGTTGTCGGTTTGCACTACTTTAGCCCGGTAGAAAAGATGCCATTGGTGGAAGTGATTCCGCACGAGGGCACGTCCGATCAAACCATTTCAACGGTGGTAGAGCTTGCTCGTAAACAGGGTAAAACGCCAATCGTAGTAAAAGATCAAGCGGGTTTCTATGTTAACCGTATCCTTGCTCCTTACATGAACGAAGCGGCGCAGGTTCTATTGACGGGTGAGCCGATTGAGCAACTCGACAATGCCTTGTTAAATGCTGGTTTCCCTGTTGGTCCAATCACACTACTGGATGAAGTTGGTGTAGATATTGGCGCGAAAATTATGCCTATTTTGGTCAAAGAGTTAGGTCCACGTTTCCAAGGTCCGGATGTATTCGATACGTTACTGAATGATGGGCGTAAAGGACGTAAGAGTGGCAAAGGGTTTTACACTTACAAAGGTAAAGAGAAGAAAGTTGATAAGACGGTTTATCAACTACTGAACTTAAAGCCTGAAGCGAAACTTGCCGAAGCGGAAATTGCCATGCGCTGTATCTTGCCGATGTTAAATGAAGCGGTGCGCTGTCTCGATGAGGGGATCATTCGCTCTCCACGTGATGGTGACATTGGCGCGATCTTTGGTATTGGTTTCCCGCCGTTCTTAGGTGGACCATTCCGCTATATGGATCAAATTGGCATCGCGAAATTGGTCGAAATGATGAATGAACATGCCGCGAAATATGGCGATCGCTTTGCGCCGTGTGACGGGCTACTGACTCGTGCCAGCGTTGGGGAATCTTTTTATTCCAGCGAGTCTTAACTTAAGTTGATTTAGTTATCATCATTACAAAACATCGGTGGGCTCAATAGCCCACCTTTTTTGTATAAAATATCGCTAAGTTTATAGTTTTGTTAAAAAATGTGAGTTTGCTAACTATTGCGGCTTGTGTTGTTTGTCGGCTGTACGGTTTAACCATAAGATAACTGCACGTACTAGTTGGATAGGACAAGGAGTCCCATGAAAAATACATTCAATCATGCTTTACCGGATGCTCAAGGTTACTTTGGCGAGTACGGCGGCAGTTTTATTCCTGAAGAGCTGCAAACGGTGATGAATGAAATCACAGCGGCTTACAATGAGTGCCGACAAGATCCCGAGTTTCAAAAAGAACTGGCGCGTCTGTATAAGCATTTTGTTGGTCGCCCTAGTCCCATTTTTCATGCGGAGAACTTGTCGAACAAATATGGCGTTGATATTTATTTAAAGCGTGAAGATCTTAACCATACCGGTGCGCACAAAATCAACCACTGCCTCGGTGAGGCTCTGCTGGCGAAGAAGATGGGCAAGCAGAAGCTCATTGCTGAAACTGGCGCTGGTCAACATGGCGTAGCGTTAGCAACGGCTGCAGCATTGGTAGGCTTGGAGTGTGATATCTATATGGGTGAAGTCGATATCGCCAAAGAGCACCCTAATGTAGTGCGCATGCGTATTCTTGGCGCGAATGTTATTCCTGCCACTCACGGGCGTAAAACCTTGAAAGAAGCAGTCGATGCCGCGTTTGAAGCGTACTTAAAAGATCCAATTAATCAACTGTATGCGATTGGCTCGGTGGTGGGGCCGCATCCATTCCCAATGATGGTGCGTGATTTCCAATCAATCATCGGTAATGAAGCTCGCGAGCAGTTCCAAGAGATGACCGGTAAATTGCCTGATAACCTAGTCGCTTGTGTTGGTGGTGGCTCAAATGCAATGGGGTTGTTTACTGCATTCCTTGACGACCAAGAGGTCGCGATTCATGGTGTTGAGCCTGCGGGACGCTCATTGGTTGAAGTGGGCGAGCATGCTGCAACTTTAACCCTGGGTGAACCAGGCGTCATGCATGGCTTTAAATCCTACATGTTGAAAGATGACGCTGGCGAGCCGCAGGAAGTCTATTCAGTCGCCAGTGGTCTTGATTACCCGTCTGTGGGTCCTCAGCATAGTTACCTTAAAGATTTGGGACGAGTGCAGTACGGCACGGCTGATGATAAAGAGTCGATTGATGCCTTCTTTGAACTGTCGCGACTCGAAGGGATTATTCCTGCTATTGAGTCCTCACATGCGGTTGCTTATGCGCTGAAACTGGCGAAGCAGGGCGTGAAAGGCTCAATTTTGCTTAACTTATCAGGTCGCGGTGATAAAGATATCGACTTTGTGGTTGAAAACTACGGTAAGCAATATGGTATTGAGTCGCTTATCTGATTGGTATCTTTTAGCTAGATAACGGCGAATAAAACTAAGCTGGTGCTGTGCCAGCTTTTTTTATGTCTGAAATTGCACCCTATGTTGTCAGTTGGTTATTATGTTTAGGTAACTAGATAAATAAAAACAAACAGTAAAGTTAGTAAGGAATGGTTATGGATGCTTTAGATTTACTTCTTAATCGCCGCTCAATCGCGCGTTTATCAGAGCCGGCTCCGGAAGGTAAGGCGTTAGAAAATATTATTCGTGCTGGTCTTCGTGCGCCTGACCATGGTGGTTTGACGCCATGGCGTTTTGTGATTGCTCAAGGTGCGGGGCTGCAAAAATTGTCAGATATCTTGCTTGAAGCCGCTAAAGCTGAAAACAGTGAGCAAGCGGTATTAGATAAAGTGACTAACGCACCGTTTCGCGCCCCTATGGTGATCACCGTGATTGCTAAAGTTACCGCCCATGAAAAAGTACCAGCGTTTGAGCAGCATTTGTCTGCTGGGTGCGCGGCTCACGCGATGCAAATGGCGGCAGTTGCGCAAGGCTTCCAAGGCTTTTGGCGCTCAGGTAAATGGATGTTTCACGAAAAAGTACACCAAGCATTTAACCTAGAAGGGGAAGATCAGATTGTGGGCTTCCTTTATTTAGGTACGCCGGGTTGTACCCCTATGAAAGTGCCAGAGCGTGATTTGAGTAAGTTTGTTGAGTTTCTGTAGGGGAGGGAACGGAAGCGGGAACGCTTCGCTACGGAATACGGAATACGGAATACGGAATACGGAATATGGATGCGGGAACGTTCGGCTATCGCCTCACTGACGGAAAGGCAGAAATCGAAAGTTTAGAGCGCATAGTCACTCCAACATTTGTTGATAAGAAAAAAGCTTGGCTGAGCCAAGCTTTTTTAGGATTAGTGAATGTTGTAGGCAATCACAAAGTCGATAAATAGGCGTACCTTCTCAGGTAGGTGATCTTTGTGGTTGTACAGCATGTAAATGTCGCGCGGGTTGGCACTCCAGTCGCGTAGTACTTGTACTAGGCTGCCATCTTCGATGAACTCGCGGATCATCACATCTGGCATTAGCGTAATGCCCAAACCTTCCGAACATGCACTGCGAACCACATTAAGTGCGCTTGCTTGGAAGCGACCTTTGTCATTGTTGACAACCACTTCACCGCTTTCATTGATCAGTTGCCATTTTAATAATGGGTGACCTTTAAGCAGTTGGTGGTTATGCAATTCTTCTGCGTGAACGGGTGCAGGGTGGTGATGCAGATAGTCAGGGCTTGCAACCAAGATATCTTTTACAGAACTGATTTTGCGGGCGATTAAGCTCGAATCACGTTGCGGACCTACACGGAAGATCACATCCCACTCAGTAGGATCAAGTTGATCAGCGTGATTGCTGGTGGTCAGTTCAATGCTGATGTCAGGGAATTGACGCATAAACTCATTGAACATTGGCATCATCATGCGCTTGGTTAGATTCGAAGGGGATGAAATACGAATCTTGCCCGCGGCACCTCGGCACTCGTCAGAAATTTCTTCGGTAACATTGGAGAGACGTTGCAATAAAGGTGAGCATTCGTTGAAAAAGCGTTCCCCAGCCTCGGTCAATGATAGCTTGCGTGCGTGACGATTCAGTAAACGTAGGTTCAGAGAGTCTTCTAACGCTTGAATACGTCGCGTAATTGTTGCAACCGGAATCATTGTTTTGCGTGATGTTGCAGTGTAGCTCCCATTTTCGACAACCAGTCGAAAGAGGTTTAAATCATCTAGTTTCATCATTCGGACACATTTTTTTACGAATCGGGTTAATTTATATCGATCATCTCTGTTAAAGATTGAGACACATCAACAACTAATGAGATCTTATGTTATTTTTAGCATATCTAATATGTAAATTTGCATAAATTTCTCCAGTTTGTATAAATCGGTCTCCACTACTAAGGTAATGAGAGTTTTATTTTTAACTAATCATAGTTCGTGTGATGGCTCTCAAACTTCAACTGTCTAAGTGGTGAGTAATGTCGGGCGGACTATAGTTAAAGTGTCTTTGATGACTTAGATATAGAGGCTGTACCATGCATAAGATTTCACAAGCGCGACTGTTGCCAGCAGGCAGTGTCTCTGCGCAAAAGAGACGTATTATGCTGGTTGATGATGATCCTATTTTTCGCCGAATCACCAGTGCTTACCTTGAAGCACAAGGGTTTGAGGTTGTCGAAGCTGAAGATGGATTAGAAGGGCTTCGTCATCTGCGTGAACTAGAGCCTGATCTAGTGCTGTGTGATTTGTCTATGCCGGTGCTAAACGGTGTCGAGTTCGTTGAAGAGGTGAGTGTTGCTTATCCTTCCTTACCAATGATCGTCGTTTCGGCAACAGAAAGCATTGCTGATGTAGCCAAAGTAGTGAAATGCGGTATTAAGGACTTTCTTACCAAACCCATTTCCAACCCAAATAACTTGGTCGATGCCATAGAGAGTACGCTAGAAGATGCTGACAATCATCTTATCGATCAGCGTGATTTCTCGTCACAATGGTTTAGAGTCGATGGTGCCGAGCTACCTGAAGAACAGGAGTTGCATTGGCATCTCGATTATCTTGAAAGTCATCCTATTGCGGCAAAAGATTTTCTTTTAGCTTTGCTACCAGAAAAAGACACCTCTCAAGGCAGTTGGCGTTGCAGCTATCGCTTGCTGCAATCGACCGAAGTGATGCCTTTGGTGTTTGATTACGCTTGGGTAATGAATGGACAGTTCGTTTTCTATTTGATTGATTCTGATATGGAAAGCGGCCATGGCGCAGCAACCACTTTACTGGTGCGAGCCTTGTTCCACGATTACGTTCGTGGGCTGAAGTCACAAAACGCTAATTTGAGAGACTTAGTGGATATCATCGAGAAAGGGATGGCATGCACTGAGTGTGTCGCGCCAATTGATGCGGTATTTGGTATTGCTAATGCGGTAGATGGTACGGTGAGTATTTTGCCTGCCGGACTTGATGTGAGTTTAGTTGCAAATAGTGACAGTGCGATTCGACCTGAACCTGGTCGTCGTCTTGGTGAGCGTGCACTGCGTAATCAACGACTCAGTGATGTGATAATTGGTCGTCGTTGTACGCTCAATTCTAGCCGTTTAGGTACCAGCAGTTTTTCTCTCGACATTAGTGATGTTTCTAAAAATTGAGTGCTCTTCCTCGTTAATAACCCTATTTCCTCTCCGTGTTTGTCGGCACTATATTGATGTATAGTGCCAAACTCAACAAAAAGAATACAATTCGATAACAAGATTGTTTCGATTTGAAACTTTTATCTTTTCCTTACAGATTTGAGATTGAGCAATGGCAGACAAAGATTTTAAAGAGCCCTATAATATCTTTTACTTCCTTGGGTTTATCGCAGTACTACTGATCCCAACCTTACCAGCAACATTGACATGGATTCGCGTCTTTAACGGTTACGCTGGTTATTAACTGAATTGGAGCTGAGCCATCGTTATTCGTCGTTTGTTGTATAACCTGATAGGTGGTCTCAGCTTGTGTTTAGGTGTCCTTGGCATCTTTCTACCTGTATTACCCACAACACCATTTGTGCTTCTCGCTAGCGCTTGCTTTATGCGCAGTAGTCCACGTTTCCATCGTTGGCTGAGCGAACACTCAACATTTGGTCCTATTATCTCTAATTGGCATCAACACCGTGCTGTTTCGCAAAAAGTAAAATTGCGTGGCGCTATCGTGATGGTGGCAAGTTTTTCATTTTCTATCTATATCGTGCCGCATGATTGGTTAAAGATTATGCTAGCAGTGATGTTGGCGGTGTTGCTGAGCTGGTTTATTCGTTTGCCTGTGATAGAGCACCTTGCTGACCAAGAAGAAAATCACTAAGATTGGCGAGAAGTGTGCCCACATATTTTAGTGGGCGTTTGTTTTTTCACCATAAGCTTTTTAAGCTTTGAATAGGTGAAAACAATTAACTCGCAAGTCGTGAGCAAGAGTGATTACGACTGCGTAGCCAATCTTAAGAAAGAATTATGACGACTGAAACAATCTCATTGATCAAAGCAAGCATCAAAAGCATTGCTGACTACCCAAAACCAGGCATCCTTTTCCGTGATGTGACCAGTCTGCTAGAAGATGCGCAAGCTTACCAAGCAACTATCCAGCTACTTGTTGATAAATACAAAGAGATGGGCTTTACCAAAGTTGTTGGTACTGAAGCGCGTGGTTTCCTATTTGGTGCGCCACTGGCTCTAGAATTGGGTGTGGGCTTTGTTCCTGTACGTAAACCAGGTAAGTTGCCACGTGAAACAGTTGCACAAACTTACGATCTTGAATACGGCACAGACACACTAGAAATCCACGTTGATGCCATCAAAGAAGGCGACAAAGTACTAGTAGTCGACGATCTACTAGCAACAGGCGGCACCATTGAAGCAACAACTAAACTTATCCGCCAACTTGGTGGTGAAGTGGAACACGCAGCATTCGTTATCAACCTACCAGAAATCGGTGGTGACAAGCGCCTAGAGAAACTAGGTCTGAATGTTTACAGCATCTGCGAGTTCGACGGTCACTAATCGGAATAGTTCATGAGTTATCTTGCCTTAGCGCGAAAATGGCGACCAACCAAATTTAATGAAGTGGTTGGTCAGACCCACGTATTAACTGCACTAGAGAATGCTTTAGCGCAGAACCGCTTACACCATGCTTACCTGTTCAGTGGTACGCGAGGGGTAGGTAAAACCACCATTGGGCGTTTGTTTGCCAAGGGTTTGAACTGTGAAACAGGGATAACCTCGACGCCTTGTGGTCAGTGTGATACTTGTCGTGAGATTGATGAAGGTCGCTTTGTTGACTTACTAGAGATCGATGCGGCCTCGCGCACCAAAGTGGAAGATACTCGTGAACTGTTAGATAACGTGCAGTACAAACCTGCACGTGGTCGCTTTAAAGTTTATCTAATCGATGAAGTGCACATGCTTTCGCGTCACAGTTTCAACGCGTTGTTGAAAACGCTTGAAGAGCCGCCTGAGTATGTGAAATTCCTTCTAGCGACGACCGATCCGCAAAAGCTGCCCGTCACTATTTTATCGCGCTGTTTGCAGTTCCATCTTAAGCCAATCAGTGTTGATGATATTCATCAGCAACTTGAACACGTTTTAAATCATGAAAGCGTGGGTTTTGAGCAGCGTGCATTAGGCATGATTTCTCATGCCGCTGATGGCAGTATGCGTGATGCTTTGAGCCTGACAGACCAAGCGATTGCTCTGGGTAATGGTCAGGTTCAAACTGAGCTGGTTAGTCACATGCTTGGTACCTTGGATACTGATCAAGCTTTGCATCTACTCGAAGCGATTGCGTCTAAGCAAGCGCAAACGGCAATGGATGCGATTTTGCGTTTAGCGCAAAATGGCGTCGAGTGGGATGGTCTACTCAACCAATTGGCGACGCAATTGCACCGCATCGCGATGTACCAAGCTCTGCCGTCAACATTAGATAAAGCGCAGCCTGATGCCGAAAAAGTGGAATTGCTGAGTCGTTCGCTTTCTCCTGAAGATGTGCAGCTTTACTACCAAATTGCCTTGAAAGGTCGCCAAGACTTACCGTTTGCCCCATCTCAACGTGTTGGTTTAGAGATGGTTGTTCTGCGTATGATGGCGTTTCGTCCTGCTCCAGCCAGTGCGAATGTGATTTCTACGCAAAGTGCAGAGCCACAGGTAACGGCTCCAGTAACAGCGGCTCCGGCTCAAACACAAGCGCAAGCAGCGACAACGCCGTCTGCTAATATGGCAGCACAAACGCGACCATCACTGCCGCCGCAAGTGGCGCCACAGCATGTGACACCACAACCAACGGCTGCTCAACAATCACCTCAGCCGATGCAGCAAGCCTCTGTTCAACAAGCTCCTGTTCAACAAACCACTGAACAGCAAACTGCTCGCCCAATGGCGCCTGAGTATGATTTAGCACCACCACCAGAAGATTATTACGAAGAGTATGACTCAGCGCCAATGCAAGGCTCTACGTCTGCACCAAGTGTACCTGTTCAGCCAGCTGCGCAGCATGAGTCAACTCCGCCAGCACGCCCATCGATGGCGGGCTTGCGCCACCAATTGCGTTCGCAACGCACAGGTCAAACGCCTGCTGGTGGTAATACGCCAAAAAAGGCTAATGCGACATCTGCCGCTAAGAAAGAATCAGTTCTCGATCGTGTAGCACAAAAACACGCGGGTTCTGCGCAGGTGTCGCTGCAAAAGCATGGCTTACCTTCTGTTCCAGTAACAGAGGAGAAAAAGGATGAGGCCTATCGTTGGACGCCAACCTCTCCGCAAGTCAAGCAAGAGAAAAACGAGCTCACGCCAACGCAAATTAAACAGGCGCTAGAGCACGAAAAGACACCTGAAATGGCTAAAAAATTGGCTGACGAATCGGTAGAACAAAATGAGTGGGCAGCGTTAATCACTCGTTTGAATACCGCCAAATTAGTTGAGCAGCTCGCTTTGAACTCGTTTTATGAGAAGAATGGTTCAACCATTTCGTTGACCCTTCGAGCAGAGCAGGCGCACTTAAATACCGATCGAGCCCAAGCGGAATTGCTAGAGGCATTGAATGGTGAGCTCGGTGAAGAGTGTCACCTGAGTGTCGAAATTGGCGATAAAGGCCAAACGCCGCTAGAGCTGCGTGATGCGCTCTACCAAGGCAAATTACAACAGGCATTTGACAGTTTAGAACAAGATCCTCATGTACAATTTATAGAGCGACGTTTTTCAGCGGAGCTAGATAAAGATAGCGTGAGACCAGTTTAGGGTTGAAAGTAAGCCTTTTGACCCCATTTAAGTATTAAAACCACAAGCAGTTAGTAGAACCTGAATTGAGTAAGGTTTTGCTAAGCATAACCAGAGAGATAAACATGTTTGGTAAAGGCGGTATGGGCAACCTGATGAAGCAAGCCCAGCAAATGCAAGAGCGTATGCAAAAGCTTCAAGAAGAAATCGCAAATATGGAAGTAACTGGCGAGTCAGGTGCTGGCCTAGTTAAAGTGACTATCACTGGTAGCCATAGCGTACGTCGTGTAGAAATTGACGAGAGTCTAATGGAAGACGACAAAGAGATGCTTGAAGACCTAATCGCAGCAGCATTTAACGATGCAGCGCGTCGCGTAGAAGAAACGCAAAAAGAAAAAATGGCGCAAGTGACTGGCGGTATGCAACTACCACCAGGCATGAAAATGCCATTCTAATCACTGAAGGTTAGTAGATGCGCACCAGTCATATGCTGGAGCAATTGATGGAGGCCTTACGTTGTCTACCTGGGGTTGGTCCCAAGTCGGCACAACGTATGGCCTTTCATTTGTTACAGCGAGATAGAAAAGGCGGCCTACAGTTGGCTGATGCACTAAGCCAAGCGATGACTGAAATTGGTCACTGCAGCGAGTGTCGTACCTTTACTGAAGAAGATATTTGTCATATCTGTACCAATCACAAGCGCCAAGAAAACGGTCAGCTTTGTGTGGTCGAAAGCCCTGCTGATATCGCAGCGGTGGAAGCGACAGGTCAATTCTCAGGTCGATACTTTGTTCTGATGGGGCACTTATCGCCTCTTGATGGCATTGGTCCAAGTGATATCGGCTTAGATGTACTTGATTACCGCCTACGTCGTGGTGATATTCAAGAAGTGATTCTAGCCACCAACCCAACCGTGGAAGGTGAAGCGACCGCTCACTACATCGCGGAACTGTGCCGAGAGCAC
Source organism: Vibrio ponticus (assembly GCF_009938225.1). NCBI lineage: Bacteria > Pseudomonadati > Pseudomonadota > Gammaproteobacteria > Vibrionales > Vibrionaceae > Vibrio > Vibrio ponticus. The sequence continues at coordinate 651,870 of NZ_AP019657.1, forward strand.
CAAGTTGATGCAAGCCGCATCGCGCATGGTGTCCCTGTAGGTGGAGAGCTCGAGCTAGTCGATGGAACCACGCTGTCCCATTCGCTACTTGGACGCCATAAGCTTTAAAAAAACCGCCTCAAGGCGGTTTTTTTGTAGAGCGGATGCGGGATGTGGGAACGCTCGGCTGTCGCCTTGCTTACGGATGCGGGATGTGGGAACGCTCGGCTGTCGCCTTGCTTACGGATGCGGGATGTGGGAACGCTCGGCTGTCGCCTTGCTTACGGATGCGGGATGTGGGAACGCTCGGCTGTCGCCTTGCTTACGGATGCGGGATGTGGGAACGCTCGGCTGTCGCCTTGCTTACGGATGCGGGATGTGGGAACGCTCGGCTGTTGCCTTGCTTACGGATGCGGGATTTGGGAACGTTCGGCTGTCACCTCACTTACGGATACGGGATTTGGGAACGTTCGGCTGTCACCTCACTTACGGATACGGGATGTGGGAACGCTCGGCTGACGCCTCACTCACGGGTGTGGAAGCGTAGCGTCAGAGTGCCTTGTTCTCTTTCCGTAGCGCAGCGTTCCCGAGTCCGTAGCGTCAGCGTTCCATCTTATCTTTCCGTAGCGCAGCGTTCCCGAGTCCGTAGCGTCAGCGTTCCATCTTATCTTTCCGTAGCGAAGCGTTCCCGAGTCCGTAGCGTCAGCGTTCCATCTTATCTTTCCGTAGCGAAGCGTTCCCAAATCCGTAGCGCTAGCGTTCCGTAGCAACGCGTTCCCTTTACCCTTCTTCCCCCGCAATCATCTTGTAAGCTAATGCGCCTAAAGCCGCGCCAATGATAGGTGCGACCCAAAATAGCCATAACTGACTGACAGCCCAATCGCCTACGAATACAGCCACGCCAGTACTGCGAGCTGGGTTGACCGAGGTATTAGTCACCGGAATAGAAATTAGATGGATCAGGGTTAAGCATAGCCCGATCGCCAGTGGTGCAAAGCCTTGCGGCGCACGTGAGTCAGTTGAGCCCATGATGACGAGCAGAAACATCATTGTCATGACAATTTCGCACACCAAAGCCGCGACCAGTGAGTATTGACCTGGCGAGTGTTCGCCATAGCCATTTGCCGCAAATCCAGAGGCGGGCACATCAAAACCAGCTTGCCCTGTGGCGATGACATAAAGAATACCACCTGCAATAATGCCGCCAATGACCTGCGCGATGATATAAGGCAAGACATCTTTGGCAGCAAAGCGACCACCAACCCACAATCCAACGGTAATCGCTGGGTTTAAATGGCAACCAGATATATGACCGATCGCGTACGCCATAGTGACTACCGTCAAACCAAAGGCCAGTGAAACCCCCAGTAAGCCAATGCCTACATCAGGAAATCCAGCGGCGAGTACGGCACTACCACAGCCTCCTAAAACTAACCAAAAAGTGCCAAATGTTTCTGCAAGAAGTTTATTCATAGTGACAGGATCCTCTGTAAGAGTACCTGCTGAACATAGTCAAGGAATGTCACTTTTGCCTAATTTGCTTGCCTCGGTTTTGCTTCTATCAGAGACGTTTTATTAAAAACTCGCATTAATTTGAATTTTTTGTGGGGATTGGAATCAGAAATATTTGAGGATTTTTAGGTTATAACGCGATTTTTCATCAAAATGTGATCCAATTCGGTTGTTTTAATCATATTTTGTTGAGAGTATAGCCCCGTGATAAGTTGTTTCTCAAAACAATTTGATTAAAAAAATAAAATATATATGAGGAAAATCATGAAAAAAGTGATCAGCGCGGAACAAGCTCCAGCAGCGATTGGCCCATACTCACACGGTACTTCTTGTGGCGATATGATCTTTACTTCTGGTCAGCTACCTGTAGATGGCGCGACTGGTAAAGTAGTTGAAGGTGGTATCACTGAGCAGAGCGTTCAATCACTAACAAACCTTAAGCTTGTTCTAGAAGCAGGCGGCGGTAGCATCGACACAGTTCTTAAAACAACTTGTTACCTAGCAAATATTTCTGACTTCGCTGAGTTCAACAAAGTGTACGCAGATTTCTTTAAAACTGACTGCCCAGCTCGTAGCTGTTTCGCAGTTAAAGATCTGCCACTAGGCGTTCTTATTGAAGTTGAAGCGATTGCTCACAAACTATAATTGTTAATCACAATTCGCTTCGGTGAAATCACTGTCCACTAAAGGGTAATTTGGCAGCAATAGAATGATTCCCTCGTACATAGATACGCGCTATGTATCAGCTATCGAGTTTTTAAGGATTGAAAATGAGATAGCGCTTGCTGCAACTTCTAGAGGAAAGTGAGAGTCATCAACAACCTTGGTTATTTTATCAAGGTATAGTAAGCGAAGAGTTACACATTATGGTGAGCTTGGGCTTGACTACATGATTCATTACAGCCGATTGCTGGAGTCTGTTTTCAAGCCCCATTTATTTTAGCTAAGGTAAGTACATTGGAAATTAAAAAACTGACCAAAAGTGATTTAGATATCCTTCACTCGATGAAAAACGTGGTTGATGGAATTGCTCGCATGTATGGCGAACATACCGAAGTCGTGCTCCACAGCTTAGATGCCGAATCTCCGGCTATCATAAAAATCGCGAACGGCCATGTGACAGAACGAGGCGAAGGTGCGCCAATTACTAACTTAGCTTTAATGAAACTAAAAGAGGGCAAAGATGTTTCTGATTCGTATTTGACTAAAACTCAATGCGGCAAGACATTGCACTCTATTACAACCATCGTTAGAAACCCAAAAAATAAGCCGATCGGTCTGTTGTGTATTAACGTTGATATGGATGCACCTATTCAGTCATTTCTAAAAACGTTATTGCCACCTCGTACCGATAATGAATTGGAGATCACATCGCCTGAGACTTTTGCCAGAAACATTGATGAGACGATTGAAAGTACCATCGATTCGGTGCAAACCGAAGTTTGGCAAAATGAAGCGATTGCCCCTTCAAAACGTAATCGAGAGGTTGTGACACGCTTACATGGTTTGGGCGTATTTAAAATTAAAGATGCGGTGCTGATGGTTGCAAATCAATTGGGTATTTCGCGAGATACGATTTACCTATACCTACGTGAATTGGGTAACAATGGATAGTGTTCTTTGACGGTATCCTATTAAACCGATAATTTTTACATCGGTAAAATAAGCACAAACAATCGCCTTTCGGGGCGATTTTTGTTTCTGATCGCGCGACAAAGGTTGATCAAGAGCCTAGTTTGTTATCACTAGACTCCTAAGTTATTAACCTCGTTTTAGATAGTGTCTGTATGAGGTTGAACCTGGTTTAGAGGTGATTTTGGTGTATTCAAATACGCGACCATCTTTCAGAATACCCGTAGATAAAATACACATCAGTGGTTTATTCGCGTCGACTTGCAATGTTTCACACATATGTTCATCGGGCATGATGGCTTCAAAGTCTTGGTAAGCACCATCAATTTCAAACCCCAGCTCCTGCTCTAGATAGCTGTATTTAGAGTCCTCCAAAGACATCACATTCATTTTCGGATACATCGCCGCAGGCATGTAAGAGTCTTCATAGACGCAAGGTACGCCGTTAACTAATTTAAAGCGACGGATAAAGTAGACCTTTTCATCCATATCGATCTTTAGGATCTCGGCTAAGTCTTCATCTGGATCAATCAACGAAAATTCGCAAATTTTATATTCCAGTTTAATCGCAGGGTCACCGACATATTCTTTGGTACTTTTTAGCGCCAGCATAGAGCTAATCATGGTTTTACCGATAATCGTTGTACCGGCGCCTTGGCGCTTTTCGACCATGCCAAGTGCCACTAACTCATCGATAGCCTTACGAATAGTAATTCTGCTTACGGAGTAATGCGCGATTAACTCTTTTTCAGTTGGTAACGTATCACCAATTGAGAATTCTTCTGAATCGATGCGAGAACGTAAATCTTGCATCACCTTCTTATAAAGCATATTGCACCTCTCTTAAGAGTCCAAATCTAGCACGTTTTAATGGTACAAATCAATAACCTTTGAGCTCTATCACACATTTAAATTAGAGGTTTAAAGTAAGAATGCGATTAATTGTTATTCATTGGTGCTAAATATTGAGCAAAATCTCAAAATACATCTCTTATTTGTCATTGATCACGTTTAACATATCTTATATTTGTCATATCTGTTTTGTGGGAGTAATTTAAACCTTGTCGAAAGACGGAACACTCTGAAAAAGATATATAACAAATTAAGGACCCTGCCCATGTTGAGTGCGATACAACGATTAGGCGGAGCAATGTTCACACCGGTCTTGCTGTTCCCGTTTGTTGGGATATTAGTCGGATTGACCATTGTTCTTAAAAACCCGATTTTTGTTGGCGATCTAGCTGATAAAAACGGTCTGTATTATCAAGTGTTACAAGTCATAGAAGAGGGAGGCTGGACCATCTTCCGCAATATGGCGCTTTTATTCGCAGTTGGCTTGCCAATTGGCTTAGCAAAAACAGCTCACGCTCGCGCAGTTATGGTGGTCATGGTTTCTTACTTAACCTTTAACTACTTTGTTGGTGCGATGGGTGGCTTCTGGGGTGAATTCTTTGGTGTGGATTTCTCACAACCGATTGGCGGCACGTCAGGTCTCACTGAAATTGCAGGTATCAAGACCATAGATACTGGTATTTTTGGTGCAATTATCATCTCAGGTCTAGTGACTTGGATTCACAACCGTACATTTGAAAAGCAGCTACCGGCTTACCTAGGTATTTTCCAAGGTGCCTCGTTTGTCGCGATGATCTCTTTCTTTGCCATGCTGCCAGCGGCTTGGTTAACCCTTTATGTATGGCCTTCGATTCAACACGGTATTTTAGGTTTACAAACATTTTTCGTCGAATCTGGTGCGTTTGGTGTGTGGCTATTTACTGCACTAGAACGAATCTTGATCCCAACAGGTCTGCATCACTTTATTTATACCCCGTTCCAGTTTGGCAACGTAGTGACGCCTAATGGTATTACGGTTGATTGGTTCACTAACTTAGAAGCGTTTACTCAATCAAGTCAAAGTATGAAGGAACTGTTCCCGGCTGGTGGTTTCTCTCTCCACGGTAACTCAAAAGTATTTGGCTGTGCAGGTATCGCCTTAGCAATGTACCACACCGCAAAACCAGAAAACCGTAAAAAGGTCGCTGCTCTACTGATTCCTGCGACGTTTACTGCAGTGTTAGTGGGTATTACCGAGCCACTTGAATTTACCTTCCTATTTATTGCGCCTTGGTTATTTGCCATTCATGCAGTACTAGCAGGCACGATGGCTATGGTGATGTACAGCTTTGGCGTAGTCGGCAACATGGGTGGTGGTTTAATCGAATTCGTGACAGGTAACTGGATTCCACTACTGGGTAACCACACCAGTATGGTGGTGACGCAAATCGCGATTGGTCTATGTTTCACCGTGATTTACTACGTCGTATTCAAGTTCTTGATCATCAAGTTTGATGTGCCAATTGCTGGTCGTGGTGATGCGGAAATGAAACTTCACACTAAAGACGATTTCAACAAGAAACACGGTATTACACCAAAAGGTGCACAAGTTAGCCCACTGCAAATCCAAGCAGTAGAGACAATCGAGGGATTGGGTGGTGTAGAAAATATCGCTGACTTGAGCAACTGTGCAACGCGACTACGTGTCACGGTGAAAGACCCAGCCAAGGTTGAATCAGCAGAATACTTTATGAGTACTGGCGCAGTGAACTTAGTGAAAAACGGCAACGCAGTGCAAGTAATCATTGGCTTAAGCGTCCCGCAATTGCGTGAAGAATGCGAAAAGATAGTGGACGTTTATAAAACAGAACAACAAATGGATGAGCTAACACCGAGTCCGGCTAGTTAAAACAAACAACAAAATTTACCAACTTTATTTTCAACAATTATCGAATGGGCGGTTAGACGCCGCCCAATATAAAAGAGGCATATCATGAAAAAAGAATTCTCAGTAGTTATTGCAGGCGGCGGTTCAACATTCACACCAGGTATCGTGATGATGCTACTTGAAAACCAAGAGCGTTTTCCGATTCGTAAGCTGAAATTCTACGATAACTTTGCATCGCGTCAGGAAACAGTCGCTGAAGCGTGTAAGATCCTCCTTAAAGAACGTGCTCCACACATCGAGTTCTCTTACACCACTGATCCAGAAGAAGCGTTCACTGACATCGATTTCTGTATGGCGCACATCCGTGCTGGTCTATACGCAATGCGCGAGCAAGATGAGAAGATCCCTCTACGCCACGGCTGTGTAGGTCAAGAAACTTGTGGTGCTGGTGGTATGGCTTACGGTCTACGCTCTATCCCAGCGGTAATCGAAATGATCGATTACATGGAAAAATACTCACCAAACGCTTGGATGCTGAACTACTCAAACCCAGCCGCTATCGTTGCTGAAGCTTGCCGTGTAATGCGTCCAAACTCAAAAGTACTGAACATCTGTGACATGCCAATTGGTATCGAAACGCGTATCGCAGAAATCTTGGGTTACGAAGATCGTAAACAGTTCGACATCATGTACTACGGTCTAAACCACTTCGGTTGGTGGAAAGAGTTTAAAGATGCACAAACGGGTGAAGATTTGATGCCACGCATCAAAGAGTACATCAAAGAGTTTGGTTACCTACCACCAAGCGCGATGAATGGTGCTCAGCACACAGATGAATCTTGGAAAGAGACCTTTATCAAGGTACGTGATGTATACGCACTAGACCCGGAAACAATTCCGAACACTTACCTAAAATACTACATGTACCCAGACTATGTAGTAGAGCACTCAAATAAAGAGTTCACTCGTGCTAACGAAGTTATGGAAGGTCGTGAGAAAGAAGTGTTTACAGAGTGTCACCGCATTATCGCTGCGGGTACCGCGGTAGATACAACGATCGAGGTTGAAGAACACGCGTCTTACATTGTTGACCTTGCAACAGCGATTGCATTCAATACCAAAGAGCGCATGCTACTGATTGTTCCTAACAATGGTGCTATCAGCAACTTTGACCCAACAGCAATGGTTGAAATCCCATGTATCGTTGATAACACGGGTGCGAAACCGCTACAAATTGGTGAAATCCCTGAGTTCCAAAAAGGTATGATGAGCCAACAAGTATCGGTAGAAAAACTGGTTGTTCAAGCTCACGTAGAACAGTCTAAACAACGACTATGGCAAGCGCTTACTCTGTCTGCAACGATTCCAAGTGCGACAGTTGCGAAAGCGATTCTAGACGACCTATTAGAAGCGAACAAAGAGTTCTGGGTTGAAATGAAATAAGCCTAAACGCTGACGAATGCCCTGCATAAGCGGGGCATTTTTTTTGTCGAACGACTTATCTTGGGTATAAGTAGATGATAGATATTACTGTTCTTGGCTACGTTGCGGCGTTTTGTACGACGTGTTCTTTTGTTCCTCAAGTACTTCACATCTTAAAAACCAGCGATACCAAATCGATTTCTTTGGCGATGTACAGTTGCTTTGTTTTTGGTGTGTTTCTGTGGCTGGTGTACGGCATTACAATGCAAGATTGGCCAATTATTGTCGCTAATGCGATTACGCTGCTGCTTGCGAGTATGATTTTACTGCTCAAAATTCGTGATGTAATGCGTAATAAGAAAGCGTCTCCCGTGAGTGCTTAGCGACTATTCTTGCTCCTTAATGAAATATCCCCCCCACCGAAGCCAGATACCCTCTGGCTTTTTTCTTTTTCTGGCTTATTAGACTTACCTAACATGCTTGTTTCTATCAATTAGTTTGAATCAACCATAGCGCGGTATGGTGTGGCTACCTATATTTTGTAGTAAATGTCCTGCTTGAGGCGAACTGATTTGGATAGAACAGAATTTGGAGCGATGAGATGACGCATAGCAACAAGGTTAAATGGGGGTTTATTGCCGCAGCTGGGATGAATATTGGCGGAGTATTGCTCTTTTCACGCGGCTTGACCAATCAAGTGATCAACCAGTTTGATCCAGTGGTTATGTCTAACTTTGGCTTGCTGATGATTATGGTATGGGGGGGGGCCTATCTTGGCGCGGCAACGATATCATCGAATTTAACTTGGTTAGCGGCTGCGTTTTCTCTAGAGAAGTTGGTGTATGTGGTCGCTTGGCTACGTTGGATAAACAGCAATAGTCTCGCCGACGTTTACCAACAAGATTTGTTCGCTGGTTTGTTTTACTCAATCTATGGTCTTAACGACTTGGTGTTTATGCTGTTCTTTATTTGGGTGTTTGTTTCTTATTGGAGAAATGAGAAATGAGAGCAGAGAAGGAGGAAGGAGACCAGAGAGAGGAGAAAGAGAAAGAGAAAGAGATGAGATCTGGGGAGGAGAGGGAACTGAGCGCCAGGAGCGGGTACATAAAGAAAGATCCTGCATCCTAGACAAAGAAAAGAGCCGAGAAGAAGTTCCTTTCGACTCTCATATTCTCGACTCTCGACTCTCGTATCTTGGAGTGCGGCGTTCTAAGCTTTTTGAGTGTGAATCATCAAGCCATCACTTGTAAGTGTTCATTCACTTCTTGTCTTACTGACGCAACGTGGCTACCGAAGATGATTTGAATGCTGGTGCCTTTGAGTACCACACCCATAGGGTTTGATTCACGAATAATGGCTTCATTGACCAGTTCTGGGTCTCGTACTTCAACACGAAGGCGAGTGTAGCAGTTTTGCACATCAATGATGTTCTCTTTACCGCCCAGACCTTTGATAATCGCCGCTGAGTTGTATTGCCCCGCCGCCGCATCAATCGCTTGGTCTTGTTGTTTCGCTTTGTAATCCGCTTTGTTGTGCAGCTTCATTTCTGCTTCACCACGCCCGAGCGTTTTTAGGTTTAGCTTGGTGATAAGCGCACGGAACACGACGTAGTAAACCGCTAACTGAACCAGACCCATTAAGAGGTAATATGGCCAATCAGTTTTCTCAGTACCTAGTGGTACGTTGTAAACGATAAAGTCAATCAGACCACCTTTACCCACTGCAACGATATCGAATACCGCCAGTAGAGACATAAACAGACCGGTTAGAATTGCGTGTACAACAAATAGAATTGGTGCAACAAACAGGAAAGAGAATTCAATCGGTTCAGTGACACCCACCAAGATAGATGACGCGATAGCAGGGAACACAATCGCTTTTACTTTTTCACGTTTGTCCGCATCAGCGCAGTGGTACATCGCAAGACCAGCACCGGTTAGACCAAAGATCTTCACTAGGCTGCGTGAGTCAAAAATGATTGAGCTAGATAGGCGAGCTGTCTCTGGGTCACCAATTTCAGCAAGGAAAATGTTTTCTACACCACAGTAAGTTTGCTCGGCAATCACTTGGCAACCGCCCAGATCGGTGAAGTGCATTGGTACCCAAAGTAGGTGATGCAGACCGGTTGGGATCAAAATACGCTCAAGGAAACCATAAACACCCACACCCATGGAGCCTGCTCCACGAATGTTCTCACCAAATTGGAAAATTACTTGTTGTACTGGTGGCCAGATATGGGCAAACAATAAACCAAGACCAATGGTAATTGGCAGCATGATGATCAGCACCAAGCGAGATTCCCCATAAAGTGACAGCGCGCCACTCAATACCTTTTGGCTGTATTTATTGTGGAAGTAGGCATTGATGATACCAATCAGCATACCAACGAAAATACCAGTATCAACAACCTGTAAGCCCATAATACTGGCTTGACCGGTACCTCCTAGATCGCCATCAATCAGTAGACCATTGAACTTCATGTAGGTGTTCATGGTGTAGAGATAAACGAAGTAGAGGATCATGGCGTTAAAGCCAGCCAGATGCTTATCTTTCTTCGCTAGACCGACAGAAATACCAACCGCAAAGATAATGTGTAGGTTGATCAGCACACTCAGTGTAGACCAAACCAGAACTTCCCCCATACCCTTGAAAAAAGGTGCATCTAAAAATGGCAATAGTTCAACAATTCCCGGGTTAGTCACAGCAGCGCCAATCGCGATAACAAAGCCGACTAGCGGCAGTACGTAAATAGGAGCCAACATTGCCCGTGATAAATCACTGAGGTAAGTGGTGATTGCTTCCTTGTTCATGTTTTTGTCTCGATTAATTATTAGTAATTTTTCTAGATGGCAGCCAATGCGCAGTAAACGACAAGCTGTCATTCCTTAGTAGGTTGCTGAGTACTTTATTGTCTAAAAATGTCATGACAACTTAGAGAGTTAATATTTGTGATATATAACCTATCTATAATTTAATATGTCATGTTATCTTATATTTCATATAACCTTTACTTTGGAGTTATCAATAAAATGTTATACAAAAAGGTCTTGGATGATCTTAAACAAAAGATAAATAGCGGGGTGTATGAAGTGGGGACCGCGCTGCCAACAGAAAGGCAGTTAATTGCGGGCTATGACGTTAGCCGTATCACCATTCGTAAAGCAGTAGATGAACTGGTTAAGTTGAATTTGGTTGAGAAACGTCGAGGCTCAGGCACTTATGTGCTAGGTAAACAATACTCCCACGAGCTGAGAGGCTTAGCGGGCACCAGTGAGATATTGGGCAGTTGCAACAAAGCGGTGCGCTATAAAGTGTTTCAATTCAGTATGGTTACCGATAGTCCCGCAATACATAAAATGCTCGATATCGAAGATAGTGAGCCGCTTTATTACATCAGAAGAGTTAAGTATATCGATGATTTTCCTAGAATTGTTGAAGATAGCTATATGCCGGTAGCACTGTTTCCCGACTTAAATATCTCAACTTTAGAGAAGTCAAAATTTGATTATGTTGAGCGAGATAAAGGCATGCAAATTGAAGGCAGTCGCCAAGAGTTTACGGCGGTTGAGCCTGATGAAGCCTTGATGAAACTTTTGGATATGGACAAGAGCCATCCGGTAATGAATTTGCGTTCGGTCTCCAATCTAAAAGATGGTCGCCGATTTGATTATACCGAAGCATGGTTCCATCCAGATGCACACAAACTCGCTATTTACTTGCCACGCTAAATTGGTATTTCAAATTTAATATATCCATAACCAATACTCGAAATAAATGCGCTGAGATCACATTATCCACTTTAATTATTTGTCATGTTTTATCTTGAGGATAGGATGGGACCAATTAAGAAATAGGTCATATGAAATATAACCTTTAAAGAATAATGAATTACTGATATTTGCTCGAGGATGGTTATGAACAAACAACCACAAATTATTGCTATTGCTGGCGGCGGTTCTACTTACACAGCTGGGATTGTTAAAGCGCTATTGATGAAAGGCGAGGACTTCCCAATCGCAGAAATTCGTCTTTACGACATCGATGCTGAGCGTCAAGACAATGTAGCAGTGCTAGTAGACTACGTAGTGAAAACGCACGCTCCACACGTGAACTTAACTGTCACGACAGAGCCTGAAGTGGCGTTCTCTCATGCAGATTTCGTTTTCGCTCAAATCCGCGTTGGTCAATACAAAATGCGTGAGCAAGATGAGAAGATCCCACTACGTCATGGTTGTGTTGGTCAAGAAACCTGTGGTGCTGGTGGTCTCGCTTATGGTATGCGTACTATTTTCCCTATGGTTGAACTTATCGATTATATGGAGCGCTTTGCTAAGCCAACGTGTTGGATGCTGAACTACTCAAACCCAGCTGCAATCGTAGCAGATGCAGTTAACCGTCTACGTCCAAACTCACGCGTACTGAATATCTGTGATATGCCGGTAGCTATTGAGCGTAACCTGTCTAATATTCTTGGTGTAAACCGTTACGAGCTTGATGTTGAGTACTTCGGTCTAAACCACTACGGTTGGTTTACTTCAGTGAAAGTGGATGGCGAAGAAAAACTACCGGCGTTACGCGAACATATTCAAAAGTTCGGCATGCTCACAGAGCAAGAAGTGGAGAATGCTTGTCACTCAGAGCCATCTTGGATCAAGACATTTAAGAACACTAAGCCGCTGGTACAGATGTTCCCTGAGTACTTACCAAACACCTACCTACAGTACTACCTCATGGCGGATGAGATTGTTGAGCAATCTAACCCAGAGCGTACTCGTGCAAACGAAGTAATGGAAGGTCGTGAGAAGAAGATGTTTGAAGCGATTGAACAAATCAAAGCATCTGACGGCAACGTTGAAGGCAAATTCCACGTAGGTGTGCATGGCGAGTTTATTGCTGACGTAGCCATGTCTATGGCTTACGATCTACGTCAAAAATGGCTAGTGATCATTCCAAACAATGGTTTAATCAAAGGTCTACCGGATGATGCAATGGTAGAAGTACCAGCTCTGCTCGGTCGTGACAAAGTTTACCCAATTCAAGTCGGCGAAGTGCCACACTTCTACCAAGGTATGCTTATGCAACAATTGATGTCTGAAAAATGTCTAGTAGACGCGGCTCTGGAAGGCTCATACGAAAAAGCGTTACAAGCATTTGCATTGAACAAGACCATTCCTTCAGCACGTGTTGCTAAGCTGATCCTTGATGAAATGATCGAAGCGAATAAAGGTTACTGGCCAGAGCTTAAATAACGGAATTTAGAATTATGAAATTCAAACAAATTAAAGATATGAACGCATCAGCAGTAGGCTTTGGCTGCTGGGCTATCGGTGGTACTTGGAACAACGTGACGGATGATGAGTCAATCCGCGCGATTAAAACGGCAATTGATACGGGTATTAACTTCTTCGATGTTGCACCAGTTTATGGCAAAGGTCACGCTGAAACAGTACTAGGTAAAGCACTGAAAGATGAAAAGCGTGAGTCAATCATCATCGCGACGAAATGTGGTTTGCCTTGGTCACAAGACGAGCGTAAGAAGACGCGCAAAGATCTAACTAAAGAGAGCATCTTTAAAGAGATCGATGACTCACTAACTCGTCTACAAACCGATTATATCGACTTGTATCAAGTGCACTGGCCAGATCCTAATACGCCAATCAGCGAGACGGCTGAAGCGCTAGCTGAACTTAAAAAGCAAGGTAAGATCCGCCACGTGGGTGTCTCTAACTACTCACTGGACATGACGCGTGAAATGATGGCTGGCGTGGAAGTGGCGACGTTCCAAGGCTTGTACAATTTGCTTGAGCAGAATCCAGAGCATTACCACAACATTCCACTGCAATACCGTGCGCGTGAAGAAGCTCTACCTTTCTGTAACCAGCACGATATGAAGTACTTGCCTTACTCACCGCTAATGCAAGGTTTGCTAACGGGTACGTTAAAGCGCAGCGGCAACTGGGATGAAAACGATGACCGCCGTAATAACCCGAAACTAAACGGTGAAGCATTTGAACCATACTTCAACTGTGTTGAAGAGCTGAAAGTGCTAGCAAAAGAAGCCAATATCCCACTTGCGCATCTTGCTATTCACTGGTTAGTTGCTCAAGAGGAAGTCGGTCCGGTGATCGCTGGTGCGTACACGCAAGAGCAAGTACGTGACAATGCGGCATTTGTACAATCAACTTCAAGCATCGAACTTCTGAAGCGTGCTGAAGAAATTGTTGCGAAGTGGAACCTTAAATAAGCGTTTGCATCGCACGTCCACTCGCCTAAATCAAAATCTCGCCTCCCGGCGAGATTTTTTTATCTCTGCAAGCTAGTTGGTTGCACCTTCAAGGTCGAGCAAGATCTCCAGTGCTTTATCAGGTCCGCCAGCGCAAATGGCATCATCACTATCAAAGGCCGAGCAGACTTTAGGGCGTTCAGGCTGACCGAAGATCTTACAGAGATTCTTTTCATTGAGTTGAATACAGCGTACTCCGGCTGGTTTGCCGTTTGGCATACCTGGAATGGGAGAGCTAATCGAAGGGGCAATACAGCAAGCGCCGCAGCCTCGATTCAGTTTGGCTGAGATACACGGTGACCAATCAGAAACATCGATAGTTGAAATAGTCATGCTGGCACCTCGAGCAATAAATCAGTTGGAATCGTAAAGAGGGGCGATTCTAGAGCAATGTTGGATTGGTTACTAGTCTATGTGATGACAAAGCCCCTTGCGGGGCTAAGAATAGAGTGCAAGCTTTATTATACCGATTACACTTAGCCGCGAATGAATCGGTTGTAGACAAAGAGCAGGATAAAAGCCCCAAGTGTTGCGGTAACAATGCTGCCTATATTGACGCCGTCAGCACCGCCAAAGCCGAAGAAACCGCCGACAAAACCACCGACAAACGCACCAGCAATACCGAGCACCATTGTGGCAATCCAACCACCACCGTCATCACCAGGCATTAACCATTTAGCGAGAGCTCCGGCAATTAAGCCGAGAATAATCCATGAAATAACTCCCATGTTTACTCCTTTATCAATAAGTCGAAATGACGTTATAAGGATAGAACAGATGGCTTATTGTTGCGCTAGACTTGAACTTATTGGCTTGGAGGAGTATAAATCGCACCCTGTTTGGAATCGAAGTATGAGTTTATGAGCGAACAATTTTGGCAAACGAAAACCCTAGAGCAGATGAACGATCAAGAGTGGGAAGCACTTTGTGATGGTTGTGGTAAGTGCTGCCTGCATAAACTCATGGACGAAGACACCGACGAGATTTACTACACCAATGTGGCGTGTAGCTGGTTAAATACCAAAACGTGTGCGTGTAAAGATTACGAAAACCGCTTTACCTCAGATGAAGACTGCACCAAGTTGACTCGTGAAGATATCGAGGACTTCCAGTGGCTACCGCACACATGCGCGTACCGCCTTCTGGCGAATGGTGAGCAACTTCCTGAGTGGCATCCACTGATCACAGGCTCAAAGTCAGCCATGCATAAAGCCGGCGAGAGCGTACGCAATAAAGTGGTTTACGAGATTGAAGTAGTGAACTGGGAAGACCACATCCTGAATCATCCCAATCGTTAATTGATTGAAAAGGCTTACGTTAGTAAGCCTTTTTTGTTTTTCTGATAGTGAAAATTTCTTAAGAGAATTTAAATCTCTGCCAAGTAAAATCACAGTTAAAGTTTTTTATTAACACTACACTTACTTTTGACCACAACCTGATGTGGCGTTGAATGGATGCAGCTAGACTGTTATGACTAGCTTGGCAAGTGAGGTGTATATGTCATTCATTTCGAGTAAGAATCTTTTTCTTGCACTGTTTATTAGTTTTTTCTCAATCACTGGTTTTGCTCAGCAAGCGCAAACACCCCCAGAGCCGTCAAAAGCAGAGCTCGCTATTGAGTCTATCAACCAAGATATCGTGGATTTAACCCAGAGTCTGAAAACGGCGACCGGTGACGAGCGTGATGCGATTCAATTGCAGCTTTTTCAAAAAAATGAAGATTTACGTAGTCAGTTAGCGATTGCAGTGAACCATAAAGGTTTGCCCGAGGATGTATTGCTAAAGCAAATTAAGCAGCAGATCAAATATTCTCAAGGCGCGCGCAGCTTTTTAGATGAAAAAATCAAAGCGATAAATCAACAAATTAATGAAGCGAAAACGGAAGATAAACTCTCGTTAATCAATCATTACCGAGAACTGCAGTTCTACCTTGATTCGACCTATCAGGCGAGTTGGCAAAATATAAATTGGCTTAAAGACTTAGAAAAACCGGATACTAAGTTAGAAGAAAGCCTAAGTGATGCGACCAATACACGTTTACGTTTGCTGTCTGCATCGATTGAGTATCTCAACCAGCAACATGAGTTTACGACTAGTCAGCTAGCAACAAGCCCAGAATCAGAAAAGGCGGCAATACAGCTCAACCAGTTAATTCTTAAACAACGTCTTGATATCGCAACCAAGAGCTTACGCGACCTGATTGTCATTGGTGACCATTTAGGGCTGCAAACGTCAGATTATAAGCGTTTAGCATTTGAGGTGACGGGTAACATCACTCATGATCTGCTTAATACCAAAGTGATCTGGGCGATCATCTCAAATTGGTCAAGTAACGCTTTGGATTGGTTGGTTGATAACGCGCCACAACACCTTTTCCAGCTGATGGTGTTTGCGCTGATTTTGCTGATCGCCAAGGGCTTGGCAAACATTGCACGCAAAATTGTCACCAAAACCGTATCGTCTAAAAACCTCAAGATGTCGCAATTGATGCAAGACTTCTTTGTCTCGATGTCAGGCAAAGCGGTGTGGATCATCGGTATTATGGTAGGTTTGTCGCAGATAGGCTTGAACCTTGCGCCAATCCTAACCGGTTTTGGTATCGCGGGTGTGATTATCGGTTTTGCGTTGCAAGACACGTTATCGAACTTCGCTGCAGGTATGATGCTACTGATTTATCGTCCATTTGATGTGGGTGATTTTGTTTACGCTGGTGGCGTGGATGGCAAGGTAAGCCATATGAGTTTAGTCAACACCACGATCCGTACCTTCGATAACCAAATTATCATTGTGCCGAACAGTAAGATTTGGGGTGATGTGATTAAAAACGTGACTCATGAGCGTATTCGCCGCGTCGATATGGTATTTGGCATCGGTTACGGCGATGACTTACTCAAAGCGGAATCGGTACTTATGGATATTGTTACTTCGCATCCATCGGTACTGCGCACACCTGAGCCAATGATCAAAGTGCATGTGCTAAATACATCTTCGATTGATTTCATTGTCCGCCCTTGGGTGAAAACAGACGATTATTGGGATGTCTATTGGGACGTCACCAAAGAGGTGAAACTGCGTTTTGACCGTGAAGGCATCTCGATCCCATTCCCGCAACAAGATGTTCATCTGCATATGGTTGAGAAGCAAAACGCTTAATTAACCAGAAAGTGTATTAGCAAACGTCTCGGCTTACCCGAGACGTTTTTTATTGAGCGTCAATCATTGCGAACGATCAAAAAAAGCCCACAGAAGTGGGCTTTGACTTACGGAAGGAGAAGAGAAGAATGGCTCATAGAGCCATTAGTTCACATCGAAACTTGGTGATATGGCGAACCACCGAGCCTCAATTCTTTAGCTTGGAATTAAATCATTAAAGTCCATACGAGCTTGTTGTGACAATTCCGAAGCTTGTTGTTTATATTCCTTGGCTTTAGCGACATTATCTTGCGCCTGTTGCAACGCATCTTGCAGCTCTTGCGGTAAATGATGGTCACTAAAATGCTCATCTAGGCTGTGCTCAAGAGCAAAAGCGCGGATCTGTTTACGTACCACCATAAGTTCATTCATCGCCAGACGTTCCGCTTCAGCAGCTTCCTGTGCAGTATCGCGAGCTTTTTCAAAGCGTGCTAATGCCATACCTTCTGATGACCAAGGATCGATATCAGGTAGCTCTTCAATGTTAATCGTTGGTTCAACGTAATCCTCTTGATGGCGCAGATCGAGTGAGGTAGCTCGTACCGCAGACACCATTAGCATCACAGAGATACCAAGTAGCGGTAAGCCACCCACAATCGCGGCGGTTTGTAAGGTGCTGAGACCGCCCATAAACATGAGTACGGTTGGTAAGAATGATAGGGTAAATGCCCAGAACATACGGTTCCAGCGCATCGGTTCCTCAGTGACGTTGTTTTGCACCACAGATGCAAGAATGTAGGAGATAGAATCAAACGTCGTCGCGGTAAAAATAATACACAGCACGGTAAATACTGCGATAACCAGTGTGCCCATTGGTAGCGCTTCTAGCATTGAGAAGATCGCTTTGGTTGCCCCTTC
Organism: Vibrio ponticus; assembly: GCF_009938225.1. Lineage (NCBI taxonomy): Bacteria > Pseudomonadati > Pseudomonadota > Gammaproteobacteria > Vibrionales > Vibrionaceae > Vibrio > Vibrio ponticus. The sequence goes on from NZ_AP019657.1 coordinate 669,467, forward strand.
CGCATTTAAAATGCCGACCACATCTAACTCGCCCGAAAGTTGCAACGACAGACCGTAGTTGCCGAGCACCATAAAGAATAGGAAGCAGCCTAATGAACCAAAGAAGATCGAGCCCGACACCATTTGCTTGATGGTGCGACCACGTGAAATACGGGCAACGAACAGCCCCATGCTTGGCGCAAACACCAACCACCATGCCCAGTAGAAAATGGTCCAGTCTTGTGGGAAGTGGGTATCTTCAAATGAGCCATAGCCTCCAAAAGGCTCAGCCCAAGTCGCCATAACGAAGAAGTTAGACAGCATACGACCAATTGAATCGAGACCTGTTTCTAACATAAAAATGGTTGGACCGGCGATTAAGATAAATGCCAGTAAGCCCATTGCGCCCCAGAAGTTAATATTGCTGAGTATCTTGATGCCTTTTTCTAAACCCGCATAGGAAGAGTACGCGAAGATGGCTGTACAGATCAGCAACACCATCACTTGGCTAAACGTATTTTTTGGAATTCCAAATAAGTAATTGAGACCTTCACCGATCAGAGGAGCCGCTAAACCTAAACTGGTTGCTGCACCGCCAAGTAAACCGAAGATAAATAACACATCTACGATTTTACCAGCCGCGCCTTTACTGCGAGTTTCACCTAGTACAGGCATAAGGGCACTGGATACTTTCAGCACAGGCTGTTTACGCACGTAGTAGAAGTAAGCAATTGGTAGGGCAGGGATTAGGTAAATAGCCCAAGCGATTGGTCCCCAGTGGAATATGCCGTAGGTAGCCGCCCAGCGAACAGCTTCTTCACTACCAGGTTCGAGTTGGAAAGGAGGGGATTGATAGTAATAAGCCCACTCAATACAGCCCCAGTAGAGAATACTGGCACCGATACCGCCACAAAATAGCATTGCCGCCCATGAGACGGTGGAAAACTCCGGCTTTTCGTTAGCTTCGCCAAGTTTGATTTGACCCATGTCGCTGAAGACAACATAGATCATAAAGAAGAAAGCGCCTAAACCCAGCGCGAGGTAGAGGAAACCGAGCTTGTCGGTCATAAAGGTTTTCGCGATTGCGATCCATTCGGCACCTTGCTCAGGGAAAATCATCAGCGGAAGGACCACTGACAGCAACATGCCGATTGCGCCAAAGAACGTGGGTTTGTCGATCAAAGAAAACGAGTCTTTCATAGTAAGCTTCATCCATAAAGTCTATTACTAGACCATTATGTTCATATGAGCTTATTGTCGACAAACGACAGATTTTACCGTGAAGATTAAAAATGTTTAAAGCTTGCCTAATCGTTGTGATTAGGCAAGCATGAGTAATAAACCACCAATGGTTGCCGCAGCGGAAACAAACTGCCCTGCCGAGTAAGAATCGTCTTCTTCCTCTTTGATCGTGTCAGGGTGGTCCATACCTAGTGCGCCAGCGGCAAATGATTCCACTTTATCACCGACAGATTTTTCTGGTTTCGACTCTTTTTCCAGTTCTTGCAGTGCGGCAAGCAGTGCTTTCCCTTCGTCAGACAGCGTCACAGTGTTTTGCTCCACTTTAAGTGGTGCAGAGCTAGTACCTACCTCGGCAGTCTTGGCTTGAGGTGTGACCTGTTGGGTTGGCGTCAGCGATGCTGGCCCCATTCCTACTGGCGTCATAAATTTCTCCTTTAACATTCCTCAGCTATTGTATCGACCGAGGCGTGAAAAACTTGTGCGAAATATAGCTACAACTGATGAATTTTTTATCAGCAAAAATTGAGCCAATATAAGCATAGAGCGAAATTTATTTGCTTAGCACCCCATTTAGAGTCAACAGAATCTTAATCACAGCTAATCGGCTTACGACTATGTCCCATCGCTTGGATGGCTTTGATGCGATTTTCTTGTTGTACGTAACGCAGAGGTGGGGGTAATACATTGAGCAAGTAATCATCGGAATCTGGCGTCAATTCAGTGACTGGCGTGACAACAATAACGTTTAGATTGGGATTGCGGCGCAGAATACTGGCTTTGGTACCAAGACCGCCCTCAATGTGAAATTTGCCTGCGATGTGCATCACTTGATGTGTTGGGTTTTCCGCCAGGTAACTAACGATACTCTCTGCCATGGTTTCATCCCATGTCATTTGTGCGGCAAAGTGCTTTTCGCTTTGCTCAGTCTCACCATGATGCATGGATTGCATAAATTTGGCTTTGTACGGTGATTGGTCAGTATTTATCTCTGCAGCAACCCATTTTTTTTGCTCTAACGGCAGCTTTTCTACATAAGTTTTGCCGACTCTACCAATGCAGCGAACGATAGCGCGTGGCGCGTTGGCTGCGATAACGTCTACTTGATTTGTTTTGGCAAACTCGATCAGTGGACGATAGTCACTTTCGTAATTAGGCCAAGCATTGCCTTGTTTTATTAGTGGTTGCTCACCAATTTCTCCGGCTAAGTATTGATCAATAATACTTTGTTTATCGCGGGTAAACTGCTCCATTGAGAGCGCGATTTTTGTTTCGTCTTGCACTAACTGTTTGAGTAGATCGGTTTGAAAGCGATGAATGGCGGAATGGGTATGCCATTCACCCACCAATATCACATCTGCACTCTTCACTTTCGTGGTGAATTGCTCTAGCGAAATCGATTGAGCACTAGGCGAATAGAGCTGGTAGTCATAAAAGCTGGCGATAGGCGCGTGTTCACTGCTGTTGAGAGAGGTGTTGGCGCAGCCTAAAAGGGGCAGCGCAATGAGTATCGGTAGTAAGTTCTTTAGCATAAAGCCCTATCCATGAACAAAAGTGAGTAACTTGATAGTGAATACCAAATTACTTAATACTCTTTTAGCTTAAATAGGGCTCAGTTAAGATGCAAATAGTTCGCCAGAGGAGTGCAGTAGCAGATTAGCCTTTGCGATAAATACGGATCATAAAGTCAGCTTCACAAGCAAAATGATCAGCGGTTTTCAGCATATTACGCAGCTCGTCCGTTGCCTTCCACGCAAATGGTGTCATTTGCAGCAAATTAAAGCCATCGCCTTGGGCAAGATCCATCACGTAGTTCAGCTTTTGTTCGTGCTCTAGTGTGAAACCCGCCAAATCTTCCGCAGCTTCACTGTGTAAGCGCACATCTTGGTAGATATGTTCACGTAGTTGATACAAGTGACGACCAGCAGGCGTGACAGTGATAACGATGCCACCGTCTTTGAGGGTGCGGGCTAGCTCTTCTGCTTTACAAGGTGCATAGATACGCAAAATTGCGTCAAGGCTTTGCTCTGAGAAAGGTAAGCGATGGCTAGAAGCAACGGTGAACTGGCAATTTGGGTAACGCTTGGCTGCGTAGCGGATCGCGACTTTTGAAATGTCGAGACCAAAAACTTCCGCTTGGGCGTTTTGTTGCTTTAATTGTGCGGCTACTTCATCAGTGTAGTAACCTTCGCCACAGCCGATATCAAGTAATTGGTGAGTGGTCCCTTTCAGGTACTCTGCGCACAGCGTTGCTACCGCCTGCTTCATTGGCTGGTAGTAGTCTTTTTCAAGGAAACGACGACGAGCTTGCATCATCTCTTTGTTATCGCCTGGATCTTTTGAGCGCTTGTGTTGCACTGGCATAAGATTGACATAGCCTTCTTTGGCGAGGTCAAAACTGTGGTTGTTGCTACAGCGGTAAGTGCGCTCAGCGAATGAAAGCGATTGATGGCAAAGAGGGCATTGATAAGACATAACAAGCTCAACAGATGAATTTAGGCGGCAGAGTCTAGCAAGAAAGCGCCAAGGGCAAAAGAGGCGATCAAAAGAGCCAGCGATTTTGCTGGCTCATTAGCAGGAATTAAGCAGAGATAACCGTGCTTAGTTCATAGCTTTGATCAGGTTGCAGGGTAATACCTTGCTGGATAGACGGTGCGTGAACAGTCGACTCTACGCATAACATGGTTTTATAACCATCATCCGCCATATCAGTCATGCCTTGTGCACCTTGTGACCAAGGGTTCCAAAGCACCGCTGAGTTGTGCCCGCTGTTTTCGATAGTCAACGTACGGTTCAGCACTTTATCTTCTACTTTGATTTGCGCTTCAGGTTTGGTGTATACGCGGTCGATAGTGTCAGTTAATACCAGTGTATCACCGCCTTGGCATACTTGATTTTCAAGTAGACTATCAATGTACTCACCACCCATACCTGTGGTTTCTGCTTGCAGAATATCACCGACATTTAAGTAAGTGTGTAACGCTCCAGAGAAAGTCCACTCATGGTCATCAATGTTGGTGACTTTCAACGTAACTTTCAGCTCGTCACCCACTTCGACCAGTAGGCGCGCATCAAACATATTTGGCCAAATGTCATGCGTCTCTTCGGTTGGGAATAGCGCAAGCTCGACGATCACACCGTTGTCGTTTTCACGGTGTTCAACCAATTCCCATTCAGATGTACGGGCAAAGCCGTGGGCTGGTGCAGCAATTCGACCAAACCAAGGCCAGCAAACAGGAATGCCGCCGCGTAAAGCAGCCTTACCATCAAAAATAGCCTTGTCACTCATCCAAATCAGATCTTGCTGACCCGCTGGTTGGTAAGACACCACATGACCGCCGTGTAAGGCGATACCCGCAGTGGCTTTGTCGTGGATAACACGGACGATTTTTACTTGGTCTTGCTCAACGATAGTGACGTTGTCAGAAAGAACCGAAACAGTCGGTAGAGAGAGTAAATCCATCTAGCAAATCCTTAAATTTTACGTGTGATGACAATTATCTAATGTAATCTTTTGCAGGAATTTCAGATACTAAAAAGGCGACTCGAGAGCCGCCTTTTGTCTAACTTATGTTTCAAACATAAGTTCACTAATCATAGTTTCAGTAAAAATTACTTAGAAACGTGTGCGATTAGGTCTAGAACTTTGTTTGAGTAACCGATTTCGTTGTCGTACCAAGATACAACTTTAACGAAGTTATCAGTTAGAGCGATACCAGCTTTAGCATCGAATACAGAAGTTTGAACTTCACCGATGAAGTCTTGAGAAACTACTGCATCTTCAGTGTAACCTAGAACGCCTTTTAGTTCGCCTTCAGAAGCTTCTTTCATTGCTGCACAGATAGCTTCGTAAGATGCGCCGTTCTTAAGGTTAACTGTTAGGTCAACTACAGAAACGTTAGCAGTTGGTACGCGGAAAGCCATACCAGTTAGTTTGCCGTTTAGTTCTGGAAGAACAACGCCTACAGCTTTAGCAGCACCAGTTGATGATGGGATGATGTTTTGAGAAGCACCACGACCACCGCGCCAGTCTTTAGCAGAAGGACCGTCTACAGTTTTTTGAGTAGCTGTAGTTGCGTGAACTGTAGTCATAAGACCAGATTCGATACCGAACTTGTCGTTAAGAACTTTAGCGATAGGCGCTAGACAGTTAGTAGTACAAGAAGCGTTAGAAACGATGTCTTGACCAGCGTAAGAAGTGTGGTTAACACCCATTACGAACATTGGAGTAGCGTCTTTTGAAGGACCAGTAAGAACTACTTTCTTAGCACCAGCTGTGATGTGTTTACGAGCTGTAGCGTCGTCTAGGAATAGACCAGTTGCTTCAGCTACTACGTCAACACCGATTGCATCCCATTTTAGATCTTCTGGGTTACGCTCAGCAGTTACACGTACAGTTTTGCCGTTAACGATTAGGTTACCGCCTTCAACTTCAACAGTACCGTTGAAACGGCCGTGAGTTGAGTCGTACTTCAGCATGTATGCCATGTAATCTACGTCGATAAGGTCGTTAATACCTACAACTTCGATGTCGTTGCGCTCTTGCGCTGCACGGAATACGAAACGACCGATACGGCCGAAACCGTTAATACCTACTTTGATAGTCATTATAGTTGCTCCACAACTTAATTTCTGATTAAAGATAACTGGTAGTAAAATTACAGAATCCAGTAACAATCTGCAAGTGATAATCCGACTTAAATTGTTTAAAGTCAAAAAAAAGCGACGCTTTTTTTCACAATTAGTCGCAAATGGCTATCTTTTGCGCGGATGTTGAAATCTTATTCCCAATTATTGTCGTAAAATAGGGGCGAGGGCAAACTGAACCCAGCCAGATATTGCTACTCTATCATGGTGAGAAAGTATGTGCTACAAAGCCCGTGCGACGCAAGTTTTTAACGAAAATTTAGATAATAATAACGTAAAAAATGGAGAAGAAAGTCAATGAAAAAACAGCCTGAAAAGTTGGTGAAGCCTGATGAGTACTGGCGTGAGCGCCTTTCTGACGAAGAGTATCGTGTTTGCCGACAACAAGGTACAGAGGCGCCTTTTAGCGGTAAATTGCTGCATAATCGCGAAACGGGTATTTATCAATGCACGTGCTGTAACGCGGATTTATTTCAATCCTCAAACAAATATGACTCAGGCTGTGGCTGGCCAAGCTTTGATGCGGCAATAAACGACCAAGCTATACATTATATAGAAGATCTAAGTCACGGAATGGTTCGCACTGAAATTCGTTGTGCGGTGTGTGATAGCCATTTAGGTCACGTTTTTCCTGATGGACCTCCGACGACAGGTGAAAGATTCTGTGTTAATTCAGTGTCGTTAATTTTCAACAATCTACAAAAAAGCGGTGATTAAATCACCGCTAAATGTTTTATCCTTTCAATTGTCTCAGCGGGTAGATGGCGTAAATAGCTGATTAAATTCTAGTAAACACTCAACTTACAGTTTTGAAACTTTCCGCTGATCGAATTACATAGTCGGAAGTGCGGTCATGCTAACGCGGAATCTACCCTCTTGTAGTGCCTGGTACACGTTACTCGCGACTTGATCGAGTTGTTGGTACTTTTCATCACTAAAGCCATAAATCAGTGCATAGTTGTGCTCGGCTGTGGTTTGTACGGCAAGCTTCTCTGCAACCTGAGACCAAATATAAGCTAACTCTTTGTGTCCTTGTTGTAGGTTTAAACTTGCTAATGATTTTACTGCATCTACATTGATGTTATCGCGACTGCCGAGTTCTAGAGTGCGATTAAGCAACGCTAAGGTTTTTTCAGAATCCCTTCGAGTATAAAAGGTAGCTAAAGCGTACTGCATTTCAGCTGTCTCTAACTCAGGAGAGCCTTCCATTTGTAAAAATAGGCGTCTGGCATTTTCATCCCCAGTTTGGCTCCAAAGGAAATAAAGAGCTTGTGGTGAGCGAGAGCCTTGCAACTCGGTGATTAATCGCTGTTGCTCATCTTTTGCATGTACCACCGCAGTTACTCGTTTCGTTTTGCGTTCTGATTGGGTCAGTGTCTCGATTTGCGCGGCTAAGTGCATGCACTTTTCATAAGCAGCTAGAAAATGAAATTCCTTGATCTTATTGGATTCTGAGGGGTTTTTGAGTGTTTCAAAGCGATGCCAAATCAGGTCGGTTCTTGGCAAGCGACATTGCCCGTCATTCATGTTGAGCTCTTGGCACTGTAAAGCCGGATTTGCTTGGCAGAGTTGCTCTGTGTTCTTTCTGCTTTCGAAGCAACCGAGAAGGGGAACACTGATACCAACAATACACGCCAACTTTAGTTTGTTCATAATTTTCGCTGCTTGTGATCAATTACACTTATTCTGAGCGGTTTTCTTGACTCACCGTAACAGAGAGTTATGTTTCTCAGAAAAAAGTTAAGGATAAACTATGGATGTCGAGCAACTCGTCAATACAATCACACCAGAAGCCTATCAACGTCTACTTTATGCGGTAGAAACGGGCAAATGGCCAGAAGGAACTGTCTTGTCGCAGGAACAACGCGATTCATGCATGCAAGCAGTGATGCTATATCAATCTAAGCACAATGCAGAAGCTCAGCACATGACTGTAGCCCAAGGTGGAGAAGTGAGTTTCAAATCCAAAGCGGAGTTAAAGAAACAGTTTCAGCCGCAGCAGTCAGATATATTGCGTGTTAACCCGAACAAAAGCGAATAGCTCTCGCATAAATACTCTGAATTACGCAAATTAGTTTCAAAATTGCGATTTCATTTATACAGATAATAAAAAGGTAGATGTGGGTACATCTACCTTTTTTGTTTAATTATCCGCAACACTTCTTAAATTTTTTGCCGCTACCGCAAATACACGGGTCGTTACGACCAATTTTGAGACTTTGAACTGATTGCGAGAGACGAGGATCTTCTACTTGTGGGTATTCACCATCAATATAGAACCATAAACCATCCTCACGAATAAAACGTGAGCGCTCTTCTAAGCAATACTGTTTGCCTTCTTCATTAAAGAAGGCTTTAAAGGTAACAAAACCTTCGTCATCGTGGCTGCCACTACTGCTATCTAAAACCTCTAAAGCTACCCATTCGCTATTTACCGAATCGGCAATCGCTTCACGTTGTTGCTCAGCATGACAGCTCGAATGATAGGTATTGATGACGAAATCAACCAGCCCAAGAGTGTGGGCACTGTAGCGCGCACGCATCAGTTGCTCAGGAACGATTGCGTTGGCATGTTGTTGATGAATAGGTTGGCAGCATGATTCGTACGGTGCTGCATTTCCGCATGGACAATGAGTCATTCAGCTATGCTTTGTTGTGCTTCTAATTGAGGCTAAGTGTATTGAGCACCTCTTGGTCAGTAAAGTCTTTCTGTCTTTGTAGCGCAAAATTACATTGTTCTGATCGAGTTAGTTATACACGTCCATCAGTTCCGCAGTCCAAATAGTGGCTTCATCATAGGCGGCGAAAACGTTATCTTGCTTGAGCCTGAGCTTAGCGGCGACTTTGGTGACATTCTGCCAGCGGGCTCTTTCAATTGCCTTCGATAACACCAGTAGACCGCCTAATACGCCTCGCTTTTCCAGTAACGCGACCTTGACCTCCGTACTGATGGGTATTTCTTCGAGTAACTGTTCGAGGGGTCTATCGAGTAAACAGTCCAGGAGTGAAAACATACCGGTGAGAAAGGCATCACTGGAGTGAGGCTGAGTTTGCAACTGCTTGGCTAGAATCTCGCAAAATTTTGCCCGTTGAATCGACAAACTGTATAGGTAGTCAGGCTTATTTTGCTCGCTCGAAGCCAGCGCGACTAAGGAGATAAATTTACGTAGACGATCTTCACCAAGGTACACCAATGCCTGATGGAATGATTGGATCTTGTTGGAGACCAATGCCGATGAATTAACGTAGCTAAGTAGTTTAAAAGATAAAGTCAGATCTCGAGTGATGAGGTGCTCTAAAGAGTTGTAGTCTAACGGTTGCTTCGACACTTCCGTGAGCAGTTGCATGACGGTAAGCATTGAAGGCTCAAGCGCTTTCTTTTGAATGACTTCAGGTTTACTAAAAAAATACCCTTGGAAGTAGTCAAAGCCGACTTTTTTCGCATGCTCGAATTCTTCGGCAGTTTCTACTTTTTCAGCCAAGAAACGAATTTTGCCATTGGCTAATAGTGAAATATATTCACCTGCTTTGGCGATAGACAGTGCGCGTACATCAAATTTAATGATGTTGATATAAGGGATAAAGGGGAGCCACTCTTTACTCGGAACAAAATCATCCAGCGCTAACGTGTATCCCTGCTCAGAGAGGCGCTTAACGGTGGCTAAAAGCTCTTTGGTAGGTGGACAATCCTCAAGGATCTCAATAACCAACTTTTCTGGCGGAAATAAACTAGGCACATCACCAATCAAGCTTTGATAGGGGAAATTGATAAAGCCAAACATATCGCCAAGCGTATCTTGCTTAGTGGTTAAGATATGATCTGACAACAAACGCAAAGTTGCCAGATCGGCATCGATATCTGGGAAGCAGTTTTTGGGACCGTCGCGAAACAACAGTTCATAACCGATGGTTTGTTTATCCACGTCCATGATCGGCTGGCGTGCGAAATAGGAATATTTCAAAATCTACATCAACTCGTACTTAGTTAAGGTCGATAATAGACTGAACCGTATTATTTTTCTTGAACGAGTTCAAACAAACGCTGTTCTGTATCTAGGGAGAAAGCTTGTAAACTAAATTTATTCGCGTCAATGCACAAAATTGAACTTTGCTCGTACCAATCACCGAGGACAATTCTGGTCATCTCTTTGTTTTCAATAGTGAATTTGTGGATATTTGGACGATGTGTATGTCCATGAATCATCAAATCAACCTGATGATCGAGCATCACTCGTTCTACTTCACTTTGCGTGACGTCCATGATTGTTAGGGATTTCGATTTTTTGGTGTCGCGAGCACCAGATTGGACTTTACGTACAATCGGTGTTTTGACTGCCATTGGTAGGCGATTGAAGATCCATTGTAACCATGGCTGATTCACTTTGGCTCGAAAAGCAAGGTATTGCACATCTTCGGTACACAAGGTGTCGCCATGTAAAATCACCGCTTTGCGACCGTAGAGGTTGATGACAGTTTCATCGCCCAGCAGTGTTACACCAGTTTGTTTTGCAAATCGCTTACCCACGAGGAAATCGCGGTTACCCTTAGTAAAGAAGCAGGGTACACCACTGTCGGTGAGGCGTTTAAACTCAGCACGAATTTGTTGGGCAAATTCGCAGTTATCGTCATCACCAATCCAGAAATCGAAGAGATCGCCTAAGACATAGAGTGCATCAGCGTGGATCGCCTCGTTACGCATAAAGCGCTTAAAGCTAGCGTTAATCTCAGGTGTATTGGGTGATAAATGTAAATCAGAGATAAATAGTGTGGTCATAATAGCAATAGAAAAGAAGGGTGATAAACACCCTTCTTAAATCGATTATTCTTCGATAGTTGTACCAGTGATAACCACGTCTTCTAGTGGTACATCTTGGTGCATGCCGTAAGAACCAGTGCTAACGCCTTTGATTTGGTTAACAATGTCCATACCTTCAACGACTTCACCGAATACACAGTAACCCCAACCGTCTAGGCTTTCGCTACGGAAGTCTAGGAAAGTGTTGTTGTTCACGTTGATGAAGAACTGAGAGCTCGCTGAATGTGGTTCCATAGTACGCGCCATAGCAAGCGTGCCTACTTTGTTGCTTAGACCGTTGTTCGCTTCGTTCTTAATTGGTGCACGAGAAGCCTTCTCACGAAGACCAGACTCCATACCACCACCTTGAATCATGAAACCATCGATAACACGGTGAAATAGTGTGTTGTCGTAGAAACCATCACGGCAGTACTGTAGGAAGTTTGCACTTGTTTCTGGTGCTTTTTCTTCATTTAGCTGAATTTTGATGTCACCAAAATTAGTGTGAAGGGTGATCATGATTATGTCCTTAACCTATGTTTTTGATTTGAGCTTGGGATTCTAACTTAACTTTTCTGACATTCATACGCGAAAAGCTGTGAATCAGACTTGAGTATAGGCGCTAATGATGGCTTTTTGAGCGATTGAGGGATTACCTAACGGAGCATGAGTTGGTATACTGAGTCACTATTTTATTTAGCCCAGATTAAGTATAGAGATCATGTTAAAGATATATAACACACTCACAAGACAGAAAGAGGAATTCAAACCAATCAATGCTGGCAAAGTTGGCATGTATGTCTGTGGGGTAACCATTTACGATCTCTGTCATATTGGTCACGGTCGTACCTTCGTATCTTTTGACGTTGTGTCACGTTACCTACGTTATTTGGGTTATGACTTGACGTTTGTGCGCAACATTACTGATATCGATGACAAGATCATTAAGCGCGCGAACGAAAATGGTGAGACTTGTGATTCACTGACTGAACGTCTGATCGGCGAAATGCACGCCGACTTTGATGCGCTAAACATGAAGCGTCCAGATGTAGAGCCTCGTGCGACTCAGTTTATCCAAGAGATCATCGAGCTGGTTGAGAAGCTGATTGAACGTGGCTTTGCTTACGTTGCAGACAATGGCGACGTTATGTTTGAAGTCGGTAAGTTTGACGAGTACGGCAAACTGTCTAAGCAAGATCTTGAGCAGCTACAAGCCGGTGCTCGCGTGGATATCGAAACCGCTAAACGTAGCCCGCTTGACTTCGTACTATGGAAAATGTCTAAACCAGGTGAGCCAACATGGGAATCGCCATGGGGTCCAGGTCGCCCAGGTTGGCACATCGAGTGTTCAGCGATGAACTCGTCCATTCTTGGCAACCACTTTGATATTCACGGCGGCGGTTCGGATCTGCAGTTCCCACACCACGAGAACGAAATTGCTCAGTCATGCTGCGCACACGACACTCAGTATGTAAATACTTGGATGCACAGTGGCATGGTGATGGTTGATAAAGAGAAGATGTCTAAATCGCTAGGTAACTTCTTTACTATTCGTGACGTGTTAGGTCACTACGATGCAGAAACGGTTCGTTACTTCCTGATGTCTGGTCACTACCGTAGCCAACTAAACTACAGTGAAGAGAACCTAAATCAAGCACGTGCTTCACTAGAGCGTCTATACACGTCTCTACGTGGTCTAGATTTGACAGCAGCACCAGCAGGTGGTGAAGAGTACCTAACTCGCTTTACTGAAGCGATGAACGATGACTTTAACACGCCAGAAGCATACTCAGTGTTGTTTGAAATGGCGCGTGAAATCAACCGTCTAAAAACGGAAAACCTTGAGCAAGCAAGCGCACTAGGTGCTCTAATGCGTGAACTGGCAGACGTGATCGGTATTCTGCACCAAGATCCAGAAGCGTTCCTAAAAGGCGATGCAGGCAGCGACGACGAAGTGGCTGAAATTGAAGCACTCATTAAATTGCGTAACGATTCTCGCGCAGCAAAAGACTGGGCGAACGCAGATATGGCTCGTGACAAGCTAAATGAGCTAGGTGTGGTGCTGGAAGATGGTGCTGAAGGTACAACCTGGCGTCGCAAATAAGTATCTACGTCCTTCTTGATGTTGTAGCGTTGTTGACTGCACTCGAAAACCTCATCACATAGTAAACCTATGCTCAGAGGCTTTTCTCCCTGGTCGCCTAGCTACAACGTCAATAAGTTAGTAGATAACACCAATTAGATTGAGCAATGTTGCTTAAATTGCTGATGAACACTCAGTCAATGGTATTGGTATAGACGTCCTTCTTGGCGTTGTTGACAACAACATCAAGCAGCGAATAGATAAAGCAAATTTTTAGGGCTGAGTTGTCAGCCCTTTTTTCTACAAGAATTATTATTTTACGGGAATCTCTCTGTGGCACAGATGTACTTCTATTACTCGGCGATGAACGCCGGTAAATCAACTACGCTTCTACAGTCATCATTTAACTACCAAGAGCGTGGTATGAATCCACTTATCTTTACTGCGGCTCTTGATAACCGTTATGGCGTCGGTAAAGTGAGTTCTCGAATTGGTCTACAATCTGAAGCGCATTTGTTCCAAGCAGAAACCGATCTGTTTAAAGCAATTGCAGAGCTGAATGAACAAGAGAAACGTCACTGTATTTTAATTGATGAGTGTCAGTTCCTGTCTAAACAACAGGTTTATCAATTAACCGAAGTGGTCGATAAGCTGCATATTCCAGTATTGTGTTACGGTCTACGTACAGACTTCTTAGGTGAGCTATTTGAAGGCAGTAAGTACCTGCTTTCTTGGGCGGACAAATTGGTTGAATTGAAAACCATTTGCCACTGCGGTCGCAAAGCGAACATGGTGATTCGTACTGATGAGCATGGTAATGCGATTAAAGAAGGTGACCAAGTGGCGATTGGTGGTAATGATCGCTACGTTTCGGTATGCCGCCAACACTACAAAGAAGCGTTAGGTAAGTAACCGTGTAGCATACCCAGGAAGTTTATAGAACTCTGGGTATATTATAGATACAAAAAACGGAGCCATTGGCTCCGTTTTTTGTTGTATTCGGTAATCTAAGATTAACGAGCACGGAAGACGATGCGGCCTTTTGATAGGTCGTATGGAGTCATCTCTACAGTTACTTTGTCACCAGTAAGAATACGGATGTAGTTCTTACGCATTTTACCAGAGATGTGAGCAGTAACTACGTGACCGTTTTCAAGCTCAACACGGAACATTGTGTTTGGAAGAGTATCAAGGACAGTGCCTTGCATCTCAATAACGTCTTCTTTAGCCATCTAATCCTCTTTAAATAAATGGGCGTTTTTATCAGGTATATTCAGCTGATAAAAATGAATTAAGCAAAGTTGGGGCGTATTCTACCCTTGCCAAGACTGATTTACTAGCCTTTGATGAGGATGAAAGCGGACTTTGTAATTCATTGCCGGACATTCATCTATTTGATAGCCGAGATAGAGCCACTGTTTCCCCTGTTCTTGGCAATGCTCCAATTGCAATAAAACGCCAAGTGTACCAAGAGATAGCGGGTGAGAAGGCTCGTAAAAGGTATAGAAAGCGCTGGCGCTGTTGGACAAGATATCTGTTACCGCCACACCAATTAACGTGTCATCTTCATATAGGTGTAAATATTGAGTGTTTAGCCAGTTGCAGTGAGTAAACTGCTCAAAACTTTGTCGATTCGGTGGGTACATCGACCCAGCACTATGACGAGCCTCGATATAGCGCGCGTATAATTCATACCAATCCGCATCCAATTGTTCTTTGAACTGCCAAGTAATTGCTCCGGCTTTATTGCGCAGTCGCTTCTGGCTACGGGTCATCTTAAATTTATGTGCCGAGACTCGGATTGGCTCGCAAGCGTTGCATTGTTGGCACAACGGGCGGTAGATGGTATCCCCACTGCGTCGAAAGCCATTGGCGAGTAACACTTCATAATTGGATGAGCAATGTAAGCTAGGATCAAGCGCAACCGCCACTCGTTCTTGGCGACCTGGCAGGTAGCTACAAGGGTGGTTATCAGTTAATCCGATACGAATATGTTGGATATCCGAGCTCATGGTTGCTCCTCAACTGGTGATGAAAGCCATTGTGGCTGAAAGCACTGTTTATTAATAGCTTCTTGCCTTAAGAATAGCAGGCTTTTAATAAAATCTTCGCGTTCAAGTTCAAATGCACCTAATGACTGGGTGTGATCATTAAGTACTTGGCAATCAATAAGCTGCCCGCCATGTTGTTTGAAATGGTGACAGAAAAACCACAAAGCGATTTTGGAGGCATTACTCTGCAAACTAAACATCGATTCGCCACAAAACAGCTGTCCAACCGAAATACCATATAGCCCACCAATCAGCTGGTTTTCTTGCCATACTTCTACTGAGTGACAGTGCCCTAGTGCGGCAAGTTGTTTGTAAGCGGCGCGCATTTCAGGGCTTAACCACGTTTCTTCAGCACTACGCAGTGCAGCACACTGGTCAATCACTTGATCAAAAGCGTGGTTGATACTCACTCTGTATTGATGTTTACGCTGAAATTTTTTGACACTTCTGGCGGGTTTAAAGGTCTTAGGATCAAACACAGCGCGTGGCGATGGGCTCCACCACAAAATTGGTTCGCTTGGTCCATACCATGGGAAGATGCCATTGTGATAAGCTGTCATCAAACGCGCAACTGACAGATCGCCACCGAAAGCCAACAGACCATTGGGGTCGTCGAGGGCTTCAAATGGAGATGGGAAGCTTAAGTTTTCACTGTCTAGTTCTGTCAGATATATAGCCATCAGAGGAATCGAATTATGTTGAAGAAGTGGGTATGGATATTATTGATTTTTCCACTGTTTGCCAATGCAGCATACCAACGTAATGTTGCACGCCCAGTCAATGAAGTGGTTTTTGGTAAGGTTGATTCAGTCCGTTACATGACGCAACAAGACATAGTCAAAGCGGAAAGCAGCGGCTGGGAAACATTTTTAGGGGCAGTAGTTGGCGGTGTCATCGGCAACCAATTTGGCGGCGGTACGGGTCGTGAAGTGGCAACGGCAGTGGGGGCTGTTGCCGGGGCAAGTGTGGCGCGAAATCGAGCCAATCAAAGCTATCGGGTTGAGTATCGCTTAGTCGAATTGCTGATCCAAACTGAAGATAAGCGTCTGATTAATGTCATTCAGGATGTCGACAGTAATATGATCTTCCAACGTGGTGACCGTGTTCGCATTCTTTACTTCAATGATGGCGTTAGGGTAGATAAAGAATACTGATATTTGCCTAAAAATAGCGATTAAATCTGCTTGCAAGCTAATTCGAGTTAAAACCAGATTAGGTCTGGTTTTACTCGGGCTTTTTCGATAGTCTGAAACGACGAAGAATTTTTCATCGCTCCTATGGAAGAGTGCGAGCAAGGAATAGTAGTTTTTAATGGAAAGCCTTACGTTACAACCAATCAATAAAGTCGATGGTGAGGTCAACTTACCGGGTTCAAAAAGTGTCTCAAACCGCGCGTTGCTCTTAGCTGCGTTAGCAAAAGGCACAACACGTCTAACCAACCTTCTTGATAGTGACGACATCCGTCACATGCTCAATGCGCTAACTAAACTCGGTGTTAATTACACCTTGTCTGCCGACAAAACGGTTTGTGAAGTAGAAGGCTTAGGTGGGGCGTTCCATTCATCTCAAGCTCTCGAGCTATTTTTGGGTAACGCAGGTACGGCGATGCGTCCTTTAGCCGCAGCACTATGCTTGGGTGAAGGTGAGTTTGTTCTTACCGGCGAACCGCGCATGAAAGAGCGTCCAATTGGTCACTTAGTGGATGCTCTGCGTCAAGCGGGTGCACAAATTGAGTATCTTGAAAATGAAAACTATCCACCACTTAAGATCATCGGCAGTGGTCTCAATGGTGGTACGGTTGAAATTGATGGTTCGATTTCCAGCCAGTTCTTGACGGCATTTTTAATGTCTGCACCACTGGCTCAAGATGACGTTACCATTAAAATCGTCGGCGATTTAGTTTCAAAACCTTATATCGATATCACGCTACACATTATGGCGCAGTTTGGTGTTGAGGTTGAAAACCGCAATTACCAAGAGTTCGCGATTAAAGCGGGGCAACAATACGTCGCACCAGGTGATTTCTTGGTGGAAGGCGACGCGTCATCGGCTTCTTACTTCTTAGCGGCTGCCGCAATTAAAGGTGGCGCAATCAAAGTAACCGGTATTGGTAAAAACAGTATTCAAGGTGACATTCAATTTGCTGATGCGCTTGAAAAAATGGGCGCAGAAATTGAATGGGGCGATGACTACGTGATTTCCCGCGTTGGTAAGCTAAACGCCGTTGATCTCGATTTTAACCATATTCCAGATGCTGCCATGACGATTGCAACGACAGCGCTTTTTGCTGAAGGGACAACCGCGATTCGCAACGTATACAACTGGCGCGTAAAAGAGACCGACCGTTTAGCGGCAATGGCGACAGAGTTACGCAAAGTCGGCGCAGAAGTAGAAGAAGGACACGATTACATTATCGTAACCCCACCTGCGCAACTTAAACATGCAGCAATCGATACTTATGATGATCATCGTATGGCAATGTGCTTCTCACTCGTGGCGCTAAGCGATACACCAGTGACGATCAACGATCCGAAATGCACCTCAAAAACCTTCCCAGATTATTTTGAGAAGCTGGAATCATTAAGCGTAGCTTAATGAGGGAACGCCTTTCGGCTACGGATGACGGATTCGGGAACGTAAAACGGGGTTTTACTTACGGATGATGGATGTGGGAACGTAAAACGAGGTTTTACTTTCGGACTACGGATGCGGGAACGTAAAACGGGGTTTTACTTACGGACGACGGATACTGGAACGTAAAACGAACGTTTATTGCGGGCTGATATTTTTGTCATTCCATAGAGCGCGTAAGCGCGAGTAGGGAATCTGGTTTTTCTCGCATCTCGAAGCAGAGCTATGCTCTGCGTTCCCGATTCCCGGAGCGAAGCTTCGCTTCGCGTTCCGAACATACGTAATGGGTTCTGAAACGCAAAAGAAAAGGCTGACGTGGCGTCAGCCTTTGTTATTTTTGTTATTCCATAGAGCGCGTAAGCGCGAGTAAGGAATCTGATTTTTCTCGTATCTCGAAGCAGAGCTATGCTCTGCGTTCCCGATTCCCGAAGCAAAGCTCAGCTTCGCGTTCCAAAAATTATGAGCTCAGCTCATTATTTTTCGATCGTGAACTCTTTCGAAAGGTGATGCGCCAAGTACTTAAACATATTAAATACCGCAGTCGTTTGGCTGGTTGGTAGACCGTTGTCGTCTAAGAAGTAGTTGCCTTTGAAAACCAATACGCCTTCTTTTTCTTCAACGCTGTCTGCGCGCATGCCTTCGATGTAATCGTCATGCTCTTGAATGATTTGGTTGGCGATCAGTAGTAGGTCGAATGTAGAAATTACTTTTTTATCGCTCATGATAGTTACCTTAGGCTGTGATTTTGGCGAGATGGGCAAGGATTTTAAAGGTAAGAAAATATAAATGCCAATGACTTGTCGCAATAAAAATGGAACTTGGTTTGCTATCCAACTGTATTTAAAGAGAGAAAATGTTTTGTGACGGGCTACATAAATCTGTTTACTCCATTGGCGGAACCATGAATCCCCCGTTTAGTATGTGGCACTTCAGATACAGGCTTATTCCCTTTATATATCGCAGGGATACGGTCTGCGTGTTGCGTTGAAACGATCTCTGCCTCGTAAACGCAAAGATCGACGATTTGTCGAGCAGTCAAAGTTGATTTTCAAAAAAGATATTGATCTTCTGGCAATCTCGCTCAATAGTAAAAAAAGAAGCAATGTTTTAAGTATGTTGTGCGATAAAATTCGCATCAGTCATTTTAAAGGACACCAGAGTCAGTTATGGGCAAGTCACTCGTTATTGTGGAGTCGCCAGCTAAGGCGAAGACCATCAATAAATATCTCGGTAAGGACTTCATAGTAAAGTCTAGTGTGGGTCACGTGCGTGATCTACCAACTGCAGGTCAAAGCACCGGTCAGAAAGCGGCAGCGGTATCTACCAAAGGTTTAAGCGTCGAAGAAAAAGCCCGCATTAAACAAGAAAAAGATCGTAAATCGCTGATCAAAAAAATGGGTATCGACCCATACAACGGCTGGGAAGCTAACTACCAAGTTCTTCCAGGTAAAGAGAAAGTAGTTGCCGAGCTGCAAAAACTGGCGAAAGACGCAGATTGCGTTTATCTCGCAACCGATTTGGACCGCGAGGGAGAGGCTATCGCTTGGCACCTTCGTGAGATCATCGGCGGCGATGAAGAGCGATATAAACGCGTAGTATTTAACGAAATTACTAAAAACGCGATCCAACAAGCTTTCCAGAGTCCTGGTGAGCTGAGTATGGATGGCGTTAATGCACAGCAAGCACGTCGATTCATGGACCGTGTAGTGGGCTTTATGGTGTCTCCACTACTATGGAAGAAAGTGGCGCGTGGCTTGTCAGCTGGTCGTGTACAGTCAGTAGCGGTAAAACTGCTGGTTGAGCGCGAGCGCGAAATCAAAGCGTTTATTCCAGAAGAGTTTTGGGATATTCACGCGAATACCAAAACACAGGATAAAACGGACTTCCGTCTGCAAGTCTCTCAAAAAGATGGCGTAGCCTTTAAACCGGTTAACGAAGCAGAGACGAAGGCTGCGATGTCTGTGTTGGAAAACGCAGCATACGAAGTATGTAAGCGTGAAGACCGTCCGACGTCGAGCAAGCCGTCAGCACCGTTTATCACTTCAACACTACAACAAGCGGCGAGTACGCGCCTTGGCTACGGTGTTAAGAAAACGATGATGCTAGCGCAGCGTTTATATGAAGCGGGCTACATCACCTATATGCGTACCGACTCGACTAACCTGAGTGCGGAAGCGGTTGAAACTCTTCGTGGTTACATCAGCAGCGAATTTGGTGATGCGTACCTACCGGCTAAAGCCAATGTATACGGCAGCAAAGAGGGCGCACAAGAGGCGCACGAAGCGATTCGTCCTTCTGATGTGACTGTGAAAGCGGAAGACCTACAAGGTATGGAAGCGGACGCGCATAAACTGTATGCCCTAATTTGGAATCAGTTTGTCGCTTGTCAAATGACGCCTGCGCAATACGACTCAACTACAGTGAGCGTTAAAGCGGCTGAGTACACGCTAAAAGCCAAAGGTCGTATCCTGAAGTTTGATGGTTGGACACGCGTTCAACGTCCTTTAGGTAAAAACGAAGACCAAATTCTGCCTGCGGTACAAGTGGGTGATAAGATTGATCTTGTTGAGCTCGATCCTAAGCAGCACTTCACTAAGCCGCCAGCACGCTTTACGGAAGCGGCATTGGTTAAAGAACTTGAGAAGCGCGGCATTGGTCGTCCATCGACTTACGCATCAATCATTTCAACCATCCAAGACCGTGGCTACGTGAAAGTTGACCAACGTCGTTTCTATGCAGAAAAGATGGGTGAGATTGTTACTGACCGTCTTGACGGTAGCTTCCATGAGCTAATGAACTATGAGTTCACTTCACGCATGGAAGAGAAGCTTGACCAAATCGCGGAAGGTGAAGCGAAATGGAAATCAGTGCTAGACAACTTCTTTAGTGATTTCTCAGGTGATCTTGAGAAAGCAGAACAAGAAGAAGACCAAGGTGGTATGAAACCAAACCACATCGTCTACACCGATATCGAATGTCCAACCTGTTCACGTCCTATGGGTATCCGTACGGCATCAACAGGCGTATTCCTAGGTTGTTCTGGTTATGCATTGCCACCGAAAGAGCGTTGTAAGACAACCATTAACCTTGGCGATGAAGAAGGCATCATCAATGTTCTAGAGGAAGACGTTGAAACCGCAGCTCTGCGCGCTAAGAAACGTTGTCCAATCTGTGAAACAGCGATGGATGCGTACTTGATCGATGACAAACGTAAACTGCATGTTTGTGGTAACAACCCGAACTGTGAAGGTTACGTGGTTGAGTTTGGTGAGTACAAAGTAAAAGGCTATGACGGTCCAGTTGTTGAATGTGACAAGTGTGGCAGCGACATGGTACTGAAAAACGGTCGTTTTGGTAAATACATGGATTGCACCAGCGAAACATGTAAAAACACCCGTAAGATCTTAAAGAATGGCGAAGTTGCGCCACCAAAAGAAGATCCAGTGCATTTCCCTGAATTGCCATGTGAAAACTCAGACGCTTACTTTGTATTACGCGATGGCGCGTCAGGTCTATTCCTAGCCGCGAGCACTTTTCCTAAATCACGTGAAACTCGTGCTCCATTAGTGGAAGAGCTGAAACGCTTCAAGGATCGCATCTCAGCGAAATTCCACTACTTAACGGAAGCGCCAGAGAAAGATCCAGATGGTTTGCCAATGGTTGTGCGCTTTAGCCGCAAGACCAAAGAGAACTACGTTCGTTCTGAAGTCGATGGTAAACCATCAGGCTACACAGCGCTCTACATTGACGGTAAATGGGAAGTGACCGACAAGCGTAAGAAAAAATAGGCGCATTAAGTTTGATTGAAAAAGCAGCGATTTATCGCTGCTTTTTTTATGCGTCAAATTGCCTAGTAATATTCTGTTTTATAATGCAAGCATTCTGTATGTGAGAAGTTCACAAAATAAAAAATTTCGTCTGACTGTTTTTTGAACGAAATTTATGATGAACGTCATACTTCTGTTCATTGACTGTTATTGAATTGTGTCATTAATGAGTCGCAGTGTGACTTAGATCAGGTGCTTGTGAAGCAACCTGTGAGTATGCAGCAGTATGGGTTAATTAAAATTGTAATCTTCATTGGATAGGATAGTTTATAACCGACGGGTTGCAGATAATAATGGAGTCAATCCAGATAATAACGCCAACCGTTAAGGCTTTGCCTACCTAGGGAAAAGGTGTCAGCAATTGACACCAAATGATAAAAAATAATATGGAGAATAATCGATGGCTGGTGTTTTAGGTATGATCCTTGCTGGTGGAGAGGGCTCGAGGTTACGTCCACTTACTGAATCTCGTAGTAAACCTTCTGTTCCTTTCGGAGGAAGCTATCGCCTAATTGATTTCGCGCTTAACAACTTCGTTAATGCTGATCTGATGCGCATTTATGTACTGACACAATTTAAATCGCAATCTTTGTTCCATCATTTGAAAAAAGGGTGGAACATCAATGGCATAACAGATCGCTTTATCGATCCAATCCCTGCACAAATGCGTACAGGCAAGCGTTGGTATGAGGGGACCGCTGACGCAATTTATCAAAACCTCCGCTTTATGGAGTTGGCTGAGCCTGATCAGGTATGTATTTTTGGTTCAGACCATATTTACAAGATGGACATCAAGCAGATGCTTGATTTTCACAAACAGAAAGAGGCGGCACTGACGGTGTCAGCGCTACGTATGCCACTTTCACAAGCTTCGCAATTTGGTGTTATCGAAGTTGACACTGAAGGTCGCATGGTTGGTTTTGAAGAAAAACCGGCTAACCCTAAAGCGATCCCGGGTGATCCTGAACACGCGTTAGTCTCTATGGGTAACTATGTGTTTGAGGCACCAACCCTATTTGCAGAGCTTATCGAAGATGCCGACAATCCAGATTCTTCTCATGATTTTGGTAAAGATATCATTCCAAAGATGTTCCCACGTGGCGACGTGTTTGTTTATGATTTCAGTTGTAACCAAATTACCGGTGAGAAAGAAGAAGTTTATTGGCGTGATGTCGGTACTATTGGCGCGTATTGGGAAGCGCACATGGACCTTCTCAAGAAAGATGCTCCATTCTCACTCTATAACCGTAAGTGGCCGCTACACACTTACTACCCACCATTGCCACCTGCAACCTTTACCGATTCAGACAACGGGCGTGTACAGATCATTGACAGCTTAGTCTGTAACGGCAGTTTAGTGCGCGGGTCACGGATTGAAAAATCAGTACTGGGCTTCCGCAGCAATATCGCATCAGCGTGTGACATTAGTGAAAGTATTTTGCTAGGCGACGTTAAGATTGGCGATGGTTGTGTTCTACGTCGTGTCATTATCGACAAAGACGTGGATATTGCCCCAGGCACTCAAATTGGTGTCAATCTGAAAGAAGACCGTAAGCTTTACCATGTCTCTGAAGAAGGCATCGTGGTTATTCCGAAAGGAGCTCGCATTGGTTACTGATCAATTATCAATTCTCTTTGTTGCTTCAGAAGTTGAAGGTTTGATCAAAAGTGGAGGCTTGGCGGATGTCGCCAAGGCTCTGCCTCAAGCACTGCACGCGTTAAACCAAAATGTACGTATTGCATTGCCGGGTTATCGTAAAATCGAAGCATTACAAAATGCTGAATTGGTTCTGAACACTAAGCTTGATCATTGGCCGCATACACCATACCAAGTTCGTCAACTCGCGATTGGTGAAGTTACTGTGTATGCGATTGAATGTGACAAATACTTTTCTCGTGATGAAATGTATTCTGAATACAACCAAGCGTATGCCGACAATGGCGAGCGATTCGCGTTCTTTAGCGCTGCTTGTCTAGACATGCTACCTAAGCTTGAGTTCCAACCAAATATCATTCATGCCAATGACTGGCATACTGGTTTTGTCCCTTATCTGCTCAAACATCGATATGCTGAACACCCATTCTTTAGCCATACCCGTAGCGTGATTTCAATTCATAACGCGGTGTTTAAAGGGGTATTCAGCTACGAAGAACTGCCGAACTTAGCTGAGATGCAAGGACACTATGCGCCTGATGCCGCGGTGAGCCCAACGCATATTACGATGCTAAAGGCAGGGGTAATGACCGCAGATAAAATCAATGCAGTGAGCCCAACCTACGCAGAAGAGTTAAAAACGGAACTTGGTAGCCATGGTATGGCGAGAGAGTTTCGCGCACGCGAGCATGACTTAGTCGGGATACTGAATGGCTGCGATTATAGCGATTGGAATCCGGCAAAGGATAGCTTCTTACCGGTCCAATACCATGCAGAGCTTTCGAGCATGCAGGCGGGCAAATTAGCGTGTAAACAGGCGATGCAAAGCCGAGTTAACTTGCCAAACAAAGAAGTCGCGGTATTTGGCATGGTTTGTCGTTTAACCAACCAAAAAGGCGTTCACTATCTTCTTCCGATCTTAGAGCGTTTTCTAAAGCTGGATGCTCAACTCGTGATCGTGGGCACAGGCGATCCGATTCTGGCGACCCAACTGGCAGAGCTAGCTGCGCGTCATAGTGATAAGTTTGCGTTTGTTGAAGCTTACAGCAACGAATTAGCTCATCTAGTGGAGGCAGGTTCGGACTTCTTCCTTATGCCGTCGGAGTTTGAACCTTGTGGTCTTAACCAGATTTACAGCATGGCTTATGGCACGCTGCCTATCGTTCGCGCGGTCGGCGGTTTGAAAGATAGCGTAGTGGATTATGATGATGACCCAGACAACGCAACGGGTTTTGCATTCCTAAACCCTGAGCCGGTTGAGCTACTGAGTATTATGCAGCGCGCCTTGTTATTCTATTTACAGCAGCGAGAAGAGATGACAAGGGTACAACTGTACGCGATGCAGAAACAATTTTGCTGGAAGCGTGCGGCAGATGAGTATCTTGCGCTCTATCGCAGTGCACTTCATTGAGCATAACTGACAAAAAAGATGAACAGATAGTGTTAAAAAGGCATCAATTGATGCCTTTTTTTACACTTTTCTCGTCTCAACTTCATATAAAGTGATATAAGCTGAGTTAAGCCACAAGAAACCTATGTTAGGCTGCTTATCCTTTGGTAACATCAAACGTAATTTTTAACCGCAATGAGTACTGGTTTGTTATTTCATAAAACCTATTTACACCCAACAAGTTCTGAATGGGTTGTGTTTGTCCACGGTGCTGGCGGTAGCTCATCGATTTGGTTCAAGCAAATTAAAGCATACAAACAGCACTTCAACTTACTGCTGATTGACTTACGTGGTCACGGCAAGTCGAGCCAACTGCTTAAAGACCTTATTTCTAATCGCTATACCTTCAAAGAAGTGACGCTGGATATTCTCCAAGTACTCGATCATTTGAAGATTCAGTCGGCGCACTTTGTGGGTATGTCGTTAGGCACCATCATAGTACGCAATCTGGCAGAGCTCGCGACTGAGCGTGTAAAATCAATGGTGCTGGGTGGGGCGGTAACCCGTCTCAATACTCGCTCACAGTTCTTAGTCACGGTTGGCAACGCTTTCAAGCATGTTGTGCCATATATGTGGTTGTATAGCTTATTTGCTTACATCGTGATGCCGCAAAAAACTCAAAAGCAATCTCGCCACCTGTTTATCCGCGAGGCGAAAAAGCTTTGTCAGCAAGAATTTAAACGTTGGTTTAGATTAGCGTCTGATGTGAATCCCTTAATGCGCTATTTTAAGGAAAGAGAGTTACCTATCCCTACGCTGTATCTGATGGGGGATAGAGACTATATGTTTATCAAACCGGTAAAAGAGATGGTCGCGGTGCACCAGCAAAGCCAGCTATTGGAAATCGCCAATTGTGGTCATGTTTGCAATATCGAAAGACCAGACGAATTTAACCAGCACTCGATTCGCTTCATCCAGCAACAAATTGGTTAAGCCTCAACCAAGGATTCTCCGCACTGCCAACACAGGGCGAATTGACCTTCATTGATTTCTCCACATTCAGGGCATTGCCAAGATGCCTCTGTGTGTGGTTGCTCAAACTGCTCAATTAACTGTTTGGCTTCCGCGCTCTTGTCTTGATCTAATAACCAGACATGGGGCGCACTTGCCTCACCAAACGGCACTTCACCTTGTAGACCAAAGATACCTTCGCCTCTTACTTCACAAGCGATATTGTACGAGCGTAGAAGCTCACACACGATGTGAGCTTGTGGAGGGTTAGTCGCACTATAGATTTTCACCTTTATCTCCGTGTCAGGCTAATTAGGGCGGTTATGCTTGGCTCTGAGATTGAGGCTGACCTCTAAATTTGTTCATTGCCCATTTAGCAATGATTGGGAATAAGCCAAGCAGTGCAAAGGAGACCAGCACCGAAGGTGACACGATTCCTGACAAACTATCGATTTGCGCTAATTGTGTCCCTGCATTTAAGTACACTGCCGTACCCGGCAACATGCCAATTTGACTGACCAAATAAAAACGGGCGGTCGTGATTGGAGTTAGCCCCATTAATAAATTGATTAAGAAGAACGGAAAGACTGGAATTAGGCGCAACGAAAACAAATAGAATGCGCCATCTTTGGCAACGCCTTGGTTGATGGCAGTGAGTTTATCGCCAAACTTACCTTGTACCCAATCACGCAGTAGAAAACGGCTGCTGAGGAAGGCGAGGGTAGCGCCTAGAGTGCTGGCAAATGAGACCAGCAGCAAGCTCGTCCAGAAACCAAATAGAGCCGCCCCAAGGAGGGTGACGACAGCCGCTCCTGGAATTGAAAAGGCAGTAATCGCGACATAGGCGGCAAAGTATGTGATGGCGGCAACAGCGAAATTCTGATCAATGAAAGAGCCTAGGGCTGCTTGCTGGGCTTTCGCGTTTTCTAACGTTAACTGATCGCCAAACTGAGTGATCAATAGGGCAATCAGTGCAATCAATGCAATGCCAATAATCAGTTTCTTATTCATCTTTGCTCTCCTTTAACCCTTCTCTACGCCCTTGAGTTAATTTAGTTCATTTATCGGGTAATTTGTTCCTATTGTTTAATAAGAACCTCAAAGCAAAGAAAAACTTTCATAAAAAAAGCCAGCAGTTGCTGACTTTTTTACTCTACTGTAGTCGAGAGAGCAGTTCTTCTCGACGAGTCTGGGGAACCACAGACCAATGTGTGCCTTTTATCGCGCCTTCTAATGACCAGAGGAGCTCTAAACTGACGTCGCTGCTGTGAGTGTCTCGAATCGCCTTATACGCTTCTACAGAGCCTGCTTCTTCGAGTTGTTCGACATTGTCGATGCCTGCTTTTTTCAGCATACGCTCTGTTGCTAGGCGCAGGTTTGGCAAATCTTTAATACGAGTCGGCTTGGTTTCGGCTTGAACCGACTTCTCTTGCTGCGCTTGAGTGTGAGCTTCACGTCCGATCTGCAGTGTTTTTTCACTGTCGTTGTACCACTCTTCGCTAAGAGCGAAGTACTTGGTTACTACCGGGAAGCCACGTTTCTGATATACGTATGGTTCGAAGCCTTGTAATTTAAATTGTGCAGCTAGAGCACTGTCTGCGCGAATATGAAGCTTATTATGTACCACTAGTGCAAACATTGTTTCGTCTGCAAAGATCCCAAACCCACCAAACATAGATCGAGATTTAATACGACCTAGCGGCTCAAATAGCCTCATTGAGTCTTTAAGAATTGGTTTATCCATTCAGTACTTTCTCGGTGTATGTGTATGTCAATACGCCACCAAATCAGGTCCGAGAGAATAGCAGTTGTGCAGGAAATAGGAGAGTAATCCGTTAACGTGCGCATTTCTACCATCGGCAACCCCGCTACCATACATATTGTCGATGACAATGATGTTTAGGCCGGTGGCTTTGCGTCCCAGCTTTTCAGTCTGGTTTGCCCTGTGCGTGACTTAATTTGCTTTGCTAAAGATTGTTTACTTAGCAGCTAAGTATCTTATT
The DNA here is from genome assembly GCF_009938225.1 of Vibrio ponticus. Lineage (NCBI taxonomy): Bacteria > Pseudomonadati > Pseudomonadota > Gammaproteobacteria > Vibrionales > Vibrionaceae > Vibrio > Vibrio ponticus. The sequence goes on from NZ_AP019657.1 coordinate 696,777, forward strand.
ACTATGAAATAGTTGTGAATCTAATGCAAGAATTAAGTTGAATAGAAAAGACAATAGCTGACAGTTTAACCATCAGCTATTGATATAAATGCGAGTTACTTCAAAGTACTATGCTCGGACATTTGCCAGCGTATTGCTCGGTACTCTGATTTAGTTGATTTTCGCAACGGTAGAGCGATCAACGATTTCTGGGTGCATTTCAAACACACGTTTTTCGTGCTCTTTGTCCTTAATGCGCTCAAGTAAGATTTCAAATGCGTTTTTACCCACACGACGCTTAGGTTGGTGAACCGTGGTTAGCGGTGGTGAGAAGTACTCTGCTAGTTCAATGTTGTCGTAACCAATCACTGACATATCTTCAGGGATACGAATGCCTTTTTGCTGTAGGCGGCTCATTAAGCCTAGTGCCATCGTATCGTTGAAACAGAAAATTGCCGTTGGGCGTTTGTCCATCGCAACAATCTTGTCAGCCGCTAACACAGCAGTGTCACACTCGAAGTTACCTTCTAAAATCCAGTCTTCATCAACCGTCAGGTTCGCTTCGCCCATTGCGCGCTTAAAGCCTTGAATACGCTCTTGGCAAACTGCTTTTTCAAAGTGACCACTCAAACAAGCGATATCTTTATGACCATGGTCGATAAGGAATTTGGTTGCTAGGTAGCCACCTTCTTCTGCGTTATCGATAATCTTGTCGGTTTGAGAGCTCTCTGGACCCCAGTCCATGACCACTTTAGGAATGTCTTTATGGCGATCTAGCATCTCGCTCAGTTCTTCAGTTAGGTCAGAACACATTACTAAAATGCCGTCGACACGCTTTTCTGCAAGCATGCGAATGTAGTCACGTTGCTTCTCGTAAATACCGCCGGTATTACAAAGGATCAACGTGTAACCTTGACGGTAGCAGTAGCTCTCTACGCCATCAATGACTTCAGAGAAGAAAAGGTTCGTTGATTGAGTCACCAACATACCAATCGTACGTGTGGTATTACATTTTAAGCTACGAGCCACCGCACTTGGTGCGTAGTTTAGCTCTTTTACTGCTTCCATAACGCGTTCTTGAGTCGCTTCTGCAACAAAACGCGTTTTGTTAATTACGTGTGAGACTGTCGTAGTTGATACGCCAGCGAGGCGAGCAACGTCTTTAATAGTGGCCATAAGGTATGATCCTATTTATAGCTGCCACATGGCTATTCACATTTTTGAATAAAACTGGCAGAAAGTAATAGAAATACAAAAACCGCTTTTTTACAGCGGTTTGTACTTGATTCGTATTTTTTTATCGTTTGCGGCTTCGATTTTAGACCGCATCGTCGCCAGTAGCAAACGAAAAACCCATTCATTGTTGACGAATGAGTGTTTTAGCTCTCTTCACCCACTAGGTAGTTGCAGTCCAATTCTAAGAAAGCAACCAGCAGTGACGCCACAGAAGAGTAGAAACCGAATGAATCTAAAGTTTGGCTTTTCGCGGCAAACTTAGGCACCCAGTTTAAAATGTGCTGACGAATAAACGCTTCTTGCTCTAGCAGTGCATCGTTGAGATGACGCTCTTGTTCAAGTTCGTTAGAACGAATGATCATGTTACCAAGCAAATCGAGCTCAATGGCAATGTGATCAGCAGGCTCGTTCAAATCTTGGTTAACGGCTACGCCATGCTTAGTCAGCAGGGCATCCATCTCGTTTGCTGGTTCGTCATGCAGCAAACCAGTCGTGCCAACGTACATAGACGCATAAGGCAGTGCTGATTCTTTGTCTGACTTCAAGAACAAGTCGCAAAAGTCAGCGGCAAGTTCAAGCTGACCATCTTCACGGTCAATCTGACGATTTAACGCATCAACAAGGCGGTCAACCGCAGGTTTTAGCGTTGGGTTTTCACCCAGACCGGCAAGAAAGCCTCGAATAGCAGGGCTTTGATATTGCTCAAGTTCTGCTTCTGTTAGCTCTTTAGCGAACAGACTAGAAAACCACCAGTAAATCTCTGCACGTTTTTCATTAAACGCTTTTAATTCTTGCATCTCGCAATGCTCCAAGTTTCAGTACTATTAATATTTTAGCGAACAAAAATGAATAGCGATAACACATGTTGTGATTAAATGAGTCAAAAAATGGCAAAAGATTAACAACTGCGCTAGTTTTGTCTTGAATCAATAAAAAATCATCTTTCTAGATTTTAATATAACAAATACTAGAAATGTTACGATTTATGAATAGAATACACTTGAAATTAATTCCCAATGTAAATTAAGTGGTTTAGATGAGCTATCACGTATTAGTAGTAGAAGATGATGCGGTCACTCGCAGTAAGCTAGTTGGCTACTTTCAAAATGAAGGTTACACAGTCAGCGAAGCTGAAAGCGGCGAGCAGATGCGCGACACCCTACAAAATCATTCGATCGACTTAGTTATGTTAGACATTAACCTTCCTGGTGAAGACGGTCTGATGTTAACTCGCGAACTGCGTAGTCAATCGGACATTGGAATTATCCTGGTAACAGGACGCACGGATAGCATTGATAAAATCGTTGGTCTAGAAATGGGCGCAGACGATTATGTGACAAAACCGTTCGAACTTCGTGAATTGTTAGTGCGCGTGAAAAACCTATTGTGGCGCATCTCTGCGGCACGTAACGCGGGCACTATGGTTGATCAGAAGAATGACGCAAATATTGTTCGCTTTGGCGAATGGATGTTTGACATTCAACGTCGCGCGTTAAGCCGCAACGGTGAGCCAGTAAAACTGACTAAAGCAGAATACGAGTTGTTGGTAGCGCTTTCTTCGTACCCGAACCAAGTACTAAGCCGTGAACGTATTTTGAATATGATTAGTCATCGTGTTGATGCGCCAAACGACCGTACCATCGATGTACTGATTCGTCGTATGCGCGCTAAAATGGAATTTGATCCGAAGAACCCACAAATTTTTGTTACGGTTCACGGTGAAGGTTACATGTTCGCTGGCGATTAAGTGACTAACCGAAGTTGAAAACAAAAAAACCGAAGCAGATGCTTCGGTTTTTTTATCTTAAGTAAGTTAGCCGCTAAGGGATTAGACCTTACTTTGTGATGGTTCGATTACGGACTCTTCGGTATTTGAAACCCAGTCACGTAAATCTTGCCACAGTCGACCCAATGTCTCATGCCAGTAACGCTCGGTCTGTTCTAAGTAAATTGCTTTTGGCATGTACTTGTTCCAGAACTGATCAATTTCATTTTGTGCTAGATAGTTGGTTGGCGCTGGATAAGGTTTCAATCCCGCAGAATGGAACTCATTCAGTGCACGTTTCATGTGACTGGCAGAAGTGACCAATACCAACTCTTTATGCTGCACAAATGCTGCCGCTTGACGCGCTTCTTCCCAAGTATCTTTGGCTGTTTCCAGCAACACGATATCGGATTTAGACACCCCAAGTGCCAGAGCCACTTTTGCCATCATACGCGCATTGCTAACTTCTGAACCGCCTGAATAACCAGACAAGATTAACTTTGAGCCCGGGTAGATACGTTGAATACGAATGCCTTCAGATAGACGCATTAATGCTGTGCGGCTAAGCTCTGAAGTCGGTGGAATCTGATCGTCGACTACATGACCGCTGCCCAACACCATGACATAATCGATAGGCTTATCGACGGGTAAGAAGGCAGTGTATTGGCGTTCAAGTGGCATCAACAAACGAGAAGACAGAGGCTGGAACGCGATCAAAAAGATACCGATAAAAGAGAACAGCACCACAAAGCAGCCGGTTTTCTGCTTTCTGGTAAACATGATCAGCATTAAGCCCAAAAAACCAATGATCAGCATCGCTGGCAGAGGCATGAGTAAAGACGAAACGATTTTTTTCAGCTCAAACATACTAAAATAGTCCGAAAAAACACCAGTTGATTATAAATTAAGAGAATCGCTCTTTATATCTGCTTTTCTTGTGACAGAATAGCGTCGCGAAGGGTCTATTGACCTTTTGAGATGATTTTTTACAGTTGTTGTTGGCTTCTTTCCACTCTTTTTTGAGTATGCGTTGGCGTTGACCGGTAGTTTCACTACTGGTTTTGACTCAACCGCACAAAGAGAAGGGAGCGACAAACACTGCATGATGGGTTCGACTAAAGAACATTTTCGCTCTGGTCAGAGTGTTGTGCTTAGAATGCTAGGCTACCAACCTCTCGTCGCGACTAAAACGTTTTTTGCTCGAACAAAATTTACCACAAAAGGTCAGCAGACCTTTAACATGATAACCCAAGCCGCTGTGACTGAAGACCGCAATTTCGACGATATTGCCCACAAATTTGCAAAAAATATTTATGGTTCCGACAAAGGTGAGATCCGCCAAGTAATTGTTTGGCAAGATCTTGCACAAGCTCTCGCCATGCTACAGAGTGACCAACAACGCCTGCAAGTCTTAGACGCAGGTGGTGGTCTGGCACAAATGTCACAAAAAATAGCCAAACTCGGACACCAAGTGGCGCTATGTGATCTATCTTCTGAAATGCTTCAGTTAGCGAAGCAGGACATTGAATCGAATGGCTTGCTAGATAATTATCGCCTGATTCATTCTCCCGTGCAGGATATTGCGCAGCATATGCCCGCACCAGTGGACTTAGTGATGTTTCACGCAGTGATGGAGTGGTTGGTGGATCCAAAATCCGCCCTAGAAACAGTATTGGATCAAGTGAAGCCTGGCGGCATTGCTTCCATTATGTTCTATAACCACCATGGCTTGGTTTACAAGAATGTTGTTTGTGGCAACCTTCCTCATGTGTTAGAAGGGATGCCTCATCGCAAGCGCTTTAAACTGCAACCACAAAAAGGCTTAGTGCCACAAGATGTGTATCAGTGGATTGAAGACGCAGGGTTTGAAATCTGCGGTAAATCCGGCATTCGTTGTTTCAGTGACTACATTGGCAACCGAATGAACATGGGCGATTACCAATTTGAAGATGTACTGGCACTTGAAGAGAAACTTTGTCGACAAGAGCCATACCTCTCATTAGGTCGATACATACATGTATGGGCACAAAAGAAAGATAAACAGGAATAACAATGAGTGAGATGACTCTCAATGTTGCCGATCAACCTATCGATGAACTGGTAGGTTGGGTCAAGCAGCACGATTTCTCATTGAACCTAACAAGCGAAAGGTTGGCTTTTCTTATCGCCATTGCAGTGTTAAGTAATGAAAGGTTTGATGAAGAATTGGGTGAAGGTGAACTCCATGATGCGTTCACGATCGTCACTCGATTATTTGAAGATACCGGTGAGGCGTCGGCATTTCGTGCCAACAACGCCATCAACGAAATGGTTAAGCAGCGCCTTATTAGCCGCTTTACCAGTGAAATTACCGATGGCATGAGTATTTACCGTCTATCACCCCTAGCCATTGGTATTACCGATTACTACGTTCGTCACCGTGAGTTCTCAAAGCTTAAGCTTTCGATTCAGCTGTCCATGGTGGCAGATGAGATGGCAAAAGCGATTGAAGCGGCGCAAAAAGGTGGCACACCAGGTCACTGGAAGAAAAACGTTTACGGCGTATTGAAATATTCAGTAGGCGAGATCTTCGATCAGATCGATCTTAACCAACGTGTGATGGATGAGCAGCAGCAGTCGGTAAAACTGCAAATTGCTGAACTGCTGAATAAAGATTGGCGCGAAGCGATCAATAACTGTGAATCGCTGTTGTCTGAAACCTCGACCACCCTACGTGAGCTGCAAGATACGCTGCAAGCGGCAGGTGATGAACTGCAAACTCAAATTCTCGATATTCAAGAAATTGTCTATGGTGATGACGAGTTGGAGTTTATCGAAGAGACGCTGTTTGGCTTGCAGATGAAGCTGGACCGTATCACCAGTTGGGGTCAACAAGCGATTGACCTATGGATTGGTTACGACCGACACGTGCACAAATTTATCCGTACCGCAATTGATATGGATAAGAACCGTGCTTTCAGTACGCGTCTGCGTCAATCACTGAAAGACTACTTCGAGATGCCTTGGTACTTAACTTATGCCGATGCAGAGCGCTTGGTTGACCTACGTGATGAAGCCCTAGTGCTGCGTGATGACGAGGTCACGGGTCAAGTGCCAATGGAAGTGGAATACGAAGAGTTTCAACAAGTCAATGATGAGCTTTCCGAGCGCATTGGCGAGATGCTTAGAGCTCATAAAGATCAGGGCATGCCAATCGATCTTGGGGCGGTGTTGCGTGACTACTTAGCCGCACACCCAAGAACTCATCACTTTGATTTAGCACGAATTGTCGTCGATCAAGCAGTAAGACTTGGTTACTCCGAAGCGGATTACCAAGCGATTCAGCCAGACTGGCAAGCGATCAACGAATTTGGTGCAAAGGTACAAGCAAATGTCATCGACAGATACTAACGAATACATGTCAGAGAATCTGGCAAAAGCAATTTCTAATCCGCTGTTTCCAGCACTGGATAGCATGTTGCGTGCGGGTCGCCACATCTCAAGTGAAGATTTGGACAACCATGCACTATTGGCGGATTTCGAAACCGAATTGGCGCTGTTTTACCAGCGTTACAACACTGAATTGGTCAAAGCACCTGAAGGCTTTTTCTACCTACGTCCACGTTCAACCTCATTGATTAGCCGCAGCGTGCTATCTGAGCTTGATATGCTGGTGGGTAAGGTGTTGTGTTTCCTTTACTTAAGCCCTGAGCGTTTGGCTCACGAAGGTATTTTTACCAACCAAGAACTGTATGAAGAACTGGTTCAGTTGACCGACGAAACCAAGCTAATGAAGCTGGTGACTAACCGCGCAACGGGTTCAGATCTGGATAAAGAAAAACTGTTCGAGAAAGTTCGTACCTCGCTACGTCGCCTGCGTCGTCTTGGCATGATCATCAATATCGGTGAAACCGGTAAATTCCGTATTAGCGAAGCGGTATTCCGCTTTGGTGCAGACGTGCGTGTTGGTGACGACATGCGTGAAGCACAACTACGCCTGATCCGTGATGGTGAAGCGGTAGTGCATACCAAAGAGCCAAGCCAAGGCAGCCTGCTAATGGATGATGAGCAGCAAGACATCGATCACCAAGACGCTGATCACGATCAACACGTGCACCAAGACATTGAGGGCGAAGCATGATTCAACGCGGTAAATATCAATCGCTGACCATGATCAACTGGAACGGCTTCTTTGCACGTACTTTTGATATCGATGGTCTAGTCACCACACTATCTGGTGGTAACGGTGCAGGTAAGTCGACCACCATGGCGGCGTTTATCACAGCGCTTATTCCTGACCAAACACTACTGCACTTCCGTAACACCACAGAGGCGGGCAGTAGCCAGTCGTCTCGCGATAAAGGTCTGTATGGTAAACTGCAGCCAGGTGCGTGTTACGCCGCATTAGACGTAGTCAACTCGCGCAACCAACGCCTACTGTTTGCGGTAAAACTGCAGCAAGTGGCGGGTCGTGATAAGAAAGTTGACATCAAACCTTTCGTTATTCAAGGTCTGCCAAGCCACGTTAAACCAACGGACGTGCTGATCGAAAGCGTATCAGAGACTCAAGCACGTGTACGCCAAATTAACGAAGTCAAAGAGAGCATTGCTCAGTACGAAGGCGTGCAATTTAAAGCGTTCTCTTCTGTGGTGGATTACCACGCGCAAATGTTTGAATTTGGCGTGATCCCTAAGAAGTTACGTAACTCTTCAGATCGTTCAAAATTCTACCGTTTGATCGAAGCATCGCTTTACGGTGGTATCTCGAGTGCAATTACACGCTCACTGCGTGACTACCTACTGCCACAAAATGGCGGGGTTAAAAAAGCGTTCCAAGATATGGAATCGGCGTTGCGTGAAAACCGCATGACGCTTGAAGCGATTAAAACTACTCAGGCGGACCGTGATCTATTCAAACACTTGATCACTGAGTCGACCAACTACGTGGCGGCTGACTACATGCGTCACGCCAACGATCGTCGTAACAAGCTTGAGCAAACCATGACTCTGCGTGGCGAACTGTTTGGCTCTCGTCAAAGCCTGATTGAGCAAAACTCACTGCTAAACCGCGTTCACGAAGAGCTGGAAATGCTGGTGGAAAGTGAAGCGGCACTTGAGCAAGACTACCAAGCAGCATCTGACCACTTGCAGTTAGTGCAAAACGCACTGCGCCAACAAGAGAAGATCGAACGCTACCAAGAAGATCTAGAGCAGCTAAGCGAGCGTCTAGAAGAGCAGTTGATGGTAGTGGAAGAAGCGCAAGAGCGCGTTCTGATGGCTGAAGAGCAATCGACGGTTGCAGAAGAAGAAGTTGATAGCCTAAAAACTCAGCTTGCTGATTACCAACAAGCGTTGGATATGCAGCAAACTCGTGCACTGCAATATCAACAAGCGGTTCAAGCGTTAGATAAAGCGAAGCAACTGCTAAGCAATGACGCTCTAACCGCGGAATCGGCGCAAGCATTGGTGGCAGAACTCAAGCAGCGTGAAGCCGACAGCACCACCACACTGCTTGCTCTAAAGCATAAGCTAGACATGTCATCGGCGGCAGCGCAGCAGTTTGAGACCGCGTTACAATTGGTGACGAGCATCGTTGGTACGGTTGAACGCAGCCAAGCCGCTGGGCAAGCGAAAAGTGCGCTTGCGCAAGGTCGTGAAGCGAAGCAACTGAATGACAACGAGCCACAATGGCGCGCGCAGCACCGTGACCTTGAGCGTAGCTTAAACCAGCAGCGTCAAGCGCGTGAATTGGTGCAAGAGTACCAAAAGCAGCACCATGTTGAATTAGCTGATGAATTAAGCTTTGAACAAGAGCGTGAGCGTCACAGTGCGCAGATCGAATCACTTGAGTACGCGCAAGAAGAACTGCGCGAGCAGCGCAGTGAACAGCGTCGTTTAGAGCAAGATGCAGCCGCAGAAATTGCTAAGCTTGAAGGCATTGCGCCAACTTGGATTGCTGCGAACGATGCACTAGAAAGCTTGCGTGAGCAAAGTGGGGCAGAGCTGGTTGATAGCCAAGCGGTTATGAGCCAAATGCAGCTAGTGCTTGAGCAAGAGAAGCAACAATCGATTGCTAAAGACAAGCTGGCTGAACGTCGTACGTTCCTTGACGGCGAAATCGAACGCCTCGCCTCGCCAGGTGGCTCAAATGACTCACGCTTAAAAGGTTTGGCTGACACACTAGGCGGTGTACTGCTATCTGAAATTTACGACGACATCACGATTGATGACGCGCCATACTTCAGTGCAATGTACGGTCCAGCACGTCACGCGATCGTGGTCTCTGATCTTTCTGGCATCGAAGAGAAGCTGGTTGAGCTGGATGACTGTCCAGAAGATTTGTACATCATCGAAGGTGATATTGATGCCTTTGATGACAGCTCATTCAATGCAGAAGAGCTAGAAGGCGCGGTGTGCGTTCGTTTGAACGATCGCCAAATGCGTTATTCACGTTTGCCGGAAATTCCATTGTTTGGTCGCGCAGCACGCGAGCAACGTTTGGAGTTGCTACGCAGCGAGCGCGAAGAAGTGGTAGAAGAGCACGCGAAAGCGGCATTCGATTCACAAAAACTCCAGCGCTTATACCAAGCGTTCAACAACTTTGTTGCTAAACACATTCAAGTGGCGTTCGAAGCGGACCCTGAACAAGCACTGCAAAAAGTACGTGATAAGCGTAACCAATTTGTTCGTCTGCTTACCGAGCTAGATGGCAAAGAGCAGCAGCAACGTGCCCAGCTACTGGGTAGCAAACAGGCTATTTCACTACTTGATAAACTTGCGCCAACCATGCGCTTTATCGAAGATGACACGCTAGAAGCGCGTTTTGCTGAAATTGAAGAGAAACTAGCACAAGTTTCTCAAGCGAAAGCGTTCCTAACGCAACACGCCAAAGCATTAGACTCACTAGAGAAAGTGGTTGGTGCGCTTGATGCTGACCCTGAGCAATTTGAAGCGCTAGAAGCGGAATACCAAGCGGCTGACCAACAGCTACAAACGCTGAAAACCCAGATTTTTGCCTTGTCTGATCTGGTAGAGCGTCGCCACTACTTTGCTTACTCTGACTCAGTGGATCTTTTGAGTAAGAGCAGTGAGCTTAGTGAACAGCTAAAAGCGAAATTGGTCCAAGCGGAACAGCTTCGTACTCGTAGCCGTAATGAGCTAAAACAGCTGCAAAACCAAATGAACCAATACAACCAAGTATTGGCATCATTGAAGAGTTCACACCAAGCGAAACTGGAAACGGTTCAAGAATTTAAACAAGAGCTGCAAGAGTACGGCGTAACCGCTGACGAAGGTGCAGCAGAGCGTGCACAACGTCGTCGTGACGAGCTTAATGAGCGCCTACACACCTCACGTAGCCGTAAGAGCGAGTACGAGCGTACCATCACCTCTACTGAGCTTGAAATGAAAGCGCTGGCTAAGCGCATGAAGAAAGTTCAGAAAGATTATGCAGAGCTACGTACTTTCGTCGTGGCAGCAAAAGCAGGCTGGTGCTCAGTATTGCGTCTTGCGCGTGAAAACGACGTTGAGCGTCGACTACACAAGCGTGAACTGGCTTACATGTCAGCGGCTGAACTGCGTTCAATGTCGGATAAATCACTGGGTGCATTGCGTCTTGCTGTGGCAGACAATGACGACCTACGTGATTCACTGCGCCTATCGGAAGATACCGCGCATCCAGAGCGTAAGGTTCTGTTCTACATTGCTGTTTACCAACACCTACGTGAGCGTATTCGCCAAGATATCATCCGTACCGATGATCCGGTTGAAGCTATCGAAGAGATGGAAGTGGAGCTAGCGCGTCTAACTGAAGAGCTAACGCAACGTGAAAACCGTCTAGCGATCAGCTCAGATTCGGTAGCAAGCATCATCAAGAAGACGATTCAGCGCGAGCAAAACCGCATTCGTATGCTAAACCAAGGCTTGTCGAACATCTCATTCGGTCAGGTGAAAGGCGTGCGTCTAAACGTGAAGATCCGCGAAAGTCACGAAGTGCTACTTAACGGTCTAGCGGCGCAGCAAGAACAACATAAAGACTTGTTTGAAACGACGCGTTACACCTTCTCTGAAGCGATGGCGAAGCTGTTCCAACGTGTGAACCCACATATCGATATGGGTCAACGTTCACCGCAAGTTCTGGGTGAAGAGCTACTGGATTACCGTAACTACCTAGAGCTAAGCGTAGAAGTAAACCGTGGTTCTGATGGCTGGCTACAAGCGGAATCGGGCGCTCTATCAACTGGTGAGGCGATCGGTACTGGTCAGTCAATTCTATTGATGGTGGTACAAAGCTGGGAAGAAGAGTCACGTCGTCTACGCAGTAAAGACATTGTACCTTGTCGTCTACTGTTCTTGGATGAGGCGGCTCGTCTGGATGGTAAGTCAATCTCGACACTGTTCGAACTTTGTGACCGTCTGGATATGCAGCTTCTTATCGCGGCGCCAGAGAACATCAGCCCAGAGAAAGGTACCACGTACAAACTGGTTCGTAAGGTATTTAAAGACCACGAACATGTACACGTTGTGGGTCTGCGCGGCTTTGGTCAAACAGACAAACCTAAGAGTGAAGTTCAAGAGTTGATCGAAGAGCTATAATAGCGTCTCGCGAATTAGATAAATCAAAGGCTACCCTCGGGTAGCCTTTTTTCTATCATTCACTTTCTGCTGAGTCGGGTACGAACTCTAAAATGTCACCGGGCTGACACTGCAAATGTTTGCAAATACTGTCTAACGTCGCGAGTTTGACCGCTTTGGCTCTGCCATTTTTTAGCACAGACAAGTTTTGTTCGGTGATGCCAATCTTTGCCGCAAGCTCATTAGAGCGCATTTTTCTTTTGGCGAGCATCACATCAATATTAATAACAATAGGCATAGAAATTCCTGCTAAATGGTTAGAGCTTGCTCTTCGTGTAACCCTTTAGCTTCACTCATTACTTTGGCAATAAGACGAATGATAACAGCTGTGCCCAGTAGCATTAAGTCTCCGTCAGAAATTTCAAAATAAAAGTCCATTTCCTCTTGTTGAAAACTTAACGCCGGACCCATCAGTAGACCATCAAAAATACTGACAACAACGAATAGTATTAGGTAATTGCCAAGTTGTTTGTAGCAAGTGACGTTGTCTACGGTGAAAATTTGTCCTTCTCGGTATAAGCGGAACAACTTGATTAATTGCCATATCATCAATGATGAAACGATCACCGCAAGATTGGTCACCAAGAATCCGACTAATGCTGATCCTGTTGTCATCGGTAAATCAATGTCGTGAGCGAGTGGCATAATGAAATCACCGCTCCCATCTGAAAACGCCGTGTTAAACCAAAGAAAAGCGTTAAAAAGAGGGTTTATTATCAGCACCATCCATAAGCAGATGAGTAGGCGTTGACTAAGTGTACGTATTCCATCGAGGTTGTTCATTGTTGATCTCCAGATTTTCAGCTATCTATCGTTGATGGTTAGATAATATGCGCGAGTGAAATGTAGATCAATAATTAATTATCGTAAAACGATAAGTTTTTACTGTTTTTAAATATTGAGCTTATGCGTCAGTGATAGGTTTTCTTGATAAACACCAACGCAATACCACCGAGGATTGCGCAGCTTATTAAGCTATCACGTAATGTTAGCGGTTCATTGAGTAGCAACGCCCCTAACACTAAAGCGATTGCTGGCACAGAGAGTTGGCTAACGGCGGCTTGCAGTAAGCTTATCTTTGACATCACGTGATACCACAGTAGATAACCTAATGCGGATGTCACTGTGCCGGACAAAATTGCGAGGGCGAGCCCGGTGAAATTGGCACTATCGATTTGAGTCATTGGCAGTAAAAGTAAACTAATAAAAGCGGCGGCAATAAATCCCCAGGTAGTGCCAATTGTTGCGGTTGGGGTTTGTTTACCTAATGCGGTAAACATCGCCCAAGCAACACCAGCACCAACCATCAGTAGGGCAGAAAGTAAGTCGGGTTGGCTGGCAGATGGCAACATTAAGCAGATAAATCCCACTAGTGAAATTGTCATCCCTAGTATCTCAAAACGATTAAACCTTTGCCCCTGGCACCAATGCAGTAGCAATAAAGACAATTGGACTGCGCCAAACAGAAGCAGTGCACCGCTACCCGCGGTCAGCTCAAGATAAGCAAAAGAGAACAGCGCAGCATAAATAAATAAGCTGAGCCCCGCATAAAGAGTAAAACGCAACGACACGGTGTGGTAATCGAGCCGCCAATGATTTTTCCATGCCATGATAAGCGCCAGCGTGATGGCTCCTGACCATAAACGCAATAAGGTAAAGCTGGCAGGATCAATTAACCCTTCGGCTAAAGCAAGCCGGCATAAGATTGAGTTTGCAGCAAAGGCGAGCATGGTTAGTGCAATGATGGGCAAGTGAGACATTCGCTGTCCAGATCGTTTATGTGGGTATGCTGGAGTGTAGCAGTAATAATTTGCGTTAATTAGTTGATAGGATTATTACTTATTCTTAATTGAGTCGAGTGATAAACCCAAGAGAGTGCGTGAATTACGCGTTGATAAAAATGCTCGACAATAAAAAAGCTGCCATCTGGCAGCTTGTTATCACAATGCTTGAGTTACTCGCTATGAGAGCCAAATTGTTTAGCCGAGTAGGCAACGCGCTCTTCAGGTGTAGGATAGCGCCCCGGGGTACCCAAACTTTCAATATGACGCAAGCGTGGCAATAGACCAGCGCCATTGGCAATTTGAATCGCTAAACCAGGTCGAGCATTGAGCTCTAGTACCATCGGACCTTCTTCTTTATCGAGTACCATGTCGGTACCCATGTAACCGAGCCCGGTCATTTCCCACGCACTAGAGGCAAGCACCAACAGTTTTTCCCAATGTGGTACCTGTAAGGTCATCAGGTCTTTACCCGTATCTGGGTGATGGCTAATCGGGCGGTCAAATTGCACCGCGCGAATCGCTCTACCTGTAGCGATATCAAGCCCAACACCCACCGCACCTTGGTGCAAGTTTGCCTTACCATCAGACGCTGCGGTAGAACAACGCATCATCGCCATTACAGGGTAGCCTTTAAATACGATGATGCGCACATCTGGCACGCCTTCGTAACTAAAACCATCGAAACAGTCATCGAATTTAATTAGGTTCTCGACCACCGCAACGTCGTTTTTACCGCCGAGTGAAAATAGCCCTGCTAACGCGTTACTGATGTGGCGTTCAACATCTTCTTTGTTGATGCTTGAGCCTGAAGGCTTGGTGTAAGTACCATCCTTGTGAGAGGTGATCACTAGGATACCTTTACCCCCACTGCCTTGGGCAGGCTTAATTACAAAGCCCGGCCAATCTTTGACCATATCATGGATCTTTGGCACATCCGCTTGGTTGGCGATCACACCAATCAGTTTTGGTACGGTTGCCCCAGCCGCTTCGGCGATGATTTTGGTTTTAAGCTTGTCATCCACTAAAGGGTATTTTGAGCGATCATTGTAGCGACCAATGTAACTGTGGTTACGTTGGTTCATGCCCATAATACCCTTATGCTTTAGCTTAAAAGGGGAGGTGTAACGCTCTCTAAGTCGAGATAGAAACATGGCTTACTCCCCATCAACTAATGGCTTAAAGCGACGAAGCTCAGTCAAACGGTAACCAGTGTAAGTACCCAGCAGTAGAATACATGCCAGTACAATCAGCTGAAGACCAATAAAGTTAAAGGTCAGGTGCTGCACATATTCGTTGGTCATGGCTAGGTAAACCAAAACCGAAGTCATCAGTGAGCCGCCACCTTGCATAACTACTTCTTTCGGACCTTCTTCTTCCCATAGAATCGACATACGTTCAATTGTCCATGACAAGATGATCATCGGGAAGAAGGTAATCGACAGACCTTCAGTCAAACCGATCTTAAATGCCACCACGGTAAATACGGAGATAATCATAATTACCGTAATAATCACCGCGGAGATACGGGCAACAAGCAATAGGTTCAGTCGCGACAAATAGCTGCGGATCACCAGACCCGTACCGACAATCAGCAAGAAGCCTACAATACCAGTGAGCAACTGCGTTTGCACAAAGGCAACAGCAATCAGTACCGGCATAAAGGTACCAGAAGTCTTCAGACCGATAATGACGCGTAGGAATACCACGATCAGAGCACCGATAGGGATCAGCATGATGGTTTTAAACATCGCTTGCTCTTCCAGCGGTAAGCTGTGAATTGAGAGGTTAAGTAGCGCGTCCGCTTCTACTTTGTCTCGGGTCGCTTGCTGTGGTGAAATTTCCTGCGCCAGCATTGAGAAATGCACTTGGCTATTTTGACCGCCCATTAGGTCAAGCAGTGAGATGTTTGATTCATCCCACACCAGAATGTTTGGTGAGATCGCTTGATCAGCGGTTCTTGGGTTGAACAGTTGCCACTGCTTACCATCCCAAACTTGGTTCATTTGCTGGATCGTTTGACGACGGCGACCATCTTCTAACTCAATCACCCCAGCAATTTTGCTTGGGATTTTGTTGTAAGCCAGAATTTTATCAACCGCTTGTACACGGGACATGCCGTTTAGGATTAGTGCGGCATTTTGACTGTCGTTGTCGTTTAGCTGCTTAATAATCTCACGAGTAAAGGTAATGTCATCCGCTGAGCGTTTGCTCGCACGCTCAGTAAGGGCAACTACTGCCGCTTCCGTTGGACCATCAAAAGTGGGAGCGATGATTTCATCAGACGGCGGAATAGGTGTTACCTTCGCTTGTGGGTCGACTAGGAATTGCGCCTTGTAGTAGATGGTCTGAGGCCCCGTTGCTTGGCGAATAGACCACTCGGCGCGGCGACCTTGCTCGTTACTGGCATAGGCAACACCGTAACCCGCAGAAGATGAGTTTTCACTGATTTTAGTAAAACCAGTTTGTGTATCAGGCACTGCCAGTGACGCTTTGACTGGTTTACCTTCCGCATCGAATTGTACTCGAGCCTCAATATCCCAGACCTGACGAGTTTCACCCGGTGTCCAAGGCACACCGTAGCTTTCATGACGGAAAATACTTAGGGCAGCACCCACGCCGATAAGCAGCGCGACGAATATGTATAAAGGGACCTTAGAAGTCATAGCAAGCCTTATTGGTTTTATTCTTGTTCAGACTGAACGTACTTTTTGCTTACGTCTACCACCGCGATATCTTGAATAAATTCACGACCTAACAGCACAGGGTGGCTCATTTGAGAGCGGTCTGCCAGGGTAAACTGCGCTTTTTCATGAATTTTACCAACTTGAACCCAAAGTTCGACCACTGCGCGGCGTTCTACTTCAGTATTGGTTGATTGACGGATTTTCACAAACTTGACGATCGGCGCTTCAATCCAGTTGCTGTCATCAGACGGGGTATTTTCATCTGATAAATGGAAGCGAACCCACTTTTTACCGTTGCGTTCGAACTCTTCGACATCAACAGCATTCAGCGATGAGGTTGCTGCACCAGTATCCACACGAGCATCGAAAGTTTGCTTGATAGAATCAATCGTCACTTTCTCAATCGCGCCGAGAACTACGCCATGCGCAACAGGTTGTGGCGCTGGCGGGATGACAACAGGGGCAACCACTTTTTTCTCTTGCTCAACAATTTTTGCCAACGTCACGGTTTGCATGTCGATGGTTTTATCTTGCAGATGCTGGATTTTTTTCTCTAGGCTGGTGATGTACTCAGATTGAGCATCAACTTGAGTGCCAAGGGTTGAGATTTGTGCGTTAAGGTTCGTTTCAACCGCTTGAATCGCGGCTAAAGTCTCTTGATGATTTTGTGTGCTGTTAGTAAGGGTACAGCCAGATAACAGAGTAAGCGCTACTACAGGTGTTAATCGGATGAACATTAAAATGCCTACGTTTTCTTTTTGTTTCATTACAACAGGTGGTTATCGCGAAGCACCCATTGATAATGGTATGAGTTAATTAACGTTTTTAATTTTAGACTAAGGTGCACAAAACCTCATAGAAGAACTTAAAAAAGTTGTGTTGAGTGAAGAAGGAATAACCTAAGTCTATATCTGCAAAGGAATAAAATGTGATCTAGAGCCGATTTGTCAATAAACCGGTGACCACAACTTTAACTTTCGCCAAATAAAAAACGAGGATGCAATATGCATCCTCGTTAGGTTACTGATAGAGCAGTCAATTTGAGTTAAATCCATGTCAATTATTGATAATAGTCGCCAGGATTTATTTGTTGGTACTATGGCTTAGTCGCAACCAATACAGCGCGACGTGGTGCTGGGTGACCTTCAACCGTTTTACTTGGGTCGTTTTGATCTAAGTAATCTGGTAGTGAGTTGTGTGTCATCCAGTCGGTGGTGCGTTGTTCATCGGTTGATGTGACATTTTCATCAACAATACGCACGTCGACAAAGCCAACTTGCTCCAGCCAAACTTTTAGCGCTTTGGCTGAAGGGAAGAAGTAAACGTTACGCATTTGCGCGTAGCGATCGACCGGCACAAGTACAGAAGTCTCGTCACCTTCAATCACTAGCGTCTCAAGCACCAATTCACCGCCAGAAACTAGCTGATCTTTTAGTTGGATAAGGTGATCCAGTGGTGAACGACGGTGGTAAAGCACACCCATGCTAAACACGGTGTCAAACGCCTCGAGTTTTGGTAGCTGTTCAATACCAAGTGGTAATAGATGAGCGCGTTGATCGTCGCCCATCATTTTACGAATCGCTTCAAACTGGATCAGGAATAGGTGCGATGGGTCAATCCCCACAGTAAGGCGTGCGCCTTCACCTAACATGCGCCACATGTGGTAGCCGTTACCACAACCCACATCAAGTACACTGCGATTTTTCAGCGGAGTGATGTGTGGCAATACGCGATCCCATTTCCAGTCACTGCGCCATTCGGTGTCAATGTGGATACCATGTACGTGGTAAGGACCTTTGCGCCATGGGTGGAAGGTGCGCAGTAAGTTCTCAAGTTTTTTCAACTCACCGGTGTGCATTGGCTCGTTGTTTGTGATCGTTACTGACTCTTTGATATCGATGTTATCTGGCGTGCCAGCAGGAATTTTATTTAGCGCACGTAGCCAGCGATCAAAGTCACCGTGCTCTGCGTTTTGCCAGTCGGTCAGTTGCTGTGGCAATACATTTAGCCATGGCTGCAGACGCGTATCTTGGGCGATAAGTTGGTAGAAATTGGCAAAATTAAACATAGTTTTTCACAGAGTAATAGGTTAAAAAATTGACATAAAGTACTGGCAGCTAGACACTTCTCGCTTCTCGCTACTTAATCGCGAACATTGAACCAAAGTTAAAGCATTGGAACCACACGTCATAACTGCTAAAGCCGATTTGGGCGAAGCGCTCTTTGTGCTCTTTCTTTGAATCCGGACGCATCACGTTTTCAATTGCGCTGCGTTTTTGGCTGATTTCAAGTTCGCTGTAACCGTTAGCGCGTTTAAAGTCGTGGTGCAGATCAATCAACAGCTCATTAGAAACGGCATCTTCAAACACGTACTTTTCTGACAAGATCAAAATACCGCCCGGGCGCAGACCTGCGTAGATCTTTTCCAGCAGAGCGTAACGATCCGCAGGTGACAGGAACTGCAGGGTGAAGTTCAGTACCACAACCGAAGCATCAACGATCTCGATATCGCGAATGTCCGCTTCCACCACCTCTACTGGCGTGTCACTGCGGTAAGCATTGACGTGCAGTTTACAGCGCTCAACCATTGCCGAAGAGTTATCAACTGCGATGATTTGACAACCTTCTTGCTGAATGTGACGGCGCATCGACAGCGTAGCCGCACCCAATGAACAACCAAGGTCGTAAATATTGCTGTGTGGTTTTACAAAGCGTTCTGCCAACATGCCGATAGCTGAGATAATATTGCTATAGCCCGGTACAGAGCGCTGAATCATATCAGGGAAGACTTCCGCGACACGCTCATCAAACGTGAAGTCACCAATTTTGTCGATTGGCGCCGAAAAAATGGTATCTGGGTTGCTCTTTGGGTTCATAGATTTATCTCTTGCTACTTACAGTCAGCATTAAAAGGGCGCGTATTTTATGAAAAATTCGCGTCCATGTCATGTTTTGCATCAAGCCAATCGTCAGTAGTGGTTAAAACATACTGATTTGTGACTGACCATCGTTGGCAGGGAAGGGCGCAAGCTCTGGCAGTGCAACCTGCTGAGCCAGCTTCTGATAGAGCTTAAGCGCCAATTCAGGAGCCAATACATTGTCTGGGGTATGAATCATGAGATAGGGCTGTTTTCCGTCGGCTATCCATTGCGGCAGTTTGCTCAACCATGGCTTAAAAAAGTCCAGATTAGCGTCCAGTTCAGGATGACCAATAAAGCGAATCATCGGGTGATGAGCCGTTGCGATTGCATGCACAGGTACGCGCGGTTTCTTTTGCTGAGCATCGATGATCACTTCGTTAATGGGTTCGGCAGCAAACACAGGGCGGCTGTCCATAATGATGCGATCAATGCCAGCTTCGATTAACCAATGGTTGAAACGTTTTTCATCATCATTTTTGGCAAAATAGCCCAGATGGCGCACTTCAACACCAAGAGGAAAATTAGGCGGAAACAGCGCACAGAACTTTTGTAATGTCGGCAAATCGGCTGGGGTAAAAGCCGCCGGCAATTGAATTGTCCATTGCCCAATACGTTCGTGCAGCGGCGCCATAATCTGCATGAAATCTTTCAGCTGAGCTTGAGAGCCTTTGAGCATTTGCTGGTGGGTAATCGCTTTAGGTAGCTTGAAGGTGAATTTAAAATCATCATGCGTCGCCGCGTGCCAGTTACGTACCGTGGTCAGGTTTGGCGTGGCGTAAAAGGTGGTGTTGCCCTCTACGGTATGAAACACACTGGCGTACTTTTCTAGCCTTTCAGCTGGCTTGGTGCCACTGCCATAAAAGCTCTGTTGCCATTGATTATGCGACCACATCGTTAAGCCGAGACGCAAAGGTAATGATGTCATAATGATAGCTACGTAATTCCTTATAAAGAGACTTTACCTGAGCATAGCGATCCGAGACAACCGTTGGTGCCAATTAGTCGTGCTCACTGCACTCGCTGAACCTAGCATCTTGAGGTAAGTTGGGTATATAATCTCTGCCAATTTTTGCTATTGATGTGGTTTTGCCCTTTTGCTGGTTTAAAAAGCATCAATAGAGAGTAAATCGCAATAAATTGTATGCTGAATGGTCGATTTTATCTGGCTTTCAGCGTATAAATGGAACTTTGGTCCGTTGGCAATATCGTGCCCAGCGGACAGTATTAACATTATTTGAGAGATTGGGAATTTCATTATGCGTACCCATTACTGTGGTCACCTGAACAAGTCCCTTGCAGGACAAACTGTAGAACTATGCGGCTGGGTTAACCGTCGTCGTGATTTAGGCGGTCTGATTTTTATCGATATGCGAGATCGTGAAGGCGTTGTTCAGGTAGTTGTCGATCCAGATATGGCTGATGCTTACAAAGTAGCAGAGCAACTACGTAATGAATTCTGTATCAAACTAACCGGTGAAGTTCGCGCACGTCCAGAAAGCCAAGTAAATGCTGGCATGGCGACAGGTGAAGTAGAGATTCTGGCAACAGGTCTTGAAATCATCAACCGCAGCGACGTTCTACCACTAGACTTCAACCAAAAGAACTCTGAAGAGCAACGTCTAAAGTACCGTTACCTAGACCTACGTCGTCCAGAAATGAGCGACCGCATCAAACTACGCGCTAAAGCATCAAGCTTCGTACGTCGTTTCCTAGATGACAACGGCTTCCTAGACATCGAAACGCCAGTACTGACTAAAGCGACGCCAGAAGGTGCACGTGACTACCTAGTACCAAGCCGTGTACACAAAGGCAGCTTCTACGCGCTACCTCAATCACCACAGCTATTCAAACAGCTACTAATGATGTCTGGTTTTGACCGTTACTACCAAATCGTTAAGTGTTTCCGTGACGAAGACCTACGTGCTGATCGTCAACCAGAATTCACTCAGATCGATATCGAAACGTCATTCATGACGGCTGATCAAGTACGTGAAAAAACGGAAGAGATGATTCGTCAAATGTGGCAAGAGCTACTGAACGTTGATCTAGGTCAGTTCCCAGTAATGTCATTTGAAGAAGCGGCACGCCGTTTTGGTTCTGATAAGCCAGATCTACGTAACCCTCTTGAGCTTGTTGACGTTGCAGATATCCTAAAAGATGTCGACTTCAAAGTATTCTCTGGTCCTGCTAATGACGAGAAAGGTCGTGTGGCAGTGATTCGTGTACCAGGTGGCGCTGCGCTATCTCGTAAGCAAATCGACGAATACACTAACTTCGTAGGTATTTACGGTGCGAAGGGTCTAGCATGGATGAAAGTAAACGACCGTGCAGCAGGCTTTGAAGGCGTACAATCTCCAGTAGCTAAGTTCCTAAATGAAGAAGTTGTGGCACAACTACTTGATCGCACTCAAGCGGAAACTGGTGACATCATCCTATTTGGTGCAGACAGCAAACGCGTTGTAACAGAAGCGATGGGTGCACTACGTCTTAAACTAGGTACTGACCTTGAGCTAACTGATAAGTCAGCTTGGAAACCGCTATGGGTTGTTGACTTCCCAATGTTTGAAGAAGACGACGAAGGTAACCTACACGCGATGCACCACCCATTCACATCGCCGCTAGGTCTAACTGCTGAAGAGTTGAAAGCGAACCCAGCATCAGCTAACTCAAACGCATACGACATGGTTATCAACGGCTACGAAGTGGGCGGTGGTTCAGTACGTATCCACAACGCAGAAATGCAAGCAGCAGTATTTGATATCTTAGGTATCGATGCAGATGAGCAAAAACTGAAGTTTGGCTTCCTACTAGACGCACTGAAATTCGGTACACCTCCACACGCAGGTCTTGCTTTCGGTCTAGACCGTCTAGTAATGCTGCTTTGTGGTACTGATAATATTCGTGACGTTATCGCATTCCCTAAAACAACAGCTGCTGCGTGTCTACTAACAGACGCACCAAGCCTTGCTAACCCAGCAGCTCTTGAAGAGCTAGCAATTGCGGTTACAGTAGCGAAAGAGAAAGCAGCAGAGTAATTAACCCTGCTAATCAGATAGTAAAAAGCCACTTCCGATGAAGTGGCTTTTTTTATACCTGCAAACTTTGCAATTGAAGCATATCGCGATTGAAACAGCGCAGTTAAGCGAACAACATCCTTAACCACAGTCCCCATGGTGTCGTGATACCGGCAGTGAGGTACTTGATCTCACCATCTTTAATCACCGCAATGGTTGGCGTAACGCTAATGCCCCAAGCTTGACTTACGGGCTGCTCAACATCATTGATTACCGTAAACTGGTGTTGCTTCGCATCTAGGTACGACTGGATTCGCTCATCGTCGCCGGACGAAAGCGCCACTGTCACCACTTGATGATCGTTGGCAAACCAATCCACAGTTGGGCTAACCCACTTACACGCGCCGCACCAAGTCGCCCAGAAATAGACAATCACTGGCTCGCCTTGTTTACTGAGTGCATTCACATCAACTGGGTTGCCCTCAATATCCATCGCTTGGATCTCAGGTGCTTTACCTTTAGGGGCGGAACTACTGTGATAAAAGTCCATTGCATAAGATGCGCCCGCGATGATCACGAAGGCAAAGCCGAGCTCTCTTAACCAATATTTCCAACCGGATTTATTCTTAGTCTTACTCATGGTTGACTCGCTCTGCTAATTGCATCCATTACCTGTTTTTCCGACAAAATCACGGGCAGAGGAATACCTTGAGGCGCTCTTGGACCATAAACAATATTGAATGGCACGCCGTAACGACCATGACTTTGCAAATATTCGGTCACGCTAGGGTTTGGCGTTGTCCAATCACCCAGCATCAACACCATGTTAGGTTGTTGCAGTGCGGTATAAACCGGGTCTTGCAGCACCACGCCAATCTTATTGGCTTTACAGGTAATACACCAATCTGCAGTCACTTCGACAAACACGGTTTTACCTTGGCGAGTGAGTGAGTCAATTTTGTCTGCTTGCAGTCTTTGCCAAGGCAAATCATCGACCACAGGTGTCGCCCAGTTTCCCGCTGTTAGGCTGCCAACTACTAAGCTGCCACCGGCGAAAAGGGTCAATGAAGCGATCAACGGAATCAGCAGTTTTCGACCGTGAACACGACCCAACCAGATCACCGTGACGATCAAGATAATGCTACCAATCATCAGCACCGCAAACTTACCAAAAAACGGCATAAGCAGGCTGACTAACCAAATCGACGTAGCGAGCATCATAAAGCCAAATAGCAGTTTGATGCGGTTCATCCAAAGCCCAGGCTTAGGCATCAATCTCATTAAACTTGGAGCGATAGCGAACAGCAGCCAAGGCAAGCTCATTCCAACGCCAAGAGCGATAAAGATAATCCATAATTCGAGATAACTTGCGCCGAGCGCATAAGCGACTGCAGTGCCTAAGAAAGGCGCGCTACAAGGCGTCGCGAGTAGAGTAGCGAACATACCTTGAATAAAGTGCCCCAGATGGCTGCTATCACCTCGGCTTGCCATCCAAGTGTTTAAACCTGCCGGGAGTTTAAATTCAAACAAACCAAGTAGGTTAAGCGCGAATAACAGAGTGACAATCAGCATTAATAGCAGAAACTCTACGCTCTGGAATTGAATGCCCCAACCGATGCTTTCACCGCCAAGTTTTAGCAAACTCAGTACGCCTGCAATCAGCGCAAAAGAGCTGATGATGCCTAGAGCAGAGGCGATAAAAGAGGTGCGAATATGGCTTGTCGATGCTTGCTGTTGCAACGCAATGGTATTGAGCTTGAGACCTAACACTGGCAGCACACAAGGCATAATGTTGAGCAGCAAGCCACCCAGTAGTGCAAAGCCGAGCATAGTGACTAAGCCAGTTTGGCGATATTGAATCGGTAAAGTGCCGACACTGGCTTGATGCTCAGTGGCGAAGGTGTGATCTGAAATCGTGACCGCGACAGATTTGCCTGTTAAATCCACATCGCCTTTCCAGTTGGTCACATCAAATACAGCGGTGAGCTGGTGGCTGTCGAGTCCCTTATCGTTGTCGATGATAAGCTTTGGCTTGGCGAAAAACTCTCTTTCAACTTGTTTGCCATCAACCAAGACTTGCGGTGTCTGCCATGGTCGTTGGTTATTGAGTTGCACGATAAACTGCTGCTGCTCTGCGTTCCAATAGGTGGCTGTTACGCTAACATCAGGGTTGGCTTTCGGGCTCTGGCTCATCCCCTGATTGAACAAAAACATCGCGTCCGAATCGAGTGTCAGCGCCGTTGGATCAACGCTAAGATCGATAGGATAATCGGTGATCACACAGATATCGGTACAGGAAGGCAGTCTTAGATTGCCTTTAAGTCTGGCTGCTTGATTGGCATTGTCGAGCGTCAGAGTAAGCGGAAAGCTGACTTGATGCTTATAGCCTAAGGTCATGATTCCCAGCTGTTCAAAATAGTGGGGGATTGGCCAATGCCATTCAACGGCTGCAATATTGGTAGAATCTGACCAGTTTAATTCAGGGGCGATACCGGCTTCGCCAGGGCTACGCCAATAGGTTTTCCATTCACCTTCAAGGCGCACATCTAATACGGCTTGCACTTGTTTTAACTGAGGTTGCTGTTCCCCGGTTAAAAGCAGACGTAATTTGACCGGAGGATGCTTGGCATCCGTTATCCAACCAGTCGTTTGTGCATAGGCAAACGAGGATGACAGTGCGCTAAATAGTAGCGCGATAGAGAGAGTAAGCATCACTAAGCTTGGGCGGTTTAGTGAGCGTTTAATTTTATTCAGCGATGGCAACACTTGTTGCTCCATTTATTCAGTTGATTTTGGTTCATTTACCCACGATGTGGGCGTGATAGAAATACGTTCAACAAGTCGACGCGACGATGGGCGCTGACTTAGTGATAAACCAAGATCATTCGCGAAAAACACACTGAGTGAGATGCAATCGCCGTTTGGGCACCAGAGAAACTTTACTTAATCTTACCGAGTGATGCACCAGCACATGGTTAGCCAAAAGTGCGATGAGACATAACACCAAAAACGGTGCTAACCAGTCAGTCTTTGACTGTATCTGTGGCTGCGTCTGTGAAATTAGATGACATGAATCTTCACTGCTCGAAGGCGTGTCGATTTGCGCAGTAAAATGAGAGAAGTAAAGTTGCTGAAGATGGTTGTTATTTAATGCACTAGATTGCGAACGCCACTGTGACGAGAGCAATTGGGTGGAAGCGGTCAGGGTTTTATTTAGACAAGAGATCACAACTAAGGCGACCAATAGAGTTGCCCAGATTGCATGAAAACGTTGTCGAGAAGGTTGACCGTGCATCGCGTGTTTAAAGTCTCTGATGGTTGAGAGCCAAGCGTAGTGAAGATAGTAGGCGGATTCAAGCTGAGATTTGTAAACAAAAAGCCTACTGTGGCTGTTTGGGTTACTTTTGCCCAGCTTGTTAATTGTCCTTATCGCGCTATTTTACAGCGTGATTTCTTTCCATTCGCCTGGTTGTAGATCGCCCAGCACAACATCACCCATCGAATAACGAATTAAGCGCAGAGTAGGGAAGCCAATGTTGGCGGTCATACGGCGCACTTGACGATTGCGTCCTTCAATAATCGTAATCGCGAGCCAAGTGGTGGGGATATTAGCGCGAAAACGTACGGGTGGATTGCGCTCCCATACTTGCGGCTCCGCCATCACTTCCACTTTCGCAGGTAGCGTCATACCATCTTTGAGCTCAACCCCTTTGCGTAGCTTGTCGAGATCGGCTTCAGTTGGTGCACCATCCACTTGCACCCAGTAAGTCTTAGGTGATTTTGATTGCGGCTGCGTCAGCTTAGCTTGCAAGATGCCATCATTAGTGAGCACCAGTAAGCCTTCGCTGTCGCGATCGAGACGACCTGCGGCGTAGACATCTTTTACTGGGATGAAATCTGCCAGCGTTTTGCGTCCGTCACCGTCAGTAAATTGCGTCAAGGTATCAAAAGGCTTATTAAAGATCAGAACCTTGCGATCTTCTGGTCGGACACGCGGTTTATTTGAGGGCGTTTTTTTTCGTTGAGAAGACGAGTGTGGCTTCGCTTTACCGAACTTATCTGATTGTTTGAAACGCTTTGTCGTACGTTGAGTGGAATTTTTTGAAGACGGACGACTTGAACGTGTCTGCATGTTAACTACCCTGCAATTTTGTAAATAAAATGTATTGTTCGGTTTAACGGAAATGCGTTTTAAGCTATTATTTGCGCGCCAAAATCTGGATTGGCACACACATTGTTGAACACGATAATAGACTATTATCCAGCTTTTGTTTAATTATAACAATTGTACCCAAGTAGCCGCGAGATGTATGGTACTTGGAGATAGATCTCATGGATTTAGCCATTTGTGGCTGAAATAAATAAAAGAGACAGACAAATCGCGACAAGTGAGGGGATGAAGCATTAGCTTGTAAGCGACCACAAACCCAGAGCCATTCATCCGACAGGCTTTGGTTGAACAATAGGGAAATTTCATGCCTACCGAAAAACCGACAATTATCTATACCATTACTGATGAAGCACCAGCACTAGCGACTTACTCTCTATTGCCAATTATTCAATCTTTCACTGCTTCTTCAGGTATTGACGTTGATACTCGTGACATCTCTCTTGCTGGGCGAATTATTGCTAACTTCCCAGAGCATTTAACGGCAGAACAACGTATCGGTGACGCACTTGCGGAGCTAGGTGAGCTAGCAAAAACACCAGAAGCGAACATCATCAAACTACCGAACATCTCAGCTTCTGTGCCGCAGCTTCACGCAGCAATCAAAGAACTTCAAGCTAAAGGCTACAACCTACCAAACTACCCTGAAGAGCCAGGCACTTACGAAGAAGAAGCGATTAAAGCGACTTACGATAAAATTAAGGGTAGTGCAGTAAACCCAGTACTACGTGAAGGTAACTCAGACCGTCGTGCGCCTCTTTCAGTGAAGAACTATGCGAAGAAAAACCCACACTCAATGGGCGCATGGTCAAAAGACTCTCTGTCACATGTGGCGAGCATGACAGAGAAAGACTTCTTCGGTAGCGAAAAATCGACCACCATTGATGGCGCAACGGAAGTAAAAATCGAGTTCGTTGCACAAGATGGTGCAGTGAAACAACTTAAAGCGCCATTCGCGCTACAAGACAAAGAGATCATTGATAGTTCAGTAATGAACAAGAAAGCATTGGTTGCCTTCTTTGAAGAGCAAATCGAAGCGGCGAAATCTCAAGATGTGTTGCTATCACTGCATATGAAAGCAACCATGATGAAAGTGTCTGACCCTGTGATCTTTGGTCATGCGGTTAAGGTTTACTACAAAGACGTATTTGCTAAATACGGGCAGCTATTTGCTGAACTTGGCGTTGATGTCAACAACGGTATCGGTGATGTGTACGCTAAGATTGCGAACTTGCCAGAAGCGCAAAAAGCAGAAATCGAGGCAGCACTGCAAGCGGTTTACGAGACACAGCCACCATTGGCAATGGTTGATTCAGATCGCGGCATCACTAACCTACACGTACCAAGTGACATCATTGTCGATGCATCAATGCCAGCAATGCTACGCGCTTCAGGTCAAATGTGGGGTCCTGATGGTAAGCAAAAAGACACCAAAGCACTGATCCCAGATCGCTGCTATGCAGGTATCTACCAAGCGGTTATCGACTTCTGTAAAGAGAACGGTGCCTTCGATCCAACCACCATGGGCAGCGTGCCAAACGTTGGTCTAATGGCGCAAAAAGCAGAAGAGTACGGCTCACACGATAAAACCTTTATCCTCGATGCAGCAGGTACAGTACGCGTGGTTGATGCCAACGACAACGTATTGCTTGAGCAGGCGGTTGAAGAAGGTGATATCTTCCGTATGTGTCAGGTAAAAGACGCGCCAATCCAAGATTGGGTTAAGCTAGCGGTAACGCGTTCACGTGCAACTGGCGCACCAGCGGTATTCTGGTTGGACGAAGCACGTGCACATGACGCAGAACTCATCAAGAAAGTAAATGCTTATCTACCGGAGCATGATGTTGATGGCCTTGAAATCAAGATCTTGGCACCGGTAGAAGCATGTCAGTATTCACTAGTACGCATCAAAGAAGGTCTCGATACGATCTCAGTAACGGGTAACGTACTGCGTGACTACCTAACCGATCTCTTCCCAATTCTGGAGCTAGGTACGTCAGCGAAAATGCTATCAATTGTACCGCTAATGAATGGTGGTGGTCTGTTTGAGACGGGTGCGGGTGGCTCAGCGCCTAAACACGTGCAACAAGTAGAGAAAGAAAACCACCTACGTTGGGACTCGCTCGGTGAGTTCTTGGCGCTCGCGGCTTCTCTAGAGCACCTAAGTGTGGTCACAGGCAATGCGAAAGCACAGGTATTGGCGGATGCTCTCGATAAAGCAACAGGTGAGTTCCTCGACAACAACAAGTCACCATCACGTAAAGTGGGCGAACTTGATAACCGTGGTAGTCACTACTATCTAGCCACTTACTGGGCTCAAGCACTGGCTGCACAAACTGCGGACGCTGAACTAGCGGCACAATTTGCGCCAATCGCGAAAGCGCTAGGTGAAAATGAAGAGAAGATTGTTGCAGAACTCAATGACGCACAGGGTGTGAAAGGTGACCTAGGTGGTTACTACGCACTTGTATTTGATAAAGCGGCGCCATTGATGCGTCCAAGTACGGCACTGAACGCAATCATTGATGCATAATTATCTATATTGATAGCTCATCGTTGATATGAAGCAAAGGCTTGGGAGACCCCAAGCCTTTTTGCTAACTGGGCATAGTGAGTGTGATATCTACAACCAAACAAAAACCCGCTGTCGAGCGGGTTTATCGTTTCTAACTTTGTTCTACATCGGCAGCGTTTATTTTACTGGCAGAGCTTCCAGCGGAGTTACTACACTAGCGTGGTATCCTTTAGGACCTTCTTCTACTTCGAACGTGACTTGTTGGCCTGCTTTCAGAGTACGATAACCGTCCATTTGGATAGTTGAATAGTGTGCGAAC
Organism: Vibrio ponticus; assembly: GCF_009938225.1. Taxonomy (NCBI): domain Bacteria; kingdom Pseudomonadati; phylum Pseudomonadota; class Gammaproteobacteria; order Vibrionales; family Vibrionaceae; genus Vibrio; species Vibrio ponticus. The sequence goes on from NZ_AP019657.1 coordinate 725,775, forward strand.
ACATCACTGTCCTCCCCCTCTGGACAGATAAAACCAAATCCTTTGGCATTGTTAAACCATTTTACTGTACCTGTAGCCATGCTATACATCCCTCATGCATTGTTGTTAGTTTCCCAATTGGCGGCACTCCTGTACGCCAATAGTTAGTACTCAAAGAGCTTTCAAAGCGAGCAAACCAGCCAAGCTTCGTTCTTCAAGTTGAAGCCGTTTGAATAACAGTGAATATCCATTCAAGCGCTGCCGAAATTTCAATCACTTATTTTCCAGAGTAGTCAATGAGAGAGCACAGTCAATAGTAAAAAGGTATTACATGCTAAATATTTGAATACAAACTTGCGTCACTTTTTACATTTTAATAACGCATTTCACTGCCGTATCATAAAAATGCACCTAAATTGAGTGGCTTTTGTTGTTATTTTAATCACTTTGTCGTGATTCGACGTAAGAAAGAAATGTTTTATTTGCAGCGATACAATTGCTAGATTAGTCTCTAAGTATGGGCTTTTTTTAACTGCTTGTGCTTTTTGCTTTTATTAAGAGATCTATCCACCTTTTCCGTACAGCAAAGTGTTAAAATAACGGCGAAACTAGCTAAACGATACGTATCATGAGCAAGCATTTTGAATGGGTAACTCCGGACTCAGATCTTCTGGAGTTAGAGAAAACGAAAGTAAAGCCACCGGCTATGTATAACGTTGTTCTGAACAATGATGATTACACGCCAATGGACTTTGTAATTGAAATCCTTGAGCGTTTTTTCTCTATGGACATAGATAAAGCGACGCAAGTAATGCTTAAGGTCCACTACGAAGGTAAAGCGGTCTGTGGCACCTTTACTGCAGAAGTGGCAGAAACAAAAGTAGCGCAAGTTACCATGTATTCAAGGGAAAACGAGCACCCACTACTGTGCACAATGGAACAAGCGTAAAGCTTGGTCGAACAATTACAATTAAGTTGTTCTTTTAGGAGGTCCTTATGCTGAATAAAGAGTTAGAGTCGAGTCTCAATGGCGCGTTTGCCCGTGCACGAGATAAAAGACATGAGTTTATGACTGTCGAGCACCTCCTGCTAGCGTTATTAGAAAACGACGCAGCGCGAGATGCGCTGGCGGCTTGCCAAGCTGACATTGACGCTTTGCGCAATGAGCTTGACGTTTTTATTGATCAAACCACGCCATTAATTCCTGAAAATGACGAAACGCGAGAAACGCAACCAACGTTGAGTTTCCAACGCGTGCTGCAACGTGCGGTTTTCCATGTTCAATCATCTGGTCGCAGTGAAGTGACCGGTGCCAACGTATTGGTCGCTATTTTTAGCGAACAAGAATCTCACGCGGCTTACCTACTGAAAAAAAATGACGTTAGTCGTCTTGATATCGTTAACTTCATCTCTCATGGCATTACCAAAGGTTCTGGATCAAACGACGAACCTTCCTCAGATTCGTTTAGTAACGATACTACGCCAGAAGAAGCGAACGGTGAGGAGCGTCTAGAGAGCTTTGCGACCAACCTAAACCAAGTGGCGAAGAAAGGTCAGATTGACCCGCTGATTGGTCGTGATAAAGAACTTGAGCGTACTATTCAAGTGCTCTGCCGTCGCCGCAAGAATAACCCGCTGTTGGTGGGTGAGGCAGGCGTAGGTAAAACGGCGATTGCTGAAGGTCTAGCTTGGCGCATTGTGGAAGGGCAAGTGCCTGAGATCATCAAAGACAGCGTGATCTACTCATTAGACATCGGTTCGCTATTGGCTGGTACTAAGTACCGTGGTGATTTCGAGAAACGTTTCAAAACCATTTTGAAGCAACTTGAGAAAGAAGAAGAGGCAATCCTATTTATTGATGAGATCCACACCATCATCGGTGCGGGTGCGGCCTCTGGTGGTCAAGTAGACGCGGCAAACCTCATCAAACCATTATTGAGCAGTGGCAAATTACGTTGTATTGGCTCAACAACTTACCAAGAGTACAGCAACATCTTTGAGAAAGAGCGTGCACTATCTCGCCGCTTCCAGAAGATTGACGTTGTCGAACCGTCCATTGATGACACGACTAAGATCCTGATGGGTCTAAAACCAAAATATGAAGCGCACCACGAAGTTCGTTACACCAACAAAGCACTGCGTGCTGCGGTTGAGCTATCGGCGAAGTATATCAACGAGCGTCATCTGCCAGATAAAGCCATCGACGTTATCGATGAAGCGGGTGCTCGTAGTCGTCTTGCTCCTGCAAGCCGTCGTAAGAAAACCGTTGGCGTTGCGGATATCGAAGCGATGGTCGCGAAGATGGCTCGTATTCCAGAGAAATCAGTCTCATCGTCTGATAAAGAAACACTGCAAACTCTTGATCAGAAAATGAAGATGTTGGTGTTCGGTCAAGACAGTGCGATTGATGTACTAACCGAAGCGATCAAATTGACTCGTGCAGGTCTTGGTGCAGAGAATAAACCAGTCGGTTCGTTCCTATTCGCAGGTCCTACTGGCGTAGGTAAAACCGAAGTTACGGTGCAGCTATCGAAGTTGCTGGGTATCGAACTTCTGCGCTTTGATATGTCGGAGTACGGTGAACGTCACTCGGTGAGCCGTTTGATTGGTGCGCCTCCAGGTTACGTCGGTTACGATCAAGGTGGTTTGTTAACCGACGCCGTTATCAAACACCCACATTCAGTGGTACTGCTGGATGAGATTGAGAAAGCACACCCAGATATCTTTAACTTGCTACTGCAAGTGATGGATAACGGTACTCTAACGGACAACAACGGTCGCAAAGCTGACTTCCGTAACGTGATTCTGGTTCTGACGACCAACGCTGGTGTACAAGAAACAGAGAAACGTTCGATTGGTCTGGTGCAACAAGATCACAGCCCAGATGCGATGGCGGAAATCAAGAAAGTGTTTACACCAGAGTTCCGTAACCGTCTTGATAACATCATGTGGTTCAATAGCCTAGATGAGCAAGTCATCGCTCAAGTGGTTGATAAGTTCATTGTTGAGCTGCAAGCACAGCTGGATGCGCGTGGCGTATCGATGGAAGTATCAGACGAAGCTCGCCAATGGTTGGCGGTTAAAGGTTACGACAAAGCGATGGGTGCGCGTCCAATGGGTCGTGTGATCCAAGAGCAGCTGAAGAAGCCACTGGCGAACGAACTATTGTTCGGCTCACTGGTTGATGGCGGCTCAGTGAAAGTGACCTTGAAAGGTGATGAATTGAAGTTCCAATTCGATAAAGAAGCAGAGCCAGTTCATTAATCTTAAGCATGCCTAATAAAAAGCCAGAACAGTGTTCTGGCTTTTTGCATTTTCTACCGTTTAAAACCGATTAGAGTTTGGCTTTAATCGCTTGATAGGCAAATTCCACTTCTGCTGGAATAGGCTGCTCAATCTGAAAACCTTGCGCAGGGTAGTGCTTAATGCGTTCGAAATCGCCCAGCATCGCCTCTAGTGCGGTAAACAAATCAATATCTTCGCTAAAATAATCAGTGAAAGACTGTTTGGCTGAACTTACCGCAACGTACTCCACTTCATAAGGCCACTGTTTAACAAAGGTCGCGTAGGCACGCCTTTCCATGTAGGGCTTTTGCACTAAGATAATCCGGCGCAGTGTTAAGCCGAGTTTGTTACACAACTGAGCACTGAACAGCACGTTTTCACCACTGTTTGTCGATTGGTTTTCAATCAGAATATCTTGCGAGGGTACACATAAATCCCTTGCGATCGCCGCAAAAGTTTCCGCTTCACTCTGCTCAAAAACGCCATCGGTTAAACGACCAAACCCACCCGAAAACAGAATCTTGCTGGCTAAGCCCTGCTTATAGAGACTGACCGCATGCTCGGCGACGCGAGGATCATTGCTGCCAAGAACAAACAGACAGTCGGCAGGCTCGAGTGCATGCTCAAGTTGCATGTAGTTCCAAAGGGTATCGATGTGTTGATAGAGTTTCACATTCACCTCTTAAATAATTTCAAGCGTGTGCTGGAAATGGAATTTGTAGCCAAGCTCAACCAACTTATCTGCACTGATGTGCTTGTCAGCGTGGTGAACTAAAGCTGGTAGGCTAAGAGCTAGACCACTGCGATCGATAGCAGCTTGGTAAAATTCAGCTTTGCTGGTGGTATTGGGCGTGGTGGCATTAACTACTTGATTATCGATATGTAGTGCCGCGTAACTTACCGCGCCAATGGCATCAGTAAGATGCAGCATATTGGCCGGTGCTTGATCACTGACTTGTTTTAAATGCGTGACAAAACGAGCAGGGTTACGCTCAGGACCGACGAGACCGCTACAACGTACTACCGCGTAGTCGATGCCGCTATCAATTAGACATTGCTCTGCGTGAAGCATAACTTTGGCATTGGCAGAAAAGTCATCGCAGTCTTGTGTTAGTACCAAGCTTGCCATCTCTTCCGACATACTTTCAGCGCGGTTGGGATAAACCGTGGTTGAACTGACCATCACGATTTTTTCGACTGCTAAGCGTTCAGCGGCGGCAACCAAGGTTTGCCAGTAATGCGCGTATTCATCGCCGTTGCCTCGGCGAAAGCCGGGTGGAAAGCAGCCGATTAAAATTTGTGGCTGAAAAGGGGCAAGGGCAGTGACAACGTGAGATTCGCCTTGTGACAGATCAACCACTGTCGCTGGTACTTCATCGCAGTCGATATGTTGTGCGCCTTCTAAGCTGGTTTTGGTTACCACGACCGCATGACCAAGGTTAGCTAAAAACTTACTTAAGGGTAACCCTAACCAACCGCCACCGACGATTCCAATTCGTTTCATGTTGGACTCCTTGTTATTAACTGGCATTACGTAATTCACGTAGTCTTTGGCGAAAATAACTGTGTGCCGGACAATTGCCCACACTTTGATGTTGTATCACATCTATATTGGCTTGCCAGGTCAAATTTTCAAACTGAGAGCGTAAACGGACCAACTTATCTTGACTGATATCACTTTCAGCAAGGTGCTTAGGCAACATTCCCCAGCCAAAGCCACTCGCAACTAACTCAATCAGCATATAGTAATTGTCAGCAAACCATACATCTGGGCTGTAGGCTTGCTGAAAGCTGCTCATCTCACTGGTTTTCGAACGGATAACCACTTGGCGGTGTAAACGCAGTACATCAAGATGAGGTAATGTCTCATTGGATAACGGGTGTTCTTTCGCGACATACACATCAAACTCAATCCCGCCAAGCCCTTCAAAGTCGACATTATCATCCAGTGAAGCCTCACTAAACATGATCCCCATTGTCGCGCGCTTATCAATCACTAACTGACGAATATCAATACTTGAAGCGGATAAACATTCAAAGCGCAAAGTTGGAAAGCGCTCAGAGACATCCTTAAGAGCTTGAGATAATTGAGTGAGCGGAATGCCTTCGTCAATCGCTAACGTAATATCTTTATGCGATGTGTGCTCGAGTTGATTGGCACAATGCAGCAGACGGCGATGTTGTACCAAAGACGCTTTGGCATAGGGCAACAGCTTTGCGCCTTCGGCGGTTAATACTGGGTATCTACCAGAGCGATCAAATAACTCTACACCAAAATCGATTTCTAGATTGATGATGTGCTGGCTAATCGCTGATTGAACTTTATTGAGATGACGAGCAGCAGCTGAAAAAGAGCCTTGTTCTACTGTGCTGACAAATGCTTCTAGTTGGTCGATGCTGAACATATCGTTTTTACTGATGGTACCTAACTTTTAACTATCATATTTCAAGATAATAATAAGCGCAAATCGAAACACACTGAGAGAAACACCATGCAAACTAAAGAGCGTATTTTCCATGCCATCACCTTTGAAGCGGTTGCTCTAGCGATCATCATTCCTGCAACTGCCTTGATTACAGGCAAAGCGACGGGTGACTTAGCGATTGTGGGTATTGGCCTAAGTTTGTTTACTGTCGTTTGGAACTACTTTTACAACATCTTGTTTGATCGTTGGTTTGGTAGTGATCGTAGCAACCGATCTTTGAAGATGCGTATCGGGCATACGTTTGGCTTTGAAGGCGGTTTGATTTTCCTGACTGTGCCAACCATTGCTTGGTTCTTACAAATCAGTATTGGCGCGGCATTGTTGCTGGAAGCGGGATTCTTAGTCTTTTTCTTCTTCTATGCGACGGGCTTTAATATGGCGTACGACCGCATTCAGCCTTACAAATGGTTATTCGGTCACAAAGCGAAGGCAACCGCTAAGGCTTAAGCGTTTGGCGTGAGATAGCAAAAGAGCACCGTTTGGTGCTCTTTTCTTGTTTGGGGATTATTTCGCGCTTTTCAGCACGCGTAAAATTTTATCCGCGTGTTCTGCTACCTCGATACCCTCGTCGGTTAGGTAGCCACCGTCTGGCAGTGTGCATAGACCTTTCTCGTAAAGGCGAGTCACTGCTTGTTGCATTTCTTCTGATGCGTCGCTATGAACTTTAATGCCAGTAGCTGCGCTACTAAGATCGAATTGCAGTAGCAAATTTAATTCAGATAGATGTTCTGGCAAGTATTTCATGGTTTGTTCCTTATAGTTAGTCATGCCAAGTGCTCGTCAGCCACTGTGGGTAATAAATAACCGTCTTCACTTAAGTGATGCGGTTGAGCGTCTTGGCTTAGCTCAAAGTACTGCGATTAGTGCGATGAAACAACGTTATCTGATAAGAATTGTTATCTCGCCCATAAAAGTAGAATTTTGCATAACGGATGGCTTTATTATGAAAAATTAGCCTAAAGAGCAGAAATAGCAAATATTACACTTTTATTAAAATATCAAGTTGTTGATTTTATTTAAAATATTTGATTTTGGTTTAGTTCGGTTTAGCTAATTTTGTACGGTAATTTTCAATATAACTCTGTGTGGTTAGTCTCGTTACAAACATTTTCAGTTAACTTAAAAATTAGCACTTGAATAAAGTCACATTTAGGAGGAGTATTCGCGACCACTTATTAACCCGCTTCAAATTGTTAACCCATGATAAACTTAAACCAATTTGACTCTCTATTGCCGCCACAAATGGCTGAACGCGCAGCGGAAATTGGCCTAGGCAAAGCAACTAAAGATCCAATGAAATCTCTATTACTGGCAATCTCAGCTGGTATTCACATTGGTATCGCTTTCATCTTTTATACCACAGTAACGACCGGTGCTTCCGACATGGCTTGGGGCATGAGTCGCTTAATTGGTGGTATCGCCTTCAGTTTAGGTTTGATCCTTGTTGTTGTAACAGGGGGAGAGCTATTTACCAGTTCGGTATTGACTCTAGTTGCCCGCGCAAGCGGTAAGATCACTTGGGGTATGCTGTTTAAAAACTGGGTAGTGGTGTATATAGGTAACCTGATTGGTGCGTTGTTGCTGGTTGGTTGTATGCTAGTCACCAAACAGTACATGTTCGGTCATGGGGAAGTGGGCTTAAATGCGATGGCAATATCGCAGCATAAGTTGCACCACGGTTTCTTCCAAGCCGTTGCGCTTGGCATTATGTGTAACGTACTCGTCTGTATTGCGGTGTGGATGACGTTCAGTGGTCGCACTTTAACAGATAAGATCATGGTCATGATCCTGCCGGTGGCAATGTTTGTCTCAGCGGGTTTTGAGCACTGTATTGCGAACATGTTCCAAGTCCCAATGGCAATTGGCATCAAATACTTTGCACCGGCTGAGTTTTGGCAAATGACCGGGGCGAACATCGCGGACTACGCGGATCTAAATCTGGTTGATTTTATCCTGAACAACCTGATCCCAGTTACATTAGGCAACATTATTGGTGGCGGATTGTTCGTTGGTATGTGGTACTGGCTAATCTACTTACGTGATGATATTCACTGATATACCGTTCCACTTAAATGCTAAAAGGCTCGCCATGCGAGCCTTTTTTTTATCACTTGATTAGCGCTTTGCGTAATAGAAAAGCCGCTCTGAAGTCGTGATCTCTTTGGGCTCATCTACAAGCCAGTTCTTTTCCTCATCCTTATTCATTTCTAACTCACTATACAGATAGAGAGGCAAGTCAGTATCCATCATCGTTGGCAGCATCGAAGTTCCCTTTATCCACATGATTGATGTTCAATCTAGGTCGACTTAATTGCAACTTGATGACAAATTCGGTGGATAGAAAATGATCTTTTCCATTTCTGCCTACAGCCTTATCCACAGATTCTGTGGATAAGATCTTAAACAACTAAAAATATAGACTATTTATTGCCCATATTGACCAAAACTCTGCCGTTTGGATGAATGCAACTGTTTATGCACAGCGTCAAGGTAATGGCGATGGAAATAGAGAGCATGACAAAGATAGCGACCATGATCATCAGTTGATATTTAATCGCAATCATTGGGCTAGCTCCGCCGAGGATTTGCCCGGTCATCATCCCCGGTAGTGTCACAAGACCTGTGGTACTCATAGAGGCGAGGGAAGGTGCGAGCGACTTCTGTAGGGCTTCTCTAATAAATGGCAGTGTGGCATAGCGAGGAGACGCGCCTAGCGATATCGCGCCCTCATATTCTGCTTTGCGTTGCTCAAGGCTTGTAAATACATTTTGTAATGCAACAATGTTGCCGCTTAGGCAATTGCCCAGCAGCATACCAGCTAAAGGAATCAGGTATTGGGCGTTGTAGAACGGCGTGGGTTTGATGATCATTAAGCAAATCACACTAAGCAGGGGCAATAACCCGACAAGTAGCCCCGCTATAACCGGCAACATCACTTTGCTTTTCGGCAGTTTTGCTTTACTGACGATTGAGCTTGCGCCAATCATTATCATCGCAACTAACCAAGCTAAATTTATAATCAAGTTATTGATATTAAATAGATATTCTAAGTAAATCCCGACAAGAGCGAGTTGTATCGTCATTCGAGCAACACTGATGATTAGCTCTTTTTCTATCTTTAATTGTAAGTAGCGACTGAGTGCAAAAGGGATGAGTAGCGTGGTAAAAAATAGCGCTAATACTGACCAATGAATATCGACAACAGATGACATAATTCTTCTCCCTGAATTGGGCAAATTGTACCGCAAAACGGGTCTTTTTCAGGTGGATTTTTTTGTTTACATCAGTTTCTCGGCAAGAATTAAAATGTTACCTATTATTAACAAGTGACTAACTTAAATGGAGATTTCTGCGAAAAGAAGCTGTAAAATTCGACAGATTTTCATGTGATACAGATCACATCTAACTGCGAGTTCATGATAGAAATGCTGTTAACATATTTTAATAAAAATAGGTATTTTTACACATGAATTTTTATTCGAACACATCTCTGTATCAACTCAAAAAAGTAGTGATTAAAAGGGCTTGAAGAGGAGTAATTGATTGAACCCTATAAAGAGTATGGTCTAAAATTTTTATCAGAAACAGTCGAACAGTCAGTTCTAATTGCGGGGCTGATAAATAACACTAAGTACACGATAGGCAAATGTATGAGTGATGTTAACAAAATTGAGAGTGGTGAAAAACGCTCACTGGAGTGGAAATCTTTCCTCTTCATTGCAGTTGTTCTCTTCCCAATTCTAAGTGTGGCGTTCGTAGGCGGCTACGGATTTATTGTTTGGGCACTACAAGTGTTCTTCTTTGGTCCTCCAGGCGCACACGGCATGTAAGCCGTTGAGCTCATGTACACACTTTTGAAAAGATTTTAAGAGAGCAAGCAATGAAATCATTAATCATTAAACTGTGGCGCACAATGACGCGTCCAGCGGTTCATATCAGCCTTGGTGTTCTAACCATGGGTGGTTTTATCGCTGGTGTTATCTTCTGGGGTGGTTTTAACACTGCACTAGAAGTGACTAACACAGAGAAATTCTGTATCAGCTGTCACACTATGCGTGACAACGTATACGTTGAACTACAAGAAACCGTTCACTGGAAAAACCACTCTGGTGTTCGCGCGACTTGTCCAGACTGTCACGTTCCACACAACTGGACTGACAAAATTGCACGTAAGATGCAGGCTTCTAAAGAAGTATTTGCACAAGTATTTGGCAACTACGACGAACCAGGTGTTTTTGAAGAGCGCCGTATCGAACTTGCTAAACACGAATGGGATCGTTTCTCGGCAAACAAATCTCTAGAGTGTAAAAACTGTCACAACTACAACTCAATGGACTTCGAGCAAATGTCTCCAACAGCTCGTATCCAAATGAAGCAGGCTGCTGAGAAAGATCAGAGCTGTGTAGACTGTCACAAAGGTATCGCGCACAAACTTCCAGCGGGTATGGATAGCATTGGCGGTATCGTAGGCGACCTAGAAGCACTAGCTTCAAACACTAACTACGATGTTGGTCAAACTCTAGTGAGCGTTCGTCACCTACCTATCTACTTCGATGACAAAGGCGAGAAAGAAGCAGGTCTTCTAAACCCAGCGTCAGAAGTAAAAGTAATTGCTGACAAAGGCGATTACGCTGAAGTTGAGATTGACGGCTGGCGTAAAGCGAAAGGCTTTGGTCGCGTAATCCAAGCTGACTTCGGTAAAAACATCGCAGTGGCATCTCTTCTTAAAGAAGCATCAACAGACAGCAATGTTGTGACTACTGGTGAGAAGAAAGTTGACGAACTAACTGGTCTTCCTTGGGAGAAAGTGGCAGCGAAAGTATGGATCAAGAAAGAGTCTATGCTAAACGACATCACGCCAGTTTGGGAAAAATCAGCTGAAGCATACAAAACTAACTGTTCAGTATGTCACACTCAACCTGCTGAAGCGCACTTCGATGCGAACACTTGGCCAGGTATGTTTGACGGTATGCTTGCATTCGTTAACCTAGACACAGACAGCGAAGCATTGATTCTGAAGTATCTACAAATGCACTCTTCAGATTTCGCTGAAGGTCACCACTAATAAGCGTCGGATGGAGTAATTTTTAATGGCTATTACACGAAGAAGTTTTCTTAAAGGCGTAGCAACGACAAGTGCAGCGACTGTAATTGGTCCTAGCTTATTAGCGTCTGCTTCGGCTAGTGCAGCTGAGACTACTGGTACTTGGAAAGTAACAGGTTCTCACTGGGGCGCGTTCCGCGCCCACATCTACGCGGGTAAAGTTCAAGAGATCAAACCGCTAGAACTAGATAAGAACCCAACTGAGATGCTTAACGGTATCAAAGGTATTATCTACAGCCCATCACGTGTACGTTACCCAATGGTACGTCTAGACTGGCTGAAAAAACACAAGTACAGCGCTGAGACTCGCGGTAACAACCGTTTCATCCGTGTAACTTGGGATGAAGCGCTAGACCTGTTCTACCGTGAACTAGAACGCGTACAAAAAGACTACGGTCCATGGGCTCTACACGCAGGTCAAACTGGTTGGAACCAAACTGGTGCATTCAACAACTGTACAGCGCACATGCAACGTGCAGTAGGTATGCATGGTAACTTCATCACTAAAGTAGGCGACTACTCTACTGGTGCTGGTCAAACCATCATGCCTTACGTACTAGGTTCAACAGAAGTTTACGCTCAAGGTACATCTTGGTCAGAGATCCTAGAGAACTCAGACAACATCGTCCTATGGGCAAACGACCCAGTGAAAAACCTACAAGTAGGTTGGAACTGTGAAACTCACGAGTCGTTTAAGTACCTAGCACAGCTAAAAGAAAAAGTAGCGAAGGGTGAAATCAACGTTCTTTCTGTAGACCCAGTTAAGAACAAGACTCAACGTTACCTAGAGAACGATCACCTGTACATCAACCCGATGACAGACGTGGCGTTCATGCTTGCTGTAGCTCACACGCTTTACAACGAAAACCTTTACGACAAGAAGTTCATTGAAACTTACTGTCTAGGTTTCGAAGACTTTATCGGTTACGTTCAAGGCGAAACCAAAGATAAAGTAGTTAAGACTCCTGAGTGGGCGGAAGAGATCTGTGGCGTTAAAGCTGACAAGATCCGCGAATTCGCACGCATGCTAGTAAACGGTCGTACACAGATCCTTATGGGTTGGTGTATCCAACGTCAAGAGCACGGTGAACAGCCATACTGGGCAGCAGCAGTAGTTGCAGCAATGGTTGGTCAAATCGGTCTACCTGGCGGTGGTATCTCTTACGGTCACCACTACTCAAGTATCGGTGTACCTTCAACTGGTTTTGCTGGTCCTGGTGGTTTCCCTCGTAACCTAGATACAGGTATGAAACCAAAATGGGACAACAACGACTTTAACGGTTACAGCCGCACGATCCCTGTTGCGCGTTGGATCGACTGTCTACTAGAACCAGGTAAAGAGATCCGTTACAACGGCGGTAAAGTAATCCTGCCAGACTTCAAGATGATGGTGATCTCGGGTAACAACCCATGGCACCACCACCAAGATCGTAACCGCATGAAGAAAGCATTTAAGAAGCTTCAGACTGTGGTAACTATCGAGTTTGCTTGGACTGCAACATGTCGTTTCTCTGATATCGTACTTCCTGCATGTACACAGTGGGAACGTAACGACATCGACGTATACGGTTCTTACTCGAACAAAGGTCTAGTGGCGATGCACCGTCTAGTAGACCCACTGTTCCAATCTAAGCCAGACTTCCAAATCATGAGTGAACTAACTCAACGCTTTGGTCGTCGTGACGAGTACACTCGTGGCATGAGCGAAATGGAATGGATCGAGAGCCTATACAACGATTGTAAAGAAGCGAACAAAGGTAAGTTCGAAATGCCAGAATTCGCAGAGTTCTGGAAAGAGAGCGTACTAGACTTCGGTGAAGGTAAACCTTGGGTTCGTCACGCGGACTTCCGCCAAGACCCTGAGATCAACCCACTAGGTACTCCGTCTGGCTTTATCGAGATCACTTCTCGTAAGATCGGCCGTTACGGTTACGAACACTGTCAAGAGCACCCAATGTGGTTCGAAAAGACAGAACGTTCACACGGTGGTCCTGGTTCTGAGAAACACCCGTTCTGGCTACAATCTTGCCACCCAGACAAGCGTCTGCACTCACAAATGTGTGAGTCAGAAGAGTTCCGCGCAACTTACGCTGTTCAAGGTCGCGAGCCTGTATACATCAACCCTCTTGATGCAAAAGAAAAAGGCATCAAAGATGGTGATCTAGTACGCGTGTTTAACGACCGTGGTCAGCTAATGGCTGGTGCTGTACTAACTGACAGCTACCCACGTGGTGTTATCCGTATCGAAGAAGGTGCATGGTACGGTCCTCTTAACGAGAAAGAGGGCGCAATCTGTACTTACGGCGATCCAAACACACTAACGCTAGATATCGGCTCTTCTGAGCTAGCTCAAGCAACGTCTGCAAACACTTGTATCGTTGACTTTGAGAAGTTCAAAGGCAAAGTACCACCAGTAACTTCATTCGGTGGTCCAATCGAAGTTGCTTAATAGCAAATTTGATTAAGCGTGATAAAAACCAGCCTTCGGGCTGGTTTTTTTATGCCTGTTGCAACATGGATGCGTCTTTTGTCACGCGAAGTTCTAGTACGAAAGAACTGTTATTTGGAAAACGTGAGTCACATAAAATTAATATATCTACATTTCATAGACTTACTTTTAATGAGGTGATTTAATCCTGCGCTACTGTTTTGTAGAGCTTGCTTATGTCGCCGCTAATCACCTTACAATGCCATGCTGAGATTGCCATTGCTAACCATAATCTGTTGGTTAAACAGCGTGGTGATGAGGTGAGCTTTTCCTATAGTGGGCTTAGCAATGATCCTATCAGTAGCCGTTACACGCTGTTTTCGCTAGATGGCTATATCGAGCCAGATGCCTTGCTTTATGGTGATGGTTTCCAAATGGGCTGCCAAACCCTTGGTACGCTCTCTAACTTGCGTTCAATTGGTAATTACCCTGATAACAGCTCTTTGCTGCGCGTCTACTCAAGTGCCGATCCTCAACGTTTTTACAACCACTTGTTGATCTGTGACTCGCTCGGTTACACCTTAATTGGCTTTACGTCTTGCCATCGTTTTGCTGGGTTTTTCGAAATATCCAAGCGCCCTGGTGGGCACAGAATTACCGCCTACATTGATGGGGAAGAGAGTTCACCGCGCGATTGGTCAACCTATGAGCTAGAGTCAGTAGTAATTTTAAAGTCAGCAGACTTTAACGAGGTCTATCAGCAGTATGTTGAGCACATCCATCGACACCATCCACCGCGTGAGAGTCAGTCACTCCCTCCGCCAACAGGCTGGAGTTCGTTGCAGTCACAGAGCGAAGGCTTTGATAGCGAGTTACTGCTGAAAAACTTAGCCATTCAATACCAACAACACTCCCAACTTGATTACGTCCTCATCGATCAGGGCTATCAAGCGGTGCTGGGTGATTGGTGTGAAGGTATACAGCCTTTTGTTGAGAAGCTGAGAGAGATTGTCGAACCGATCAAACAAGCAGGTAAAAAACCTGCTTTGTGGCTGACGCCATTTACCGTCGCTCCCGGATCTGCGCTGTTCATCGAGCACCCTGATTGGTTGGTACATGATGAACAAGGTGCGCCACTTCGAGCCGACAAAGTGACGTGGGCAGGGCTGGATGGAAAGCCTTGCTATGTACTCGATATGACCCATGAGGAAGTGCAAGATCATCTCTATGAATTGATTGCATGTTTGAGCCAAGAATTAGGTATTGAGCTGTTTAAGCTGGATGGTATGTATTGGGGCGCCATGAAAGGGCAGCGACGAGACGACGGCATCACGAGCATTGAGGCGTATCGCATTGGTCTTGGTGTCATCAATCAAGCCGCTAACGGTGCCCATTTACTTTTGAGCAGAGCACCACTGTGGCCGTCATTAGGTTTAGCTGATGGCATGCGAGTCACCGATGACGTGATTCGCGACACGCGCCAGTTTGAGCAAAACGCCTTAGCGACCTTCTTACGCAGTTGGCAAAATGGCAAGTTATGGCACATTGACCCTGATCGCTTGGTATTAACCTCGCTACCAAACCAAGGGTGTGAAAGAAGGTTTTATGACTTCCACCGCACCGTATTGCTTGCCTCTGGTGGGGTGCTATTTTCTGGCGATCCACTTGATGATATGACGCCGTTTGCTGTCGATTCGATCAAACGATTGATCATCCGCCATGTTGATAGCCAGCAATCGGCGAGTTTCTCCTCCATGACGCTGCAACATGCAACGTTAGAACTTACCCCAACGAATGATCTACATTGCCTGTTCAACTATCATCAAACGGCACGAGATTTGGTGTTAACTGCAAATCATCCAGTGGATTGGTATGACTTTTGGACGGGTGAAAAGCTCAACTCGATCACCACACAAGCCTTTGAAGTGACGCTTGAGTCAGGGCTATCAGCTCGAGCAATCGTTACTGTTGAATAACCACAGGGCATATACCCACTAGACCTTTAAATCACCGCCGCGTCTACAAACCAAGTCATTCTCGCTGAACCTAGCATCTCGAGGTTACTTGGGCATAATAGTCGCCATAAAACGGCGGCTGCTATACACTAAGCACCGATTAAAGACATTGGTTAGGTTTTTTATGTCCATTATCTTGGGGATTGACCCAGGCTCTCGTATTACAGGCTACGGCGTGATCCGTCAGCAAGGTCGCCATTTACAATATTTAGGTAGTGGCTGTATTCGTACCTCAGAAAAAGAACTGCCAGGTCGCTTAAAGCAAATTTATGCTGGTGTGACCGAAATCATTACGCAATTTCAACCAGACGTATTTGCAATTGAGCAAGTGTTTATGGCGCGTAACGCCGACTCAGCCCTAAAGCTTGGTCAAGCGCGTGGTAGCGCGATTGTCGCGGCGGTCAATGCTGATCTTCCGGTACATGAGTACGCGGCAAGGTTGATTAAACAAGCGGTGACTGGCACCGGTGGCGCGGATAAACAACAAGTGCAACACATGGTGCAGCAGATGCTCAAACTGCCCGCTTGCCCGCAGGCGGATGCCGCCGATGCGCTTGGTGTGGCAATCTGTCATGCTAACACCAACAAAACACTGATTGCACTAGCAGGCAAAGCCACAGGTGCACGCCGTGGACGCTATCGTTAGTCGATTTTAACTGGCTATCCATCCAGTTATTTATTATTATCGCTGCAACTATTTATAACTCTAGGTACCTACCGTGATTGGACGTCTTCGTGGCATCTTGCTAGAAAAGCAACCTCCTGAACTCCTGATTGAAGTCAATGGCATTGGCTATGAAGTACAAATGCCAATGAGCTGCTTCTATGAACTACCAAATGTCGGTGAAGAGGCTATTATCTATACGCATTTTGTCGTGCGTGAAGATGCCCAGCTACTATACGGTTTTAACACCGTTAAAGAGCGCGCTTTATTCCGAGAAGTGATTAAAGCCAACGGCGTAGGTCCAAAGCTTGGTTTGGGTATTCTATCTGGTATGACCGCCACTCAGTTTGTTGCTTGCGTTGAGCGTGAAGACATTTCAACGCTAGTCAAGCTGCCAGGCGTGGGTAAAAAGACCGCTGAGCGCTTAGTGGTTGAAATGAAAGACCGCCTAAAAGGTTGGAGTGCGGGCGATCTATTTACACCGTTTACTGATGCTGCGCCACTGGATAATGGCTTAACGCCATCACAAGGCAATGCGGAAGAGGAAGCAGTAAGTGCCTTGCTTGCACTCGGCTATAAACCAACCCAAGCTTCTAAAGTGGTATCTCAAGTGCAAAAACCGGGCATGAGCAGTGAAGAGCTTATCCGTGAAGCGCTGAAGTCCATGGTGTAACCGAGAGTTTAAGGTAACAAGATGATTGAAGCTGACCGCTTAATTGCCCCAGACAATCCCAGTTTTCGTGATGAAGATGTCATTGATCGTGCGATTCGCCCTAAGAAGCTCGCCGACTATCAAGGTCAAGATCACGTGCGTGATCAAATGGAGATCTTTATTAAAGCCGCTAATCTGCGCAGTGAAGCGCTCGATCACCTGCTCATTTTTGGTCCGCCAGGTCTTGGTAAGACCACACTCGCGAATATCGTGGCTAATGAGATGGGGGTGAATATTCGCACCACATCGGGTCCAGTATTGGAGAAGGCAGGGGACTTAGCGGCACTTCTGACCAATCTTGAAGAGAACGATGTACTTTTTATTGACGAGATCCACCGTCTTAGCCCAATGGTTGAAGAGGTGCTCTATCCCGCGATGGAAGATTACCAACTCGACATTATGATTGGTGAAGGTCCGGCGGCTCGCTCAATTAAAATCGACTTACCACCGTTCACTTTGATCGGTGCAACCACGCGTGCTGGTTCACTAACTTCACCACTGCGTGACCGTTTTGGTATTACCCAGCGTCTTGAATACTACAAAGTGGATGACTTGCAACATATCGTGCAGCGCAGTGCCGATTGCCTTGGTCTCTCAATGGAGTCTGAGGGGGCGTTAGAAGTGGCGCGACGTGCTCGTGGTACACCGCGTATTGCTAACCGTCTGCTACGCCGAGTGCGTGACTATGCAGAAGTAAAGGCGGATGGTCACATCAGTGCTGACGTTGCTGATAAAGCGCTGAATATGCTGGATGTGGATGTCCAAGGTTTTGACTACATGGACCGCAAACTTCTACTAGCGATTATGGAGAAGTTTGGTGGTGGTCCGGTGGGCTTAGACAATATGGCAGCGGCAATCGGTGAAGAGAAAGACACCATTGAGGACGTATTGGAGCCTTACTTGATCCAGCAAGGTTACTTGCAACGTACGCCGCGTGGTCGTATCGCGACCGATAGAGCTTACTTGCACTTCGGTATTGAAAAGTAAACTTTGTTTTCATTTCCGGTAATTAAAGCTCAAGTGTTTGTAATCAAATAAAATAGATTGTGAATATTTGGGCTTTTTTATTGATTAATAGAGCTTGACACTGGCTTGGTGTGGATAAGCTCACATTTTACCAAACCCATCTAATACTTTTTAGGTAATCAAAAATCACTCAATGTGATTGTTGTGTGAAAAATGCAACCCTTTCAATCTCTCGTTTTCATCTTTTTTTAACATCAAACTTTAATTTAGTTTGATTTAGATCAATCTGCGTGTTTTTTGTCCATTTTTCGCGTTTTTTACTTGATACAGATCAAGACGATTTGCGTTTATAAACCTTTTGAAACATCCGGCTTTTCGCAGTAATATTAGTGATAGCTATATTAGCTGATGCTTAACAATTAACTAACGATTGCAGTACATATTTATAACAATGTGATGTTTATTTAAACATTTCTCATAAGTGGCTAACACTTGAGATGCTAAAGCAATGAACGTAAAGCGTGTCTTTCAGCCGACACATAGGAGTTCTCATGATTGACATAGTTGATCTATCGCGGTTGCAATTCGCATTAACAGCGATGTATCACTTCCTATTCGTACCACTGACTCTAGGTATGGCATTCCTGCTTGCCATTATGGAATCAATGTACGTAATGACCAACAAGCAAATCTACAAGGACATGACCAAGTTCTGGGGTAAGCTATTTGGTATTAACTTCGCTCTAGGTGTGGCTACCGGCCTTACCATGGAGTTCCAGTTCGGTACTAACTGGTCATACTACTCTCACTATGTAGGTGACATTTTTGGTGCACCTCTTGCCATTGAAGCCCTAGTAGCCTTTTTCTTAGAATCCACTTTCGTGGGCCTATTCTTCTTTGGTTGGGATCGACTGTCGAAACGTCAGCACCTCGCAGTAACTTGGTTAGTTGCTCTAGGTTCTAACTTCTCGGCACTTTGGATCTTGGTTGCAAACGGCTGGATGCAAAACCCAGTGGGCGCTGAGTTCAACTTCGAAACTATGCGTATGGAAATGGTGAGCTTCGCTGAAGTTGTGCTAAACCCAGTTGCGCAAGTTAAGTTCGTTCACACGGTTGCTTCTGGTTACACCACAGGTGCGATGTTCATTCTAGGCATCAGCTCATGGTACCTGCTAAAAGGTCGTGACGTAGCATTTGCTCGTCGTTCATTTGCTATCGCAGCATCATTCGGTATGGCAGCAATCCTATCGACTATCGTTCTTGGTGATGAATCAGGTTACGAGCTAGGTGAAGTGCAAAAAGTGAAGCTAGCAGCGGTTGAAGCTGAATGGCACACAGAGCCAGCACCAGCAGCGTTTACTGTGTTTGGTCTACCAAACCAAGAAACGATGGAAACTGACTTCGCCCTTAAGATCCCTTACGTAATGGGTATCATCGCGACACGTTCTCTAGACGAGCAAGTAACGGGTCTACGTGACCTACGTGATGACCACGTTGATCGTATCCGTAACGGTATGTACGCGTACGAGCTACTTGAGAAACTACGTGCTGGCGATAAGTCAGAAGCGAACATGGCAGCATTTGATGAAGTGAAAGGTGACCTAGGTTACGGTCTACTTCTAAAACGCTACACAGACAACGTTGTTGACGCGACTGAAGACCAAATCCAAGCAGCAGCGGATGACTCTATCCCAACCGTATGGCCGCTATTCTGGTCATTCCGTATCATGGTTGCGTGTGGCTTTATCATGCTATTCGTATTCGGTGCGGCATTTGTACAAACTTGTCGTCAGAAGATCGAACAGAAACCTTGGATTCTAAAAGCTGCGCTATTCAGTATTCCACTACCATGGATTGCAGTTGAAGCAGGTTGGTTCGTTGCTGAATACGGTCGTCAACCATGGGCAGTAGGTGAAATTCTTCCTGTTCACGTTGCGGCTTCTGCACTGACTGCAGGTGAGATTTGGACATCTCTATTTGCAATCCTAGCGCTGTACACTGTGTTCCTAATTGCAGAAGTGTACCTAATGCTGAAATTCGCTCGCAAAGGTCCAAGCAGCCTGAAAACGGGTCGCTACCACTTCGAGCAAAATGCTGACTCTGTAGAAGACAAAGTTAGCCGCCAAGTAGAAGCGTAAGGTAAGGAGATACATTATGTTTGATTACGAAATCTTGCGACTTATCTGGTGGGTGCTTATCGGCGTTCTGATGGTAGGTTTCGCTATCACTGATGGTTTTGACATGGGCGTTGGCGCGCTTGTGCCAATCATCGGTAAAAACGACACTGAGCGTCGTGTAATGATTAACACTATCGCTCCACACTGGGACGGCAACCAAGTATGGCTAATCACCGCTGGTGGTGCACTATTTGCTGCTTGGCCACTGGTTTACGCAACGTCATTCTCAGGTTTCTACCTAGCGATGATCTTAACGCTTGCGGCGCTATGGCTACGTCCACTTGGTCTTGATTACCGTTCAAAGATCGAAGACAAAAAATGGCGTCAAACTTGGGACATCTGTATCGCGATCAGTGGTTTTGTTCCGCCGCTAATCTTCGGTGTAGCGTTTGGTAACCTACTGCAAGGCGTGCCGTTCCAACTTAGCGACTTTATGATGCCAACTTACCATGGTTCATTCTTCGGTCTACTAAACCCATTTGCGATCCTATGTGGTCTAGTAAGTGTGTTCATGATCGTGATGCAAGGTGCAACTTGGCTACAAATGAAGACCACTGACGAAGTACACGTTCGTGCACGTGCAGTTGCTCAACTAATGGGCCTACTGACTGTTGCCGCGTTCGTTGCTGCGGGCTTCTGGATCCAAAACATCGACGGTTACGTGATCACTAGCGTGATCGACACTAACGCTGCGTCTAACCCACTGAACAAAGAAGTGATTCGTGAAGCGGGTGCGTGGATGAACAACTTCGAAACTTACCCACTAATGTGGGCAGCACCTGCACTAGGTGTAGCGATGCCACTACTAGCGGTAATTGCGTCACGTTTCGAAAAAGGTGGGTTTGCGTTCCTATTCTCAAGTCTAGGTAACGCAGGTGTGATCCTAACAGCTGGCTTTGCAATGTTCCCATTCGTAATGCCTTCAAGCCTAGTACCTTCACACAGCTTGACTATGTGGGACGCAACTTCATCTGAACTAACACTGAACCTAATGACTGCAGTTGCAGCTGTGTTCGTGCCAGTTATTCTTGGCTACACATCTTGGACTTACTACAAGATGTTCGGTCGCTTGGATAACAAGTTCATTGAAGAAAACAAAAACTCACTTTACTAAGGAGCATTTACTATGTGGTATTTCGCATGGATTCTAGGTGTACTACTTGCTTGTGCATTCGGTATCATCAACGCTCTTTGGCTAGAGCACTCTGAAATGATGGACCAAGACAGTGAGTAATCTCGCTGACTTGATGACCAAACTGCATGCCCCTTTAGATAAGACCCTACTTAGGGTTTTATCTCTGGTGCTTGGGTTCTTTCATGTCGCGATGCTGATGTGGAACCCGCATGCCTACTCAGAAGCGATTGGCGGCTTCAATGCTGTGATTTCGCCTCTGCTGATTTGGGCGGTATGTTCAAGTATGGTATTTGGTCTGTCGTTTAAGCCAAGAAATTGGTACTGGCAGGTCTTATTCAGCCCATACATCAGTTTAGGGATTTTAATCTATTTAACAGTTGCTTACGTTTTATAGAATTTAATCGCACAAAAATTCATCAAGAAGATATTGAAAAAACGCTAGTTTATCTAAACTGGCGTTTTTTTTTACGTCAAAGGTCTGAAATCCCTTAACACTGCTTGCGCATAAGTTATTGGAATGCGTTATAGTATTGGACTAATAGCATCAACATCGGGCGTAAACGTGGATAACGTACAGGTAGCATTTGAGTGGCCAATCACTGTCTATTATGAAGATACTGACGCCGGTGGCGTGGTGTATCACTCAAACTATTTGAAATTTTTTGAAAGAGCGCGCACAGAAATGCTGCGCAGTGCTGGCGTATCGCAGCAGGTTCTTTTGGAACAAAACATCGGTTTTGTAGTCCGACATATGGACATAGATTTTTTACAGGGTGCTAGGCTTGACGATCAGCTGGTGGTGAGAACCTCTATTGCGGAGCTAAAGAAAGCATCGTTAACATTCTGTCAGGAGATCGTAAATCCTGATGGCAAAACATTGTGCCGAGCAATGGTTAAGGTAGCATGTATCAATAACGAGAGGATGCGACCAACTGCCATCCCTCACGCAATATTTATGGAGTTTTCTCGAAGTGACCGCTGATATCTCAATTCTTGATCTGTTTTTGCAAGCAAGCTTGCTGGTAAAAATGGTGATGTTGATCCTACTTGGCATGTCTATCGTCTCTTGGGCGATGATCATTAAGCGCAGTAAAGTGCTGTCTCAGGCGGCAAAAGAGTCTGAGTCTTTTGAAGACAAATTCTGGTCAGGTGTCGACCTATCGGTGATCTACCAATCTGTCGCAAAACGTAAAGACGAACTGTCTGGTACAGAAGAGATTTTTTACTCAGGCTTTACCGAGTTCGCCCGCCTACGTAAATCAAATGCTAATTCTCCAGACTACATCATGGAAGGCACTGGTCGCGCAATGCGAGTGGCAGTTGCGCGTGAAGTAGATGAATTGGAAAATAGCCTACCTTTCCTCGCAACGGTTGGCTCTATTAGCCCATACATCGGTCTATTCGGTACGGTTTGGGGCATCATGCATGCCTTTATCGCGCTAGGTGAAGTCAAGCAAGCAACGCTTGCGATGGTGGCACCGGGTATCGCAGAAGCGCTGGTCGCGACTGCAATGGGTCTATTCGCGGCAATCCCTGCGGTAATGGCTTACAACCGCCTGAGCAACAAAGTTTCTAAGCTTGAGCACAGCTACGCAACGTTCTCAGAAGAGTTCCACAGTATTCTTCACCGTCAAGTTATGGCTGGCAGGGAGTAACGCATGGCGGGTTATCAACCTAAAAAGCGTAAAATGACCGCAGAAATTAACGTTGTTCCTTATATCGACGTTATGCTGGTGCTGCTGATCATCTTTATGGTGACGTCACCATTTGTTACTCAGGGCGTTGAAGTCGAACTGCCAAAAACAGCAGCGGCAGAATCAATGCAAGATATGGCGCAAGATCCCAACACTACCTTTATCATCGTTGAAGTTGACCGTGATGGTAATTTGGGTTTGAGCGTGAATGATGAAGAAGTGATGCGTGGTATTTCACTGCAAGATCTGATTGTGCGTGTAAAAGCAGAGTTGAGCCTTAAACCGAACTCCCCAGTGGCAGTTGGTGGTGATGCGGCGACGCCATACGCAGAGATTGTGTTGATTTTGGATGAGTTGAGCCAAGCAGGTATCGAGAAAGTCGGCTTGCTAACGGACATCAAGGAATAAGTTCAGTCGCTTCATGAAAGACAGTAAGCCTAACAAAAACAAAATGGGCAAACCGATAGTAATATCGGTGGCTCTGCACGCGGCTCTTGTTGCTGCATTGATTTGGGGCACGGACTTTACAATGTCGGAGCCAACCCCAACGGCGGGTATGGTTGAAGCTGTTGTGATTGATCCGGCGTTGGTGCGCCAACAAGCGCAACAAATCCGCAGCCAACGGGAAGAAGCGGCGCGTAAAGAACAAGATCGCTTAGATAAGTTGCGCCGTGAAAGCGAGCAGCTTGAGAAGAATCGCAAAGCCGAAGAAGAACGCATTCGTAAGCTCAAAGAGCAACAAGCGCGTGAAGCGAAAGCCGCTCGTGAGGCTGAAAAGCAACGCGTGAAGAAAGAGCAAGAGCGCAAAGCAGAAGAAGAGCGTGTACGCCAAGAAAAAGCGCGTGCAGCAAAAGCAGAGCAAGAGCGTAAAGCCAAAGAAGAAGCGGTGCGTAAAGCTGAAGAGCAGCGTTTAGCCAAAGAAGCGGCTATTGCCAAAGCGGAAAAAGAGCGCATCGAGAAAGAGGCAGCGGCTGCGAAAGCCGAGCAGCAACGTATTGAGCGTGAAAAAGCAGCAAAAGCGGCTGAAGAAAAGGCACGTAAAGAGCGCGAAGCTGCCGAGCGAGCAGAGAAAGAGCGCATTGCCAAAGAAAAAGCCGCGAAAGAAGCTGCAGAAAAAGCGCGTAAAGAGAAAGAGCGTTTACAGCGACTAGAGCGCGAACGCAAAGAGCAAGAAGCGGCACTTAACGATATCTTTGCCGGGCTAGAATCTGAATCAGAACAGAACAGCGCAGCGCGCGGTCAATTTGTGGATAGTGAAGTGGCACGCTTTGGTGCGATCTACACGCAACTGATCAAGCAAAACCTGTTAGTGGAGGACTACTTTCGGGGAAAGTCTTGTCGAGTTAACTTACGTTTGATCCCAACCGGATCAGGAGCGATTGTAGGTGACTTTAGCATACTCGAAGGTGATAGCCGCGTATGTGCGGCAACTAAGCGCGCCGTCGCTCAAGTACCGAGTTTCCCGCTGCCTAAAGAGGCGGATGTGGTAAACAAACTGAAAAACATCAATTTAACCGTTGAACTGTAATTAAAGGATTAGCTTGTGTTAAAGCGACTTATATTAGGACTAGCACTTATTATCTCTAGTACCGTTCAAGTAGCCAACGCGGCGCTGGAATTGGTCATCACCGACGGTATCGACTCGGCTCGCCCGATTGCTATCGTTCCTTTTAAATGGGAAGGCGCAGCACCCTTGCCGCAAGATGTGTCAGCGGTGATTGCTTCAGATTTACAGCGCAGCGGCAAATTCAGCCCAGTGGCAACCAGTAAAATGCCACAGACCCCTTACAGTGAAGCCGAAGTTAACTTCGATGCTTGGACCAGTTTGGGCGTCGATTCACTACTTACGGGTAGCATCACGCAAGATGCCAAAGGCGACTACGTGATCAACTACCAATTGGTGGATGTAGTTCGCGGTCAGTTAACTAAAGGTCAAAGCCGTGCATTAGGCAGTGATGGTGAATTAGTTCTATCAAAAGACCACCTACTATTCAATAAGCGCGCGACAGTGCCTAAGAACCGTTTACGTGAATATGCCCACCGCATTTCAGATTTGGTTTACGAGCAACTGACGGGTGAGCGTGGAGCATTCTTAACTCGTATCGCGTACGTGGTTGTCAATGACAAAGATTCATACCCTTACCAGCTGCGCGTTGCAGATTACGACGGTTATAACGAGCGTTTGGTATTGCGTTCGAAGCAGCCATTGATGTCGCCATCTTGGTCTCCAGATGGTCAACAACTGGCGTATGTTAGCTTCCAAAATGGTCAAGCTGAAATCTTCATTATGAACATTTATACCGGTCAAAGTGAGAAAGTGACGTCATACCCACGTCATAATGGTGCGCCAAAATTCTCGCCTGACGGTAAGCAGCTAGCACTGGTTTTATCTAAATCGGGCAGTTTACAGGTTTACACCCTAGATCTGGCTACACGAAAATTGACTCAGATAACGCGGGGCAGATCAAATAATACAGAACCTTTCTGGTATCCGGATGGAAAATCCTTGATTTTCACTTCCGATCGGGGTGGTAAACCTCAGATATATCGAGTAAATTTGGCAAACGGTGACACCAGCCGTATAACTTGGCAGGGCAGTCAAAACCTCGGTGGTCAAATTACGCCTGACGGTCGTTTTTTGGTGATGGTGAATCGAAGCAATACTGGCTTTAATCTGGCGAAGCAAGATTTAGAGACCGGTACAGTAGAAATTTTAACCAAAACATTGTTGGATGAATCTCCAAGTATTGCACCAAATGGTGGAATGGTTATTTATAGCTCGATCTACAACAAGACTAACGTTCTTTCGATGGTCTCAATAGATGGGCGATTTAAAGCTCGATTACCCGCAACAAATGGTCGCGTCCGTGCACCAGCGTGGTCACCGTTTTTGTAGCAAGTAAGTATCAATAAGTAAGGAAAACATAGCAATGCAACTTAATAAAGTTCTTAAAGGGCTACTAATTGCACTACCAGTTCTAGCGGTTACTGCGTGTAGTTCAAGCGACGATGCAGCAAATGCATCTGGCTCAGAAACTAACAACGGTTCATCGACTACAGTTACAACGCCGATCGATCAAAACGGTCAGCTAGCTGAGCAAGAGCTAAAAGATCAAGTAATGCAAGCGTCAACAATTTACTTCGCGTTTGACAATGCAACCATCTCTAGCGACTACGAAAAAGTTCTAGCGCTTCACGCTGCATACCTAACATCTAACCCTGCGCTTAAAGTAACGATCGAAGGTCACGCGGATGAGCGTGGTACTCCTGAGTACAACATCGCCCTAGGTGAGCGTCGTGCACAAGCAGTATCTATGTACCTACAAGCACTAGGTGTACAGGCTGACCAAATCGCTATCGTTAGCTACGGTGAAGAGAAGCCTCTAGTGCTAGGTCAATCTGACGAAGCATACGCTAAGAACCGCCGCGCAGTTCTAGTGTACTAATTTGAGGAAGACCTCATGTTCAGTAACATAAAGCACATCATCTCGCTTACGTTACTGGCAAGTGCAGCGAACCTAGCGTTCGCTGCACCAGCCCCAGTATCTGATATTGGTGGCAGTACCAGTAGCTCCCGCTCATACTCAAACGAGACCGATATTCAACGTCTAGAGCGCCTTCTAGAGAACCGTAACCGTGTTCAGTTGCAAATGCAGCAACAACTAGACTCAATGGCTCTTGAGATCAGCGAACTTCGTGGTCAAATTGAAAAAAATAACTACGACATGCAGCAGATGTTGCAGCGTCAACGTGAACTGTTTATCGAATTAGATAAAGTGCGCCAAGAAAAAGCAACGGCGGTTGTGCCTGTTGAAACACCTGCGAAAGAGAGCGAGCCTGAAGGGACGTTTAGTAGCAATGTGGATGAACAGACAGCATACCAAAACGCGGTTGATCTTATCCTTAAAAAGCGCGACTACACAGGCGCAATTGCAGCCTTTGTTCAGTTCCAAAAAGATTTTCCAGATTCAAGCTTTACGCCGAATTCTCATTACTGGCTAGGTCAGCTTTATTTTGCTAAGAAGCAAGATAAAGAGGCGGTTAAGAGCTTTGCTGCGGTTATTACCTACAAAGATTCTAACAAGCGTGCCGATGCCCTAGTGAAGTTAGGCGACATCGCTGAGCGCAATAATAATGCCGAACAGGCGAAGAAGTATTACCAACAAGTGGTAACAGAATACCCAGGCAGTGCTTCTGCGAATATTGCGCAAGAAAAGCTGAAATAAAATCCAATCAATCGAAAGAGGTGCCATGTGCACCTCTTTTTCTATCTGCTGCTTTGTTACGCACCTAACGACTTTGGTATAAGCCAAAGCTCTTTGATTCTTGATGTCGATCGGAGTTACAATACTCGGACTAACGGAAGTTGCGTAGAGCAAGGCAATGAGTCACATTCTAGATAAAATCGATACAGTTTACCCTTTTCCTCCTAAACCAAAAAAATTAAGCGAAGAAGAGAAGCGCACTCATATTGAGGCGATCAAGCGTCTACTGAAAGAAAAAGACGCTGTACTTATCGCTCACTACTACACCGATCCTGAGATCCAAGCTCTGGCTGAAGAGACAGGCGGTTTTGTTGGTGACTCATTGGAAATGGCGAAGTTTGGTAACCGCCATCCTGCTAGCACTTTGATTATCGCTGGCGTGCGTTTTATGGGTGAATCAGCCAAGATTCTTACTCCAGAAAAACGCATTCTAATGCCAACACTAGAAGCAGAGTGTTCTCTAGACCTTGGCTGCCCAGCCGATAAGTTTACTGAATTCTGTGATGCGCACCCTGATCACACGGTCGTGGTTTACGCGAACACTTCAGCAGCGGTTAAAGCTCGTGCTGACTGGGTAGTTACCTCAAGTATTGCGCTTGAAATTGTTGAGCACCTAGATAGCGAAGATAAGCCAATTATCTGGGGTCCTGACCGTCACCTTGGTTCGTATATTGCCAACAAAACTGGCGCAGACATGCTACTGTGGCAAGGCGAGTGTATCGTACACGATGAGTTCTCAGCTGATGCACTGCGTAAGATGAAGGGGCTTTACCCAGATGCGGCGATTCTTGTGCACCCTGAATCACCAGCAAGCGTTGTAGAACTGGCGGATGCGGTAGGTTCAACTAGCCAATTGATCAAAGCGGCAAAAGAGCTACCACAGCAACAAATGATTGTTGCAACAGACAAAGGCATCTTCTTTAAGATGCAGCAACTTGTGCCAGAGAAAGAGTTGATTGAAGCGCCAACCGCTGGTGCGGGCGCAACGTGCCGTAGCTGTGCACATTGCCCTTGGATGGCGATGAACGGTCTACAAGCGATTGAAGCGGCACTAACTGAAGGTGGCGAACAGCATGAAATCTTCGTTGATGACGAGCTACGTGTTAAATCTCTTATCCCACTGAACCGCATGCTTGATTTTGCCGAGCAGCTTAATATGCAAGTGAAAGGTAACGCTTAAACGCCTACCTTAGAGTCAATATCCAATTTCTAAGCCAGCACTATGCTGGCTTTTTTGTCTTTTTTGCTTTTGAGATCGCAGTGATTTGTGCATGTTTGGCATTTTGCGGTGAACTTTGCTTACAATTATCGATAGAAGATAGGATTAAGACAGATAACCACTAGGGATGGTATATGGGTTTATGGCTATACCTAAAGCGTAAATTGCACGCGACACTGTTTACTCTCAGCGGGCGCAACCTTGCGCTGCTGACACTGGTGTATATCGCACTGTCATGGCTGTTATTGCGCGCTGCTGGCGAATCTGATCTCACCGATAACTTCTCCAACTTTATTTATTACCTCATGGTGACGGCTTCCACTGTCGGTTATGGCGATTACTCGCCAGCCAGCGATATGGGCAAGTGGGTGGTCGTGCTATTTGTGATTCCGGGTGGCTTGGCGTTGTTTGCTTCGATCTTGGGGCGATTAGCGTCGAATGTTGTGGAATATTGGCGTGCTGGCGTATTAGGGAAAAGAAAAGTGAATACAGATAACCACATTTTACTCTTAGGTTGGAATGGTCAACGAACTTTGCATCTCATTCGTATGTTGCAGCATGAAGAAGAGGGCAACCGACCAATCGTACTCTGTACCCGTTCGGATATTGAAAACCCGCTTCCAGGTGAGATCGGCTTTGTAAAAGTCAGCAGCTACACCGATGCGCAAGAGATGCAAAATGCCCGTATTGAGGCGGCGAGTTGTATTATTGTCGATAACCTTGAAGACGATATAACGCTCTCAGCGGCGCTCTACTGCGCCAATATTAACGCCCAAGCGCATCTGGTCGCCTACTTTAAAGATGAGGCCCTGAGCGCGCTGTTAAGCCAGCATTGCCCGAATGCAGAATGTATTCCTGCCGTCGGGGCTGAGATGATCGCCAAAGCGGCCGTAGACCCAGGCTCAAGTGCCTTGCACCAAGAGCTGTTGGCATCAACTCGGGGAATGACGCAATATTCGACCTACTATCCGGCTGCGGCACTAGAGGTTTCGGTAGAGAAGGTGTTCTTGTTTATGAAAAAGCACCATCAAGCGACGTTAATTGCGGTTGAAGGCGAGGGCAGTATTGAGTTAAACCCGGATCTGGATGCGGTCATTAAGCCTGGAAATAAATTGTTCTATATTGCCGATGAGCGCATTGATCAGTTTGAGTGGGGGAAAATTAGTTAGTGTTGTCATTCCTGATAGCCGTAGGCGTGGTCAGGAATCTCGCTCTTCATTACTCCAACACATACAAAAAAGGCCTCACTGTCGTGAAGCCTTTCGTATCTACTAGCCTAACTACAAAGCTTACTCGCCAGCTTCGACTAGCTGCATGCCGCGCATGGTTAGACCGCATAGCATGGTTGGCATCGCGTTGAAGATCTCTTCAAACTGCTCTAAGCCTTCAATACCTTGCTCTGCTAGCGTCGCGATAGACGTTTCTGGATCGTAAAGCATTGTCAGTGACAATAGCACACCGCCAAGCAGCGCATTGTCTTGGCTATCTTCAGGCATGATTGCTTCCCAATCATCACGAGATAGCTGCCAGCCTTGCAGTAGACCTTCACAGAAGTCACGCGCTTCAGCTGTCACGATCTCTTCTTCATCCAGCGCACAACCTTCAGGCCATTGCCATTGGTTGCCCATTAGTGCTGGGCGGTATTGGTTCCAAAGACCAATCACTTGCTCGATGTAACACTCTAGCTGTTCACCATCGCTAAATGGTGCCACTTCTTCACCACCCCATAGGAATGGTAGCCACTCGTGTGGGTCAAGCGTATGAGGCGCAGCAGCCATTGCAGTCACGAAGCCGTGAGTCTTCGCTTCATTAATTAGCTTACCTTCAAGTTCTGGCTGTGAAAGGATTTCTTGTAAAGTCAAAATCAATACCATTAAGTTTTTAATATTTGGATAGAGGTATAGTAACAGTCCATTGTTAACAAAAATAGTTTGCGGTTGGATTCTATTAACTATAATTTCTTATAAACATCAAAAATTCAGTTGGTTATGGCTACGAGTTCATCTCTAAAACGACAAAGTATTTTTGCACTGACTCTCTACATGGTTTTTGTCGTCACGATAGTCGGCACGGTGAGCTATTTGGTTATGGAACCACCAATTCGCGAGCAGCTGATCCGTAATCTCGACACGCGTTCAAAAATTATCTCTAGCGAGATTGAGGCGTCATTAGAGAGCCCGCTGGGCGTGCTGCAAAGTATTGTTAGTATTGGTAATACCGGTGAGGCTCCTGAGCTACAGGCGGACATTCTACGTAACCTCTTTAGCCTAATCGATGGTGCTGCCGTAAGCGGCGGCTTATGGCCCAAGGCAGATCTCAATGATGAAAACAGCCCTTACAAAAGCCAATTTTTTAACCGAGCCGAAGACGGCGCGATAGACCGCATTTACTCTTGGGACAACCCCGCCACAGGCGGCTACGATGGTGAGCCATGGTACACCGATGTTGTCAATAAACCACTGGGTACCGTTGCTTGGTCCTCGGTGTATATAGACCCTTTTACTCACGTGCAGATGATTACTGCATCCTCTCCTTACTATGTCGATAACCAGTTTGCCGGCGTTGCTACTGTCGATCTCTCTCTCGAGAGCTTAGTCGAATTTATCAAACTTAACTCTGAGCAGTATGATTTGGGTATCTTGATCCGAGACAGCGAAGGGGAAGTGGTGATTGAGCACAACTTCAAGGTGGTTGAGGGGATCTACATCAGCGAACATCAGTTTGGTGATTTTGGCTGGACGATTGATGTGGTGAATGCCGACAGATTGGTTGCCGACCAAGCTTATGATTTGGTCACCAAAGTTGAGATGGGCATTGTACCTATAATGTTACTGTGCGTATTGGTGGGCTATGTTGTAATTAACCGCTCGCTGATTGACCCTATTTCACAGATTGCCCGTGAAGTCGATGACTCCAAGCATGGCGGCTTAATCAACCTTGACTATAAAAATGATGACGAAATTAAACACCTCATCGATGTGTTTAATCAAAAGACCGTGTTCTTAGAACAAGAGAAGAAAAAAGCGCTCGCTTCTATGCACGCCAAGAGTGCATTCCTTGCGACGATTTCCCACGAAGTGCGCACCCCGATGAATGGGGTTTTAGGTACCGCACAAATTCTACTCAAAACCGATCTCACCCACGAGCAACGCAAGCATTTGAAAACGCTTTATGACTCGGGCGACCACATGATGATGCTGCTCAATGAGATTTTAGACTTTTCTAAAATTGAGCAAGGGCATTTAGAGCTAGAAAAAGCACCGTTTCCACTCCAATCAATCATTGGCAGTATTAATAGTGTTTATCACACCTTATGCGCTGAAAAAGGGCTTAAGTTTGAGATTGAAAACAACGTGAATAATTTGCGTTGGTACACCTCCGATAAAGCGCGCTTGCGTCAGATCTTGTTTAACTTGCTTAATAACGCCGTCAAATTTACCTCGCAAGGCTTTGTCAAAATCAGCTTTGATGAAATTGAGATGGATGGTCGTAATTGCCTGAATATCAAAGTGACAGATTCTGGGGTAGGGATAGATAAATCCGCACTAGAGAAGATCTTTAGACCGTTTGTGCAGGCTGAATCCTCAACCACGCGCCGATTTGGTGGTACAGGACTGGGGCTGGCGATAGTTAAACAGATCAGTGAATTGATGGATGGTGATGTTTCAGTGCAGAGTGAGCTTGGCAAAGGCACCACATTTGATGTGCTTCTTGAGATGGAAGTGTGCGAACCTAAGCAAGCTGAAAACAGTGAGCATAGAAAGCTCAACTACAAAGGACTCAAAGCGCTGATTGTGGAAGATAACCGCACCAACACCATCATAATTAAGAGCTTTATGTCAGCCAAAGGCTTTGAATGCCATTGCGTGGCAGATGGTGAGCAAGCGGTAGAAGCCGTTCAAGCTAGCCAATTTGATCTGATCATGATGGATAACCATATGCCAGTAAAAGATGGCATTACTGCGACACAAGAGATTAGAGCGCTGCGAACGAGCGTTGCCAATACACTCATTTTTGGTTGTACTGCTGACCTATTTAAAGAGACGCAAGAGCGCATGCGCGCTGCCGGTGTGGATGGCATCGTCTCTAAACCGATTGATGAGAAAGAACTCGACGATATGCTTTATCGTCATTCAGATAAGCTCTATCAGTATAAATCACTACAAGATCTACAATCAGCAGCACCTTTCAATGCTGAAGAGCAGTTAGTTTCGCTCTATATTGCCGTGGAAGACCAAAAGCCAGATGAAGCGCACCAGATACTGACTAACATATACCGCTACTTTAACCACGACGCAGAAAGTGATGCCGGAGCCCTACTGGCACCGCTGGTTAAAGACAAACAACTCCCTTCCCAACAAGAGCTTGATGTATTGACAGTTTTGCTAAAAGACGCGTAATTTACTGAGTAATTTATAAACACCGAACCTTCTAATAAACAGCTAAAGTCATGGTAGTGGCTTTAGCTGCTTTTCGTTCTAAAAACAGTGATTTATCCACCTTGCAATATAAAATATGGAATCTAATTCTGCTTATTTAGTGTTCTAATAGCGCCAATTGCTAGTTATTTCAAAAAGACTAGATATTGATGTTGTTAAAATGTTGTTTCAGCAGAATTATATGTTGAGGTGGTAATGAAAATCCGTGGTTCATTCAGTATTCGAAATGCATTAGCAGACACTTTTGCTATGGTCGTGTTTTGTTTTGTTACTGGCATGATTATTGAGATATTTATTTCAGGTATGACGTTTGAGCAGTCTTTAGCGTCGCGTACCTTATCTATCCCAGTGAATATCGCGATAGCATGGCCTTATGGCGTGTTTAGAGATTTTATGTTGCGCATGGGCGGTCGAATCTCGCCATCTCATCTAATGAAGAACATCTCTGATCTAAGTGCTTACGTATTATTCCAATCACCGGTTTACGCTTGTATTTTGCTGGTGGTAGGGGCGAACCTTGAGCAGATTGCAACGGCAGTCGCTTCTAATGCGGTTGTTTCATGTGTGATGGGTGTGCTATATGGTCATTTTCTTGATACATGCCGCCGTTGGTTTAAAGTACCGGGTTACTACGTACAAGAAGTGATTCAAGACGCTGTTCCTGAAGTATTAGTGGACAAACCAGCAGCAGATTAGCCACAACGTAACCAATCAAACGCGCTAAATGGGATTTTTTGGGCTTAGCTCTTGACCTAACCCCCTAGAATCATTAAATTAGCGCCTCGTTAGCGAACATCGTTAACCACAATTTGATTCGGTGAGTTGTCCGAGTGGCTGAAGGAGCACGCCTGGAAAGTGTGTATACGGCAACGTATCGAGAGTTCGAATCTCTCACTCACCGCCACATTCTAAGAGGTCTGATTTATCAGACCTTTTTTCATATCTAAAGCCTAGTGAGCTGCCAGAGGGCCCAATGGAGCGCACAATGGCACATCAATCTTCTCACAACCCATCTTGTCGGGAATGCATGTATCTGGTGCAAAGTCGTACTGGTATTTACTCTTTTCGTTGGAATATTTCTAACAGCGGAACATATTGTAATGGTCAACTTGAATCGTTCACGGATTGGTACGGTCTGAAAATATTAGATATTAGTAATCTCACCCCGTAGTGTCATCAAGCGCATACTTTCAATATGTCATCATAGTTTGATAGATAAAAAAAACCTGCCGAAGCAGGTTTTTGATGTATTGACCACGTTGTGTTATTGGTTAACTGCCATTCTTTCTACATTTAATACAGTGTTAAATGAGCCTCTTGGCATAGAGTATGTGTTGTATTCATTTACGGTTGTTAATACGCTTTCCACTAATGCTGTTGGCGTCTTAGCTGCGAGTGTAATCTCTTCGCTCTCATCAGTTAGAGACGGTGTTTTCACAGCTTCGCCTACTGTTGAGTAAACTGAACGACCACCCTCGATTGGGGTTACAAGCACTTTTGGAATGTTGAGGTATTCGCCTTCTTTGATGCTAGTACCACCATCTTCGCCAACTTCAATTTTTGTTGCTGACGCTAGGATTCGCTCCGCATTCTCATTCAACAATTCATAAATACCCTTGTCGCTGAAAAGACCTCTTGCTTCTGGGTGTTTAGCGAAGTATTTCTCAGGGTTAAACGAAAGCTCTTCAAGCACGCCATCCATTGCTTTTACAAAGCGATATGCTTCTTCAGTGCCACGAGCATGGAGTGGTAAGCCAAACTCATTTGTTTCAACTAAAAACAAAGTACGTACATCAGAGTTTCGAGCAAATGCACGTGTCTTGTCATTATAATCAAATGCATTCATCTTGATGCGATCTTCTCTCGTTGGGCGACTTTCACGCTTATGCTTAGTTCTCGCTTGAGCAAACTCTTTCTCTGCTGATTTCAGCTGTTCTGCCGCTTTGTAATGCTTAATACCCGCTGCCACCAAATCCTCTTCTAAGTCGAACAGTTTGTCGTAAACCTCTGGTGTAAGGTATTCGTCAACGGTGACGTGATCACCGACATAAGTGAATGTGTAGCAACGGTTTCCATGAAGCTGTTTGTTAGTTGGCAAACTTTTAATCACATTATCGTGTTGGTCCATTACTTTGATGTCTGGACACGTACCATCTGCATTCATAGGCGTTAGTGTGAAACCTGAACTGATGCCGAATCCGTAGTTAAAATCAGACGTTAGTTTTTCACCAAATGGCTTGTTGAAAGCTTCAAATCGTTTCTGCTGAGGTTCAGATCGGGTGATATGAAGCTCTCGACCAACTTTCGAAAATTCATCATGCAGTTCTTGGTACGCACTATCTCTTTCTTTTAGTGCAGCGACCACTTGTTCGTAAGATTCACGGTTCTTTTCATAACGTGATTCACCCCAAAGGTTTTCTTGGAACTCTACATAATCTTTAATCTCTGGGTATTTCTTATACACTAGAGATTCGATGTGATCTTTGGTTAGTCCATTTTCATAAGCCTGATTCTTTTCGTACAAGTCAGTGTAGTAATCAATGAAATCAAAGTACTTTTCTTTTGTTTCATCTGAAACATCGAGATCAGCAATGATGGTACGAGCGTTTTTAAGCTTTTGGATTTCAATATTACGTTCATTGTTACTGAAATCTGTGCCGTTTGGCTTGTTCGGAGTAATTAGGAAACCACCTTGAACTGAGCGTAGTGTAAGTGTTGTGTAAAGAAGATTATCTTTGTCAAAGATAGTATCTTCGAAATTTTCAACGATGTTTAGTGTAGCCGCACCGTCAGCTTTAACGTGGTTAGAAGCTAGGTTGGTCACACGGCTTTCGCTGTCTGATCCGCAACCAGATAGAGATAAAGTAATTAGGCTAGCCACCAATGTTTTTGTGATTTTCATATTTATATTCTTTAATTTTGTAAACGAAATGATTTTCGAGGCGCAATATTACTAATATGCAGTGAAAAACTCTACTTCCTTTTGAATTTGGCGGTTTGCGCTTGTGACATATTAGGCCCGGCTAAACTGGCTAAGACGTTACCATTTGTTGCTTATCCCGCGATATTTAGCTCAACCGTATTACCTCAAGAACTTGTGCGTTTAGAGAAAACGTTAGAGGTGATTAAAGGAGCGGATGCTAGGCGAGTAAAACTGTTTAAAAATGCAGAGGCAATAGCATCAGGGTTGAGGAATATTGGTTTTCGCATCCAGAGTGAGTCACAGATTATCGCTCTAGAATGTGGCAGTGAGAGGAATACTGAACGAGTGCGTGATTTCTTGGAACAACGAGGAGTGTTTGGCGCTGTGTTTTGTCGCCCAGTTACCGGGAAATACAACAACATCATTCGTTTTTCCATAAATGCAGATTTAACCGCTTCTGATATCGATCGTGTGTTATCAGCGTGCCAAGAAGCGTTTAATCATCCTGAGTTAGAGTTCGCGTCATAGCATACTTAGTAACCATGGCTGTCCTTCGTTCCCAAGAATTAAGGAGATTAGGAAAATATAGAACACTGACATTTTCCTGATCTGAGCGGTAGCGTTTTTTTAACAGTTTACAAATCATTAATCTTACGGTATTTCGGTGCTATTCAAACTTATAGTCGTAGAGAGGTCTACATGAAGAAACTTATTGTATTAATGGCGATAGGCTTGAGTAGCTTTGCAATTGCGCAAGATGGAGAGACGCTTGCCGCTATTGATCACGGCTTTGTTTATAAGGGCAGCATCATCAACCCTAAATGTGTCAATTTACTGCAGGCTTGGCCGAGTGAGTCGTCTAAGTATGGCATTATTCTTCGCTCGGTTATTCTTGATAGCTGCCAAGAGAGCAATCTTGCGTTTGAGGGACGCGACTATAGTATAACTTCGCGAGGTGCAAACTCTTATTCCTCGAACACCAATGACGAGAACTTCAGTTTCCAATACGAAGTGTTAGGCAAAACTGAGCATGATGTGTTTGCTGTGTTGCACTCGGGATACATTGGTTTATATCGGTTAGAAGCCAAGCAGGTTCGCTTTGATTTTGGCGAGTCAGATGACCAGATAGTCAGTGTTTTAACCAAGTTAAGTCAAACATGGGTACCTTGTTTTGAATCTGCTAATGTCCAAGGGAATCAGTTACAGGTCGTAAAACATATTTGGAACCCTGATGCGCCAACAGCGGATCAATGCTCGGATAGGCTAGAAACGGTTACGTATGATCTCAGCCTCTTCTAATGACTCGATATTAGGGGTGAATCAGTGCGTCAACCATGGTTTAAGCTACGTTAGACTAAATGCCATACAAGCTTAAGCCTACTTTGAGGTTATCGATAATTTTATCTCGAAGCGCTGATGGGGCAATAACCTCAATAATATTGGCATGCTTCATTAACCACCATTCAAATGTATGACTATCTCTTACGTCGGCAGTTATCGTAGTGTACTCGTCATCTCGAGCAATAATGGTTTGACGGCTAGAGAGTAGGGATTCTTCAATTAAATGCAAGCCGCGGTAATTCTCTATTCGTAAGGTCACTTTATGCATATTTCCGCCAGAAAAGTGGCGAGCGTTCTGCTGTACATAGGATCGAACATCAAATATATCCAGAATTTTGGTACTACTGTAAGTGAGTTTTAGGCTATGAATTCGGTGTAGAGCATAAGTCCGAATATCGTCGAGCTTTCCAGGGACAAGCCCGACCAAATAAAAGCTGTTGCCATATAAAAATAAACCCAGTGGAGTAGAGGTGTAATTACTTGGCTCGTTAGCTCCGCGTTTTTGGTAAGTAAATGCGATATCTTTTTTGTTTAGTAGTGCTTCTTCGATTAACTTGAAGAACTCATTGCCTACTGACGGTGCAATCAAAGGGTATTCGCTTTGGAAATAGCAGAATCGTTCACTCCACAGTTTGGTTTGTTTGGTATTAACTTGCTTAAGTGATGAAAAAATTGAATCGACATCACCGCGCAAGGTAGGTGGAAGCATCGACTTAATTTCTTTTTCAATGACTTGTAAAGAGACAACTGAAGACATGCCATCAGGCTTGATGGGGTGACGATGCCCACTGGCGATCTGGTATGTGTAAGGTCTGCTGGAATCATCTATTTCTATACTGACATGATCTGCAACAACAGCATTGATACAACGCTGAACTGTACGTAGTTGGCTTTTCTCATCCGCTTTGGTACTCAATAGTCCAGATGATTGTAATCGTTCTTTAATCTCCAAGCTGGAGATTCTTTCTGGATAGCAGGGAATTGATTCTAGGACTTTTTGATAACGTTGTATTTGTAAACTCATGAATTAGCCTGTGAAAAAAGAACAACTAAAGGCGACAATAATTGTCGCCTTCATGGTTAGTATAGCGTTCATAGTCAGCAAATAGGAACGCTTTAAAATGCATGTTCAACCACACTTTGAGAATAATACCCAAGACAACTTCTCTTTTCTTAAAGATGGTCTAGAGGAGTTGTATAACCAAGCAGTATTAGCAGAGCGTTATTACTTCACCGACCCTCAGTCGAGCTTAGCAAAAATGCGCCTATTTGTTGAATTAGCATGCCACGAGTTGGGTAAGCAGTTTAAATTGCGCCCACCTGTTCATGGTGATCTTGCGAACAAAATTAAGATGCTTCAAGCGTCGCAACGTGTTGATGAATGGGTGATCGATGAGATGAATCATTTGCGATATGACGGCAATCGCTCAGTACACATGACAGAAGTGAATGGTGCCTATATTGCGAAACTTTCGATTTCTCGCGCACGCATGCAAAAACACATGAATAGTCTGTATGAGATTGCTCATTATGTTGGACAAATGGTTTTAGGAACTCCAGCACGGTGTACTTATACGTGGCAAGAGCCAAACTCTTGTGAACTGAGTTTATTTGTTGCCGATGCACTTAAAGGCTCAAAAGAAGCGAGCTTCTACCTTGCAACTCGATTCTATAATGAACTGTTAGAAATGAGTCAGCAAGTGGGTGACACACGCTGGTGGCGAAAAGAGCATTATCTTGATAAGCAGGCTGATTTAACATACTGGCTTGAAAAAACACATCGCTTAGGGCATGAACAGAGTTGGTTACTTTTAGCAAAGTGTTATGCAAATAAGTTGCTGCAAGAAGAAAGTTCACGCGATGCGAAACTGTGTTTTAAGCAGGCGTTGAATATAGATCAATCGGGCGAGGCTGCATTTGAGTTTGGTTCTTACTTGATTGAACGAGAAGAGCATAAACTTGGCGTAAACTATATTCGCCAGGCTGCCGAGCAAGGCTACCACCCAGCGTTATCATCTGAGCTGAGTCGAGCATTTAAAACAAAAGTTCAACAAAGTGAGTGGTTGGAACTTGCTTTAGAACATCGTGTGCCCGAAGCATTTACTGCTGATGTTGCATGCAAACTGAAGGCTTTTGAAGCAGAGCAAACGGAAAGTGCGCTAAAAGCATTACGTTCTTCGTTAGTCACCGCACAGGCTCGCCGTGCGCCAGCAGTCGGTTTCTTCCAATCTTACGTTGAACTAACGGTTAACAAAGTATCGGATACCCAAAGTGCGCGAAAGAAAATGGTCGATGAGTACCCATGCATGCCAACCTATTTAGAGGTTGAACTGCTTCTATTTAAACAAATTGCCGAAGATCCAGCGCATTATGATTTGATGTTAGACATCTATCACGACGCATTAAAACAAGCGTCAGATGAGTTAGGAGTTGCAGATGTAAAGTATTCAATCGTAAAACATGCGTTGGTTATCGCGGCAGAGAAGTTCAAACTACGTGCGGGCGTGAAAACGCCCAAGCCAATTCCTACCTTGTTAAAAGAAGCCGCAGATGCAGGGCACGCTGAGGCTCGACGCTTCGTAAACAGCGCAGAGGGTAAAGCCGTGCTGAAAAAAGTTGGCTTTACTTCTCAGGGGAAAATGCAGAAAGATGCAGCACAAAAACTGAAGAATAAACGTAAGCGTAAGATGGTAAAGAAAGTAAAGCGCAAGTGAACCTAATTTAATAATAATTGAGTCATCGGTGTTGGACGCATCTATCAGCAGACGTTCGTTGATACCTATAACAAAGTGGCTTTCGTTAAGCTTTACACAACCAAAACAGCAACCACGGCAGCAGATATTCTCAATGACAAAGTCCTACCGTTCTTCGAGACTCACGCGCTACCTATGCTCAGAATCTTAACCGACCCAGGCACTGAATACTGTGGTCGCGTTGGACTACACGACTATCAACTCTATCTAGCCATCAATAATATCGACCACACCAAAACGATGTCGCCACAGACAAATGGCATCTGTGAGCGCTTCTACAAGAGCATATTGAATGAGTTCTTCCAAGTAACATTGAGAACGAAACTATATGCTTCAATGGAAGAGATACAGAAAGATTTGGACGAATGGACTACTACAACAATCATTGTACTCATCAAGGAAAAATGTACTGTGGTAGAACGCCTATAGAGACATTAGAGGATGGGAAATCAATCTGGGCTGAAAATAATCTAGCCTAGAGATAATCTGACAGGCACCGAGTCGAAAGGGGGATGACTGTCAGATTAGGTCTGAACTAGTTCATATTATTCAGATAATTAGAGCGTCTTTTCTTTTATCTAACTGCGATCGCACCTTTACCGACACCTTCATAAGCAACTACTTTTAAATGTTGCTCATTTTTTAGTTCTTTTTTTACTTCATCGGCGATGTAATTGACGAGTAACTCGATGGTGGTGTCAGATTCGAGCACTTCGGTTTCATTTTTTGCAATAGCAAGTTCGAATTGACCTTGTGGGGCTGTGTATTTGAAAGCGTAGTGAGTATCATCGCTGATTCCAGTGCTGCGAGTATTCATTGAAAGATCGGCAATAGTTGTTTGATCTTCTTTTGAACCAAGATAAATGTCTCGCCAGCGAGAGGCAAACTGCGCTTCTAGTTGTGAATCACGTGCACCATCCACAATCAGTTCAATTGGAGAACGGTGTCCGTGAGCAATGCGCTGGCAGTTACCGTCGTGTTTCTTCAAACCATGCGAGTAATGGTAGAAAGCACCATCGATATTTTCAGTTCTCAAAGTTAATTCTAGGTCATTCACATTCTGTGGTAGATGTGCTTTGAGTATAGCGTAGAGGTGCTTGATAACACTAGAAATAGTAATTCTATTAGCATCTACTAAGCAAAGCGCTTCATCTGGGCAATGTAAGTGAATACCTTGCTCTCCG
The DNA here is from genome assembly GCF_009938225.1 of Vibrio ponticus. Lineage (NCBI taxonomy): Bacteria > Pseudomonadati > Pseudomonadota > Gammaproteobacteria > Vibrionales > Vibrionaceae > Vibrio > Vibrio ponticus. The sequence continues at coordinate 766,544 of NZ_AP019657.1, forward strand.
CGGATCAGGTCGACGGCTGAGTATCCTTGTTGTGTACTGGTGACGCATACTTGTTTGCTTTTAGTTGGCACTAATAGTTTGTGGTCAACATGATTATCAACTAATTGCTTGATTTGTTTTTTTACTTGACCGAAATCCAGCACCATACTCATCTCGTTAAGTTCACCAGATAGGCTTATATCTAAAATCCAACTCTCACCTACCATTCCACGTTTATCACATAGGTAAGAAGAGTCTATAACGGTGAGATCTCGAACAAAAAGGTTCACATCCAAATCCTTTAAAGTGTTAGTTACCCAACATTATATCAAACAGCACAGCATAGATCGTATTTTAGTTAGTCGTGTTCACTACATATGAAGTTACTTTGTATCTGGTTTGATGTTAAATTTGTTGAATGAGTTATTATGTTTCCAGTAGGACAGAGGTATGTAAATGGAGTCTAGTAAACTAACTATTTTGTGCACGCGTCTACTTGAGTTCGAGTTAACCCCGTTTCTAATAGGGGTATCAAGTGGGCAGATCGCTCCTGAGAGTAACTCACCTAAGTGGGCTGAGCTTAAAAATAAGGCACAAAATAACCTGTTAAATCCCCAAGAGTTGCGAGAGTTAGTTACATTATGCAAATATGAGCGTTTAGCGTTGGTGTTTGAGTTGATCGATGAATTAGAATAATAAAAAGAGAAGGTTTACTTCTCTTTTTTGTCTAGCTTAAACCACCGCCTATGGCGGTGGTGATTGTTTTAGTCGATGTAGATATCGTAATCTTCACGCCAACCTTTATTCACTTCGTAAATACGAAGAATGTTTGTTGCAAACAATTGTTTTTCTGATGTTGTATTTTGGAAATCATTCCAACGGCGTGTATATTTGATCGTCAGGTCATCGCCATTTTCATCTTTTTGATTAGTTTTCAGCAAACCCAATTCCCAGTGCTCACTACTAAAGTGGCAGTCATCCTTTATAATAGATAACTCTTTAATAAAAAATGCCGGGGATGGTAATTCAGAGCTCAAAATAGATTCGTTATTCACATTCTTTGCAGGCGTTAAGAACACTCGCAACATGTGGCGACATAAGTATGAAAAACCGATGATAGAGGTACCGTGAGTGATGTAAGTACGCTTCATATCACGAGATTTCTTTGCCCAATCGTCAACAAAAACCGTAGCAACAGCACTCCAGAAATTTTTGATTACCTGAATAAACTGCGCGCGAGTAACGTCATCTAGTTCTTGATATACGCGAACGCCCACGACACTTAGAAGTTGTCGCTGTACGTTTGTAACAAACTCAGTGATAGATGACTCGGCTATCATGCCATCTTTGTTCCCATTTGACTTAATTAAACCGTAGAGAGGTGAGTCGGCATTGCGGAAACCTAACTCTTCACACATAGAAAGCGGGAACGCTTTTTCTGCTAACGCTGGTGGTTTATAAATATCATCATAAAGGGCTAGCGCATTCAATTGCACAGATGTCAGTGGTTTACCTAAATTCAAGATTAGAAATTGCTGGATGTAGTCAGATTCGTTTTCTGAGATGAAGATAGACACCGGAAGAGGGTAACTCTCATGATGACTATTTTTAACACCGCCAGAACGTTGTTGACCATCTACAATTGCACCAGGGAGTTCACTTGATGGAAGCTCAGGATCATAAGGGACAACTAAATGACCAAATTCAGAGCCTTCAGCGATAGGCTCGAATTTTACTGACTCATTAAAACCAATAACCAAGTTAGCCAAAATTGTAGAGTTTTTTGACTCAACGTAGTCGGTAATGGACTCAATATGCTTTGGTAGTTCACTACGTTGGTAGCCATGTATATACTCACCTTCACGAGTAATATGCACAATTTTAGCAACGTCGCGAACTTTTTTTCCTTCTATCCAACCAGTGTAAACAGTTACACCATTTACTACCTCTTGAATAACTTTAATTCTTAATACTTCTGACATGGATTACTTCACTATTGTCTCAAGTGATCTAATTACACGATTTTTGTGCTTAGTAACTATCGCTAGGTTATGGATACCACGGCGGCGATTTGACTGATTTGAACGGAAAATAATGTTCATCAATCCACCTTTACAAATACCACAAGTACATTGACGCCACTTGCGTTCCTCAAGAAAGTTCCGGTATTTGACTTCTCCACGACTTAACGCCGTAAGTTTCGATGGCGTCATTTTTGAAGGGAGATATGCTTCATTTGTTACTTTCTCGTAAGCAATTAGTGCTTTGACTGTACCTTCAAGATCAAGCGCCGTTTCATCATATTGTTGCAACTTTTTAAGGCAATCTAGTTCTAGACGCTTTACGCATTCATTGACTGATAGTGCAGTATTGGACAGATCGATATCGTACTCATTGTTTTGACCCATCGTTCGGATATGGTTATGTAACTCGTCACGATATTTTTCAATATGATCTTGAACATTTTTGTGATCACATTGTCTTGCTCGAATCATTAATGATTCTTCAACTTTGGCTTTCTCAGTTTCTTCTGAAAGTGAGTAGTACTTACCACCTTTAAGTCCTTGCATAAGAGGGGATGTACTATCTGCACTAGTTACCCCCGCCTTTACATAGGCTGGAATATTGTCAAAACGGCAAATGCCTAGTAAATGGAATTCAGTATCTGGATGGCGAACTTGATTTAGGCTCTCAAGTAAATCAAGAATTTCGTCAGTTTTAGCTTTGATCATACCTCCGATAGTTATTCTTCGGTATCCAATCTCTTGAAGCTCTTTTACTGAGCGAATAAATGAGGTTTTATCGTAGCCATGAGCAACACCGTAGGCTTCGAATGAATAACCTTGTGACTTTTCCAAGAAGGTCTCAGCATTATCTAACGTAATTTTGATGCGACGTTCGCTTTCTTGTATTAACTCATGGAATACATGTGAACCATTGTTTTTGACGAACTCGTCTTTTGCTTCTTCGTTTTTAAAGTATGGGAAAACAATGTGGTCGAGTGAGATGCCGTAGTCAAAACCACCACGGTCATAAAACTCAATAAGTTCTTCTACTGTAAATGGAGGCTCTTTTTCTGCGTGATAGTCAAACGCTCCACAGTCACCCATTAGCTTTACGTCTTGAAACTTCGATTTATTTAGACGCAGAAATTCGCGTGCGCCGAGGAAGTAAAAGTCTTCAGTCAGTTCTTGCTCGTAGTACTTGCCACGCTTTTGCATTGTGCCAACACCCGCTAAAGAAATTAGCATTCCATCAAATGGAAGTTCCGTTAGGATCTCATGTGGGTAGTGGTCATCATCATATGCACGATGATATTTAGTTCGACTGTTGTCACGACCATCAAAGTTTGGGTCGACAAAGTCTTTGTTGTCTGGAAAGTAGAAACGGAACTTAGTCACGATAAACCTTTTTCTGATTTAACTTGTTTGTAGAGATTCGAGAATCGCTTATCTTCACATGCATAGCCAGCATCTCGAAGTCGCTTGTGTGCTTGTGCTACAGGTAATTGTCGTTTTCCATCAGTAAGTATCTGAGTTTCAATGAACTCTATTATGAACTTATCTGTTTGTTTCGGTCTATCAACTCTAGTTTTGTGGGTTAGCTTCGCGAACTCTTCATTTAGGACGCAGATAGTATCATTGAAGTTTGGATTTGTAAGATCTAATTTACTTAAAAACAAGTGTGATGCTATTGCGGTAATATGCCTATTTGTAAGGCTTAGTCCAGGTTTAATGGATGTAGAATGTCTTAACACAGCACTTGAGCATTGAACGAAGCACGAAGAATACTCTATTAATGTTGATGGAATGGATGTCGCGATGATAGCCATTTGATTAGACGCATTTGAGAAAGTACGGAGGGTCTCTACTAAGTCATCTTGTATCGCTTGTAGATACTCATTGCTTGCAACGATAATAAAGTAGTCACTTTTATGCCTTGAGAAGGTTTCGACTATTGATGAACTTGGAAGAGCAGAACTGCTTACGGCATTCCACCATAGTTTTTTCGGTGTAGGAACGCGGTTCACGTTAGGCGCAAAGGTGGCATTGTAACTCGGTAACTCAATTGTGCCGTCAATTAAGCCAAATCCAGCCGAAAGAATCTTTAGAGAGAGCCCCATTTTATCAGCAAGTGCTCTGAGACTAGAAAATGCTTGTCCTGCGTATAAATCCCTGGCTTGTACTTTATTAGTTTGTTGCTCAGAGAACGCTGTCTGCCAGTTAGTTAGAGTTTCTTGTATTGAGTCAGAAACATGTTCTTTGATATTCATAGCGAGTGGAACATCTAAAGTCTTTCTGGCTGTACAAGGAATTAGTAAGTGTATTTGGCTCATGCAATTACCATTAGAGTTTTAATCGTCGTCTTTTTCTTACTAAGGGAGTCTAGCTGAAAGAGGAAACTTCGTATATGCTTAGTTTCATCAGGAGGTGAATATGAAGTACTTTTTTCCAGATAGCCAAGACTTCGTCGATCCGAATTTTAATTTTGAAACTGAGAAGCACAAACCTTTGCGAGTCATTCAGCGCGACGATGTGTACGCTCATCATCTACTACCTCGCCCTTATGATGGTATCTTAATTTCAAAGTCAATTGTTGAGGGTTTGCCTGGAAGAACAGATAGAACTCGGTACACAAAAGGACAGAAATACAGGTTGTATCGAGAGGGTGCCCATCGATTCTTCCGGTTTGATGACAACTATTTAGTTATGGGTGATAGCGGTGCTTTTTCATATATCAGTGAAGATACACCACCGTATACAACGGACGACTTGATCGACTTTTACGTTAAGTCAAAAGTTGATAGTGGCGTTTCTTTAGACCATGTGATAGTGGGGTATAACGATCGTAAGTGCCATTTACCAGATGATGTTCAAATAAAAAATGAAACGCGAGTTGAGATATCTCTAAACAATGCAGAAGAGCTTTTAGCCAGAAAGAGTGAGTATTCATTTGTGCCGTACGGGGTGGCTCAAGGTTGGGACTTAGATAGTTACATCGAATCAGTTCGATCGTTGAAATCTATGGGTTACAAGCATATCACTATTGGCGGAATAGTTACTTTAGACTCAACGCAGATTTGTAACTTGTTGGATGAAATTCATTATCAGGTGCCGGGGCATTATGGCATTCATTTGCTTGGCATCGGGCGAGTCGATATTTTGCCGTACGTTGCGAAGCGCGGTGTGATTAGTGTAGACAGTACGACACCTTTAAAGCAGTCTTTCCTCAGTGAAAAGCGTAATTTTCGATTAAATGGCGAGTCTTTTTGCGCGATACGTTTACCACAGTCATTTGCAAACAATAAAGTAAAGCAGTTGATATCTTCTGGAAGAATCAGCCAAGATTTGGTTCGAAAATTGGAGTATACGGCTCTTGAAGCGATTAGATTGTATGGTTTACGCCAATTGGGCTTGGGTGAAACATTATCTGCCGTACAGGATTATGAACATTTAGTTTTTGGTCGAAAACATGCTCTTGAGTTTGAATATAAGCGTACTTTGGAAGCACGCCCCTGGGAGAGTTGTGGTTGCAATATTTGTCGCGATATTGGTATTGAGGTGGTTGTCTTTCGTGGGACTGAAAGGAATAAACGAAGGGCATTTCATAACTTGCAGGATTTCTATAAAAATTTGGTAGGGATATATGATAAAAAAAAAGCGTTGAGAATACAGCAAAGCAGTGAGGTTGAACTTTTCCAACTCAATATGAACTTAAAGGAAATAGAAGCAATATCAACAATCACTCGGGTAATGCGTGACGAACATGAACTCAAAGGTTACCAAAGAACAGAGGTTCGTAACCATATCAGTAATATAGCTGACTATATTGACTCTGAGGGTGCGATTATCCCTAACTCAATAATTATGAGTTTAAATAGTGATGTAGAGTGTAAATGGATAGCCGATGATTTATTTGAATTAACCATTCCTGAGCGGGCGAGAAGCGCTTTGATTGTTGATGGCCAGCAAAGAATAGCAGCATTGCGGTTGTCAGGAAGGCAAGATTTTTACCTACCAGTATGTGTGTTTATTAATGATGATGAGGAGTTTGAGCGACAGCAGTTTTTGTTGATCAACTCAGCGAAACCCTTGTCGAAAAGCTTAATCTATGAGTTGCTTCCTCATGCGAACGGTTTCTTTAATCAAGAGTTAACCAGACGTAAGTTACCATCACTAATTGTTCAGTTGCTTAATTATCAAGCAGACTCTCCACTTTATGGCTTGGTTAAGCTTATTACCAATCCCACAGGTATTATTGCTGATAATTCACTGATGAAAATGATTGATAACAGTTTGCGAGAGGGGGCTTTGTACGCGTTTAGTGATAGGGCACAAGAAACATGCGAGCCTGAAGATTGTGCTAAAATGCTCAGCCTGCTCTTTGATTATTTTAGAGCCGTAAAAAGTGTTTTTTCAAATGATTGGGGGAAGAAGCCTAAAGACTCTAGGCTTTTTCACGGGGCAGGGATAGTTGCTCTTGGCCAGTTATTTGATGAGATATTTTACACATTTGACATAGATGATAGTGAAATATCGTTTTGTGAATGTGCAAAGAAAAAGCTCGAAAGATTGAAACCATTTTGTAACTGGAGTTCGGGCTTTTGGGATTTTGGCTTAGACCCTGACGGGCAACCTATAGTGAAAAAATGGAATCAAATCCAAAATTTATCGCAAGATATTAGCTTAGTAACGGACTATCTGGTGCGTTTATACGACTTACAAGAAAGAGAGGTTGTACTTGTTAAAAGTCAATGAAATATTTGAAACAATTCAGGGTGAAGGGGTATATACAGGCGTCCCTTCCATTTTTCTTCGTTTGCAAGGATGCCCAGTAGGATGTGCATGGTGTGATACAAAGCATACTTGGGATGTGGAACTAAGCAATGAGGTAAGTTTGACTGAAATCGTGACCAAACAGCAGGATTCCTCACTTTGGTCTAATACGAGTGCATCTGAGTTAATTGAGTATTTTAAACAAACATGGACCGCCAAACATGTTGTGATTACAGGCGGAGAACCATGTATGTATGACCTGACCGCTTTGACTATGAAGTTGGAACAAGAAGGTTTCTCGTGTCAGATTGAGACTAGCGGTACATTTGAGGTCAAAACGTCGGAAGCAACATGGGTAACAGTATCTCCGAAGGTCAATATGAAGGGCGGTTTTAAAGTGCTTGGTTCTGCGGTTGGGCGTGCTAATGAAATTAAGCATCCAGTAGGAACCGAGAAAGATATTGAGAACCTCAAACGTATGCTAGAAGAGCACTCTACTCGGGACGATGTCGTTGTTGCTTTGCAGCCGATTAGTCAAAAAGATAGAGCCACTGAGTTGTGTATACATCACTGCATTGTAAACAATTGGCGTTTGTCTATTCAAACACACAAATACCTACAAATTGCTTAGGAGTACCTTATGAAAAAAGCTGTCGTTGTTTTTAGTGGTGGACAAGATTCAACCACATGTTTGATTAAGGCAATGAAAGAATATGATGAAGTCCATGCTATTACTTTTGATTATGGGCAAAGACATAAACTTGAAATTGAAGTCGCAAAAACGATTGCTAAAGAGTTAGGAGTGAAAGCTCATAAGGTATTAGATGTATCACTGCTCAATGAGTTAGCTATTAGTTCCCTTACTCGAGATGATATTCCCGTTTCTCATGAGCTTCAGAGCAACGGTCTGCCAAATTCGTTTGTCCCTGGGCGCAATATTTTGTTTTTAACTCTAGCTGGTATTTATGCTTATCAAATAGGTGCAGTTTCAGTCATTACTGGTGTTTGTGAAACCGATTTTTCTGGCTACCCGGATTGTCGCAATTCATTTGTTAAAGCAATGGAAAATGCGTTGCAGCAAGGTATGGAATATGGATTATCACTAGTAACCCCTTTAATGTGGATAGATAAGGCGCAAACTTGGGCTTTAGCGGATAAATACGAGCATCTAGAGTTTGTGAAGAACAAAACATTAACTTGTTACAATGGGGTTATTGGCAGTGGTTGCGGTGATTGTCCTTCATGCAAATTAAGAAGTGAAGGCTTAGATGCTTACGAAAAAAATAAAGAACACTATTTGGGAACAGTGTAACTCCATGAATGCAATTAGCCCAGAAGCGCAAATGGTCCGTCAAGCGTTACTAGAAAATGGACTTGAAACGCCGATGTTTGACAATGACTTAAGCTCAAAAGATAGATTTGAAATCATTGAGAATGCGACCAGAGATATACTTAGTGCACTATCATTAGATTTACATGATGATAGCCTTGCTGATACGCCCAAACGTGTCGCAAAAATGTACATTGAAGAGATTTTCTCAGGCTTGAGTTATGAGAACTTTCCTAAGATAACAACAATTGATAACAAGATGGCTATTGATGAGGAAATCGTAGTGAAAGATATCTCTTTTACTAGCACTTGTGAGCATCATTTGGTGACTATTGATGGAATGGCAACTGTCGGCTATATACCTAATGATAAGGTGATTGGTTTGTCAAAAATCAATCGTTTGGTTCGCTTTTTCTCTCAGAGACCTCAGGTTCAAGAGCGATTAACTTCTCAGATTTTTGTAGCCCTTAAAACCCTGCTAGAGGTTGAAGATGTTTACGTTAAACTTGAAGCCACTCATTATTGCGTAAAGAGTCGAGGTATCAGGGACACGACAAGTTCTACAACAACAGTAAAATCTGGTGGTAAATTTAAGAAGTAAGGCAATACTGAAGTTAGTCTCGGTTCCAATGAAAAATCCTCATAGTGAGGATTTTTTATTGTCAGGATTAAGGAGGCGACATTTTTTGTCGTCTGTTGTCTTAGGATGACGATGTACATTAGATAGTTATTGATGGCATCTCTATGGGGTTTATACCAATTACATTTATTGTAAGTCGCTTATCGTAACGCATTTTTTATATAATTCTCGTATGTTATACCGGGTTAGGACCATTAAATATTTAGAGTTCCTTGCGGAGTTGGTTTTTCCAATAACAGTATCTTTTGAAGAAAATTACGAGTGGGTCCTTAGTGACCTTTATTAAGTTTTTACGATGTTTTTATGTAATTTATAAGTAACTAGGTGCTTATTTGTTGTGATGTGTGATAAGAATAGTCATTTAGTTTCGCTGTTTAGTTTGAGGTATTCATGTCGTCGGTGAGAGTTGGGGCATTGGTAAAGAGTCCTACCGCCTTTCGTGGTATTGGTAAAATTGTTTCTATTAACGCTCAAGATCAATCTGCGACAATTGGTTTTTTTGCGTCACCACTCCGTCCTTTGGACAGCACCATTGATGTGCCAGCGAGTGAGTTACGTGCAGTGACTTCTCTTGGCCTTAATACCGAGGTGTTTGTGCAGTTCCCGGGTTCTCATTCGTGGAAAATGGGGCACTACCAAGGGGAAAGACCAAATGAGCAAGCACTCATCTCTTTTTCTCGAGAGGTGAAAGGTGTCTATGATTTCGGTGATTTATTCATTCCGAATGCTTATCCTGCTAAAGAATTCGTTGTTGGAGAATTTCTAAAAGGGCAAGGTACTTCATCTCCTTTTCTTTGTAATGCATTAGCGAATTTCTATCAAGAATACTTTTCTCAGCGACGCTCTTGTCGTTCAATTTCGGCGTTACTATCAAGCTCGGTTGAGTTAGAAAAACACCAACTTGCGGCTGTTTATGAGGTACTCAAAGACTCAGAAAAGAAATACTTGCTTTGTGATGAGGTGGGTTTGGGCAAAACGATCGAAGCTGGTTTTATCATTCGGCAGCATGTATTGGAACGAGGCCGAGAATCAAAGGTACTTATATTGGTCCCAGACGCATTGACTCAACAATGGGAGCGAGAACTGTCAGATCGTTTCCATCTCGGATCGTTACTCAATACAGATGAAGATAATGCAGATCCAAATGTTCATATTTTGACCTACACCCAGGCGCTGACGTACACATTTGAGCCAACGATGGTGGTTATTGATGAAGCTCATCAAATATCAAGCTATCCATTTAACGGAAATTGGTTAGAGAAAGAACTGTTCGTTGCAATTTCCAAACTCGCCAATCATTCAGGCGTGACTCTGTTGCTTACGGGGACACCGATGGCTGGGCACGATTCGGCTTATTTGGCATTGCTGCACTTATTGAATGGCGATGACTTTCCATTGACTGATAGAACGATTGAACTGTTCAATAAGTTATTGCCGATTCAAGATCGAATTCGTGAGTTAAGCCGTATCTTTGTACCTGAGAATGAAGACTTTCTTCTTTATACGTCACTCAATGACTTATTGGATTTGGAGATTGGTGATCCTAACGTAGACGAAATGGCAGAAGCGTTGCTTCCTCAGGTTAACATGTTTGCGCTGGAAAAAGACCTTGAGTTACGAGATCGTCTCATCGGTGAACTGTCGTCTTATTTGAATAATAAGTGCTTGTTTAGTTACAGAATGATTCGTACCTCGAGATCAACAGGTCTATTAGATAATGACGCTAATGAAATTGAAAACCTGTTCCCTGGCCTAAATCCTGTCCAAACGGTTATATGGAATGCACCAAACAATGAAGCTTACCTAGACGAGCATTTTGAGCAGTATCGCTCTGAAATGGTGGGCAATGATACGTTTAAGCAATTGAACATCTCGCAGTTTAAGCAGTTAGTTGAAGCATTGCTAACTAGTCCAATTTCTTTCAAATCAGAAGTTGACCGCTATCTGAAAACCGTGACTTCTACCAGCGATGAACTTTCTTACTGGCAGTATATGCTAGAGCAATCCGATCGTGAGCAATTAAGCAAAAACAAAGCAACAGTCTTTGCGCTAACAAAATGGTTGGAGGATATGCCTGACGGTAAGGCGGTCATTTTTTGCGGAGATTGTTTAACTGCCGACAATGTGTATCAGTTCCTTGTTGACAACATTTCAACCGGCGTGGAACGTCATCAACAAGGTAAAACGCCAGACTTTGTTACCGATAGCGGAGTAAGAGTTTTGGTTTGTGATGAAAAAGGTGAAGATGGTTTGAACCTCCAGGGACAGCGTCGTCTAGCGATACATTACAGTATGCCAATGGAGATTAGCCGCATTGAGCAGCGCAATGGTCGCTTGAATCGATACAGTGCACTGTCGACCGGAGTGCATCCTATCGATACTATGATTCTATCGACGCAGAGACCCACACTGTACAGTAAGTGGCTCCAAGCGTTGACGATGGGAGTCGGTTGTTTTTCTCACTATCGTGCCAATATTCAAGATGAAATCGATACATTGCTAAACCAAGAAGTGTGGCCAGCGGTTTGGGAAGAGGGTTACCTTGCATTTGAAGATGCTCAAGTAAAGCTAAAAGATAAGACAAAGCAGACGTATGAGCACTTAGATATTATCGCTAAGCTTGCAACAGTAGATACCGATGCTGAAAAGGCAGAAAAACTATTAGCAGAAATGCGGCAAGATGACGAGAACTTTGAAGAGTCTTCTGCACTTACTGAGTGGATCACGCAAGGTATTTTATTCCAAAAGCTTCGCGGTGAAACCCAAGACCTTTATCGTTTTAAATATGCGTCAGGTTTAACCAAAATGCGATCGTCAACGTTAATCGACAAATGTATTGTTGGTCTTGATATTGAAGCATCAGATTACTCATCGCCAGTGACTCAAGAATTGTCTCTTTCACGAGTGAACAGTGTGAGGAATGGCAGTTACCCATTGCGATATGGGCAACCTTTTGTTGATGCAATAGCCGAGGCATCTTTACTATCACCACTAGGCAACTGTAGCGCAATTATACGTAAGCTCCCTTTCAACCAGGAGCCGAAATTGTGTTTTGTACCACAATGGTTGGTAGAAGGAGAGGCAGGTTCTACATCTGAGCAAATCACTGTTGACGCCATATTTCCACCTGTTGTTTTTCAGGAGGTGTTTGGGGAAAGTGGTGATCTCATTCCACCAAATATGGCGACTCTAGTAAGAGGTGCGTACAGTACTAAAAATGGACGAGTTGAAATTGGGGGCAATCAGGTTCCATATCAGGACACCAATATCACTATCCAAGCTGATGACTCTAATACGGATCTATGGCAACTCATTGAGTCGCTAGTGAGTAAGGATCGGTTTATTAGTGCACTAGATTTAGTGCTCGTGAAAAGTAAGGCACTTGCTATCGAGAAGTTTGAACAACAAAGTGAATTTGTGGATGTTGTTTCTAAAGCGAAGTTGCTGACTTTGAAGTATGTATTGTTGATTGGTTCTTAGCTATGAAATTCTGTGAATTTTATCCAAATTACATGTTAGAAAACCTTAAGTCAGAGGCTGAGTTCTTTTTTGATTCTCAATTCAAGAACCGTTTTATACAAGCATTGGATTCTCCGGAATTAACACTGACAGAGTTCTGGTATTTAACCAAAGATTTACTGGCAACAGAAGAAGATCTAGATAGTGCGCGCTTGAGACTTGGCAAAAGACCAACTCAAGAGGAGTTGGCCGCTGGAATTAGTGCTGGCTTAAAATTCGATCCAATTTGTGATTCAGTAGCTTTGGAACCGGGTGCTATAGATGCCTATGCTGATCCTGTTTATAAACAGGTGGTAAAGCGTTATTCCGAGCAACCACCACATGATCCTATTTTAGACAAACTAAACCTGCCGTTTGACACTTATACAACGCCTGCGCAGCGTGAGGCGGTGCGTTTGACGCTTGCTTCAAAGCCTGATGCTACAGTCATCGTTAATTTGCCAACGGGGTGTGGAAAAACTCTGGTCACTGAAACGCTTACCGGGTTGAGTTGCGCGGATGAACTCACCATTGTAGTGATACCAACCACTGCGTTGGCACTGGATCAAGCTAAACGTATGAAAGCATCGATATCTCGAATGGGTTACCAACCCTGTGCTGAGTACGCATGGCGAGGAGAGTTGAGTAAAGATACGAAAGCTCAGATAAAGTCGGATATTTTGTCCGGAAAGCAACGTGTGTTGTTTGTGTCGCCGGAATCTATGGTGAGTGGGATTCTGCCAACTCTGTTTAAAGCGGCTGAGTCTAAAATATTAAAGAATGTTGTGTTTGATGAGGCTCACCTAATTGACACTTGGGGAGATGATTTTAGACCAGAGTTTCAAAAACTAGGTGCATTATTAGAGGCGCTAAAAAAGAAAGGTGGTTGTTTTAGGAAAGTTTTTCTGTCCGCAACATTTACCAATCAGTCTCTTGCTACTATCCGAGCGTTGTTCGGCGTTACTCACAACCGACCGACTTTGATCAACGGTGCTTTCTTACGCCCGGAACCTATTTGCTTAAAGCAAATAGTTAAAAAGGAAGACTACATATCAACGGTGGTTAAAAAGGTAATTGGCTCCCCAAAGCCTTTGATTGTGTATGCATCTACTAAGCAAGAATGTACAGATATCTTTCAGCAACTATCGGCAAAAGGCGTCAATAGAGTTTGCTTGTTTACTGGAGATACGAGAGACACTCAACGCTCGGATATCATTGAAAAATGGGATGCCAACAACTTAGATATTATTGTAGCAACGACAGCTTTCGGCGTTGGTATGGATAAAGGTGACGTACGAACAATAATTCATGCTGGCTTGAGCCAAAATATTGATGGCTATTATCAAGAAATAGGTCGAAGTGGTCGAGATGGAAAAGCTTCGTACTGTGAAGTGATTTATCACAGCGGCCAACTTACCAATCGCAGTCGCAGTAATACAATTGGTATTGAACTGGGTTTTGAACGTTGGAACTCAATGTGGAAACAGCGTTTTGAAGTCGGTGATAACTTATTTGAGATTAAGGTAAATACTCAGGCAAGTCATATAGAAAGAAACTCTGATGCTAACGCAACATGGAACTGGAAAACGCTGTTACTGATGCAACGTGCAGGTTTGCTGCGTTTGTGCTACCCAGACGCCACGTTAGTCCCGGATAATGAAGAGTGTTGGGATGAATTTTGGTCTGATTTTACCAATAAAGTAATGGTAGAAGTGACCCATGATAGGCACGTAATCAAGGATACATGGGAAGAGTTGGTTAATGCACACCGTGCTCAAGAAAACAAAGTTCTCAACAAGCGTGGAGAGTTATTGCTTGATTGGATCACTGATAAAAATCCTCTAGGCGAAGTTTTGCAAGAAAGCTTTACGCTAGATAACTTTATTCCATTGAAAGTATGTGGTCGAAGCGATGTAGAGAACGGAAGGACGAGAGACAAGACCTTAGTGGGCGATGTTTTCACTGTATCTCAACCTACCTGTGACTCGAACAATCTTTATCAGTTTTATTTCGAACCGACATCAGGCTTTGTCGAACGTTTGATTAGTGTATTTAAACACAAAGTAATCAGGGAAGAGGTGACAACCCTTGTTTGTAGCGAACATTTTTTACAGTTAGCAAAACCTTATTTAGATAACTTTGCTAATAAGGTTTGGTTCCATATCCCATTTAGTCAATACGAATATAATGATCAAATGTTGTATGAGCACAGGAAATTCATCGTACAGAATGAAACCGACATGAATTCAATATTAAAGGTGCCAATCACCTTTATGGAAAAATTTCCTAATTATTATTTTGGAAACTCCGAATTAAAAGATCCGCTGAACGACCACAGAAAATGGTGGGAGTCGAGCAACAACATTAAGAATATAACCACTTTGGCAAATTTATAATTATGGCAATTATTAACAACGCACACCCAGGTAGTCATATACCGACGCTACAATTAATAGATGAACTGTTGAACAACATAAAGTCAAAAAAAAGTGAAGCAACAATATTAGAATCAAAACTACTCAGTTCAACGATGCCTGATGCTCTTTATTTAAAGCAGGATTCTGATGGTGATCTTAAACTTAATGAAAATGCCCATAAAAAGATGCGAGAATCTTTATCCTTTTGGGGTAAATATGGGCTTTGGGAGGTATCTACGTCAGAAGAGGGAAAAGCATATTCTGCAATTAGTCCTCTCTGTAATTCTTCCAACCTGCCCAAGCGTATTATCGATGTTATCTCTAAACAGTATATTAGAGATGGCGAGTTAATTATCTCATTATATGATTACGTCAAAGATGACGACCTATCTAAAGACTTTTCGTTGTTTGTATTGGCGATGTGCTTTTTCCTGTATCAAGAAGAGTTAACATTTGTAAAAAACAAGCCGTTCACAGTATCTGAAGCTTATGAATTGATGGTTAGTAGTGTGACTCCTCAAGCAGCAAAAATTACTTACAACAGAAGTAATGAGTCTGCTGGGGTAATTAATTACGGACACATGCTCGGATTTTTAGAGATCGTAGGTAAAGACACCTACATTCCAGATCCGACGAGGTTTATACAGTGGCACTTGGACAGTATTTTTGAGTCCGAAAGTGAAATGTCTCTTCAAGAGTTTCTTGACCAATTAAACCGTATTTTGCCGATCTTCGATACTGGATCATATCAAACTGAACTTTCCAATCCGCAACAGGATTCGGCTCAGAGATATCTCAATACCAACAGACCAGAACTCGTATCACGTGTTGGCAGTATTCGACTTTCTTCATCTATTAGCCTTGCCCTTATTCGTTTGGAGGCGATGAATGTTCTTCGTCTAGAAGCTCGGTCAGACAGTAGTCAGCGTTTTGAATTGACGTTGCCGAAGGCGACGATCACGGAAGTTACGAACATCAGATTTAATAGAGCGGAACAAAAATGAGTATCCAAGCATATTGGCCAAGCTTCAAAAATATTGAAACCTGCATTCTGAGCGAAGCCGAACGATTGAGTGATAAGTTGCTTCTTGCAGTACATCACCCAATGAAGTTAGTTGTGACTTCTTACGGCTCAGAAGAAATACTTGCTAAAACTCAGCAGGAATTGCTGGAACAACTGTTAGCTCATAATAATATTATTCCCTTAGTCGGAGAATCTGGTAGCGGTAAGTCTCACTTGATACGTTGGTTGAACGCTGTTGCTAACAATCATCCTAAAGCAGAGCAAGAGAAGTGGCATATTATTAGGATTCCAAAGAATGCGAGTTTATCTCAAGTACTAGAGATTCTACTTCGCGACTTGGAAGGCGATATATTTGACAATGCGCGCGATCAAATAGGTAAAGTCGCCAATTCCCTAGACCGTGACACAACCACAAGCCTAATGTTCGCACATATTGTCGAAGCGTTTCGAGAAGTCCCTGCTAGGCTGCAAAAACAGCATCAAGCGCTCCAGTCTGAAGGAAAAATGACTCAAGAAAAAGGGCGAGAGTTTATGGCAGAAATGTCATTTGCGAGTGAACTCCAGCACTTTTTTGATGACCCACATATTAAAGCAAAATTTTCTGGCAAAGATTCAGCGGTTAGTGCCCGGGTTTCACGATTGATTGAAATTAAGTCTTATGCGGAACTTTTAGAAGATAATTTTCAAGTTGTTGCCGACGATTTCAAATTCACCAGTGGCGACGAGGTCTCAACGCAATTGGGCGCTAGAGCACGTAGAGCCTATGCTAATCTCCAATTAGAAGCACCAGATGGGGCCAAGCGTCAAATGGCCGCAGAGATGACAAATAAGGCTATTGAACGAGCTTGTAAGTTAATGTTCAATCGCCTATTTCAGTTTAGCACGGGTAACTTCCAAGATTTATTCAAAGAGATCCGAAAGTATCTATTGAAGCAAAACAGAACTTTGGTAGTGCTAGTTGAAGACCTTGCAGCGATTTCATCCATCGATGATGTGCTGATAGAAAGTCTTTTGGAGCAGGATATAGATGACGGAGTACAAGTACTCTGTCCTATGAAGTCCGTGATTGCAACAACAGATGATCTAGAGAGTTACAAGAGTCACCGAAATACAATTTGGACTCGAGGTCGTTTTGAGTGGCGACTGCCAACGGATTTCGATGTTGAGAACTTCCCGGAACTTAAGTTTACATCCGAGGATGTCGTTGATTTTTGTGCACGCTACTTAAATGCTGCCCGTCACGGTGTTGACGCACTTGACGGGTTGATTAATGTTAAAGAGATTGAGGCAGGGTTAATAACCTGGAGTACTGACCTAGAAGAATCAGAGCAAAAGACGTTGGATGACTTTGGTTATTCTAACGTCTCCATATCCTCTGACAGTTCTGGAGAAAATGGAATTCCTCTGTTTCCATACAACAAGCAAGCAATTACAAAGTTAGCTAAGAAGCATGTTTTTAAAGGAAACCGAACTCGATTCAATCCTCGGGTAGTGATCCAAGAAGTATTATTGGCTATTCTCCGCGATCATAGAGAACGTTTTATTCAAAATGGTTACCCAAGTGCTTGGTTTGAAGAGCAACTTAGTGAGTTTCGTAATGATGAAACGGCTATGATAGTTGACCGAAACATCCAGGACAAAGGTATGGTAAGGCGTCTGATTGGCTTTATGTCTTTGTACTCGGACGCTGCTACAAGTGAAGATTGTTTCAAACAAGTCTCTAAACGACAGGCTCTAGCCTTTGGTCTAGATGCTTCATTGTTGCCTGAAGAAATTTCCCTAGAAGCGACAGGTCAAGCAGTATTCAAACCGAACCCTGGTAGGCTTGAAGATATTGGGATGAAACCGTCTAGCACTGAAGACAAGAAGCGTAAACAAGATGACTCGAAAACCTCAGGTTCACAAGGAACATCAAAAGTAAATCTACATGACGATGAAGTTGTTGAAATAGTGAATGCATGGTTCTCGGGAAAATCAGCGTTAGAGCAAAAACCTAGTAATGCATTGCGACTAGCACTTTTCCAAATGCTTGAACAACAGAAAGGGTTCGCTGACTATTCGGTAAATACAAACAACGTATGGGGCGGAAAAAACCAGAGTCTATTGAACGCGTTTTTTAAGCAAGGTGCGTTAACCTTAATCTATTTACCAGGTTCTAGATCAAACCCTCAAAATTCGAAAGTGAACGCTTTTGGTGATAAAGAGTTATCGTCTTCTCTTGATGCCTTGCTGTTAAAGAAGCAAATGATAGCTATTATGCGCTATGCATTTGAAAATAAAATAGATAATAATGATAAAAACATTCAAAGACCTGGTTGGTCATACGATCAAGGACTGGAAGACTACGCACTATACATGCAGTTTGCGCAGAAATGGGTACCGGTCGCTATGGCAAGATGTATGGAGTTAGCAAAGCAAACGGCACACACTCCAATTAGCAATCATGCCGCGTTAGCAAATAGCATGGGGTTTGAGTTATCAGGTATCGACAAGGCCCTAAATCAGTTAGTAAAAACGTCGAGCCAGATTAAAAGTGAACTGCCACCGGCAATCAATCCACAACATAAAGCTGTATTCGATAAATGGCTGATAGAGTGGGATGAATTGCGAACCAAGTGGTTAAACACCATGTTAATTGGTACAAACAACGCGATACATCCAGTTACGTTCGCTAATGCATTTCGTAACAGAGACAAAGTCGTTAGGTCGACCAGTGAACTAGTCGCTGTCATGCAAGAAGTAAAGGCATCTAGTACTTCATTAAGAGAGTACTTGGAAGGTTCAGAAACGAAAGAACAACTTCGAGAATTATTAGAACTACTGGACATCAGTTATAAAAACATTCCAGCAGAGATGATGCCTGATTATGAAGTGAGTGTAAAAACCGTGCGCTTGAGAGTTAAGCAATTGGGTGAAATAGTGACCTCTCAGACCCCCCCTCTGGCAGGATTGTTGTCACTGTTAAAATTTAACCAGTTTGGGTGGTAATGAGTGAGTTTTGAATCGCATTCCAACAGAAAGAAAAGAAGCCATATTGAAGAAGCTACTACCTCCTTATTCAATGTCTGTAAGCCAAGTAGCAAAAGAGGAAGGTATTAGCCCAGCAACCCTGTATCATTGGCGGCAGCAACTTAGACGTTCAGGAGCCGCTGTGCCAAATAGTAATACTTCATCAGAGCAGTGGTCTGCTCAAACTAAACTCGCCATTGTCGCTGAAACCTACTCGATGACGGAGAATGAACTCAGTCAGTATTGTCGCGAGAAAGGCTTGTTCCCTGAACAAGTGCAAGATTGGCGAAGTGAGTGTATGCAAGGGTTTATGTCTGTTAAAGAGCGTGAGGCTGAAGCCAAGAAACAAGCTAAAGCTGACAAGCTTGAAATTAAAGAGCTGAAAAAAGAGTTACGCTTTAAAGAAAAAGCGTTAGCTGAAACCGCAGCACTCTTGGTTCTGCGAAAAAAGCTGAGAGCCTTTTACGGGGAAGAGCCAGAGGAAGATTAACCTCAACCGATGAAAGGCACTACTTGGTCACTCTTATCCACGACGCTCAGCAAAGTGGTTGCCGATTGGAGTACGCTTGCCATGAGGTTCAAATCGACTTGAGGACGTATCGACGCTGGTATCAGCAAGGTGAAATAAGGGCAGACAAAAGACCGACATGCACCAGACCTGCGCCTGCTAACAAACTCTCACAGCAAGAACGTGATGCGATTATCGAGGTGTGCAACCGCCCTGAATACGCGAGTTTACCACCAACTCAAATTGTTCCGACGTTGCTTGATAATGGTGAGTATATCGCTTCGGAGTCGAGCTACTATCGGGTTTTGAAAGCGGAAGGTCAACTTCATCCCCGAGGTCGTCAGCGAAGTCGACAAAGGCAGGCTAAGCCAACAAGTTATACGGCAACAGGTCCCAATCAAGTGTACACATGGGACATTACTTACTTGCCATCTAGGGTTCGCGGTCAGCACTATTATCTCTACGTGATTGAAGATATTTATAGCCGAAAAATCGTTGGTTACGATGTTTATGAATGTGAATGCGGTGAGTTAGCATCACAGTTATTACAGCGGACGCTGATGCGCGAGCAGTGCTTTAATCAGTCACTGGTACTTCACTCGGACAATGGTGCGCCAATGAAGTCACTGACGTTCAGAGCGAAAATGGATGAGCTTGGTATTACTTCATCATACAGTCGCCCGAGAGTCAGTGATGATAACCCGTATGTTGAGTCGCTGTTCCGCACAGTGAAGTACATGCCTAGCTGGCCAACAAAAGGCTTTGAACAACTCGATGCAAGTCGTAGTTGGGTTGAGGCGTTCGTGCGTTGGTACAACACCGAGCACAAGCACAGTAAGTTAAATTACGTTACGCCATCAGAGCGTCACAGTGGTAAAGATAGCGAGATTTTAAGGCGTCGTTCTGATGTATTGTCGATAGCAAGAAAACGACACCCTGCGCGTTGGTCAGGCAAAATTAGGAACTGTGAACCCGTTGGTGAGGTTCATCTAAATCCAGAAAGAGAAGCCGCTTAATAACTAAGCGAATGATGACAACAACCTTGAAAAACGCCGGACCCCTAAATCAGCAATTGCTCTAAACCTAACTCAAGACGATCCTGTGAAATTACTGAATAAAATCAACGGAGTCGAACTAGATCTTTGGGTAAAAGTGCTAAATGACTGGAAAGCAATATCTCCAAAAGTAGATAAAAACATTAGAGAATTTAACGCTAAGAATGGCGTTAGCCAAATCGAGACCTACAAAAAAGTGATAAATGATCGTCTTTCATGTGTAGAAAAGTCTTTACAAATTTTAGGAGTTGCGCATGAGTCTTAAACGCCAAATAGAAGAACTGAACGAGCAAATTGGGTATTACCATAACAGTGCGAACTTGGAAGACCAGATGAGCGCACTTAAGACGATCTCTACGCGCATTGCTAACCCCTCTAGCCGAATTGAAGAAGAGGCTAAGAAATTAGAGTGCCTTAAGTTGATTGATGGGGTTGATCTCTATTGTGAGGGCGGAGAGTTATCGCTAGAAACGGCTAGAGAACGATATGTGGCATTTAAATCCCTATGGGGAGCGATTGAAGCCCAAAGTTTGGCTGATGAAGCAAACACTCTTTATGAAATGACGCAGGCTGTTAGCACGACTGCTAGCTTATTCTCTGAGAATCACCAGGTTATTTGGCAAGAGTGGGCGAAAGAGCAAAAAAGCCTAGCAAACGTAAATGACGTGATTCTGGAGCAGCAGAAGTCCGTCCATCGCAATGTTGATTTGTATAAAAAGTATATAGATAGGAAAAGGGATTTTGATAGCCAAATGGATGGCTTTACTTTTGATCAAGGGCAGTTAGCTAGAATTCAACAGTTTGCGAAACAGTGTGCGGAACTCAAATCGCAAATGAATACGGAAGCGTTGCCGGAAGGTGTAAAGAAGCTTTTTGATGCGTTGAACAACGCCGGTGCTGTTGCGCTCGTATCCATGCTGACACCAGAAGTTATGGATTGGTTAGAAAAGAACAATAAACTCGATACATTGATGGTAAAACAAAGATAATGACCACGATCGATAAAGATAAGCTCATTGAAGCATTAGATAAAATAGAAGACAAAGAATCTGAGTTATTGGCTTGGGGGGACGTTGAAGTTTTCTCTACCCGCGCGGAGATTGAGTCTAGCCTTAAAGATGTCGGGGTTTCTGACTATCATGTGAACGATTATTTTGACGCTCTTATAGAGCGTTGTTTTATCTTTTCGATTGATAATGATGGCTATCGAACACGAATGGCAGAGACGGTGCGCTTGCAAGTGTTGTCTCGCCAGTGGTTCTCTAAACAAGAAATTGAAGACGCTAAACCGCTAATATCGGACTTTCGTTTTCTAAAACGACCGCGCCAATATCCAAAGCGAGATAACGATGCACAAACGCTAATTACTCAATGGGAGCGAAAGAATCTATTCCAGTCATCGAATGAGAAAGCCATTCTTAGTAATTTATTGAAAAAAGGAGACGACTGGTTTCAGTTGTCAGGTTTTCAGGTGCGCTCGACAGAGCGCATCCTTACAAAATATGAGCAGCATAGACGTAAAAGGGCTTATCATCCTAGCGCGACGATTGTTTGTGCCGGCACTGGTAGCGGTAAAACACTCTCTTTTTACCTACCTGCGATGACTAAACTGGCAGCCGATTTAATTAATGATGATGATCGACGAGTACGCATTCTTGCGATTTATCCTCGTAAAGAACTTCTGAAAGACCAGTTTTCGGAAACCTATCGAGAAGCACGTAAGTTGGATGATTTCTTAGAATCCAAAGGTAAGCGAAAAATCACCATTGGCACGTTTTATGGTGATACGTTATCTGAGTGTTATGCAGATGATGGTGCGGTATTTGGGCCAATGGTTTGCCCAAAACACGATTGTGGTGGCATCCTAAAGTTCAATAAGCAATCAAAACAGGTGGTTTGCTCGAGCTGTCATGCGACTCTTTCTTCCGAGGAAGTCATCACCACACGAGAAGGTGCTCAAAAAAATCCCCCTGATATCCTTTTTACAACAACAGAAATGTTGAACCAGCGTCTTAGTGACAAGAATTTCAATCAGCTTTTTGGTGTAAACGACAGTAACATTGCTATACCTTTGGTTTTGCTTGATGAGGTGCACACTTATGAAGGCAGTACCGGAGCGCAAACTTCATTTCTATTGAAACGCTGGATGTCATTTAGCGGTATTAACCCCCATTTTGTTGGTTTATCTGCAACGCTTGCTGATGCAAAGAACTTCTTTGCAGATCTTACTGGCACCTTGCCCCAAAATACCGAATTGGTTGAGTCATTTGAGCGAGAGATTGAGGAAGAAGGTGCTGAATATCTATTAGCACTTCGTGGAGACCCTGCCTCTCAAACAGGTCTTCTTTCTGCAACGATTCAGGCTACGATGCTTGGAAGTCGCATGCTGGATACCCATGTCGGTGTAAAGAGAAATATATCGGACGATGTATTTGGTCAAAAGGCTTTTGTGTTTACCGATGATCTTGATGTTATTAACCGTCTTTACAACGATTATTTGGATGCAGAAGGTAAGCAAGACTTTTTTGGACAATTACGGCCGAGCTTAAGAAATGAAAAGCCGTTAGCTTATTTACGTTCTTCTGACAATACGAATTGCTCACGAGCGCTTAAGCGTCAACTTGGGCAAGACTGGTCTGCTACTGAGGGTATTGGTCACAATCTTGAACAAGCTAACATTGTTGAGCGCACATCAAGTCAGGATAGTGGTGTTAACCAAGGTGCAAATGTGGTTGTTGCAACCGCTTCATTAGAAGTTGGCTATAACGATCCTACAGTAGGTGCTGTAATTCAACATAAAGCGCCAAGAAATGTAGCATCTTATCTACAGCGTAAGGGACGAGCTGGGCGTCGACGCGGTATGCGACCTTGGATGTATACTATTTTGTCTGATTTTGGCCGAGATAGGATTGCCTTTCAGCAGTATGAGCAACTCATTGACCCTAAAGTCAGTACCACTAAGTTGCCGGTAGAAAATTCGCATATCCATAAGATGCACGCCTCTCTTGCTACCTTGGAGTGGTTTGTTAAAAATGACCATCAGCTAAAATGGTTAAATATTTGGAGCGCATTGAAAGACCCGCAGAAAAATGCAGAAAGGCTCGAGAATTTACATCGCGCAGTGAGTGAATTGTTGGACAACCCTTCAAAGATAGCGCAATTAACCAACCACATAAAAAATACGCTGGGGCTGAACGATGAGCAAGTTAAAGTGGTTATGTGGGCTCCACCTCGTTCAATAATGATGTCTTTTCTTCCTGAGCTTGAACAAAATCTCGCATATAGTTGGGGAGCAAGAGGTCAGTATTGGCAGGGAATTGGCGATGGTAATTCAGGACCAATGCCTAAATACATTGCATCTCAGTTGTTTTCTGGACTCAACACTCAAGGTCTATCGGTTGTACTGGATCGCTCGACTAAGAATGAAGAATGCTATAAACGAGAAAACATGGCTTTCTTTCAGACTCTTAAGGAGTTTGCTCCGGGGCGAATGTCTAAACGTTACACGGTTAGGGCGTTGAATGTACCGGACTGGTTAGTACCTGTAAATTTCGAACCCACGCCAGGCCAGAAAGACATTTTAGGGTTTGATATTGAAGATGCTTTCGGTGATGTAAGCAAGCAAGTGTTGCAAGATTATGTCGAGTTTGATGGTAACCAAATAGCAGTTTATCAGCCTAGGTTCGTTAAAACCACGCGAGCGATGAACAAAACGCTTACTAATAAAAGCAGTAGTGTTCTTCAGTGGCACTTTGATATTCGTGAGCCTTCGAACAGTAATTTGACACCGGTACCGAAAAATAGCGAATGGTTTGAAGTGTTGAAGTCTATCGACTTTTTTACACATGACCACTCCACGTCAGTAGAATTGATTCGATTTTGTACAGGAGCAAAAGCAAATATTCCATTTGCTCAAAAAGGTCTAGACCCAGCAAACATATTTTTTCAATGGCAACAGAAAAATGCGCAAGTTGCTATAGGGACTAAATTGTGGGTCGATAGTGCGAAATTTAGTTTTGAGTTTTCTGAGGAGAAAATTCAAAAGTTGCTCTCGCATAACGATAACCAGAAAGGTCTTTATTATCAGTATTTACATGACACTTTTCTAAATTCAGACCAGTTCGAACATGAGTACTTCTTGGCGAACTGGATATTTGAATGTGTTATGTCGGCATTGTTTGTAATTTGTCATGAAAGAAAATTAGCACTGAATGATGCCTTTGAAGTTCTTTGTTCACCTACTGGTAAACAATTGTTGCTTGAGGTGGTGAATGGTATGTTCCAACGCCGTAGCACAGAGGTTGGGGATGAAGAGCAAGGTTTACATCAGCGCCTATCAGACTATTTTGAAAGTGATTCCAACATGAGCGCAGTTAGGTGTGCACTTGATCTTGATCCTTGTTACGGGCAATCGGAGCGCTATTTTGAGTGGGGCAAAAAGGTTCTAGGGCAGACTTTGTGCGGGGGTATTAATGCGATGTTCTTGAAGTTGGTATCTGATGTCTCGGAGCAGTCATTTAATATCGATCATAGTTGGGAAGGGGATAAATTAAACATCTGGTTGAATGAAAACGAAGTCGGTGGGATTGGTTATATCACTAAGTTCAGAGAGGTATATCGGGAAGATCCACTTCGTACGTTGGGTTATCTAAGTCATGCGTATGAGACTGGCGAGTATGAGCAGGTAAACTTTGATCTACAGCATTTCTTGTTAGAGTTATCTCAAAATCAAGTGTTGCAGCAGGGTGTAAATAATATTCGTTCAGCGAATAGTTTAGATGACCGTTCACAAGCGACAAAAGCGCTGAAGTTGCAGATCTCTCGATTAGGTATCTTACCTTCACATGCTTGGAATAGTGTGCTTTATTCTCGCATCCTGAAAAAAGGTGCTAATTCTTCGACGGATCAATGTCTTGTAGATTTGCTCGAGGAATGGAGTAATTACGAGGCGTGTGTAGATATCGAGATTCCATTGCATATTGTGGCTTATCTTGCATCTCGTAACCTAGGAGGTACGCATAGCGATATTTATAGCAATAAAAACCGTATCCAGTCTCAATTATGGCAGCGTGGTGCAATGATCCGAGAGCAAGAGTTAGGTTTTTATAACCAGTTTAGCGCAGATAAAAATAAGACCGAACGCCTTCTGTTAACTCAAATTATCACTGCGAAAGATGTTCTGGTCGATTTCGATACTATAGGAACTTGGCGTGACAAACTGTCAGCTGAGTTAAAATTATCAGGTAAGTGTATCTTGGTGTTTAACGGTGGGGATAGGTCACAAGTAAAATCTGTGCTCTGTGAGTTAAATGTTAGCATGATTGAATACAATAAGATGATGTTCTATCCGCGGATAACGAAAGTTCAAGCTCGTTTATCAGCAATGCATATCACGGTTGAAGTGAGGGATATCCTCCAATGATGATTCAAACAGAGCGCTCTATTGAGACAAAAGAAGCGATAGGTCGAGCCCATGTCAAAGATCTTCTCACCTCTATATTAGTGGGCGAGGCTTTAAACCCTGGAGAGATCTATATATTAAGCCCATGGATTTCTGATTTTCCTGTTTTAGATAATACATCTGGCAATTTTGATTCGATAAACCCTGCTTGGGGACACCGCCAAATTCATTTTTTTGAATTGTTGCAAAATTGTGTTGAAGCAGGTGCGACGCTGAAATTAGCCATTCGTGAAAACAGAGACAAAATATATTTGTTAGAGCAAGCGTTAAAGAACTATCCGAGCCGATTTGTGGTCGCTGAACATAAAGACCTACACGAAAAGGGTTTGCTCACGGATTCATGTTTGATACGTGGTTCGATGAACTTTACCTTTTTTGGTGCAAGTATCAATTTCGAAGGAATTACCTACACCACTAACCCGAGTGCGATTGCAGAAAAGAAAAACACGTATGAAGATTTGTACTTCTCCAACCTTGTTGCAACGGTAGATGAGGAGGAAGATGATGACTGGTTATTCTAATCAAATATTACAAGGCTTTTTCAATGGTGAGAATAAGATCACCCCTAACAGTCAATGGCATGAAAAAGTGAACAATGCACAGACTCAACTGGAAAGTGGCAGTGCGATCAAATATATGGTCGGCTACCCTCAAGGTTCATCACCAAGTTTTTATATACTGTGTGATAGTGAAGAGTTAATGGAGCATACCAAAGATTGGTTAAATTGCGCTTTACCCCGCTATTACTGTCAGTTTGCACGCCCTTGTAAAACAGCAGAATATGACTTTGAAGGAGTATTACTTCAGCATTGGCCACATGGATTTCTCAAGGTTACAGTTTGGAGACGTGAGAATGTAGGTATGGAGCAAGCCAAATACCGCATGTTTTTGCCAGAAGCGATGAAGCAGAGTCAAGAGAGGTTGAACAGGTTGATTGCTCGCTATCTGAGTTCGCCAGTGATAAATAGTAAGACCTCAAAACCAATTGGGATGCTGGCGAAAGGCTTCATTGATGCATACGAAAATAATGATCATGCATCGATGGTTGAGTACTATGATTTGATTGCGAGCAGTGAAGACATTGAGCGCCGCAACAAAGATACGTTGAAGTTCATGTTGCTTGAGGCAGAAGAGAAATGGGAACAGATCATTGAGTTTGCTCGTCAAAGAAATGTATCAGCTCAGGTTATTTCGAGTGGTGTCAGTGTAGCTATCATGCACGCTGTTATTTCTCTGTCTACCGCAAGCGATAAAGGGATAAATTCGTTCGAGTTAGACTGGCCTTCAATGTATGAAAGAGCCATTGAGTTTTTACCCATTTTTACCAAGCCACCGTTATTCGAAGGTGAGAAACAGTGGAAATTATGGTCAGTGTTGGTTCATTTATTTAAGATAGAGCAGGGATTTGATAAAGCCAAACCTCACCTAGACGAAGTATGGTTGAATACACTCGTTAAACAAGATACCAGTGTCAATGCTCTACCGATACATATTGATACTAAGTTAGATTTAACCTCACAGGTTCATGACCAAGAGTCTATATTATTTGTACTTAATTATGCGCAAACATGTAATGAACGTGAGGTGAAGCAGATTTATGAATGGCTAGAGAATGCTCCTCTATCTCTAAAGATAAAGCTTAAACAGGATTGTTTATACTATCGTTTGTGGTCTAAATTAGAAGAAAGTGCCTTAGCATTTATGAGGCTAAGTAGTTGATTTAATAGATTGACTCGGTCGTGATCCAAGCCCTAGTCGAAACGCTGGGGCTTTTTGTTTTCCACATACTGAAGTTCATGCCCAATATGACAACTCGCACATAACTTAATACTTTTTTACTACTTTATCGCCATTACATTCGAACACGTATATCATCGGCTTAGATTGGTATACGGCATGGCTTATGGTTTTAACATCTTCTTTTTACGACAAAAATGCAACTGAACTGGCGAAGCAATATGATGGTCTCGACTTTGAGTCTGTGCATCAATCATGGAAGCGTTATTGGCCACAATCTGGTGCCAGTGTATTAGATATTGGTGCGGGGTCGGGCCGTGATGCGAAATGGATGAGTGAGCAAAGTTGTGAGGTTGTTGCCGTTGAACCAAGTGATGCGCTGCGTCAAATAGGCAAGCACAATACCGGTCCTGATGTCACATGGTTGAATGACTCATTACCGGCGCTTAAAAACGTCAATAACCTTGGTATGCGCTTTGACCTCATCTTGGTGAGTGCGGTATGGATGCATTTAGCGCCTTCAGTGCGTGCTAGGGCATTTCGTAAACTCTCAAATCTATTGTCTGCCAACGGCAAGCTCGTGATAAGCCTCCGTCATGGCGAGTTTACCGATGGGCGTCAAAGCTACCCTGTTTCGGTTGAAGAATTGGAAAAGTTGGCCAGCGAGCATGCTTTGCAAGTGCAATTGGTCTCTGAGAGTGCAGATAACCTCAATAGGACAAGCGTCTCATGGCAGACTGTTGTCTTCAGTCTACCGGATGATGGTTCTGGCAATCTAAATACTGTTCGTCGGGTTATCGTTAATGACAGTAAATCTGCAACGTACAAACTAGCACTACTGCGAACTTTACTGCGTATTGCTGATGTACACCCAGGTGCGGTACTTGATCGCAGTGATGGCAGGGTGGCGATTTCGGCGGGGCTTGTCGCACTGTATTGGATTCGGCAGTTTAAGCGCCTTATTGATGTTGATATCGAGGGCGCTGGTATTCAACAAAATTCGAATACGAGTAAGGGACTAGGTTTTGTAAAAGAGGATGGATGGAACAAGCTAAAGCACCTCGCTGCCGATGATTTCTCTATTGGTTCCCTTTTTATGGGAGAAGAAGCGGCGGCGATACAAAAATTATTTACCCACACACTGAATACCATCAAAGTCGGACCGGTTACCTTTATCTATCAAGGTGACAAATCCAACAAACTATTTGAGATACAGCCGGCAGGTAAACGCAGAGCACACTCAGGTTCTATCATCTTGGATGGCGAATTTTTTGCTGGGTATGGTCAGTTTATTCTCGATGAGAAGCTGTGGGATTGCTTTAGGCTCTATAACTCTTGGATCGAACCGCTGGTGGTCAACCAGTGGGTTCGTGAGATGCAACGTTTTGAGCTCAATCGCAGCCGAAATATCGCCTTGCAAACTTATCATGAATGCTTGGTTTGGATTGATTCGACCCGTGATACGCGCGATGTGCGCAAACGTGTGGAAGAGCTGAGAGTGGAGGGGGTCAAAATTCCCAACGTTTGGAGCAATGCCGCGCTTAAAGGGAAGTATGACGTTGACCATTGCTTGCCTTTTGCTTACTGGCCAAATAATGACAAGTGGAACCTTTTACCCACTTCATCGAGTGAAAATCAAAGTAAAAGTGACCGCGTGCCCACGGCTAAGCGTCTATCAGAATCACGACAGCGAATCCTAGATTGGTGGCAGATAGCGTGGGGCAGTGATGAGCATCAACAGCGCTTTTTTACAGAAGCTCAGTTTTCTCTGCCTAACTTGTCAGCTCAGTGTAATGACTTTGCAGAGGTTTTCGAGGCGATGGGGTTACAAATAATAGGCGTAAAAAGCCGTCTATTAGTCTCTGAATGGTAGTGTGAAGATGCAGAGTGCTACAGCGTTGCGGCAGATTGACAGGGCTCTTTAAACTAAAAACGCCGAGCGCCGTTCTAATGGTTAAGCACTTATTGGCTGGTATTTTAATGGGAGTGGGGGCAGTGATGGCTCAAGGTGGAAACGATACTCAACTTTTAGTTTCAATGCCCGCATTATCGCCACATGGTTTCACCGCAGTGGCGATTATTGTTTTGGGGATCTATGTTGGAGTTAAATTTATGAGTACAAAACTGCACAAGATATAACGCTGCATAGGAATACTTTGGGTGAGGGGCTGGTTACCATCGACCTTCAGCTAATTCAGCCAAATTATATTCTGAGTCATTGTCTGTGAACTTAAGTCTTCCAAAGTCAGAGCACAAAGTATCTATAAAGACATCACTATCTAAAGCTGTATCAATAGGAATGGCTATTAATTGATTGTCAGAGTATTTGCTGATATCTAATCCATAGCGTCCACAGCTTAGCTTTTCTTCGTTACTTAATGAAGCTTTAGTCTTATGCTGAAAAACACGACCATATAGCCAGAATTTTATGTTGCCAAGAGAGAATTCAGTTAAGGGCTTATCGAAATGACGTCCGTCTTTTTTATCATTAGCCTTAAGCATCGAGTGAACGGTTAATATAAGAGCGACGCTATACAGCTTTCCTGAAACTTCTATTTCTGGGTATCCAATTTCACAGCGATGATCTGGTTCTGACAATTGATATAAACTATTTTTTCGGATTTCAGCTGCGTCGTTCACCTCTTTTCTAAGATATGGATGAGAGTGTGCAGTGCCAATGTATTGATATTGCTCACCAAAAACTTTTGCAATGTCTTTTTTGATTAGCAGAGATTTCGAGTTAAAAGCTACAGATGAACGTGTTCTTTTTGCTGATGTTTCGACTGAAACATGGTTTATTGTACATTTAAATGGGTGGGTCTTATTAACGTAACCCCATAGGTGTGCAGCGGTCTCTACCGAAATTTGTTTACTGCCTTGATGTTTTACAGCGTATGCCTCTATACCTGCCATGATTAATTCAAATATTGCGCTTTTGCTTACAGAGATTGTTGCAGTCATGTCCTGTATAACCTTATAGAATAGAATTTGTTTATTATTGAGTGACTGGTTGGCAATTCTGTTCAATTACTATGGCTATTCAAGTCCAGCCCTCAGAATGTCTTGCATAACAACGTTATAGAAATGAAAAGCCTTTAATTTCCATGCGTTGCATATCACTCTGGTTCGTATGCTATGTCATTTTGTTATGTAAAACTGCCGATTTCAGCGCAAATTCAGCTAACGACATATAGATATTGCTTCTTACTGATTCTGCACGATTGCCCACAGGTATAAACGATCCGTGCTGCGATGGAAGCTACGCCCCTATTCACAACAGTTATCGGCAACTTGAGTCCTTATTCAGTATCTAGCCTCAGGCAAGGTAGTGTAGAATTGCTGCGAACATAATTCCTAAGGATTGAAAATGATTGGCTACCAAGCTGTAGAAGATAGAGTGTGGTCACTGTTCCACCAAAGTATAGGGCAGAATATTGCGTTGCCTGACAGGCTAAAACAACAGCTTGGTATTAGGTCAAGTCGTATTATTGAGGTTGATCCTGATATCGCGCGTCAGCATGATTCAAAAACAGATGTTTTAGTCGT
This sequence comes from Vibrio ponticus, assembly GCF_009938225.1. Lineage (NCBI taxonomy): Bacteria > Pseudomonadati > Pseudomonadota > Gammaproteobacteria > Vibrionales > Vibrionaceae > Vibrio > Vibrio ponticus. The sequence goes on from NZ_AP019657.1 coordinate 797,524, forward strand.
GTTCGAGTGTGGCGGTAAGCTGAAAATTTCGGTAAAGAAAGAGAATGCTCATTACTATGGTAATTGGTATACCCATCAGCGAGTTGAGCAAGAGTTTGGGCAACAGGCACTTGATCGATTGGTTGAAAAAACCACTGAGTGGGCAAACCAATGGATCGAGAATGAAAGAAGCAGTTTTTTCCTAGGGGTGAGCATCAATTTTGGTGAGCGTACCGGCAATACCTACTTAGATTTCAATCAGATCTTTACCACGCGAGACATCCGTTCGATTGTCGCAGGGCACAATGACTGTTTAGATACCACAGCGAATGTCATTTATCACACGGATGGGATGGCAGGCAGCGTTGAGCAGGTTGTCGAAGAGTTGCAAGTCATTGACGATGCGCTACTTAGCGAGCTGTTTTCGAGTGTCAAAATTGTCTTTCGTCCAATAAACCCAATGACGGAGGGCTCTAATCGTGGCAAGCAAACGTACACAAAATTTGTGCCTTATGAGCGATTTGAAGCAACTACATTGCTAGAGAGTAAAGCCGATTTATTGAGGTTTGGGCGTTTTGAGAGTGTCGATTTAAACCATGAGTATCGGCTGAACCACAATCGCCATATAAAGGCACTGCGCCACCAATACAATATGGCTGTGAGAGTAAAGTAACTCGGCGCTGATTGTGGTTTGGGGTATATATCCCTGATAGGGGCTATCAGGGATAATCACGCGTTAGGCTGCTTGGCGCGCTTTCGCTTCCGCGAGGTGCTGTTGAATACTCAGAGCGATCGCTTTGGCAAAAGGTACGGCAACTGCGTTACCAATCATTTTGTAGCCAGCGGCAACGTTGTTATACACAAACTCAAAGTCATCTGGGAAGCCCTGAATTCGAGCACACTCTCGAACACTCAAACGACGGTATTTTTCTTCGTGTCCTTCAACAAATTTAAATTTGTCGGTTTCCACTTTTTCCATTCGCGGCGCACCTGGGTGAATCGGTGCATGACGTCCGCCAGCTTGAATCGTGAACGATGGCTCATCCCATGTTCTTACGCGATTACGTGACATATACATCGTAGAGAACCCGCCAATCATGTATTCATGGTTTAAAAACTTCACGTCTGGGTTTGGTTTTTGTTTATCAAGCGCGGGTACTGCGGTGCCATCTAGGTCACGTAGAATGTGTTTCAGTGCTCGGCGTTCTTCTTTTTCAATCGGTTCAGGGAAGCTATATTGAATGTTCAAATCGCTTCTAAAACCAATGAAGATCACGCGCTTACGATCTTGAGCAGCACCGTAATCGACAGCATTCATCATTTGGTAGTAAAGATCGTACCCGGCATCTTTAAACATTTGCTTGATGTTATTCAGCGCTTCAGCGTGTCGACCATGCTGCATGCCACTTACGTTTTCAGCTAGGAAAAACTTGGGCTTTTTCGCTTCAAGGATTCGGATGAAGTCAAAAAATAGCTGACCGCGTTTATCTTCAATACCGCGTTGCGCGCCAGCCTCACTCCAGCTTTGGCAAGGTGGGCCACCAATGATGCCATCACACTCAGGTACTTCATCCGCTTCAATATTTGTAATGCTACGTCTATCTAACGTGGTATGTGGGTGGTTCTTCTCGTACGTTGCCCAAATATCTTTATCGTACTCGTTAGCCCACGCTACGTTAAAACCGGCTTGCTCGAAACCAAGATCTAGACCGCCTGCTCCGGCGAAAAATGAAACGATTTTGTCTGTCATGAGTTTTTGTTTGATGTGTAATTGGGTCGCTATATTAACAAATTACTGTACGTTTAGTCAGTGATTTTTTTTAGCGAAAAGTCAAAGGCTTACAGAGATGTAACGGATAGTAGTTAGTGTTGCAGTTTGCGGTCTAACCTTATGGTTAGCCGTAGAAATGAAAAAGGAGTGCTGATACTAAAAAGTGCACTCCTTTTTATGCTTCGAAGGTTTCGCTATCTACGTCGTATGGCAATAAATAGATAGCGAACTTAACATTTACACGCTATCCCTTGATGAATACGATCATGCAAAAGATATAAGCGTAAAGGTAAGCGGTTATTTCACTTCCGCAGGTGTACCTTGCCAAGCTTCTTCTAGATCATCCAGTTCAGGGAACTTAGAGCGGTCGAAGGTTGGTGTTTTACCTGCTTTTAGCTGCTCTTCATAGTCTTTAACTACTTTGATTGCCAGTTTAGAAAGCAGTACCAGTGCAACGATGTTGATCAGTGCCATTGCGCCCATTGACGCATCCGCTAGGTTCCAAACTACAGGTAGCGAAGCCACTGAACCAAACATCACCATGCCAAGCACACAAATGCGGAACGCCATCAAACCTTTCTTGCTGTTACCGTTTAGGAACATAACGTTAGTTTCAGCGTAGCTGTAGTTGGCAATGATTGACGAGAAGCAGAATAAGATAATGGCAGCGGCCATAAAGTAGGTTGTCCATGAACCTAGCTCATTAGTTAGCGCTTGTTGCAGTAGACCGATACCAGTTGCTGCGTCTGGTTGATCCATCACACCACTTAGCATGATCATCGCAGCAGAAGCAGTACAGATAACTAATGTGTCCGCAAATACGCCCAGCATTTGCACAAAGCCTTGTGAAGCAGGGTGGTTCGGGTTTGGTGTTGCACTTGCCGCAACGTTAGCAGCAGAGCCCATACCCGCTTCGTTTGAGAACAAACCACGTGCGATACCACTTTGCATGGCTTGCGAGATAGTAAATGCTACGCCGCCAGCTGCTGCTTCTTGCCAGCCAAATGCGCTCTTAACGATGTAAGCCAGTACGGCTGGTACTTCAGTGATGTTCATCAATACGATGACCAGCGCAATCGCTAGGTAACCGATCGCCATTACAGGTACGATGCTGGTTGACGCTTTGGCAACTTTAGTAATACCACCAACGATAACGAACGCAGAGCAGGCAACGATGATCACGCCGACGATGGTTTCATTAAAACCGAATGAGTGGCTAAGTGCGCCAGTGATGGTGTTTGCTTGAACGGCGTTGAACACGAGGCCGAAAGCAATGATTAGGAAGATTGAGAAAAGTGAGCCCATCCAACGTTGTCCTAGGCCTTTTTCCATGTAGTAAGCAGGACCACCACGGTATTGACCGTCAACGTCTTTGACTTTGTAAAGTTGCGCTAAGGTTGATTCGATAAAGGCAGTCGACATGCCAAATAGGGCGATGAGCCACATCCAGAAGATAGCACCTGGGCCACCCACAGTAAGCGCTACTGCAACGCCAGCCATGTTACCTGTACCAACGCGAGCCGCCATTGACGTACAGAAGACTTGGTAAGAGCTAAGACCTTGGTCAACTTCACGACCACTTTTGAGAATTTGTACCGCGTGCTTGAATTGACGCAATTGAATAAAACCAAGACGCACGGTGAAGTAAACGCCCACAATCACTAGTAGATATACCAGTACTTGACCCCAAAGTACGCCATTGATGGCGCCTACCACGTTATTTAACCCCGTATTTAACGCAGCTAGCCACGATTCATTCGTAACGATCATATTAATTTCCTGTATATGATGATCTATTAAATAGAACTAATGGGAATATCCTTAGTTGATGAGCTTAACCATTGATTAACTATCCATTTAATTATCTTTCTGGTCGCAGTCTTGCCGCGATGGATAGTTAAAATTAGCTTGGCTAATGGATCTGATTTACAAAACAAAAAGCAGTTCGTAAATTAATCTGCCGGATTCTAGATTTATCCAACCGCAACGGCAATAAGCTCAGCAGTGTGAGTTGTATCTCTTTATCATTTAATGAGAAAGCAGTAACTCAAGGGTACTGGTTGTGCTCTGTGCTTTGATTGTTTTTTCGTCAACCCCGTATCTTTAGCAAACGATTGCTGCTAGTTGAAAAGATGAGAATGGCGGCTGCTTGAACGAGTTGAAGGGTTTTTATTGCTTAAGTGAGCTGAAAATATCACTTGGAGCGTTTTACATCTGGATAAGGCTTATATAAGTAATTTCTTATTTAATGAGAACATCTAACAGGCTGGTCAATCACTCTCCCCGTGACGGGGAGAGCGGCAATGGTGTTTCGGTCTCGCTTGGTTGGTGAGCCGTTAGCCTCGGTGCGTGTTTAGACGGTGGCGAGAGGGTTGTGTTCAAGGGCTGTTTGATCAATAAGATGCGCCGCATAGGCCACGTTTAAGCCTGTTGTTTTCGCGTGATACATCGCTTTATCCGCTTGCTTGATGGTGATTTGCAGATCGGTCGAATGACGATTGTAGTGCGCAATACCAATACTGGTGGCAACCGCAAACTGGTTGTGCTCAAACTCAATGGGTAGCGCTATCGTAGCGCGAATATTGTCAACCAGTTGGGTTACGTGCTCAGCGTGATAGGGCTGATTAACCAAAATGACAAACTCATCACCGCCTAAGCGGTAGAGTGTCGCCGATTGGTTGGCGAGCATTGCTGTTACGCGCTGGGCGATATTGATTAACACTTGGTCGCCCGCGAGATGACCGAAAGTGTCATTAACCGCTTTAAAGCCGTTTAAATCTAACACCATAATGGTGACTTCAGGGTTGCTCTGTTCTTCTATTGCTAGCACGTCGAGATTAAATCGGTGTCGGTTCGGTACTTGGGTAAGAGCATCCGTATTGAGCATGCGTTCTGTGGTCAGTTTCGCTTGCATTAACTCACTAATATCAAGTCCAGAACACTCTATCTCATCATTGATCACTTGGCTGCGATTGATCTGAAAATAACGTGTTTTACCTTCAATTGAGATGGAGTAATTAAAGCTATTAGTGTGAGGTTCTTGGAGCAGTTTAGGTAAAAACGCTTCTAGTGCGGATTGCTTTTGTTGCTCGGTAAAAGGTTTGAAAATATTCGAGAGTGTTGAATTGGCACGCACGATTTTTCGTTTTTTAATGTTGACCACAAACAGACCAACTTGGGTAAGATTATAGGTTCTGGCGTGTTTCTCTTGGCTATCTCTAAGTAGGGAGATGGTGCTCTTAAGTTGAGCGCGCATTGCATCAAGTGCACTGAATATGGTGGTGATTTCAAGAAACTTGGAATCGGTTTTTGATGGGGTGTGATAGTCACCATTGGCGATTTGAAACGCGACTTTTTGTAACTCAGTGAACGGTTTATTGAGTGCAGCCAGAATCGTGCGGGTAAAGGTGAGTGACACCGCCAATAATATTAAACCAAGACTAAATACTTTCGGTACGGTGGATTTTGCAATATCCCAAATCAATGCGGTTTTGTCTTTATCGACGGTGAGCAGCCCGATTTGCTTGTGTTGTAAATTGTTAATCGGGTAGACAAAGGTGGTTAAATCACCTTGCGCGTTAATCGGGTTGATCACTTCGGCTAAGGTGATGCCATATTCCATTGAATCGAGCTTTGCAGAGATAATGTAGTCAAGCTGCGCGATTTCCGTGGTTACCAGCTCCGCTTGCAGCAAGTCGAATTGAGTTAACGCCACATGCGCGTCGAGTAACTGCTGGGCAATCACTTGCTCATAGCGTGCGGTTTGGCTCTGATGCTGATGGTACAAGTCATAGATGATGTAAGTGCCACCAAACAGAGCGATTGGCACGGTGGTCAGCGTTAAGAATACAGAAATAATGTAGGAAGAGAGCGTTTTCATAGCCTTGATGGACAGCCTTGTGCAATTTTCTGTGCGATGGCGTTGTTATTGCCCTTAAAGTCACGCAATAGCTGGGTTGCCAATTGATGCTCATCCGCGTTCAGTACATGGCTATTTGGGTTAAGCGCGACGTTTATCACCCCTTGCTTAATACCAAAGTGTTTGCGGTTGCCATTCCAAATTCCGTTTCTCAATTGCATTAGCGAGGCGAAAACCGCGATATCGACGCGCTTCTCGAGAGAAGCAATATTGGTATCAGGAAACTGCTGAGAATAGTCTTGATCTACGCCAAAGCTAAACGCGTCACCATCTTGTTTTACCGCTTGCATTACCCCAACACTGGCAAAGCCAGCGACTGGAAAAATAACGTCGATGTCGTGGTCTAACATCGTTTGTGCGATGGCTTGAGCGCCAGCGACGTCATTCCACGAGCTTAACCCGTTGTTTATGTATTTGGTGGTCAAATTCGCTTTGGCGTTCGCATCTTTAACCCCTAATTCGAAGCCACATTTAAAGTTATTGATGGTAGGAATATCCATGCCACCAATAAAGCCCACTTGGTTTGATTTAGTTTTTAAGCCGGCAAGATAACCGATAACGTAGCTGCCTTCGGCATGGTTAAAGGTTAAGCCCAAAACGTTTGGTACATGGTATGACACATCCAATGAAATAAAGTGTACCGAGGGGTTAGCTTTTGCCACTTGAGAAAAAGCCTCTAACGAGTTGGCTTCAACCACGACAATTGGGCTATAGCCTTGTGTCGCGGCTTGGCTTAGTTGCTCAATATAATCACCATCCCCAACTTGCTGGCGTTTTACTGCCATTGAGGATTTCTGCTCAAATTGAGTAATACCTTTATCAACCATTGATAAATAGGAGCCTTCAATCAGCTCGCTTTGGTAAACCACAATCGGTTTAAAATCATTGCGCTCGGCTTGAGCCACAAACGACAGTGTGGGTGCTAAAAGTAGGGCGAGCACTGAGCAGGCAGGTTTAATTATTCGGCAGATATGACTGAGCGATTTAGGTTTCATAGGGTAGATTCTTTATTATTGTTGTTATCTCAGACAGATATTGGTCTGCTGCGTATTATATTGGTTGATTATGCGCCAAGTTTATTATTTCAAACGGCAATATCAAGGACTTAGCTCTCATTTGTTGTATCAAGTTTGGTATCAATTGCGATGGGGCGTTACTGGTGTTGAAAACATCAGGGCAAAGCGGGATAGCGGCATTGTGTACGCCAATCTAGTTGGTTTTTGAGTAGTGGCTAATTTTGTGATGCGAAAAGGCATTTGTTGTGTAAAATGCGCCACCTTTTTAAGAATCTGAACACTATCAACATCAATGAGATTCAAACTGATTATTACGCTTGCGGCAGCTGCGACTTTGGCGGGCTGTGCCAACCCGGTAAATAAAGACTGGTTCGTTACTGACGGCAGTAAAAGTGATGCGGTTATCACTATCGCTTATGATGAAGGCTTACTTCAACAAGCTGTGGTTGATGAACAACAAGCATTGGATATGGCAAAAAATGGCTGCAAAGCGTGGTAATGCCGATCAGTTAAGAAATTTGTGAGATCATTTGACCGATCCTCAAAGGCTTCAAAATCCGATATTAGGAAACTAATATCGGATTTTTTATGTCTTTAGAAAGCCAACTTGCCAATACTTTTCGGTCATGTAATACCTTCCACCACTTTGATAAATACTCTGACATTCTTAGTCCAGAGCTTATCCAGCAAGGTTTTGAGCAAAAGGTGTAGCAACCGTTAGAAGAAGACGGTTACCTTTAGAAGCCGTACTTTGGTCCGTTGTTGGAATGAGTCTCTTTCGTCAACAATCTGTTTGGGATATTGCTAACCAACTCGATATTGTCTTGCCAGACAAACAACGTTTTGTTGCACCAAGTGCAGTTGTTCAAGCGAGACAGAGATTAGGCGAAGAAGGTGTAAAGCAAGTCTTTAAGAAGATGGCTGCGCATAGCTATCAGTCGTCTAACTTCGAAACTTGGTGTGGACTAAACCTTCTATCTGTCGATGGTGTCGTTTGGAGAACGACAGATACACCCGAAAATCATCAAGAGTTTAAAGCGCAGCGCAATCAATCATCTGAGAATATTTACCCTAAGGTCCGCATGGTTTGCTTGATGGAGCTTACAAGTCATCATCTAATCGATAGTGCATTCTCTGACTATCGCACCAGCGAAATGCGGCTCGCAGAAGAGCTTATTGAACAAACGCCAGATCAATCACTGACCATTTTTGACAAAGGATATTACTCTTTAGGGCTGCTTAATCGCTGGAACAAAGTAGGTCAAGAAAGGCATTGGATGCTCCCTGTGAGAAAAGACTTTCAGTATGAAGTTGTCCATAAATACAGTCAGAGTGATGCTATCGTTGCTATAAAAACATCACCTCAGGCAAGGAAGAAGTTCAGTGACCTGCCTGAGATAATAGAAGCAAGGTTGGTATCGAAAGCCATTAAAGGTAAGGAGTATCAGGTTCTTACCTCAATGCGTGATGGGTTGCGCTTTCCCGGAGAAGACATTGTAGAGCTCTATCGCTATCGTTGGGAAATCGAATTAGGCTATAGAGAAATGAAGCAAACCTTGCTTGATAGTGAGTATACATTGCGAAGTAAGCGCCCAGATATGGTTAGACAGGAGCTCTGGGGGATTTTGCTAGCCTATAACCTTATAAGGCAGGTTATGACAAAAGCGGCGAGCAAGTTAGATAGCGTTTGGTAGAACCAATTAAGCTTTACGAGTAGTGCCATGGCTGTGACTCAATACTTTGCAGCTTTACCTTTAACGAGTCCAGGGAAACTCCCTAAACACTATGAAGTGCTACTACAGCAAATATCCATGTTTATCCTACCCCCCGAAGAGAAGATAGAAGTTATCCTCGTTGGGTGAAACTGAAACCCAAGAAATATGCGACAAATAGAAAAAATGCCAGTCAGCTTAACTGACTGGCATTACTGCAAAGCGTGGGGCTTTAAGAGCGCTCAGGCTTTAGGCACACCACTGGATCATTGTGCACGTAAAGATAAGCTATTGGGCTGTATTTCTACTCGCTACACACAAATCTATCAGTGCACTAATTAAGACTCACTAGTTGAGGAAGAAAGAGAACTCTCTTTCTTGCAATAAATTTGAACGCCTGAGCCAAATGCTTGGGCGTTTTTTATTCAATCCGCGATCACCGATACACAATTTTCTATCAATCAAGGCTATGCTGATTAAAGAGCCGTTAGCTGAGGACATTGATATGAAATACCAACATATTCTTGTAGCGTTAGATTTATCAGAAGAAAGCAATTTATTGATTGATAAAGCGGTTTACCATGCCGAATTGGTAAACGCTAAAGTCTCATTTATTCACGTTGATGGTAGCATTGGTGAAATCTACCCAGAGCTTATTGATATCAAGGCAGAGCCCGATCAACGCCCACTTAATCTGCACGCGATGGAAGTGTTGCACAAGTATCAAGAGTATATCGAATACCCTCTTTCGCACTTTTTTGTTGGTACTGGAGATTTGGCAGAAAAGCTTAAAGATCTTTGCCAAGAGCAGAGTATCGATTTGATCATTTTTGGTCATCATCATGACTTGCTAAGTCATTTCATCTCATACTCTCGCCGTCTACTCAATAAAGCCAATGTCGATGTTTTGGTGGTGCCGGTTAAGTAATTTTAGAAGTAAGTTTAGTTGTGTGGCTAGTGCGAGTCTCAGTGCTAGCCATCGTTACTTTTCCAATAGTGCTAACTCCATCGAAAATAAGCGCCTCCAACATATTTCTCTCAAGCCAAATCGATTAACGCACATTATGCTATTTAGCTATCGACCATTTGTGCGCAATTCAAAGTGGGGAATGAACTCGCAACTGCGCATTAAACTTCGCATTTCCGAGGATTATTGCGCTATGAAAAAACGCTGGTTTTTTGTGTCTGTTGGGTTGCCGCTTTTGGCTCTTGTCGGTTGTGAAGATAAAGCCGATTTGTTGCAAAACCCTCCAGCTTACATCGTCGAACAAATCGAACCTTACTTGCCGATGGCGATTGATTTTGCCAAAGAAAATGAGCGAATAGCGTTATCAGAAGGTGAACCGCTGCTACCTCAATATTTGCAGATAGCGAATCGAGTCGGGGTTAAGCACCCTGAGAAAATAAGAATTCATTATGTGGATGCTTTGCCCATGCCGAGTAATGAATCTTTGTTGTTACAAATGCAAAGGTTAGGGCTAGATTCGCCATTTTTGGCGGGTATGACTTACGGATATGGCGTGTGGATCAATAAAAAATCCAGAGGTGACAAGCTATTACTCGCCCATGAATTTATTCATGTTAGACAAGCTGAAGAGTTGGGGCTTGAAGAACTGACCAAACAGTATTTTTTACAAATTAAGTTGTTTGGTTATCGCGAAGCACCAATCGAAATCGAAGCCTATGACAATGCGGCGAAGTATCTTGAGTAACATGTTTAAGCTTAATTCAATAATAGAGGAGTCTGCACATTAAATGGATCAGAATATTATCCCCTATAATTTATGGAAGATAAGTTGATACTTGGTTGGTTTTATAAAAAAAGACCTCAGGCGTGACAATAAATAAAGTAAGATTGAATTTCCATTAATTAAATTCTCAATGGTCATTAATATTTTTTCGAATAAAAATTCAACGCTTGTAAATCTTATCCGTATCATATGGTGAATACCTAACTAAATATTCATCATTTTCTTTTGTTGTCATCTCGATAAAAACAAATCAGCTAAAAATATGGAAATAATTTCATATTAATCGTTATAGTGCCCCCGATTTGTAACTGGTTGTTTCAAGTGTTACAAATTATTCATAATTAACAGTCATCGCTCTCGGGGGGGAGAGAAATGTTAAATAATATATCAATTAGATACTTAGTCTTGTTTCCAGCGTTGCTGATGGGGATCTGTCTTGCTTCAATGAGCGCATATTCGTTTTACAGCATAAAAAACAATGTTGAATCACTTAATGGGAAATTTGTTGAGGTTTTAGGGGAAGAAGAACTTATAGCAAAGGTGATTGAAGATACCTATAAAATTCGTCTTATACTGACTTCTTCGTCATTTGTTCATAACGATAACTATCTTAGTGATGTCGAAAGTTGGTTCTCAGGAATAAATAAAAGCCTATCTAGTTTACAAAAAATTGATGCGATAAAGAGTTACGTTAGCGAGACAAGTAGTCAGGTTGAAAAGTATGCCTATTTTGCGCGTAATTTATATTCTGAAAAAAGTAAATATGAGAGAGGAGATAGTTCTCAAGCTGATTGGCAACGTTTTGATGAGGAAGCGACTGCCGCAGGTAACAACATGGTATCCTCAGTTTTTGCGTTAAGTGATTTAATCAAAAAAAGTGCAGAGAATGAGATTGAACATTCTTATGTAGATTTGAATCGAATGATTGTAATCAGTGTTGGATTGTGTCTTTTCGTATTTTCTTCTATTACTGTAGCAGCCTATTTTCTCTCTAAACAAATAGTAAAACCAATAATCAGTGCGCAATGTAATATTAACTTGTTAGCTAATGGTAACCTGTCAGATATCGATTTGGATTGTAATGGAACCAATGAAGTTTTTGTTCTGAATAATGATTTGCAAAAGTCGTGCGTAAATTTGTCATCGACGGTTCAAAGTCTACTTACTGTAAGTGATGAAGTTGCAGCGGCGTCTACGGAGCTATCTACAATTATGGAAGAATCAGAAAACAATGCACATAGAGAAAACAATGAGGTTTTGCTAGTAGCCTCTGCGATTAATGAACTATCAAGCACTGCTGATAATGTACGTGATAACGCAGTAGCGGCTGATGTTAAATCACGCGAAATTGAAGAGATAACAGAAAAAGGCGTGACTATCTTTAATGAAAGTTTCGAAGCAAATAAAGATGTTAGTATGGGGCTATCTGAGATGGCTGATATCGTACACTCTGTAAAAAATCAGTCTGATAAAATTAGCACTGTGATTGATGTTATTCGTTCAATTTCTGAGCAAACGAATTTACTAGCATTGAATGCTGCGATCGAAGCTGCACGAGCTGGTGAGTCTGGTCGTGGTTTTGCTGTTGTCGCTGATGAGGTGCGTATGCTTGCTAAACGAACATCGGACTCAACTACTGAAATTCAATCTATTATTGAAGAATTACAACTCCAATCAGAGAGTGCTATGGTTAGCATGGATACCTGCTTGAGTTTAGTAGAGCGTAACCAGGAGCTTGCTCAAGAAGTAAATTCTGCTCTGTATTCCATTGCAACCTCAATAACTGAGATAACGGAAATTAATACTCTAGTCGCTACCGCTTCAGAGCAGCAATCTCAGGTTACAATGGAACTGAATAGCAATATTAATAATATTTCCGAAATAATAAATATGAATGCGGCAGGCATAACACAAAGTGTTAGTGCTTCTCGTCAATTGTCAGAATTGGCAGAATCACAAAAGCAACAACTGTCGTTTTTTAGTGTCAGTTAACCTAGAAAAGTTCGATTGTTAAATAAAGCGGAAGTCAATCTTCCGCTTTATCTGTTTAGGCGTGCTCAAAGCGAGCAGTAAAGAAACGCAGCCATTTGGGCTCGTAGCTGAATTTAAGAGCTGGGATCGACTCGCGCTGGTGGTAAAGTTCGATGATTTGGTTCGCTATCGTGTCCATATGGGCGTAAGTATAAACTTGGCGTGGAATTGCTAAGCGCACGGTTTCAAGCAATGGTTGAGCGTGTTCGGTGTTTGGTGCTTTTGTCCCAGCGGAAACAATGCCGCGTTCCATGGCTCGAATACCGGTTTCAATGTAAAGGCTTGCGGTAAGGCTTTGGGCTGGTAAGTGCTCTGGGCTTAAATGAGAGCAGAAACGGCTCGCGTCAATAAACACCGCATGTCCGCCAATCGGTTCAATCACCGGCACACCTGCAGCTTGCAGTTGTTCACCAAGGTAGCGCACTTGTTTGACGCGGTGCTCGATGTAATCTTGTTCCATCGAATCACGCAGAGCGACGGCAAGAGACTTACGAATCCCGTTCAGCATATTTTGTGTATCTTGGTCGACCATCGGCATGCCACCGTAGAGCATAATGATGTCGTTGGCTTCTTCAAACAACGCATCATCATTGAGGCACAGAATGCCGCCGCTACTGACTAAGCACTCTTTATTGGTGCCGTTGATAATGCAGCCATCGGCGTAGCTGAACATCTGCTTGAGGATATCTTGAATCGACGCGTCACTATAGCCTGCTTCTTGCTCTTGAATGAAAAAAGCATTTTCTACGCAGTGGGTTGCATCAAAGAATAGTTTGATTTTGTGTTGGTCAGCGACTGCTCGAACAGCAGCAATATTTGCCAACGAAACCGGTTGACCGCCAGCTAGATTAGCGGTTGCAGCCAAGCGAATATAAGCGATGTTTTCTGCGCCTTGCTGTTCGATAACCTGTTCAAGTTTAGCGATATCAATGTTGCCTTTGAACGGTTTGTTGAGTGCTGGCTGATAGGCGGCTTGGCATATGACATCAATAAAGCGACCACCTTGGCTTTCGATATGGAAGCGATGTGAGGTTGAACACATATTACCGACGACACAGCTACCATGTACGACAGTCAGCATCGCGAGAATATTTTCTGCGCCACGACCTCTGGTGGTAGGAATAACGTGGTTAATACCAAAGGTGGTTTGTAGTGTTTGCTCAAGTTCACAAGGTACATCACTCGCTTGGCTCGATGAGCCCGCATTCATCATGCTGACCCATTGTCTGGCATTAAGTGAGCTGGTGCCCGAGTCTGTCAGTAGATCAAAATAGACATCTTTGCTCTCTAGCAAGAAGGTGTTGTAACCCGCTTCCGCCATTTTTTGCGCGCGTGTTTCGCGGTCGAGTTTGGCAACGGTTTCTACCGCTTTGATACGAAAGGGTTCTGCAGGGTAAAGCATTACTATCTCTCCAATTTATTACTGCGTTTTTGGAAATAATTTTGGAGACATTTTCTATTTTAGCTTTCTCAAAACAAGGCGCTAGGTCATGTAACACGATTTTGCTGTTGGCTAACGTTAGTGAAGCATGATCCTAGTCTCACTATTTCGAGGTTTAGATGGTCTCTTGGACGCCCTGGATAACATTGTCTACCGCTTTCACGGCTTTGATTGCCTTGTCGACTAAGTGCTGCACTTGCAGGACATCTTGCTGGGCTTGCTCTGCGCTGCGGACTAATTCTTTTAACGCAATTACTGTTTCGGTTAGCTCATCATTAGTGCCTGTTAATCTCTCAGAGAGTACCAGGGTAAGTTGTCGATTGAGTTGCGCGCGTTGCAACATCAGTTGTGAATATTGAGCGTTATCGTTGACAATGGTAGGTAACACCTCATTGATTTCATTAATGGCATCGACAATAGCTTGTCTTACGTTTGGCATAGTGCGTTTCCTTATCGCGAATTAAACAGTTGGGTGGTGGTAGTAGTAAAGTAGTAAGTGTTCCTAAGACTTACATATTAAAAATCCCTGCTTGTTTTTGACGATGTTGCCCTGGCAACTGGCAAGGAGTGTCTTAAAGCTGTGTAGCTGCTGGTACTCTTTGTTTAGCGCAGAGATCGAGCTGATAATCTCTTTACTTGAGAAGCGATTTTTATTGATCTCTTGAGCGATCTCGCGATGGCTGGTGGCGATCTGCTTAAATGCGGTGATCATCTGCTGATCTTTCAGTGCAGCGGCTTGGATCTCTAAATAACGCTGGTGAAATTCTTGGATGCTCGCTGCGGCTTTGGTGGGTTTTTGAGCTTTCTTAGCTGAGGTTTGATTGTAGCGGCTAATGGCATCGGTCAATGCAGAGCGTTCAAAAGTTGCCATTGATTGGTGCAGTTGGGCGTACTCCAACTCCGCAATGATCGCGGGTATGAGCTGTTCGATGATCAGCTGAGCTTGGTTGACGATTTCTTTTAATGCGCTGCGGCGCTTTTGTTCAGTAATGGTTTGAGCAAAGCCAGCAATCGTAGTAGCGATTAACGCTTCATTGTCACGAAAGGCTTGTTGCTTGGTTAAAATTATGGTCTCACCATTCGCATCGGTTGCGTAGCGCAGATCTAAATATCTATCGTTAAGTGAACTTAGCGCGCCTGTAAGCTCAATGGCGTTTTGTTGTATTGCTATTTTAGATGATGCGTTGGCAAGCTCTGTTAATGCGACGGAGTAGGCGGAGAGTTGTTGGTTCGCCTCTAAGATAGGCATCTGCTTTCTCAATAGTGGCGAGGTTGGGTTAACGATTGATCCAAGGTCACTCATTTGCAGCGCAAGATTACATTGAGTTGGGGTGATATCGGCTAAGCCTTGAATCACCTCGGTCGCACTGGTTTGACAGGGTTGGTCGTGAGACTGATTTAACGTTAAGTAGGCGAGGGAATCAGCTTGGCTTTGAATGGCTAATTCTCCGAGTTTATCGAGATCGCTGTCGATTTGCTGTGATACCTGATTCATCGACATGCCAAATTCGGCGATGCTGTTTATCGGTGTGGTCGCGCAACCACTTAAGTTCACCACACACAGTGCCACCCACCAAATATGCTTCATGCTGTTTTCCTCTCCCTATATTCCTGTTGAGTGGAGTAGGGTAAACAGCGCTTAGATGGATTTCAGGTTAGGTTTCACACTCAAACTGGTAAAGAGATGTAATTGAAGCCGAGAATCACAGTTGAGGCGAAGTGTGCTGAAGTTCAGTTATTCTGCGAGCAAAGTAGCGAATTAGTCGGCTAAATTGATCAGTACCAGTTTGCCTAGATGGGATATTCGCTTACACGGTATCAACTTGTTTGGATAACCAGTCCAAAAACAGCTGCAGTTTCTGTAACTATGGCAAAAATGCAGCGATATTTTTCTCCCAGATTGGGACATCTTTACCAATCATATTTTGTAAGGTCTCTAAAAACAGCTTGGTCTTTATTGGCGCATCACGGTGCGGATAGACCGCATAAAAAGTGCCGAAATCATCAAGGTTTAACTCAGGCATGATTGGCACCAGCAGACCATCTCTAAATTCATTTTGAATCATCTGCGCAGTTACCACGGCTAAGGTATTGCCAGCCACCGCACTTTTTACCACCATCTCAACATCATTAACCTTGTAGGCAGGGTTGAGTTGAAAGTAGTGCTCCTGCTGCTCGCTATCGAAGTAACGAAACTTATTCAGAAACAAACCTGGTGCAGAGTAGACCGTTGCAGGCAGGGTTTGTAATTGCTCTAAGCTATCGATCTTGCCATGTCGCTGAATAAATTTCGGTGCCGCGACGATTAACAGCCGACTTCTGGCAATTTTGCGACTGACTAAGCTCGAGTCTTTAGGTTTGCCGATGCGAAAGCCAATATCAAATCCTTCTTGAACCAAATCAACCAGCTTGTCTTCCAAGCGCAACTCGCAGGTTACTTGCGGATACTCGGCTTGAAACTGACAAATTGCCTCTTGCACATATTGGCGTCCAAACATCATTGAACTGGTGATTCTGAGTAGCCCTCTCGGTTCGCTGTGGTGGTTTTGCGCCAATCGATGGGTGTTGTTCAGTAACTCGCGCAGATCTTTCGCTTGTTTGAGTACTTCGTTACCCGCTGTCGTTAATGAGAGTGAGCGAGTGGTGCGGTTGAGTAGGCGAACACCGAGCTCCTGCTCTAAACGAGTTATCTGTTTTGAAATGACTGAGCGATCGACGTTCTTCTGTGCTGCTACATTAGTAAAGGAGCCGAGCTCAATCACCTCAAGTAATAGCAGTAGTCGGCTAGAGAAATCCATGTTGATTCCTATTGTTGCTTCTATGGCATCAATATTATGCCAATTGCTGTATTTTTCCCAGCAAAGCCAGTGATTATAGTAGCACCACTAACCAAGAATACCGTGCTCACCACAAAGTGTTGAGCGCAAAGCAAAGAGGAAACTCATTATGAATAAGCTAACTATCACTCAAGAAAATGGCATCGCAACAGTTGAGATTAATAATCCACCAGTGAATGTGCTGACTATTGATTTAATCAATGAGATCAATGCATTTCTGCTTTCTCTACAAGACGACAGAGAGACAAAAGCCGTGGTGTTTAAATCGATGCATGAGTCTTTCTTTTTAGCGCACCTTGATTTGAATGTGATTAATGGCACGCAAGGCGGTCAAGCTGCATCGATTGAGTTCAATCATATGATTGCCAATATCAAAAAGATGAAACAGCTTTCGGTTGCGGTTGTTGATGGTGTCGCACGAGGCGGCGGTAATGAATTTGTTATGGCGTGTGATTTGGCTTATGGCACTGAAAATGCGGCGTTTGCTCAACCAGAAATTCACGTCAATATTCCTACTGGCGGTCAAGGTGCGGTGCAATTTGCTCGCCGCATGGGCAAAGGTAAAGCATTGCAGGCGCTTTTGATGGGGAATGATTTTACTGCGCAGCAAGCAGAGCAACACAACATCATTACTCAATTTGTACCAAAAGCTGAGTTGGAGGCATTTCTGCAAACCACACTGGCGGTGATTAGTAGTTTAGAAGTGCGTGACATTGTGATGTACAAAGAGATCATTGCCGCTTCAATTCAAGATGAAGAAGCAGGCGCAGAGTTAGAGTTGCGTTACTTCTTAGAGCGCGCAAAAGAGCAAAAAACCGCTGCGATTATTGCTGCGTTTTTGAAACATGGCGGACAAACGGAGCGCGAGGCGAAAGATATTCAAGGCATCTTTGTTGATACAGCAACTGAACTTAGCCAATAAGCTACTCTTAATTGCCTTAATAGATAAAACACTTTCATATACCCAGATGGTTGCTAACTCACTGGGTATTTTTATATTCCTATTAATATTTTTACTTAAAACCAATTAATTAATATTCTTTTTTCAATTAGATAGTGGTTGTTCATATTGTTAAATATTGATTTCAAATGTTATTGGTTTTCAATCTGACTTTGATTGTTTCCAAAATGGCGACAATAAGAGAGTGGGTGAAATGAGGTTTGGTGATAAGTTGTTGTTTTCATGTGATTGTGTCTAGATTTGTAAAACGGCAATCTGTAAGGCATCACAAAAGTTAAGGTCTTTAAAATGGACGGAATTTTTTAGTTATAGCGTGAATGTTAAATTTGTCTAAGATGTGGGGCACTACAAAGGTTATCGAATTTGCACCAGATTTTTACTTTATCTAGGTGTTAATCATTAACAAAAATAACTATGTCGTGGACAAAAGAATGCTAAACCTGATTATTTCTACTATTCCGATTATTTTATTAATCTGGATGATGACCAAGAAAAATGCTTTACCGTCGCACATTGCACTACCTCTGACTGCATTACTGATAGGACTGATTCAACTCTTCTACTTTGGTGCGGATAGCACCCATTTAATCGCTAATATTATTGCTGGCTCCCTTTCTGCTATTACCCCAATTTCCATTATTGCTGGCGCTATTTTACTTAACCGCACTATAGCCATTACTGGCGCTGAAACCGTGATTCGTTATTGGCTAGAGAGCATTAGCCGTAACCAAGTGGCGCAGTTGATGATCATCGGCTGGGCGTTCGCTTTTATGATTGAAGGTGCTTCTGGTTTTGGTACACCGGCGGCGATCGCCGCACCGATTCTGGTTGGATTAGGCTTTCCCGCGCTGCGTGTGGCGATGTTGGCATTGGTGATGAACTCAGTACCGGTTTCTTTTGGCGCGGTGGGTACGCCGACTTGGTTTGGCTTTGCTGGTCTAGGTTTGGATGAAGCGGCGCTGCTCAATATCGGTCAGTACTCGGCTATTTTGCATACTGTCGCAGCGTTTGTGATTCCCGTTATTGCGCTGAGTTTTGTGGTGGATTGGCAAGCCATCAGACGCAACCTGGTCTTTATTCAATTAAGTGTGCTCTCTTGCACTGTACCTTACGTTTTGTTTGCCCAGTGGAACTATGAGTTTCCTGCTCTTGTGGGGGGCGCAATTGGTTTGGCTCTCTCGGTTGTGCTTGCTCGTTACAATATTGGTATGGAAAAACGTGTTGAGCAGAGCGAGCAACCTAGTGCTCAAGTTACCGTTGCCCAAGTGTTCAAAGCGATGAGTCCAACACTACTGCTGATCGCCATTTTGATTGTTACCCGTATCCAGCAATTGGGCATCAAAGCTCTGCTTACTGATACGACCCCAATGTTTAGCTTGAATCTCGGTTCGCTGGGGGAATTTAGCCTAAGCCATGCGCTGATCATCAAGTTTGCTCATATTCTTGGTACTGATGCTGCGTGGTCATACAAAACACTTTACGTGCCAGCGCTTATCCCATTTTTGCTGGTGGTGTTTGTTTCGATTTTTATCTTCAGCATGTCGCGCTCGCAAGTCACACAAGTGTTTGCCGAGACGGGTAGCCGAATCAAAATTCCATTTATTGCCTTGGTGGGCGCGCTCATCATGGTCAAGTTTATGATGATGGGCGGCAGCAACTCACCAATCATGACCACAGGTCGCGCATTCTCTGATTTGATGGGCACTAACTGGCAGTTCTTCGCTTCATATCTTGGCGCGCTCGGCGCTTTCTTCTCAGGCTCAGCGACGGTTTCAAACCTTACCTTTGGTGGTATTCAGCAAACCATCGCACATAACGTTGGCTTGCCAGAGCATTTGGTGTTGGCGCTGCAATCGGTTGGCGGCGCGATGGGCAATATGGTGTGCATCAATAACATTATCGCGGTTTCCACCATCTTAGGTATTTCTAACCAAGAAGGTTACATCATTAAGCGTACCGTGGTGCCAATGGTGTTATATGGCGCAATCGTCGCCGTTGTGAGTTTGGCGCTGTAAGTAAAAAAATTGAAATGCGTAGCACTCGAGTTTGTGCAGAGCGCTACGCTTAAATAAATAAATAAATAAATAAATAAATAAATAAATATATCTATAAAAAATTCCTTAATCGGAGCAATGTTATGAAGATTAACTTCTTTGTCACCTGTATTTGCGACACAGTGAAGTCTGAAGTTGCAAAGAAAACCGTGTTACTGCTTGAAGAGCTCGGTTGTGAAATTCTATTCCCTAAAAAGCAGGGTTGCTGTGGTCAGCCTTCACTCAATAGTGGCTACATCGAGCAGAGCAAACCTGCGATGAAAAACTTGATTGAAGCGTTTGAAGGCAATGACTACCCAATCGTGACTCCTGCGGGATCTTGCGCAGCAGCGATCAAGAAATACCCAGAGTATTTAGCCGATGAACCAGAATGGGCAGCGCGAGCACAAAATGTGGCTGACCGTTTGTATGAGCTCACTCAGTTTATCGTTAATGAACTCGGTGTGACTAACGTTGGCGCTCGTCTTAAAGGTCGTGCGGTGTACCATCCATCATGCAGTTTGATCCGTAAACTGGGTGTGCGTGAAGAGCCATTGGCATTGCTAGGCGCGGTTGAAGGCTTAGAAATGTTGCCAATTAAAAACCAAGAAACCTGTTGCGGCTTTGGCGGTACGTTCTCGGTCAAGATGGCAGAAATCTCTGGCGAGATGGTCAAAGAAAAAGTGCAACACATTAGCGAGGTTGAACCGGACTTTTTGATTGGCGCTGATAGCAGTTGTCTACTCAATATTGGTGGTCGCATTTCACGTGAAGGCAAGCCAGTTAAAGTAATGCACATTGTTGATGTGCTGCTAAGCCGATAGGAGTGATTGGTTATGTCGATGAAAACCAGTAACGAAAGTTTTAAGCAGCGTATCGATGTGCATATGAAAGACGACTTTATGCTCAAATCGGTCGCTAATGCTCAAGAGCGTATGTTCGCCAATCGTCAGATTGCCGCAGATAAGCTCGGTAACTGGGAACAGTGGCGTGAAATGGGGATG
Source organism: Vibrio ponticus (assembly GCF_009938225.1). Lineage (NCBI taxonomy): Bacteria > Pseudomonadati > Pseudomonadota > Gammaproteobacteria > Vibrionales > Vibrionaceae > Vibrio > Vibrio ponticus. The sequence goes on from NZ_AP019657.1 coordinate 817,979, forward strand.
GATATTCGCAATCATGTACTGGAAAATTTGGATTATTACCTGCACCAGTTGAGTGAAAAAGTGCTCGATAATGGCGGGCATGTTTTCTTTGCCAAAACCGCGCAAGATGCGACCGATTATATTGAAGGCATCCTCAAGGCGAAAAACGCCAAGAAAGTGGTGAAATCGAAATCGATGGTGACCGAAGAGATCGGTCTGAACCAAATGATTCAGCGTAATGACTGTGAAGTGATTGAAACCGACTTGGGCGAATACATTCTGCAAGTTGATGATTGCGATCCACCGTCACACATCGTGGTCCCGGCGCTGCACAAAAACCGTACTCAGATTAAAGACATCTTTAAAGACAAGCTTAACTATCAAGGCAGTGATGATCCGGAAGAGATGACGCGCTTTGTGCGCAATCATATTCGCCATGACTTTTTAGAAGCGGATATTGGTATTACCGGCTGTAACTTTGCCGTTGCTGAGTCAGGTACGGTTGCGCTGGTGACCAACGAAGGTAACGCCCGTCTTGCCACTAGCTTGCCGAAAACCCACATCGCCGTGATGGGTATGGAGCGCATGGTGCCAACTTTTGAAGAGTTGGATATTGTGATTAGCTTGCTGTGCCGCAGTGCAGTGGGACTGCCTTTGACTGGTTATGTGACTGCGTTAACCGGACCGCGTGAGAACGATCAGTGTGATGGTCCAGAAGAGTTCCATCTTGTGATTGTTGATAATGGTCGCTCCGACATCCTCGGTTCAGAGTTTCGCGATATTTTACGCTGCGTGCGCTGCGCAGCCTGTGTGAATACCTGCCCAGCTTATCGTCATATTGGCGGTCAGTCTTATGGCTCAATCTACTCCGGTCCAATTGGTGCGGTGCTATCGCCACTGCTTGGCGGCTATGATGACTTTAAAGAATTGCCATACGCGTGCAGCTTGTGCAAAGCGTGTCACGATGTTTGTCCGGTGAAGATCCCGTTATCCGATTTGTTGCTTAAACACCGTGAAAAAATGGGTGAGCAAGGCATTACACCGCTAAGCGAACGCGCGGTGGTGAAGGGCTTTACCATTGCTAATGCGACGCCATTGGTGTGGAACCTCGGTGTCAAAGTGGGCGCGGTGATGGGCGGCATGCTGATTAAAAATGGCAAAATGCCGTTTAATGTTGGCGCGATTGGTAAGTGGTCACAAACTCGTGACTTGCCAGAGCCTGACGGCGAGTCGTTCCGCAGTTGGTTTGAATCTCGAGACAAGAAATAGGAGTGATGGGCATGTCTAATACCACAGATAAAGAGCAGCGTTTGCACAACCGCACTTCATTTCTGGCTAACATTGCACGCCAGCTTGGGCGTGACAAACCACTGACAGAAGTGAAGCGTCCAGCGCTGCGCCATACTTGCCAAAAAGAGGTTATGGCAAGTTTTAGCCAAGATGAGCTAAAAGATGAATTGGTACGTTACACCGAAACATCACTCGGTGCGCATGCGGTGGTCACCACCAAAGCGGAACTGGAAGCGACGTTAAAACAGGTGTGTCTAGATTATTGCAAAGATGAGCTAGGTGAAGCGCTTACAGGTGAGACTATATTGTCAGCCTCGGCAGAGTTGCTTGAGCTAGTCTCACCGCAAGCGCTAGAAACAGATCAGCATAGCGTGCATGTTTGGGATGCTGCGGCAGGTTTTGAAGCGAATGTAACCATTGCTGAGCGCGCTAAAGTCGGCATTGTGCTTGCAGAGCAGGCATTGGCAGAGTCCGGTACCATGGTGCTTTATAGCCAAGTGAATCAAGGTCGAGCGGTGAGCTTATTACCAGAAGCCTCGGTCTTTGTGGTGGCTAAGAGCAATCTGATGCCACGCTTAACCCAAGCAACCGCGCTATTGCATCAAAAAGCTAGCCAAGGTGAACGCGTGCCATCTTGCGTTAACTTCATCTCGGGTCCAAGTTCCACCGCCGATATCGAGCTAATCAAGGTGGTTGGGGTACACGGTCCAGTATTTGCGACTTATGTGATCATTGATGATATGTGATTATCAAATCTAGGAAAGTATCAACGCTAGGGAAGTGATGTTAATAAGACGTGATGGTGTAACGTCACGCAGGTAAGAATTTGCTCTTTGGGAACTCTTTACCCATTACTCAATGGGAACAGGAAGTAGAGCAATAAGGCACACTCTATTATTTTAGGGTGTGCCTTTTTAATCGTATCAACGCAATCCAGTTAAGTATTGAAATTACTTGGGTGTATAATTGATTCAATGAGTTATTAGGCATAAAGAGCATGTGATGGCACAGATAGATGATCTGGTTTTATTTACCCAAGTTGTAGAGCATGGCTCTTTTAGTCAAGTTGCACAGGCGAACCACATCACTAAATCGATGGTGAGCAAGCGAGTCAGCAAACTTGAGAGTGATTTAGGTACTCAGTTGCTTTATCGCACCACCCGTAAGCTGACGCTCACCGAAGCGGGTGAAGTACTCTATTATCGTGCCAAAGACATTAATGCCACAGCGAAAGCGGCATTTGATGCGGTGACGGGTTACAACGAAAACCTTTCGGGTCATATTCGTATGTCGGTGCCGACCATTTCAGGTGAGCTATTGCTCGCTGAAGCTATTTCTGATTTTTGTCAGCAAAATCCAGGTCTAACCGTGGATATGGCGATGGATAATAATTTTGTCGACTTGATAGCAGACAATTACGACCTCGTGATCCGCACTGGTTATCTCGAAGACTCCAGTTTGATTGCGCGCTTTATCTTCAACTCGCATTGGGCGGTGTGTGCTTCGCCAGACTATCTAGCCACGAATGGCTCGCCTGAGTTACCCAATGATCTGCGTAAGCACAATTGCCTAGGTTACACCCACGAAAGTGGCGGCACTTTTGAGTGGCAGTTTAAAAACAACAGCGACGTTTATACCGTTAAAGTCAACGGTAACTTTTCATCCAATAATGCCGCGGCACTGCGTAAGTCGGTACTCGCTGGCAATGGCATCGCTTATTTACCAATGTGTTTGATTTACGATGATATCCAGCAGGGGAGTTTAGTTGAAGTGCTCAAACCGTATAGCGCCAAAGTGGTTGGTGTTTATGCTGTTTATCCATACACCAGAAAGCCAGCCAAACGTATTCAAGTGTTGATCGAACATATACGCCAGCGCTATTTGGATATGCAAGAAAGATTCTAGCCCTGCATGAAAATTAATCGAATTGCTACTTTCTGTTTGCGATTTATTGGTTAGTTCATTATCCGTCTAAAAATAGATTCAATAAGAATAAATGACTAACATTTTATTACACTTTTGCGATAAAATCGTACAGCGTACTGAATGTTGTTGGTATGTGAATAATAAAAATAAGTCCAGGTTAAGTTATGTTTTTCAGAAAGAAACAAGAGATTAAAAAACCTTCATTTGAAGAGAATTTATACACCGCAATATTTAAAAATACCGCATACATCGAGTTCGATAAAAACGGCAACATTCTTACCGCGAGCCATAAGTTTCTAAACTGTGTTGGTTACACACTTGATGAAGTGCAAAATAAGCACCACCGTATGTTTTGTGAGCCGAGCTATACGCACAGTTCAGAGTACGCAGAGTTTTGGCGTGCGCTGGCTGCGGGAGAGTCCTTTGAGGGGACTTTTACGCGTATCTGCAAAGATGGTCATTATGTAATTCTATCGGCAACTTATATCCCAGTTATTGATGATCAAGGGCAAGTCGAAAGAGTATTTAAAATCGCCGCGGATGTTACTCAAGTACATAAAACCGACGCGCAGAAGCAAAGCGTGATTGATGCGCTAAATAAGTCGATGGCGGTGATTGAGTTTTCTACCGATGGTACCGTGCTCAGTGCCAACGATAATTTCTTAAATACTCTAAAATATCGCGAGAATGAAATTATTGGTAAACATCATCGCATGTTTTGTTTCGATGATTTCTATCGCGAGAATCCAGATTTCTGGGATGATTTAAGAGCGGGTCGTTTTAAATCTGGACAGTTTTTACGTAAAGACGCATTTGGGCGTAATGTATGGATTGAAGCTACGTACAACCCAATATTTGATGAACACGGTAATGTAAGTCGTGTGGTTAAGTTTGCATCGGATATTTCTGATCGAGTAGAGCGAAATTTAGCAATATCACAAGCATCAGAAGTGGCTTACAGTACTTCGGTTGAGACCTCACAGATAGCATTGGAAGGTTCTAAACTGCTGCAAGAATCTGTTGAAGTGTCGCATGAAATTAGTGACAAAGTGGCTGGTGCTGCGGCTAAAATTGCCGATCTTAATGAGCGTTCGCAGAGTATTTCACAGATTGTTTCAACCATTAAAGGTATTGCTGAGCAAACCAACTTATTAGCGTTAAATGCTGCAATTGAAGCGGCTCGTGCCGGAGAGCAGGGACGTGGATTTGCCGTGGTTGCAGATGAGGTGAGAAAACTGGCTTCTAGAACCGCTGAATCCACCGCAGAGATCACTCATGTAGTGGATGAAAACCAAGTTTTAACCGCAGATATTACTCAGTTTATGCAAGAAGTGGCGACAATTTCTGATTTGGGTAGTGCCAAAATGTCTGAGGTTTCTACCGTAATGGAAGAGATCTACCAAGGGGCTGAGAACGTCTCTAATACCGTGATGAGTTTGAATGAGCAGAAGTTAGCTTAAGCACATTGCTTTTCGGATACACTGACTGGGAGCCTCGCAGTATGCAAATTACTGCGAGGCTTTTTTATCGCTCAAATTTGCTTACGAAATCACTAAATTGAAACGTTTGCGTCGCTTTGATTTATAAGCTCTTCTATGATGCGCGCGAATTTATAATCCTCCTTCAGAAGAGACATTTCATGCTTAAGCCGACTTTGCTTGCTTCCCTTGTCGCCGTTGCTGTTACAGGCTGTGCGCAGTTCACGCCTAACTACAATGCAGACCTGATCATTACTAACGGTGAAGTGCTGACGATTAACCAAACCATGCAGGTGATTGAAGATGGCGTGGTCGTGGTGAAAGACGACAAAATTATCGCCGTTGGTGAGGCGGATATTGCTGAGCAATACCGCGCGCCAAAAACCATCGATGCTAACGATGGCATTGTGATGCCGGGGATGATTAACACTCATAACCACTTACCGATGATTGCATTTCGTGGTTTAGGTGAAGAAGGCATTGCCAATCGCTTGTTTGCTTACTTCTTCCCGTTGGAAGGTGAGAAGCTAAGCCGTGAGCTTATCTATAATGCGACTAAGCTTGGCACAATCGACTTGGCGCAAAGTGGCGTGACGACTTACGTTGACATGTATTACCACATGGATGAAATGGCAAAAGCGACCAAAGAGGTTGGCTTGCGCGCAGTGTTAGGTCAAACCGTGATTAAGTTCCCTGTAGTAGACAGTAAGCAGCCTTATGGCGGTATTGAGTACGCAGAGAGCTTTATTCAGCAGTACAAAAACGATCCTTTGATCACGCCAGCTTATGCTCCGCATGCGGTGTACACCGTAAGTAAAGATAAGCTGCAAGAGATCAATCGCTTATCTAAGCAACATGATGTGCCAGTGCTGATCCACGTTGCTGAGTTTCCGAATGAAGAGACGCGCATTAAAGAAGCCCACAGCGCAAATTCACCAGTGGAATATTTAGCAGAAATTGGCGCTCTTGATGAGCGTGTGGTGTTGGCTCATGGTATCCATTTCTCTGAAAAAGACATTGAGCTAGTCAAAGCTGCGGATGCAGGCGTTGCTTATAACCCAATGGCGAATGCCAAAGGCGCGACAGGTATGGCGCCAGCGTGGGATATGTACCGTGATGACGTACGTATTGGTTTAGGTACTGATGGACCAATGAGTTCTAACCAAGTCGATTTGTGGCGCACACTGAGCTATGCATCGACCATGCAACGCTTAAAGCATGATGACCGTACTATCATGATCCCAGAGCAAGTGATCGAAATGGCAACCATTGGCGGTGCAAAATCGCTGCATATGGAAGATAAGATCGGTTCACTTGAGGTGGGTAAACAAGCGGATATCATCATCGTTGAAACCCAATCTGCCAACATGATGCCAAACTACGATCCATACGCGACCTTGGTGTTCCAAGCGAACCCAAGTAACGTCGATACCACCATTGTTAACGGTAAAGTGGTGATGGAAAATCGCCAAATGCAGACGGTTACCATGGAAGAGATCCGCCCAGAGATTGATGCGATGGAAGCCGATATCAGCGACTTTGCTAAAGAGCTGGCTAAGAAAGCGATTAAATCGAAGAGCTTGATGGATTGAGAATTGAGAGCCAAGATTTGAGAGCTTAGAAAAAAGCCCGTGGCTGTGTAAGCACGGGCTTTTTACATTGCGGTAGAACAATGGATTAGTGTTTCGGATTAACGCCGTTACGAACCATGTCTTGACCAGTCTTAAAGACTTCTTCACTTACCCAGCGACCTAAGATCAGTTGGTGTTTATCATCCAACACCGCTACGAAGTGGCGACCATCAGCATTGCTGGTTGCTAGAGCCACGCCACCGATGTTTTGTAGACCTAGAATGCCACTTTCTACTGCGGTTAGAAATGCCGCTAATTCATCTAGATTTTCAATTACGCGTTCGTCTTTAATCATTTTCAAACTCTCGGATTATATGAATGGTGCGCGATAGGTTGCACTCAAGTGATTGAGGCGTACTTTACCAGTCTCAATCGCAAAATCCATTTATCAATCAAGAGTTATGGCAAAAAACTCACAAGCGCTTAAACAATCACCACAACCTGAGCATAGTTCATTATCAATCATTGCGGCTTCACCAGCTTGTACCGAAATGGCTTTGCTACGACACACCTCACTGCAGGATTTACAGTATTGCGCCAGTTTCGGGTTGCAACGGTAGTCAACCTTAGCCTTGAGCGCTGAATGCGTCAGCGCGCCGGTTGGGCAGGCATGCACGCACAAGTAGCAACTATCACAGTTTCCGGATAGCACCGGATAACCGTGCTCTTGGGTGATAGCGTTGCTTGGGCAAGCGTTTGAGCAGCGCATGCATTGATCGCACATGCGCAAAAACTGTAGCTCTTCTCGCGCTTGCGGAGGGCGAATAAATCCGCTCGACGACTCAACATGCGTTGGTCGAAAACGTTCAAATAACGCCCTGCGTGATGGGTTGATTACTGTCATTATTTATACAGTTTTATAGGTTCAATTGTTAATCCGATTTCAGTTTTAACCTGTTCTAAAAAGAGCTCAGTTAATTTAGCTAAGTCTGCGTAAAATGGGCTCTCTTGGTTGCTTTGCAGTAATTCTAGATAGCGACCACTCCAAGGCAGTAGATGCACAGAGAGAAACTCTACTAGGGCGACCTGGTTGCCTTCTTCGATAAGCAGAGCCAGCGCCCACATCATTAAGCCAAAATGATCCAGTGGTTGATTGTTAATCTCAAACGCAATGCCAGCACGGTCTAAAAACTGGTAGTAAGCCGCAGTTGAATCGCCCATGACCAGGTTTTCGCGGTTTTGATACACCGAGCCCCATGGCGGTGCCAACATTTCACCTTGCCCTTCAAACAATACAGAGAAATTGTATTTGTTTGCCGAGTAACGCTCTTGCTTTAGAGAAATGATTAGATGATTGACGGTCTCTAAATCTTGCCATTGATAGGCGCTAGCAAGAGATTCGAGGTTATTGAGGGTCGCCAAGTTAATCTGCTCTACCGGTGAGTAGTAGAACAGAGCGCCAAGTGCGCGTGGTAGTAGGGCTAAGTTGTTCATTGAAAATCCCAAAATAGGGGAGCTAAGCTCCCCATAATCTATTACATACCGATTTGCCAAAGTTCATAGAAGCCGATTCGACCAGCGATCTCTGAAGCGGCAACAAACACCACCGCTAAAGAAGCGAACTGTGTGTTGTCTTTTTGTCTGGATGAGAGACTGATAATCGCCAGACCTGCAAACGCCAGTTTGAGCATCCAGAACAACGCATCTTGACCAAACAAACTTGGTGCGGCTAAGCCGATGTGGGCAAAGTAGCTTGGCATTAATATGATGCCGACTAGTAAGCTAATCAGCGCAGTGTATTTAAACAAGCGGCAACCACAGATTAGATACACAACTGTTGCACCCATCACAAATGCCGTCAGGATCATGTAGATCGAGGTATATGCGCTATTCCATGCCGCAACACTTTCAATGGTGTAGATGGTTGGAATGGTATGCACCAACACGATACCAGCAAAGCTAGAGAATAGGCTTACCGCTTTAACCGTGTTACTGCCTTGACGAACTTTTAAACACACCATGGCTGCAAACAGCAGTCCACCAAACATGATGGTGGCAATGATCTCGTTACTCATCGGTGATTGCCCAATCGCATTAAGAGCATTAAGTGCTTTAAGTGGTTGACCAAGGTGGGTGAGTGATGCGATGCCACCGAACGCCAATGCCACAAATGCTGCATACAACGCTTTCTCATGTTGTTTGCGATTCATCTTGCCAATCAAGAATGCGAGGGTTGATAACACCACAATTCCAACCGCCGTTTGTGCGAGGAAAGTGAAGAAAACCAAAGATAATTCGTGCATTTATTTTACCTCCGCCGGGTTTTGTAGCTCGCCCACATTGCTGTTGTTCGCAACGGCATGGCTATGGGTACGTACAATTAAGTTCGGGCTGGTAATACGTGAGTCAGGCAGCGGCGCGACATCACGTTGGTTGCCATATTTGGCGCGCAGCTCATTAATGTCACCAAACTCAATCGCACGTTGAGGGCATGAGTCGACGCACACAGGGTTAAGCCCTTGCTCTAGGCGGTCAAGGCAACCGTCACACTTTGACATCACCTTTTTCTCTTTGTCATATTGCGGCGCACCGTAAGGGCAGCGCATAGCACAGTAACGACAGCCAATACACTTCTCTTGGTCAACCAGCACTAAGCCATTGTCTTGGCGTTTATGCATCGCTTGGGTTGGACACCCTGCGACACAAATTGGATCGTCACAATGGTTACAAGCAACTGATAGGTAGTAAGCGAAGGTTTGGTTTGTCCATGCACCATCGCTATCTTTTGCCCAAGAGCCGCCGCCGTATTCGTACACGCGACGGAACTTACGACCGACATCAATATCGTTTTTATCTTTGCAACTCACTTGGCAAGTTTTACAACCTGAGCAGCGAGATGAATCAATATAAAAGCCTAATTGTTTCATTTAGTTATGCCTTCTGAATTTCTACTAGGTTGGTATGTTGTGGGTTGCCTTTAGTGATAGGCGAGAATAGGTGACTGGTCAGGTTGTTGATACAACCACCAATATCGACACCATTTTTCACAACCGACCATGCACCTTGCGGCATTGCGGTCACGTCAGGCATGACACGGTTAGTCACTTTAGCAGCGATAAGGATCTTGCCGTATTCGTTGAATACATGAACCATATCGCCGTTTTTGATCCCACGTTGCTCGGCATTGATCGGGTTGATCCAGATTTCATCTGGCACCGCTTCGGCGACAACGCCAACATTGGCATACGTTGAGTGGGTATGACCTTTAGTGTGGAAACCCGTCATTTGCAGTGGGTATTGGGCAAACTTCTCCAGATCCATGTGTGAGTTTGGTACTGGCACATACTCAGGAATTGCCGTCATGTAGTGACCTTCAGGTAGCACCCAAGTATCAACGCGCTCTTGCACCTTAGTGGCGAAGATTTCGAATTTGCCTGAAGGCGTTGTTAATGGATTGGCTGCTGGATCTTGGTAGAAATCCGCGAACGGAATGCTGTCTTCTTTCTTCGCGCGTTGCTGGTCGATAACACCGCTGCCGCGTACTTTTGCAAACTCAGGTAGGTAAGTACGTTTGGCGCGAATATCGTTGTAGTGTTTTTCAATCCACTCGGCTTGACTGCGACCTTCAGTAAAGGTTTGTTTAAAGCCAAGGTGCTCGGCAATGTCCGCACATACGTCATAGGTAGAGCGCACTTCCCACATCGGCTCAATGGTGTTTTCCATTGAGATCATAAAGTGGTTAGAGCCTGACGCGTAAGCGTTGTCAACCAAGTCTGATGCTTCTAGGTAAGTGGTTTCAGGTAGCAAGATATCAGCGAATTTCGCCGTTGGCGTCATATGGTTATCGACCACGACAATAAACTCACATTTGCTGTCATCAGCCAATATTTCACGGGTACGATTTAAGTCACCATGTTGGTTACCCAGCACATTACCTGCTTGGTTGATCATCAGCTTAATGCCGTGCTGTAATTTATCCGCACCTTTTAAGCCGTGCGTCTCAGGAGTGAAAACTTCTGGGTTGGCTATTGCATCGGTCCAAGAGAACACCGGGATCGACGTTTTGACTGGGTTGGCAGGGCGAGGCAGTAGTGGCACACCATATTTGGTTGAGTATGCCCAGTTACCCGTGTTGGTGCCTGCGCGACCAAAATGACCTGACACGACACACAGAGATTGAATCGCGTGCACGCTGTGCTCGCCGTTATGGTGGCGCTGCGCCCCCCAGCCTTGTGCGATGTAACACGCTTTGGCGTTAGCGATTTCACGCGCGAGCTGTACGATGCGTTTGGCTGGAATGCCCGTAATCGTTGCCGCCCATTGAGGTGTTTTCTCAATGCCATCTTTGCCAGTCCCTAAGATGTAGTCTTTGTAGCTGCCATTTTGTGCCGCGTTGGCTGGTAGTGTATCGCGTGTAAAGCCGATTGCGTATTTGCGGATCTGTTCTTCATTGAGCAGATCTTCTTTGATCATGGTATGAATAAGGGCAGCAACTAGAGCGGCATCCGTGGTTGGTTTGATTGGTAACCACTCAGCATCGCTCACAACCCCAGAGTCAGTGTAACGAGGGTCAATCAGGATCACTTTCGCGCCCGATTTTTCTAGTGCTCGGCGCATCTCTTCAACCTGACCACCACCTGACATACGCGTCTCAGATAGGTTGAGGCTAAATAGCACCACCAAATCTGAATCTTCGATTTCGGTAAAGTGGGTACCGGCATACTTACCCCAAGTGAATGGCGTCATACCGTTGATTTGTGCGGTAGAGTAGGAGTTGAAGTAGTTGAGGTAGCCACCTGCTTGAGTCAGCATACGTAGCCAAGCTTCACGACCTTGGGTGTGGTAATACGCACCAGTACCGTACTGGAAGTAGACCGCTTCTGGTCCGTAAGTCTCATAAACGCGGGTGAGTTGATTGGCGATGGTTTGTGTCGCTTCTTGCCAACTGATGCGCTCGAATTTACCTTCACCGCGTTTGCCAACGCGCTTCATTGGGTATTTTAAACGGTCAGGGTTGTAGATGCGGAATTTGTTTGAGCGACCGCGTAAGCATGGGCGAATTTGGTGCTCGCCAAAAACAGCATCGCTGTCTGTATCAGCGGGCTCAACTTGTAGGATGCGCCCATCTTGAACTTTTACTTTTAGCGCGCAGCGTGAGCCACAGTTAACGAGACAGGCGCTGTACTTAAACTCAGCCGGAGTGGAGGCTGGTGCAGCACTGACTTTTTTGCTCAGTGGTAATGTGGCTAGAGAGCCAGCAACAGCAGCGGTTGCGCTGAGTTTGCTTGAATACTCGAGTAGCTTACGGCGGGTGGTTTCTATATTTAGAAACGGCAGAGTAGCCATAGATATTCCTTTACAGTGTAAGACAAAAATTAATTCAAATAGGAATGATTTTTATTTTTATGTCATTGTTCCTATTGGATTTTTTGATGGTTGAGCACTCATCCAGATGAGACCCTAACAACTGTAAGGGTTTAGCAATAGGGGCTGATTTATCGATATGTGATCTGGTAAAACTTCGACAGAGAGAAGAGTTTGGATTTGTGATATTTACGTGGTTTTTCGAAAATCTTAGCTGGTGTTCTTGATGAAACTGTGAGTATAACTTTCTGAAATAAATGGTAATTATGTATAGGTGGATGTTCTATTGTTGTGGCGTATGTAACTGACTTGTATGGAATGTTTTCGAAGCGTGGGTTTTCAATCAAGTTACTCAATGAGCTATTTTTAAAAACAGGTTAAAGATAACCAACATTACTAGGAAAAAATTCAGGATGATCTTTAAGCGGGACATAAACAGCTACACCAAACTGCGACAAATCGACACATGGGGTTAATTCAGAGATAGGAGGCTGGTTGATTACAGCCTCCATTTATTTAGTGCGTGTTAGCTATTGTAGCGAAGCTTTTTGGGTAACAGCTTTTTGCCAAACACGTTGATCAAGGCACCAGTGACAATCAAACCGCCACCCATGTAAGTCCAGATCGATGGGATTTCACTGAAGATCACCACGCCAAGTAGGGTTGAGAACACGATCTGTACATAAGAGTAGGCTGAGGCTTTGCCCGCTTCTTGGGTTTGCATCGCTTTGGTTAAGCCATATTGACCAATTTGAGTGAAGATGCCCACCATGACCAATAAGAGCGTGATGGTCAAACTTGGTACGACAAACTCATCCCACATTAGGAACGTTGAAACAGGCAGTGCGACTAGCGGGAAGTAGAAAATGATCACCGAGCTATCTTCAGTTTGGCTAAGTTTACGTACGATGACATAGGCTATGGAGCTACCAAATGCGCCCAGCAACGCAATCATCACACTGTGAATCGGTAGGGCTTGTGCGGTAATCGAATCCGACATATTTGGCTGCACCATAAGCCCAACGCCTAGCAAACACAGTGCGATACAAATCATGGTTGCGCCTTGAATACGTTCTTTGAGAAACAGCACACCAAGTAGGGCAGTAAATACCGGATGAACGTATTGCAAAATCGTCGCTTCGGCTAGAGGTAGAGCAGTGACGGCATAGTAGACACACATTAGTGCCAAGGTGCCGACAGTACCACGCAGTAACAGCAATTTTTTATTGTTGCCCCAAATGGAGATCTTTTTGCGCTTTACATCAAGGTAGCTAAGGATAAGCGAAACTAGAGCACGGGCAGCGACGATTTCGAAAACAGGGATGCCATGGACGCTCACGTATTTAACGCAAGCAGACATAAGTGCGAATCCCAGTGCTGACAACAGCATGAAGCGCACCCCTACAGGGATGATGTCGTTGAATTTAGAAAGCATGGTTTTTCAAGGTGACGGATTAGAACGATATCATACGTCATCAAAATTCAGAGTGACAGAGACGAACTCAATCTCGGCTACTTGGTGTCGTTTAGAATGATTTACGAGCGTAAGCTATTTTGTGCTGCTTTGATTTTTCCCGCTCGATTGCTGTGATTTAGCAAAGGTTACCCACTTTAATTTGCCGTTGGTTTCATATTGATTGGCATTTTCGCAACGCATTAGATAGCCGCCAACTTCTAACAGGGCACCTTCCGAGTATGCATGATCTTGATAGTAGCAAATTCTATGGTTGGCTTGCTCACTGTTAACTACGACCGCTGCACGGTGATTGGGTGTGGAGTAGCTCTTTTCTGCGGCGCTGGCAGAAATTGGTAACAGGCAAACTAAAAAGAATCCACTTACTCTCATCATAACTCTCCATATTTACGTTGATAACGCGGCAACATACTGGCATTGCCGAGCAAGCCTCCCTGATGAATATAGATTAGCTGTTTATCTTGATTTTGCGGATACCATTCAAGCAGGCAACGCCACATCATCGGGTCATAAAGTAATTCAAATTCTACGCCAGTTTGTTGATTGAGCTGTTGCCAGATCAAATAATCTTGTTGGTAGAGTTTGCCAAAATGATGCTTAGTTTCTAACTCAAGAATTTCTGGATGTGAGCTTTCACCTAACTGATTAAATTGTTCCGTGAGGTACTCTTTCCCTCCTACACAAGCACAGGTCAGTACTGGAATGTCATATTGACTTAGGAATTTGTGTAGGAATAGAGCAGTGGTTCCGGTGCCAGACGGCAGAGCAACAACAAACGCTTGTTTAGGCTGGTTTTGTACCCAGTCTAAGATCTCTTTGCCCAGCTTGGTGACACCATATTCAGCTAATTGGCAACGACCACCTTCAGGCACAAATAGGCACGTCTCATCTGGTTGGCGAATGTGAGTAATATACTCTGCTGGGTGCAGGTTACTCTCGGCGACCGGAATAATCTCTGCTCCTAACTCTAGCGCCGCTTGATAATTGCCAATGGGTGTTTGTTTAAGCCAGTCAGGAATACGGTCGACATAAAATTCGAGTTGCCAGCCCTTTAGTTGGGCGAGGGCTGCCATGGAATAGAGCGAGTTTGCTTGAGGACTGCCGTAACCAATTAAGGTTTTGATTGATGCGTAGTCGCCGTCCAGTAGCGCCATAAATTTGCGCGCTTTATTGCCAGAGAACTGCGGGTGGAGTTGATCATCCCGTTTGAGGTAGAACGGGATGTTATTAAACACATGGTGAGTGATTGCTGTGTTTGCGAGCTTCATGGTGATTAGGTAGTGATCATAAGAAAAATCAGCCTAATCATACCTTAGCCGTTGGGTTAAACGCTATGGTCGCAACACAGCCATTTTCAGCATGATTAGTTAATTGGAATTGCCAACCATAACGGCGACTTAAATCATCAACAATTAATAATCCTAACCCGTGCCCTTCACTGTTTGGAGCATCTTTTAGCCCAGAGCCTTCGTCGATGATACGGATTCTTTGTTGATTGACTTCAATCGTAATTTTTCCTTCAGGAGTCGCTGCAATAGCATTGCGAATCAAGTTACCGATAACCATGTTTAACACAGGTTGGGTTGCTTTTAGAGTAGGGAGTGACTCGATATTGAGTTCGATTTCTAACTGCTTTTCTCGCGCCTGCATACTGTTATCGGCCACGATCGTTTGAAGTTCTTGCAGGGTAACTTCACGAAGTGGCACATCATCCGCGTTTCTTTCATAGCGAACCAAACCTAATAAGGCATCGACCATAGTGATCATTTGGCTAGTGGCTCCATCAATTCGTTCGATTTGACGTTGGTTAAACTCGGTTTGCTCTTTGCGTGCGAGTAACTTGCTGGCGCCTTTTACCACAGTTAATGGTGTACGAAGCTCGTGGCTGGCATAACGCGCAAAAGCTTGCTCGCGTTTTAACGCTAAGTTTAAATCCGTGCGATATTGATTGAGACGCTCAGTGAGAATTTGAAACTCCTCTGCGGCTTCTTCTGAGATGGAAAACTCGTTTTCACTATTGCCAGAGTGACTTTCAAGTTGCTTGGCTATGTCGTTGAGAGGCTCGATTAATCGAATAGATAAACGATATAGGACCGTGCCGAAAATACACATCAAGATAGAGACAATAGTAACAACAATTAGGCTTGAATAAACAATCTCATCAAGGTCAAACTCGACGTTATCGATGCGAGAAAGCAGGACAATATCGAAGCTTTTCCCATTGTGGCTGTAAGAGCCTTTGTAAACCATGCGAGAAATGTTGAGGTGATCCATTTCTACCTCACCCAAGAAAGAGTCATGGTTGTTGAGGAATTGGCGGTATTCATCTGGTACTAACGCGATATCATTGTATGCATCAGTTAGGACATCAACCTTAATTTTACCCTGCTCACCGGCAATAAATCTCTCGATAGCGATATCTCTATCGAGTAAGGCTCTTCTTTCACCCATGCGGTCTTCAGACCAATGAATGGCTAGTGCAAACACGGTGAAAGAAACCACACCAATAATAATGGAAATGCCGATAAAGAATGCAGCTAGGCTGTTGGTAAGTGATTGTGTACTGCGTAGCAGGCGTTTCATGGGGTGATCTCTAAGCGAAAGCCAATTTTAGGTATGGTAACCAGCAATTGTTGCTCAAATGGTTTATCGAGTTGTCCACGTAATTGATAGATGTGACTGCGTAGGACATCATTATTCGGTTCAGCTTCATCCCACAATTTCTCAGCAATGTCTCTGCGAGTGACCACTTCGGGAGCGCGCAAGCATAACATTTCTAAAATAGTGTAAGTGGTGGGGTTGAGGGCTAATAACTTATCATCTCGGTATGCTTTGCGCGTTTTTTGGTCGATGGTGATTGGACCTACATTCAACTTAGTAGCGGCAATCGTGCCACGGTAGCGCTTAATCAATGCGTGCATGCGCGCTTCAAGGATTTCGAGATCAAAGGGTTTAGTTAGGTAATCGTCAGCACCATGACTGAAACCCGCTAGCATATCATCGCGATTATCTAACGCGGTGAGCATTAACACTGGCGTAGTATTACCGGCTTCGCGGAGTTTATTGCATACGGTTAGACCATCCATTCTTGGCAGCATTAAATCGAGAATAATCATGTCAAAATTACCCTCTAGAGCGAGTTGTAGCCCTAGCTCGCCGTTGTCGGCGTAATCTAGTTCCATTTCTAAGCATTCGAAATAATCAAACAGGATTCCTGCGACTTCACGGTTGTCTTCTACGAGTAATATTTTGTGCATGCGTTGTACCAAAGGAAATCGAGTTTTGACGTCCACTATATAACATCAAATTCGATGTGAAAAAAACGTCAATAACATTCTTTCCACATACCGTGACATAGATTAGTGGCATAGAGGCACTTTAATAACAGCTAATTAATGATGGCGGCGTTATGGATTTAATTTCAATCACTCAAAGACGATATGAATCGGCGATTACTTTATCAGTCATCGTTCCTTATTTTAATGAAGCGGAAGTACTCCCAACACTTCATTCGCGCTTATCGAATGTACTCGATGGCATGCCAGAACGTTGCGAAATTATCTATGTGAATGATGGCAGTAGTGATGAAAGCTTACAAATCGTTGAAGGTTTTCGTTCTACCAGCAGCATTGTACGTAGCATTTCATTAAGCCGTAACTTTGGTAAAGAGTCGGCAATGAGTGCAGGGCTAGAGTATAGCCGTGGTGAAGCGGTAATTTTGATCGATGCCGACTTGCAAGACCCACCTGAGCTTATTCCACAAATGCTGGCTAAATGGCGTGAAGGTTACGATGTAGTGAATATGCAGCGTAAAGAACGCCATGGTGAAACGTGGTTTAAGCGTCAATCTGCCGCCGTGTTTTATCGCTTGTTAAATCATCTTGCTAAGTCATCAATTCCAGAAAATGTCGGTGATTTTCGTCTGCTCAGTCGTCGAGTTGTTGAGCAAATCAATCGCATGCCTGAGAGAAATCGCTATATGAAAGGGATTTTTTCATGGCCTGGTTTCAAGCAATACACGATGCAATTTGATCGTGATGCACGCTTTAGTGGCGAAACGAAGTGGAATTACTTCAAGCTGATTGGTCTTGCAGTCGATGGCATCACTTCTTTCTCGATTCGACCATTGCGACTTGCCACAGTATGCGGTGCACTGATAGCGAGTGGCGCTTTTATTTACGGTTTAGTGATTGTCGCTCAGACCTTACTTTGGGGTAATGATGTCACAGGCTATCCATCGATGATGGTGGTGCAGTTGGCGCTTGGCGGGATTCAACTACTGTCAATTGGTGTGTTGGGTGAGTATATCGGACGAATTTTTATCGAGTCTAAACAACGTCCTCTATTTTTGGTCGATTCAGTTAAAGAAAAGCCAGCAGTAATGATTTTTGAGCAGATGGAGAAGCGCGCGTGAGTTTTAATCGAGTGCACCTTTGGGCAATTTTAGGCGCAGCATTTCTTATTCGTCTTATTTCGCTTGGCGCTTATCCTTTGATGGATACCACCGAAGCTCGCTATGGTGAAATGGCGAGAATCATGACAGAAACAGGTAATTGGTTAACCCCGCAGTTTGATTACGGCATCCCTTTTTGGGGCAAGCCCCCCCTGTTTACATGGATGAGTGCTGGTGGGATTGAGTTATTCGGTATTAATGAGTTTGCTGTTCGAGTTCCGCATTGGCTAGCCGGGCTTTTGGTTGTGGGATTGATGGCAGGATTTGCCCGTAAGCTCGGCTTTAGTGGGCTGATTACGGCGGTTGTACTTGCCACTTGTGCGATTTTCGCGATTGCTGCGGGCGCAGTGATGACGGATATGGCGTTAACGCTAGGTATGACTATTGCCATGGTTGGTTTTTATCGTTGTTGGCAAGGAACTCGTACATGGGGTTATGTCGGCTTTGTTGGCTTAGCAATTGGTTTATTGGCGAAAGGACCGCTAGTCATTGTGCTGATGGGACTTGCGGTTGTGCCTTGGCTCGTTATCCAGCACGGAGTGGTTGGGGCATTGAAAGTACTGTGGCAACGTTTCCCAATACTTTCCGGTTTAGGGTTGATGTTAGCTATTGCTTTACCTTGGTATGTGATGGCGGAGCAAGCGACCCCAGGATTTATTGATTACTTTATTGTTGGTGAGCATTTTAAACGTTTCTTGGTCAGTGGCTGGGAAGGGGATTTATATGGGAGTGCTCATGATGAGCCGCGAGGTACTATTTGGTTATTTTGGCTTTATTCAGCCGCGCCTTGGTCAATTGTGCTACCAGTGTTGCTATGGAAAAAGCGTCAGCGTCTGAGAGATGGCGAATTACAACAGTCAGGCATTGTGAGTTTTCTTATTTGCTGGATGATCGCTCCTCTCGTATTGTTTACCTTCTCAGGCAACATTCTACCTGCTTATGTGTTACCCGGGATTCCCGCTATTGGGCTGTTAGTTTCGATCTTGCTCTCTGATACTAAACATGATCCTAAGTGGTTTAAACTTTGTGCGGGAGTTATACCGGTATTGCTTGTGATTGCACTTGCGATCATCAATATCAGTGTTGGTGATAAGAAGAGTGACAAAGTGATTTTTGAGAAAGTAGATCCTTCGTTGCCGACGCTTTATGTAGGGAAAAGACCTTTTTCTGGACAATTTTATAGCCAAGGTCAAGCGATGCAACTAACGGATCAGGTCAAGTTGTCGACTTATCCTCGTTTTCAACTGATTGGCAGTAAGGATCAAGTCTCTCAGTTGGTCGAGCAACAATCATTGAGTTGTGTGGTTGAGTATACAGCCAAAAGCAAGCGAACTCTCTACCGCTGCGTAACATCGTAGGGAGTGACATGCGAAATTTTGTCTCTAATAAGTGGTTTAAGTTCGCTTTAGTCGGAGGTGTTGGCTTTATTGCCGACACCTTAATTTTTATCTCGTGTTTTAAACTGCTTTTATTGCCCCTTTTTCAAGCGCGACTGATTGCATTTTTCGGTGCTGCTAGCGTCACTTGGTTAGGCAACCGAGTGTTTACGTTTTCCTCTCATACACAAAACAGCGACCATTATTGGCGAGGATTGGCTACGCAATGGGGGAAGTTTATGAGTAGCGCGACTCTCTCTGCAATACCCAATTTGATTGTTTTCAAATCAATTTTGCTGCTATTTGGCAGCAATGGATTAATGCCTTATGTGGCGCTTATATGCGGAGTTTTATTCGGTATGGTCAGCAACTTTATTTTGAGTAGCCGTTGGGTGTTTTGCTCACGTTAATCAACATGGATATTGCAGATAAAAAAATGCCCAGGGCAAATTGCGCTGGGCTGATACAAACTAATTTGGTAGGAGTTAATTTGGAAAAAGCAGTGTAAATAACAGATTCAATTCAGAAAAGTTGACGGCCAGTAAACGTTCAATACTCTGCTATCTACACTTATTAGGACTAGCCATTTCCCATTCAGTTCCCAAAAAAAATTAATTTTTTTAATTCTCTTATTTTTCAATGATCTAAATCTAGCTAATTGTCTTAGTTGATAACTCAAATATGAAACTGTGATGTTGCTCAGTTGTTAATGGTGTTTGAAGTATGTATATTTTCAAACAAGCGTTTAATACAGGTGATTGAAATGAGTGCAAGGCATAAGACCAAAGAGAAGATTCTAGATGTTGCGGAAGCTTTGTTTGCTGAGCATGGCTTTAACGATACTTCTTTGCGAACCATAACCAGTAAAGCCGGAGTGAATCTTGCGTCGGTGAATTATCACTTTGGTGACAAAAAAACCTTAGTACGTGCGGTTTTGGATCGTTACTTAGAAGCGTTTATGCCAGCAGTGTCGGATGCATTGATCACGCTTAATCTCAATAATGACTACACGATGAAACAGGTATTTGAGGCGGTGCGAGACCCATTTATGTCGCTGAATCATGTGCGTCCTAATGGTACCAGCCGTTTTATGTTGCTACTTGGCCGTGGTTATACCGACGTGCAGGGGCATCTTCGCTGGTTTATCACCACGCGATATCAAGAAACGTTAGTTCTGTTTGTTGATTCAGTAATGAAAGCCAATCCGAAGCTCAGCCGAGAGGAGGTGTTTTGGCGATTGCACTTTACGTTAGGTACTTGTGTTTTCACTATGGCTTCGAGCCAAGCGTTGTCTGAGATTGCCTTTAATGACTATGGTCGAAAAATCGACGCACAATGTGTATTAGACCAACTGATTCCATATCTTGCTGCTGGGGTGTCAGCAGAGTAACCAAAAATATAACTACAATTTTCCAACGACGATTGGATCCAATATAGAAACCGTGAACAAAAGGAACTGGTTATGAGCTCTCTACGAAAAAAATGGGTCAGTGATCCTGCTTTCAAAATGTTTAAAAAGGTATTACCACCATTATCGGATACAGAAAGAGAAGCAATGGAGGCGGGAAGTGTCTGGTGGGATGGGGAGCTCTTCTCGGGTAGCCCTAACTTTACAACTTTACATCAATACCCTAAACCTGCGCTAACCGCTGAAGAACAGTCTTTTATGGACAATCAGCTAGAAACCTTGCTGGCGATGTTAGACGATCAAAAGATCAATAAGGATGATCGCGATCTACCGGAAGAGGTGTGGCAGTACCTACGTAAAGAGCGTTTCTTTTCACTGATCATTTCCAAGCATTATGGTGGTTTAGAATTTTCTGCGCTAGCAAACTCGACCATCGTTTCACGCATTGCCACGCGCAGTATCAGCGCGGCGGTAACGGTGATGGTACCTAACTCCCTAGGTCCTGGGGAACTGCTGTCTCACTACGGTACTCAAGAGCAGAAAGATTATTGGTTACCGCGCTTGGCAAACGGTACTGACATTCCATGTTTCGCGTTAACTGGTCCTGAAGCGGGCTCCGATGCTGGTGGTATTCCTGATGAAGGTATTGTCTGCATGGGCGAGCATCAAGGTGATCAAGTGCTGGGTATTCGTGTGTCATGGAATAAGCGTTACATCACGCTGGCACCTGTGGCAACAGTGCTTGGTCTAGCATTTAAAATGAAAGATCCTGATGGTTTGTTAGGCGATAAAGTTGATATTGGTATTAGCTGTGCGCTGATCCCCGCGGATCACCAAGGGGTTGAGATTGGTGAGCGTCACGATCCGCTTGGCTCAGCCTTCATGAATGGTCCAACGCGTGGTAAAGACGTATTTATTCCGCTTGATTGGCTAATTGGCGGACAAGAATATGCCGGTAAAGGTTGGCGTATGCTGGTGGAATGTCTCTCAGCAGGGCGCGGTATCTCTTTGCCTGCTTTGGGGACCGCTATCGGTCATCTAACGTCCCGTACAACTGGTGCTTATGCTTATGTACGTAAGCAGTTTGGTATGTCGATTGGTAAGTTTGAAGGGGTTGCGGAGGCGCTAGGTCGCATTGGTGGTTTGACTTATCTGCTTGAAGCGACGCGCACACTAACCACAACGTCACTGGATATGAAAGAAAAGCCAGGCATTGTTACGGCGATTGCCAAATATCATATGACGGAGATGGCTCGTACCATCTTGAATGACTCGATGGATATTCACGCGGGTCGTGCAATCCAAGATGGCCCAATGAACTATCTGGCTAAGCATTATTTGGGGATTCCAGTTGCAATAACGGTTGAAGGGGCGAATATCCTGACACGTAACTTGATGATCTTTGGTCAAGGTGCGACCCGATGCCACCCATACGTTTTGCAAGAGATGGAAGCGGCGGCTAATCCGGATCAAGAAGAAGCAGCAAAACAGTTCGATAAACTCCTGTTTAAGCATATTGGTCATGCCACTAAAAATACCTTTGGTGCCTTTGGTGCGGCGCTAACTGGTTCGAGCTTTATTAAAGCCAATATTAGCGGTCCGACTCAGCCATATTATAAAGACTTAACTCGTATGAGCCGTGCGTTAGCGGTGAGCGCTGACTTTGCTATGTTAACGCTTGGTGGTGAACTAAAACGTAAAGAGATGATCTCGGCGCGTTTAGGTGATGCGTTGGCTTACCTATACATGGGTTCAGCCGCACTGAAAAAGTACGAAGATGATGGACGCCAGCAAGAAGATCTTAATTACGTGCATTATGCGGTGCAGCACTGTTTATACCATGCAGCCAAGTCTTTACAGGAAGCGTTTAGTAACTATCCACAAAAGTCAGTAGGTCGTTTGTTGAAAGTACTGCTCTTCCCAGTGGGGAACCATTTTGAGAAACCGAGTGATGAGCTAACGGTTAAGCTAGCGGAAAGCTTAATGACGCCTGGTGCACATCGCGATCGTTTAACTCATCTGTGCTATATCGGCAAGCAAGAAGATGACAACGTTGGTTTGATGGAGAATGCATTTTTAGCGATGTATGGCGTTAAGTCGATTGAGCGCAAACTCATTACAGCAGCGAAAGAGGGCAAAGTGGCGCGTAAAGGCTTACTGAGTGATAGACTTACCCAAGCGAAAGATGCTGGTGTGTTGACCGAGCAAGAAATCGAACAAGTATTGGCGGCAGAGAAGCTACGTTACAAAGCGATTCAAGTTGACCACTTTAGCCACGACTTTTCTGAAGTGCGAACTCATAGCGATGAGCGCAAGCCAAAGCTCAATAGCGTGGCGTAATCAGCTTAGAATGAAATAGTCTTACCCAAGGCACCGAAAGCGGTGCCTTTTTACATTGTAATATTCTTCTCAATGCCAGCTTTTTGCTTGAAACAGCTCCAACCACTTACATTTAGCGGCGATTTTGCAAGAAATTTGGTGAGATTTAGCTTTGAACCTTTTATCCTAGCCAAGTTTTTTAAAGGAAGTTGAATATGATCATCAAACCTAGAATTCGTGGATTTATCTGTACCACAACACACCCAGTGGGTTGTGAAGCTAACGTAAAAGAACAAATTGCTTACACCAAAGCACAAGGTCCAATCAAAAACGCACCTAAGCGTGTACTTGTTATTGGTTCTTCAAGTGGCTACGGTCTATCTTCTCGTATCGCGGCTGCTTTTGGCGGCGGTGCATCAACTATCGGTGTTTTCTTCGAAAAAGAAGGGACTGAGAAGAAGCCGGGAACTGCAGGTTTCTACAATGCTGCGGCTTTCGACAAGCTAGCTGGCGAAGCAGGTCTGTATGCGAAAAGCCTAAATGGCGATGCTTTCTCTAATGAAGCAAAACAAAAAGCGATTGATCTAATCAAGCAAGATCTTGGTCAAATCGATATGGTGGTTTACTCGCTGGCTTCTCCAGTACGTAAAATGCCTGAATCGGGTGAGCTTATTCGTTCTGCGCTAAAACCAATCGGTCAGACTTACACATCAACAGCGGTAGATACCAACAAAGATGTGATCATTGAAGCAAGTGTTGAACCTGCAACTGAGCAAGAAATCAAAGACACAGTGACTGTTATGGGCGGTGAAGACTGGGAACTTTGGGTTAACGCACTTGCTGATGCGGGTGTGCTAGCTGATGGTTGTAAGACAGTTGCGTACAGCTACATTGGTACCGAGTTAACTTGGCCAATCTACTGGGATGGCGCACTAGGTAAAGCTAAGATGGACCTAGATCGTGCTGCATCTGCGCTTAACACTAAACTCGCTGAAAAAGGCGGTAGTGCGAACGTAGCAGTACTTAAATCAGTAGTAACGCAAGCAAGTTCAGCGATTCCAGTTATGCCGTTGTACATTGCGATGGTATTTAAGAAGATGCGTGAAGAAGGCGTACACGAAGGTTGTATGGAGCAGATCTTCCGCATGTTTAGCCAACGTCTATACAAAGAAGACGGTAGCGCAGCGGAAGTTGACGAGCAAAATCGTCTACGTCTAGATGACTGGGAACTGCGTGAAGATATTCAGCAGCACTGTCGTGAGCTTTGGCCACAAATCACAACGGAGAACCTAAAAGAGCTAACTGACTACGTTGAGTATAAGGAAGAGTTCTTGAAACTGTTTGGTTTCGGCGTTGAAGGCGTAGATTACGAAGCAGAAGTAAACCCTGCCGTTGATGCTGGCTTTATCAACATCTAAGTAAACAATTACTTAGTCAGTTAAAAAAACGGAGCATTTTAGCTCCGTTTTTGTTTAGTGAGACAGGTTGATTACACTAGGTCGACATTATCAAATGCGACGTTAGAGTAAACACTAACCGAGCTACCATCTTCGTTATCGAAGCTGTACTTATGCACTTGGTCAGTACTGGTGTCAGTTAAGTAACTCATTACGGTGTCATTGAAGTCAGCCGTTGCGACATCAACCACTTCAGAGCCGCTAAATGAGAAGTTGGCTGAGCTGTACTCAAGCGCTTCAATATCGGCTACAAACAGTTCATCGGTATTTTCTGCCACCGAATCGATATCTAATAGCAGGCTATCCACTTGATGCGAGCCAACTAGAGCTTCAACATTTTGGATTTTAGAGTCACTGGTTAACTCTAACTCTACGGCATGTGGTGAGTTAGCCGTGATCACCACATCGAAGCCTTCGCCACCGTCAATAAAGTCGTTACCGTTATCGTAAATGGTGTCATTACCTTCACCACCGCTGACAACGTCCAGACCCCATCCGCCATCGAGAATATCATCGCCTAAACCACCGACCAGTAGGTCGTCATTTTGATAAGTGACGACAGACTCGACTAAGAAATCGCTTGAGTCTGCGCTAGCAGTAGACGCTGTAATATCGAACACGCCAGGAGCGGCTGAGAGTTGAATTTCATCAAATGTTGCAGTGCCGATGTCTGCCGGAGAGATCGACAAGCTGCCATTTGATACGCCGTTACCATTTTCGAGAATTTTAACGTTGTCGACTTCGGGATTAATGCCAAACGTAGCTAAGGTATTGGCATCGAATTCGCCAACAGTAAAGTAACCACGAGCAACTTCGACACCTTGATCCAAAACTTTCCAGAAACCCACTTCGTTTGTGCCGTCGAATGCTTCATCTTTAAATAGGCGATCGACTGAAATGTCAGCAGCAACAGTATGCTGATCGACAAATACACATAGAGTCTCCGATAAGCCTTGGACATCACCCACAGCGCCGTTATCTTCAAAACTGTATCCGATTTGTTTTGACACACCGCTCTCGTCGTTACCAAGGATACCGTAGCTACCGCCAGAGGTGACGAGTTTGCCCAAAGAGCCGTCTGGGTTCATTGCGACACTTTCATCTAGCGCTTCTGCTTTGCCTTGAGTCAGTGCTGTTGCTGGAGCGTAATCCCCATACAATACATCATCGCCAGAGCCCCCAATCACCACATCTTTGCCGTAACCGCCAATAAGAAAATCATCACCTTTTCCGCCATCTAGCCAATCATCGCCTTCTTGAGTCGCTAGAGTAGAGTCGAAATCGATCGTTTTGATCTCTTTAATGAAGTAATCACTTGAATCAAGAGCGCCACTGCTGTCAAAGTTATATACCCCTTCAGCTGCAGACAATTCGAGTGTATCAAAGCTTAGACCATGCGTGTCTTGTAAAGTGATGTCAAAGTGACCGCTCTTGTTGTCAGTGCCTTGCAGAACTTTGATGTTATCAGCGAGTGATAGACCATGTTCTGAGAGGGTATTTGGATCAATATCGGTACTGGTAAAGTAGCCGGATGCAACTTGAACACCATCGCTATAGACGGTCCATTTTCCGACTTCGTTGGCACCATTGCTTGCTTCGTTGGAATACAGACGATCAACGGTTAATCTAGCAGCACCTTGCGGCTCACCAAATGAGTAAGTGATTGATTCAGATTGACCTTCTTCTGTTGCAGAGTCAAAACTGAAGCCTAATTGCTCTGATGATCCAGTTTCTTCATTACCCGAAACACCAACCGTGTCATTTTTGCGGCTTAAAGTCGCGCTTGGGTCGTTGGGATTAAACACTCGAGCAGACGCAAGGTCAACTTCAGTGGCGATATTAAAATCGTATTGATTGTCACCGAAGAGAAAATCGTTGTCATCAACGCCTAGAAGTACATCATCGCCGTTTTCACCCAATAGAAAGTCTTTGTTGCTCACTGTGGAATCGGAACCAAGTTCGAGCGTTTTTACCTCTTTAACTAAGAAGTCACTCGAATCTAGACCACCACGGCTATTGGAGTAATGCCCGATCGCTGCTGAAAATTGGATTTCATCAAAAGCAACAAATCCAGTTTCTGTTGGGTCGATGGTGAAGGTTCCGTTGGAGTAGCCATTTCCACCTTCTAACACTTTAAGATTGTCAGTTGCGGGATCTAAACCGTAAGCGTCTAGTGTTGCTTGATCAAAACTATGAGCGCTGAAGTAACCATGTTGAACTACCACGCCATCACGTAATAGAGTCCAGACTCCGACTTCATTTATTTGCGTTTTACCGGCGTCCTCGATGCGACCTTCATTGGCATATAAACGGTCAATCGTTACTTGAGCTGCATAACTATGTTCATCAACGCTAATCGATAAAACTTCGGATGCACCTGCACGGTCACCAGCAGGATCATTTTCTACAAAGCTATAGCCAATTTGTCCGTTGTCACCTGATTCGGAGTTCCCTTTAACGCCATAGGCAGAGTTCTTGCGATACAACACCGCTTCTGTACCATCAGGATTAAAGACCTGAGCTTTACTCAAATCGTTAACAACCGAATCACTGAAATCTAGCGTAACTTCGCCTGTTGTCGGGTCAACACTAAAACCAGTAGCAAAGTTATCGCCGATGACAACGTCATTCCCTTCCCCAGCTAAGACCAAATCATCGCCACTTCCTGCGTTGATGAAATCAATCTCATCGCCCGCGATTATTGTGTCATTACCTGGTCCACCATTAATCAGATCGGTGGCACTTGAACCGTGTATTTCGTCGTCACCAGCGGTAAAAACAGGGGTGGCATCGCGGGTTCCTGAAAGTTCAGCGGCAATCGTGGCTGTTAATGCTTCGTTTCGAGTTGTGGATTGATTACTCGTCATGAATGTTTCCTCTATCAATCTGATGATTAATGTGAGGCGGCTCAGCTATCTCATTCCTGTGAGACCTGAAGCTTTCCGTCCTTACTTCACAGTAAGTTTGGCTTTACTCAATTGTTATTGTGTTTGAATCCCTTTGGCATTGAATAAGGGCAGGGGATTCATCTATCGCCCTTAAATTTCTCTCATCGCTCGATAAGCACTCACGGAAAGTGGGCTTAGAATGTAATCAAGTGGCGTCTGCTCACTGAGTAGAATCATGACTTCCGCTGGCATGCCGGGGTAGAGGCTAACGCTGTCCAGTTGTTGTAAATCGGCTTGTTCAAGTTTGATTTTTGCTAGATAGGCGGCTTCGCCATTCGCTTGGTCAACAATCGTGTCGGCTGAGATATGGATCAGTTGCCCACGAATAGGTGGTGTGCGGCGAAAGTTATAGGCAGTGAGCCGAACTTGAGTATCCAGCCCTTCATAAACGCTATCGATATCTTCAGGTTTGAGCATCGCTTCGATTATGAGGTTGTCTTGTTGAGGTACGATTTCCATGACGGTTTCGCCCGGAGCAATAATAGATTGCGGCGAAAATATGGACATGCCCACCACGACTCCAGTTTGAGGTGAACGAATTTCAACACGATCTAGGATTTGCTGCGCTTCAAACATGGCTTCGCTGGTTTCATTGATCATCTTTTCTAGTTGCTGAATTTCTTCACCAAGTTGTTTGGCATAGTGATATTCAGCATTTTGATCTTGCAACTCTGCTTCAGTTATCGCGCGAATCGCACGATTGATCTTAGTAATCAGTTCGGCTAAATCACTGTTTAAATTGGAATGTTCTCGCTTCAAATCCAGTAGTTTGGATCGCGAAGTGTTGCCCGTGATAAGCAACTTTTCATGCATATCGACTTGCTGGTTGAGATAAGCGAGGTTTTGTTTATCCGCTTGATATTGTTGTCGTAACCCTTGCAGATCATTTCGGGCTTGCGCGACTTTTTCTTTGAGCAGTTTCTTTTCGCCCGCTTGCAGTGCTCGGCGCTTACTAAACAGTTTGGTTTGGGTGGCAAGGATAGAATGGACGTGAGTATCCTGTTCTAGTTCGAGGAGGCGAGGATCAAATGCAATGCTCTCTTGTTCGTTAAGTTCGGTTTGTAAACGGTTTAGGCGCGCGAGATCGCTCTGCCACTGAGATTTTAAGCCTTGATAGCGTGCTTGTGCTTTGGTCGAATCGAGCGTGATAAGAAGCTCACCTTGTTCGACATTTTGACCATCAGTGACGTGAATCGCTTTTACTATCCCGCCTTCAAGGTGTTGAACCGGCTTTTTCTTGGACTCGACGATCACCATCCCTCGCGCTATCGCGGCGCTAGACAATTTCGCCATTGAAGCCCAAGCGACAAAACCGACTAACATCAATAGCACCACTAATAAGGTTAGCTTCACACCTCTCGATGCTTGAAAATTTAGCTCTCGACCGTCTTGATAAGAGATTTGGTTGTGTTGGATTTGATGAAAGTTTAGGTTAGGCATTGGCGACCACCTTTTGCACATTCTGAACTCGAGTGATTTTTTCTGCTTTTTGTGCAGAGGTTATTTGCCCATTGTTGAGTTCAACGACCCAATCAACATGATTGATAAGCTCTTTTTGGTGGGAAGCCATAATCACAGAGACTTGCTGCTGTTTGAGATGCTCTAATAACCGTTTAAAGCAGTGCATTTTTTCCGCATCAAGGTGAGCCGTCGGCTCGTCGAGAATTAACACTTTAGGTTGGTAATAGATCGCCCTAGCTAAGCCAATACCATGGTGCAGTCCCATTGCGATGTGATTCGTATTGGCGCAAATGATGGTGTTGTAGCCATCAGCTAAACTGATAATTGCTTCGTGTATACCTATTTTCCGTGCGGCGCTAATCACTTGCTGATCAGACATATGCGGATCAAAATGAGCAATGTTTTGTTTAATTGAACCTGTGGCGAACTCAACTTTTTGCGGTAGGTAACCGATGGTATGTTGGAGTTGTTCTGGCATCCATTGGGTGATGCTCGCACCATCAATCTTTATTGACCCCGATGTAGGGGCATAAATCCCGGCAACAAGCTTACACAAAGCGGTTTTGCCATTACCTGTTGCCCCCATAACAAGTAGATGATTGCCGGCTTCTAGTTTCAGGCGTAAGTTTTTTAGTAATGGGACGGTGGAGTTAGGTGTATACCAGGTAAGGTTATCGATATGTAATCTACCATCGATTTGGTCAAACTCGGTTCCTAGATCTTGGTCAGGCGTTTGAGCTGCAAAGTGGCGTTGTAAACGACGATCTGCGTCATAGGCAGTTCGCCATCCTTGTAAAGTCGACGTAAGTTGCTCATAGGGTTGCAGAGCGCGTGACATCAAGATTGATGCTGCAATAATCCCACCCGCTGACATTTCATTATTGACGACCAATAAGGCACTGACTGCCATGATCGCCATCTGTAAAGTAAAGCGGATAAACTTTGCATAAGAGGTTAAGGTAGCGGAATTCAACCCCAGTTGCTGTTCATGCCAGATCCTTTCTGCGGTGATATGTTGATACTGCTGTGTTAACCCACTAATCAGGTGTTGACTTCGATAACTTTCTTGTTGTGTTTGTGATTCATCATTTGCTTTGCGGCAGGCGATGAGACTCGCTTGAAGTTGTTGATGTTGCTTTTGTTTGCTTTTGAATGAATAGAGCGAAAAACCACCGACTAAAATGATCGCGCCTAGGCAGAGTGCGCCGATCACTGGATGAAGAGCAAACATAACCAAGATAAATATTGGTGTCCAAACAATATCGAATGCACTTGAAAATGATGGCGATACGACAAAAGACTTAATTTCTCTTACATCATTTTGACTAGGTAAATTATTGCCAGTAGAAATAGGCAGAGATTTGTATAAGTAACTAGAAAAAATGGCATCTATTTGAACGGATTTTTTAAAAGCGTAGCGACTTTTTAATATGTCCAGAATAACTTGTGTAGATAATAAAAAAAGTGCAATTGAACTTAAAGCGATTAAAGTATCAATACTACGACTGGTTAATATTCTATCGAATACTTGTAAACTATAGATAGGAATGACCAGTACTAAAATATTTAGTACTAGACCAATGAGCAGATGATAAGTTACTACTTTCGAATTAAATGGAGTTAGAGTTTTCCATTCATTTGTACTTATATTCATACTGGTATTTGCACACATTATAAAATTGACGCAATGCTAACACTCAAATATATAGATGTACTATGGGGTAGAAAAAAAGATAAAGTGAGTTTAGGAGGTTGTTGACTTATAAAAACTTTTAAAACAGTGGTTTGCAAAGGGTTTCTTATATGTAAGAAACCCGTAAATAAAATTATAAGTTAAAGGTTGACCAGATTGGTGCATGATCGGATGGTTTATCAATACCACGCAATTCATAGTCAATGTCTGACTCAATACAGTTATTTGCTAATTTTGTTGTAGCAAGAATAACATCAATGCGAAGTCCGCGGTTATCGTCAAATCCGCGAGAGCGATAATCAAACCACGAGTATTTTTCACCTAGATCTGGATGAATGCTGCGGAAGGTATCTACAAAGCCCCAATCGAGTAAAGTTTGCAGCCATTCTCGCTCTTCTGGCTGAAATGAACATTTGCCTGTTTTTAACCAGCGTTTGCGGTTTACTTCACCAATGCCAATATCGAGATCGGTTGGGCTTATATTTATATCACCCATAACAATAATATTTTCATCATTACTATGGTATTCAGTTAGGTAACCCATTAGATCTTGGTAGAAAGCACGCTTATAAGGAAATTTCGTTTCATGGCTAATATTATCGCCTTGCGGGAAATAACCATTGAGAACCGTAACTTTTTCGCCATTGTCTGCTTCAAAAGTTGCCATGATCATGCGTTTTTGATGTTCGTCATTGTCAGTTGGGAAACCTTTTTGAATTGAAATCGGTTCCTTTTTACACAGCATGGCAACACCGTAGTGAGCTTTTTGACCATGGAAATAAACTTTATAACCCATCGCTTCGACATCAGCGACAGGGAAAGCTTCATCATGAACTTTGATTTCTTGCAGACCAATCACATCCGGTTGATGTTTGTCGATTAGGGCTTGGAGTTGATGGAGGCGAGCTCTTAAACCGTTAATGTTAAACGATACGACTTTCATTATGCGTCCTTTTTGGCTAGGTTTTTCCCAACTAGGTTTGGATTCGATTACTTTGCTGACTTGTTTGGCTGACTTGCTTTGCTGACTTATTCGGCTGATTTAGCTTGCTGCGCCAACTTAGCTTCAAGATCACTTTTGACGATCTTAATCGCATCGAGTGCGACTTGTGGATCGACTTGATTACTTTCTAGTAAATAAATGAGATCGACAGCAAGCTTGATCTCATCTGGTGCGCTGTCAAGGCTAGCGGCTGGTGAAGTCATGTTATTGGTTTCTCTCTCGATAAGTGATCTGTTTCTCTAATTTTACTTTTGCTGCACGGCAACGCTCGAGTCTTTGCTCTGTCGCAAGCAACGCTTGTTGCGCTTGCTGTTGAGCAAAAGGAGGAGCGCTGTTTAGCGCGAATTGTTTGTCGCGCACCATTTCCATTAAGCGGCGTTCCCAATCTTGGTGCTGTGCAAGTTCTTGGTACAACACATTAATCGGTTTTTGGAAGTGGCTGTGGTGCTTGGGCTCTTTTTTGCGGATGGCTTGGGTAGCAAGCTCGCGCTGGAGGGCAGTGATCTGTGCCAGTAATCTTTCTGAGAGGTACTCAGCGCGTAATGCGGTTAACTTTCCGTTGTCTTGCTCACGTATTAAGGTATCCAAAGTTGCTTGCGCTTCTTTTACACAAGGGACCAGTAACCGCGCACTACCGTGAAACAGGCGCTCGTCAAATAGCGCTTGATGATGCTCTCCGCGTGAGCGATCGAGATCAGCCGCTTGTCGTGCAAGCTGTTCTAAAGTGCTGTTAAGTTGTTTCAATTGACTCATATTGCAATAAACCAAGCGTCATAGGCTAATTTAATCGCTAAGACACTAACTACAGTAACGAAGATAGGGCGAATAAAGTTCGCGCCAAATCGGATTGCAGAATGGGCGCCAACAAATGCGCCAGCCATTAAGCAAACACCCATAGTTAAGCCTAGCACCCAATCGATATGTCCCAAGATGGCAAAGGTTATCAATGAGGTAAAATTACTGGTGAAGTTCATCGCCTTGGCAACGCCCGAAGCCATGAGGATATTTAAGCGATAGAGCGCCATGGTGCTGACTGTCCAAAAAGCGCCGGTGCCAGGTCCTGCAACACCATCATAGAAACCGAGAATACTGCCTTGCAGGTACTGCTTTTTATTGAACACTGCGCAAGCTGGTGGCAGTTCGTTGCTGCTATTTTTTGGGGTTTTATGCCAGATAGAGTAAATCGCAGCCGCTAAGATGATTAGTGGTAACGCTTTTTCTAGCCACTCTGTGCTAATCCAATCAACGAACAAGGTCCCAAGAGTTGCGCCAATTAACGTTGAGATAAAAGCCCTTTTCCAAAATTGCGGATGAAAGAGCCGCTTGCGATAGTAAGTGAAAGCCGCAGTTGATGATGCAAAGGTAGCCGCAAGTTTATTGGTTCCTAAGGCAATATGAGGTGGCAAGCCTAGTGATAATAGGGCAGGGACAGTGAGCATGCCGCCGCCACCGGCGACAGCATCAATAAACCCAGCAATAAAAGCGACCAGCGCGAGTACCAACAACACTGTTGGTTCAAACATTTCCATTGATGATTCTTCTTATTCTGGCTGCTCAATATAGACAGCGAGGTCGTTAGTTATTCGATAATGCGTTTGAAAGGCGGTAGTGAATCCAGTAATGCACTGCCATAACGTTTGGTTACCAGGCGTCTATCTAAGATGATGACTGTACCAGAATCTCGCTCTTTACGCAGTAAGCGTCCAACCGACTGGATCAGTTTTTTACTTGCCTCTGGAACCGTGATCTGCATAAACGGGTTGCCGCCTTTGTGCTCAATATATTCAGCATGTGCCTGTTCTACTGGAGAGGTAGGTACGCCAAACGGAATCTTAGTGATAATTAGATTTTCAAGCAGTTCGCCGGGTAAATCTAATCCTTCTGAAAAGCTTCCTGTACCAAAAAGTACGCTGGTTTTACCGCATTGCACCAGTGTTTTATGTTTATTTAGAATTTCATTGCGCGACTCTTTACCTTGGATCTGCAGTGCCCAACCTTTTTTGATGAAATCTTTTTCAAGTGCTTCCGCCACTTGATTCATCTGCCAATAGGAAGAGAATAAAACTAAATTGGCTTGCTTGTCTTTAATTTGATTAGGCAGAATTTCAATAAGATATTCCGTAAACTCCTTTGCTTGCGGCTCATATTTCATCTTGGGTACACGCAGCTCAGCTTGGTTTTGGTAGTCAAACGGTGATGCGAGCGCTAAGAATCTGGTGCCATCTTCTGCTTTGTCACTGATTCCCGCTTGGCGGCAGAAAAAGTTAAATGAATTGAGTGCGCGCATCGTTGCTGATACCAACACCGCACCTAAGCAGCGACTCCAAATTTGTTGGTCAAGCTGCCAACCGACTTCGAGAGGGGAAACGTTAACAATAAAGTCGCCTTCACGTTCAGGGCTTATCTCTAACCAGCGAGCGAGCGGTGCCCCTTTATCACGCGGTGGCTCCGCCATCAGTTGCCAGACTTGCGCCAAGTTATCCATACGTTGGATATAGAAGCCCAATTCAGCTAACGCAGGTTCGGCTAAACGCGCCGCAACTTCACCGTCTTTTACTCTTTCGGCAATCAGATCAGCGATCTTGGCTGTCGCTTGCGCGCCTTTTTGCGACAGTTGTTTCAGATCTTTCGATTCCGCTGCTAGCCATTCAGGTAGATCACCATGCTCAAAGCGATAGATATTTTCACTAAAATGCGCGGGGTCAAAGCGTCCTGCCAGCTGAGTTAGTGAAGGGATTAATTGCTGCACGGCATCTTGCAGTTCGTTACGAAAACGCGCAACACGTTTCTCATCGGCGAGACCTGCAAATTTGGTGACTGACTGATTGAGCCTCTCTAACCAAGTAGCGGCACCCTTTAGGCTGGCTGCGGCTGCTGAGTGGTCGCGTGCCACATGCGGGAGGTGATGCGCTTCATCGAAGACATAAATGGTTTCTTCCGGCTCTGGTAGAATCACGCCACCGCCCAGATCCGCATCTGCCATAACTAAGCTGTGGTTGGCGATAATCACATCGGCTTTATCGAGTTCACTGCGTGCTTTTTGAAACGGGCAACCGCGGTGAGAGGGCATACTGTTGTTACAGCTGTGTTTGTCACTTACGATTAACTGCCAAATATGCTCGTCAATTGATTTTGGCCATGAGTCTCGATCACCATCCCATTTACCTTGCGCAAGTGAACGGTACATGGTTTCAAGCAGTTCGATATCTTTGCGCTTTGGCTTGGTTTCAAACATCGCCATTTGCTGACCGTCAGCACCGCAAGCGTTGGCGAGTTTTTCTGCACAACAATAGCGTTGACGCCCCTTAGCCAACAAAAAAGAGAAATTTAGGTCGGTGATGCGTCTAAATAAAGGTAAATCTTTATTGATTAATTGTTCTTGTAGCGCAACCGTCGCGGTAGAGATCACCACTTTGCGTTGGCTTAAAAACGCCACCGGTATCGCCGCCATAAGATAAGAGAGTGACTTACCAATCCCTGTTCCGGCTTCCGCCACAATCATACGATTTTTTTTATGGTACTCACCACAGAGGGTTTTAGTGATTTCTGCTACTAAATAGTTTTGTGCACGACGAGGAACGAAGTTTTCTAGTTGTGCTTGCAGGTTTTGGTAGCTGGTACGAATTGATTGGTGGATTTTTGTGTTGGTCATAACGGCGCCTTTCTAACGATAAGCGATATTAGCACACTTCTCTAACTGTTATGTAGTTCACGATTCTGAATGCTTTTTGAATAAATCTAGATCCGCTTCACAAAAAAAACTGAACCTTCAAATAGTTATATTTTTTTCTAAACTCGAAAAATATAAAACCACAACAAATAGGCTTTGTTGATATTAAATTCTGCTAGTTGTAAATCCTGTGTAAATTTGCAGTGTTTTATGCTGATAGTGCGGCGCATATCAACTATTGATGAAGCTATTATCTAGGTTAGAAGTTGGTCGCAAAATTACCTGTTTTACATATAAGTTGTTGTTTTTTATCGTTTTGATGTTTTTTTAGGAGTTGTTTTTATAAGATTTGACAGTCCGAACAATCTTCTGCAATCTAGCATCGAAATTTGAAAGCGGCGGTGTCAAGCGGTTTAGTTTGAAACACCTCCAAAAAAATAAAAGGGAACCGGACAAGGAATTCCCTAATCTAAGAAAAGGCAGTGGATTAACTATGAAAAAGACTCTAGTAGCTCTTTCAATTCTTGCAGCAGCAACATCTGCTCAAGCAATCGAACTATACAACCAAGACGGCGTGACTGTAGACATTCACGGTGATATCGAAGTTACTTACCAAAACTCTTTTACAGAAAGCTCAATGAAACAACAAATCGAAGACGCTGACTTCGGTTTTGATGTTCGTTACGCACTTAACGATGACCTACAATTTGGTGGCTACTGGGCATTCGACGGTTCAGAAAGCAACAACGCAGAAGTAACTCGCAGCGGCGACGTATATGTTGCTCTATACTCAAAAACTTACGGTTCTATCAAGTTCGGTCGTCTATGTACTGCTGTCGATGACCTAGGTGGCATCACTAGCGATTACCAATTTGACGTAAATAAACTTTACGAAGCTGGTTCTGATGACGTAACGTGTGCTGACGAAGCAATCCGTTACGACTACGACAACGGCACGTTCTACACTACTCTTGGCTTTATCCAAGACAAACTAGGTCACAGTGACCTATACACTGGTGAAATCGTTGACGACGGTAACGGTAACCCAGTTCTAGAAAAAGTAAGCGGCAGTGATTTCAACTACTACGATGGTCGCTTTGGTTACCGTGTAGCAGATCTAGATATGTCTGTATTCATCGCTAACCTGAACTTTGAAGACAATTCAAAAGGTAATGATGAAACAGCTTATGGTTTCGAAGCTAATTACCGTGGTATCGAAAGCATTCGTCTAGGTCTAGGTTACTACGTTGCGGATATCGACGAAGCTGCTGGCGAAGCTAACCAAGACACTAATGTTATTACTCTAGGTGCTGATTACTACCTAGGTAAGTGGACGTTTGCTACTGCAGTTTCTACATCTGACCACGATAACGACAAGCTAGATTCTACTAACTGGTTCGTGAACGCAGGTTACAACCTAGCACCAAACACTACTGCATACATCGAATACGCTGGTCAAGACGTTGATGGCAAGAAAGATAGCGAAGACGCACTAGCTATCGGTGTTAAAGCATCATTCTAATGATTGCTTAATCAGATATACTAAAGCCACCTTCGGGTGGCTTTTTACTTTCTTATATTATATTGCTGTTTAAGGGGAACTCCTTTGAAAATTAAAAGTTTATTTGCCGTGATGGCGGGTGTGTTGGCTTTTCCGTTGCAAGCTGCGGTTCTTTCTGCGCAAGATGGAGTTTCAATTCTCTACATTAATGGCGAAAAGGCGGAGCAAAGAATTGGTGAGAACCAAATCGAAGAAGGCTTTGTGCAAGCTTTAGTTCGTTTTGATGACAAGTTGGGGGTGGGTAATAGTGCTAAAGTTTACACCTCTAAGCCGTTCTTTTTAAATTTTGATGCTAAAGGTAGTGAGATCGAAATCTTCGCTCCAAAAGTATATAGCGAGATCGAAGCAGACAAAGAGTTTGAAAAAGCCAACCCAGGCTGGAAAGTGTTGGTTGATGGCAAAGAAGTTCAGTTTGAGCAAGCGGTGCTAAAAGGCAAAGGTGGCTTTATGCCATACGCAGGCATGGAAAACCTAGTCGCTGAGCACAACAAACAGCGCGGTATCTACTTTAACAATGGTGAATTGGTTGATGCGCCTGTTGCCGCTGAGTTGGCTCCAGTAGCCGTTGTTACTACATCGGCAGTAGCAACAGCGAATAGCACTGCAAACAATGCAGCAAAAGCAACGTCTCAAGCGCCAAAAGCAGCAGTGAAGAACGTTGAACAGCTTAAAGCTTGGTACTTGAAAGCAAGCACAGAAGAGCGTAAAGAATTCCGTCGTTGGATGATTGACCAAGAGTAATCATCGAATGATCTGAAAAGGGTTGGCATAGTGCCAACCCTTTTTGCATTCTATTGTTTTAGTATTTATTGAAAGCACTCAGGTTTATTGAGCGCGCTCTCTATGGCGGCGACCAGCTTTTCAATATGCTGAGCTTGGCTGATGTACGGCGGCATCATATAGATAAGTTTACCAAACGGGCGAATCCATACCCCTTGCTCGACAAAGTTCGCTTGGATTTGTTTCATATTGACCGCTTTGTGCGTCTCGACCACGCCAATGCCGCCTAACCAGCGCACATCCGCCACCAATGAATGTTCTTGGATTTGTGGTAGTAAGCGAGCAAATTGTTGCTCAATCATTTGGGTTTGCGCTTGCCACTCGTTGCGCTCGAGCAGTTCCATGCTGGCAGTGGCAACCGCGCAGGCAAGAGGGTTACCCATAAAAGTCGGACCATGCATAAAGCATCCTGCTTCACCCCCACAAACCGTATTGGCAACGTTACTGGTAGCCAAGGTTGCCGATAAGGTCATATAGCCACTGGTGAGCGCCTTACCCACGCAGAGAATATCCGGCTCGATATCGGCATGTTCATAGGCGAACAATTTGCCTGTACGCCCAAAGCCAGTCGCGATTTCATCTAAGATCAACAGCACCTCAAATTGATCGCATAGCTCACGTACCTCTTTAAGAAACTCAGGATGATAAATACGCATCCCACCGGCGCCTTGCACAATGGGTTCCAAGATCACGGCGGCGATCTCTTGGTGATGATCCGTTAACTTCTGTTTGAAATCATCCAGATCGCTGGGATCCCACACTTGCCAAAAACCGGTTTTCGGCGAGTTAGCGAAGATATGCTCAGGCAAAAAACCTTTATAAAGCGAGTGCATCGAATTATCAGGATCAGTGACCGACATGGCAGCGAACGTGTCGCCATGATAACCATCTCGCAGAGTCAGAAATTTAGCCCGCTTTTCTCCTTTCGCATGCCAATACTGCAATGCCATTTTCAGGCTCACTTCTACCGCCACAGAACCAGAATCCGCTAGAAATACGTGCTGTAGTGAATCACACGTCATATTAATCAATTTTTTACATAAATTGATTGCGGGTGCATGGGTAAGCCCACCAAACATCACATGTGACACCGTATCAATTTGTTGATGGGCGGCTTGGTTTAAGTAGGGATGGTTATAGCCATGAATTGCCGACCACCAAGATGACATGCCATCGACGAGTTCTTCACCGCTCTCAAGATAAATATTTACACCGCTTGCTTTGGCTACTGGATAACAAGGCAGGGGATTAAGTGTTGAAGTGTAAGGATGCCAAATATGCTGGCGATCAAAATCTAGATCCATGATTACTCGCAAAGATTAAAAATTAACCAATTGTAAACTTGAGTTTTGTTTTGTTGTTGACAGCTTACTCTGTGGCGATAGACTGTCAACCATAAAACCATCCCGATGATTGATTGGTCGTGGATATAAAATCGATTTGCGAAGGTCTTGCGCTTAATTGACCCGCTTGATTGGAGTGCACACTTTTTTGGGCAGACCTAGCGAAGAACATAATAAGGAAGAGATGTGGAAGTTCGTCATAACTGGACTCATGATGAAGTCAAACAACTGATGCAAAAGCCGTTCATGGATTTGCTTTTTGAAGCGCAGTTAGTGCATCGAAAATATCAGCAGCACAACCATGTACAGGTAAGCACTTTGCTCTCAATCAAAACTGGCGCATGCCCAGAAGATTGTAAATATTGTCCACAAAGCGCGCGCTATACGACGGACGTAGAGAAAGAGCGTTTGATGGAAGTGGAGCGTGTGCTGGATGCCGCAACCAAGGCGAAAAATGCCGGTTCAACGCGTTTTTGTATGGGCGCTGCGTGGAAGAACCCAAAACAGCGTGACATGCCACATCTAACGCAAATGATAAAAGGCGTGAAAGATATGGGGCTGGAAACCTGTATGACGCTCGGCATGCTTACCCCAGAACAAGCGCAGCAACTGGCAGACGCTGGTCTTGACTACTACAACCACAACCTTGATACCTCGCCAGAGTTCTACGGCAATATTATTACCACTCGTACTTACCAAGATCGTTTGGATACCTTGTCTCATGTGCGTGATGCGGGCATGAAAATTTGCTCTGGCGGCATTATCGGCATGGGTGAGAGCGCCAGCGATCGCGCCGGTTTACTTTGTGAGTTGGCAAACTTGCCGACACACCCAGAAAGTGTGCCAATTAACATGTTGGTGAAAGTCAAAGGCACGCCACTAGAGAATGTGGATGATGTAGACCCATTTGATTTTATTCGTTTGATCGCTATCGCACGTATCATGATGCCAATGTCGGCGGTTCGTTTATCTGCGGGTCGCGAAAATATGAATGAGCAGATGCAAACCTTGTGCTTTATGGCGGGTGCCAACTCTGTCTTTTATGGCTGTAAATTGTTGACCACGCCGAATCCATCGGAAGATAAAGACATGCAGCTATTCGCAAAGTTGGGCATCAATAGTCAACAGGTCTCGCAACGACCGGATGAGATTGAGGAAAACGAACTGCTTGATCGCGTGGTTGAGCGAGTTGCCGCCCGTCCAGCGAAAGATGACCTATTTTATGACGCAGGCGTTTAATCAGCGCATTGCTGACAGCCTAGCGTTGCGTAAGCAACAAGGCTTAAATCGCCAAATTGCGCCAGTGGCGTTGGGCAATCATCCAGTGTTGTCCTATCAACATGCCGAATATAGCAACTTTTCCAGCAATGACTATCTTGGTTTAGCTGGGGATAAAGAGTTGGCAAAGGCTTGGCAGCAAGGCATTGATCGCTACGGCAATGGTAGCGGAGCTTCACCGTTGGTAACGGGGTTTAGCCATGCGCACCAATTATTGGAAGAAAAACTCTGCCAATGGCTGGGGTATTCGCGGGCAATCCTGTTTAGTTCAGGGTTTTCTGCCAATCAAGCAATGCTATTTAGTTTGCTCGAAAAGGGCGATTTACTGCTGCAAGACAAACTTAATCATGCGTCGTTGATGGAAGCGGGTATGTTGTCACCTGCGACAATGAAACGGTTTCAGCATAATGATGTGAGTAGCCTAACTAAGCTGCTGCAATCGAACACCTTAGTGGTCACTGAAGGGGTGTTCAGCATGGATGGCGATACCGCGCCGCTCGCCCAGATTGATCAAGCGATTGAAGGCAAAGCTTGGCTTGCTGTCGATGATGCGCACGGTATTGGTGTTTTGGGACATCAAGGTCGGGGCAGCTGC
Source organism: Vibrio ponticus (assembly GCF_009938225.1). Classification (NCBI taxonomy): domain Bacteria; kingdom Pseudomonadati; phylum Pseudomonadota; class Gammaproteobacteria; order Vibrionales; family Vibrionaceae; genus Vibrio; species Vibrio ponticus. Next base: position 858,406 of record NZ_AP019657.1, read on the forward strand.
GATGCTGCAGGGATTAAACCGCAACTGTTAGTAGTTACCTTTGGCAAAGCGTTTGGTTTATCTGGAGCGGCAATTATGTGCGACCAAGCGATAGGCGATTATTTAACTCAGTTTGCTCGCCACCACGTCTATTCGACAGCGATGCCGCCTTCTCAGGCTCATGCTTTGTCTCATGCGGTTGATATGATCACCATGCAGCAATGGCGTCGAGATAAGTTGAGCGAGCTTTATTATCACTATGATAAGGCACTGCAAGATGTCACCGGTTATCAATACACCGAAACACCGATAAAACCGTTTATTGTGGGTCAATCAGATAAAGCCGTGTTGTTGTCGCAGCAACTCAAATCACGAGGTCAGTGGCTAACCGCGATCCGTCCCCCAACGGTAGCGAAAGGTAAAGCGAGGCTGAGGATCACTTTAACGGCGAATCACTCAGTAAACCAAATCACTCATTTAGCTGATGAGTTAAAAGCATTAATAGAGGGTTAACTCTGATGAATAATGCGTTATTTGTGAATTCGCAACAGATGGACTTTGCTAATAAACAAGCGATCGCCGATGCGTTTGGTAAAGCAGCGGGAAGCTATGATAAGCATGCTGCGTTTCAGCGTGAAGTCGGTTCTCGTTTGCTTGATTTATTACCCCAAGATCTTCGCGGTAAACAGGTATTGGATCTTGGTTGCGGAACGGGGTTCTTTAGTCAGCAGCTATTAGCAAGAGGCGCGCAGGTTGTTTGCTGCGACCTGTCGAGTGAAATGTTACAACAAGCGCAAGCACGTTGTGGTCATCAAGGAATGCAGTACCAACAAGGTGATGCAGAATCACTGCCGTTTGCTGCTCATCAGTTTGATTATGTTTTCTCAAGTTTAGCGCTGCAGTGGTGTGACGATTTGTCGGTGCCGTTGGCAGAAATGCGCCGTGTTACTCGGCGAGGGGGGAGCATTGTCTTCTCGACATTACTGGACGGTTCACTAAATGAGCTCAAGCAGGCTTGGGCAAAAGTTGACTCATATCAACACGTCAACGATTTTATAACTGCCAATCAGGTAAAAATTGCGTTAGCGCAAGCCCAGTGTAAAAACCATCACTTAGACTTGCCCACCATAATCGCTTGGTATTCATCCGCATTCTCGTTAATGCGTGATTTGAAAGGCATTGGCGCGAACCATGTTCAAGGTCGCTCTCATGGGTTGACGAGTCGCCAGTCGCTAAAACGTTTAGAACGTGAGTACCAAAATTTTCAACATAACCATCAGGGGCTTGTTCCCGCAACTTACCAGGTTTGTTTGGGGAAAATTAATCTATGATCGACGCATTTTTTATTGCTGGTACGGATACCGATGTAGGCAAAACAGTCGCTTCTAAAGCTATTTTGAACGCTTTAAAAGAGCGAGGCTTAAACACCATTGGCTATAAACCGGTTGCCGCTGGCAGTGAAAAAACAGAGCAAGGTATGCGTAACTCTGACGCGCTTTATCTACAAGCAGCAGCGACGGTAGAAGTGGCATACGATGACGTTAATCCGTATGCGCTTGAACTGCCAGCTTCACCGCACATCGCAGCAAAGCGTGAAGATGTAGTTATTGATTATGATGTGTTAAGTGACAAATTGGCGCAGCACAAACAGAACTCAGACATCGTACTCGTTGAAGGTGCGGGTGGTTGGCGTGTGCCTGTTTCAGATACCGATTGTCTATCAAGCTGGGTGCAGCGTGAAGATTTGCCTGTAGTTTTGGTGGTTGGGATTAAGCTAGGCTGTTTGAGCCATGCGTTACTGACTCTTGATGCGATCAAAGCTGACGGATTAAAAGTCGCGGGTTGGGTTGCCAATCGCATTAACCCAGGCACCGAGCACTACGCTGAAATTATTGAGATGTTAGAGCAGAAGATCGATGCCCCTAAGATTGGTGAAATTCCTTATGTTCCGAGCGTGAAGCGCAAAGAGCTGGCGAAGTACATCGATGTCACCCCGTTAGTGGGCTAATCGCTTTTCGAACCAAGAAAAAGAGCTGCCAGTTGGCAGCTCTTTCAGTTTCAATTCAGACTATTTGTCACTATTTAAACCCATTAAGGCAGATTGAGTTTCAGCGACTCTTTGTTGCATAGCGTGCTCTGACGAGATCCCTAACTGCTGCTTGGCTTCTTCTTCCGAAATACCGAGATGACAACACAACAAATCAATTGCCATTTGGTAGTTGTTTGTTTCAACCATGAGCTCTTCCTATTTAGACGTTGTTTCGTTCCTGACACTAAATCTAGCATTTTTTTGCATCGTCTCAATTCGACCAAAGTCTAACGCCTTAGCACTATTTAGCCGGTTAGAGTTTGGTAGACTAGGCGCAAATCCTAGTCAGGTTGAAAACAAGTGTATCAATTTGCTTCTATAACTTGAGTTTAGTGTGATTCGTCTATATCTATGTGCTAGCCTATGGCTTAGCGAGGTCTAGTTGACTAAAGGCTAAGACCTTTGTACATAAAGGCGATTATGTTGTCATAATCAAGCCACGAAAAAGAGCTTCCTGTTTCGGAGAAAAGTAATGAAGCGAGTAATGTTATTCCTGGCAACAAACTTAGCAGTTGTTCTTGTGCTAAGCGTTGTTTTGAATATTGTTTATGCTGTCACTGGTATGCAGCCTGGTAGCCTATCAGGCTTGCTGGTAATGGCGGCTGTGTTTGGTTTTGGTGGTTCATTTATCTCTTTGATGATGTCAAAGGGTATGGCACTGCGCTCTGTGGGCGGTATGGTTATTGAAAGCCCTCGCAACGAAACAGAGCACTGGTTGCTGGAAACGGTTCGTCGTCAATCTCAGCAAGTAGGCATTGGTATGCCAACGGTTGCGATTTATGACTCAGCAGATATCAACGCGTTTGCAACGGGGGCAAAACGTGATGATTCGCTAGTTGCAGTATCAACAGGTCTGCTACACAACATGACTCGTGACGAAGCTGAAGCAGTGCTTGCGCATGAGGTGAGCCACATTGCTAATGGTGACATGGTAACCATGACGCTAATGCAAGGTGTGGTGAACACGTTTGTTATCTTCCTATCACGTTTCATTGCTAACATCGTCTCGTCTAACAACAGTGACGAAGAGGGTGAAGGCGGCAGCAATATGATGGTTTACTTCGGTGTGTCTATGGTGCTTGAACTGGTGTTCGGTTTCCTAGCGAGCTTTATCACTATGTGGTACAGCCGCCACCGCGAATTCCATGCCGATGCTGGCGCGGCAAACCTAGTGGGTAAAGAGAAGATGATTGCAGCACTTGAGCGCTTAAAGATGAGCCACGAGTCGCAGCTTGAAGGTTCGATGATGGCGTTTGGTATCAATGGTAAACGTTCTATGACAGAACTATTGATGAGCCACCCACCACTTGATAAGCGTATCGCAGCTCTGCGTAGCGGCTTGTAATTGTTGCTTGGTGGCTAACCATTAGACACCAGAGTTAACACGCTAAATTTGTTACAAAAGGCTTGGATTTTTATCCAAGCCTTTTTTGATCCAATCTGAAAACCATCCGTAAACTGAAATAAGTTATACAAAAAAATAATTTGTACAACTTTTTGATATGTTCTAGAGTGAACATGTTATACAAAAAAAATATTTGTGTACAATTTATCGGAGTTTCTCATGGATGTAGCAACCGTCGGTTCAGTTTATCAACAACTCAATAAGTCTAATCTTCATCTGCTTAACGATGTTTACCATCCAAACGTAGTGTTCGAAGACGCTGCCCATCGCCTTGAAGGCTGGGGTGAGCTCAAACGCTATTTTGACTCTCTTTATCGCAACGTCGACCGTTGTCAGTTCAATATTCAAGATCAGCAGCAACAGGGTGATAGCGGTTTTATCACTTGGACGATGGAGCTCAAACATCCGAAACTGCAGAAAGGCGCAACCATTTTCGTTAATGGCGTTAGCCACCTGAAGTTTTCTGAAGGACGTGTCATCTACCACAGAGACTATTTTGATCTGGGCGAAATGCTCTACGAGAACCTGCCTTTACTAGGTTCAATCGTAAAAACTATCAAGTCGAGGCTGGGTGAATGAGTACTGTGCTGATCACAGGGGCTACCTCCGGAATTGGTTTCCAGCTTGCGCAAGATTACTTGGCAAATGGCGATCAGGTTGTCGTGTGTGGTCGTAACCCTATTGCACTCAAAGATTTTGAGCAACAAGGTACCAATGTTGAGACCTTACAGTTTGATATCACAAATGCAGAGGCGACGGGCTTGGCGCTCGAAGGCATGCAGTCCAAACCTAACATTTGGATCTTTAACGCTGGTAATTGTGAATACATCGAGAGCGGTGAAATCGATAGCGCGTTGATGAAACGAGTGTTTGAAGCCAATTTTCTAGGGTTGGTCAATTCGCTGCAAGCAGCACAGCGCTTTTTCAAACCGGGAGACCAAGTCATCGTGATTGGTTCTATCTCCAGTGAAGTGGCTTTGCCACGTGCTGAAGCATACGGCGCATCAAAAGCCGCCGTGAGTTATCTTGCTCGCACGCTACAAATGACACTTAAGCCTAAGCAGATAGATGTGACAGTCGTTTATCCAGGATTTGTTAAAACGCCACTGACCGACAAAAATACCTTTGATATGCCGATGATTGTGACCGCGGAAGAGGCGTCGGTTGCTATTCGTCGTGGTATAGAGAAGCGTCAGCCTTATATTTACTTCCCATCTCGTTTCACATCAATTTTACGTGTGATTGGCTTACTGCCATATCGCTGGCAAAACGCATTAAGTTCCAAGCTATTGAAAGGATAGTGATGCCCGTGCGGCATACTTAATTACTGATAAAACCCAAGGACAGAGGAACAATAACAATGAAAATCGCAATCGTCGGTACTGGTATATCTGGGTTAACGTGCGGCTATTACTTACACAAGCAGCATGACATTACACTATTTGAAGCGAACGATTACATTGGGGGTCACACCGCCACTGTTGATGTGGAAGTTGAAGGTAAGAGTTACGCGGTTGATACCGGTTTTATTGTCTATAACGACAGAACCTACCCTAATTTCATCAGGATGATGAATGAAGTGGGCGTGGAAGGTTTGGCAACCCAAATGAGTTTCTCGGTTTCAAACAAAACCAATGGTTTGGAATATAACGGTCACACCATTCCCACTTTATTTGCGCAAAAGCGCAATTGGCTTAACCCTAAATTCTACAAGTTCATTCTTGAGATCTTACGCTTTAACAAACTCGTTAGAGAGCGAGCGGAAAACGACCAACTGTCTGCCAGTGAAGAAGATAAAACCTTGGGCGAATTTTTGACTGAGCATGGTTTTAGTGATTATTTTAGCGATAACTATATCTTGCCGATGGGCGCAGCGATCTGGTCCTCTACGTTGGCAGACATGCGTGCCTTTCCACTTGGCTTCTTTGCCCGATTTTTCTTAAATCACGGTTTGCTGGATGTAGTTAATCGACCGCAATGGTATGTGATTAAAGGCGGCTCGAAGCAATATATTCCGGCACTGACACAGGGCTTTGTCGATCGAATTCAGCTCAATTCGCCAGTTGAGCGTGTGACGCGAGACGCCAGCGGCGTAAACATTACAGTGAATGGTCAAACTCAGCGTTTTGATCAAGTGATATTCGCCTGTCATAGCGACCAAGCACTGGCTTTGCTTGGTGATGCATCATTTGATGAGCAGAAAGTGTTAGCTCCATTAGCTTACCAAAGCAACGAGGTGGTGCTGCACACTGACACGAGCCTATTACCTCAGCGAGAGGCAGCATGGGCGTCTTGGAACTATCGCCTTATCGGCAGTGACAGCGAACAGCTCGCGCCTCCGACACTGACTTACAATATGAACATCCTGCAACATATCGACAGCCCAGAGACTTTCTGCGTTTCATTGAACAGCGCCGATTTAATTGCTAAGGATAAGATTTTACGAACGTTCAATTACAGTCATCCGGTATTTAATACCGAGTCGATGGCTGCACAGCAGCAGCGCGAGTTAATTAATGGCAAACAAAGCACCTGGTTCTGCGGCGCTTATTGGTATAACGGTTTCCACGAAGATGGTGTGCGTAGTGCTCTGGATGTGGTTGAGGCGCTGAAGTCTGAGCCTCAAAAACTTGTGATCAAAGGAGCCGCTTAGATGAATAGCTCGCTTCTTGTGGGAACAGTGAGGCATCGCCGCTTCTCACCGGTTAAACACTCACTCAATTATCCATTGTTTATGCCGTGTCTGGACTTGGACGAGTTAGACACGGTATTTCAAAAAGTATGGGGGCTGGGTGACCAATGGTGGCATTGGGCACGGTTTCGTCGTGAAGATTACCTAGGTGAAGGAGACTTAAAAACAGCGGTGCTTGAAAAAGTTTTCCAACTGACAGGGGAGCGGTTTCACAACGGTCGTGTTGAAGCAGTCGTCCATTTACGTTACTTGGGTATCTATTTTAGTCCCGTCAACTTTTACTATGTGTATGACGAGCAACAACAGTGGCGTTATCTGTTAGCTGAGGTGAGCAATACCCCTTGGAATGAACGTCACTACTACGCTATTCCAGCCAGTGAAGATGGGCGTTTTGAACATCAAAAAGCCTTTCATGTCTCGCCTTTTAACCCAGTCGAGCAGCGTTATAAGTGGCTGGTGAAACCGTTAACTAAGCGTTTACACGTTCATCTTGAGTGTCATCGTGACAGCAAAGAGTTTGATGCGACACTTTCAATGCAGAAACAAACGCTTGGTGGATATTCATTGGCGAAAAAACTGATCGCTACCCCAGCGATGGCAGTAAAAGTGACCATAGGAATTTATTGGCATGCGCTAAAGTTGTGGGTTAAAGGGGCACCGTTCTACTCACACCCTAAATATCAGCAAAGTTCAGACCAGAGCAGTAATAGCAGCAAAGGAGCATAGGAAGATGACAACTCAAACTCTAACCCTTCCAAAGCGACTGACATCGGTTGAGAAAACCGCTAGAAGTGTAGTATTCAGTTGTATACATAAGATCGTTATCGGCACCTTAACCGTGGTTGAAGAATTTGAAGCCGGTAAGGTAGTGCATCGAGAGAATTTCGGTAGCGGCAATGACTCACAACCTGTTGCGGTGATCATCGTGCGTAATCCAGCTTTTTATACTCGCCTGCTGAAAGGTGGCAGTATTGCAGCAGCAGAAGCTTATATGGATGGATGGTGGGACAGTCCTGATCTGACAGCATTAACTGAAATTATGGCTCGCAACTTGGCGATGTTAGACAACCTAGAGAGTCGCACTAGCTTTCTTACCGATATTATTTATCGCGTCTCCCATTGGTTTAATCGCAATACGTTGGAAAATTCCGAGAAGAATATTCACGCCCATTACGATTTGAGTAATGATCTTTACCAGACGTTTCTCGATCAAAACATGCTCTATTCTTCAGCGATATTTAGCAGTGAGACAGATTCTCTTGAACAGGCGCAAATCAACAAGATGGAACGTTTGTGTCAGCAGTTACAACTCAAACCGACTGACCACGTGATAGAGATCGGTACAGGCTGGGGCGCGATGGCAATCTATATGGCACAAACCTATGGCTGTCACGTCACAACCACGACTATTTCTGATGCCCAGTTTGATTATGCTCAACAGCGAGTAGAAGAGTTGGGGCTCGAGAACCGAATTACATTGCTCAAGCAGGATTATCGCTTATTGGAAGGGGAATACGACAAACTCGTCTCGATTGAAATGATAGAGGCGGTGGGCAAAGAGTATTTAACCTCTTACATTCAAAAGTGCCAGTCACTACTCAAACCACAAGGTTTGATGGCAATTCAAGCCATCACCATTGCCGATCAACGCTATAAGAGTTACAGCAACAGTGTCGACTTTATTCAAAAGTACATTTTCCCGGGAGGATTCTTACCCTCGATTACCGCATTAACGCAGACTACAACCAAAAGTAGCGATCTTGTGTTACGCGACTTATTCGATATTGGCGAAGATTACGCTATGACACTTAGTCATTGGCACCAACGTTTTAATGCGAACCTGGCAAGAGTGGCTGAATTAGGCTTTGATGAACGCTTTGTACGGATGTGGAATTACTACTTCTGTTACTGTGAAGGCGGCTTTAAAGCCAAAACGATAAGCACCGTACATATGACTTTTCAGCGACCTTAGGGTAATGATGTAGGTAATTTATGAGTCAATTAAAGCGCTTACTCATTATCTCGACATTGTTTCAATTGGTCTGGTTTGCAGCAGTGCTCGGCAAAGAAGCATGGCAGTGGGTTGTCTTGACCGGCGTAACTTGCTTGATTTTAGTGACAGCAGCACGTGAAGAGTTTACTTGGCGTAATTGGCTTATTCTCACAATGATCGGGATTGTGATCGATAGCGTTAACATTAAATTTGGTTTGATTGCCTTTGATAGTGCCTTTATTCCCATCTGGCTGGTGGCTTTGTGGGCGGCGTTCTGCTGGTATGCACTCTTTCTTGGCAAAGTATTGAGCCATTACCCATTGTGGGTCGTATCTATAGTAGGTGGTCTAGCCGGAGCATTGAGTTATCTGGCGGGTTACAAACTAGGAGCGGTGTCACTTGGGTTTTCGATGCCTGTGGCATTTGTGTTATTTTTTGTGCAGTGGGTTGCGTTTGTTTTCCTCTGCATGAAAATGATAAATGTTGGGGCAAAGTATCATGAAGGTGAAAAAGATAAAATGGTTTAGATTGCTATTGTTAGGTGTCGTTTTGGTTGCATCACCATATTCGGTAGCGTCTTTATCCTCAGGGAACCAATTAAGTTTTCAACAAACAGATAATTGGCAAAGTTGGCGCAAAGTTGGTGAGGCACAACTTTCAATTCTGTTTTTCGATATTTACCAATCAAAGTTGCTCTCTCCCACGGGGATATATCAACAGCAGACTTTAGATGTGTCACCACACCCACTGGCGCTTTCAATCGAATACCAGCGCAATATTACCCAAGATCAACTGCTCGATGCGACTTATGAGCAATGGTTGAAACTTGGCTACCGTGAACAAGATGCGAAACGCTGGATAGCGCAGCTGTCAGTTATTTTCCCCAATATTAAGTCAGGACAAAAGCTGACTTATATAACCAACGGTGAGACAGGGCAATTTGTTTATTCACCGTTACCATCAACCAGTCGACAGATTGGAACCATATCTGACGAGCGACTCAATGATGCCTTTTTGTCCATCTGGCTATCACCGAAAACGGAATATGCTGATTTAAGGCGACAACTAATAGGGATGAAACGATGAAAATGAAATTGCTGGTTATGTTCTCAACATTATTAGCATTGTTTGGTTGTGGTACACAGCTTGATGATTATAAACAGAGTAGTCCTAATTTCGCGTTATTTGATTATTTCCAAGGCGACGTAAAAGCTTGGGGGATGGTGCAAGATTTTTCCGGAAAAAAGACGCGAAGCTTTGAAGTGGATATTGTCGGGACCGTTGAGGGAAATAAGCTCACTTTGGTTGAAGACTTTGTATATAGCGATGGTGTTGAAGAGCAGCGTATTTGGAACATTGAAAGGTTGCAAGATGGTTCATATCAAGGCACAGCGAAAGATATTATTGGTATTGCGACTGGAGCGGAGCAGGGCAACGCGATGCGTTGGCAATACGACTTTGAACTGCCTTACGATGGATCTACGCTAACTGTGGCAATGGACGATTGGTTGTTTCGCCAAGATGACAAGCACCTGTTTAATATCACTAAGGTGGAAAAATTTGGTGTGCAGGTCGCCACGGTGACGATTTTTTTTCAGAAGCAGTAATGGCGTTTTAAATTTAAAAACCTAGAAAAAAGCCTCCCAAGGGAGTAATGCCGATCAGTTAAGAAATTTGTGAGATCATTTGACCGATCCTCAAAAGGCTTCAAAATCCGATATTAGGAAACTAATATCGGATTTTTTTATGTCTTTAGAAAGCCAACTTGCCAATACTTTTCGGTCATGTAATACCTTCCACCACTTTGATAAATACTCTGACATTCTTAGTCCAGAGCTTATCCAGCAAGGTTTTGAGCAAGCTGGTGTAGCAACCGTTAGAAGAAGACGGTTACCTTTAGAAGCCGTACTTTGGTCCGTTGTTGGAATGAGTCTCTTTCGTCAACAATCTGTTTGGGATATTGCTAACCAACTCGATATTGTCTTGCCAGACAAACAACGTTTTGTTGCACCAAGTGCAGTTGTTCAAGCGAGACAGAGATTAGGCGAAGAAGGTGTAAAGCAAGTCTTTAAGAAGATGGCTGCGCATAGCTATCAGTCGTCTAACTTCGAAACTTGGTGTGGACTAAACCTTCTATCTGTCGATGGTGTCGTTTGGAGAACGACAGATACACCCGAAAATCATCAAGAGTTTAAAGCGCAGCGCAATCAATCATCTGAGAATATTTACCCTAAGGTCCGCATGGTTTGCTTGATGGAGCTTACAAGTCATCAGCTAATCGATAGTGCATTCTCTGACTATCGCACCAGCGAAATGCGGCTCGCAGAAGAGCTTATTGAACAAACGCCAGATCAATCACTGACCATTTTTGACAAAGGATATTACTCTTTAGGGCTGCTTAATCGCTGGAACAAAGTAGGTCAAGAAAGGCATTGGATGCTCCCTGTGAGAAAAGACTTTCAGTATGAAGTTGTCCATAAATACAGTCAGAGTGATGCTATCGTTGCTATAAAAACATCACCTCAGGCAAGGAAGAAGTTCAGTGACCTGCCTGAGATAATAGAAGCAAGGTTGGTATCGAAAGCCATTAAAGGTAAGGAGTATCAGGTTCTTACCTCAATGCGTGATGGGTTGCGCTTTCCCGGAGAAGACATTGTAGAGCTCTATCGCTATCGTTGGGAAATCGAATTAGGCTATAGAGAAATGAAGCAAACCTTGCTTGATAGTGAGTATACATTGCGAAGTAAGCGCCCAGATATGGTTAGACAGGAGCTCTGGGGGATTTTGCTAGCCTATAACCTTATAAGGCAGGTTATGACAAAAGCGGCGAGCAAGTTAGATAGCGTTTGGCCGAACCAATTAAGCTTTACGAGTAGTGCCATGGCTGTGACTCAATACTTTGCAGCTTTACCTTTAACGAGTCCAGGGAAACTCCCTAAACACTATGAAGTGCTACTACAGCAAATATCCATGTTTATCCTACCCCCCCGAAGAGAAGATAGAAGTTATCCTCGTTGGGTGAAACTGAAACCCAAGAAATATGCGACAAATAGAAAAAATGCCAGTCAGCTTAACTGACTGGCATTACTCCCAAGGGAGGCTTCAATAATTAAGTATTTGTAAGCAATTACAGCTTGTCAGTTAGCTCGATAGCTTGACCGATGTAGTTCGCTGGCGTCATCTCTTTTAGACGCGCTTTTTCATGTTCAGGTAGCTCTAGACCGTCGATGAAGTTACGCATTGCTTCGCCGTCGACACGCTTACCACGAGTCAGCTCTTTTAGCTTCTCATATGGTTTTTCGATGCCGTAACGACGCATAACAGTTTGTACTGGTTCTGCAAGTACTTCCCAGTTTTTGTCTAGTTCAGCAAGTAGCGCTTCACGGTTTACTTCTAGTTTGCTGATGCCTTTTAGCGTAGAAGTGTAAGCGATGATTGCGTAGCCCACACCCACACCTAGGTTACGAAGAACCGTTGAATCGGTTAGGTCACGTTGCCAACGAGAGATAGGCAGTTTTTGTGCTAGGTGACCGAATACTGCATTCGCCAGACCTAGGTTACCTTCTGAGTTTTCAAAGTCGATTGGGTTAACTTTGTGTGGCATCGTTGAAGAACCGATTTCGCCCGCAATGGTTTTTTGCTTGAAGTGACCTAGAGCAATGTAGCCCCATACGTCACGGTCGAAGTCGATAAGGATAGTGTTGAAACGTGCTACTGCATCGAACAGCTCAGCGATGTAATCGTGTGGCTCGATCTGTGTAGTGTATGGGTTCCAAGTTACGCCTAGTGACTCAGTGATGAACTCTTCAGAGAACTTGTGCCAATCTAGCTCTGGGTAAGCTGAAAGGTGTGCGTTGTAGTTACCTACTGCACCGTTGATTTTCGCTAGGATCTCAACGTTTTCGATTTGCTTGAATTGACGTTCCATACGGTACGCTACGTTCGCCATCTCTTTACCCATGGTAGATGGAGAGGCTGGTTGACCGTGTGTACGAGACAATAGAGGAATGTCGCGGTATTCCACTGCAAGTGCTTTGATTGCATCAATTAGGTTGCGAATTTCTGGAAGAATCACCGTTTCACGCGCTTCTTTAAGCATTAGAGCGTGTGAGGTGTTGTTGATGTCTTCAGAAGTACAAGCAAAGTGGAAGAATTCGTTAACTGCGTGAAGTTCAGGAACATCAGCTACTTTTTCTTTTAGGAAGTACTCAACCGCTTTTACGTCATGGTTAGTTGTACGCTCAATTTCTTTGATGCGTAGTGCGTCTTCTTCAGAGAAGTTAGCAGCAAGATCGTCTAGGAATTGATTAGCTTCTGCGCTGAATGCAGGCACTTCGGCGATTTCAGCAGTAGCAGCAAGCTTTTGTAGCCAGCGAATTTCAACGATAGTACGGTACTTTAAAAGACCGTATTCACTGAAAATTTCGCGCAAAGCAATAGTCTTGCTTCCGTAACGACCGTCTACTGGTGAAACAGCAGTCAATGCTGACAGTTCCATGATGTTCTCCTGAATTGGTTTCTAGAATTTGTGAGCTTTATACCAAGAAGTTTGGCATTTGTCACTAAAGTTGCGCAAACGTTTGCGCAAAGGTTATTTTACTCTGAAAAAATAAACACGCGGTGGACCGCGTGTTTACATTACATTCGAGCGAGTAGAATTTGTGCTTGCTCGACCATTTTCTTGCGTCCAAAGATCAAGTGTCGGCGTTTACCACCCACTTGGCGCCAGAGTACAGAGCAGCGAATCCCCGATAGCAACAAGGCGCGAACCTTGTGTTGGTTACTGGTTTGCTGCAGTACTGTTGGTGTGCCAGTCACTTGGATGCGTGGACCAATTGGGCTTACGACATCAAGATAAACACTCGCAAGGTTGCTGATCATTTGGTCGTCAGTTAGAGCAAAATGGTCGGCTTGGCGTTCCAGCATTTGTAGGCGGTCACCCAACTGCGCCATTGCATCATTACGGCTGCTAAGCTTACGTTCTAGCGCCATAAGGCTAATGATGTAGCGAGTGATCTCGCTACCTGTTGGGGTGCTATCAATGCCTTTCACCAAGCACTCTAAGCCAAGCTTTAGGTCTGATTCGCGACCAAACACATTGAGTGTGCTGCTTGGGTTAGTATTCAGAATCGCTTTCAGTGAAGTTTCAAACGCGTCAGTGTCACAATAACCGTTCTTTGCTGCTTGCTGAACTAAAGCCACAGCTTGGCAAATACCTGCAAAAGCAATGGTGCGGTCATAAAGAGTGTTAGCCACGTAGAGTTACTCCTGAATAATACGTCTGATTAAATTCGTTGTTCGATAATACCGCCACCAAGACATACTTCACCTTGGTAGAAAACTGCTGATTGACCTGGAGTCACAGCAACTTGAGGCTCATCGAAAATCACTTTGATTGTGTTGTCATCCACAGGGATGATAGTACACGCAATATCCGTTTGACGGTAACGTGTTTTCACAGTGCATTGTAACGGTTCATTAATTGGTGTGCGATTAACCCAATGTAATTGTGATGCAATTAACCCATTAGATTTTAAAAGTGGGTGGTCTGCACCTTGTACCGCGATCAGTACATTACGTTTTAGGTCTTTTTCAGCAACGTACCAAGGATCTTCGTTACCGCCGCCACCTTTAGTGCCACCAATATGTAGACCTTTACGCTGACCTAGCGTGTGGTACATTAAACCTTGGTGTTCGCCAATCACTTTACCTTCAGGTGTTTCAATTTTACCTGGTTGTGCTGGCAAGTAGCGACCTAAGAAATCCGTAAACTTACGCTCACCGATAAAACAGATACCGGTTGAGTCTTTTTTCTTAGCCGTGATTAGGTCTTGCTCTTCAGCAATACGACGAACTTCTGGCTTTTCTAATTCACCCACAGGGAATAGGCTGCGACCAACTTGCTCATGGCTAAGTGTGTAGAGGAAGTAGCTTTGGTCTTTGTTACCGTCAAGACCACGTAGCATTTGTGGCTTCTCTCCATTGGTTGGGAAAGAACGACGAACATAGTGACCCATCGCGATGTAGTCCGCATCAAGCACTTCGTCAGCATACTCTAGGAATGCTTTGAATTTGATTTCTTTGTTACACAGAATATCTGGGTTTGGCGTACGACCTGCTTTGTACTCTTCTAGGAAGTACTCGAAGACGTTGTCCCAATATTCAGCAGCAAAGTTAATCTTGTGCAAGTGAATGCCAAGCTTGTCACACACTGCCTGAGCATCGGCAAGATCTTGCGCCGCAGTACAGTATTCTTCGTTGTCATCTTCTTCCCAGTTCTTCATGAACAAGCCTTCAACTTGATAGCCTTGTTGCTTTAGAAGATACGCAGAAACCGATGAATCAACACCGCCAGACATACCAACGATGACTTTCTTTTGACTGTTGTCAGTACAGTTCTCAGACATTGCTTAACACCACAAAAATTAACTGGGGGCAGATTTTAACAGAAAGCATTCCACAGCGACAGATCCGAGATCGAAATCACACTTCGAAATGATGGTCTTTTTATCAATTTATCGGTTAAAACCCGCGTTATTAATAACGATAAGTCCTCTATATATGGCATAGTAGGCGAAAATCAAGCGCTGCTAGGCAAACAATCTTCGCCTGACAGTTGAATTCGTATTGTATTAGGTAATATAAGCACCATGAGTGATGAGAACCAAGTTTTCCAAGAATCAGATTTAATTGAAGTGATTGAGAACCAATTGGCTGATGGTAATCCATTAAAAGTCAAAGAAACCTTAATGCGTTTAATGATGACAGGGACCAGCCGTGATGATGCAATTGCGATGATGGCATGTGCAGTATCAATTGAGATTTTTGATGTTATGAAAAACGAAGGGGAATTCAATTTGAAGCGCTATTCTGAGCATCTAGAACGTCTTCCTGACCTGAGTTTTATGGAAGGTGAGTAGAGTAAACGTTTGCTATACTCGCAGTTATTGCAGCGTATTCGCTAGCGCAGTAGAATCCATTTTCCTGTCTTTCCCTTAATCAGAACCTGAATTATGAAATTTCCCGGTCAACGTAAATCAAAGCACTACTTTCCAGTACATGCGCGTGATCCTTTGGTGAGCCAAGCGCAAACAAGTAAGAAAATGTCTCGAACCCATATTATTGGTATCGATCAAACATTGGTGGACATTGAAGCAAAAGTTGACTCGGAACTGATCGAAAAATATGGTCTGAGTAAAGGTCATTCATTAGTGATTGATGATCAAACAGCAGAAGCGTTGTACAACGAGCTAAAAGAAAGCTGCCTTATTACTAATGAATATGCGGGTGGCACTATCGGTAATACGCTGCACAACTACTCTGTACTCGCTGATGACAAATCAACGCTGTTAGGCGTAATGAGCCAAGACATTAAAATTGGCAGCTACGGTTACCGCTATTTATGTAATACCTCGAGCCGTATGGACCTGAACTACCTACAAGGTGTTGAAGGTGCAATTGGTCGTTGTTTCGCTCTTATTACGGAAGATGGCGAACGCACTTTCGCAATTAGCGAAGGTCAAATGAACCAACTTCGTCCAGATAGCATTCCAGAGAAAATCTTTAAAAATGCGTCTGCGTTAGTACTGACTGCTTATTTAGTACGTTGTAAACCAGGTGATCCAATGCCTGAAGCAACAATGCGTGCAATTGAATATGCGAAAAAATATGATGTGCCAGTGGTATTAACGCTAGGTACTAAATTCGTTATTCAAGACGACCCTAAATTCTGGCAAGACTTCTTACGTGATCACGTAAGTGTTGTTGCGATGAATGAAGATGAAGCGGAAGCATTAACAGGTGAACATGATCCACTAGCGGCTTCAGATAAAGCGCTAGATTGGGTTGATTTGGTATTGTGTACTGCAGGTCCAGTTGGCTTATATATGGCTGGCTACAGTGAAGACGAAGCAAAACGTGAAACTACTTTGCCACTTCTTCCTGGTTGTATTGCTGAATTCAACCGTTATGAATTTAGCCGTCCAGCGACAAAATCACTATGTGAAAATCCGATCAAAGTTTACTCACATATTTCACCTTATATGGGTGGTCCGGAGAAAATTAAGAATACTAACGGTGCTGGTGATGCAGCTCTATCTGCGCTTTTGCATGATATGGCGGCAAATAAATACCACAAAGAAAACGTGCCTAACTCAAGCAAGCACGCTTATGCATTCTTAACTTATTCTTCATTCTCTCAAGTATGTAAATACTCAAACCGTGCAAGTTATGAAGTGCTTGTTCAGCATTCTCCACGTTTGTCTCGTGGTTTGCCTGAACGAGAAGATAGCTTAGAAGAAGCTTACTGGGAAAGATAAGCGACATTATTAAAGCTCACCATAATGTGGGCTTTAATAAAAGCTACGAATACAAAAAAGCTCCCTTGATGGGAGCTTTTTCTATATCTGTATCTAGATAAATTAGATTAGGAAATCTTCTAGAGATTTACCAGCGTCTAATTCAGCTTGGATTGCAGAAGGTGTACGACCTTGACCAGTCCAAGTCTTTTCTTCACCGTTGTCTAGGTATTTGTATTTTGCTGGACGTGGAGCACGCTTAGATTTAGCTTTTGCTTTAGTTTCGCCAGCTAGTGCACTGATTAGTGCAGAAACGTCAATGCCGTCTTTCGCGATTTGTTCTGCGATTGCTGCTAGTTTAGCTTCTTGTTCTGCTTGCGCTGCACGCTCTTCTTCTTCAACTTCTTTACGTTCAGTTACTACAAGAGTTAATTTCTCTAGAGCTTCTTCTAGTTGCTCAAGAGTTAGTTCACGAGAGAAAGCGCGAAGGCTACGAATGTTCAACAGAGTTTTTGTTAATTCCGACATAAAATCTCACCAATATATTGTAAGCGACAAAGTAATGTTAATATCGTATTCCGAATAATACAATTCAAATATTGTAAATTAAATAAAATAAATTGTTCACGAGGATAAGAGGCGAAACTTTTAAACTCACCTCACATTCTATTTTTAATCAAATAGTGGTTACGATGGTTTAATCAGCCTATAAGTATAGTGCCTGGTTTCATAACCGCCAGTTTAATGCATTAAATAATATCCAATTCATTTATTGTTACATTTGCATCGCTTCATAAGACAAATAGTAAGAGGGAAATGATGTGTTAGAAAACAATATAGATATGCAGAGAGTGGAGTAAGAGTCAATAATCTGTAGGCGCTTGTTGAGTGAAAATAAATCATAATGAGCATTCTATAATCTCAGTGATTTTATCGCATGTATTATGAATCCGTATTCTATTTCGCAAAACTGTCGGGAATATTATGGGGTACTTGAAGCGAGAGGGTGACAATTTTCCGCTGTATGTTGGGAAAATGGCGCTGAAGATTTTGTAGCAATATCTGTTGTAAATGAGATTTTTATAAGTACAATGACCGTTACCTAATGCGTCACATTGGTTAAAGTTGTGTTAAAGAATGTTTAATTCAGCTTAATCTTTGGCTGTCGCGGTAGAGGAGCGGAATGAATCAGTAACGTTTGTTGGGGTGATGCCAATGAACAAGCGTGAAAGGTCTTATCCGCCGAAGTGAACCGGTATATCAAAACCACTCGCTGGGGTTGCGTTCGAATAGGGGCAACACTGCCATAGTCTATTATTTGTATAACTATGGAGCGCTACTGTAGGGTTGGGTGGAGTGTTCACTTCCCTGTCGCTATGTTCAACATGCATAGATATTGGTATCTATGTGTCTGCAGTAGATCTCTAACCATTTATTACTGGTTTCGAAGATCATGAATTTAATCGATTTTGCATCATCTCCTTTATCACTGCTGCCTCCGGTAGTAGCTTTGACGCTAGCAATTGTTACGCGTCGTGTATTGTTATCGCTTGGTATGGGTATTCTACTAGGCGCTATTCTTTTGGCTGATTACTCGTTGGGTAACGCTTTAACTTACGTTAAAAACACGGTGTTTGGCGTATTTGTTGAAGACGGTTCGATCAACGCAGGTAATATGAGCATCATCGGTTTCCTAGTATTACTGGGTATGATGACCGCATTATTAACCCTATCGGGTGGTACTCGTGCATTTGCTGACTGGGCTCAGTCGCGAGTAAAAAGTAAACGTGGTGCAAAACTATTAGCTGCGTTTTTAGGTATTTTTATCTTTATTGATGATTACTTTAACAGCTTGGCAGTTGGTGCTATCTCTCGCCCTGTAACTGACCGTTTTTATGTATCACGCGCTAAGCTAGCTTACATCCTAGACTCAACAGCTGCACCAATGTGTGTTGTTATGCCAGCCTCAAGCTGGGGTGCGTACATCATGACCATCATCAGCGGTATCTTAGTTTCTCACGGTATTACCGAATATTCTGCGCTGGGTGCCTATATGCGCTTAGTGCCAATGAACTTCTACGCAATTTTTGCTCTACTGATGGTATTTGCAGTTGCTTGGTTTGGTTTGAATGTTGGTAAGATGCGTGATCACGAAATCGCAGCAGCGCAAGGTCGCGGCTTTGATGACGAGCAAAGTGACGATTTTGAAGAAGCGCGTGCTTTAGATGAAGAGCTAGACATTACTGAGAGCGAAAAAGGCAAAGTATCTGATCTTGTTCTGCCGATTGTTGCGCTAATTATCGCAACGGTTGCTTCTATGCTTTACACCGGTGGTCAAGCTCTAGCAGAAGCAGGTAAGCCATTTGCACTACTTGGTGCGTTTGAAAATACCAATGTTGGTACATCGCTAATTTACGGTGGTTTGGTTGGTCTGTTTGTTGCGCTGTTTACGGTAGTAAAACAGGGTCTGCCAGCACTAGAAATTAATCGCACACTATGGATTGGTGCAAAATCAATGTTCGGTGCGATTCTAATCCTTGTGTTTGCTTGGTCAATCGGCACTGTAATTGGTGATATGAAAACAGGTAGTTACCTGTCAACAATGGCACAAGGCAATATTGACCCACAATGGTTGCCAGTGATCCTATTCTTACTATCAGGTGTGATGGCATTCTCAACCGGTAGTTCATGGGGTACGTTTGGTATCATGCTACCAATCGCGGGTGACATGGCTGGTAACACGGACATCGCTTTAATGCTACCTATGCTAAGTGCGGTACTAGCAGGTTCAGTATTTGGTGACCACTGTTCGCCAATCTCTGATACGACAATTCTGTCATCGACAGGTGCACGTTGTAACCACATCGACCACGTTGCGACACAGTTGCCATACGCACTGTCGGTAGCGCTTGTTTCTTGTATTGGCTTTATCGTGCTTGGTATTACGGATAACCTAGCGATTTCTTTCGCAGCAGCAACAGCGGCATTTGTCGCGGTATGTTTCGTGCTGAGTGTATTGTCTAAGTCGAAAATGAGCTCTTGCTAAAATTCGATAAAACAATGATAGAAAGGAAGCTTCGGCTTCCTTTTTTTGTGCCCGTTGAAAAGTGATTTAGGCGAAAGGGAAAAGCTAACCAAAGCAAACAACATATAGCCAAGTTCAATCAATACGCCGCAATGGACTGGATATTGTTATAAGATGAAAAAAACTTAAATTAATGGTTGAAAAAAGTTAACAGCTTGGTTAGTGTGGTTATCAACCAAGCAGAAATGAAGAGCTTAAATAAGTATGCGTAATTTTGTCATGAATATTCATCATCACCATCACCCAATGTAGTCTTTCGGGAGATGTACGCGTACCCGGGGGACAGGATACTCCCGGAGGCTTAAGTCAGAGATTTTAAGAATTAACCCTCGGGAGACAAAGATCTTCCGAGGGTTTTTCAGTTTTACGGCTTTATAAAATATCTAAGTATTACTTGCACAGGGATAACGCAATGCAAACACAACGCCTAAGAATCGCTATTCAAAAAAAAGGTCGCCTAAGCAAAGAGAGCCAACTATTGCTTAAAAAGTGCGGCGTAAAATTTAACATTATGGGTGAGCGTTTGGTTGTTCACTCACTCAATATGCCAATTGACTTGCTATTGGTTCGTGATGACGACATTCCAGGTTTGATTATGGATGGCGTGGTAGATCTTGGCTTTATCGGTGAAAACGAATTAGAAGAAGTTCGTCTCGATCGTAAAGCCCTGGGTGAACCTTGTGAGTTTGTTCAGCTGCGTCGTCTTGATTTTGGTGGCTGCCGTTTGTCTATCGCGATTAATAAAGATCAAGAGTACAAAGGTCCGCAAGACCTTGCTGGTAAACGTATCGCCACCACTTATCCGCAACTGCTAAAGGCGTATATGGACAAAGAGGGTATCCCTTTCTCCACCTGTATGCTGACCGGCTCGGTTGAAGTAGCGCCACGCGCAGGCTTATCGGATGCAATCGCTGACTTGGTTTCAACGGGCGCAACGCTCGAAGCCAATGGTTTAAAAGAAGCTGAAGTTATTTTCCGCTCGAAAGCGACGCTTATTCAGCGCTTAGGCGAGTTTGATGCTGAGAAACAAGAGCTTATCGACAAACTCCTGACTCGTATGCAAGGCGTACAACAAGCCAAAGAATCGAAATACATTATGCTGCACGCTCCAGTAGACCGCTTGGATCAAATCAAAGCGCTGCTGCCGGGAGCAGAAGACCCAACTGTACTGCCGCTTTCTGCGGAAAAACAAAAAGTCGCCGTTCACCTAGTTAGTACCGAAAATCTGTTCTGGGAAACCATGGAACAACTCAAAGAGTTGGGTGCGAGTTCAATTCTAGTATTGCCAATTGAAAAAATGATGGAGTAATTGTCATGAGAACTGTTGTTTGGCAATCATTAAGTGAAACCCAGCAAGATGCGGTATTAGAGCGTCCAGCGATAGCTGAAGGGGCGAATATTACCGCTGCGGTTGCTGAAGTGATTGCGCAAGTTCGCCAGCAAGGTGATGCAGCGTTAGTTGAATTAACGGAAAAGTTTGATCGCGTAAAGCCAGAATCCATTCGCGTCTCTAAAGCGGAAATTGATGCCGCTTCAGCGCGACTGACTGAGCAAATGAAGCAAGCGCTCGAGCAAGCGTATGCCAATATCGCTAAGTTTCACAAGGCGCAAAAGCCACAGCCAATTAAAGTTGAAACACAGCCGGGCGTGTTGTGTGAGCAAGTCACTCGCCCGATTCAAAAAGTGGGGCTGTATATTCCCGGTGGTAGTGCACCGCTGCCGTCAACGGTATTGATGCTTGGTGTACCCGCGCAAATCGCGGGTTGTCAGAAAGTGGTATTGTGTTCACCACCGCCGATTGCTGATGAAATTCTTTATGTCGCCAAGCTGTGCAATATTGATGAAGTTTACAATGTAGGCGGCGGTCAAGCGGTGGCGGCGATGGCATACGGTACTGAAACTGTCGCGAAAGTTGATAAGATCTTTGGTCCGGGTAATGCCTATGTCACAGAAGCTAAGCGACAAGTGAGTAACGATTTTCGCGGTGCGGCGATTGATATGCCAGCCGGACCTTCAGAAGTGTTAGTGATTGCAGATGAAAGCGCTGATGCCGACTTTATCGCCGCAGATTTGCTAAGCCAAGCAGAGCACGGTCCGGATTCACAAGTGGTGCTAGTCACTCCTTCACCAGTGATTGCGGATCAAGTATCGGATGCAGTGCAGCGTCAGCTCAAAGAGCTAACTCGCGCCGACATTGCCGAAAAAGCCCTGGCTTCGAGTTTGATCATTATTTCTGAATCGCTGACTCAAGCGGTTTCTATCTCGAATTACTACGGTCCTGAACACTTGATTGTACAGACTAAGAGCCCACGTGAGCTTTTGCCTTTATTGGATAATGCGGGCTCGATTTTCTTAGGGGATTGGTCGCCAGAATCCGCGGGTGATTACGCCTCTGGTACTAACCACGTGCTGCCAACTTATGGTTATACCCGCACCTATTCGAGCCTTGGCTTGGCGGATTTCTCTAAGCGTATGACGGTTCAGGAACTATCAGCCGAAGGTTTACAAACACTCGCGCCAACGGTCGTGACGATGGCAGAAGCAGAAGGCTTAGACGCGCACAAGCGAGCTGTTACAATTCGCGTAGAGAAGTTGCTTCAACGAGGAGAAGCGTAATGGAAAAGTTAGCACGTAAACAGGTTCAGCAGTTAACACCTTATCTTTCTGCGCGTCGTATCGGCGGCAGTGGCGACGTGTGGCTCAACGCGAATGAATCTCCGTTCGACAATGAATATAAGACCGATTTTACTCGTTTAAATCGCTACAGTGAGTGTCAGCCTAAAGCCTTAATTGAAGCTTACGCTGCCTATGCGGGCGTGAAGCCAGAGCAAACCTTAACTTCACGTGGTGCGGATGAAGGTATTGAACTTTTAATTCGCGCATTCTGCGAGCCGGGTGAAGATGCGATTCTATTTTGTCCACCGACTTATGGTATGTATGCCATCAGTGCTGAGACTATCGGGGTGGAGCGCAAGACTGTTCCGCTAACAGCGGATTGGCAACTTGATTTAGCGAGCATAGAAGCCAACTTAGATGCGGTGAAATTGGTGTTTGTTTGTAGCCCAAATAACCCAACCGGCAATTTAGTTAAGCGTGAAGACATTATCAGCTTACTAGAGATGACCAAAGACCGCGCGATTGTGGTGATGGATGAAGCGTATATTGATTTTTGCCCTGAAGCTTCAACGGTCGATTTGCTCGCGCAATATTCAAACTTAGCGATTCTGCGCACCTTATCAAAAGCGTTTGCGCTTGCGGGGCTGCGCTGCGGATTTACGCTTGCGAATGAAGAGCTAATTGGTGTGCTTAATAAGGTGATCGCGCCTTACCCAGTGCCAGTGCCAGTGGCGGATATTGCGATTCAAGCGCTGTCTGAAGCCGGACTGGCACGCGCGAAGTTCCAAGTTTTAGACCTCAACGCTAACCGCGCTTATCTACAAGTCGGCTTATCGATGATTGCCGATGTGCAAGTGTTCGATGGTTGGGGTAACTACCTACTGGTGAAATTCCCTGATGGCGATGCGCTATTTAAAGCGGCTTGGGACAGCGGCATTATTTTGCGTAACTCGCCGATTGAAAATTGCGTGCGTATTAGTGTCGGTAATCGCGACGAATGTGAAAAGACCTTAGGTTTTATTCGTAATTTCTACGCTTAGTAACGGGCTGTCAAATTAGAGACACCACAAATAAGATAGTGCGCTCTGGCTTGAGGGCGAGGGCGCTAAATTGATAAGGATATTCCAGTGAGCAAGCAGCAAAAAATCTTGTTTATCGACCGTGACGGCACGTTGATCGTTGAGCCACCAATCGACTTCCAAGTTGATCGCCTCGATAAGCTAAAACTTGAACCTTTCGTTATTCCAAGCTTACTTGCACTGCAAAATGCAGGTTACCGCCTAGTGATGGTGACGAACCAAGATGGTTTAGGCACCGACAGCTACCCACAAGCCGATTTTGACGCCCCACATGACATGATGATGGAGATCTTTTCCTCACAAGGCGTGAAGTTCGACGATGTTTTGATCTGCCCGCACTTTGAAGAGGACAACTGCTCATGTCGTAAGCCAAAGCTTGGCATGGTGAAAGAGTATCTCCAAAGTGGCAAGGTTGACTTCCAGCATTCAGTGGTGATTGGCGATCGCGCAACGGATCTGCAATTGGCAGAGAACATGGCGATTCGTGGCATTCAATATCATCCAGAAACCATGGGTTGGCAGCAAATCCTCAAAGATTTGACGGTTAACGCACGTATCGCGGAAGTGATTCGCACCACTAAAGAAACCGATATTAGAGTGCGCGTTAATCTTGATGAGCAAGGTGGCAACCAGATTTCAACAGGCTTAGGCTTCTTCGACCACATGCTGGATCAGATTGCCACCCACGGTGGTTTCCAGATGATTTGCCAAGTGGAAGGTGATTTGCATATCGATGATCACCACACAATCGAAGATACCGCACTGGCACTTGGGCAAGCGCTTAAAGATGCACTCGGTGACAAACGCGGCATCGGTCGATTTGGTTTTAGCTTACCAATGGATGAGTGTTTGGCGCAGTGTGCACTTGACTTATCAGGTCGCCCGTACCTTAAGTTTGACGCCGAGTTTAGCCGCGAGCAGGTAGGTGACCTTTCGACTGAAATGGTGGTGCATTTCTTCCGCTCATTAACCGATACTCTCGCTTGTACGCTGCACTTATCGTCGTCTGGTGATAATGATCACCACATCATCGAAAGCTTATTTAAAGCTTTTGGTCGTACATTGCGCCAAGCCATCAAAGTGGAAGGTACAGAACTACCAAGCAGCAAAGGCGTATTGTAGGAGGCATTATGAAACAACAGAAAGTCGTCATTATTGATACCGGTTGTGCCAATGTCTCCTCGGTTCGATTTGCCATTGAACGCTTGGGCTGCCAAGTTGAAATTTCCAAAGATCCTCAAGTGGTTTTGGCTGCTGATAAGCTGTTTCTACCCGGCGTAGGCACGGCGAGTGAGGCAATGAAAAACCTCGAAGAGCGCAATCTGATTAGTTTGGTAAAGCAGGTAGAAAAGCCGCTCCTTGGCATCTGTCTTGGTATGCAACTTTTAGGCAAATTTTCCCAAGAGAAAGGTCAGAAAGCGGACGCGCAAGTTGAGTGTTTAGGTTTGTGTGACGGTGAAGTAAAGCTGATGCAAACCGGTGAACTGCCATTACCACACATGGGCTGGAATACCGTCAAATCTCTACCGGAACATCCGTTATTTAAAGGCATTGAAGAAGGCGAGTATTTCTACTTTGTGCATAGCTTTGCCATGCCTGTTGGTGGCTACACTATTGCGGAATGTGATTATGGTCAGCCGTTCAGCGCCGCGGTGCAAAGTGGTAACTATTATGGGGTGCAATTTCACCCTGAGCGTTCAAGCAGCGCAGGCTCAAAACTTATCGAGAATTTCTTAAATTTGTAGAGGGACCTACACGTGATCATTCCAGCGTTAGATTTAATTGAAGGACAAGTAGTTCGCCTTTACCAAGGTGACTACGGTCAAGTAACAGAATACAAGGTTGATCCGGCTGAGCAGTTCAACCTCTACCACCAAGCGGGCGCCAATTGGTTGCACTTAGTTGATTTAACGGGTGCGAAAGACACCACCGCTCGTCAGCTTGATCTTATCGCTAAGCTACTCGCCAGTACGCCTGCCAACATTCAAATAGGCGGCGGTGTGCGCAGCGAGCAAGATGTGGTCGACTTGCTAGAAGCGGGCGCACAACGTGTCGTTGTTGGCTCAACTGCCGTTAAGCAGCCAGAGCTAGTGAAAGGTTGGATGGAGAAATATGGTGCGGAGAAAATTGTCTTGGCACTGGATATCAATATCGATGCTGACGGTACACGCAAAGTGGCGATTTCAGGTTGGCAAGAAGACTCCGGCGTCACCATTGAAGCGCTGATCAATGACTACTTAACGGTTGGTCTAAAGCATGTGCTCTGCACCGATATATCGCGTGATGGCACGCTCGCAGGCTCTAACGTTGAGCTTTATGTCGACCTTTGTAAGCAGTACCCACAAGTGCAGTTTCAATCTTCTGGCGGTATCGGCAGCTTAGCTGATATTGAAGCGCTGAAAGGCACTGGCGTGGCAGGTGTCATTGTTGGTCGCGCTCTACTGGATGGCAAGTTTACCGCAGAGGAGGCATTTGCATGTTGGCAAAGCGAATAATTCCGTGTCTCGATGTGCGGGATGGACAGGTAGTAAAAGGCGTTCAGTTTCGCAACCATGAAATCATCGGCGATATTGTTCCGCTAGCAAAGCGTTACGCAGAAGAAGGCGCAGATGAGTTGGTGTTTTACGATATTACCGCATCAAGTGACGGTCGCGTGGTTGACAAAAGCTGGGTGAAACGCGTAGCGGAAGTGATTGATATTCCTTTCTGTGTTGCCGGTGGTATTAAATCGGCAGAAGATGCGGCGCGTATTTTAGAATTTGGCGCGGATAAAGTGTCAATCAACTCGCCAGCACTGGCAAACCCTGAGCTTATCACTGAACTCGCCGATAAATTTGGCGTGCAGTGCATCGTTGTGGGCATCGACTCTTACTACGACAAAGAGACGGGCAAATATCAGGTGTATCAATTCACGGGTGATGAAGCGCGCACCAAAGCAACCCAATGGCAAACCCGTGATTGGGTACAAGAAGTGCAAAAGCGTGGCGCGGGTGAAATTGTCCTCAACATGATGAACCAAGATGGCGTGCGTAACGGTTACGATATTGAGCAGCTTAATATGGTGCGTGAAGTGTGTAAGGTACCACTGATTGCATCGGGCGGCGCTGGCGCGATGGAGCACTTTGCGGAAGCTTTCCATAAAGCGAACGTTGATGGCGCACTGGCGGCATCGGTGTTCCACAAACAAGTGATTAATATTGGCGAATTAAAGCAGTACCTACTAGCACAAGGCGTAGTAGCACGACCAGTTGAGGTGAAGTTATGAGTTTTCAAGTGAGCGATATCGCGGCACTAAGCGAGCGTATTGACTGGGATAAAGTGGATGGTTTGTTGCCTGTAATTGTGCAAGATTTCCAGTCAAGCCAAGTATTAATGATGGGTTACATGAACCAAGATGCGTTGGCAAAAACCGGCGAAACAGGGCATGTGACCTTTTATTCCCGTACCAAGCAGCGTCTTTGGACCAAAGGAGAAACCTCGGGCAATGTATTGAACTTAGTTAATGCAGCGCTTGATTGTGACAACGACACCTTATTGGTTAAAGTCAATCCAATCGGTCCGACTTGCCACACGGGTACCACAACCTGTTGGGATGGCGATAAGCAAGAAGAGTCGCAATTGGTTTGGCTTCATCAACTTGAACAGCTCTTGGCTGCTCGTAAAGATGCCGATCCCGAGTCATCCTACACCGCTAGTCTCTATGCCCGTGGCACCAAACGTATTTCGCAGAAAGTGGGCGAAGAGGGCGTTGAAGTCGCGCTTGCGGCAACGTCGGGTGACAAGGCGGAATTAGTCTGTGAATCTGCTGATCTCATCTACCACTTGTTTGTTCTGCTTCAAGACCAAGGCTTGTCGTTCAATGATGTGATCAACAAGCTTAAAGAGCGCCACAAATAACCACTTGTTGACTAAAACCACTCAAGGGTTGCTGAAATAAGGCAACCCTTTATTATTTTCTCCTTTCTCGATCCTTGCATCCGTAGCTCAACAAAGTTGAGCGTTCCGTAATCCGTCTTCCCGAATCCGTAATCCGTAATCCGTCGTCCGTAAGCGAAGCGTTCCGATTAATTTACCGATGACAAATTGCAAAAATCAGGTAAAGTATCGGCTTTCGTAAGTAATTGCCTAGAAAACCGCGTTTACGTGGTAAAAACATAATTTAGGCAAGTGGTAAGACTTAAATAGGAAGAGCAATGATTCTAGTTGTAGGTCACAAGAACCCTGATAGTGATAGTATCTGTAGTGCAATCGTAGCAACTGAGCTACTTAAAGCACGTGGCGTTGAAGCAATGCCAATTCGCCAAGGCGAGATCAACCGCGAAACTCAACACATTCTAGAAGTAGCTGGCGCTGAAACTCCAGTTCTACGTACTTCTGTTGCTGGCGAGCAAATCTGGTTAGTTGACTACTCAGATCTAGCACAAGCACCAGACGATGTGGCTGAAGCAGAAATCCTAGGTATCGTTGACCACCACCGTCTAGGTGACGTGATGACAGTGAACCCAATGGAAGCTTGGATCTGGCCTGTAGGTTGTACAAACACTGTACTATTCAACATGTTCAAGATTGAAGGTCACGCAATCACTCCTCAAATCGCTAAGCTTATGATGTCAGCAATCCTTTCTGACACTGTAGGTTTTGCTTCTCCAACTTGTACGCAAAAAGATAAAGATGCGGTTGCTGAACTAGCAGCAATTGCTGATGTACAAGATGTTGACGCTTTCATCAAAGATCTACTGATCGCTAAGACAGACATCGAAGGTCTATCTGCGGCTGAACTTGTTGAGAAAGACCTTAAAGGTTACCCATTCAACGGTCGTGACGTAGTAGTAGGTCAAGTTGAGCTTGCAACTCTAGAGCAAGTTGACGGCATGATCGATGCACTTGAAGCTGACCTAGAGCGCCGTTGCGCTGAAGAAGGTCTAGCATTCGCAGCTGTGATGCTAACAGACATCACAACAGCGCAAACTCGTCTACTTTACAAAGGTGAGTGGGCTGAGAAGCTAGTTAAGCATGAACAAGACGGCATGCTAATGATGGAAAACACGCTAAGCCGTAAGAAGCAAGGCTGGCCATGGCTACAAACTGAGCTTGCTTAATCCATTGGTTAACTGAGCACAGAATGATTTTGAAACCCATCTTCGGATGGGTTTTTTTATATCAATTTACTTTAGCAATTTACTCCAGCATTTTTCGTAGTGGTGCAGAGCGTGAAATATTGACTGCATCCTTTAGCAGACCACTGCGTTGATACTGTGGCAGTAAAAAATCAAGCTGCTTTGTGACCTGCGATTTGGTCATGCCACTTTTGAGCGATGGTTCGTAAAGGAGTTTGAGTAATACCACATCGAGCGGTGATAAAAGATCATCCGGCGTGTAGTCATTAAAGATAGAAGGGTAGGCGAGTTGTGAATCATTCGGTAGCCCCATCACTTGGGTGATCTCCTCCACAATGCAAGCGAGCAACTTACCATGTGCACGGCTTTGATCGACAGGGATGATAATCGTCGCCTTAACAATCTCTTTGTTTTGTACTGAGGTGCGATAACTGGCTTTACAAATGGCGCCGCGAATATGCTGCAGTGCATCTTTGCCCATTTCTTGGCTGATATCCTGATGCCACAGTGACTCGCGGGTAAATATCCATACCACATTGGCTTGCTCGCGAGTTGCAACGCGATAGATGGGATGGTTAGTGACTAGCTGAAGATGTTGAAGGTGGGCGTCGACCAATTCATCATGCAGATCTTGATCGCCCACTTTATGTTTCACCCAAACCTTGATTGGCTGCTGCCACTTCACTAGGGGTTTATCGCCCGACGAGTATTCATTTTTCAGCGCCACATCAAGGAAAGCAGCGCGCACAAAACTGATATCGAGCCAAGTTTGTCCAGTTGCGTGGACAGAACTCGAACAGAGTAGCATTAGGAGAAGTGAGGCGATCCTTGCCACAATTCACATCCTTATCTGAAATTTGGCGCCTTATTAAAGTGGCTATCCACCAAACGCTGAGTGATAGTGCTTTGCGGGTTACTCAATACAGTGTGTGTATCGCCAGCTTCAACCACTTCGCCTTCATGCATCACCATAATTTTATCGGTGATATGTTTAACCGTGCCGATATGTTGCGATACGTAAACAAATGACACGCCCATCTCTTCTTGCAGCTCAAGAAATAGATTGATGATCTGTGAGCGCATTGCCATGTCGAGACCGTTCAACGCTTCATCCGCGACGATGATCGACGGCTGCAGAATCAGTGCCCGAGCCAAACATACACGCTGCTTTTGACCTGTTGCGAGCATCTGTGGATAGAAGTACGCATGCTCTGGTAACAAGCCGACGCGCAATAGCGTGTCTTTTACACGTTTTACTCGCGCCTCTGGCGGCATGTTGGTATTACGCTTCAATGGACCTTCTAAGATATTACCAATCTGAATTTTTGGATTCAGTGAGGTGTTGGGATCTTGGAAGATCATGCGAATGAGCTTACAGCGAGTCGAATAATCTTTGTGTTCCAGCAAATCGCCGTTGACTCGGATCTCTCCCGACGTCGGCTCAACCATGCCAGCCAGCATGCGTGCAAGTGTCGATTTTCCCGAGCCATTTTGACCAATAAAACCAATAGTTTGTCCCGCTTCTAAACTGAAGCTGACAGGCTGCACCGCAACGTGCTCTTTCTTACGAAATAGCCCCGGGCGACTGATGAAAACCTTGGACAGGTCGGTGACTTCTAATAATGCACTCATCCTTTCTTCTCCGTGTTGAGTGGGAAGTGGCAAGCGTATTTGTGGTTTTTAATTCGTTTTGGCATCGGAATTTCTACGCACTGACGCTGAGCATAAGGGCAACGAGGACCAAGGCGACAGCCAATCGGCAAATGTTGCAATGGCGGTATCGAGCCCGGAAGCGATTGTAATTTTTGCTTATGTGGAATCCACTCTGAGAAATCTGGCATCGCTTTAAGCAGTGCTGCTGTATAAGGATGTTTTGGTTTCTCGAGGATTTTATCTGTATCCGCCGACTCTACCGATTGCCCACAGTACATTACGGTGATGCGATTTGCCCACTGGGTAATGGTTGTCAGGTCATGACCGATCAACAAGATACTGGTATTGTTGATTTGGTTCATGCGACTTAGCAGACGCAAAATTTGTGATTGAGTGATTGGATCCAGATCGTTGGTCGGTTCATCGGCGATCAGCAATTTTGGCTTGGCGGCAATTGCCATCGCAATCATGACCTTTTGACACTCACCATCGGTCAATTCATACGGATAACTACTCATGATCTGGCGGTGATTTTTGATGCCGACTTTATGCAGCAGGGCGATCGCTTGTTTGCGACGCCATTGAAAACGCTGCCACCATTTCCCGTCAAAAGAGCGTGAAGGAATGGACTCAATTAATTGTTTTCCCACCTCTTCTGAAGGGTCGAGACAGGTAGACGGTTCTTGAAATATCATCGCGATATCACGCGCGATTACGCGGCGTCGCTCACGAGGGGTGAGCTGAAGTAGGTCAATGTTGCCAAGGCGCATACGGTCCGCAGTGATAGTCCAGTTGTCTTTACAAACGCCGACAATCGCTTTCGCGACCAAGCTTTTGCCTGAGCCAGACTCACCCACTAAACCACGAATTTCACCTTCATTGAGTGTCATACTCATACGGTCAACGGCTTTCACGCGACCTTGTGGCGTTTCGATTTCAATCGTCAGGTGTCGAATATCTAACAACGGCATTATTCTACCCCTGCATTTAGAGCTTGGCGCACGCCTTCACCCACTAAGTTTACAACCACGACAGTAAACATGATGGCCAATCCCGGTAGTGTTACTGTCCACGGAGCGAGATAAATCAGCTCTACTGAATCACCCAAAATCGCACCCCATTCAGCACTTGGGGCTTGAGCGCCTAAACCAAGGAAACCCAACGCAGTAATATCTAAAATGGCAATAGAAAGCGCCAAAGTAAATTCGGTGGCAAACACCACTAATACGTTAGGTAGGATCGAGTTCCACAGGAGATAGAAGTTATTCGCACCATCTAGGCGGGCGGCCATAATGTAGTCTTTCTCGATTTCAGTATGGACAGCGATATAGATCGAGCGAATAAATCTCGGGATCAATGCGATACAGATCGCCAGTAACACATTGAATTCACCAAAGCCGAGAAAGGCAACGAAGATAATCGCAAGCAGCAGCGACGGGATAGACATTACGGTATCAAGTAGGTGGTTTAACGTACTTGATATTAAGCCTTTGGTCATGCCCGCTAGAGTGCCGATAGCACTGCCTATTGCCGCAGCGATAACGGTAATCAGTACCGCTGCACCAAACGTTGGTTGCGAACCAATGATCAGGCGCGACAAGATATCCCGCCCTAAATCATCGGTGCCAAGAAAATACTCAACCGTGCCCGCAGGGCTCCAAGAAGGAGGTAAGAGCAGTTCACCACTTTGTACTTGTGGGTCGTGCGGTGTGATCCATGGGGCGATAATGGTGAGAAGCGCAATAATGATCAGGCACCACAAACCAAACATGGCTAAGCTATTGGCGCGGAAACTACGCCAAAAGCGCTCAAACTGAGTAGGGATGCGCTCTTCTTGATAGACGTTATCGGTTAGCATACCACTCTTTCCTTACCAATGGGTTGATCATCGCGCCAATCAAATCTGAAAGAATATTGGCAGTAAGTACCAATGTTGCCACAACGATTACGCCAGCTTGAATCGCCACGTAATCTTGGTTGGCGAGGGCGTCTAACAACCAACGTCCGATGCCTGGCCAGTTGAAAATGGATTCTGTGACAATCGTTAAGGTCAACATACTAGAGAGCTGTACCCCGATTTTCGGGATGATTGGCGGAATGGCATTACGCAGTACGTGCTGCATAACGATTTCTCGCGTAGATAGACCTTTGATGCGTGCCGCGCGAATATAGTTTTTACTCATCACTTCAGAAACCGATGCTCGCATTAAGCCGATAACTTGTGTTGTCGGTGCCAGAGCGAGAACAAAACACGGCAAGATCAGGTGGTTGATCACGCTTTGTAGCGCATGAGCACGTTGTGGTCCTTCAGTTAAAAATGCATCAATTAGCGCGAAACCAGTAATGTGATCAATTTGATAAAGCAGATCGTAACGTCCGGCAACAGGGAACATTTGATAATGGAGTGAGAACACCATGATCATTAATAGTGCCACCCAAAAGATTGGCGCTGAGTAGCCAGACATCGAGGTAAACGAGATAATGGTATCAACCCATTTTCCTTGCTTCATACCCGCGATAGTGCCGACAGGGATGCCGATGATCAATGAGATTATAAAGGCAATTAACCCTAGCTCTAGAGTGGCTGGGAACACCGTTTCTAGCTCATCAATAATCGGTACGCCGGCTTTGTTAACACCAAAATTGAGGTGGGTGAGCTCGCCAATATAGCTGGTCCAACCGCCCCAGAAGCTTTGCATTGCCCAATGTGAGCTTGGGTCGAGACGTAATAAGCTGTAACCGACAATGGTTAAGATCAGTAACGTAATAATAAATAAGTTCAGTCGTCGAATTGTGTAGAGAAACATCTAGCGAATCCTCTCTACTTGGTCGAATGGCTGAGCATTGAATGGGCTCATTTTAAAACCTACTAACGAACTATCATGCGCTTGGAACTGCATTCCGTGGTTCAGTGGTATCACCGGGAACTCAGAATTGAGAATGTTCTGCGCTTGTTTATATAAGTTAATGCGATAACGAGGCGTTTCCACTTCCAAAGCTAAATCTAGTAGGAAGTCGAAGTCCGGATTACACCAGCTAGAGATATTTGGACCAGCAAGCTCTGCATTACACGAGAGTAATGGTCTTAGGAAGTTATCTGGGTCACCAGTGTCCGCAATCCATCCCGTTAAGTACAGATCGATTTTATCACTATTTTCGTTCGCCACCCCGCTAAATCGGTCATCGGTTAACAGATTAAGCGTAATACCGATATCTGCCATATTGGCTTGGATCAGTTCCGCGGTTTTTCTCGGGCTAGGATTATAAGAGCGAGGCTCAAGCGGTACGAGCATATTCAGTGTCAGTCCATCGGCATAACCCGCATCACGTAATAGCGCAATCGCATAGTTGCGATCATAACGTACTTGGATACTGTCGCCATTATAGGCCCAAGAGTTTTGTGGCAGAACTGAGAAGGCTTGGCTACCTGTGCCGTAATAAACCGAATCGAGGATATTTTGACGATTGATTGCGTGGTTTAGCGCACGTCTTACTCGTACATCACTTAGTGCTGGATGCTCAGTATTCACCGCAATGTATGAGATGTTCATTGCTGGCTTGGCTGTGAGTGTTAACTGTTCATGCGCTTCGATAGTCGGAATTTGGCTAGAGCGTGGAGAGGTCAATACATCACATTCGTTGCGCAGTAATTTTGCCAGTGTGCCGGTGCCACGGTGGGAGATATCAAACACCACTTGCTTCATCTTCGCTTTACCAGCCCAATAATTATCGTGACGTTTTAAACGAACAAGATCGTTGACTTGGTAGTCATCTAAGTAGAAAGGACCCGTACCGACCGGCTTGCTATCTAAGAAGCTCAATTCATCGCTCATCAGCAGTTGGTCGGCATACTCTTTCGAGTGAATGACGGCATGGCTGGTGGCGATATTAGACAAGAATGTATTGTCAGGCTTAGCGAGAATAAATTTAACTCGATAGTCATCTAACTTAACCACGTCCAGCAAAAGGTTTTGAAAGTCGATACCATTAAACCAAGGGTAGCCGCTGCCAACATGATGAAAAGGGTGGTTAGGATCGATAATGCGACGGAAGCTAAACACCACATCATCTGCGTTTAGTGGGCGTGTTGGTGTGAACCAATCGGTGGTTTGAAAAGCGACATTCGGTTTTAACGTGAACTGATATTCCGTGCCTGCTTCATTCACCTGCCAGCTTTCCGCAATACTTGGCTTAGGTTGGTAAGTTTTGCTATCTAGCGTCAAAAGCGTATCAAATAACTGAGAACTGAGTGTTTCAGAAGTAATACCGCTATCCACCAACTGCGGGTTAAAGGTTGCTGGTCCTGCTTGACCACAAAATACGAACCCAGTTTGGCGTGCTTTCTCGTGACTGATTTCTTCACCACACCCAGCCAATAGGCCAGCGGCGAAGAAACTGATTGTCAATTGTATGATTGCTCTCATAAGATCTAGCGTTTATAGCGCAAAGGAACCGTTAATTATGCCTAACGGTCATTGCAATGACTACTAATTGTTTTGATAAAACAGCTTACTTGTGTACACCTAAGTAGCCACCTGTACTGGTTATTTACCAGTTAGCTCATACTTTCTAACCATACCACGTAGTTGATGATAACTTAGACCTAACAAATCGGCAGCTTTACGCTGATTAAACTTACTTTCTTCGAGCGCAGCTCGCAGTAGTTGTCTGTCTTGCTGTTCCTGCCACTCCTTGTAGTCGAGTGGAAAGGAAAAACTGCTGATATCGTCGGCTTCTTTTTGATTATCGTCCGTGTTTGGTGTTTCTCGTGCAAAAGGATTAAACACCAACTCATCAATCGCAAAGTCCGAATTGCCGTTTTGATATACTGCGCGCTCTACGACATTCTTGAGTTCTCGCACGTTACCCGGCCATGAATACTCTAATAATTTTTGCTGTGCTTCGGCAGTAAAACCGACAAAATAATCGAGTGATAACTCACGACACATTTTTATCGCGTAGTATTCCGCCAAAAGCAAAATGTCTTCTTTTCTCTCTCGTAGCGGCGGCAGATGAATCACATCAAAGGCTAAGCGGTCGAGAAGGTCTGCACGAAATAGTCCTTGTTCTGCCATTGCTGGTAAATCCGCATTGGTGGCGCAGACTAAGCGAACGTTGCTGTTGAGCATATCGTGTCCACCAACTCGTTCGTACTGACCATATTCAATCACGCGTAATAACTTCTCTTGCACCATTAACGGTGCGGTCGCGAGTTCATCCAAAAACAACGTGCCATTTTCAGCGCGCTCGAATCGACCTTTATGTCGACCTTTAGAGCCAGTAAATGACCCTGATTCGTGACCAAACAGTTCTGAGTCAATCAAGCCTTCACTTAATGCTGAGCAGTTGAGTGATATGAGTGGCTGATCCCATCGTTTCGACAGATAGTGGAGGCGCTGTGCAATCAACTCTTTACCGGTCCCTCGCTCACCTATGATAAGTATAGGTCGTTCGATATTCGCCAGCTTAGAAACTTTGTCTAAGACCGAGAGAAAGGCCGGGGACTCGCCTATCAAGTTTTGTTTCATAGTCAGCTGCGCTCATAGAGTTGGTAAATTTCACCTATAGTTGGTTAAATTTGTCATGTATACAAGGGGTCATTTGAGTGTTATTTATTAAGTTGTTGAAATATAAATAATTATAAACTTGGCACGGAGTTTGATTATACACATATGTCTTAACTCGAAATGATAAATGTAAAGGAGTCGTCCATGGGTATTTTTTCTCGTTTCGCCGATATCGTAAATTCAAACATCAGTGCTTTGCTGGATAAAGCTGAAGATCCAGAAAAAATGATCCGCTTGATTATTCAAGAGATGGAAGACACGCTGGTGGAAGTACGTACTAACTCTGCAAAAGCCATTGCAGATAAAAAAGAGTTGGCGCGTAAAGTTGAAGCGATTGAAGACCAAGTGTCTGAATGGCAACAAAAAGCAACGTTAGCGCTGACTAAAGAGCGTGAAGATTTGGCGCGTGCTGCTTTGATTGAAAAGCAGAAGTTGCAAGATGTGTTAAAAGGTCTTCACACTGAGCAAACGCTAGTTGAAGAGACGATTAATAAGTTAACTGGTGAAATTGGTAAGCTAGAGAGCAAAATCACTGAAACGCGTGCTAAACAGCAAGCGTTAGCGATTCGTAGCCAAACTGCCTCAAATCGTCGCGATGTTCAGCGTCATCTGCACACAGCTCGTACAAGCGAAGCGATGGCGAAATTTGACCAATATTCGCGTAAGATTGATGAGCTTGAAGCGGAAGCAGATCTGTATGCGAAAACAGGTCAAGGTAAGTCGCTTGATCAAGAGTTTGCTGAGCTACAAGCGCAAGATGAGATTGAGCAAGAGCTAGCAAAGCTAAAGCAACAAATGGAAGAAAAGAAATAGTTGTTACTGCTCAGCTTATACCAACAAAATAGGCAGGTAGACCTACCTGCCTTGTGTCGATGAATTTAGGAGTTACTTATGTCTTCGTTTTGGATTGCAGGACCACTGATCGTTTTCCTGATTTTTGTGGCTCCATTATGGTTGATTCTTCACTACCGCAGTAAGCGCAAAACCAGCAGTGGATTATCGCAAGAAGATTTTCAGCGTTTGGAGCAGCTTTCAGAGCGTGCTGAGTCAATGCAAAAGCGTGTCGATACGTTAGAGCGAATCTTGGATGCGGAGTCGCCGAATTGGAGGCGCAACTATGAGTAAAGAACTGTATCGCGATACGATCAATGGTAAGTTAAGTGGTGTTTGTGCGGGTCTTGCTAACTATATTGGTGCAGAAGTTTGGGTGGTGCGTATCTTAGTGATTTCGGCAGCACTGCTTGGTGGCTCATTCCTAGTATTGCTGGCCTATATCGCTTTGACGTTGATGCTGGAGAAACAGCCGGCAAACTATGTAGAAAGTTTACGAGCCAAACAAGAGCACAAACTAAAAAATAAACCGTGGCAAGCAGGGCAATCACCAGAGCAACTACTGGATACCTTAGACAAAGACTTCGCGCAGCTTGAAGGTAAAGTGCGCCGTATGGAGGCTTATGTCACTTCAGATACGTTTAAAGTGAATCGTGAGTTTAGCAAGTTGTAACGCCAATACTCAATTCCACATCTAAAACTTGAGAGGTTGCATGACCTCTCAAGCTATTCATTTCCTTAACGAATATAACCACTCAAAGTGGCAGAGTAGAGTTCGGTCATCTATCTTTTGGTAAAGGCTAACAAGCCCGCTAAGCAAATGGATGATTGATTATGCCCAAGATTTTACTGATTTTTACTATAGCTCTAATGCTGTTAGGCTGTGGTAAAGAGCTTCCTCCTGTCCCCGAACCTGACTCACGACCCGCCAAACTTTTCTCTGTCACCGTAGGGAATTCTGCTTTTGAACGTCGTTTTCCAGCTACCACCGAAGCGGGCGATCGAGCGGTTCTTGCGTTTCGTGTCCCCGGATTATTGCAAACTATTGATGTGGTCGCCGGGCAGCCGGTTATGAAAGGGCAAGTGTTAGCGACTCTTAACCCCGATCAATATGAACTGCTGGCGCAGCAAGCACAGGCTCAATATCAACTCGCCGATGTCCAGTATCAACGCAATAAGAAGTTGCGCCGTGACAAAGTTGTATCTGAGCAAGATTTTGACCAAGCAAAAGCCAATCGAAACTCAGCAAAAGCGACGTTGGATCAAGCCAATGCAAACTTGCGTTATACCCAATTAGTTGCCCCTTACGATGGCACAATCTCACTGATTCCTGCCGAGAATCATGAATATATTGAGGCGAAGCAAGGGGTGATGAACATCCAGACGAACGTCTTAATGAAGGTGTTTTTCCAACTTCCTGATCATCTGTTAAATCGTTTTTCAACCGGCGCCAATCCTGAGGCGTATATGTCGTTTGATGCCTTTCCTGGCAATGAGTACCCGCTGACTTTCCAAGAAATTGATACCGAAGCGGACCCTAAAACGGGTTCGTATAAAGTGACCATGGTTATGGAGCGTCCACAAGATACCGGTATTTTACCCGGCATGGCTGGCTCGATTAGAGTTGTCGCCGCAAGTTCGACCGCAACCAGTATCCCGACCTCTGCACTGTTTGAAGAGAACGGCAAAACGTGTGTTTGGCGAGTGAATCAAGAGGGTATTGTCGAGAAAGCGGCGATTGAGTTAAACGAACGTCAACAAGTAGTCTCAGGGCTCAATGATGGTGACCAAATCGTGATTTCTGGGGTGAGTGGCATCGACAGCGGCATCAAAGTGCGCGAATGGATTAAAGAGCGAGGATTGTAATATGACCGACAAAATACTATTCGCCTTGCTTGCCAGTACCTTGATGACAGCCTGCGGTGAGCAAGTGACTTATTTTGATGCTGGGTTACCCAAAGTTGAAGTGGTTGAGGTTGAATCTGATCCCCCGACCGAGAGTCTCTATTTTCCTGCAGTTGCCAATGCGGCCGAGCGTTCACATTTGAGTTTCCGCGTCGCTGGGGAAATTAGCCGCGTCTACGTCAAAGAAGGCGATAAAGTCGAAAAGGGCGCGTTAATTGCTGAGCTCGAACCAACGGACTATCAATTGGAAGTGGATAACGCTGCGGCACGCTTTTCAGTAATCAATAGTCAATATCGTCGCTCTCAACCGCTGGTTAAAAAAGGCCTATTGGCCAAGTCGCAGTTTGACGAAATTGCAGCTCAAAGACGCATCGCGATGGCAGAGCTAGAACTGGCGAAATTACGGCTATCATTCACCAAACTGAAAGCGCCGGTGGAAGGCATCATCTCACGAGTTTCAGTCGATCAATTTGAAAACATTCAAGTCGGACAAAACATCGTCAACATCCATAGCTTAAACAGCGTGGAGATCCTTATCCAATTACCCGACCGTATCTACGTTAATCAGCCCGATCAAGAGCAGCTTGAGCAAATTGACGCGATTGTCAAAGTACCAAGTGGTAATGAATACCACGCCACCATCAAAGAATTCACTACTGAACCCGATCCACAAACGGGCACGTTTAATGTGACCTTGTCACTACCCATGCCAGACGATGAATACATTCTCGATGGTATGGCGGTTGAGGTGACCTCAAATAATGAAGAAGTAGGTTTGGATCTGAAGAAAGGGGTGCAGTTGCCCATTGAGGCGATATTTAATCAAGACGGCGATGACTTAGAACGAAGCAATAAGTTTGTTTGGTTGCTTAATCAAGACCAAACCGTTTCTAAGCAACAAGTAGTGATAGGTAAAGCGACGAAACGTTCAATTCAGATCCTTTCAGGTGTGTCTGCTGGGCAAAAAGTAGTGATTGGCGGAATGTCACGATTAACTGATGGTGTAAAAGTACAAGTTGTCGCCAAGGAGGCAGGTAATGAATAACCCACAACAACAGCCTCAATCGGATGATGATGTAACGGGGATTGCGGCGTACTTTATTCGTAATCGTGTGATCAGTTGGATGATTGCACTGATCTTTTTGATTGGCGGTGTCGCCTCGTTTTTCGGCTTAGGTCGACTGGAAGATCCCGCGTTTACGATTAAAGACGCCATGGTGGTCACTTCTTACCCAGGCGCGACGCCACAACAAGTGGAAGAGGAAGTCACTTATCCACTCGAAAAAGCGATCCAACAGCTTACTTACGTCGATGAAATTAACTCAATTTCTAGCCGTGGCTTGTCACAGATCACCGTGACAATGAAAAATAACTATGGCCCCGATGACCTGCCGCAGATTTGGGATGAATTGCGCCGAAAAGTGAATGACCTCAAAGGTTCCTTGCCACCAGGGGTGAACGATCCGCAAGTGATTGACGACTTTGGTGATGTATACGGCATTTTGCTGGCAGTGACAGGCGAAGGTTATAGCTACAAAGAGCTGCTCGATTACGTTGATTATTTACGTAGAGAGCTCGAACTGGTTGATGGGGTAAGCAAAATATCCGTCACGGGTGAGCAGCAAGAGCAAGTCTTTATCGAGATCTCCATGAAGCGTTTAAGCAGCCTCGGGCTCGCGCCGACCACGGTATTTAACTTGCTTTCGACCCAAAACATTGTTTCTAGTGCTGGGGCGGTACGTATCGGTAGCGAATATATTCGAATTCATCCGACTGGAGAGTTTCAAAACGTCGACCAGTTGGGGGATTTGATTATCACTGAAAGTGGCGCCCAAGGCTTGATTTACCTGCGAGATGTAGCAGAAATCAAACGCGGCTATATCGATGTGCCAACCAATGTGATCACCTTTAATGGTCGCGTGGCGCTAAACGTCGGGGTGTCATTTGCGCAAGGCGTTAACGTCGTGAAAATTGGTGAAAGCTTTGACCGTCGTTTGGCTGAGCTTAAATATCAGCAGCCTGTTGGGGTTGAGATCTCTGAAATCTATAGTCAACCGAAAGAGGTGGATAAGTCGGTACGTGGTTTTGTGGTCAGCCTTGGACAAGCGGTGGCGATTGTTATTATCGTTTTGCTGTTCTTTATGGGGCTACGTTCTGGGCTGCTAATTGGCTTGATTTTGCTGCTGACCGTTTTGGGTACGTTTATCTTTATGAAGTACTACCAAATCGATTTGCAGCGTATCTCGTTAGGTGCGTTGGTTATCGCCTTAGGGATGTTGGTGGATAACGCGATTGTGGTGGTCGAGGGAATATTGATCGGTACTCAGCGAGGGAGGACGCGGCTCCAAGCTGCCACCGACATTGTCACACAAACCAAATGGCCCTTGCTCGGCGCAACGGTGATTGCGGTTACCGCTTTCGCCCCGATCGGACTTTCGGAGGACTCAACTGGTGAGTATTGTGGCACCTTGTTTACTGTGTTGCTGATCTCTTTGATGCTGAGTTGGTTTACCGCGATCTCTCTAACGCCATTTTTTGCCGATCTGTTTTTCCGCGGGCAAAAGACACCACAAGGAGACGAAGATAGCGACCCATATAATGGGATGATCTTTGTTGTTTATAAGGGCTTCTTAGAGTTTTGTATGAAGCGCGCTTGGGTCACTATGGCTGTGTTAGTGCTGGGTCTGGTGGCGAGCATCTATGGCTTTACCCATGTAAAACAGTCTTTCTTTCCTTCTTCGACCACGCCTATATTCCAAGCGGATATCTGGTTGCCTGAAGGCACTGATATTCGTGCAACCAACACCAAACTGACTGCGCTTGAAAGTTGGATTGCAGAACAAGATGGCGTAGAGCATGTAACCACCACCGCAGGTAAAGGCTTACAGCGTTTCATGCTGACTTATGCGCCTGAAAAAAGCTATGCAGCTTACGGGGAAATTACCACCCGGGTTGATAACTACGAGATCTTGGCGGATCTCATGAGTCGCTTCCGTCAGCATCTTGAGCAAAACTTCCCAGAAGTAAACTATAAACTTAAGCAGATTGAACTTGGTCCTGGCGGCGGAGCTAAGATTGAAGCGCGCATTATTGGCTCAGACCCGACCGTGCTGCGGTCGATAGCGGCGCAGGTGACGGCCATTATGCATGCCGATCCTGGTGCGACGAATATTCGTCATGACTGGCGTCAACGAACTAAGATCCTTGAACCGCAGTTTAATGAGAGCCAAGCACGACGTTATGGTATTACCAAATCGGATGTCGATGATTTCTTGGCGATGTCCTTCTCAGGCAAGGCGGTTGGTGTTTATCGCGACGGTACCACATTGATGCCGATTGTTGCGCGCCTACCAGAAGAAGAGCGAGTTGATATTCGTAATATTGAAGGGATGAAAATTTGGAGCCCGGCGCTGAGCGAATATATACCGCTGCAACAAGTGACGTTGGGTTACGAGATGTTGTGGGAAGATCCGATCATTGTGCGTAAAGACCGTAAACGTATGCTGACCATTATGGCGGATCCCGACATTTTAGGCGAAGAGACGGCGGCAACACTGCAAAAACGTATTCAAGGTCAAATTGAAGCGATTGAACTGCCACCGGGCTATAGCTTGGAGTGGGGGGGAGAGTATGAGTCATCGGGTGATGCTCAAGCGTCCCTATTTACTACCATGCCACTTGGCTATCTGTTTATGTTCTTAATAACCGTGTTCTTATTTAATTCAGTTAAAGAGCCGTTGATAGTTTGGTGTACCGTGCCTTTGGCGATAATCGGTGTGACTACTGGCTTGCTGGCGCTGAATACGCCATTTGGCTTTATGGCACTACTCGGTTTCCTCAGTCTGTCGGGGATGGTGCTAAAAAACGGTATTGTATTGCTCGATCAAATCAATATTGAGATAGGTGCGGGTAAAGAGCCGTATACCGCGGTAGTTGAGGCAGCGCTCAGCCGTGTCAGACCGGTTTGTATGGCCGCAATCACCACCATTTTGGGAATGGTGCCACTGTTACCGGATATTTTCTTTAAGCCAATGGCAGTAACGATTATGTTTGGTTTAGGTTTTGCTACCGTGCTCACTTTGATTGTGGTGCCAGTGCTATATCGCCTATTCCATAAGGTAGCGGTTCCAAGTTAGTCGGTTCCAAGTTAGTCTAGGTGCAAGATGGATTAGTAGAGAATCATTATGGAATCACAAACGTGTGCGTGGGCACTGAAACACCCATTGGAGCAGGCTTATCACGATGCTGAGTGGGGCGTGCCTGTTTTTGATGACACAACCTTGTTTGAGTTTATAACCTTGGAAGGTGCGCAAGCGGGATTAAGTTGGATCACGATTTTGAAAAAGCGTGACGGTTATCGACAAGCGTTCGAGGATTATGATTTAGTGAAACTGAGTCAGCAGGATCAAGCGCGGGCTGAAGAGATCATTGCCAATTATGATGTTGTTAAACATCGCGGCAAGATAGCTTCCGTGTTTACCAATGCTCAAGCGGCGCTGGCTTTGATTGAGGAGTACGGCAGTTTATCGAACGCGTTGTGGCAGTTTGTCGATCACAAGCCCAAAGTGAACCATTGGAAAGAGATGTCACAGGTGCCAGTGTCGACTGAAGAGTCTAAAGCCTTGAGTAAATTTCTCAAAAAGCGAGGGTTTAAGTTCGTTGGTGAGACGATCTGTTATGCGTTTATGCAGGCGGTTGGTATGGTTGATGATCACTTGGTGAACTGCCCGATGAAAGGCAAGGCGATTTAGTGGCATTACTGCTCAGTGCATGCCGAATAAAAAAACAGCCCGCTTAGCGGGCTGTTTGGTGTTAAGTTGAAGCTTAAATGCTGATAGCCGCTAGAGCGAAGTAGCTTGTTCGAGGATCACCGCGTTATAGCGAGCCAAACCAGCTTCAAGGTCAGCAATTAAATCATCGACATCTTCTAAACCAATATGAATACGGATCAAAGTGCCATCAAAGTTCGGGTTTGCTACGCTGCGTAAGTAGTTAAAACTCTTGGGCTCATTGGCTAGAATCAAGCTCTCAAAACCTCCCCAAGAATAACCCATACTGAAATGCTTCATGCCATCTAGTAGAGCGGTCGTCGCGGTTGGATTGGTTGTTTTCATTACAAATGAGAACAGACCGTTGCCG
The DNA here is from genome assembly GCF_009938225.1 of Vibrio ponticus. NCBI lineage: Bacteria > Pseudomonadati > Pseudomonadota > Gammaproteobacteria > Vibrionales > Vibrionaceae > Vibrio > Vibrio ponticus. Next base: position 901,853 of record NZ_AP019657.1, read on the forward strand.
CCGGTGAAATCACGTTTGAAGAACTCGTGACCCGGACAAGTCTCGAGCGCTGGGTGGCGCACATGGTCAACTTCCGGTCTGGTTTGTAACCATTGGGCGACTTTTAAACTGCTCTCGGCGTGTTGGCGAAGGCGAACATCTAGAGTGCGAATACCACGTAAACCAAGATAAGCATCATCGGCGGATACGCATTGTCCCATCAAGTAGCTCTGTTCACGCAGTTGATCCCAGTATTTTTCGCTCGCAACCGCTGTACCGAGCATCACATCTGAGTGGCCAACAATATATTTGGTCGCCGCTTGGATCGAAATATCAACGCCATGTTCAAATGGCGAGAAATTCACACCCGCAGCCCAAGTGTTGTCGAGCATGACAATCACGTCATGTTGATGGGCAATGCGCGCTAGGGTAGGCACATCTTGTACTTCCATGGTGATAGAGCCAGGAGACTCCAAAAATAGAACCTTGGTATTGGGTTGGATTAGATCGGCAATCTCCTCACCAATAGTGGGTGAGAAGTAAGTCGTTTCGACGCCCATCTTCTTCATGATCTTTTCGCAAAAATCGCGAGTAGGCTCGTAGCAAGTATCGACCATCAGAATATGATCGCCGCTCTCAACGAAAGCGAGAATCGCATTAGAGATAGCTGCTGTGCCACAAGGATATAGAGCACAACCCGCGCCGCCTTCAATTTCCACCATCGCATCTTGCAGGGCGAAATGGGTATGAGTACCACGACGACCATAGAAAAGCGTTTTGTTCGCACGATTGATGGTGGCGTGTTTTTTCTCTGCAACAGTGTTAAATACAACGGTTGAAGCGCGCTGAACGGGTGGGTTTACCACTCCATTCGTCCATTTTTTATCACGTCCAGCGGTGACATATTGAGTCTTTTTGCCTTCTGACATTTTCAGTCCTTGTCCTTAATCATGGGTATATTTAAAACATGCCCCAAGAGACAAAGCAAGACCCTCGCTTAGAGCGTTTAGGGATAAGATAAAAAAGACCGAGGCTTAGCTCGGTCTACGAAGGTTATAGCAGAGGGTTAAACAGATAAAAGGTTCGCTCCAGAAAACGCGAGAAGATTGAGCGTTGTCGCCAAACATCGAGTGAAACCGTGTGGGACTGTGCAATGTACTGATCTTGTAATTGATGCATTTTCTGGGTGAATTCTTGATCATCAATCGCTAGAGTGACTTCAAAGTTGAGCCAGAGACTGCGCATGTCCATATTCACCGTACCGACCAGACAGAACTGCTCATCAATCACGACTGATTTGGTATGCAATAAGCCGCCATAGAACTCGTAGATTTTTACGCCTGCCATCATCAGTTCGGTGTAGAAAGCGCGTGAGGCCCATTGCACCATCATTGAATCATTTTTATGAGGAATGATGAGCTCAACGTTAATGCCTCGCTGAGCCGTCATTTTCAATGTCTCTAACAAGTCGGCACTAGGCACAAAGTAGGGCGTCGTGATTCGTACTGATTTATTGGCTTGGTTAATCGCTAACGTCAGCACTTGATAAATCAAATACTCTGGCATGCCGGGACCAGATGGCACCACTTGAATCGGATGTTGAGCGGCATCCTGGTCTATTGGACATTCCGGTAGGTTAGGGAACGAACGTTGACCCGTTTCGACCTCCCAATCCCAGCAATGAATTGCCGAAAGTACGTTAACGGTAGGACCGGTTACTCTGACCATAATATCGATCCATTGTCCTACCCCCGAATCTTGCTTGAAGTAGGCAGGATCAACCATATTCATCGAACCGGTATAAGCCACTTTTTCATCGATGACGATAATTTTGCGATGCTGGCGCAGATCAAGTCGACGTAAGAAGATTCGCCAAGGCTTAACTTCGAGTGCTTGCACGACATTGATCCCTGCTTGCTGCATTTTTGCCAGCCATGGGCTGCGGAAAAAGCGAGGGCTACCCGCGGAGTCGAGCAAAAGTTTGATATCCACACCACGATGAGCGGCGAGAATCAGTGCATTGGCGACTTCGTCCGCCATACCGCCGGGATGCCAAATATAGAACACCATACGAATGCTATGTTTGGCTTGATTAATGTCCTCTATCACCGAACGCATAATTGCTTCAGGCGAGTTTTGTAGTGATAGTTCATTACCACTCAAAGCAGGAAGCCCTAATCGATTGTTACACAGTTCATCAATACGGTAGATGTGACGACCGAAGTTTTCTGGTGAGTGAGCATGGCAATCACTGAGCTGGGAAAACCAGTCAATAAATGGTTTGAGCATTTCTTTGGCGCGATCGGCGCGTTTGCGACCAAGGTTTAGTTCACCAAATAAAAAGTAACAGGCGACGCCAACAATAGGAATGATGTAAATCACCATCAGCCAAGCAAGAGAGACACTGACAGCACGACGTTTTAATACAACACGAAGCGTAACACCGGCGACTAAAACCCAGTAAAGAACAATGCTAGCCAAGGTGACGAAATGGTAGAACTTTTCCATTAACGATCTCAGTAAGAACAATTAGTTAAATACTAAGCCTAATTCCAGGCAGTTAACAACAAAAGCTGCCTAATTTGCTGCATCTAGTTAAAAATAAATTTGTTAGTAAAAGTTGTCGGATTTCGACTCAGATTGTGTTTTCCGTGAGTTTGATATGTGTACAAATTGAATGGAATTGTTATAAAATGTTTAAACTGAGTAAAAATCCAGCAGTTAAGACGTAAAAATAGACTTCGCGGTGGAAATTTAATCTGATGGGGTTCCAATTTTAATCTGAAACTGTTTTACTCGCTATACACAGAGCGTCACACAAACTTTTTCGTAGTGTAAAAATAATAATACACCTACAACTTTTAAGACGCCGACATTAAGCAAACACAACAATAAAATGAATGGTGATAATGTGGCTACAACTACAAGCACTAAGCCCCGCGATAGCTGGGGGTCGAAATTAGGTTTCGTTATGGCCGCTGCAGGTTCTGCAGTTGGTCTTGGTAATATTTGGAAGTTCCCATACACCGCTGGTGAGAGTGGCGGCGGTGCTTTCGTTCTAATCTATCTTCTTTTTGTAATCTTTATTGGTTTTAGCGTAATGCTGACCGAATTTGCGATTGGTCGTAAGACAGGTGTATCAGCCGTTGGTGCATTTAAGTCAACCGACCGCCGCTGGACGTTTGTCGGCGTAATTGGGGTGCTAAGTGGCCTATTAATCATGGGCTTCTACCCAGTTGTGGGTGGTTGGGCTGTTGCTTATATCTATAAGATTGCTACAGGTCTGCTAAGTACACCGGAAGCGATTGGTGATAGCTTTGGCAGCTTTATCTCTGATCCTGTACAACCACTGATGTGGATGGGTTTATACCTAGTACTGAATATCTTTGTCGTTATTCGTGGTGTATCAGGCGGTATCGAGAAAGCGGGTAAAATCCTCATGCCGCTACTATTTATGATTCTTATCCTTGTAGCAGTTAAAGGCTTGAGTCTTCCGGGTGCAATGGCAGGTCTAGAGTTTTTGTTTAAGCCTGACTTTTCTAAAGTAGATAGTGGCGTTGTACTGGCAGCGCTAGGCCAAGCTTTCTTCTCATTGAGCCTTGGTATGGGTTGTATGATTACTTACGGCAGTTACCTGCGTAAGAAAGAAAACTTAGTGCAAACTACCGCAATGGTAACCGCGATGGATACGGGCGTTGCGCTACTTGCTGGTGTTGCAATGTTCCCTGCAATGTTCGCATTCAGCATGGAACCTGCCGCAGGTCCTGGTTTGGTGTTCGTCGTTGTACCACAACTGTTTGCTGAAATGGGTGGCGTGATTGGTCTACTATTAGCACTACTGTTCTTTATCGGTTTGAGTGTTGCGGCTTTAACATCGTCAGTGTCACTACTCGAGGTTGTTGTGTCATACCTAATTGATGAAAAGGGCATGAAGCGTCCAACGGCGGTACTAAGTGCAAGTGCGGTAATGGCAGCATTATGTGTGTTCGCGTCGTTATCACTTGGTGGTACAGGTCCGAAACTATTTGATACGGGTGCATTTGATATTTTTGACTTGCTAACAGATAAAATCTTCCTAGCAGTTGGTGGTATGTTCGTGTGTATCTTTGCTGGTTGGCGTCTAAACCGCGCAGAACTAGAGAAAGAAATCACTAACGATGGTGAAGTGAAGTTCCCTCTATTCGGTGTTTGGTACAACCTAGTGAAATACGTGATTCCTTTCGCTGTTGCTATCGTCGCTTTTGCAGGTGTGAAAGCCGGTTTCGACAGTGGCAAAGGTGAGATTATGGTACTTGGTTTAGGCATTATCGGCTTAGCCGCACTACTATCGAAAAAACTATAACCTGTTAATTGGTCAATAAAATCTCAAGCCCATAGGAGTGATCCTGTGGGCTTTTTGTTTTTTGAGTGATGTCGATATGGCAGGGACGTAGATGAGGTTGGATTTCTAAATAGCGTGATATGTGTCGCATATAAAACATAGACGTTGAGTATTTAATCAATACTGAGCCGTAAAACGAAGATTTTTGATTGTCACTCATGCGCTACTAATGGAATATTTATCGTTTACCGAACAGTAGACTCTGTTTGAAAAAGTACGATAAAGAAACATTGGAAGGTGAATCGTGACACTCTCTGTCAGGAAGAAATTGTATTTGGGATTTGGTGCTGTATTAGCAACTCTTCTATTGATGGTTAGCATTATTTGGATGGAAGTGCTTTCGTCCCATAGAGTGGCCGACGAAATCAGAACGGACGATGTGCCAGAAGTGGTTGGTTACTTGGTATTGCTTGATGATGCTGGTGATGTATACCGTGACGCGACGGGTGTTGTGATTGGTACGGCTAACGCACTGAATGATTACTATGCAAACAAGGAAGAATTTGAGCAAGTGCTTGCTAATGTAAAGGTGTTAGAGCAAGGCAGTACATCGGATTTACAAAAAGTGCATCAAGTTGAGCAGTACATGACTCAGTTTACTCAAGAGTTTGAGCGCAACATTATCCCTGCCATTGGCAAGAGTATGTCACTGGACGTTGCGACAACGGAATTGCGCCGTATTTATCAAGCGAACTTAGTGCCGATTGAAAATATTTTGGATGACGTATCGAATGGTGAAATTGAAGAGTCTAAAGCCTCTCTACTCGGATTGAGTGATTCATTTAATACCATTGAAACGACGATTTTAGTTTTATCTTCGGTCGCGATTGTACTGACTTGTGGTGTGGCATACTGGCTATCAACTTCGATTACGAGCCGACTGACTATATTGGATCAGGTTGCTCAGCGCGTAGCGCAGGGAGATTTAACCGCGACTGAAATTAAAGATGCGTCTGGTGACGAACTAGCCAGTGTTGCGGCGTCGATTAATATGATGCAGTCATCGCTTAAGTCTTTAATTGGTTCAATTACTGTCGTTACCGGCGAAGTGAAGACAGTCACTTCTGAGTTGAGCAATGTGAGTCAGCACTTGGTAAAGGGTGCCTCGGATCAAGCTGATAAAGCGCAGTTAATTGCAACGGCTTCAGAAGAACTAAGCCAAACCATCGCGGAAGTCGCGCATCAGAGTACTCAAACTTATGAACAAGCCAGCAGTTCGGAAGGGGTTGCCAATTCAGGACGCGATGTTATTGTCGAAATGGTAGCAAGTATTGAGCAAGTGAGTACTCAGATGGAGGAGATGTCGTCTCAGATGTCGACACTCGGTAATCATGGTGAAAAGATTGGTTCTGTGATTAAAGTGATTGAAGATATCGCTGAGCAAACCAATTTATTGGCACTAAACGCAGCGATTGAGGCGGCACGTGCTGGTGAGTTTGGTCGTGGGTTCGCCGTTGTTGCTGACGAGGTTCGTGCATTGGCTGAACGTACGACTAATGCCACCAAAGAAGTTGCAGGTATTATTCAAGCGATTCAACTCGGTACCCAAGAAGCGGTCACCTTTACCGAAGATAACCGTCGTTTGGTGGAAATTGGTGTCAGTCAAAGTTCTGGGGCGGTAAGTGCTCTTGAAGAAATCGTGGCAGGCGCCTCTCATGTACAGAGTATGATTAACTCGATAGCGACTGCGGCGGAGCAACAAACGGCGGTGACGCGTGAAATTACCTCTGACATCACCATGATCAGTGATATTTCGACTCAATCATTGCAAATGGCGAGTGAAAGCTCGGTAGATATTCAACGTCTAAGTGACAAAGTTGGCGAATTAGAGCAGTTGATGAAGCAATTCCGTTTAGCCTAACTGTTTAGGCAAGGATAAATTAAGTATATACTCACGGCTCCTCAATGGAGCCGTTTTCATGTTTGATATCTTATACACTCACAACGATTTTTTGATCATCAATAAGCACCCGGGAGTCTCTGTGCACAAAGATGATGGTGACACGATGTTATTAGCCGAAGTGGCGAAACAAAGTGGTGACCAACAGCTTTATTTGGTGCATCGTCTTGATAAGATGACCTCAGGTATTTTGCTACTTGCGCGCAGTTCAGAGGCGGCGAGTGAGCTGTCTCAAGCATTTGCTAATCGATTAGTTGAAAAGTTTTATCTTGCGATTGGTGCTAAAAAGCCGAAAAAAAAGCAAGGTTTGATCAGTGGAGACATGGAGCGCTCGCGCCGTTCGTCATGGAAGTTGATTAATAGTCACAATAACCCCGCAGTTACACAGTTTTTCTCTGCTGGCGCAAAACCGGGGGAAAGGCTGTTTCTATGTAAGCCGTATACTGGCAAGACTCATCAGATCAGAGTGGCTTTGAAATCGATAGGTTCAGCGATTGTTGGTGACCCAATATATAACACCGGCAGTGTGGCTGACAGGGGCTATTTACATGCCTTTGCGCTGGCTTTCCCTTATCAAGGGCAGACACATCAATTGATTTGCGATCCAAGAGAATTTGCCTCTCTTGGGGAAAAATGGCTAGAAACCGAAATTCAACCGGGTATTGATGCGTGGTTGCCACCTTGGCAACTAGTATGGCCCAACATTAAAAAGTAGCGACAGTAATGCAAGTAGAACAGATCCCAGTATTTTTAAGCCATGTGGAGCAACAACTGCACACAGTGCCAAATGAAGTTCGCCGTTTATTTCATGGTCGCGGGCAGCGCTGGCAGGGTTTAGAGCAGCTTACTTGCGATTGGTTACAAGGTCAGCTTATCGTTAACCTATTCAAAGCCGCAGATGCTGAGTTTATTAACCAATTAAAATCGGGCCTTATCTCATTATCACAATCAGACGTTTGGCAAGCACGCCAAGGACGAGTGATTTTATTGCAACACCGTTATGCGGACGGCGCACCATCCGAAGTGCTGCTGGGGGAATTAGATTCTCGCCCAGTAGTTGAAGAGCTCGGTCTTAAATACCAGTTGGATATTGGACGCAACCAGAATTTTGGTTTGTTCTTAGATATGCGTTTGGGAAGAGAGTGGACCCGTGATAATGCTAAGCACGCCAATGTGCTTAATCTGTTTGCTTATACTTGTGGCTTTTCCGTTGCTGCAATTGCAGGCGGCGCCGATCAAGTGGTCAACGTCGATATGGCAAAAGCTTCGCTAAGTAAAGGGCGCGAAAACCACAAATTGAATGGTCATAACTTAAATCAGGTTAAGTTTATGGGGCATGATATTTTCAAGTCATGGGGTAAGATTAAGAAGTCGGGTCCGTATGATGTGATCATCATTGATCCGCCTTCATTTCAGAAGGGCAGTTTTGCTTTGACAAAAGATTACGCCAAAATCTTACGTCGTTTGCCAGACTTGCTGACTGACAATGGTCAGGTGCTAGCGTGTGTGAACTCACCAGCGGTGGATTGTAATTTCTTAATTGATGGCATGGCGGAAGCGGCGCCAGAGTTAAGTTTTGTCGAGCGCTTGGCAAACCCAGAAGAATTTGCCGATATTGATGAGCAAGCGTCACTGAAATGTTTAGTATTTAAAAAATAACCACCAAACATCCTGATAAGAAAAAAGCCCCGTTTGGGGCTTTTTACGTTTTGGGACATTTTATGTTCTAGTTAATCTGCGTTTTGGTATTAAGCCGCTAGGGTGAGTCTGCTTCTTGAGGTTCATTGTTGAGCGTCTTATAGCCTGCCCAAATGCGGGTAAAAGTTGTGAACCAGCAGGCGATACCGTATATATAGGCTATCAAGGCAAAGTGTTGTGGGAACAAGCAGAATAATACGAAACAGGCAATGGTTTCTGTGCCCTCGGTTAAGCCACTCATGTAATAGAGAGATTTGTTTTGATATACCGGATTTTCAATACCGCGTTTTCCAGCCATGACTGCAAATGCAAGAAAACTTGAACCTGTGCCGATGAAAGAGAAAATCAGAAATGCTCCGGCAACCGCATTTTGCTCTGGGTTGGCAATCACAAAACCAAATGGGATCAGTGAGTAGAAAAGAAAATCGAGACTGATATCTAAGAATCCGCCCGCATCCGTAATGCCGTGAATCCGCGCTAAAGCCCCATCAAGTCCGTCGCATACTCTATTGATAACAATGAACAGCAACGCCCAGTTATATTCCTGCAGAGCCAAAGCAGGCAGTGCCAAGCAACCCACTGCAAAACCAAACAGTGTGGTTTGATTGGCAGTGATACCTTTACTGCTCAATAGTGACGCGGCTGAAGCTAAAGGCGCGCGAATCAGTTTAATGCTGAATTTATCTAGCATGGTCGGTCTCTGAATTATTGGTGTTATTTGTTTGATTAGAGGTAGCCTGCCAAGGCCAGTTGAGTATTTTTGCTCCGGGCGGAACGTCGTCAATATCATGGGTCACAAGTAATGTTGGTACATTCGCAGCCCCCAGTTGTTCAAATACCCAGTCACGAAATTGAGCTCTAAGTGCTTTATCAAGTTTACTAAATGGTTCGTCCAATAATGCAGCCTTAGGTTGTGCCAACAGCATACGTAACAAGCTTACTCGTGCTCTTTGCCCACCGGATATTTGTTCAGGGTAGGAGGCTGCTAAATCGAGTAGGTTTACTTGTTGTAAGCACTCGAGCGCGCGCGTTTTTCTTAGTGCTTTTGGCACATCATTAGGTAAAGCAAAAGCGAGGTTTTGCCACACGTTTAAGTGTGGAAACAGTAAGTCATCTTGAAAAAGCACGCCAAGTTTGCGTAAATGGGGCGGAGTCTGGTCAATGGGTTCGCCGCATAAACTCAATGTTCCATCAAGCTCAAAATCGTCACTGAGATGCCCCGCTATCGCATTGAGCAAAGTTGACTTGCCACAACCACTTGGTCCCATAACCGCGACCACTTCCCCTGGCTTTATGGTGAGGTTGAGGTGTTGAAAAAGCGCCTCTTGGTGGGGCTTATAAACGGTGAGGTCTTTTAGTAAAAGCGTCATTGATAGTTGATTCCTTAACAAAATCGGCAGAGCGTCTTGTGGTGATACGGCTAATAAGCAGCGCGGCAGAAAAGAAGATTAACGGCAACAGTGCTTGCCAAAGGGCATAGATCGCTGTGACGCGTCGATCAAAGCCACTTGAAAGTGCCACGGCCTCTGTTGTAATGGTCGTTAGGCGTCCGCCCCCCAGCATCAGGGTCGGTAAGTATTGAGCTAAGCTTACGCTTGCACCTACCGCCCATGCGTAAAGAATCGCGGGCAGAAGCAAACGCATTTTGATCTTCAAAAACACCATCATGGGCGATTTACCAAGACTCAAACCTGCTTTGGTGTAGTTGTTGTCATAACTTTTCCATGGTCCATCTATCGCAAGGTAGACAAATGGGAAGGCAAAGAAGACATGTGACCATATCACCCACAAAGCAAATTGCCCGCTGGCGATATACAGAGTCATGATTTGAATACCAAACAGCATTGAAAGCTGTGGGATTAACATTGGTAGCGCAATGACGTAGTCTGGTAAATGCCAGCGCTGTTTGAGTTTGAACTCTTGTGCAATAAGGGCAAGCAAAAGGCTAATCGACGCGACGATGGCCGCCAATACAATACTATTGAGTAACGTTGGCAGCATATTTGACCACTCAAATTGCCAAAAACGCGTACTCAATTGACTGGGCATGAGATCAGGGAATCGCCAACGTTGGGCAAAACTCCAAATCGCCAAAAGTGGCACAATAGCGACACTGATGACCATCGCAATGCCTAATACCGCAATTCCCGGTAGCTTAACACCTGTTCGTCCAGAGTATTGCCAATGGTTGAATTTTGTCGTCAGCGCTTTCTCAATCAAAACCACCAATAGCATCATCAAACTTGCAAGCAGAAGTAAGCTGACGGCGCCGGCGGATGCTCTTGGCATTAAGCTCAAGTCTGGATCACTAAACCACTGCCAAACCAATACGGCGAAGGTTGGAGGGTTTGATGGACCCAATATCAATGCAACATCAACCACAGATATGCCATAGCAAATCACCGCAAACAGTGGGAAACGCATTTTTGCCAACCATTGCGGAAACACAATTTTAAGCCACATTTGTGCGGGTGAATAACCAAGCATGGTGGCAACCTTAACGGTTTGACCCAATTTTAATTGCTGTAGAACAGGGATGCTCATCAACAGTAAAAAAGGCAGCTCTTTAAAGGCTAAACCAATCGTCAGCCCCAGAGCCAATGGGTCATTAACCAATAATGCTTGTGAGCTGCTGTCGCTCTGCCACCCTAAAGCATCAAAGGCGATTCGCGCCACAAAGCCAGTTGGCGCGAACAAAAAAGCAAAGCCGATAGCGAACGCCACATGCGGTAAGGCGAGCAGCGGGGCAAGGAGGGTCTCGACCCGATGCCAATATTTACTTAACCAAAGGCGCTGTAAGATAGCAAAGCAAAAAGCAGCGGCGGTTAGAGTACTTAAGGTAGCACTAAACACTGATGCAGCAATAGACTGTCCAAGACCGCTCCACTGCATTAGTTGATGATAGCCTTGCAGGCTAACCGTGTTCATGTCCAACGGCGGGATAAAGCCGAACGAGGCTACCACTACGCCAGATAAACCAGGGATTAGCGGTAAACTGCAGATGACAATTAAAACTAAATAGCTAATTTTAAGCATCTAATACTCGCAAACGACGATTCGGCAAGGGAATGCTTGATAAGGCTTTATGCTATTGATGTTAATTGCCATATCGTTGAAGCCACTCTTTTTCTAATGCGACTTGCCAGCTAGGGTGCGGTTCTGCGATGGATTTAAACAGCTTGGTATTTTTTGCTGAACCCTTAAGGTATTGATTTTCCAATACTGAAGGATCACCCCAAATGTTTAGGTCACCTTTACGAGATTGCGCCTCAGGGCTCAATAAGAAGTTAATCACCACTTGCGCCCCCTCTGACGCAGTAGCATTCCAAGGAATGGCGAGAAAGTGGATATTAGACAGCGCGCCAGCGTTCATCGCATAAGTGGCGGTGCTTGGTGCTAGCTTGCCGGTAGCCTGTGCAGAAAATACCGCATTTGGATTAAACGTGATCGCGAGATCAATTTGTCCATCATCGAGCAGCTGGGTCATTTCTGAAGAGCTAGATGGAAACTGCTTACCTTGGCGCCACGCAACTTTGTGAAAATCATCGAGGTATTGCCATAAAGGTTGAGTGATAAGAGAAAAGTCCGCTTGCTCAACAGGTTGGCTTAAACTTGGGTCATTATTAGTCAGTTCAATAAGTAGTGCTTTTAAGAAGCTAGTACCATGAAATTCTGGCGGGCGAGGGTAGCTGAGACGATTCGGGTAAGCATTAGCGTAGCTCAACAGTTCGGCAAAAGATTGTGGTGGATTATTCAATCGCGCCGCATCGTGAATAAAGACTAACTGCCCAACACCCCAAGGCGCTTCTAGACCTAGCGTTGGTTCGGTAAAATCACTGTCGACAGGTAGCGATTTATCGACAAACTGCCAACTCGGTAGTTTTTCGACAAACGGTCCGTAAAGTAGACCATTGTTTTTCATCGACTTAAAGTTTTCACCGTTGATCCAAACTAGATCAACACTACCGCCGTTATTTTTGGCAGCCGCTTTTTCTGCGATAAGGCGCGAAGTGGTTTCAGCGATATCAGTCACTTTAACGTGTTTTAGAGTGACGTCATATTTATCTTCAATTTCACCTGCCGCCCAGCGAAGGTAATTATTAATTTCTTGGCTACCGCCCCAAGCGTGAAAATAGACGGTTTGACCTTTGGCTTGATCGGTGACCATCTGCCAGTTATCCGTAGCCGAAGCCGTGAAGGTGAGCAGAAGAGTAGAGAGAAGGGTAAACAGCCTTGTCATAATGGTTCCTATTGCAATTGAGGTTTAGGTACAGACCGAGTCTCGCGACAATTTCATTCATTATGAACTAAAAAAACTGAAACTTTTTAGATATTTGTGTTTGTTGTTACTTAATTGTACTTAAAGTGTGCGGGGGGAAGAATTAAAACTGCTCTGTGACGAATTTTTGCGAGAAAATGGAAAAAAAAGAGCAGCTTGATGCTGCTCTTCAATCGATTATGATTGGCGATTAGTTTTTCCAATCATTTAATTTGAACACTAGAGTGTGTGCGTCGTTTTTCAGAACTAGGCTATCTTTAGTTAGCGTCATGTCGCTCCAATCAGACAGAGTTTTTGAGAATGTGCTTTCTACATTCATCGCTTCACCCATACACATCTTCATGGTCATACCCATTTTTTCGATGCGGAATTGGTTTTCTTTAAGCTCTGCTTGACCAAAGAAAGTGTTACAACCAGCGTTGCCGTTTGCAGTCATCTTTTCGCCAACTTCTAAGTTAGGTGCTTGTTCGCCTTCTGCAACTTGAATTGCTTTACCGTCGATTTGAACAAGTTCCCAGTTGTGGTGTTGTAGATCAGCTTCAGTAATAGTTTTCACATCGTCACCGTTTGATGCACAAGCAGTCATTAGTACAGGAAGAGAAACTGCCGCTAGCAACGTTTTTAAACTAAGCTTCATAGTATTAAACTCCAAAAAACAATAAGGTATACAGAGGTACACCACGATGAACTTTCATCGTTGCTTATTATAGGCAACAAGTTGGTAATTGTGTCAGTATTTAGTCATAGTTTTTTGATTTCTTTTTATATTCACACTGCTTAGGAGGAGCGTATGGAGCAATTAGAGTTTTTTGTTGTGCCGAGCCCTTGCGTAGGGGTTTGCAGTGTGGATGAGAAAGGGTATTGCCAAGGGTGCATGCGCAAGCGCGATGAACGATTTAATTGGTTATCGATGACGCCTGGTCAACAACTGCATGTCCTAAAACTCTGTCGTCAACGTTATCGACGTAAAATGTTAGCTAATGCTGCGGCGGAGAAAGAGTCAAACAGTGACGTTAGTACGCCGCAACAAGATCTGTTCTAAAGTTATTTGGTGAGATGTTTTTGCGTTTGATTACTTGAGCCCCCACTTATCGCTTACCCAACCGCCCGCATGATCGTCGAAGTGACAGCCAGAGAAGTGCTGGTTTTTTTCATTATTTTTCTCAACATCGGGTTGTTCATCGAGTAACTTCTGGATGTAGGTGGCGAGTGGGTCTCCGCAATGCAGCCTCTCTTGTCGCGTTGCGACTTCTTTAATGATTTGCAGACGATAAGAGTTACTTGCACGTTTCATAGCGATGTCCTTTGTTGATCAGCCTTTACAAAACTTAGAACTGCTTAGAAATAGCGTCAATGTGTGAATAGATGTTTTTTCTTCGTTTTAGCTAGGTTGATAATATTTTATGATGTGACTTTGCGATTAAATGGTTTAATTTCCATATATTTAACTGTCAGTGCGAAGAAAAAAAATGCAAAAAAAGATTCATATTGTCATCATGGAAGGGTAATAATCAAGGTGTTGCGCAATGAGCATGGTTCAGACAAACAAAAATGCCTTGGCACAAACCAAGGCATGATTAATCCGTTTAAGTTGTTCTAGTTCGAAGTGCAACTTTCTTCACTGATAAATTGGTCAAGCATCAGTTGTCCACGGGTATTGCGCATTTTCAGGCGGTAGCTAAGACCGGCTTCCAAGTTTGCTTTGGTGTCTTTGTTAGAACAGTAGTAACTAATACCACGATTCATTACTTGTTCAATCGGCTTGGCACCGGTTTGATCTTGGTTATACACCATCATGATTTCAATTGTCGTGCCTTTAGCTGTCGCGCGCATAATCGAAAGTGGTCCTGCTTCCAGTGGAAGCTCACCAGCAAGCACACTGGCACGATTACTCGCAAGAAGTTCTAGGTGCTGTTGCTGGGCATTACCGGCACATCCCGCTAGCGTCGCTAGAGCAAAAAGGCTGGTGAAAAAGCGCAGTTTCATAATTAAAATACTTTCTTAAATGGCTTAACAATCACTGATTGGTATACGCCAGCAGCAATATATGGGTCCGCATCTGCCCATGCTTGTGCTGCTTCTAGTGAGTCAAATTGTGCAATAACAGTTGAACCAGTAAAGCCTGCTTCTCCTGGATTGTCTGAATCGATAGCAGGCATTGGACCTGCCGTTAATAGGCGACCTTCATCTTGTAACGTCTGTAGGCGAGCTAGGTGCTCAGGACGAACACTTAAACGTTTCTCAAGCGAGTTTTCAACATCTTGTGAAAAAATAACGTACCACATGCGAATTTCCTTTTAGTTTTAGGCAATGGTTGTTTGTTGGCATAACTCTAACTTATCACACAGAGAGTTAGGTTACTGATTATCGAAAATGTGATTGATTTTATGCTTCGTTAGCAATTAATTGCACGTGGTTTGCCATTACCATCAATTGCTACATAGTTGAATGTCGCATCGCAAACCATAAATCTATCTTCAAGACCGTGCTCTTTGACTGGTTTAACCCACACTTCCAGATCGATACTCATAGAAGTACGACCAATTTTGGTGCATTCACCGTAGCAGCATACAACGTCACCGACTTTGACTGGCTTTTTAAACGTAATGCTTGAGACCGAAACGGTAACGATACGACCGCCAGAGATTTCTTTGGCAAGTATACCGCCAGCTAAATCAAGCTGTGACATGATCCAGCCACCGAAAATATCACCATTGGCGTTGGTGTCTGCTGGCATAGCAAGGGTGCGAAGAAGAAGTTGTCCTCGAGGTGAGCAAATTTCCTGACTCATTTTGACATCCACAACATAATGACGTCACTTCAGTGAGCAACGGTAAGTTAATAACAAAAAAGCGACCCGCTATGGTCGCATCTATATGCCTTAATTATACCTCAGATAGAGGGAAAATCACCTGTTAGGCAAACGGTTATTCTTCGTCGCTCTGTTTGGGTAATTGTTTATAAATATAGACCCCAGAGAGAAGGGTAAAGATAAAGGTAGCAACCAATAATCCAAACACTTTAAAGTTGACCCAGACATCAAGTGGCAAGCGAAATGCAACATAAAGATTTAGAAGTGCGCAACTACTGAAGAAAAAAGCCCATGCCCAAGTGAGTTTAGCCCATACTCGGTCAGGCAATGAGAGTTCTTTACCCAGCATACTCTTGATCGCTGACTTGCCGATTAAATGGCTCACGATTAAGCCTAGCGCGAAGAGTGTATAAATAATCGTCACTTTCCATTTGATAAAGTTATCATCATGGAGAGCGATGGTCATGCTACCGAAGATGGCTACAAGTAAAAAGGTCACTAGCTGCATCTTCTCGATTTTCTTGTACAAAGCGTAAGTTACGGCGAGTTGAACGGCAGTGGCTGCGATTAGCGCCCCGGTTGCGAAATAAATATCGAAAGCTTTGTAGAGAATAAAGAAGATGACTAAAGGGATGAAGTCGAGCAGTTGTTTCATGAAATAACCAAATCACAAAGTAATCAACTCAGTCTACATAAATACCGGTACTAAACAATGCTCTGTTTTAACCAATGTTAGTTTCCATTTTCTATCGCTATCAATATGGGATCATTGATTTTCTGTCTTCGAGATACCCTTCACTACGTAAACTTTCAACAACGGTAATAAGCTCCTCGTCGCTCATCTCTGAGCAGCTTTCTTTGCCAATGATAAGGCTTAGGTAGTGTGGTGGGTCTAATTGAGCGATTTGCCCAAAACGATCATCAAGTAGGCTTTGAATACCGTGTTCAATCAGATTGTAATAGGTAAGACGGTTCATATCTTTGCTCCTCTCAAAATACACGGCAACCTTGTACCGCACGGATTGAAAGAAGCATAATAAATGCCAATTATGTTGAAAGGTCGTTATTCACTTGTCTAAGCGGTTAACTTGATGAGTTATGCGAGTCCAGATTCTATGGCGAGTTTCAGCGCTTGTTTAGTGGTTGGCTTGGTAAGTCTCCCATCCATGATTTGCCTTATCTTCGCTAATTCAATCTGCCCTGACTCGCCAGAAAGTGCGTAAATCGGCAGATTAGGGTGGCGTTGTTTTATAAGCCTAGCGGCTTCAAATCCATCCATGACTGGCATTTGCACATCCATAAAGATGAAGTCGACACTTGATTGGTCCAGCATATCGACGGCGACTTGACCATTGTTAGCTAGCACAACCTCATAACCGAGTTGATTTAGCAACAGTTTGACTAGTTGTCTTTGGATTTCTTTGTCATCCACAACCATTATTTTAGTACTGTTATATGCGGGAATATCGCTAAAGCTTGACGCAGAAGGTTCTATAGTCGGTTGCTCTTCTGGCAGTGCCAGTGGCTGAGGTGATACGGCGCCAGCCGGAAAGGAAAGATGAAATTCGGTATATTGATTGATTTTGGAGTAGCACTGAATCGAGCCTCCAAATGACTTCATAACGCGTCGACAATAGCCCAGACCAAGACCGCTACCACCAGGCTTGTTGTAGGTGAAAAAATCGTCAAAGACGCGATTAAGCAGCGAGCTCGGGATACCAGGACCGGAATCTCTAATGATTAAAAAGTGTTCGTACTTGGATGAAAGGGTTTTGATTTCAATTTGCGACTCGGGATGAGAATCGAAATAGTAGATACCGTTACGCAGCAAATTAAAAATGACAAAGTTAAATAGAGTCTCATTGACCTTGACTGAGAAGTCTTGTGCGATATCGATAGATATTCGACGACGTACTTGACTTGATTCATAGGCGTAACGGTCTATTGCCATGTTGACAGCGTGCTTAATCGACATCTCGCTGGTGGGTTCTTGCTCAAGTGATGCGTGATTCACTTCACGTAATATGATATCGATTAACTGGCGTCCTCGCTCAATCGACGACTTACCTTTGCTGAGTTCAACTTCAAGTTCTTCGCTGGTGGCTTGATTGAGAATTTTCTCATTGAGCAATTCGAAATGCAGTTGAGCTTGTGCCAAAGGGTTACGCATTTCATGAGCAATTGAATTCGCTAAAGCTTGGGCTTGGTGTACTTTTCTATCTGCATTTATATAGCCTTGCGCTTTGATTAATACGTATTGCAGCGCTTTAACTTCTTCAAAATAGTACATTTGTCCACAGGGCTTGTTTTTAGCTAACAAAAGGTGGCTCATGCGGTTGTTTTGGTCGAAGATTGGCAGCGCCAACGAAACTTGCTCTGACTTCATTTTGAAGTAGATTTTTTTTAGCATTTTGCCGACAGCAGCTTCGCCTAGAACTAATTCCTCCAATTCTTCAAAGATAAGTACACTGTCTTGCTTGTAGAGCTGAGAGGTGTATAGCTTCTCGTCTTGTAGGTTAGATACGAGTTGTAAGTCCCCTGGATTGATCGCTAGTGCTTTCTCGATCTTGGCAAAAGCATGGCTGGTCGAATTTTGAAACTCATCCCCAAGAGAGCGGATACGTCGGTCTGGAGATTGGCTGGTTCCAAAAACAATTTGGCTACAAAGCCGATTAATCCATTGGGATAGTTGACGCCAGATCAGTCCAGTAAATAGGCAACTGATTACGATGATCAACGCCGGATCGTAAGTAGACAATACACTCATAATCAGAGTGAGTGGTGCGATGATTATTAGGCTAGTGAGAACAAGGGAGAGGCTAGAGTAAATGACATAGCGGTTGCTATAAAACCTTGACGTAATCAGGGCATAACCAATTAAAAGCATTTCTGTGATAGCGAATGCTGGCGGTATCCAAGACATTGAGAAGTCGTGCCAGATTAATGGTATTGCGCCATTAACTAATACAGATGAGATCATAAAAACACTGATGCCCGTTAGCATGTAAAGTGATTTTACCTGCTGTAAAGCGCGAGCTTTGCGTGCGTATAGGACAATGTTTTGTACACTGATGGCAACGAGTAGCAAGATAATGCAGAAAAACAGTCCTGCCTTTTGACCAAAATGGACATCGAAGCTGCCAATCTCCGCCACTGTCACGTCAACAACGGTATGCCCTGGTAGATAATTGAGATAAATGGCCAAGATTGATACGGCAAAAATGCTCCCGTTTTGGAGATATTTTGCCCAAATGCTGATCACTTCGGTGACGAGTATTTGGGTAATAATGCAAGCAAATACAAAACTGGAAAACAAAGTCAGATTTGAGAAAAGCGCCATACTGACAACCAGTGTGCTGTCGGCTCTGATGACAAATGGCGAATAAAAAAACGCATTGCTTAATATCCACATCATAATCGACGATGAATAAAGTAAATATGGCGTGCCAATTCGTTGATCAAAGCCAGAGTGGGACTGGCGGAATGAGCGGATAAAGCAGATCGTCCAACTCGCGACGACAGTAGCTGCTCCCAATAGGACGAGAAACACAGGATGAAGAGCTGATTCAAGCATTGACGACTCCGAAATGCGCTTTCGGTTCGTGGGTGTGTACAGCGATTGTTCGAGGTGTGATAATGATCTTTGCTACTTCCATATAAGCAATCATTCGTTAATTTACGACTTTTGTATTGAATTTATCCATATTTTGCTAGGTGTTGTAAACCACTGTCACGCGTGCTAGGTCGCATTATCGGTTAATCTAATCGTAAGTTTAGTTATCTAGATTAAAAAGCAACCTCAGGATAAAGCTTGATTTATGCGTAATAGCCGCAGGGTGGAGTCCTTCTGATCTAAGAGATCGCTTTACGACAAAAGCGCAGAGAAAAGAGTTGTAAAGCAACAACTAACGCGGTTCTAATTTATAAAGTTACTTTTATGTCGCAAAAACGTTGATATTGCACTCTGGGTTTATATTTTGTGATGCTTTGTTTTTGTGGATTTAAATTCCGTTTTATGGTGGTTTTTGGGTTATTAAGTCTGCAATTGTTTAATATATAGATAATTCACCTAACTATTTTGTGAGTATTGTGGCTATCTGCATAGAAAAAAGTTGGCGAAAATCATAAGGTTGGCATACACTTCCTGTTGATATGCCTATGTCATTGATTGGCTGGGTGAAATGCTTTGGCGCTGCCTTTGGGCAGTGATGTTTAACACAGCTTTTGAGGATAAATCTATGGCGCTCACAAAAGCCGATTTGGCCGAGAACCTGTTTGAAAAGCTTGGATACAGTAAACGCGATGCCAAGGAAACGGTTGAGGCATTTTTTGAAGAGATTCGCAAGGCACTGGAAAACGGTGAGCAAGTGAAGCTCTCAGGATTTGGTAACTTTGACTTACGCGAAAAAAACGAACGCCCTGGTCGCAACCCAAAAACAGGTGAGGATATTCCAATTAGCGCGCGCCGCGTGGTAACTTTCCGCCCTGGGCAAAAATTAAAAGCTCGTGTTGAGACTATTAAAGGCGAAAGTTAATAACGCTGTCGACGGACCGAACCTTTGCTATTACTTGTGAGGGGACTAAGTGATAGTAGCGTAGTGACGCTGCTAATACTGGGCAAGTAATAGAAAAACACCCAAGCAAGCTTGGGTGTTTTTGTATCTAGTGAAGCGATTTGACTTAGTCACGCTTCCATAGAATATGACAGAACTTATTGTCTGGATCACGGCTCACTAATAGGCGCGCAAAAACATCATCCAGAACATCGTTTTCTTCGTTAACTAGACCTACACGCACTTCTGCATACACTTCTTTGTCAACGTCAAAACCAACGTGAGCTACCCAATCATCTCCGGTTTCAACCAGTTCGGCTGCACCACGATCTTCAAATTGCGCAGTAAACAGAATGACATCAGCCGCTTCTAGGTTGTCTGGTGCCATTTCTAAGAAAATGTCATAAGCGGTGTCGATCGCATCATCGTAAGAAATCAGTTCAGTCATAATTACGCACGGCTCATGTATTTACGTTCAGCAGTGTTCACGATGATACGGTCGCCTTGAGCGATGTATTCAGGAACTTGTACTGTTAGACCTGTTGATAGGCGAGCTGGTTTAGTACGTGCAGATGCTGATGCACCTTTGATTGAAGGGTCAGTTTCTTCAATCACTAGCTCAACTGCAGCAGGTAGTTCGATAGCAACTGGAGAACCATTTACTAGAACAACCATCACACCTTGGATTTCTTCAGTGATGAACATTAGTTCGTCTTCGATATCCGCTTTCTTGAAGTTGAATTGAGTGTAGTCTTCATTGTCCATGAAGATGTACTCGTCGCCGTCAACGTAAGAGAAAGATACCGCACGTTTGAACATATCAACTGTTTCTACAACGTCATCTGACTTGTAACGCTCATCTGCACGAGCGCCAGTGTTTAGGTCAACACAGCGTAGTTTGTAAATTTTTGCGCCGCCACGTCCACCTGGAGTAGTTACTTCGATATCTTTGATTAGTAGAGTTTTGCCGTTAGAGTCAACGATTGCAAAACCTTTCTTTAGCTCACTTGCCTTAGGCATGAACAATTTCCTTCATATGAGTTATAAGGGCGGCATTATATCCTCGTTATATGAGTGGCGACAATATCTGAAATCGCATCTAACCAGTAATAAACCGCGTGATAGTCTTGATTGAATCACCTCAGTAAGGGATTATGTCCAACCAAGTGAATTAGCTTCAGATTCTTTGATGATTTTATCGGCAATAGATCCTAAACAACCATTTCAACCTGATTATAGCCAAGCTGTCAGCGAACTAGTGACAGCGATGCGCTCTGGTCTCGGTCATACATTGCATAGCCTTTATGTCTATGGCAGTGTCGCGCGAAAAACGGCGGTTCCTTATCGTTCTAATCTTGACGTTATAGTTGTGGTACAGCAAAGTCCGGGTACGCAATGGTCTACTTTGTTAAATACCATTAAGTGGCGATTCCAAAAGAGCTATCCCCACATCACTGAAATTAACGTCAAGACCGCTTTAGTAGGTGAGGTAGCCTCATTAGAGAGCATTTTTTCTTGGGGATTTTTGCTCCGCCATTGTGCCGTTTGCGTGCACGGTGAGAATTTGTCTGAGTGCTTTGGCGACTATGAACCGAGCTGGGAAATTGCCAAGCATTGGAACATGGATTTAATTGAGTGGTTGCCCGTGTATCGCAACCGAATTGCACGCGCTGGTGACGACAAAGAGCTTCATTACGTTCAGAGACTTGTCGGTAAGAAATTATTGCGCGCTAGCTACTCGCTGGTTATACCCAAAGATCGTGGGTGGTACGACTCTCCAGTAGAGTGCGGTAAACACTTTTTGCGTTACTATCCTGACATGCAAGTAGAAGTAGAACGGTTAGTTATTATGCTTTCTTCGCGGGTTTTACCTAAGCGAGCAACAATTGGCATGATTGATTCTTTTGGTGATTGGCTGATTAAGCAGTATCAAAAAACGGAATTTAGGATCGGCTAAAGGGACTTGATGTGTCTCACACAAAATACAGCAAACGGGCTAAAACTTATCATCATAGTTGAGAGGCAGTGCTTAAATTGAAATTACTCACAAAGTGCTGAAATTATTTAACTTATAATAAACCAAAGTGTTGTTCATGGATGAGCTTCAAGTTGACGTTCTTATTAGTCCGTAATATCGAAAGTTTAAAGAAAATAATGGCAGATCAGCTTCAGGCGATCAGGGAGAGCTTGCTGTGGATATTGCCGTGCTTGATGATCATTTCATTGACGCTATTCACGGCTTCTTTAGGGGAGTTCCTCTTTGGCAATGAGGAGCCGTGGGTCAAAGCGGTGTTCGAGCTTTACCACTTCGTTAATGAACTCTTTCCGATATTATTGACCGCAGCACTCGCCTACATTCTTGCCATGCGTTGGCGCTTACCACGTCCTCCAATCGCTTTAGTTTTAATTGTTTATCTCTCCATTTTTGACCAACTGTTTGGTGTTCGTGACACCACGGTCGTGTTTGAACTGCTGATCTCGTTAGTTACCCCTCTGTATGCGGTTCCTCTCATCGCCTATATCTACAGTTTGCGTTGGATGAAGTTTGTTACTAACAATCATTTAGGCAGAATAG
The DNA here is from genome assembly GCF_009938225.1 of Vibrio ponticus. Lineage (NCBI taxonomy): Bacteria > Pseudomonadati > Pseudomonadota > Gammaproteobacteria > Vibrionales > Vibrionaceae > Vibrio > Vibrio ponticus. The sequence continues at coordinate 924,030 of NZ_AP019657.1, forward strand.
TTAAAGAGTCACTCAATTTAATTTTGCCTTCTATTATTGTGGGCATTATTGTCCTAACGGTTAACTCAAGCTTGATCATAGCGATCGAGGCGACCAATGTGTCGAATTTATTCTCGATAGAATATAGTGACTCGCCGTTAGGGTTTGGTGCCATATTCGCGATGGTCAACTCGATGTTTTGGTTTGTTGGTATCCACGGCTACTACGCCTTGTTGCCGATGGTTGATGTGTTGCAGAGTGCGGTTGATTCGGCGCACTACCAAATGGAACTCCAAGGCACGACCGAGTTTATTATTAACCATTCTTCGATGGCGGTATTTACTTTTCTTGGCGGAGCAGGGGCAACATTAGGTTTAGTGTTAGCTTTGCTTTTTTTTAGTAATAACAAAGCATTCCGTTTAATTGCCTTGGCGAGCTTACCTTTGGGTATGCTGAATATTAATGAAGTATTACTGTTCGGTTTGCCGATTATTTTTAATCCGCGCTTATTTATTCCCTTTTTCCTTGCACCAGTGATTAATACGGTGATCGCTTATTTGGTGATTGGTGGCGGATGGGTTTCTGTTCCTATTACTAACATGCCTTTTAGTAGCCCGGTATTTTTTAATGCATGGATTGTCACTCAAGGGGACATGAATGCTTGTTTATTGCAGTTATTTAATATTTTTGTTTCTTGTTTAGTCTATGCGCCATTTGTCTTGATGCTTAATCGTACGACCAGCGATCGAACGATCTTATTTTCTTCGTTAGACACCACCTATTCACGCCGTGCTGAAGAGGCGCATACCTTAAGCGATGACCGTGTTTCTCAAATGGTCACTGCACAAAAGCAGCAGCAGGATCTGGAGCTAAAGTTACACACCTTTAGTGACAAAGAGTTTTGTTTGCACTATCAACCTCAGGTTTGCCGTGTAACCGGACAAGTGGTGGGATGTGAGGCTCTGATCCGGTCGGTAGACAAAAACGGTAATATCGAATATCCCGGTTCATTTTTGCCCGCTTTCGAGCAAGCGGGCTTGATGAAAGACATTGATCGTTGGGCGGTGATTCAGACCGTTCATGACTTGAAAATTGCCATCGCAGAAGGGTGGGCGATTCCTACCAGCGTGAATTTGACACCAGAAACCATATTGGACTCGGAGTTAATGAAGCAGATTGCGGGCTACATCAGTCGTGTTGGTGAATATGTTCATGTTGAGATCACCGAAGAGTCGTTACTGAGAGATCGTGAGAAGGTTTCTTCTGCTCTGCACGCTTTGCATAAAGTAGGAGCGAAAATCTGTATTGATGACTTTGGCTCTGGCTATTCATCCTTGAGCTATCTATCGATGTTTGACGTTGATGTGATCAAGATTGATCGAACCTTTATGACTACGCTAGAAAATGCAAAAGGGCAGAAAGTCTTCAATGGACTCATCAGTGTCGCACAAGATCTCAACTTAGCGGTCGTTGCTGAAGGTGTTGAGACCGAGACACAGTTAGAACGCATCCCTTTACGTAATCATCTTGCCATTCAAGGCTGGTATTACAGTAAGTCACTGCCACATCAAGCACTGCGAGAGTATATCGCAAGTCGTAATGCGAACAATGTCGACATGACACTAGAACAAACCTAATTGTGGCTCACTTAATGTTTTAAAGTCCAAACCAATGAAGGGCAGTATTGCGTCTGCGATCGGTTTGAGTTGTTTCTCAATGTAATGTTGATAGTCGATAGCACTGTTTAAATACTCTTTTGGCTCTGGACCATTCAAGGTGATCAAATATTCGATTTGACCACGGTTTTGATATTGTAACGGTCGACCGAGCTGGCGATTGATCTCATCAGCCATTCTCGCCGCTCGGACTTGCGGTGGGACGTTCTTTTGGTATTCGCTAAGTTTGCGTCTTAGGCGTTTTTGATAGACCAAGCGGTCGTCATAGTTACCAGCAAGCGTCTGCTCAACAAACTGTCGAACGAATACAGCGGGATCCTCGCCATGGAATATCATGGTGTAGAGTTGCTGTTGGAACGATTGAGACAATGGCGTCCAGTCGGTTCGTGCACTCTCAAGACCTTTAAAGATCAACCGCTCATTGGTGCCTTCACCAATAAGCCCAGCGTAGCGTTTTTTTGAACCCGTTTCTTGCCCTCGGATCGTTGGCATTAAAAACTTACGATAATGGGTTTCGTATTCGATCTCTAACATTGAGTTAAGGGCATATTCTTGGCGTAAGTGATCGCTCCACCATTGATTGATATAGCCCACCAGTTCCTGTCCAATCGCATCGGCTTGATGTTGTGAAAACTCTCCGTTGAGAGAGACGAAAGTAGAGTCGGTATCACCATAAATGACCTGATATCCCTTGGCTTCGATTAATACTTTGGTTTGCTTCATGATTTCGTGTCCGCGCATAGTGATGCTAGAAGCGAGGCGAGTATCAAAAAAGCGGCACCCAGATGAGCCGAGTACGCCATAAAATGAATTCATGATAATTTTTATCGCTTGAGAAAACGCTTTTTCATTGTTGCGCTTAGCAATATCACGTGCTGCCCAAAGTTTTTCGATCATCTCTGGGAGGAAGTGAGCGGTGCGATGAAATTGACCGCCACGAAATCCCGGCACAGCCTGATCGTCTTGTTTACCGATGGGGAGTTTCAAGCCTTCTATCAAACCCATAGGGTCGATTAAGAATGAGCGTATAATTGACGGGTAGAGGCTTTTGAAGTCGAGTACCAATACTGAGTCGTACAGGTTTGGTATCGAGTCCATTACATAGCCGCCAGGGCTGGCAAGCCAGTTTTCAGGATATAAATTTGGTGCTACGTACCCGGCTCGGTGCAATTGTGGCATGTATAGGTTGGTAAACGCGGCAACTGACCCTCCAACGCGGTCAAGCTCCACACCAGTGAGTTTAGAGCGCTCAATTGCAAACTCAAGTAGGTGAGTGTGGGCGAAAATTTTATTAACCAGTACACAGTCTTGCAGGTTGTAGCGTGCCAGCGAGGCTTTATCATGGCGAAACATATGGTTAATTTCAGCCATACGGTCGTGAACATTGTGGATCTGCTTACCTTCACCAAGTAGCTCTTGCGCAACTGACTCGAGTGACCAGCGACGGAAATGATAGGTCGCCGTTTTTAGGGTATCTATACCGTCCATGACGACCCGACCCGGGATCGAGATAAATGCTTGCTGAGTCGTGTTTGAGGTGCGAAAAAAACTGGCTTGATTTGCTCGCCCGATCAGCAAACGCAATTTGTGCCACTCGGCGCGCTTGTGCAGTAAGCGAAAGTCAAAATCAATCACATTCCAGCCAATAATCACATCAGGGTCATAATGTTTGAACCAGCGCATCATCGCTTCGAGTAGCGCTTTTTCATCTTTAACCCATTCAATTGGGGTATCGCACTGCTGTGGTTCTCCAATCATAATGACTCGGCTATCCATTGGACTATCTAAACCAACCGAGTAGAGAATCCCTTTTTCTGAACATTCAATATCGAGAGAGACGACTTTAAGCGAAGGCGTGTAATCAGACTTGCGACATTTGACTTGACTCATCGACAAGTAGTTTTGCTGGGACTTTCGCAAGCCAGTGAATTCAATGCCACCTTGAATAAAGCGCTCCATTAGGTAGCGATCGGCTAAGCGAATGTCGTCTTCAAAGCGGGCAATATCTCGTTGTTCAAGTTGTTGTGATAGCTTTTGGGATTCTTTAATACTCCAGCAGTAGCATGCTGCCAGGGGCGTTTGGTCGAAATGTATGAGATCGAGCGTTTTTAGCTCACAGTGAATGTTAAGTTGATTGGCAATATCAGCCACAGTTTGTCGATCTTGTTGTGCGACAAAAAACACCGGTCTTTCGCCATCAATCAGCAGTTGGCAGGGACCTGACTCTCCCGTTACCCATAATTCAATTTGAGTTTTGCCGTTTAGGTCACGAGCTTGTCGGGTAAGTAAAAAGCCTTGGTGGATGGTCAAAGGGAAGTCCTGCGCTGATATTAAAGAGCCCAAAGCGAACCAATATCGGTATTAAAAAGGGCGATAACTCGCCCTATTATATACCCAAGTCACTGCAAGATGCAGAGTTGAAAGACCTTCAGAAGATGTTTAGAAGTAGATGTAAGCGTTTAACTTACCCATAACTTCTTCTTCTCCCCAATGTAGATAGCTCACTTGACTGCGTAACGCAAAGTTACGTTCAATTTGCCAGTGCCAATTCGCGGTCGCTTTTGCATTTTGATCCGCGTTGCTATCAACTAGGGCGAGATATTGCCCCTGGAGACCAATACGATGGTTTTCAGCGAGCTGATAAATCATCCCAGCTTCTAAGCCTCCGCCAAGTGTCGCGTCATAATCAGTCAATTCACCGCCACTCACTTCTGCTGACAGCAAACCATAGAAGTGCAGTGATTCTGCATCTCCCCATGCTTTGCCGTAGCCGCCTTGACCAAACCAGCGACTCTCAAGCTTGCCCTCGTTTGGCATACGGTCATAACCAATACGTGCATTCCAAGCTAAGCTATCAAAAACGCGATTACTCGGTGCTAGCGCCATAGCATCAATAAAGTAGAAACGGTCAAGGCGAGATGTGCCTTGTTCATCGACGCTCAATTGAGTATCTAAGAAACTAATTTTTGCACCAGGGATAAATCCTTGCTGGGAATCAAGCAAATCATGATAGGCAATTCGCCCTTCAAAAGTCATCATTGCGCCGTAGTAATCGCTATATTGATAACCAAGACCAGCACGAGCAGAAGCATGTCCTTTTTCTGGTGAAATCGCCGGGGTTGGCACTTCACTAAAAGGCGAGTCAACTTTGATGCGGCTACGTTGATAGAGCAATTCGGTCAAACGTTTCGCAGTTGGATCGCGCTCAAGCCCCAAATCATAGAGTTCAAAGTTAAGCCATTCGTAAGAAAACTCGAGAATGGCAGCACGTTGTTCTTCACTGTATTGATCAGCACTAGGGAATTCACCTTGCTTAGCACGCACTGCTGCGTCGAAAAGCTCAGGGTCGATTTCATTGGCTTGATGTAACAAGCGCGTACCAAACGACTCTCGATAAGCTGGGCGCTCGAGTAAATTGGCATTGTTCAACGCTTCAACGGTGTCGGATGGGATAGCGTGCAATGGAAAATTATTGATTAATTGTAAGTCGTTACGCGCGAGTTCGAGTAATGCGAGCAATTGGTATGAACAGTTTTCGTCAAGGAAGTAGTAATCAAACTCAGCACGTTGCATTTCCCACAAATGCAGTAGAATTCGTTCTACTTCTTGTTCGTTTAGCTTGAGTTTGTACTCCCAAATATCGCGAGACTCGATATCGTTGTATTCACGCACTTTACGGTAGTAAGGCATGACGGTAAAACGCCCAGGGTAGCTACCAACCAAGCCCTTAATCGCATACAGTGCTGCATTGTCTTGAGTTTCAGGCTCTGCGGCAAAGTTAATCGCAAAGGCAACTAACTCTTTATGGCGGGTTTGATCTTTGGCATCAATTCTCAATAGCGTATGACCAAACATTGAGGATGGGTTGTTCATAAAGGCTGTCGGGAAAACCAGCGTCATACCTTCAGGGTCCAAGACTTCCCGCCATGTTTCAAGCTCTGGGCAGTCTAATTGAGCCCTGTTGCCTTGTTTGGCTTCAAGCCAAGTATATCGAGCAGGGTACTCACAGCGTTTTTGCTTTGCTATGGCTTGGTCTGGGTTGTATAGCGCGTCTATCGTGGCGTTCAGTTCACTTCTCGGTGACTTCGCTCCTTGAGGGGAGAGGTAGAACTCCTCACTGTCTACGGTGCCTTTGTAGCCAGAAATGGTTTTCGGGATATAATGACCAAGTTTTAACCAATAAGGATCTTGAGCGAGAGCGTCAACATCAAATACAGGTGCGGCGAGAGTTGAGAAAGATGCCGTACTTAGCCCACATCCAGCGAGCAGTACTTTAGAAATCAGTGAATGTTTCATTCAAATCCGTAGAAGTGTTTTGTATTTAGATAGTTAAGCACTTTGGTTTTCGTTTAAAAAAGCTTAACTATCTAAACGGCTACAAAAAAGTGCCCTAACGAGGGCACTTTGAGTTCAACTTAAGTTGAAATTAGATAGCGTAACCAGCTAGTGCTGCGTCTTCAGCTACTAGGTTGTTTAGGTTAGCAAATACTTCTTGAGAAGTTACGTTCTCAGATTTGAATACTTCTGCGAAGTTTTCTTGAGCAAGAGTGTTGAATGCTGCTTTATCAGCTTCTTGTACGCCCCATACTTCAGATAGAGTCGCTAGAGTCTCACCTTCACCTTTAGCGATGTCGCGAGCTAGGTTATCCATGTTGCCATCGATAAATAGAGCTAGTTTCTCAGAAGAAGAGATAGTGCCGTTGCCGTCACAGCCAAGAGTACCAAATGTGATACCGAAAGTTTGGTTACCAGAAGTGCCGTTAGTAGTCGCACCTAGTACTTTAAATACTTTGCCTGACTTGCCGTCAAAAATCATAGTACCTAGACCACAACCGATGTCTTGATCAGCCATTGCAACTTGAGATAGTGGAAGAGTTGCAGCTAGTGCAGCCACCGCTAGAAGCTTTTTCATAATATGTCCTTAATCGTTATACCGTGCTAATTGTTACTCATTAGCATTAAGATGCATGATAATTAGATAATTACCATTGCGAAAAAATAAATGAAATTGGTTTCATTTTCAATCTATGTAACAAAATTTATGAAAATGAAGCTGTTCTGCTCGGGCTACAACAACATATTTTTGTAACATCATGAGCTTAAATCGCTTTCTTAGTAATTGAGTGATAGGTAGATGACGAATGCTTAAGCACTAAGTTATAGTGATGAACTATATTTGTTGCGCTAGTTCGATATCCGAAAATTAGTACTTGCTAAACTTTGCGTTTGCGCACATATTCGGAGTAATGAAATTTTCATTTTTGAGTTAAACTAGGCAACCAAGTTGCTATCCACTGTCCTCGGTGGGTGCAGAGCCAAAACAATAGTGTGGAGATACAAGATTGATTAGTGTTTTCCTTGTAGATGATCACGAGCTGGTTCGCACAGGGATACGACGTATTATTGAAGACGTCCGTGGAATGAACGTAGCAGGGGAAGCTGTAAGCGGTGAAGACGCAGTTAAGTGGTGCAGAAGCAACCATGCTGACGTTATATTGATGGATATGAATATGCCTGGTATTGGTGGCTTAGAAGCGACCAAGAAGATCTTGCGTTTTAATCCAGATATGAAAATCATCGTTTTAACTGTTCATACGGAAAATCCGTTTCCAACCAAAGTGATGCAAGCAGGCGCAGCGGGTTATTTAACCAAAGGCGCAGGTCCAGACGAAATGGTTAATGCGATCCGCGTAGTGAATAGCGGACAGCGTTATATTTCGCCTGAAATTGCTCAGCAGATGGCGTTAAGTCAATTTTCTCCAGCATCGGAAAACCCGTTTGCCGATCTGTCAGAGCGCGAATTGCAAATCATGATGATGATTACCAAAGGTCAGAAAGTTACCGATATTTCTGAGCAGTTGAGTCTGAGTCCAAAAACGGTGAATAGTTACCGCTACCGCTTATTTGCTAAACTAGGCATCAGTGGTGATGTTGAGCTAACGCACCTTGCTATCCGACATGGAATGCTAGATACCGAGACATTGTAGTGAGTTCATCGTTCGACTCGGTCTCGTTTCTAAAGACAGTAACCAACCAACCCGGCGTTTACCGTATGTATAATGCCGAGTCGGTTGTTATTTATGTCGGTAAAGCAAAAGACCTCAAAAAACGCCTTTCTAGTTACTTTCGTAAGCAAGTAGACAGTGAAAAAACACGCGCTTTGGTGAGCCATATCGCCAAGATAGACGTGACAGTCACGCATACCGAGACTGAAGCACTGATACTTGAACACAACTACATCAAGCAGTACTTACCTAAGTACAACGTATTGCTGCGTGATGATAAGTCTTACCCTTATATTTTCATTAGTGCCCATAAGCACCCGCGTCTATCGATGCATCGGGGTGCAAAAAAGCGTAAAGGGGAATATTTCGGACCTTACCCTGATTCTGGTGCGGTGCGAGAAACCTTGCATTTAATTCAAAAAATTTTTCCGGTGCGCCAGTGTGAAGACACGGTTTACGCTAACCGAACAAGACCATGTTTGATGTATCAGATTGGTCGTTGTGCGGGACCTTGTGTCAGTACGATCATCTCTGATGAGGAGTATCAGGAATTAGTCGAGTACGTACGTCTGTTTTTACGTGGTAAAGATAAACAGGTGTTGGAAACGCTTGTGCAAAAAATGGAAGTGGCTAGTCAAGCGTTGAAATTTGAAGATGCCGCCAAGTTTCGCGATCAGATTCAAGCAATACGACGTGTGCAAGAACAGCAATTTGTGTCGGAAGATTCGATGGAGGATCTCGATGTACTCGGTTTTGCACAGGAAAATGGCATTGCATGTATTCACATCTTGATGATTAGGCAAGGCAAGGTGCTCGGCAGTCGTAGTCATTTCCCTAAGATTCCTAATAATACGACTAAGCAAGAAGTGTTCTATAGCTTCTTAAGTCAATATTACCTCAGCCATAACGAGGCGAGAACGGTACCTACGCGTATTATTCTCAATGAAGGTTTGCTTGAAGATACCAGCTCGCTGCAAGAAGCGTTGTCTTCTATCGCAGGCCGTAAGGTTCAATTCCATATCAACCCGACAGGTACACGTGCTCGATACTTAAAGTTGTCGAATACTAACGCCTTGACGGCAATTACCACCAAGATTAATCATAAGATGACCATCTCTCAACGCTTCAAAGAGTTGCGGGAGCTTTTGGGACTCGACTCAATACTTCGTATGGAGTGCTTTGATATTTCACACACTATGGGTGAGAGTACCATCGCATCTTGCGTGGTGTTTAACCAAGAAGGTCCAGTTAAACAAGAGTATCGCCGTTACAATATTACGGGTATTACCGGTGGGGATGACTACGCGGCAATGGGGCAAGCATTGGAGCGACGTTATTCTAAGCAACTCGATGTCGAGAAAATTCCCGATATTGTGTTTATTGATGGCGGTAAAGGGCAGCTTAATCGTGCTTACGAAATAATCAGTCAATATTGGACTGATTGGCCAAAGCGACCGAGGTTGATTGGTATTGCCAAAGGAGTAACGCGTAAACCTGGATTGGAAACTTTGATTACTACTGATGGTGAAGAGTTCCACCTTCCAAGTGATGCGCCTGCCCTGCATTTGATGCAGCATATTCGTGATGAAAGCCATAATCACGCCATTGCAGGGCACAGAGCTAAACGCGGAAAAACTCGACGAACCAGTGCCTTAGAGGGAATTGAAGGAGTCGGTCCTAAGCGTCGTCAAGCACTGCTTAAATATCTCGGTGGCTTACAGGAGTTAAAACGCGCCAGTGTAGAAGAAATCGCCAAAGTGCCGGGTATTAGTCATTCTTTAGCAGAAAACATTTATCAAGCATTGAAACAATAGTAAAAATCCAGCACCATAAGAGCCTGTTTTTTAGGTAGCAAACAGCGCAATACGCACACCATAAGAGCCAATAATATGCGTTTCAACATCCCGAACATCCTTTCTCTACTACGATTGTTCCTTATTCCAATTTTTGTAGTAGCGTTTTATTTAGATTATGACTGGGCCCCATTCGCTGCCGCGATGATTTTTTGGGTTGCTGGTTTTACCGATTGGCTTGATGGCATGCTTGCTCGTAAGCTTGGGCAAATGTCTCGTTTTGGTGCTTTCATTGATCCCGTTGCGGACAAGGTGTTAGTTGCTACCGCACTAATCCTTATCACAGAAGATTACCATACCATTTGGATTACTATTCCGGCAGTGACTATGATTGCTCGAGAAATCATCATTTCCGCACTGCGTGAGTGGATGGCTGAAATCGGTAAACGTGCGAGTGTCGCAGTTTCATGGGTGGGTAAGGTAAAAACCGCCTCACAAATGTTGGCGTTGTGGCTACTGATATGGCAACACAACGATGTGATGGTTTGGGTTGGTTATGCGGCCCTGTATGTTGCAACCGTTTTGACTTATTGGTCTATGGTGCAATACTTGTTAGCTGCCAAGGACGATCTGTTAAACGAAGAGCATCACTAAAAAAGACGGGCGTTAGCCCGTTTTTTTATTACCCTAGTTTAGGAGAAAGCCATAGGCGCGAGCTCGTCGAGTTGTAGAAATCTACAATAAGTTCGTCTTATAAGCGTTTGAATTGACAATAAAGTGAGCAATTTAACGGCTTTTGATTGTATTTTGTTCAAACGATTTAAAAAACGAAAAATAGTGTTGACTCATCAGTGCGAATCCGTAGAATGCATCCCGTACCCAAGAGGAACTCACCAAAGTTCTTAAGGGTGTTAGAGATGGCGCCTTGGCAGAGTGGCTATGCAGCGGATTGCAAATCCGTGGACCTCGGTTCGACTCCGGGAGGCGCCTCCATCTTGCGACACTAGCTCAGTTGGTAGAGCGCAACCTTGCCAAGGTTGAGGTCACGAGTTCGAACCTCGTGTGTCGCTCCAAGTTTTATTGGAATGATTGGCTTGCACGAGGAACCTCGTGACTGAATCCAGCCGAGTCGCTCCAAATTTAAGTTAACGATTTAAAATCGATAACTAGATGGTGTCTTACTTACTTCAGTAAACCCACACGAATTTAGATTTGTGTGCCCTGGTGGTGGAATTGGTAGACACAAGGGATTTAAAATCCCTCGGCGTTCGCGCTGTGCCGGTTCAAGTCCGGCCCGGGGCACCATCTAACCTTATTCGTTACGTATGTAACAAATGCGACACTAGCTCAGTTGGTAGAGCGCAACCTTGCCAAGGTTGAGGTCACGAGTTCGAACCTCGTGTGTCGCTCCAAATCTTAAAAGCCCTAATCGAAAGATTAGGGCTTTTTCGTATGTCCTGCGTTAATTCTGTCAATTACACAATTTATTAAAAACACCGAGTCTTAGTCACGTCTTCCTTATTGCAATAAGTGCAACTAAAGTACTAGATCAAGACTTGCTCCGCATGCTGAATGTTAGCGAGTGTAAATTGAAGCAAATCGCTTCAATTATTGACGATTTACCATACCATATATCAAGTTCATGATTCATATAGCGGTTATCAACTCATGGATACACTATGAATTTTCTCTTTGTGATCGTTTGCTTGATCGCATAGTGCTATGAACGCCGTTATCTACTTACATATCAATATTTGTCTTTGCGGTGTATTGCTTCATTCACCCTGAACTATGAATGAAACCGTGTCGGGATTGATAGCTATGATCACATTGCTTAAAAAACTCACAGTCAGTCAAACGCTATTTTGTACACACTTACTCATTGCTTCACTGGCTATCGGTGGTATGAGTGTCGCTCGATATGAGAGCGAGTGGCATCGACAAATTCATTTTTCTGCGACGCTAGCCAAGCAGGCGATTTATCCTCAAACCGAGCTATTCTCTTCAGCGATTGCAAGTGTCAGCTACGCAACCATGACATTGCCTACAACTATTCAAACGCTGGCTAATATGGACAATGTAATGTTTGTTGAAGTTGCCGGTCAATCGGATGTGGGACAAAAGCCGGTCTCGGTAAGATATGTACCCGCAACAGGAACAGTATGGCGCGCGGATTTGAAAAATACCGATTTGTATAAATCTTCCTCGCGTGTGAATAAATTAGAGTATCTGCTTAAACAACTCGATAGTGACGATACATTACAGTCTAGAAAACTGAACTATTTGTTAAATAAGGCTCGGGCAGAGAAGTCTCTGATTGAAAGTAGTGATCAGATAGCGGCGAAATTCGTTATGGATTGGCATCGACCAAGTCAACTCGAGAGGAACTATTTTCTCGATGCCGAGAATTATCTACTGCATATTGTTATGCCACTGAGAAATCAACATGGCGGCACAATTTGGGCAGTATTTGATGCGAAAGAGCTGAAAGATGTGCATGTTAATCTCGCCGTTACTATTTTACGTGAAGCTTCAATAGCCATTTTGCTGGCATTAGTGGTGGTGTTTTGGGCGGTGTTCTGGATTGCTAGACCTTTAAAAAAGCTTGCTTCAAATATGAATAGTGCCGTCAACTCATCAAGTTTGGATGGTTTTGAAGAGTTAGAACGCAATGATGAGATCGGGCAGTTGGCTCGTGCTTACAAAAGTTTGTTGCTTAAGAATGATCAACAGTTAAATTCGCTGCGAGCGAAGTCAGACACCGATACACTGACAGGCTTGGGTTCTCGTTATAAATACAGTAATGCGATTCTACCTTATCTACAACACCACTTAGCGGAGGGCAGAGTGGTGGGTTTAATGGTGTGTGATATCGATAATTTTAAAGCATACAATGATATTTACGGCCACATGCAAGGAGACAGAGCGTTGATTAAGGTCGCAAATCAGCTCGAGTCTAAGTTGACCAACGTCGATCTTGCTTTTCGCTATGGTGGCGAAGAATTTGTGGTAGTGTGCTGTCGCCGCAATCGTGAAGAACTGCTCCATGTTGGTGAGTTTTTGCGTCGCTCTGTTGAGGAAATGGATTTAGCACATCAGGGCAACTCGAATTACAGTGTGGTGACTGTTTCTATTGGCGGCTCGTTCGCTCATGTTAATCATTTACAATACGCCAGTGTGGATTTTGAGCGCCTTATTGAGTCGCTGTTTAATGCTGCGGACCAAAAAATGTACCAGTGTAAGAAGTCAGGCAGAAATTGCTCTGCCTGGACCGAAAAGCCAGTGCTGCTTAGCTAAAGTTGCTTTTCATTGGGCAGTAGTTGAAAGATTTTTCCGCTATCGGTTGAAAATAGAATGTTATCATCCGATGTGACGATTATAGCCCGAATTCTTTCCCCCAGATCTTCAAGAATGCGCTGCTCAACCATGACGTTTTGACCATTCAAACTGACGACATTGAGATGAGTGAGCTTTAGCGCGCCAATCAGTAGTTTGCCGTTAAGCTCGGCGTACTGTTTACCACGGTAGAGCACCATGCTACTAGGCGCAATTGATGGGATATAAACTTTACGTGGCGATTGAATGCCAGCTTTTTCCTGTGCTTCACCCACACTAATCGGTCCCCAATACTCTTTGCCGTGTGAGGTGATAGGCCAACCATAATTCTCTCCTTTTTGGATTAAGTTGATCTCGTCGCCCCCACGCGGACCATGTTCGACTGACCATAGGTTGTTACCAACGTTATCGTAAAACAATCCTTGCGGGTTTCGATGTCCATAACTCCAGATTGCGCTGGCAGCTTTACCGGCAGAAAGAAATGGATTCGAGGACGGGATACTACCGTTAGGCATTAACCGGATAATACTGCCGGCATGAGTTTGTAAATTTTGCCCGTTGCCGCGTTCACCTCGATCGCCGATCGAGACATAGATGTGTGAGTCGTCGAAGGTGATACGGCTGCCATAATGGCGACCTGAGGTTGAGCCAGAATAAGAGACAAAAATATCTTCAAGGTTGATCAGCTTGTTTTCGACTAATTGTCCTTTAGCTAATACCGTTTCGATGCCAGAAGAAACATCACGACTATAAGTAAAGTAATAATCGCCTGAGTTAAATGGCGAGCGTGCCACATCCAAGAGTCCGCCTTGACCTGTCGCCGCGACATTGGGGAAATTGCGTATTGGTAGATAGTGACCAGAGTGCCAATTGAGAATACCAACTCGACCATTACGCTCAGTCACTAAGATCCGTTTTTGATCAATCTCGCTCATCCCCCAAGGAACGTTGAGGCCATCAGTAATGAGATGAGTGTGCCATTCGCTGGCGTAGGAGGTATAGCTGGCTACGAGTACCGCTAAAGATAAAATCCATTTCATCTTACTTCCTTGTCTGAGTAACAACTTATCAATAGTTTAGCAAAACCATAACTTATCAAAACAGCAAATTATATTTATCGTAACGCTTGAATTGGTTGCATATCTAGCATAATATGACGAAGCGTCAAAAATGACGAAGTGTCATCAAATGAATTCGTTGATGGATTTTAAACGTGGTATAATCGGCAGCCAAGGGAGTAGTCAATACAGGCAATATCATCATGTTTGGTTTTCGTTGTGAGAAAAAAGAGCAGGGCGCCAAGCTTGGCTTAAGTAAGAAGCAACAATCTATTGCAGATCGTGAAGTTGAGTTAGTGCTATTAGCTAAGTCGTTAGTACAAGAACAAGGCTTTAGTAATTTAACCATGGATAAGCTGACAGCGTTGAGCGCTTATTCAAAAGGTACGATTTACAATCATTTTTGCAGCAAGGAAGATGTGATTATTGCGTTATGTATCCATACGCTCAAAGCCGAGGCGATGCTGTTTGCTCGCGCGCAACAATTTGCTGGAAACAGCAGAGAACAGGTGGTTGCGATGCATGTAAGTTATCGAATTTTTGCTCGTATGGAGCCCGTATTGTCTACTTGTGCCATTATGGCGAAGAGCCCTTGGGTACTTGAAAAAGCGTCACCTGAGCGCGTCAAGCAGATGAATGATCTGGAAGAGCAAGTGATTTCTTATGCTGATGGTTTGGTGCAGAATGCTGTTAAAGCGGGCGATTTAAGGTTTACCGCTGGGATTGGTTCTGATTCTATCGTGTTTGCTAACTGGTCGATAGCTTTTGGCTCAAACGCATTAGCTCAAAATGCATCTCAAAGCCATTGTATCAGTCGTTTACAAGATCCATTTACGGTACTCAACAACGCCAACATGTTGCTGGACGGTTTAAACTGGAAGCCGCTCTCTTCTGAGTGGGATTACCGGAAAACTTGGCAACGCGTCGAGCAAGAGCTGTTCAAAGAAGAAATTGAATATCTCCAGTCGGTTGGTCGCTAGTTGTTTTAAGCCCTTCGGGGCTTAAAAAATACCATTTAATGACGATTCGTCACTTTTGATTGGATTAGCCTGCTAAGGCTAGTCACACAATGAGTAAGTTGAGCGCTAAACCAGAGAAATCTGGTTTTTATTTCAACTTTTTTGACGAAACGTCACAAATGGAGAGTGTGATGAATAACAATCAGCCCGACCCCAGAAGGTGGCTTACTTTACCCACCCGTAAAACTTTGCAAGTCTTGCTCCTGTCCGCGACTCTGGTTGTACTGGCAACCTTAGGCGCGAAGAACCTCTACTTTGAGGGAGATTATGAAATCTTTTTTGATCAGGATAACCCTCAATTACAAGCATTTGACGAAATTCAAGCCACGTTTTCTAAATCTGACAGCGTCTCTATTGTCGTCGCGCCGAGTAATAATCAGGTTTTCAGTCGTGAAACATTAACGCTTATTCAAAAGATAACCGAAGACGCATGGCAGGTACCTTATTCAAGCCGTGTTGACTCACTGGCTAACTATCAACATACCGAAGCGATTGAAGATGACTTATTAGTCACAGATCTACTCAGTGAGGATATTGATCTCTCGGCGGAACGGATAGCTAAGGTAAAACAGATCGCTTTAAGTGAACCGGCGTTAATTGATTCAATGATAGCTTCTTCTGGCGCTGTCTCGGTGATTAACATCACGATTCAACTGCCGGAAATTGATAAGACTGCTGAGTCGATGGAGGTGAACGAATTTGTTGACCAGATGATGGACAAATATCGTCATCTCTATCCACAGGTTGAATTGCACAAAGTGGGCATTATTGCTCAAAACTATGCATTTATGTCCTCAGCCAAAGGGGACACTGCGACGTTGGTGCCAACCATGTTTGTTGTGATCTTATTCTTTTTGACTCTGATGTTGCGCTCATTGCTCAGCGTAATTGCCACTCTTGTCGTGATTGTCGCGTCAGTTTCATCGACGCTTGGTTTGACGGGGTGGGCAGGGATGTTTATTTCAACGGCAACAGTGAATATTCCGACCTTAATCATGACTCTCGCGGTGGCGGATTGTGTGCATGTGATAGCCACGCTACGCCAGCGAATGAAGCAAGGCTACAGCAAAGTGGATGCTATCAATTACAGTATTACGATTAACGCTATGCCAATTTTGGTCACTTCTGTAACCACCGCTATTGGTTTCTTGATGATGAATATGTCGGATTCTCCAGCGTTGAGAGATTTCGGTAACTTTGCTGCGTTAGGGGTAATGCTTGCCTGTGTGTTGTCGTTATCGCTGCTACCGGCGCTGTTGAAATTATTGCCAATTAAATTTGCTGTCGATAGCAACCCTGGTGAACAACCATCCAGTATGTTCGACAAATTGGCGGATTTTGTGATTGCTTATCGATCGCCATTACTGCCCGCGTCTATTGTTGTTATTTGTCTTGCGGCTGCGGCAATTCCACTCAATCGAGTTAACGACGAGCCAGTAAAATATTTCGATCAAAGCCATGAGTTTCGCCAAGCAGTGGATTTTATGGAGCAGAATATTAGTGGTATGACTAACATCAGTATCGCAATCAAGTCTGGTGAAGCACAGGGCATTGCTGCACCTGAGTTTATCTCTACCTTAGGCAATTTCAGCGAGTGGTTGCGTCAACAGCCGGAGGTCGATCATGTTGCGACGCTGTCAGATACCTATAAACGTTTGAACAAAAACATGCATAGTGATCAGCAAAGCTACTATCGCTTACCACAAGATCGTGAGTTAGCTGCGCAGTATCTCCTGTTGTATGAGATGTCATTACCATTTGGACTGGATCTCAATAATCAAATCAGCATAGATAAGTCTTCATCAAAGTTAGTCGTGACGACTAAGAATGTTGGTAGCGTTGAGTTGGTTGATTTAGAAAATCGCATCTATCAGTGGTTTGATGAACATGCGCCAAGCTATCAAGTTCTTGCTTCCAGCCCAAGCTTGATGTTCGCTCATATCGGCGAAACGAATATGCAAAGCATGTTGACTACTTTGCCCATTACCTTAGTTCTCGTTTCTGCGTTGATGATTTTTGCGCTGCGTTCCATGCGACTTGGTGTGATTAGCTTAGTGCCGAACATTGCGCCAGCAGTGATTGGTTTTGGGCTTTGGGCACTGATTTCCGGTGAGATCAACTTAGGGCTTTCCGTGGTGGTAACACTGACGTTGGGCATTGTGGTTGATGATGCTGTCCATTTCCTCTCTAAGTATCAACGCGCACGCAAGATGGGGCAAAGCGCAGAGCAGGCGGTACGCTACGCGTTTCAAACCGTTGGACGAGCACTTTGGATTACCACCATTGTGTTGGTCGCGGGCTTTTCAATCCTTGCGATGTCTAGCTTCAGACTCAATGCCGACATGGGCATGTTGAGTGCGATTGTTATCTTCCTCGCGCTAGTGGTCGACTTTATTTTCCTACCTGCGCTACTGATGAAATTTGATAAAGCGGAATACGCGCTCGACGAACAAACGTCATCCATATCGGGTTTGACCGCAAAAGAAAGTCACTAAATACAAGGAGTAAATGATGAATATGACAGCCACAAAATGGATAAAAGGCGTAGTGATTGCTTCTGTTGCTTTTGCTAGCGTCAGCCACTTGGCTTGGGCTGATGCAGCTCGAGGTCTTGAAATAGCACAGGAGCGCAAGCAGCGCGATCAAGGATGGGGAGATTCATTATCAACCATGGAAATGGTTCTCAAGGACTCTCAAGGTGCAAGCAGCACTCGTCTGATGCGTATTAAAAATCTCGAGGTTGACGGCGATGGCGATAAAGGTCTAACTATTTTTGACCAGCCGAGAGACGTCAAAGGAACGGCATTTTTAAACCATTCCCATATTTCTGAAGCCGATGACCAATGGCTCTATTTACCAGCATTAAAACGCGTTAAACGAATCTCTTCTCGTAATAAGTCAGGACCATTTATGGGCAGTGAGTTTTCTTATGAAGATTTGAGTTCGTTTGAACTTGAGAAATACAGCTTCAACTATGTAAATCGAGAGCAGCTAAACGGTGTTGAAACGTATATTTTAGAGCAAATTCCGACCGACAAAAACTCTGGTTACACCAAGCAAATTGCTTGGCTGGATAGTGAGCACTATCGACCAATGAAAGTGGAATTTTATGACCGACGAGGTGCTCTGCTGAAAACTTTAACGTTCAAAGATTATCAGCAGCATCTAAACAAATACTGGCGGGCTCATAAGATGGTGATGGTGAATCATCAATCAGGTAAAAGTACCGAGCTGATTACCAGTGGCATGGCATTTAAAACGGGTCTGACAGAGAAAGATTTTCAAAAGAATGTTCTTAAGCGCGTAAGGTAGGTGAGTGATGAGGTTAAGTCGTATCTCGAATTCATTAAGTAAAGCGGGTTTAGTTACATTGGGTGTGCTCTCTGCGCCGGTTACCGCAGTGGAACTAGGGGGGCAGATTAACCTAGAACACCGACAATTTATTGACCGCGGTTTGCAAGGGCAAGCAAAGGAGCAAAGTTCGATAGTCATTAACCCCGAACTTTACTGGTCGTTATTCAACAGTGACGCTAGTTTCACATTTTCCCCTTTCTATCGATACGATAGCCTCGATGCTAAGCGCAGTCATGGTGACATTAGAGAAGCTCTGTTTCTTAGTTATTGGGATGATTATGAAGTTCGCGTCGGGATCAGCAAGCTATTTTGGGGTGTGACGGAGTCAGCGCACTTAGTCGATGTGATCAACCAAACCGATAGCGTTGAGTCAGTGGATGGCGAGCAGAAACTCGGTCAAACTATGCTGCATCTCACCGCGATTAAGGATTGGGGCACCGTCGATGCGTTGTTGTTGCCCTATTTCAGAGAGCGGACTTTTGCCGGAGAAGATGGGCGACTGAGAGCACCGTTACTTATCAATGATGATGTTAACTACCAATCGTCTCGGCAAGAACAGCATATTGATTACGCTTTGCGTTACTCGGTAATGCTTGATGATTGGGACTTAGGGGTGAGCTACTTTCAAGGGACCAATCGAGACCCTTACTTCGATGTGACACCGACTGGTGAGGGGTTAGAATTGACCCCATTTTATGCTCAATCAAAACAGCTTGGCGTTGATGTGCAGGGTATTGTCGGTGATTGGTTGTGGAAGTTTGAGGGGATCTATCGCGATACCTTAGAAAACTACACGGGCTTTGTCGGCGGCTTTGAATACACCAGTGTGGGAGTGTTTGACTCGGTTTGGGATATTGGCTGGATTGCAGAATATCTATATGACAGTCGCGGTGAAAATGCTCAAACGATTGGACAAAACGATCTGTTTGTCGGCAGCCGCTTGGTCCTCAATGACGAAGCTGGCAGCGAAGTACTGTTTGGTGTCACTCAAGACCTTGATCATAGCGATGTCTATAATGCAAAAATTGAAGCATCCAGTCGTTTAAGTAATCATTTTAAATGGCGCGCCAATGCATGGTTATTTGAAAACCGGACTCCTTCAGACTTGCTCTATTTCGCTAGAAAGGATGACTTTATCGAGCTATCGCTAGAGTATTACTTCTGACCTAGTAGGTAATTGGTCAAAAATAAACTTAGGGAGCAGATCGAGCTCCCTTTTTTTACACAATATGAATGAGTTTTGTTAAAAAATGGCTAGAATATTGCAAAAAATATAAGTGCATTTGGGCATATACTGAAATTTTGAGGTTTGCTGATGAATTCTTTCCAATGGGACAGCTGCTATGAGACTGGCATCGACGAAGTCGACGAGCAGCATCAGTTCCTTGTTGATATTATCAACCGCTATGGTGCTTTAGTGGCTGAAAACACAATATCGATGGAGGATATTCGCACCATCTTGTTTGAACTTTATCAATACTCAGAATTTCACTTTCGTGAAGAAGAAGCGCTGATGCGCAAGAGTGGTATTTACTCGGCACATTTGGACAAGCATATCAAAATCCACCGCGCCAATTGGCTAAGATTGAACGTGGCATTGATCCTAGAGTCGCTTATGAAGAGGAAGAGCGCGGTTCAGATAGCAGTACTGAGCCGTTACTTGCTGCGTTAACCGGCTTGTTCGAGCAGGTTTCTGAACGCAATAAGGCACTACTTGAGTTAAACCAAAACCTCGAAGATATGGTTCAAGAGCGCACTAAACAGTTGGTCAAAGCCAACCATAAGTTAGAAGAGCTGTCGTTAACGGATTCGTTAACTCAGTTGCCTAATCGCCGCTGTGCAATGCGTCAACTTAAGCAATTGTGGGATATTGCATTAAGTAAGAATGAGCCTTTAGTGGCAATAATGATCGATGTCGATCATTTTAAAGAAGTCAATGATAGTGCCGGGCACGATGCCGGTGATTTAGTACTGCAAGAGATCGCCACTTTGCTTAAGCACCATTTCCGTAATGATGATGTGGTTTGTCGCTTGGGTGGCGATGAGTTTTTTGTTATCTGTCCGAATACCGACCAAGAGGGCGGCTTGCATGTTGCGCGCCAAGCGCAAGAATCAATATCAGAACTGCAACTCGATCTGGGGCGTGCGTACTGGCGCGGAAGTATCAGCGTTGGTGTCGCAGAGCGTCTAGAGTATATGGAAAGCTACCACGACTTAATCAAAGTTGCCGATAACGCCGTTTATTTGTCGAAAGCGGAAGGGCGTAACCGAGTGTCAGCTTGGCTGAGTGTCGAGTAAGTATAGTCGGGGAAAATTAGCTGGTGGCAATATGGGGTGCACCAGCTAACGATATTATAGTTGTTTGAGCATCCATACATCACAGCCACCATGAATCGTGCTTTCGATTGGCGCTGATAAATGCTGGAATCCCACTTTTTCATAAAGCGCGATTGCTGATTTCATTGAACTCAGTGTATCTAAATAACATTGACTGAAGCCTTGTTGCTTGGCAAATGCCAAACAGTCTAAAGTCAGTTGTTTGCCTAAGCCAAGTCCGCGACTTTGCGGTAAAAGAAACAGCTTTTTAAGCTCACATACTTCATTAGAGCCACTAAACGGTGCTAAACCACAGCCACCCACCACTTTTCCATCCAGAGTGGCGACTAAATATAAACTTTTGTTTTCCTCAGTGTAATAGTGGCTCATCGCCTCGACTTCGGCATCTGATGGTCCGAAACCTTCGCCAATGGCGCCAAATTCAGTGCCTACTGCTTTGATAATATTGCATATTTCTTCATTTTGTTCAGCCACGATGGGTTTGACTATTAACGACATTTTTACTTCCTTTGCACATGTCTATATCCCTTGATGTGGGTATAAAAATTCAAACAATCAATATTAGAGCCGAATTTTTACGCAAAGACAGTGAGAATAGTGATTTCAGATTGGATTTAGACTTGTCATTCGTTACTATGTACAGCTATTTAAAGACCCAAGATCCCAATTGGGACGCTTATGGATACTACCACTTATGTCACTCTGTTTGAGCTTTGCTTAAAAGAGGGCGTAGGTAGATGAGGAAACGATGCAACATCTAGAAGAGATCATTGCTAATGCGAGTGCAGCAATTGAAGCTGCACAATCGCTAGTCGCACTTGATGAAGTGCGTGTTCAGTATCTAGGTAAAAAAGGTGAGCTAACCACTCAACTTCAAAGCCTAGGTAAACTGCCACCTGAAGAACGCCGCGAAGCTGGTCAAGAGATCAACAAAGCAAAAGGCGTAGTACAGCAAGCAATCGCAGCTCGTAAAGATGCACTACAAAGTGCTGAACTAGAAGCGAAACTAGCAGCTGAAACAATCGACGTGACTCTACCAGGTCGTCGTATTGAGAACGGTGGTCTACACCCAGTAACTCGTACTGTTGAGCGTATCGAGAAGTTCTTTGGCGAGCTAGGCTTTAGCACTGAAGCTGGTCCAGAGATCGAAGATGCATTCCATAACTTCGACGCACTGAACATTGCTGCGGATCACCCAGCACGTACTGATCACGATACTTTCTTCTTTAACCCTGACTTGATGCTGCGTACTCACACATCTGGTGTTCAGATCCGTACGATGGAAAATGGTAAACCACCATTCCGTTTCATCGCACCGGGTCGTGTTTACCGTAACGATTACGACCAAACGCACACGCCAATGTTCCACCAAGTGGAAGGTCTTCTAGTTGATGAGAACGTGAATTTTGCACAGCTTAAAGGTGTGCTGCATGACTTCCTATGTAACTTCTTCGAAGAAGAAGTAGAAGTTCGTTTCCGTCCTTCATACTTCCCATTCACTGAGCCTTCAGCAGAAGTAGACGTGAAAGGTAAAAACGGCAAATGGCTAGAAGTACTAGGCTGCGGTATGGTTCACCCGAACGTACTACGTAGCGTAGGCATCGATCCTGAGAAATACTCTGGTTTTGCATTCGGTATGGGTATCGAGCGTCTAACTATGCTTCGTTACGGTGTAAACGACCTACGTTCGTTCTTCGAAAACGATCTTCGTTTCCTAAAACAGTTCAAGTAATCCAGAGGATCAATCACAATGAAATTCAGCGAATCATGGCTTCGTGAGTGGGTGAATCCTGCGATTACCACTGACGAACTAACGCACCAAATTACTATGGCTGGTCTAGAGGTTGATGACGTTCTTCCTGTAGCCGGTACTTTCAATGGCGTGAAAGTTGGTCACGTTGTTGAGTGTGGTCAACACCCAGATGCTGACAAACTACGTGTAACGAAAGTTGACGTTGGCGAAGAAGAACTTCTAGACATCGTGTGTGGCGCAGCAAACTGCCGTCAAGGTCTAAAAGTTGCAGTAGCAACAGTTGGTGCTGTTCTACCGGGTGATTTCAAAATCAAGAAAGCGAAACTACGTGGTCAGCCTTCTCACGGTATGCTTTGTTCATTCTCTGAACTAGGCATCGATGTTGAGTCAAACGGCATCATGGAACTAGCAGAAGACGCAGTGGTTGGTACAGACTTCCGCGAATTCCTAGCTCTAGACGACGTAACAGTAGACGTTGACCTAACGGCTAACCGTGCTGACTGTTTCAGCATTCGCGGTCTAGCGCGCGAAGTCGGCGTTCTAAACCGTGCTGACGTCACTGAGCCTTCAGTAGAAGCAGTAGCAGAAACTATTGCTGATACAGTTTCAATTGAAATCAAAGCAACAGACGCATGTCCACGTTACCTTGGTCGTGTGATCAAAAACGTAAACGTGCAAGCTGAAACGCCACTATGGATGCAAGAAAAACTGCGTCGTTGTGGTATGCGTTCAATTGACCCAGTAGTAGACGTAACTAACTACGTAATGCTAGAGCAAGGTCAACCAATGCACGCATTCGATCTAGCGAAGATCGAAGGTGGTATCGTTGTTCGTCTAGCTGAGCAAGGTGAGAAGCTAACACTGCTAGATGGCAGCGAAGCTGAGCTAAATGCAGATACTCTAGTGGTTGCTGACCACAACAAAGCACTAGCAATTGCTGGTATCTTTGGTGGTGAAGATTCAGGCGTAACGACTGAAACTAAAGACGTACTGCTTGAGTGTGCATTCTTTGCACCAGACCACATCCGTGGTCGTGCTCGTAGCTACGGTCTACACACTGATTCATCAATGCGTTTTGAGCGTGGTGTGGATTACGCACTGCAATTCAGCGCAGTTGAGCGTGCAACACAGCTTCTAATCGAAATCTGTGGTGGTGAAGTAGCACCAGTTGTAGCAGTAGAGTCAGAAGCTGACCTACCTAAGCCAAACCAAGTTGCACTTCGTCGCACTAAACTAGACAACCTACTAGGTCACCACATTGCTGATGCAGATGTGGTTGAGATCCTAGAGCGTCTAGGTATGACAGTTGAAGCAAACGCTGAAGGTTGGGTAGCTGTTGCACCAACATGGCGTTTCGACATCGCAATTGAGCAAGACTTGATTGAAGAAGTTGGTCGTATCTACGGTTACGATAACATTCCAAATCAACACCCAATTGCTGCACTGACTATGCACAACCACGTTGAAGCGGACCAACCGCTAAAACGCGTGCGTGATCTGCTCGTTGACCGTGGTTTCCACGAAGCAATTACTTACAGCTTCGTAGAGCCTGAGCAACAAAAACTGATCGTGCCAGACGTTGCACCACTTGTACTGCCGAACCCAATTTCAGCAGACATGTCAGCAATGCGCTTAGGTCTAATCCAAGGCTTGCTAAACACTGTGGTTCACAACCAAAAACGTCAGCAACCACGTGTTCGTCTATTCGAATACGGTCTACGTTTCATCCCATGTGAAGCAGCAGAAAACGGCATGCGTCAAGAGCCAATGCTAGCAGGTGTTATCGCGGGTACTCGCGGTGAAGAGCACTGGGATATGGCGACAGCGACGGTTGATTTCTTCGATCTTAAAGCAGATCTAGAAGCGGTACTTGAGCTATCAGCAAACGCACAAGCTTACTCTTTCGTTGCGCTGTCACCTGAAAGCAAAAAAGCTAACCCAGCACTACACCCAGGTCAATCTGCTGCTATCATGCTAGATGGTAAAGAGATCGGTGTGATTGGTACTGTACACCCAGAGCTAGAGCGCAAGTTCGGTCTAAATGGTCGTACAATCGTATTCGAAATCGAATGGGATGCAATCAACACTCGTGTGATCCCAGAAGCAGTAGCACTGTCTAAGTTCCCTGCAAACCGTCGTGATATCGCGGTAGTAGTAGACGAAGCAGTCGCGTCTGGCGACATCGTAAATGCTTGTCTAGAGCAAGGTGGTGAGTTCCTTAAAGACGCACGTCTATTCGACGTGTACGTAGGTAAAGGCGTAGAAGAAGGCAAGAAGAGCCTAGCTATCGCACTGACACTACAGTCTCTAGAGCGCACACTTGAAGATGCAGATATCGCAGGTGCGGTTGAAGCTATCGTTGCTCACGTATCTGACAAATTTGGCGCGACACTTCGCGACTAATCATCAGATAGACTGATACAAAAACCTGCCCAAGCGGCAGGTTTTTTTTCGACTGAATAAAGATAACTGACTATAGCTTAAAACGATTCGCCAGTTGCTCGAGTTGGCTTGACAGCGCATTGAGTGTTTCGCTACTGGAAGAAAGCTGTTCGGCTGCATCCGCGGTTTCATCGGTTAGACTACTGATTTCGTTGATGTTCATATTGATATCATTGACGACGGTCGATTGCTCCTCCGTCGCGGTTGCAACCAGTGTATTTTGATCATTGATCATTTCGATAAACGCGTTAATTTGCTGTAGCGATACCGCAACGTGTTCGGATTGCTCGACCACTATGGTACTTTGTTCGTGCCCACGCGACATTGATTCTACGGCATTGGCGGACTCTTGCTGTAGGCGGTTAATGACTCCTTGGATTTCCTCGGTTGATTCTGCCGAACGGCTGGCGAGATTACGTACTTCGTCAGCAACCACGGCGAAACCGCGTCCCTGTTCTCCGGCGCGAGCGGCTTCTATTGCTGCATTGAGTGCGAGCAAGTTGGTCTGCTCAGAAATACTGCGGATGGTTTCAAGTATCGAGCTGATGTCTTCCACTTGGACCGCAAGGGAGCTGACCACGGATTTTGCTCCGTTGATTTCGCTGGACAGGAATTCAATATTGCTTGTCGTTTCGGCAACTTTTCCTACGCTGGTGTTTGCTTGTTCAGTGGCTTCTCTGGCAACATTTGCCGCGTTTGCTGCATTCGAAGAAATCTCCCCAACAGTAGCGCCCAGCTCATTGACCGCGGTCGCGACTTGAGTGGTTCGATCACGCTGTGAGATACAAATTTGCTGAGTTTGGTGGGCTTGAGTCGCAAGCTTTTCTGCCGCTTGGGACATTTTATGGCTACTAGACGCAATTTCGGCAATAGAATCGCGCACGCGATCCATCAAGCTATTAAAGCTTCTACCAATGTCACTCAACTCATCGTTAGAAGAGACATCGAGGCGCACATCTAACGCCAAGTTTTTAGCCGCTAGGTTCATATTGGTTTTTAGCGAATCTACTTTCTTACGCATGCCACTAATTATCACATAAGCAATACTTGAAGAGAGGGCTAAGCCGATGACGATTGCGATTAATAATGTGTATTCACCCGCTAAGAAGGTCGCTTCACTTTGCTTGTGTTGCGCTTTGGCTTGCAGAAGCAAGTTGTCGAGAATGGTGGCAGATTGTTTGCGCAGAGCCCCGTAGCTTTTGGCATATTTTTCGCGATAAATATGGCTGGCTAATGGCATATTACCTTGCTCGAACGCATCAAGCATTGGCGCTAATTCTTGAGCGATCATTGTCTCCATCGCCACTTTTAACGCGGTCACTTCTTTGACCATTTCAGGGTTTTCTTGTGCAGCGACAGCGGCTTCTAATGACTGTACAAGTTGAGGTATGTCTTCTTCTCTGGTTTCTTTGACTCGAGTCATTACCCCTTTTTGGTCTTTAAGTTGATCAACTTGTTGCAGCAGCATCATATCAATACCGACTCGCATGCGAGGTATACGTGAAGAGACTTCAGCCATGGATCGCATTGGCTCAGCGGTATTTTGATAGATAGCCTCTGTCTGAGTTTGAATTTGACTCATTGAGTTAACACTCAAACCAGCGACGACGAGCAAGGCAAGGCTTGGGGCTAAAACAGCCAGAATTAACCGAGATTTGAGCGTCATATTATTAAGAAACATAGCGACATCCTGTTTGGGAAGCAAAAATAGTTGTTAGAAAAGGGTTCGATTGCTGTATTTGTAATCAACTATTTATAAGCAACTTAGATGTTTCAAAGTGTGACAGGATGACTATTATCGATTTAACAGTATGTTGTTTAGTCAAAATTGGGACGATAAACGCAAAAACCCCAAGTATAAACTTGGGGTTGTGTCAGAGAGGGATGACACCCGAATGGACAATCGCCGCCGATGAGGTGCGACTTTATGCGATGTATTGGTTAAGCGCGGCTTGGGTTGGTAGGGCGGTCATCGCGCCTTTTTGCGTTGTCGCTAATGCGCCACAGCCATTTGCCCAGCGCACTGCCTGGCGGATAACATCATCATTTGCCCACTGCAAATGTTGTGCAAGTTTTGCCAGTAAGCCGCCAACGAAAGCGTCGCCTGCTCCAGTAGTATCAACTGGTTTAACAGCTTGTCCTGAAATTAGCTCTTGCTTGCCATCAAAGATTACGAGTGCGCCTTTCGCGCCTTGAGTTACAAGCACAAGCGTATTGTTAAACTCGTTTAGCGCAGCTAAACCTTGTTCTAAAGAAGAGGTTTGAGTGAGATGCATCAGTTCATCGTCGGAAAACTTCACCACATCCGCTAAAGCGATCGCTTGGCGCACCACAGGGATAAGTTCTTCAGGATTTGCCCATACTTCTTCACGTAGGTTTGGATCGAAGCTAACAAAACCACCGGCTTGTTTAATTAAGCGCATTGCTTCCAGTGTTGTACTGCGACTTGGCTCATTCGCCAAAGCGATCGAGCATACGTGTAGCCATTCACCTTGAGCAAAACTTGGTACGTCTGCCAGTTCTAAGAATTGGTCTGCACTTGGTTTTACCATAAAGGTGAAGCTACGCTCGCCAGAGTCATCTAAGTCGACAATTACGGTGGATGTGCGATGAGCCTCATCAAGTAGCATAGCGTCGGTGTTTACCTTTTCATCGCTTAGTGTTTGTTTCATAAAGCGACCCAATGGATCTTGACCAACGCGACCAAAGAAAGCCGCATTACCACCAAGGCGAGCGATCGCTACTGCCACGTTAGCAGGTGCGCCACCAGGGCATTTTAGATAGGTGGATTCTGTATCCGGGATCAGGTCAACAACCGCGTCGCCAGTTAGCCATACTTTGCTCATAGTTTATACCTTAAATTGGTTAGGTTTCGCTTTGCTGATATAATTGCTAAAACGGTTTAGCAAATCAATAAACTTGTTTAGCCAGCGATGAAATTTGCTTAAAACTGTGATCAAAAGCGATCTTTAACGATCATGGAATCGTTTGGGAAAAACCGTAATCTGACTGACAGCGATGCGCTAAGCAGGTAGGATGAGCATCCACAGTGCGTAACCTTAATTACACTCATATGGACATAGAATGAGTCAGAAAAAACTGAAACTTGCTGATATTGCAGCGTTGGCTGGGGTATCTAAATCTACCGTGAGTTTTGTGCTAAACGGGCATGCAGAAAAGCATCGTATTAACCAAGCAACGGTCGAAAAAGTGCAGCGCATTGCCAAACAGCATCACTACACGCCAAGCGTTTACGCGCGCGCGCTTAAATCAAACAAAACCTATACCATTGGTTTGGTGATCCCTGATCTTGCCAATATGGGGTTTGCTAACACCGCCAAAGCGTTAGAAAAGTTGCTCAGAGAAAGTGGCTACCAGTTGTTGATTGCTTGTTCAAACGATGATCAAGAGTTGGAAAAGCAGGTTGTGAAAGGGTTGATTGAACGTCAGGTTGATTTGCTGTTGGTCGCATCTGCCTTACCGAGCGAAGAGTTTTATTACAGCGTTAAAAGCTCAACGCCGGTTATTTTCTTCGACCGTACATTTCACCGTAGCCAGTTTATCAATGTTAAAACGGATGCTTATACAGCAACTAAGCAGCTGGTGGCTCGCATGGTTCAAGGTGCTGATGAATGTATTTATATTGGTGGGCAATGGCTTTTATCACCAAGCCAAGAGCGTTTAGAAGGCTACCAAGCAGGGCTAGAGCAAGCTGGTGTCGCTTTTAGCGATACGAAGGTTTTTAGCCGAGATTACCAACCACAATCTGGTTATGACTTGATGGCAGAAGCTGTGGTGCAATTAGGTCGCCTGCCACAAGCGGTGTTTACCGCGTCTTACTCTTTGTTAGAAGGGGTGCTTCGCTATTTGTCCGAGCAGCAATTATTGAATGATGTGATTCGCTTAGGCACCTTTGATAATTATGCCATCCTAGATTGCTTACCGATTAAGATCGATTCAATCGAACAAGACAATGAAGCTATGGCGGAGGCGTTGTTTCGACTCTCTAATCAGTTGCTGGAAAATCCGCAGTACGAGCCAGAAACGGTTGAGCTTCGCGCCAACATTCATTTCAGACGCTAAACTTGGGAGACAATGCTCCCAAGTCTTAAACTATGATTAGCGGCAAACAGAGCGCGCCATCCGTGCGTAAGTATGGCGCACACCACGTATAGCAATGCTGTACTCGCGAATGTTTTCCGGTGCGGCAATACCAATCGCGCAGCCGGTGTCACCAATATGATGCAAGTCGGCACCTGCCATCTTACTCATGAGCGCAATTTGACGGATGGTTTCCACACTCGCTCCTTCTTGAGATGTACCAATCGCGGTCATTGCCATAATTCCCAGCTCATGGGCATAGTCTATTAGCTCGGCGACGTAATCTTGGCTGATGCCGGCAATCGTGCCGGGAGCAGGCAGCAATACGATGTCCACGCCATTATCGGCAAATTCTTTGACATCAGCTTTGGTGATGATTTTCTCGCTGCCAGAACGAAGGATACCGGCTGCATGCATTTTGCCGGCGATCAACACCATTTGTTTGCCGACGGCTTGTCTGATTGAGCGCAAGCTGTTGGAGATCGCTTCATTACTGACGCCATTGCCAGGGTTGCCTGTAATGGTGATAAATCGTGCGCCCATTTGATACAGTTTTTGTGCGTTTTCACCGGTAGCTAAACGCCCCGAAGAGACTTGCCAAAAATCTTGATGGCTAGGTTGATAATCCGGTGCAACTGCTTCTAAGTTAACCCCCACAGCGCGTCCGGTAAACCGAGCGAGTTCTTTGAGTAGATTGTCAGCTTCGATGTCAGTCGGCATGCCGTTAATTTCAGGCTGGTCAGCGTCAAATAGGTTAAGCAGTAGTAAATCAGCACTTTGGCTGGCAGCCAGTTCGGCATTACTTACTGAAACTAACATCGGTTGTAGCGCACCAATGGTTTCCGCCATTAAAATACGTCCTTCACTCATGCGTAGTGAATCGAGTAAGTCTTGCCCTTGTAACTGAGAAATTTCAGAAGCAGAACAATCTAAATAACGTTTTGTCATAGGACAC
Source organism: Vibrio ponticus (assembly GCF_009938225.1). Lineage (NCBI taxonomy): Bacteria > Pseudomonadati > Pseudomonadota > Gammaproteobacteria > Vibrionales > Vibrionaceae > Vibrio > Vibrio ponticus. The sequence goes on from NZ_AP019657.1 coordinate 953,838, forward strand.
CTTATAAAGCTTAACTTGGCGTTAAGCTCTAAGCGCCAAGTTCTAATTGCGACAGATGACCATCATGTTATCAAGAGTTGATTGGAAGAAATGATGTAAATACACCATTTTAGAAACAGCTAGCAGTGTTAGTTGGCGTAACTATTAATTTAATCAAAATGACGTGCTCTAAGGTTGTGCTACAGGCTGATATGTATCGCAACTTTGGCGAGTCGAGAGTACGGATCTTTGTTGCTTGAGCGATACCATTCCTTAGGCATTGCATCATGCAGAGCTGCCTCTTTTAGCTTTTGTTTCTCTTCTTTGCTGATGACTACGTAATGCAACAGGCTATCAAGGATGCGTTTTACGGTTTGTCGTGAGAGTTCTCCATCTCGTTCATAACGTTTGAATTCACCAACGATCGTTGCCAAGGGAACCAGAGGTTCAAGTTCAGCATGTTTGCTGCTGGTTACTTGGTCAGAACGGGGACAATGGTCACGAGCTTTCTGCCAATCCGGGCTGCCAGACTTCGACAGATAGTTTTGGCGCATGCAGAAATAACTAAATAAAAAACGCTCAAGCAAGTGCCAACGTTGGGCTTTTATCTCAAGCATTAAGTGTTCAAATTCAATATCAGTGTTGTTCATGGTTATATTTAATGAGTTGTACGATTCATTTTACCAAATTCTACATTTCACAATATAGCCTTAAAAACGGTGTGACTAAAATCTCAAAATGTACAAAAAGGTTCCGTCCTGCTTCAATTGTAAACAACTTCATAACATTCTGAAATTTATAAAATTAAAATTTATTTGTAAAAATCTGGCGCAGTTAAATATATAAATATCAATATATCATCATGATTATATTGCCCAAATTATATTATTTCGTACACGTCATAAATTAATTGTCGAATTGAAAAGTTCAAATCTTGTTGCTTAATTGTTTGTTGAGTTAATTGAAATTTAACGTGTGGAATAAAAATGAAGAAGAGCAAATTAGTTATTGCGCTTGGCTTGGCGAGTTCAGTTGCTCTCACTGGTTGCGACAGTAGTAGTTCATCTAGTGAAGGGGATGGAGGCTCGAGTCGCTATAAAGTAACGGCAATTGATGGTTATTTAGATGGCGCGTTGGTTTGGTTAGATAGAAACCGTAATTTTATCTTGGATGACAATGAGCCGAGGGCGACTTCCGGTAGTGATGGTGTTGCTAGCTTAGATGTAACGGGAATAGTGAATCCGGAGCAATATCCAGTCGTAGTGCGGGCGATTCCAGGGCAAACGACCGATTCTGACAATGGTGACGTAACGGAAGGTTTCACTATGTCAGCGCCTCCCGGTGAAGACAAAGTCACTCCTCTCTCTACCTTAGTTCATGTCTATATGGAGCAAGTAATTGATGAGAGCTCGAGTGATGAAGCGATAGAGTCAGCTAAGCAAAATGCGATACAAACGGTTGCAGACCAGCTGGGGCTCGATCAAGAGGATGTGTTAGGAGACTTCTTTATAAAAGGCGACCCTGATGCCGCTTATGCTGCAGAAAACATTGTCAAATCGAACGCACTGCCAGAAACACCAGAAGATTTGCAACGAGTATCTGAAGAAGAGAATGATGGACAATTTGTCGCCGTTGTTACGGTGGTAAACCACCAAGTGAAGCAAAAAATTGTAGAGGTAAAAGAGGCAACGCAAGATGGTGAGGAACCTGACTTTGACAGTGCGGAAAGTGTGGTTATTGATCTAAACGGCACGGATAGCGATTCAGATGGGGTGCCAGATACTTTGGATGATTTTGATGATGATGCGACTGAGTGGCTCGATTCAGACGGTGACGGAACTGGCGATAATGCTGACTTAAATGATGACACGGTGAATGGTGAAGATGATATCTACCCAGATACTGTCGATCAATATCCAACGGATCGAGCTAGAGCGGGCGATTTAGACAACGATGGAATCGACGAAATAGACGATGCGTATCCTAATGACACCGATAACGACGGTTATGACAATGACACCGATCTGTTTGTTAATGATCCAACCGAATGGGCAGACGAAGACAGTGACGGTTTGGGTGATAACGAGGACGATCCGTATCTAAATGATAGTGATAACGATGGCTATGACAATGAGACCGATCTGTTTGTCAACGACCCAACGGAATGGGCAGATGAGGATGATGATGGTTTAGGTGACAACGAAGATGATCCTTATCCGAATGATACTGACAACGACAGTTATGATAACGACAGCGATGCATTTGACGACGACCCTACCGAATGGGCTGATAACGACAATGATGGTATAGGGGATGTGGCTGATAACGACGATGACAACGACAGTATCAATGATGGCGATGATAATTGCCCTAATGTTGGTAACCCTACTCAAAGTGATGTCGACGGGAATGGGATTGGAGATGCTTGTGAGGTCTCAGAACTAGTATGGGATGAGAGCAATTGGAATCAGGCTAACTGGAAATAGACAGCCAGGTTTAACAAAGGATTAATAGGAAATAATTATGAACAACGTTAATAAGTATCTTTTGGCTGCGGGTATGAGTCAATTAGTCACCATTTCCGCATTCGCTGCAGTACCAAATACCTTTACGAGTGGCACACCAGCATTAGCCAGCGAAGTTAATGAAAATTTCACTGATCTCGACAGTCGATTGGCTGCAATTGAAGAGGTTTATGCAACGGTTGACCTCGATTGCGGCACAGATGCCGATGCACTAGTCGACGCTCTAGATAGCGATAGAAATGCGACAGTCAGAACAACCTACAATGTTACTGGTAATTGTAACGGCACATACATTACTCGCAGTGATGTGGTTATTGACGGCGATGGGAGTGCAACAATCTTGGGTAATTATAATGAATATGGTGAATCTCTATATATAGAGAAACAATCAAACGTTCGCCTGAGAGACATCAACTTACAAGGTACTTTAACCGTAACGAGTAATTCAACGGCTCGTTTAGAGGGCGTGACATTTGCGACGCCGGTGATTGAATCAAACGATGATGGTGGCGTTGATTACTTGCCAAACCTTGATATTCGATCGGCTTATCTGAGAATCCAATCGGGCTCGCTGGATAATGTTTCTCTCCATGCCAATAAGAACTCGGCGGTGGAAATTCGAAGCGATGTGACGGGTAACGCCTTTCAGGTCGTTGCTGATGGCAATTCTACCATTGTGACGAAATCTAACGCTGGTGTGGGATTGGTTGAAGCTATAGGGACAAGTTCTATTTTTGCAGCCGCTCTTAATGCCACCGAAGTGATTGCCGAAGGGGGCAGCTACATTGAGGTTGACAGTATCAACGCTAGTGGAAGAGGGGAGGCGTATGGTAACTCAAGAATTGCGGTTTGGGGCAATGCTAGTTTTGCCGAAGAATTTTATCTTAATGGTAATAGTTCTTTAGAAGTTGATGGTGATTTTTCCAGTGATACATTGGAGTGCCAATTTAATTCTACAATGAAGATCCAAGGTGATACGAGCATTGCGGGTACTTTCGATTGGGTTTCTAATGGCGAAGTGTTTGGGGTGAGTATTCAAAAAGGCTGCCATGCACAATTTGAAGGAACGACGCCAGCAGACAATAAAGTCAACATAGATAATTATTCATCCGCGATCAATGGTAGTTGGACTGAGTTGTATCAATAGTTTTAGAATCAGCAAGAGCTGGCATTGCCAGCTCTTTTACTTTCACGCGAGGCTCATTACGCTATTTTGCTTGCGTATTGAAACCATCAGTTGTACTAAAAGTAGTACCCCGGTTACCGCGAGACCAATTCCGATACCCGCCCAAATACCTCCTAGCTGATAGGATTTCATCAGTAGCCAAGCGGCAGGAATGCCAAACGCCCAGTAACCAACGGCAGTCATTACGGTTGGTATCATTACAATCTTCATACCACGCAGCAGGTTAATCGCGAGAAGTTGCCAAGCATCGACGACAAAAGCGAGCGCGACCACCCAAAGAACCGAGATGAGTAGCTCAGTTAAATGAGCATCAAGGTTGAAAATGGCGGCGATAAACTCGGGATAGAGAATAAATCCGCCTGCAAGCACAATACTAATCACCGTTGTGATACCAAAGCTGCGTACTGCTGTTTGTTTGATGCCGGAATAGTTTTCAGCGCCAAAGTCTTGTCCAACTAAAATTGCCGCGGCTTGAGAAAAACCAAAATTAATGTTCCATGTAAAACTTAAGCACTGTAGCAAAATTTGGTGTAGAGCAAGTGCGGCAACGCCGACGGTGCCCGCCATGAGTGTGCCACCGTAAATTAAGCCGTGCTCCAGCAATGCCGCCAAGCCGATAGGTAAACCCATTGCGAGTAGCGGTTTGGTCAGTGCGAGCGAATACTCATGGCGATTTTTCCAAGGTGCAAATTCAGCAAACTCAGCACGGTTAAACACCCAGTAACCGTAGCCGATAGAGACGATCAGCGAGGAGAGCGCGGTACCTGCGCCTAAGCCACTTAATCCCAAGTTAAAACCAAACGCGAGAAGGTAACTAATTGGAATGTTGAGGAATATGTTAGCAACTGACATGACCAAAATAGAGCGCACGTTACCGAATGCACTAGTTAAACCACGTAGAATCAAAAGAAATAGCGATGGCAACATAGTCCATTTTAACGCGTTTACATACTCCATCGCAGGTGCGATAACCATTTCGGGCTGTTGTGCAAGTCGTAATAAATGAGGAGCGAACGAGAAACTGGCAACAAGCAATGCAGAGAGAATAACGGCGAGTAACACTGCGCCTTTAATCGCAAAGCGGATCTGTTGGTTACCAAATTCAGGTCTAGCAACACGTTGCCCATAGGCAATGGCGACGAGGTTAGCGACACAACCTATTGTGCTGCTGGCAATAATAAAGATAAAGCTGAAAATTGCCGCGCCTAAACCGCCAGCCGCTAATGCTTCAATGCTCAGGCGTGACATCATCCAAACGTCAGTTAACACCAGTGACATGGCAATGAGCTGAGAGATGATAAGAGGGAATGCTAAAGAGAGAATTTTTCTCATGATGGCTCAAGTTTGATTTTTATAAAGTGTATTGTGATTTGCGCTAATTAAACGCTGATTCCTATTCGCTATCAAATGATTAATATGTCACTCTTGCATGACTTGAAGTTATGTGAAAAGTGCAATGAAAGCCTACCCGAACCTACCGTTTAGCCACAATAGTTTGAAAGTGTTTGAAACCGTTGCTCGCTTATTGAGTTTTACGCAAGCGGCGCAAGAGCTTAATGTGACGCAAAGTGCGGTTAGCCGACAGATAAAGTCATTAGAACTCGAAATTAACGCTGCCTTGATTATTCGTAAGCATCGTTCGATTGAGCTGACGGAAAAAGGGATGGCGCTATTTCAGGTGCTAAGAAATAACTATCTTGAGTTACAAACGTTACTTGAGAAATGGACTCAACCTGAAAAGAAACGTTTGGTGATCAAAAGTGCCATCAGTTTTGCTACACGGATACTGATCCCAAGAGTCAGAGAGCTAAATGAACGTTACCCTGACTATGAAATAGTCATTATTCCTTTGATTGAAGGGGACTGGGATTTGTCCGCAGAACAAAGCGATTTGGCTATTATTAACACCAGGCAACCAGAGCTTTATCGCGGGCATCCTAAAGCGACTTTCTTACGTGATGAATATATGGCGCCGATTTACACCCCAAGCGACGAGCACAGTGAAAAAAGCATCAAGCAGGTTCTTGAGATGCCAAGATTGCATGCAACCGATGATCACTTAGATTGGCGTACCTGGCTTAATCAGGAGGAGGATCTCGCGATCAAGCCAAGTCGCGATACATCATTTATCAGCCTAGATTTGGCGATAAGTGCGAGCTTAGCAGGGCATGGGGCAACCGTAACCGATTTACTGCTGGTGTTACCTGAGCTTGAGCGGGGATTTTTACGCACGCCGAGAAATGCGCCAGTGCGCAGTAGCCCTTGGCAATATTTCGCATATCTGCCGCAGAAAAGTGACATTGCGAGCGATTTGCTGGTTTGGTTGCAAAGTTTGTTTGAGCAAGAGCTACAGCGTTTAGAGGTATTAGCAGAAAAGCATCAATGGAAACTCGCTTAACCTGCGTTTGTTTCAGTTTTGCATGGCTTTTATTAGGTATAGTATTTGTGTGATTGCATATTGAAAGGAGCGTCAAATGATTGAGATTCAACCGAACCTATGGATATTTAACGGGGGCAATGTCTCTTTTCTTAGTTTTCCTTTTTCAACACGCATGACGGTAGTACGTTTGGCTGGTGGCGACCTCTGGCTACATAGCCCGATTGAGCTGAATGAAGAAGTTCGCCAGCAAGTGGATTCCCTTGGCACCGTGCGTTATCTCATCGCCCCAAATAGTTTACATCACTTGTTCATTAAGCAGTGGCAAGAAGCTTATCCTCAAGCGTTTACCTACGGTACGGCGCAAGTGGTGAATAAGCGCCAAGATCTCACCTTTGAAAATTGTTTAGCGCAATCAGCGATATTTCCATGGCAAGAAGAAATAGAACATCTGCTTTTTACCGGTTCATCGGTGATGGAAGAGAGCATTTTTTTGCATAAACACAGCCAAACTTTGATTGTGACTGACCTAATAGAGAACTTCGATCCGCAGCACTTTAAACCACTGCAACGTAATATCGCCAAAGCGATTGGTATTCTAGCGCCGGAAGGCAAGATGCCGTTAGATTGGCGAATCACATTCATGTTCAATAAACCGTTAGCTAGAGAGCATCTCGCGCAGATAATCGCTTGGCAGCCAGAACGGATTATTTTAGCCCATGGCAAAATCATAGAGAGTAATGCTGTTGCTTTTTTGCAGCGTTCATTTGGTTGGTTGGGAGCAATCGAAGCTTCTAATGTTTAAACTGCTTCAGTGATTAAAATAGTTTGCTGAAATCGCACGTTTTCATTACTTGCTGGAGTTAGAGCGTGTCTCAATTTCAAAACAAAGTATTTATTAAATATGCGTCGAAAATCCCTTTTATCGGCGCAATTCCTCTGTTCGAGCCGTCATTAAACCTTACTAAAAATGTTATTATTGTGGTAATGACCACATCGTCTCACAACTGATGATCATAAACATTCCAGGATCGGATGATAAGCTCGAGGACATATGTTAGAAACCAAAAGATTAATACTGCGCCAATGGGAAGATGAGGATTATCCTCATTTTGCGCGTATGTGTGCTAATCCGGAAGTCATGAAATATTTTCCAGCGACCTTGTGTGAGAGCGAAAGCTTTCAGCTCGCTGATAGACTGCGAGCTTTGATTGATATTCACGGCTGGGGATTTTGGGCAGTAGAGCTCAAATCTACCGGCGAATTTATTGGTTTTGTTGGCTTAAATACGCTTGATGGCGAGAGTGGTATTCCGGGTGCGCCAATGATGGAAATTGGTTGGCGCACTGACGAGAAATTCTGGCATAAAGGTTATGCTACGGAAGCTGCTGATCAGGCACTTCGCTATGCTTTTTTTGTCCTTGGTGTTGAAGAGATTTATTCCTTTACTGCGCTCAGTAACATTCCTTCACAAATGGTGATGAAACGCCTCGGTATGATAAATACACGTCTTGATTTCAACCATCCTAAGTTGCCAGATGGTCACGAGTTGCAAAGACATTGTTTATATAGGATTGATAAACAGACGGTTGTATCAGGGACTCAGCTGGGCACTCTGTCCTAAAAGAGTCAATATAATGTTTGTACTACAAGGATGAAGTATGAGTGTCCGAGAAAAAATGCACAGCAGTCAAGTGTACTATTGCGATGATCAATCTTTAATTGCTGAGCAGCAAGCGTGTCTAGAAATACTCTATGACTTTAATCATTGTCGACCAAGTCAGTTTGTGCAGCGAGATGAGCTTCTGCGCACTTTATTAGGCAGCGTGGGCAAAGAGTGTTATATCGAACCACCACTGCGAGCGAATTGGGGCAAGCATACATACATTGGCGACAATTTTTACGCGAACTTCAATTTAACCCTAGTGGATGACACAACAATCACTATTGGAAACCACGTGATGTTTGGTCCCAATGTGGTTCTAACTACCGCAGGTCATCCGGTTGATCCTGACAGGCGGCGCAAAGTGGCGCAGTTCAATATTCCAATTACAATTGAAGATAATGTATGGCTTGGCGCCAATGTTGAGGTGCTTCCCGGTGTCACGATCGGTGAAAACAGTGTAGTGGGGGCAGGGAGTGTGGTGACCAAAGACATTCCGCCAAACGTAGTCGCCGTCGGCAACCCGTGTCGGGTATTAAGAGAGATTTCCGCAAGAGATAAAGAGCACTACTTTAAAAATCTGCGCTTCGATGACGAAATCTGCTAGTACCACAGACTAGATTCTCTACAATATGCCTTATCGAGATCGATAGGGATACGCGTGTGAAAATTGAAGATCTAAAATTATTCGTCAAAGTAGTAGAGCTGGGCAGTTTTACTGCGGCAGCCAACGCTCTTGATGTTCCCCGCGCGAATGTGAGCCGCCGAATCAATGAATTAGAAGCACAACTCCACACATCACTGTTTCATCGCACGACACGTAGCTTATCCCTCACTAATCATGGTGAAATTTACTACCAAGAGATTCTCCAAGCTTTAGCGCTGTTCGACAACGCCAATCAAGCCATTACTCAAGCCGATACGCTGATTAAAGGCAAAATAAAACTCGGCATTTTGTCCGAGACTCATGAGTTACTGCAGCCGATTCTGTTTACGTTTTTGGATCTTCACCCCGAAGTGGAATTGGATGTACGCGTTATCCAAAATGGCTTTATTGATATGTACCAGCAGGGGCTAGATATCGCGTTTCACGGTGGAGAACTGATTGATTCAGACTTGATTGCTCGCCAGATATTACCGTTAGATCGCTGCTTAGTCGCATCACCAAAATATCTTCAATCAAAGCAGTTGCCAGAGGATGTGCACCAGTTAGTTGAGCATACCGCGCTTTGTTTTCGCTGGCCGAGTGGAGAGATTGATGATCTCTGGCAGTTTGTTGAGGGCGAGGTAAAAGTTAATTCGCCTTTGGTTTCGAACAGTATCGCTTTTCTTAAAGATGCTACTCTTTCAGGGCGCGGCATTGCATTTCTACCTAAAATATTAGTTGAGAAAGAGCTGGAAAATGGTGAACTTTACCAGATTTTACCAGAAGTTAGCGCAAAAACTGAACACGGCTATCTGCTCTATCCTCAGCCGCGAACCCTCAATTATGCCAGTCGCGAACTGATACAATATCTGATCCAAGAAATCCCTAAACTCGCCTGATTGTCTCATTTTTCATGACATTAAGTCTTGTGGTTGATGGCTTATTCGAACACTGTTCAATAATAGAATAGCGCCATCAACATGGAGCTATTTATCATGAATCGAATCAGCACACTCACACTGGCTTGCAGTGTTGCACTGGGGTTATCTGGTTGCAATCAAGCTCAAGTCGAGCAAACAAAACCAGTTGTACAAACCAAGTTACAAGTTATCCAGTTAAGCGAGTCTCAAGGACAAACTGCGAAACATTTTAGCGGCTTGGTGACCGCACAAGAACAAGCCGCTTTAGCCTTTCGTGTCCCGGGTACCATTGAACAACTGCTGGTGACTAAGGGGCAAAAGGTGACTAAAGGGCAAATTATCGCTCGTTTAGATCCACATGATTATCAGGTCGTGCACGAAGAGCTAGAAGCTAAGATGCTTGAAGCGCAATCTGCGCATAAATTGGCAAAAGCAGAACTGAAACGCGTTAAACAGGCAACACAAGATGATGCTATCGCCTCAGTGAATCTTGACCGAGCGATCAGTGGCTATGAGCGCAGTCTCTCGGCGATTAAAGTGGTCGAAAAAAACATTCAACGCGCCAAAGATACTCTGGCGTACACCGAGTTAAAAGCCCCGTTTGATGGCGTAATTGGTCGTGTGGACTTTGAGCAGCATGAGCAGGTATTGCCGGGGATTGCAGTCGCGACGTTGCAAGACAATCGTCAGCTTGAGGTCGAAATTGATGTGCCTGAAACCTTAATTGAAGCGTTTGAGGTTGGGCAAATTAGCTCGGTATCCTGGTATCAGTCAGAACATGTTCTCAATGCTTACGTGACAGAAATTGCGCCGCTGCCCCACCTAATCAAGCAAACCTATACCGTTACTTATCGTATTGAAAAAGGCAGTGCACAACTCTTCCCGGGCAAATCGGTCTCAATTTCGACTCATATCGGTAACAGCCAGCAAAGCTACTGCATTCCTTACTCAGCGTTGGTGGGTAGTAAGGAGCAAATGCACGTCAATTTAGTTCGCGACAACCGTGTCGTGGGGCTGCCGGTTGAGCTTGCTTCGCTCGATGCTTATCAAGCTTGTATTAAAGGCGAGTTAAATGCTGATGATTACGTGGTCGTGAGCGGTAGTCAGTATTTGTCGAATGGGCAACGCGCCGACGATATCGTTATTCGCGAGTTATAAAGGTGAACCATGATTAAGTTGGCTGAATTTGCAATTCGTCAAAGAACGTTTTTGCTCTTTTTTACTGCCCTGAGCATCATTGCAGGGATCTACTCCTACTTTGATCTAGGCAAGCTTGAAGACCCAAGCTTTACCGTTAAGACGGCAGTGGTGGTTACGCTCTATCCGGGCGCTTCTGCTGAAGAAGTCGAACTGCAAGTAACAGATACTATCGAAACCAAGTTGCAAGAAATGGGCGAGCTGAATCGCTTACGTTCTCTTTCGAGACCGGGTATGTCGATGGTGTTTGTCGATCTTAAAGAGAGCCTAAATTCAGAGCATCTGCCTCAACAGTGGGATTTACTGCGACGTAAGGTGAATGATGTCAAATTGCAGCTCCCAAGCACGGCTCAGATCAGCATAGTGCAAGATGAGTTCTCAGAAGTGTATGGAATGCTGTTTGCTATTCACAGTCAAGATGCCAAACCCGAAGAGTTACGCCGTTATGCTGAGGAACTGCAACGACGTATCAAAACCGTTGATGGCATCAAGAAGGTGGAACTGCACGGCGTACAACCGCGTACTGTTTACATCGATATGCCTGACGAACGCCTCGCACAATATGGCGTCTCCTTTGCACAAGTATGGAATCAACTCAGCACACAAAATATGACGTATGAGGCGGGTAAGTTTGATGCCGGAAGCGAGCGCATTCGCGTACATCAAGGTAGCCAGTTTCAGTCATTAGACGATATTCGCAATTTGGTAATCAAAGGTGGTGTAAGCGAGTTTGGCACTGGACTGGTCCGTTTAGGCGATGTGGCGGATATTCGCATGGGTTACCAAACGCCCGCGTTGACTGAAAATCGCTATAACGGTGAGCCTTCGGTGACATTAGCGGTGAGCCCAGTCAATGGCATTAATGTGGTTTCTCTGGGAGATACCATTCGGGCGATCATTGATGACTATCAAGCCTCTTTACCTCTTGGCGTGCAGATCTCCACCGTGGCTTATCAACCGGACGAAGTGCAGAAGTCGATCGATAATTTTGTCGGCAACCTGTTAGAAAGTGTCGCGATTGTCTTTGTCGTCCTGCTTATTTTCATGGGCTTTAAAAGTGCCACAATCGTGGGTGGCAGTTTACTACTGACCATTTTACTGACGTTGATATTCATGAATATCAATCAGATTGACTTACACCGAGTTTCGTTAGGGACCTTTATTCTCGCTCTGGGCATGTTGGTGGATAACGCGATTGTGATCACCGATATGATGATTGCTAAGCTCAATAAAGGCATTGAGCGTACGCAAGCGGCACTGGAGTCGGTCAAAGAAACAGCACTGCCATTATTTGGGGCGACTGTTATCGCGATTATGGGTGCAAGCCCTGTGTTGTTCTCCAAGACTGATGCGGCTGAGTTTTCCGCTTCAGTATTCTCCATTATCGCTTCTTCATTGCTGTTGTCTTGGCTGGTGGCAATGACCTTTACGTTGTTGATGTGCTGGCTGTTTATTAATCCAAGTAAGGGCAAAGATGAGAGTAAAGTTTCTCGCTACAAACAACTGGTCGGTTGGACCGTCGACAATCCTAAAAAAGCACTGACAACGCTCATCCCTTTAGTAGTTGTGACTGCTGTATTGGTCCCTTATGTGTCGGTTAACTTCATTCCTCAGTCCGACCGCCCAATCGTATTTTTCGATTATTGGTTACCCAATGGAGCTAAGATAGAGCAGACCTCAGCCGATATGAAAAAAGTCGAGCAGTGGTTATTTGAACAGCCGGAAGTGACGAGTATTGCAAGTAGCATCGGTGCTAGTGTGCCGAGGTTCTCGGTGACGGTAGAGCCAGAGCCGTTAGACCCAGCCTACGGACAGATCTTGGTCAATACCACCGATTACCACGCCATTTCTGCCTTGGTGGAACGAGGGGATGCGTGGGTAAAACAGCAATTCCCTGATGCGCGTCCACGTTTTCGCTCGCTGAAACTTGCCACAACGGATAAGTATTCGGTCGAAGCGCGTTTTTCTGGTCCTGATCAAGCGGTGCTACATCAATTGGCTGAACAGGCTAAAACCATTATGGCAAGCCACCCGGATGCAAAATATGTTCGTGACGATTGGCGTCAACAAAGCAAGTTGTTAGAGCCTATTATCAACCAAGAACGAGCAAGACGCGCCGGTATTAACCGGGCTGATATTGCTTTTGCCATGAAGCGAGCCTCTGATGGTATGCCGTTAGGACGAATGAAACTCAATGATGAGTTGATTCCGATTCAGTTGCGCAGCACAGAGCAAACTATGGCGTCGCTGGAATCTATTCCGGTCAAATCGTTACTTGGGCTTCATTCGGTGCCACTAGGACAAGTGGTCGATGGTTTTGAGTTGCGTGCAGAGGAGAGCATGATTTGGCGTCGCGACCGAGTGAAAACCATTACCGCTCAAGCTGGCGTTTCACGATCAACGACCCCTGCAAAAGTGCGCAACGCAATTAAAGCGGATATCGAAGCGATTGAATTACCGCCGGGTTACAGCATGGAGTGGGGCGGTGAGTACTATGACGAGCATAAAGCGGTGTCAGATATCTTGCAGCAACTGCCTAAAGCGCTACTGATTATGGTGATCATTTTAGTCGCAATGTTCAATGGCTTTAAGCAGCCAGCCATTATTCTAGCCACGATTCCGTTAGCGGCAACTGGGGCGACATTTGCACTGCTGTTATTTAACAAACCGTTTGGTTTTATGGCGCTGATTGGTGCAATAACTCTGATGGGGATGATCATTAAAAATGGCATTGTATTGATGGATCAAATTGAGCTTGAGCGTCGTAATGGTCGTCAGTTATCCGATGCGATTAAGGAAGCGACTATCAACCGTACTATGGCGATTTCGATGGGGGCACTAACCACTGCGTTGGGGATGATTCCGTTGTTAAGTGATCTGCTGTTTGATCAAATGGCAGCAACCATTATCGGTGGTCTTGCCGCGGCAACGGTGCTTTCGTTATTTATCATGCCTGCGCTGTATCGCTTAGCATACCAAGAGACTTTGCCTGCTGCGCAAACGCTCGATACGCCAGTCTCTGTGGCTGGAACAGATTCAAAGCCAGTGTAGTTTATGGAGATATCAATGAAACACCAACCGCTTAAATTCGCGTTAAAACTTGCTCCATTAGCCTTGGCTGTGGCTCTCTCTGGTTGTGCCGTCGGTCCGGATTATCAAGTACCCACAGTAACACTGGCAGAAAGTTATCTCTACAGCGCAGATGCGAGTCCGATCGACAACGATCATTGGTGGTTGCAGTTTGACGATCAAACTTTGAATCGCTTGGTTAAGGATCTACAACAGCAAAATATTCCGTTAAAGATCGCCGCTGAGCGCATCAATATGGCACGCAGTTATCAATCCGTGGTGGAATCATTCAAGGTTCCGACGGTCAATATCGGTGCGGGCTATTACAATTATCAACTGAGTAAAAATGACTCGCTCATGGGACCAGCACTTAATCCCATTGGTGACAGCGTAGCGGGCTTACCGCCACAAATGGGCAGTGCGGTGATGCTCGACAATCAGCATGACGGCGCCTTTGTTGGGGCATCGGTTATGTGGGAGATGGACTTATTCGGTCGCATTGAGCACCAAGCCCAAGCGGCTGAAATTCGGGTCGAGCAAGCTGAAATCTATCAAAGTGGGCTCAATACACTGGTAACTGCTGACTTAGTTCACAACTATATTCAATATCGCGGCGCGCAGGCGCGCACCGACTTGTTGAAAGAGAATATCGCCGATCAGCGTAAGACGTTAGATTTAGTACAGAAAGTGGTCGCCAGTGGCTATGGTTCAGACTTAGATCTGGCGCAAGCACGAGCGATGTTGGCGGCAACACAATCTTTGCTGCCACAACTTGAAATTGCCCAGCAGGTACACAAGCAAAGACTGGCGACTTTGTTAGGAGAGCCGTTGAGTCGCATTGATCAGCGTTTGGGCGTTAATAGTTTGGACCTTAGCGATGCAAAAACAAGGGTATCGATTCCTAGTATAGAAGGGGGGATTCCAACCGGTTTGCCTTCTGAGTTATTGCAACGACGCCCTGATATCCGTATTGCCGAGCGTGAAATTGCCGCAATTAACTCAGAACTTGCTGCGTCAGTCGCCAATCGTTATCCCAAGTTTTTCTTAACCGGCGCGCCGGGCGTATCGGCGAGCAGCTTTGATGATCTGTTTAGCAGTGATTCATTTGGCTGGGCTGGCTCGGTTGGCATGAGTTGGAATGTCTTTGATGGTGGTCGAGGTGAGGCGTTAGTTGAGATCAACGATGCGCGTTTAGAGAGTGCGATGTTGGGCTATCAGCACGCGGTGAATGGCGCGATTACCGAAGTGGATTCAATGTTGTTTGCTTACGGGCGCAGTCAAGAGAATCAGCAGCAGATTGATGAGGCGGTATCGTCATCTCAGATAGCGCTTAATAAAGCGAAATCGCTCTACAAGGCGGGGCTAGTGGATCACTTGACAGTATTGGATGCGCAAAGACAACATCGCATGATGCTCGATAGGCAACTTGCGGCTCAATTGCAAACTGCGCAAACCACGGTTGGCGTGTATAAATCGCTCGGGGGGGATTGGAAAATTTAGCTGTTGATCAAATGCCGCCTCTATTTGAGGCGGCATTTTCAGTTTAAAAGTCGTTACATTAACTGACCATCGACCAGTACTGCCTCGGAGCGATAGTGGCTGTTTAACACAGTTGCTGCCGCGCGATAACCTGGTTGCAGTTTACCTAAGTCAGATGACTTCATAGCTTGCGCCGGATAAGTTGAAGCCATTCTTAGAGCCTCTTGCTCTGCAATACCCCACTCAATCACATTGGCAACAGACTCGTCCATACCAATATGTGCCCCAGCGAGACTCCCTTCAGCATTAACCAATTTGTTGTCAATAACTTCGATGATTTGCCCATCTAGCTCAAAGCGATTGGTTTTGCTGCCAACCGTCGCCATTGCATCGGTGATAATTAGCAGCTTGCCTGGTGGTTTGGCTTTGTGTGCCAGCAAAAAGCTTTGTGGATGCACATGTATCCCATCTGTAATAATCGAGCACCAAGCGTGATCACTATTGAGAGCAGTGCCTACCACCCCAGGTTCACGCCCTTCGAAAGGAGACATGGCATTAAACAAATGGGTAAAACCGTTCACCTGTGAAAGCTTTTCGTTGCTAAGTTCATTGGCTGTGGCATTACTGTGCCCGCAAGAGACAATCACGCCTTTCTGTTGCAGGTAATTAAGCGCTTCAAGAGACATTTTTTCAGTTGCTGCTGTGACGAGCACTTTGGCATTGTTTGGCCAAGGGAAATCTTCAAGATCGGCTATGCTTGGTGAATAGAACAGCTCAGCATTGTGCGCCCCTTTCTTAGCGGTATTGATCCACGGGCCTTCAATATGCACCCCGAGCACTCCTGGGATACGTTGCTCAAAGGCGATCTCTGCGGCGGTTAATGCCTGCGCGATTTCATTTGGTGTCGAACTAATTAACGTTGGCAATAGGTAAGCTGTACCGTGGGTTCGGTGCGCTTTGCAAATTGTGTCCATAGCCGTCGGCGTGATGTCGTTATTGAGCATCACATCACCGCCACCATTGACTTGAATATCGATAAAACCAGGTGCAATTAAGCCATCAGCATAGTGCTGGTGCTCGATATCCGTTGGTAGTGCGCTAATCGGCATAATGGCATGGATATGCTCACCGTCCCACACCAGCGCTGCATCTTGGTGATAATTGTCTCCATCAAATATTCGTGGAGCTGAGATGGCTTTCATTACCATATTTCTTCCTTGTTGAACTGAAATGCCGCGCCTAACAGACAAGCATCATAGTCACCTTTGGCAGGCACTACGGTAACTTGAAAAGCTTTTGGACGAGCAACAATGTGCTGTTGTACGCGCTCGAGGTAGGTGTTGGCTAATCCAACACCACCGCCTAATACGACAATATCTAAATCAAGCGTAGCTTTCAAATTGCAACAAAGAGTCGCAATCGCTTTGGCGCTTTGTTCAATGATCTCATTAGCAATAGGGTTGCTTTGCGCTAGGCTAAACAATTCAATATTACTGATGTTTGGGGTGAATTGCGCATCACTGAAACGTTTGATAGCGGTGCCGGAGGCAATCGCTTCGACGCAGCCAATTTGACCGCAACCACAATGAGGACCATTGGGGTCAATGGAAAAGTGTCCGACATGACCCGCTAAACCTGTTGCGCCACTGTGTAACTGACCATTGATAATGATCCCGCCGCCAACACCCGTCGACACGGTGATAAAAGCCATATTTTTGGTGTTGTTATCGAGTTGAGTGTATTCATACCAAGCCGCAGCTTGAGCATCATTAAGCATGGCTACTGGCAATTTGGTTAATTTTTCTAGTGCTTGAGCCAGCGGGAAAGGTGCTGGAAAGGCAAGGGTATCTGGGTTGATTGCTGAGATCCCTTGCTCTGTGACTAAGCCTGTAGTGGAAATACCGATGCGGCTGAATTGACCAATCCAGTCAGTTGCGTGTTCCAATATCGTGCCAGCAAAGTGCTCAGCTTGTTGCACGATTGGTGTTGGGAATTGGCGACGCTCGACAATAGCATCGTTCTCTACCAACCCGATTGCGATTTTTGTACCGCCGATATCAATCGCCAATGTTGCCATTAGTGTGCTCCTGCCTTTTGAGTTTGTGCGTTAAACCAACCGATCATTACTTCAAGTCGAGTCAATGCTGAGCCGACAGTCACTGCGGTTGCGCCGTGAGCAATGGCTTGCGCGGCAAGTTCCGGTGTGTTGTAGCGTCCTTCTGCCATAGTAAAGAAACCCGCTTTAGAAAACTGTTCGACCAGTTGCAAATCTGGTTCAGTAGGCTCTTCACCGCCAACGTATCCAGACAGAGTTGAGCCAATGATTTCAACGCCAACTTCATTGGCCCACAAACCATCTTCAAAGTTTGAACAATCGGCCATGGCGAAACAGCCTGATGCTTGAATCGCTTGTGCTATCGCATCACGGCTTTCTGGACGAGGGCGATTTGTCGCATCAAAGGCGATGATGGTCGCGCCAGCTTCAGCTAAGGAAGCAACGTCACAAAGATAAGGCGTAATGCGTACAGGACTGTCCGTTAAATCACGTTTAACAATGGCGATAATTGGTATATTTACCGCCTGAGACACCGCTTTTACGTTATCGACACCTTCGATACGCAACGCTTTTGCACCTGCTTGCTCTGCTGCTTGTGCCATCGCCACGATAAACTCAGTTTTCTCTAATGGACTATCCGGAACAGGCTGGATTGACACTACCGTTTGACCGTGGAGTGACTCTTTTAACTGTTTGATATTTAAATTATTTGTTCTCACGCTTGGCCTCTCAAAAAAGACTTTCTATAGCGGAGTGAGGGCAGTTTTATGCCTTACACAATTCGTAGAGTAAGCAGGTAGAAATCATATCTCTGTCGAATTTTTGTCCGCGATCACATTTCAAAAAAAGTTGGTTTGAAAATAATCTTCACCACCATAATAATTCATAACGAAAATAATTTTCAAACAAAATAAAAATTTTTTTGAAATCCGTGAAACTAGGTAGAGAACAACAAAAAAGGGAACACTATGAAAGCCATGAACAAGATTACCTTCGCTATGCTTGCTTTAGGACTATCAGTATCCGCTCAAGCTGCGACTACGTTGAAAATGGGTATGCAACCATCAGTAGGTTCAGTGGAATACAACTCTGCAAAACTATTGGCAGACACCATTGAAGAACTTAGTAACGGTGAGATGAAAGTTGCGATCTACCCAAGTGCACAACTCGGTGATGACCGTGCAATGCTGCAACAACTATCAATGGGTGACCTAGATATTACTTATGCAGAGTTTGGTCGCATGGGTCTTTGGATCCCACGTGCTGAAGCGGTCATGCTTCCTTACGTAGCGCGCGATTTTGAGCACCTACAAACCATTTTTAACTCAGACTTCGGTAAGGGTGTACGTGAAGAAATGCTAACCAAGTTTAACTGGCGCGCGCTTGATACTTGGTACAACGGTACTCGTGAAACTTCTTCTAACCGTCCTCTTAACAGCATCGAAGACTTTAAAGGTCTAAAACTGCGTGTACCAAATGCGAAAGCAAACTTGAACTTTGCTCGTCTTTCTGGCGCGTCACCAACACCAATGGCGTTCTCTGAAGTTTACCTAGCGCTACAAACCAATGCGGTAGACGGTCAAGAAAACCCATTGCCAGCGATCAAAACCATGAAGTTCTACGAAGTTCAGGCGAACTTGGCGATGACTAACCATATCGTAAATGACCAAATGGTGATCATCTCTGAAACGACTTGGCAAGGTCTAAGCGAAGAGCAACGTGAAATCGTTAACAAAGCGGTAGCGAAAGCGGGTGAATCACACACTGCATTCGTTAAGAAACAAGAAGCCGAGCTAATTGAATTCTTCGAAGCTGAAGGTGTAACCGTAACGTACCCAGACCTAGCGCCATTCCGTGAAGCGATGCAGCCGCTATACACAGAGTTTGAAGAGAAACTAGGTGAGCCTGTAGTGAAAAAACTTGCAGCAATGTAAACATCCTGAGCCCAATAAGGCTCGAGTTTAAGTATCAATATCTAGGCTGGCCACTTGCGGCCAGCCATGGAGCTCAAAATGTTACGCAAGATTATCGATAATATAGAAGAGATCATCACCGTACCGCTAATGGCTTCTTTGTTAGCGGTCCTTACATGGCAAATATTTACTCGTTGGTTTCTCAACTCTCCATCATTGTGGAGTGAGGAGCTCGCAAGGGTTCTATTTATGTACATGTGTATGATTGGCTGTTCAATGGCAATCAAACGCGGTGCTCACGTCAACATTACGTTTTTCTCTGACAAGTTACCTGAAAAAGCACGCATTGCTTTAATTCTTTCGCTTGAGTTTGCTGTTCTTCTATCGATTTTCGCCATTATTTATCTTGGTTATCAGTACGTTCAACGTACCGCGTTTTTTGAACTGATTACACTCGGCATTTCTAGTAAGTGGCAAACCTACGCATTGCCAATTGGTGGCTGTTTTATGGTGTTCCGTCAAGTGCAGAAAATGGTGGGTATTGCTAAGCAATTTTCCAATAGCGATAAAGAGTTAGTGGCATCTGATTCGCAGATGGCTGAGAGGTAGTAAATTATGGCAACTTCTATTTTTGGTTGGCTAGGTCTGCTGTTTGCAGGTATGCCAGTGGGATTTTCCCTAATTTTCGTCGCGCTGCTGTTTCTTCTTCTAACGGGTAGTACGGGCATTAACTTTGCTGCGCAACAAATGATCACCGGTGTCGATAACTTTACTCTGTTATCTGTACCATTCTTCGTTCTAACCGGTCACTTAATGAATAGTGCGGGCATTACAGAACGTATCTTTAACTTTGCTAAAGCGATGGTGGGTCATATTACCGGTAGTTTGGGTCACGTAAACATCATGGCTAGCTTGTTGTTCTCGGGCATGTCAGGTTCTGCGTTGGCAGATGCGGGCGGTCTTGGCCAGCTTGAAATCAAATCAATGCGTGATGCGAAATACGATGACGACTTCTCAGGCGGTCTTACTGCTGCGTCTTGTATTATTGGTCCACTTGTACCACCGTCAGTTCCACTGGTAATTTACGGTGTGGTATCGGGCACCTCGATCGGCGCACTATTCTTAGCTGGTGCAGTACCAGGTATTCTTTGCTGTCTTGCTTTGATGATCATGAGTTACTTCATCTGTAAAAAGCGTGGCTACATGGTGCTGCCAAAAGCGAGCGGTCGTGAACGTCTCGTTGCGTTTAAAGAAGCTTTCCTGTCACTACTGACGCCAATCATCATCATCGGCGGTATTTTCTCGGGCAAGTTTACTCCGACTGAAGCGGCTGCAGTATCGTCACTGTACGCTCTGTTCTTAGGCACTGTGGTTTACAAACAGCTAACGCTAGCCGGTTTTGTTGAGATCTTAAAAGAGACCGTTAATAACACTGCGGTTGTAGCACTAATGGTAATGGGTGTAACCGTATTTGGTTGGATTGTTGCTCGCGAACAGTTGCCGCAAATGCTGGCTGACTTCTTCCTAAGCATCAGTGACAACCCACTAGTGCTGCTACTGCTGATCAACTTACTGCTGTTGTTCTTGGGTACCTTTATTGAATCACTAGCGCTGCTATTACTGCTGGTTCCATTCCTAGTGCCAGTGGCGGTGTCGGTTGGTATTGACCCTGTTCACTTTGGTGTAATGGCTATCTTGAACCTAATGATTGGTATCTTGACTCCGCCTATGGGCATGGCGTTGTTCGTGGTGGCAAGGGTTGGTGACATTCCTTTCCACGTGCTGACTCGCGGCGTGATTCCATTGCTAGTGCCACTGTTTATCGTACTTGCGCTAGTGGCGATTTTCCCTCAGTTCACTCTGTTCTTACCTGAGCTATTCCTCGGTTACGGACAATAAAATTTAGATTAAAACAACAAGTGAGCCACTGTGGTGGCTCCGATTAAGTAGGATGTAAAAATGAACAAATTGACTGGTTTGATTGCTGCTCCACATACTCCGTTTGATGTAAATAACAAAGTTAACTTTGCCGCGATTGATCAAATTGCTGAACTGTTGATTGCACAGGGCGTTACTGGTGCTTATGTTTGTGGTACCACCGGCGAAGGCATCCACTGTTCAGTTGAAGAGCGTAAAGCGATTGCAGAGCGCTGGGTTAAAGCAGCGGACGGCAAACTGGACATCGTACTTCATACTGGTGCGCTAAGTATTGCGGATTCAATTGAGCTAACTCAACATGCAGAAACGCTAGATATTCTTGCGACGTCTGCGATTGGTCCATGTTTCTTTAAACCTGGTAGCGTTGATGACCTAGTTGAATACTGCGCGCAAATTGCCGCCGCAGCACCTTCAAAAGGTTTCTACTACTACCACTCAGGCATGTCTGGCGTAAACCTAGATCTAGAGCAGTTCCTGATCAAAGGTGAACAACGCATTCCAAACCTAACGGGCGCGAAATTCAATAACTCAGATCTTTATGAATACCAACGTGCTGTGCGCGCTTGTGGTGGTAAGTTTGACGTGCCATTTGGTGTGGATGAGTTCTTACCAGCTGGTCTTGCGGTAGGCGCGGTAGGTGCAGTAGGTAGTACATATAACTACGCAGCGCCACTTTACCTAAAAATCATCGAAGCGTTTAACAAAGGCGACCAAGCAACGGTAACGTCGTTAATGGATAACGTTATTGCGATTATTCGCGTACTGGTGGAATACGGCGGTGTGGCGGCTGGTAAAGCAGCAATGCAACTGCACGGTATCGACGCGGGTAACCCACGTACACCAATTCGCTCTCTGACTGAAGCACAAAAAGCAGATGTTGTTGCGAAAATGCGTGATGCAGGTTTTCTCAATATGTAATCGGATCAACATGTAATCCGTCTAAGCCGCAACAAAGGGCAAGACTCTTTGTTGCGGGCTTTAGATAGCAACTAGCCTGAAAATCGAACGTTGGAGTGCGATATGCAAGGGATCTACCTGCCGTTAATGACACCATTTAAATTAAATGGTGAGATTGATTTTGGTTGTTTAGAAGCGATGTTTGAACATCATATACGTCAAGGCGTACACGGATTTTATGTCGGTGGTAGCTCTTCTGAATGTTTTATGATGTCAATTAAAGAGCGCCAATGGTTACTGGGCGAAATTGCCAAAATCAATCGCGGTAGAGTGCCGCTTATTGCCCATGTTGGGGCTATCTCTCTGTTTGAGGTAAAGCAGTTAATCGACAGTGCGGTTGCTGCCGAGTACAGCGCGATTTCTGCCACGCCACCATTTTATTACGGCTTTAGTAAAGCTGAAGTAGGGCATTTTTATCGCAGTATTGCAGAGTATTCTTTAGTGCCGCTGCTCTTGTATAACATCCCTGGTACGACAGGGGTGAATTTTACTCATCAAGAGCTCTTTGAGTTATCAGAGCTGCCGAATGTGATTGGGCTAAAACATACCACCAGCGATATGTTCTTTATCGAGCAACTGCGTCAACGCTTTGCCGACAGCGCGATTTTCCACGGTGAAGATACCATGTTGGTGAATGGCTTGCAGATGGGGGCAAGTGGCGGTATCGGTAGCACCTATAACCTAATGTCGGCTGACTATGTCGCGATGTTCGACGCGATGCAAGGTGGTGACACTGAAACGGCGATGGCGCTGCAACGTAAAGTGAATAGCGTTACCGCGGAGCTGTTGAAACACGGTGTGTATCAGTCGATTAAATTCCTAATGCACGAGAAAGGTGTAGATTACGGACATTGCCGCGAGCCATTTTTGCCGCTATCGAATCAGCAAAAAGGTCTACTCGCTCGCGTAATAGACGATATTTACTTCAAGTAACATGAATTGTAAGGCGTTTTGCTGGTCAACAGTGTCAATAATACGCCGTTTTTGATATTTTTGCCGCAGCAAAAATGATGATGTCGACATGAGGCAACGTATGGGCTCACCTAAAAATTTACTAGTTCGACTACGTTCGAATATCGAGCCGTTAAGCAAGAAATTGCGAGTGGTAGCGGAATACATTTCAGAAAACGCCAATGAAGTTCAGTATCAAACAATTACTGACTTGGCGCGTAATACCGCGACCAGTGAAGCGACCGTGGTTCGCTTATGCCGCGACATGGGTTACAAAGGTTATTCCGACTTTCGTATGGCATTGGCGGTTGAGCTATCTCAAACTCAGGCTCAAAGTGCACAAGATATCGAAGGGGATATTTGTGATGTGTCGGCACAAAATGCCGCAGCAGGTCTGTTAGATACCGCGAAACTGATTGATCGCAAAGCCTTAGCGAAGATCAGTGAACGTGTGCATGAAGCCAAGTTTATTAACTGTGTCGGTGTTGGCGCCTCAAGCATCGTGGGACGTTATCTTGCTTATCGTTTGCTGCGAATTGGTAAGAAAGTCACCATGTTTGAAGACACACACTTAGCTGCTATGAATGCGGTGCGCAGTGAACAGGGCGATTTGTGGTTTGCGATTTCAAGTTCGGGATCAACTCGTGAAGTGATCCACGCGGTAACGCAAGCTCATGAGCGCGATATTCCTGTGATTGCGTTAACCAACATCAGTCATAGCCCTCTAAGTGCCATTTGTACTGAGATGTTGGTGGCGGCAAGACCAGAAGGTCCGTTAACCGGTGGGGCGTTTGCGTCAAAAGTGGGCGCATTGCTATTGGTTGATGTGCTAGTGAACAACTTGATAGAGAGCTACCCTGAGTACTCAGAGTCAGTATTGGATACCGCACAAGTGGTTATGCCGCTACTGAAATAAGTGGTTTATTTTATGAGCCTGCATTGTGCGGGCTTTATTTTGTAACTTTTGTAAAGGAAATATTTTTATTTAGATGTGGTAGTGGAAAATATTTTTGTTTTATTTTATGGAAGATAAAGTCCGATAGAGACCAATCTCCATGTTTAATAAGGAAATAATGAACATGAACTGTTACCTCAAAACGTTGTACCCTGTACTGTTGACGGCACCTTTGCTTGCTGCCTTCTCTGTATCTGCAGATCAAACTTGGCCGGATTTACCACAAGGCGTAAAAAATGGCGTTGGCGCGCAAGTCGACTCCAAGATTTATGTTGGTTTGGGCTCACTTGGTCAGGACTTTTATATGTTGGACTTGGACAACCTTGAAAAGGGTTGGCAAAAACAAGCCCAATTTACTGGTCCTGCTCGAGATGGCGCGACAGCGTCAGTGATTGGTGAGGATATCTATATCTTTGGTGGCTCGGGTAAAGCGGATGCCAAAGCAAAATCACCGGTCATTTTCGATACTGTTTATCGTTTCGATTCACAGAATAACAGTTGGTCGAAAATGCAAACCACAGCGCCTGTTGGGTTGCTAGGTGCGGCTTCTTATTCTCCAGATAATCAACAAATAGTGTTCTTTGGTGGTTATAACAAACCTCTTTTTGACAAGTATTTATCTGACATTTTAACCACAGATCAAAAAGCACAGCCTGAAAAATGGCAAAAAATTGTTGATGATTACATGGGTCTAAAACCGGTTGATTACCAATGGAATAGACAAGTATTGAGCTTTAATCCAAACACTAATCAATGGCAAGATTTAGGTTCATCTCCTTATCTACCTAACTGTGGTGCGGCGTTAGTCACCGATAAACAAAATGCACTGCTGATTAGCGGTGAAATTAAGCCAGGGTTACGCACTGCTGAAGTGAAAACTTATCAATTTGGTCAAGCACAACCATGGATAAGCGAGCATCCATTGCCAACGCCTGAATCTCAACCATTGCAAGAAGGTGTCGCGGGGGCATTTGCAGGGATGAGTAACGGTGCAGTGCTGGTCGCTGGTGGCGCAAACTTCCATGGTGCTAAACAAGCTTTTGATCAAGGCAATATGTTTGCTCATAACGGTTTGGCGAAAGCTTTCAACACCGAAACTTATGTATTTAAAGATGGCGCGTGGAAGCAAGGTAACGACCTTGCGGAAGGCGTTGCGTATGGACTTTCGTTCACCGTTCCTCAAGGTGTGCTGATGGTTGGTGGCGAGAAAACCGATAAATCAGCAAGTACCAAAGTTGCGATGCTGACATGGAACGGCACTCAAATCGAACAACAGGATTAAACATGAAAATGCAGTTTTCACCGTTGCCTTCTTTGCCTGCGGGGTTAAAGAACGGTGTGGGATTTTCTCATCATCAAACCATCTATGCGGGTCTAGGAAGTCTAGGTAATCAATGGTTGATGCTTGATCTCGACGCTCAGCAAGCTTGGCAAGAAAAAGCCGCTTTTCCCGGCGTGGCGCGAAACGACTCAGTATGTGTACCTGTTGATGGTGGTTGTTACGTGTTTTCTGGCGCAGGGACAACCGCAGAGCTGGGCTATACCACGGTCTTGGATGATGGCTATTACTATGATTGCGAGCAAGATAGCTGGAGTTTAGTTACCGAGCAAATCCCAGTCGGTTTGCTTGGGGCAGCCGGTTGGGCTAGCGAAGGTAGCCTTTACTTTGTCGGTGGCTATAACAAGAGCCAATTTGATGGTTTGATGGCTCAGTTGAGCTCTCCGGAGTTAGCGCAGCAGCCAGAGCTAAAGCAAGCAACCTTGGCTGAATTTATGTCACGTCCGATTGAAGCTTATCAATGGAATGACCAAATTTACCGCTTTGATTGTGTGACGCAACAGTGGAGCCGAGTGGCAGCGAATCCGTTCCAAGCGAACTGTGGTGCCGGTGTATTTCGCTCAGAACAAGGTTTGGTGCTGGTCGAAGGTGAAGTGAAACCTGGGCTACGGAGTTTGCAGACCAAACAGTTTCAATTCAGTGACGGCAAATTGGTTGAAAGTGGATATCTGCCTTCTATCTTTGAAGCGGACTCTTCTCATGAAGGGCTTGCAGGCGCATTTTGTGGTGAGATTGGTGATTTATGGGTTGTTGCGGGTGGGGCATATTTTGTTGGCAGTCAAAATAACTACCGCTCAGAGCAATACTACAGTCACCAAGGCTTGACCAAAACATTTACTGACAATCTATGGTGTTTTGATGGCTGTGAATGGCAATTGGCAGGCAAATTACCACAAGGCGCTGCGTATGGTGTGGCTCTGACAACACCATACGGTTTGGCTTTGATTGGTGGTGAGTCGCAACAAGGTGAGGCGTTCACTCAGTGTTTATTGATGACCTAATTGAGTCTGGATTCTAGTATCCCCCCAAAGCCCGATAATCTTAGTTTGATATCGGGCTTTTTTTATCCAAGTCTAGTCGCGGAACACAAATTAACTGAGTTTGAAGCGGTCTAGCTGCTCTTTAAGTTCATCCGCTTCTGCTTGGTAACCGTTAACGATTTGGTTGAGATCATCCGCTTGGCTGCTGGTTTGGTGGGCGATCTCGTTAAGAATATCGACGTCCTTATCAATCGCTTCACATGCTTTCGACTGTTCAATCGTTGATTGGGCAATTGAACTAATATGGCTATTGACGTGCTCAATGCTTGTTTCAAGCATAGCGACACTCTCGTTTACGTGCTTCACGGACTCGAAAGTTGCATCACTGGCTTTTTTACTGCTCGCCATGCTTTCAACAGAGAAGCGGGTTTTCTCACTAATTTTCGCCAATAGCTTCTCAATATTTTCGGTTGCTACTTGGCTACGTTGGGCTAAATCGCGAACTTCTGACGAAACGACAGCGAAGCCCCGCCCATGCTCGCCAGCTCTTGCCGCCTCAATAGCCGCGTTGAGTGCGAGTAGGTTGGTTTGCTCTGAGACGCCATTGATCGTCTCAACAATTTGCCCAATACTTTGCGTATCAGCTGCCAGTTCAGCCATGCACTGCTCGGTTGCATTGATCTGCGTAATTAAACTTTCTACCGATTTAAATGAACGTGCACTTTGTTGCTGACATTCGTGAACTTGGTTGTTCATTGCTGTCGTGTCGTCCATGGCTCGTTCTGCCGATTCAGCAATACCCACACTCGATTGTGCCAGTTGAGTCATCGCAGTGGCGATGTTGTCACATTTGGCAATCGTAGAGTGGCTGCTTTGCTCTAACTGCTTTGAAGAGTTCACGATACGAACCAAACGCTCGGTATTGTGATTGTTGGTTTTGGTGACATCGAGCAATAGGTGCTTTAGGTTGCCGATAAGTTTATTGGTGTTTTTGGCTATGGAGGAGATCTCATCGTTGCCACTTACTGTTAATTGGCACGTTAAGTCATTTTGATCCGACATGGAGTTAAGTGAGCGTTTAATGTTACCCACGCGATTTCTCAGTCCCGAGACGATTGATAGCAAGACAAATGCGATAACTAGCGTGCTAACAATGGTTATCCCAGCGAGTAAGTTACGATCGAAAATGGATTGGGCTGACACGGTAGAGGCATAGGATTGCATGTTTGCTTGAATTGCATTGCGAAGCTGATTGAGTAAACCGATTCGTTGTGTCGCCATTGGAAACCACTCAGTGGCTTTGGGTCCCTGGATGGCATCAAGCGAGTGACTCTGGGCTAGAAATTGCTGTTGTACTTGTTCTACATCTAACCAAGCACGGTTGCTTTGCAGTTGATCGAGTTGGCTAGCAAATTCGACAGGCATGATGATTTTAGCGCTACGTAGTGCGTATTCACCGGATTGGATGTAGCCTTTGATGTCGTTATAGACAACGGCAGTCGCGCTGCCTCTGGCGAAGACACCGTTTAACGCGCCGCGAACTTGTCCCGCTCGCTCTTTCATTACCACCACAGAAATTAACGATTTACCAAGCGCACTCAGCTCATGACTGCGAGTTTCGCTTATTAACAAGTCAATATTGTCGATGATAAGTTGATTAAGGTTTGAGTAGTAACCAAATGGTGCAATTTGTGGTTTGAGTCTGTCGACCCCTTGACGAACATCATTAAGCTTAGCTAGCTGTGAGTTGATATCTTGCAGTAGTGAGCCAGTTAATTGACTGTCAATCGCTTGCGATTTGAATTGTTCGAGTTGGTTAATTGCGGTATCGACTTTGGCTCTTTGGCTTCTTAGATTGTCGACGATTTCTTGATTACCTTTACTTCCGAGTACACCCGCAGTTAAACCACGCTCAACCGCCAAGTTATGAGCGAGATCGTCATAGCGAATCACGAGATTAACCAGTTGTTCGTCTTTGATCGTGGTTTGTGACTTGTTGTTGAGGGCAAAAATATCGAGAGTTGCAAGCGCAATAGCGATAACAACAGGTATTGCCACAGCAAGGCTTACGACAAAGTAGAGTGGAAACCGACGTAGAATTGACTGCATTATTATTGTCTCCCTGACGCGATAGCAAGCAAATATTATTAGTGTAGTTGTATATTTGCTGGTACTAAAGTGTTACTAATCAGTAAATTATCAAAGAGTGATGAACGGATGAAATATTGTGCATTGAAGCCAATCAATAGTGACAAAGCTTAAAAAAACGACAGTTTTAAGTGGAAAAAGGATTCGTATCGTAAAAGGAAAAGTGATGTGTTGCCTTCGACCTCGACAAGCAGATGATTCTATTTAGTCTCAGTTTAGTTCACCGATCTATATCGCAATGAGATCTTATTAAGAACGGTTCAATATAAAAACCTTAAGCTCATATTTGGTCGGCCAAACTCTTTCATGGCTATTGCTCGAGAATCAATTAGATTAAACAGTGGCTTGCAATGGCGATGAGTTTAAGCAATTTTCTCTCCAAAAAAAGTTCCGAAAAGAGTTAGATTTAATTCATAGAATACGATGAAATTCCTTACAAACTGGCAAGGTCTCTATCGGCAACAAACTTGTTAGACACGAGTTTCGAGCAAGGATAAGAGCAAGCAGTCAGCCATATCCTAATGCATTAAGTTAAATCACTAGGAAGGGAAGAGATATGAAAAGCTTAACAACTATTGCAGGTCTATTAGCGCTTACCGCTGCATCAAGTGTATTTGCAGGCGGTTACCATTGGCAAAGCAAAGTCACCACTATAGAGGGCGATGTTGTCCATTCTAAACAAGCGGCTTATGACGCAGGTTTAAATATGATCAATGACTATCGCAATAAGTCATCACGAGAACTGCGCAACGAGTTTTCGTCAGCGTTTGATTATGTAGACCGCAACTCATTCTCCATTACTGATACGAGAGTCACGGTTGATGAGTTTTTACGTGGTGACGGTAAAGTGGCTTACCAACCTGTACTTGATGTGCGTTATGAATACAGAAAGCGCGAGCCGGGTAGTCGCTAATCGTTGATATTATCCAAGTCTGAATTAGTTCAAAGAGAGCAATGGCTCTCTTTTCCATTTTCCAATGTATTAGCGAATTTTTCTCAGGTAATATGCGTTAAAGCAAAGAGCGACGGAAATAGAAAAGGGCACCGAGTGCAATACGTAAAGATTAAAGATTCGATAGTAGAGCAAATCGAAGCGGGTATGTTATCACCACGGCAAAAATTGCCCGCAGAGCGCAAACTTGCTGAATCATTTGATACGACTCGAGTGACTTTACGTGAAGCGTTGTCGCTGCTTGAAGCCGAAGGTCGAATTTATCGTGAAGACCGCCGTGGTTGGTTTATCTCACCGCTACCATTGCGCTACGATCTCACTCAAGCGCCCAATTTTTCTGACATGGCGCAAGCACAGAATCGAGTTGCCAAAACCGAGTTGATAGCAGCCAAAGGTATTTTAGCCGACAAGGTTGCCACTCGTCTGCTCAACTTAGCCCCTTTTACTGATGTTTATCGTGTCGAACAGGTACGTTATTTAGAAGACCGTCCAGTGGCGTATGTGACGAAATACATCCGCTCAGAACGTTTCCCTAATTTGTTGAAGAATGATCTTAGCCAACCTCTGAGCGATGTTTATCGTGACGCTTTCGCAGTGAGTTACCATAAGTCGAGTTTTCGAATCGCGACCACGTCTTTATTGGGTGAACCGGCACAAGCATTGAGAGCGACTGTAGGCACTCCGGCAATTGTAGTTGAGCGTGTGAATTATGACCGTCATGGTGAATTGATTGACTGCGTGATTGAGTCGTGGCGTCATGATGCCATCAGTATTGAATCTTGGGTGGAAAAGGCGTTTTAGCCTCATCGCTTAGGAGAGATAAGTGGGCGAATGTATCACCCACTTTTACTATTGCGTATTTAAGCGCAGCACTTCTTGTATTTCTTGCCACTACCACAGCTACATGGATCGTTTCTGTTTGGTGTCTTTTCAAAAACAGTCGTAGTCGGCTTGTTGATTACTGTGTCCAATTCAATGGTATTTTCTTCTTTGCTGGCATCAACCACGATGTTGGCAAATAGAGCGTGCTGTTCAACAATGGCTTCAATTTCAGCTTTGCGAGCTTCGCTAGCAACAGTCACTGAAAGTGGCGCTTCTTCACTGCCAGGTTTCACATCGCGGTTTACGTTGTAACCAGAAATTACGTGGTTTTGTCGAGCGTCAATGCGACCCTTAAAAAACAGTTTTGACATGTTTAACTCTTGTTTGAGTGTGGAATAAAAGAGCAGGGGATTATACGTATCATTTGCGAATGATAAAGAAATATGTTGGATGTAGAGCGTGTTAACGATCTCACTCGCGTGGTGCACGTTTGATCTAAGTCTAACTCTCTGTCTGTCTAAATTTCAATCAAAGCTCACTGACATAAAGGTAAAAAGTGAGTAGGGTTTTGCGTAAATCTATGATGTTGTTGAGGTCGCTATGGGTTTGGAAGCTCTAATCTTTGCCACTGATGTATTTATCACCACTTGCTGTATGTTTATCGCCTCTCGGCTTTCATTTGTTTCAGTAGAGTTTCGAGCGCTATTGATCATTGCTGTGATCGTTTCGTTGGTGTCGTTGATCCCTGTTGTTGGCTGGATTGGAGGCTTAGTTCTCTTTATCTATTTGCTTAGTAAAGCCGCTAACGCCAGTTTTGGCGACTGCATTTGGGTGGTGTTATTTACCAAGCTGGTTTCCGCCGGCGTAATTATGCTTTTGGGTAGTATGTTGGCTTGATAATGGCTTTTAACGTCAGTTTAAGCTGTTTGTCACTACTGAGGTTGAATTATGGGATACATTTATTTGACGATTGCTATTGTCGCTGAAGTTATCGCGACCGGTGCGCTAAAATCCTCTCAAGGCTTTACTCAACTGATGCCAAGTGTTGTGGTGGTGATTGGCTACAGCGTCGCTTTCTATTTTCTCTCTTTGGTGCTGCGCACGATTCCGGTTGGTATTGCTTATGCAATTTGGTCTGGCTTAGGTGTGGTGTTGATCTCTTTAGTTGCCGCAGTAGTATTTAAGCAGAAACTGGATTTAGCTGCTGTGATTGGCATGGTATTGATTGTGAGCGGAGTGGTGGTGATTAATTTGTTTTCTAATACTTCAAGCCACTAGTTGAATTGATCTGTACGATTGATGCGACCAATTTCTATTTTCCGTCAAGAGTAAAGAGAAGTGCTTAGTGCTTATGTTAGGGTTGGATGGTTACGTGAGGTAACGAAACTAAACACATAAGTAAGGATCATTAACTATGACGCAAGTGGATGAAATCTGGCGTTCATATTATCAAAAAGCATTATCGCGCCCCCATTTGAAACGTACCGAATTTGCACTAAAGTTGAACGAGTCGACAACCAGAGTTGCCATCGATTGTGGTTGCGGCACCGGCAGTGACGTCGATTATTTAGCGCAGAGCGGCTATCAAGTTTATGGTTTTGACATCAACCAAGACTCTGTGATGATTTGTCACAAGCGTTTCGAGGGCAAATCATTGGTAGAGATTTCGCAATCGTCATTTGAATCGTTTGAATACCCTAAAGCCGGCGTGGTCTTAGCTAATTCCAGTCTATTCTTTGCTAAGCCAGAGCGGTTTGCGATCACTTGGCAAAACATTGAGACTTGTTTAGAAGTTGGCGGCGTTTTTGCTGGTGACTTTATGGGGGAAAGAGACAGTTGGGCGAGCAATTATCACAGTTCAACTGCGCCCCTTAGTGAGCAACAAGTTCTCGCGTTATTTGATGATTTCGAAATTGTCCGATTTTTTGAGCGAGACGAACGAGCGCCCACATCTCTGGGTGTAGTGAAGCATTGGCATACCTATTCTGTAATAGCAATTAAGCGCTAGTGGGAGGTGTTCCAAAGCATATATTAGTTGTGATATTTAGGCAGTAACGCCGATTTAAACCAATGAACTGAAATGTGACAGCAGTGGTCAACACTGTTTTGATAGACGAATGTCTAACAGTGAAGCAGCGGTTTAGGAGTTTGGTTTATGTTAGATAAACTAATGATTTAAGGCGATACTCTCACAAAAACTTGCTGAGAGTATCACTTTTTCGATTCCGTGAAAGGCTGGTTACAGTACCCAAAATAGGCTTAGTAACAGAACTACTGCTGAGGTAGAAACGAACATTACTGCAAGTGTTAGGACTTCTTCTAGAGTCGATACTTGTTGGGTATTTTTAGTTTCTATTTGCGTAGCTTTTTCAGTGTCCAACATTGATAGTAGTGCTGAGTTCATAGTCTCCACCTTATGTAATCAAGTTTCAAAAGACAGGGTAAATATTACTCAAAATGTGACATTCGTCAAATTAAAACTGCAAGAAAATTACAATTATTTTTGTAATGTTTAGATTAGCTTTTCTAATTGATTTGGCAGTATTTTTTCAATCCTTTATAGGACAATGTCTACGGCTTAATTTATAAAATTAACCACCTCAGAGATGTCTGGTTTTATAAATTATCGTTTATCAACTTGTCCTCGAAATTTGTATTTAATAATTTAGCTATCTCTACTTTGGTGCAAAGGGTCAAATCAACTATTTGGGGTGGAGGCGTGATTGCACTGAGTGGAAGAAAGTATGGTTGTAACCATATCGAGCGTAAAAAACCTCCACTTTTTTTTAAATTTACAATAAATAGTTAATCTAGATTAAGGTTTTGTCGCCGCTAGAGCGTATCATCACGCGATAAACTTTGTGGTTTAAGTGCACAAAAGAGAACAGCTATGCAGTGATGTATGGCTGTTCTCTTTTTTGTTCTTGCTCTCAAGCGATGAAACCTCGCGAATACTGAGGCAATTAAAATAATAAGCATTAGAGGATTGGATGTGAGCTTCCTATTTTCCCCAAGCCGTATTGGCAACATGACTTTAAAAAACCGCTTTGTGCGCAGCGCAACGTGGGAAAACCTTGCTACAGAAGATGGACATATGACAGATCGTCTGTATGAGATCTACGAGGAACTGGCGCAAGGTGAAGTCGGTTTGATTGTGACGGGTTATGCCAACATCGTCGAAGAAGAGAAGCCGAACGCTGGTATGATGGGAATGTACAACGATTCATTTATCCCTGAATATCAAAAACTCACGGATTTGGTACATCAATACGACTCGAAAATTGTTATGCAGCTTGCCTATGGCGGCACTAAAACCACCTTTAATGTGGGTGAGCGTGTAATCTTTGCGCCAAGTGAAGTGCCTGAACGTGGTACCAAAACGCAAGGTAAGGCGATGACAAAAGCCGAAATCGACTACATTGTTGAAGCTTTTGCCTTGGCAAGCAAGCGTGCACAAGACTCCGGTTTTGATGGCGTTGAAATCCATGCGGCGCACACTTACCTGATCAACCAATTTTTAAGCCCATACTACAACCAGCGTGAAGACGAATATGGCGGTAGCTTAGAAAACCGCATGCGTTTCTTAGTCGAGATTTATCAAGCAACGCGTAAACTTGTTGGCGATGATTTCCCAATCTTGGTTAAGCTTACTGCCACTGAGTTTTTTGAGGGTGGTGCAACCTTTGATGAAACACGTGTCGTGTGTAAGAAGCTAGAAGAGTTAGGTGTTGATGCGATCATCATTTCCGGCAATATTCACGGTAATGCTAGCACTATGATTGGCGAACAATTTGATGGCTACACGTTACAAGCCGAAGGCTATTTCCACGAATATGGCGATGTGATCAGTCAAGAAGTGAATGTGCCGGTGATTACCGTTGGTGGTTTAGGTGATATCTGCGCGATTGAAGAGATCGCTGAGCGCACCAATATCCAATACTTTGCTTTGTCACGTCCTCTGATGGCTGAACCACTGCTAGTTAAGCGTTGGTTAGAAGCTGATCGCAAACCAGTAGATTGTGAACGTTGTTCAAAGTGCCGCACCAAACGCGGTAACTTCTGCGTGGTGTATAACAAGCCAAATCAGCGCAATCGAGCCGCTTAATTAATCGCTCAATGACCAAAGCTCTCTTTCAAGGGAGCTTTTTTGTATTGGTGGCTAGATTGAAGCAAAGTATTGAGCTCATGGTCGTTAACTGCCTGAGTTATAAAGCGTAAGCGTTAGGTGAGCAATTTGGACAGTTATGCGCCAGAGCTCGACGCTTTGCAAGGTTACTGTCAGCGGCTTGCTAAATTTACTCACTTGGACAAAAAAGAACTAACACCTTTAGCGATGAAACCATAGAATGCGCGCCGATTTAACATTTATTGATTGAGTTAAAATGGCGAAGAAATCTTTAATCGTTAGCGCACTGTTAGGTTCGCTATTACTTAGCGCGAACGTACATGCCGATGACAAATTTACTTTAGGTCGTACAATTTTACTTGAGCATGGCAAGCATGCTGCGAAGATCCCGCTACTGGTTTGTCGTTACACCAATGCGATTCAGGTTAAAGCTGAAAAGGATCTTGATCTGCGTAAAGCGGTGGTGAAGTTCCAAAATGGTGAAAGCAAAACATTTAACTTCTACCGTGGCTTTGATAAAGATGAAAAGAGCGATTGGCGTTATTTCGGTAAGCGTCGCTGCGTGAAGAGCATTGACGTTTATGGTAATTCAGAAGGCTCAAAAGCAGGCGTGCGAGTTTACGGCAAAGAAAAGAACTAATTGAGCTAGCGCAAAATCGCATTTACATCAAGGTTTTAAATAGAAAAATCGCCCATCGAGGGCGATTTTTTGCATTCAGATTTGGCTATTTGGCGGATTGCATTTCTACCAAGCCACCGCCGTTATGCACTTGAGTAAAGCCTTGCTCAACTAGGTAATCATAAGCAATACCAGAGCGGTTGCCACTGCGACAGTAAACCACGATAGCTTGGTCTTTATCGATGCTCGAGAAGTGCTTGTCTAGTTCAGATAAAGGGAAATTTACCGCATTATCCAAGTGACCTGCTGAAAACTCTTGCGGTGTTCTCACATCAACGATCAGTGCACCTTGCTGGATCTTTTGCCAACCTATTTGAGCGCGCTCTGAAGCATGCACAGAGAGGGTTGATAGACCTAAGCACAGCGATAAAACCAATAAATGGAAAACCTTTCTCATAACTCTTCCGTGATTCGTTTGTTAGTAACGAAAGTATATCAAGGGATTAGACATACTGATGACAGAATTGTTTTGGTTTGGTGAGCTAACTGACGAAAATCTCTAGAGTTGACACTGCTCACATTTCGCTTTTCCAGTCAGTAAACGTGACAATTGGTAGCGATTGCGAGCGAAGAGCCAGTAACCAATATTGGCGACGTTGCGGATAATTGGCAACCTGAGTAGACTTAAGTAACGTTTGGTTCCCGTAAGTTCCCAAAGATACACATTAGCGTCTACGCCCAACCTCAATGCGCCGCTATCATCAATGACATGCAAAACCCGTTTGCTTTCGGCAATGGAAATCTCTGGATAACTTGACATCAGATCGCTATCGAGCACATTCACAAAAGTGACTCGCTTGGCGAGGTACTTACTAAGGGCAGTCATCTCCCTGACACATAGCGGGCAGCTCGCATCATAAAATACAGCAATATTATTCAACGCTTACACTCCAAGAAAGCAATAAAATCATTAAAGCGTGACACGCTATGACGACAATGGTCAGCACTTTACGTAAATGATAATAGCGTTGGTTACGTCGTTTACGTTCGCTAATGAAGTTCATCAAATGGGTCAGCATTAAGCCAAGAATAGCACCGACAATCTTAACTTCCGCTATCAGTGCAAATGCGATGGTGCAAAGCACAATACCATTAGAAACCATTAGCATGTAAGGCTTAGCACACGGCTTATCAACCTCTCGTCCCCACAGAGTGCCCGCCATAAACGCTGCGATACAGACGCTGTATGCGGTAAAGAGCTTTACAGTAAGTGACGGTGTCACTAAGTTTGGTGCTAAAAGTAAAAGTGGCAACACCAAGAAGGGAATTAACCCAAAGTAACCAAGCTTTTTAATCATGCAGTTACCTACGTAGTAAGCTGTTTTAAGATCAAGTATGGTCGATGATGGTAAGGATTGAAGGTTTGATTTAGTACAGCAGGGTGAATCACTGTTCAAATTTGTTGTTCTTTTCCGATAGAGATAACTGATAAGACCAGCATCGATACCAGTTGACCCCTAACATCCAACATTTATTAATTATCAATAAATCAATGCCTTAAGATTAATAATGCGAGCAGTAATTCTAATTTTTGTTGTTGTCATGAATTGGAAATTAAGTTTGTGTGATATTTGTGGTACGAATTTTATAGGCTAGAGGGTATCCTTAACTTTTATAAGGCTATTTAGGCTTTGCTGTAGGTACCCTATGATTGAAATCGTGATTAACGGCAAGTATCGCTTTGTAGAGGAAGGTGCGACACTTCTGGAAGCTGCCAAAGTTTGTGGAGTGGAGATTCCATCTCTATGTGGGCTAAATAAATCAAACCAAAAAGTGCCCTGTGATTTGTGTGTGGTTGAAGTAGAAAGTGGCGGCACTGTGCGTGCGTGTGAAACCAAAGTCTACTCTGGTCTTAATGTGATCACTCAATCTGACCAGCTAACAGAACACCGTAGAAAAGCGTTAAACCGTATCATGCAAGACCATTATGCGGATTGTGAAGCTCCGTGTAAAACCGCTTGTCCAGCGGGTGTGGATATCCAATCTTATCTGTACTTCATTGCACAAAACGATCATCAAAAAGCAATTGAAGTGATTAAACGCACGTTACCGATGCCACTCTCTATTGGTCGAGTTTGCCCTGCATTTTGTGAAAGCGAATGTCGCCGTTCTTTAGTTGATGATTCGATAGCGATCCGTCAGTTAAAACGTCACGCCGCTGACGCGGATCTCGCTGCGCAAGAGGCGTATGTCCCTGAGAAAAAACCAAACAAGGAACTATCGATTGCTATTGTCGGTAGTGGACCGGGTGGCTTAACCGCCGGTTATTATCTATCTAACGAAGGTTATGATGTAACGGTATTTGAAGCGATGCCTAAAGCAGGCGGTTGGCTTCGTTATGGCATTCCTGAATATCGTTTACCGAAAGCTATTCTCGACAAAGAAATAGAACTGATGTGTCGTAACGGCATGCAGGTAAAAACCGGGCAAAAGCTTGGAGACGATTTTACGCTCTCCCAACTGAGTGAGCAGTACGATGCTGTTTGTCTCGCCGTTGGCGCTTCACTGGCGGTTGAGATGAACTATACCGGCAGTGATTTAGCCGGTTGCTATTTAGGTGTCGACTATCTTAAAGATTTTGTTACTGAACAGACTTATACCACTGGGCAAAAAGTGGCGGTTATCGGTGGTGGTAATACCGCGATTGACTGCGCGCGTACTGCGCGACGTGCCGGCGCTGATACCACAATCATCTACCGCCGTACTCGCGAAGAGATGCCAGCAGAAGACTATGAGATTATTGAAGCAGAGCATGAAGGGGTTAAATTTTTATTCTTAACCAACCCTGTAGAAAATATCGCCGATGAAAGTGGTCGAGTGCAATCTGTTCGCCTAGAGCGAATGGCGCTGGGCGCTCCCGATGCTTCAGGGCGTCGCAGTCCAAAGGCAACGGGCGAGTTTTTCACCGAAGAGTTTGATACTGTGATTGCTGCGGTATCACAAAAGCCAGATTTAAGTTTCTTAGAAAACGATGAGCTGACTCTGCCACTAACGCGCTGGAATACATCAGAATCGAATCCGCTCACCATGCATACAGGCACGGGCAATATTTTCAGTATTGGTGATTTTCGCCGCGGACCGGCGACTGCCGTGGAAGCGGTAGGCGATGGGCGAGTTGCAGCAAAAGCGATCGATCTGTTTTTAAATGGTGATATGGCTGATATGCCAAAACCTGCATTCAACTCACGCAAAGAGCCTGCGCTGAAACAAGTGGATCCGGTTCATTTTGAAAACTTACAAAAAGTCGCGCGCACCATTATGCCAGAGCTTACGCCTGCGCAACGTGAGCAAAGCTTCGCGGAAGTGGAACTCGGATTTGATAATGATGAGGCAATCAAAGAAGCGGCGCGTTGCTTAGAGTGTGGCTGCCAAGCGAATACCAGTTGTGATCTGCGCGATTACTCGACTGAGTACCAAGCTGAGCAAAAGTTTGATTATTCGCTCAATGTACAGTCGCATCATGACTGGCTTAATCTGCGAGTAAAAGATCCTCGCCATAAATTCAGCGTCGACCGCAGTTCAGAGTTTATTGAGTTTGATGCCAACCGCTGCATTAGTTGCGGTCAATGTATCCAAGCCTGTAGCGAGCAAGCTGTCCATGGCATTCTCAATTTTGTGCACGACCAAAATGGTCGACCGGCGTTGCGTCCTGATGATCGCCCTCATTTCGGCAAGAGCTGTGATGGCAAATTGTTGATGGGTGACTCTAACTGCGTGCAGTGCGGTGCATGTGTGCAAGCTTGCCCGACCGGGGCAATGGTTGATAAGCGAGACCGCTCTCAAGGGCGAGTCGAGCACTTAAAGAAAGTGGATACCATTTGTACCTATTGTGGTGTGGGTTGTAAGTTGACCATGCATGTTGATGAAGCGAAAAACCGCATTCAGTATGTAACGGGGGCAAACTCACCGGTTAACCAAGGCATGCTGTGCGTGAAAGGTCGTTTTGGTTTTGACTTTATCGGTGATGAAGGGCGCTTAACCACGCCGCTGATTCGTAAAGATGGCGTGTTGCAGCCAGCAAGTTGGCAAGAAGCGATTACGCTGATCGCCAAAAAGTTCACTGCGATTAAGCAGGACTTTGGCAGCAATGCACTGGCGGGTTTTTCATCGGCTAAAACCACTAATGAAGATAACTACGCCTTCCAAAAATTCATTCGCCGAGAGCTTGGCACTAATAACGTCGATCACTGTGCGCGCCTTTGTCACGCATCGACGGTGACGGGTTTAGAAGCGTCGTTAGGCAGTGGGGCAATGACCAATGATATTCCAAGTATTCAGCACTCGGATGTGATTTTTATTATCGGTTCAGACACGACCTCAGCACACCCGATTATTGCTTCACATATTAAGCAAGCAATACGTCATCATGGCGCCCGTTTGATCGTGGCAGACCCGAAACGCATTGATATGGTTGATCATGCAGAGCTGTATCTTGCTCATCGTCCGGGTACAGATGTGATGCTGCTAAACGGTGTGATGCAACAAATCATCAAAAATGGCTGGTATGACGAAGAGTATATTGAAGAGCGCGTTGATGGCTTCGATACCTTCTTGCAAGAGGTAATGTCACCGGCTTACGCGTTGGATAAAGTAGAGCTGGTTACCGGGGTCAGTGCGAGCGATATCTTCGCGATGGCACGTACCATTGGTACCGCTAAACGTACTGCCGTTTACTACTCGATGGGTATCACTCAGCACACCACGGGGCATGATAATGTTCGCTCGATCGCGAACTTGCAGCTGCTGTGCGGCAACATTGGTATTGAAGGCGGTGGTATTAACCCACTGCGTGGTCAATCGAATGTGCAAGGGGCATGTGATATGGGAGCGCTACCAAATAGCTATCCAGGTTATCAGAAAGTGTATAACCCTATGGTACGCCAAAAGTTTGCCATTGAGTGGGACGCGCCGGATCTGCCAATTGAGCCAGGTTTAACCTTGACGGAAATTATTCACGCCGCTTGCCATAGAGAAGTGCGCGGATTGTATGTCATGGGGGAAAACCCAGTTCTGAGCGATCCTAACCAGCAGCACGTCATTGAAGGTTTGGAAGCGT
This sequence comes from Vibrio ponticus, assembly GCF_009938225.1. NCBI lineage: Bacteria > Pseudomonadati > Pseudomonadota > Gammaproteobacteria > Vibrionales > Vibrionaceae > Vibrio > Vibrio ponticus. The sequence goes on from NZ_AP019657.1 coordinate 993,751, forward strand.
TAGATTTCTTAGTAGTGCAGGATATCTTCCTGACGGAAACGGCGCAGTATGCGGATGTGGTATTGCCAGCTTATTCATTTGCTGAAAAATCAGGACACTTCACTAATACTGAGCGTCGAGTTCAACGGGTTAATGCAGCGTTAAAAGCACCGGGTGAGGCAAAAGAGGATTGGTGGATCATTCAAGAAATCGCCAATGCGATGGGCTCTGATTGGCACTATCAAGGCGTGGCTGACATCACCAGTGAGATAGCGCGTGTAACACCACAATACGCAGGTCTTCAATGGGAAAGTATCACGCCAAACGGTGTGCAGTGGCCAAGTTGTAAAAATAACCCACATGGCACACGTATTATGCACCAAACGCAGTTTACTCGAGGTAAAGGGCAGATGGTGGGCGTACCGTTCCGTTATGCAGCTGAGTTGCCTGACGAAGAGTACCCACTAGTATTAACGACTGGTCGCATACTTGAGCAGTTCCATACCGGTACGATGACACGTAAAACCAAAGGGTTAGACAATTTGGCAGGACCTAGGGCGATGATTAGCGTTCACGACGCCGAAGCGATGGGTATTGGTAATGGTCAGCGTCTACGAGTCTCAACGCGCCGTGGTTCGATAGAGATTGATGCATTCGTGACTAAGCGTATTCAGCAAGGGGTTGTCTTTATTCCATTCCACTTTGTTGAGTCGCCAGTTAACCGTTTGACGACCACGGCAACCGATCCGCACGCCAAGATCCCTGAGTTCAAAGTAGCCGCGGTTCGTATTGAGGTGTTACAAGCAGAAATGGCGTAGTAAAAGTCACTGACTTTAACCTGTTTAATGTAAAAGGGGCGTATCTATTTGAGATACGCCCCTTATTTTATTGTCAGCTCTAAACCACCGCCTAGGACGGTGGTGATTGTTTTAGAGAGAGATGAAATCATTAATGGCGAAAGCGGATGACTTCGGAGTTAGCCGTCTCTAGTGTTACATGGTCGAAGCTGTCTAAGTGATGGCGTTTAATCAGCGCACGTAAGTTGTCGACATAGGATTCACCGCGGGTTGAGTAATGGGCAAGCGCAGCGACTAACTCATAACCGTTAAGGTTATTTTGCATGCGAAGGTTTTGGCGCATGTGCCACAACTCTTGGTATGCGCGAGTGGTATTTAGGTTGTGCATATAACTTGCGGTACCAGCATAAAGATTATCAAACGCAGCAACTTTGACATGACCACCTGGTGTGGTGAGGTATTTACCGCCATGGGCAGGGAGATGTTCACCGTACAAGCTATTGCCTTGAACCGCAAAATGGCTGGTTCCCCAACCACTTTCATCAATACCTTGAGCCAGCACCATTCCGACAGGAATGATATCAACATGCAGTAGAAGATCATGGATATCGTTGGATTTCACATCATAGGAGATCATAAGCTGTTTAAGCCAAGCTTGTTCCTGTGCGGTCCAGTGGGTGCGCGGTTTTTGCGCTAACTGTTTTATCTCAGCGCGTACTTCAAGGATCTGATCGTTAACGGCTTTAATGGTTGGTAGCAGCAGACGAATAAACCCTGACGTTTTCTGTTCAACCGGGAGAGCATTTAAGTCTTTTGGTAAGTTTTCGATGAAATAGCTTGGCAGTTTCTTGCTTGTCGCGACTTGGTCGAGTTGATAATGGTTATGCGCAAAATTAGTGATGAGTTGCTTGGCTGAGTTGAGTTCAGTGATTTGCTCAGTTGGGTACGGGTGCGCAATTTGCTCAGGAGAAAGAGGTAAAGATGTTGAGGCATGAGCCGAAACTGAGAGCAGTGCCAGAAGGCCAAAGGTTGTAAAGCGAGAAAGTGTTAATGAGGACATTCAGGTTTCTCCATAATGTCAGGTAAATCCGCTTTGTGTATGCAAAATAAGCAGGATTAATGTGCTACTAGTATACGGTCTGATATTCGGTTAGAGCCAGCGATCAAAATCAAACATTAAGTTTGCATGCTTTATGTAAAAAATTGGTTGTTTTTTGACTAAACGATTCTCCAACTGGCAAATTTAACAAAAGTGATCATTGTCACAGTGAAATCGAGTCACTATACTCCGCGCTCGACTGGGAACGAAAACGTTTACCTGGTCGGCTTTCAATCAGCTGCAAAATGGAAACTTGCCCCAAGGAACAGGGCCCAGCGTAACTGTGAGCGTTTACGGGCCATAAATCCGCTACCGGGCAAGATAACATTTTTTTGATGTTACCTGCGCGTGTGCGCGTCTGATTTTTGGTTCCGCCTTAATACAGATATTTAGCACAGATACATAGCAAGGTAACAAAATGCAAATCATCTACAGCTTGGCTGGCATTTTCGCGATTTTAGCGTGCGCATTCGCACTTTCAGAAAGTCGCAAAAACATCAATTGGCGCACTGTTTTAGGCGCATTCGCACTTCAGGCAGGTTTTGCCGCACTGGTTCTTTATTTCCCTCTTGGTCAATCTCTACTTGGCTCTATCAGTAATGGTGTATCGGGCATTCTGGCATTTGCTGACGAAGGCATTGGCTTTGTGTTTGGTGAGCTAGCAACAGGCAGTTTTATTTTCGCAATTCGCGTTCTTCCTCTGATTATCTTCCTTTCTGCGATCATTTCTCTACTTTACTACCTAGGTATCATGCAAAAACTAATCTTAGTGATTGGTGGTGCGATTGCTCGCGCGCTGGGTACGTCAAAAGTGGAGTCATTGGCTGCAACGAGTAACATTTTCCTATCAATGAGCGAAGCATCACTAATTGTACGTCCTTTCTTAGCTAAGATGACTCGTTCGGAACTGTTTGCGGTTATCGTGGGTGGTATGGCATCAGTAGCGGGTTCGGTACTGGGTGGTTATGCAGCTCTAGGTGTAGAACTAAAATACCTAATTGCAGCAAGCTTCATGGCGGCTCCAGGCGGTCTACTAATGGCTAAAATGATGGTGCCGGAGCGTGAAGCTTCAGCAGCACAAGATGAAATTGAGCTAGAAAAGAGCACCGATAGTAATATTATTGATGCGCTTGCTTCAGGTGCAATGAACGGTGTGCGTGTTGCTGTTGCGGTGGGTACGATGTTGATCGCGTTTGTCAGTGTGATTGCTATGGTGAACGCTGGTTTTGAAATGGTAGGCGAACTTGTTGGCGTGCAAAACCTAACTCTGCAAACCATTTTCGGTTACCTATTTGCACCGTTAGCGCTATTTGCTGGTATCCCAATGGATGAAGTATTCGCGGCGGCAGCACTTATCGGTCAAAAGACGGTACTGAACGAGTTCGTGGCATTCCTAGATTTCGTTGCAGTGAAAGAGACGCTATCTGCTCACAGCCAAATCATCATCACTTTTGCTCTGTGTGGTTTTGCTAACATCGGTTCTATCGCAATCCAACTAGGTTCGATTGGTGCTATGGCGCCAGAACGTCGCCATGACGTAGCGAAACTGGGTGTACGCGCAGTAACTGCCGCGACACTAGCAAACATGATGAGTGCAGCACTAGCGGGTCTATTTATCGCGCTGTAATGAAAATTAAAATAGATCGTTAAGGCAGAGCAATCTGCCTTTTTTTTGGTTCATCGCGGATAAGCGGGAACTCAAAACAAAAACGGTAGTAAGTGATAGAGTTTTATCGCCAAACAAAACCTACACAAACTACCGTTTTCATGCCGAATCATACTTTCCTATCTTCGTTCTGGGAAGGCTTTCATGTAGCAAAGTCTCATCAGACAGAATCACTTATTACACTCACCCTTAAACCTAACTCTCTCGCTAGATGTCCCTGTGGACTTCACGCTCAAGCAATACATGAGTACCAATGGCGCAACGTGAAAGACGCAACACTGCTTGGAATATCTGTTGAGTTACTTGTTCAAACTCGACGAGTTAGGTGTAGTAAATGTGGCATTAAAACAGAGCTGTTATCTTGGTTAGAGCCTTATTCTCGCATCACTAATCGCTTACGAAGCTATATCGAACAGCTACTGCCACTTTTGCCCATTAAGCATATCGCACAAATCACTGGTGTTCATTGGCACACAATTAAAGAGATAGATAAGCGTCGACTTCAACAAGTGGTACCGCAAGTTAAATGGAGCGAATTAAGGCAACTCGTTATGGACGAGTTCGCCATTTTTAAGGGACATCGTTATGCCACTGTCATTGCTGATGCAAAGACTCATCAGGTTATCTGGATAGGTATAGGTCGTAGTCGTAAGGACATTCGACCGTTCTTCGAGCGGTTAGGCGAATATGGTAAAAATATCGAGGCGGTAGCAATGGATATGAATACTGCTTTTGACCTTGAAGTCCAAGAGCACTGCCCAAATGCACGTATCGTTTATGATTTGTTCCATGTTGTGGCTAAGTTCGGTCGTGAGGTCATAGATAGAGTCCGAGTCGATCAAGCCAATAAGCTAAAGCATGATAAAAAAGCGAGACAATGGGTCAAGCGTTCTCGTTGGGTATTATTGAAAAATAGAGATAATTTAAACACACAACAGGAGAGCTATCTCACTGAAATATTGAAGATAAATCAGGACTTGATGACTACCTATGTACTGGGAGCGCAATTAAAGGAACTCTGGCGTTGTGAGTCTGAACTTCAGGCAAAAAACTTATGGAAGGTATGGTGGGAGCAAGTGAATGAGAGCGGGATAAAGCCATTAAAAGAGTTTGCTAGAAAGCTTCTTCCTTACCTTCATGGTATTACCGCTTCAGCCATTTATCCGTTGAATACGTGCACTCTTGAAGGGATAAACAACAAAATAAAGTTAATCAAGCGGATGGGTTATGGTTATCGAGATACCGATTATTTCTTCTTAAAGATAAAAGCGGCTTTCCCCGGAAAGCCGCGATGAACCTTTTTTTTCACTCTAATGAAGAGTGAAAACTATTCAGAATGTATCGATCGTAAATCACATCTTGAGTTTTAGAGTTGCTCCATATTACTTTGGATGATGTTTTTCATTGTTTGCCAGTATTCACCTTCTTCCAGTGGCAGCATACTAAAATGTCCACATTTTTCGAGTAACAGTAGTTCTACATCCCACAAATCTGCATAATGAGTTGCCATAGAGTAGGGGACGGTTTGATCTTCCAGCCCGTGTATCACTGTAAGGTGCGTTTCTCCATGACCGCGTGCCACCGGGTTAGCGAATGGCATTTTTTTTAAGTCATGATTCAGAAGTTTTTTCACTTGAATCGGTTCATTAAGTAACTCATATTGTGCGAGATCTAGCACGCCTGAGATAGATATTGCTCGTTTTGGAGCGATGCTGAGGTTTTCGCCAAGTAACCAGCAAGCAAGGTGAGCTCCAGCAGAGTGCCCAACGAGGAGGATTCGGTCTAGGTCAAGGTTATGGTGAGTAAGCTTGGTTAAGTACTCATAGCCTTGTTTAATGTCACTTAGAATTGTTTCGAGACTAATTTCTCCTGTTTCGGGAATACCGCGGTATTCTAGGTCCCAAATTGCGAAGCTTCTATTAAACTCGTCGACGATGAATTTAGTAGGGTAAATATCAAGAGTATTTTTATCCTTCCAATAGCCACCATGTATGACCACTATTATAGGTAATGGGGTAGTAGAGTCTGGTATGGACAACTGTCCAAATTGTTTTTCATGTTTACCATAAAACAGTTTGATTTTTTCACTCATAAAAGAAGTCCAACTACTATTTTTAAGTGATGTATGAAGTTAAGCTTCAATTTAGTGTAAAGAGACTGTTTCGCAAATTGTTCACGTTAAATCTGTGAAGTTAGAAGTTGAATATGTTGCGATTTGTGAAGGAATACTTCATTTGACTACGGTGTTACGTTAGTATCTCTGCAAGACTAATTAGGAAAATGGAAAATACTCATGGGAGAGAAGAGAATAAAAACGAATATTGGCGCGATTATCGCGACAATTGGTAGTGTCTACGAAAGCCTATCTCCTGCGCAGAAAAAAATTGCTGATTTCGTATTGGAATCTCCCAGTGAAGCTGTTGAGCTCTCGGTATCTGAACTCTCTAAAGTTACTGATTCAAGCGATGCTTCTATTATCCGATTTTGTCGCTATATCGGCTTTAAAGGTTTGAAGGATTTCAAGGCTAGCTTAGGTATAGAAGTCGCGAAGCTAAATTACGACAATTCAATTCTGGATACCAATATAGAACCTGAGGATGAGTCTAGTGTTGTTGCGATGAAACTAAAATCGCGCTTGGATAATGTGATTTCTGAAACCATCAACCTGCTGAACTTTAGTGAGTTAGACAAGGTTGTTGAGGCGATAAGTAACGCAAACACCTTTGCAGCAATTGGAATTGGTTCATCGGGTATTACGGCTGCTCAAGTCAAGCACAAGTTTATGCGTATCGGCATGAATGTAGATGCTTTCTTTGATGGTCATAATATGTCTATGAAAGCGGCTTTGATGGGACCGGGAGATGTACTGCTAGGCATTTCCCACTCAGGGGTAACCAGTGAACTGATTAAGTCATTTAAAATTGCAAAAGGAAATGGAGTAACTACGGTTGCAATAACGCACAACCCGAGATCTCCGTTAGCAAAACACGCAGATTTTGTCCTGATAAATGGCAATCGACAGAGTCAACTGCAAGGAGACTCTATCGGAACAAAAATCGCACAATTGTTCGTAGTTGATCTAATTTACAGCGTATTAGTTAAAACTGATATGACTGGGAAAATGGATATGAAATCGAAAACTATTAAAGTAGTTGTGAAGTAAAATTTCGTACCTACCGTAAAACAGGGAAGCGCAATGCTTCCCTTTATCTTCATTACCAAAGCTTGTCTAAATCTCATTTATCTGCCTTTTTGATCATTACGCTTGTGATGTTGTTCAATTATTCATCAACTTCATGTTGAAGTAAAACTCCATAAGATCTATTGTGAATGTAAGTTTACTTTTGAGTAAAAATTATGGAGTTTTACTTTATGAAGGAAAACATCTTATCTCAACTTAGACGTGGTTTTGTATCTTCTTGTCAACCAGTGGATGGCAGCCCTATGGATACCCCTGAGATCATAGCGGCAATGGCAAAAGCTAGTGAAGATGGCGGCGCCGCTGGATTGCGTATAGAAGGCATTGCAAACCTTAAGGCGGTAGTAAAGGTAGTATCGATTCCTATTATCGGCATTGTGAAACGTGACCTTACTGACTTTCCAATAAGAATTACTCCTTATCTTACCGATGTGGTCGATCTTGCTAAAGCGGGTGCCTCGATCATTGCTTTTGATGGAACAGATAGAGCGCGTCCGGATAACATCAAAAATATCATTGATACAATTCATCATCATGGCTGCATAGCAATGGCTGATTGTTCTACCGTTGAAGAAGCCCTCGCTTGTTCTGAGTTAGGTGCAGATATTATTGGTACAACTTTGTCGGGATATTGTGGTGAATATACTCCTATCGAGCCTGACTTTGAGTTTGTAGAGACCATTAGCAAAATGGATATGTTCGTGATGGCAGAAGGGCGCTATAACTCACCAATACTTGCCGAAAAAGCGATTTTATCTGGTGCTGACTGTGTGACTATTGGCTCAGCAATTACCAGAATTGAACATATTTGTGATTGGTTTAATCGTAGTGTTAATAATGCGCGCCTATTGAAGGTGTAATCATGACAGTTTGGTTATCGATAGATATTGGCGGAACTAAGATATCGGCAGCAAAGATATTTAATAATCAAATTGTTGAAAATAAGGAGTTACAAACTCCAAAAACAAATGGCTCGCATCAAATAATAAAAGATGTATTGGTTAATCTAATATCAAAGTATAAAGGTGATGTTGAGTATTGTTCTATTGCAACTGCAGGAGTTGTTGTTGCAGGAAGAGTTAGAGCAATGAGCGCTAATAATCTTTGGGGACATAAATTCTTTGATTTAAAGACATTGGTAGAGGGTATTTTAAATGTTCCCACTTATATTATCAATGATGCTCAAGCTGCAGCCTATTGTGAATATATTAAAAGTGATCGAAAAGGAGATATGGGATTTATTACAGTCTCAACTGGTGTCGGAGGTGGATTAGTCATTAATGGTCAATTGCTGACAGGCTGTAATGGAGTAGCTGGTCACATTGGGCACAGTCAAATTTCTTATGACGGTGTTGCGAAGCGTTGCAAGTGCGGTCGAGACAATTGCCTTGAAGTAATAGCTTCAGGTACAGCGATAGCGATGGCTATGGAGAAAGAGACTAATCACATATGTACTGCTAAAGACGTTTTTGAGCGTTATCGTTTGGGAGACGAAGTAGCGAAAAGGATTATTGAAATGTCAGCGAGTTCGGTCGCTGATGCTATCGCGGATCTCAAGGTTGTACTTGATTTGGAATATATTGTCATTGGCGGAAGTGTTGGATTGGCTGAAGGTTATGTTGAACTAATTCAACTCAGGCTAAGCCAACTACCAGAGATATATCAAATATCAGTAACAACAGCAGTATGTCGTCATTCATCAGGTCTGCTTGGAGCATACCTTTGGGCAAAAAACATTCAGATGAGGTAAGTATGATTCTTGGTGATTTAAATGACAAAAATCTAAAGTACACTATTCCAAGTAATATTTGGAGCGCATTGAAATTCGTAAGAGATAATGACCTTAGTATTTTGGATGATGGTCGTTATGAGATTGATGGTGATAAAATTTATATCAATGTCATGACAGTAAAAACGGTTTGTAAAAACTCAAAAAACTTCGAAATTCATCGTGATTATGCAGATGTTCAAATTTTAATTCATGGTCAAGAATGTATGGAATTTGCATCAATTACAGAACGTTGCGAGGTTATGTCTGATTACGATGGTAACAACGATTTTCAATCTGTTGTTCCTTTATCAAATATATCTACTCTAAATTTAAAACCAAATATGTTTGCTGTTTTTTATCCTAATGAGCCTCATAAGCCGACTTGTAATATAGATGAGGAGAGAACGGTGAAAAAAGCGGTAATCAAAGTACACACTAGTTATTTACGGAAAAATTAACTTAAGGGGCTTTATTATGTTTGCGTGGTATAAAGAGGTTACATCACCACAGAAGAAGGCAATATTCTCAGCTTGGCTTGGGTATGTCTTTGATGGTTTTGATTTCATGCTTATTTTCTACATTATGTATCTGATCAAACCGGAATTAGGTTTAACGGATATGGAAGGTGCGTTTTTATCAACTGCAGCCTTTATTGGTCGCCCTCTGGGTGGTGCAATATTTGGCTTATTGGCAGATCGATATGGACGTAAGCCTCTTATGATGTGGGCAATTGTCGCTTATTCAGTTGGTACAGGTTTAAGTGGCATTGCGGTGAGTGGTTTAACGTTAGCATTAGCCCGTTTCATAGTTGGTATGGGTATGGCTGGTGAATACGCTTGTGCTTCAACTTATGCTGTAGAAAGCTTTCCAAAACACCTTAAAGCAAAGGCAAGTGCGTTCCTAGTCAGTGGATTCGGGGTTGGTAATATCATCGCAGCGTACTTTATGCCTGCGTTTGCCGAAGCGTTTGGTTGGCGCATGGCGTTTTTTGTCGGTCTAACACCAATTCTGCTCGTACTTTACATTCGTTCTAAAGCTCCAGAATCTCAAGAGTGGGAAGCTGCTCGAATTAAGCGTGAAGCAACCGGGGAAGCTCCGGAATATCAAGGTTTCTTGTCGGTATTGTGGGGGGCATTAAAAGGATTATTTAACCCTATACAGCTACCACTAACACTAGTCGTTTTCATCGTACTCTTCTCAATTTTCGGTGCGAACTGGCCAATCTTCGGTTTATTACCAACGTATATGGCGGGTGTAGGCTTTGAAACTGCAGTGATTTCACAGCTTATGACGGCTGCAGCATTTGGTACGGTCGCGGGTAACATTACTTGGGGACTACTTGCTGACCGATTTGGGTTGAAAAAGACGTTTGTTTTCGGCTTATTATCATCGTTTTTCTTCATAATTCCTCTGTTTATGATCCCAGAAGGTAATAACTTCTTACTTGGTTTGTGCTTGTTTGGTTTGATGTTCACAAACGTCGGTGTAGGCGGCTTGATGCCTAAATTTATCTACGATTACTTCCCGCTTGAAGTTCGTGGTTTAGGTACGGGCTTGATTTATAACTTAGCCGCTACATCTGGCACTTTTAACTCTATGGCAGCGACCTATATTGGTATGACTTATGGATTGGGAACCGCTTTGACCTTTGTGGTTTCATTCTGGACATTTACTCTCGTTAGCATCGTGGGTCTAGGTATTCCTGATTGGCTGCTAGTGCGCGCGAATAAGAAACGTGCGGCTCGTGCTAAACAGCAACCAGAAGTAACTTTGGAATCTGCAGAAGTATAGAAATAGTTGAATCACAACCATCAGGCTGTACACGAAAGTACAGCCTGAACTCCAATATTTCAATTTTAGAAGGATAATGAAAATGACTCGATACGGTGTGGTTGGTACTGGTTATTTTGGAGCAGAGCTTGCTCGCTTTATGCAGCGCATAGAAGGCGCAGAGATTGTTGCTATTTATGATCCTGAAAATGCGGGACCGATTGCAGAAGAATTGAATTGTATCGCGACAGCTTGTTTAGAAGACCTAGTTACTCGCGATGATATCGATTGTGTTATTGTCGCTTCGCCAAATAATGCACATAAAGAACCGGTACTTGCTGCTGCGAGAAATGGCAAACACGTTTTTTGTGAAAAGCCAATAGCCCTAAATTACCAAGATTGCAGTGAAATGGTACAAGCCTGTAAAGATGCAGGTGTGAAGTTTATGGCGGGTCATGTGATGAACTTTTTCAATGGGGTTCGTCATGCTAAGCAATTGATTAAAGATGGTGTGATTGGTGAGGTGCTCTCTTGTCATACCAAGCGAAATGGTTGGGAAGACGAACAGCCAACTATTTCGTGGAAGAAAATGCGCAATATCTCAGGCGGGCACTTGTATCACCATATACACGAATTAGATTGTGTTCAGTTTTTGATGGGGGGAGCGCCAGAAAAAGTCACGATGACGGCAGGCAATCTTGCTCATAAAGGACCAGGTTTTGGCGATGAAGATGACATGTTGTTTTTAAATCTTGAATTTGCAGATGGACGTTTTGCAACGCTAGAGTGGGGGGGCGCATTCCACTGGCCTGAACATTATGTTTTGATCCAAGGCTCAAAAGGTGCCATTAAGATCGACATGCAGGAAACGGCAGGAACACTTCGTCTTAACGGAAAGAATGAGCATTTCCTCGTACACCAGAGTCAAGAAGAAGATGATGACCGTCGAGCTGGTAACATGAGTAGTGAGATGGATGGTGCGATTGCTTACGGTAAACCAGGTAAAAAAACACCAATGTGGCTGTCGTCTGTAATGAAGCTTGAGATGCAGTATTTACATGATTTATTGAATGGGATGAAGCCCACTGAAGAGTTTGTTGCTTTGATAACAGGTGAAGCTGCTACATCGGTGATCGCAACAGCCGATGCTGCAACCAAATCCCGCTTTGAAGATCGAAAAGTGCGTCTCTCAGAGGTATTAGGTCACTAATTAAAGTATTTGAGGTCAGCATTGCTGACCTTTTTTTTGAAATATAGATTGCTGTCGTTTTATGCGAACGACTTTCTTTTGTCTGCCCTAATAATCAAATATCGATACTTGAGGTTAAAATGAAAGCAAACGCAATACTTCCTGTCGTACTCGTTCTGTCAGCTATGATCCCAACGACTCAAGCTGATGAAGTAAGTAGTTATCTAGATCATAAATTTAGTCAGTTACAACAGGCTGAAGACGCCCAAAATCAGCGTAACCAGTCAGTGCCGCTTTATCAGGCGGCAAGCGTAATAATTAACAATCCCTCTGACGCAATTGCATTACCTAGTAATGTCGTAGAGCAAGTAAAAACATTAGACTCAATGACATTAGTCGCCAAAATTAATCCGCAGATTGACGGTTTCCACTCTATTTTTGGTGCAAGTGATAGTCGTTCAGGCTACCCGAATAATCACTTTCATGTATATGTGTCTGATTTGAAGTTGGGCTTTGAGATCCGTCGCCAGAGAGGAGGTGATATCCACAAAGCGAGCAAAGTGGATATTAACTTGCTTAATGGTACGGACAATATTGTCGCTTTTTCCGCTTCTCCACAAACAGGTTACAAGTTGTTTCTTAACGGTGAGAAGATCCTTGATGTCCCAACGCCCTCAAACTATGGACTGATTTCGGATATCCCTGGAATTAATAACGCACAAATTGGCCGAACTATTCGTTATAATGCCAATAGTTATGACTATGTCGGTGATATTGATTTAATTGAGCTTTACAACGTAGCACTAGACGATGAAACCCTACGAAGTAAGACGTTTCTTGATGTTTCAGATCGGGCTCCCGTGCAGAGTTTTAAATTGTATGACAAAGAAGAATGGAATACCGCTGCATTCCGGATTCCAGCGATGATTCGTACTGCACAAAACACCATCATTACTGCTGCTGATATCCGTTACGGTGACAGTAATGATTCTCCTAATAATATTGACGTAGGGATCCGTCGGAGTTCCGATAATGGGCTTACTTGGAGTGAGCCAGAGGTGATATTGGCATTCGATGATTACCCTAGTGTGCCATCGAGCCAGATTACAGATAGTGCGTCATACATAGATTCAGTGATTGTAGAAGGGCATGAAAATCGTATTTTCTTGTTTGCCGATGCGTTTAAAGGCGGGATTGGTCAAGCTAATTCTACTTCTGGCACGGGGTATCGCGTCATAGATGGTCAGCAATATCTTTCATTAACGAGCACGAATCAACCGGCAATACAGTACTACCTTGGTCATGACGATCGTGTCTATACCTTAGATGGAAATGCGACAAGTTATACTGTAGGCGATGGTTTTACATTGTTTGAAGATGGTATTGAGGTGAGTAATATTTTCTACAAACGTTCACCATTGGTGGTTGATTCTACTTCATTTATTGTAATGATTTATTCGGATGATGAGGGAGCAACTTGGAGTCAGCCGGAAATTGTCAACGACCAGATTAAAACGTCTGATATGAAGTTCTTAGGTGTTTCACCAGGTGGAGCTATTACGATTAAAAACGGTGTTAATCAAGGTCGCATTTTGGTCCCAATTTATTACACTTCAACTCTCAACACGACCGAGTATGCTGCAGCGATGTACAGTGATGATAATGGAGTAAGCTGGAGGCTTGGCGAGTCACCGAATGATGGGCGTATCGGTGGGGCTGAAAAATTGCATGAAGCTCAGTTTGTTGAAATGCCTAACGGTCAGATCAAAATGTTTGCTCGCAGTGTGGGTAAAGCGGCGGTTGCAACAAGTCTCGATGGAGGTATCACTTGGCTTGATGATGTAGAGTACGACACTACTTTAGTGATGAGTAACACAACAGGATGTCAGTTATCCGTCATCAATTACTCAGGTTTTATTGATGGGCAACCAGCTGTGATCTTTAGTAACCCCGCAGCAACGAAACGTGCAAATGGCACTATTCGGGTTGGGTTGATAAATGAGAATGGTTTTTATGATAATGGCGAGCCTCGCTACACTTTCACTTGGAAGTATGCTCGAATCATCATGCCGGATGAATTTGCTTACTCTAATTTAACCGAATTAGAAAATGGAAACATTGCCATCCTTTATGAGGATAGTAATACTCGCTACAAACTATTCCATCTTATATACAGTGAGTTTACTTTAGATTCACTGAAGTTTTTACCATAAAGTGTCAGCAAATTAAAAGCGAACATCTGCCAAACACTACGAACCATAGTGTTTGGCAGTTATGCGATAACATCAAAAGAATCGGCGTTTTGCAACTCAATGCAATTACACTTCGTAATTAGCTTTAATGCCGATATCGAAGTGCAGTGGCATGCGCCATTTTTGATACGACAAATAACCAATAATTAAACTAGCAACAATCATGACGAGTGCCGCATACAAGGCTAAGTTTAGCCAAAGCAGTAGCACCGTACTGGCAAGTAACAGCGGGACGAGTTTTAATCCAACCACTTTAAAACAAAATGACTCTTTGAGCGCAATGCCAGAGAACGTAACAAACAGAAAGCCAAGAGATAGCCATACACTGCTTTTTCAATATACGACCATTCATTTCGCAATTCACTTAGTTGTTTATTTAGGCTGACGACGTGACGAGTGACCCAGTTAGATGTTCGACATAAGTCTTGTTAACGGTATGTTTACAATATGCTAATGTAAACCATGAACCTGCATAGAACATTTATCAAATAATAATTAAGCAGGAGAGAACCCTAACTTAAGCTTGCTAGGCGGCGCTATGGCTTACACCAGTAGACAATCGATCCGGTTTTGGAAAAATAGCCTCGTTAGACGCTTTTTTCTCTTATCGCTGTTGGTGGCGAGCCTACCATTATTAGTCACGATAGTGGTGTATGATCGATTAACCGCCGGATTGGTTGCAGAGATGGCAAGAGAGCGATCACAGCAAGATCTTTTGCAGACCCAAAACAGTATTTATCACTACAGTCGTCAGCATCTGCATGCCTTAGAAGCACTGTCTGAACTACCTGAAATCACAGGGCTATTCCAACCAGGAGAGCGTTTTCAGCACTCCTCAACCACATTAAGTCTGATTCATTTTGATATTGACCGACCGGAAATCTATGGGGCGCTGTTTTTCGATTCTAATTGGCAATTAATTAATGCGTTGCCTGGGCAAAGCGCCAGCGGTTATCCCTATTGGGGGCGTGGTGAGTTTGATATTTCCGCCTTGAGTAAGCAGAGGTTTGCTTCCGCTTATTTAATCGGCCCACAAATGGCTACGCCAGGGAAGTCGGCTTGGTATCTAATGGCGCAGCCCGTCTATGCATCAGGTAACCGCCAGCAGTTGGTTGGCTATCTGGCCTTTCAGTTACGTCTTGCCAGCTTAACCTATTATCTGTCCGTTGGTGATTATGATGACACCATGCTTTGTCCATTTTCTAGCACCAATGAATCTTGCTTTGATGCGTTGGCCAGAGAGGTTGATAAACCAACTGTCATTGGAGAAGCAGAAGCCATAGTAGCCGATTGGCAACTGATTAGCTTTACGCGCAGCGAACCGCTGCTCGCGAGAGAGCATGAACGTTTGCTGGTATTGCTAATGGCGGTGTTGGTGCTCTCTTTAGTGACAACATTTTTTTATTTCTTAGTTAAAAGAGTGCGGCGTCGGATCGTCCCTTTGATCGACGTTGCCAATGCCGTATCAGCGGGCAACTGGGCGGTGAAAATTCCAGTTTCTGGCAATGATGAGATCTCTCTACTGGCTGGCGCATTCAATCGTATGACTACTCACTTAGACTCGTTAATGCTGGCTCGGGGGGAAGCAGAGCGCAAAGCGGTATGGGGTGAATTTGCAACTGGTATTGCCCACGAAATTCGTAATCCCTTGGCAACGATTAAAGTGTGCGTGCAAACTTTATCACAGGGCAAAGAAGAAGACCGAGAGCTACAGAGTTTGATGGTGGGTGAGATTGATCGTATCAATCAATTGATTTCCAGTTTGCTAAATTATGCTCGCCCACCGGATCCAGAAACGAAACAAGTGCAATTGGCGAATTTGATTCAACGGCTATCTTCGCTCATTGCCCCAATGGCAAAAGAGCGTGGGGTGATGGTTAAGCTAGATGACACTTGTTTGCAAAATCAGGTCTCTGTCGAAGCGGATGAAAATCAACTGCAACAGATAGTGATGAACCTGCTGATTAACGCGCTAGAGGCATCTGAGCCTGGCAGTGAAATTGAATTAAGCATTGTAGTGACAAACCACAGTATCTCTTTAGTGGTTACTGACCAAGGTTGTGGTATGTCAGAGCAGCAAATCGCGACGATTAGCCAGCCATTTTATACAACAAAAACCACCGGAACAGGTTTAGGTCTCTCGGTTTCACAGCGTCTTGCGGAGATGAACCACGCCGTTTTGGAATTCTACAGCCAGCCCGGGATGGGCACTGAGGCAATATTGAGGTTTGATAGGGAGTCTTTTTGTGAATCAAACAGCTGATCATGCTCTTGCTGAAATAAAACCCACGTTATTGATCATTGACGATGAAGTCGCGCTAACTCGTTCACTGCAAATCGCGTTACGTGACCCAGAGTTTCACGTCGAAATCGCACACAATGCGCAAGAAGGTTTGAGTAAAGCGAATGCGCTACGCCCGAGTGCAATTTTACTCGATTTACGATTACCAGATTGTGCAGATCTTAAGCCTCTGCAAAGGCTCAATACGATGCTGCCCGATAGTGCGGTATTTATGATGTCAGCACATGGAGATATAAAAACGGCCGTTGAAGCCGTCAAACAAGGGGCGAAGGATTTTATCACCAAACCCTTTGATGTGACCGAACTGAAAACACAGTTGAGTCCTTATCTCTCTCGACCAGAGCCGACCAAACAAGGTTTGATAGGACAAACATCGATTATGGCTAAGTTAGTCAGTGATCTTGTATTAGTGGCCAGAAGCCAAGCGCGAACCGTGTTACTGCTTGGCGATTCTGGGACGGGTAAAACCGTAGCGGCAAATGAATTGCATCGTCAGAGTGAACTTGCGGATAAGGCATTCGTTGAGGTGAACTGTGCAGCATTGCCAGAAAGTTTGCTTGAGTCGGAGCTATTTGGTGTAGAGAAAGGCGCGTTTACTGGGGCGAATACCTCACGTTCGGGTTTAATTGATAGTGCTGATGGGGGCACTCTGTTTTTGGATGAAGTGGGTGAATTAACCTTAGCTTTGCAAGCGAAATTGCTCTCATTTCTTGAGAGCCAGCGGTATCGCCCTGTAGGCTCGACTAAGGAGAAACAAGCGAATGTCAGAGTCATCACCGCGACTAATCGTGACTTAGCGACCGCAGTGGAAGAGGGGAGTTTTCGTGCTGATTTGTACTATCGCCTCAATGTGATGCCATTAACCTTGCCATCGCTCGCCCAAAGGGCGGATGACATTCCGTTGCTATTGGCGCATTTTGCCAAGCAATATGCCGGTAAGAGTGCGCCGATTGGTTTCCAGCCCGCAACGCTGCAACGACTTATTGATTACTCTTGGCCGGGTAATATTCGAGAGTTAAAGAACCTTGTAGAGCGCTTATCGGTGTTGTACAGCGGCGTATCGATAGACACGGATAAATTACCCGTTGAGTTTGGTGCGTTGGCATCATCGCAGCCTGTTTTAACAGCGGGATTATCCCAAGGTGCAGAAGTTCATAATGAGCCTTGTCATGACGAACGTTTAGAAGCAATCTCATCTCGTCTAGCTGATGAAGAGAAACAAGTGATTCTGCATGCTTTAGAGCAAAGTGGCGGACACAAGGGCAATGCTGCAAAGCTGCTTAATATTTCCCGTCATGCACTTAAACGGCGCTTGCAGAAGCTAGGAATAGAAGCATGAGTAAACGATTGACTTCTCTTACATTATTGGTCATTGGCTTACTGGTGAGCACCATGGCTCACAGTCAAATCGTACTGGGTGTGAGTAAGCAACAAGCGGATTTCGAAGTAGGGTGTATGTACCCTTTAACGGGTCCTTCTGCGCTGTGGGGAAACGACGCTGTAGTGGCATTGGCTATGGCACTGGAAGAGATCCATGCGTTACCTGACTCGCCAAAGATAAGGGTGTATGTAGCCGATACTATGGGTAAGCAGTTTCGTTCACGTGAAATCGCCACGGGCTTTGTCAATCAAGGGGTCGATGTGTTGTGTGGAGTGGTGAACTCCAATATTGCTTTAGAGGTTTCACAACTTGCCAAGCAGTACCAAATCTTGTTTTTGGGAGCCGGACATAGTTCAGCAAGATTAACCGAAGATGAGCGCCATGCTTGGTATTTCCACCTGAACAATGATGCTTCTCAGTCAAGTGATGCGGGTGCGCGTTACCTGCGTGATGTGAAGCCAACATTGGAGTGGCAGACCGTTTCTTATATTGGTCCAGATTACGAATATGGTCATCAGATTTGGCAGACGATGATGACCAGCCTTGACGCTTATAATGTTGAGTATCAAATTAAAGATGAGTTCTACAGTCTGCTAGGGGAGACCGACTATCGGTTATACATTGAAGCGTTGTTGGCGGACCCACCCGATGTGTTGATCAGTGGGCATTGGACTCGCGATTTAGTCAGTTTTTTAGAGCAAGCCGCGCGCTCCGGACTGCTTGATAACACTCACTTCGTTAATTTTGATACCGGCGGTGGTTATTTTGTCCTTTCGCGGTTGGGCGATATTTTACCCGAAGGCGTCGTTTTATCTGGGCGCTCACATGTGAACTGGCCTGATACCAAGCAGAATCGAGCTTATATTGAGGCATTTTTCCAGCGAACCAAACGCTTTCCCACCTTTATTGCCCAAGATGCTTACACGGTAATGAAAGTACTAGAAGCGGCTTGGTATCAGGCTGATCGAAAAAGTTTAGTTGGTTTGCATCAAGCATTGCCCGGCCTGAAAGTTTCTCTGCCCGAAGACCCTCAAGGTTTTCAGTCGTATATTGACCCTGTGACACACAAAATAATGCAGTATCAAGCGATTGGTACAACCCAACAAGTTGACGGCTTTTTCCCTGCCACGCGTATGCTTGGTGACTGGTATGCCTACCCACCATCTTCTTTGCCTGACTAGATACGTTGAGCGCTCTGAGCGCTAACCGCTCAAGTTAGTGAGCGATTGGCGCTCATAACAATCTCTCGATAGATAAAATACTGTCATTATTTACCTTTGTTTAACATTTTAGTTCTGGTCGTACCATATATAAATAAAACATTATCAATTATATTATTTAATTCATTTCAATTGCTTATGGGTTAATTGAAACGCAGTTGTTTTCATTGTGAATGTTTAAGTTTAATTGTTTTATACAAAAAATTAACACTGGCATCATGGTTGCTATTACAAGGTTGAGTTGCAATAAAAAACTTACTCACTGATACCTACAAGTAATACTAACTAAAAATAGGAGTACGCATGTCAGTCATTAAACGCTCTCATGGAAAAGAGCAGCCATACTGGCCCGCTGGACCTTTTAAGATTCGCTTGCCGTTTATTCACTACCGCTGGGAAATGGCGGAAACCATCCAAGGAATGATCATGTTTGTGGTCGGGATGGCAATGATTCCGTTACTCGAAAAATACCTCGGTCTACCTTATGACGTTGCGTTGGCGTATGTCGTAGTCTGTGGCATTGGCTTTATGCTGCCGAACTTACTCGGGGTGCCAATGGTTCCCGGTTGGATCACACCAGCGATTCCAGTGGTACTGCTGTTTTTAGGTAACTTTGAGCCAGGTCCAGAAGCTATTCGTGCGCTGGTGGGGCTACAACTGATTGTTACTGTGATCTTTTTCATACTAGGTATTACCCGCTTGGGCAGCAAATTGGTTGATCTTTTCCCTGATTCAATCAAAGCCGGTATTTTGATTGGTGCTGGTATTGCGGCGTTAACTGGTGAAATCAGTGAAGGCGGGCGATTAGCAAACACTCCGGTTTCCTTAATTATTGGTTTCTTAGTCACCGCGTATGTCCTTTTCTCTCTCAATTTTCGTGACTATGTAAATAATCATAAGTGGGCAAAAGTGATTGCTGGCTATGGCATGGTTCCAGGCACCTTAGTTGCGATGGGTGTTGGCTGGGCAGTCAGTGAGTATCCATTGCCGGATATTCAATTTGGTGTCTCTACGCCAGCATTTGGCGAGATGATTAATTATCTGCCATTTACGGTTGGTCTACCAAGTTTGGAAATGCTTTGGATGGCGATTCCTACTGCCTTGATTGCTTACGTTATCGCGTTTGGTGACATCATTGTCGGGAAAAGCCTGCTTGACCGTGTTGATCATTTGCGTCCAGATGAAGAAATTGAAGTCAACGTTGACCGAGTTCACTTAGTCACCGCACTGCGTAACTTAATTCACTCTTTCTTTGCTCCTTACCCAGGTTTAGCTGGGCCACTATTTACTGGTGCGATGGCGACAATCGCGGAGCGATACCGTCATGGTCGTAGTGCGATGGACAGTATTTACAGTGGCGCGGGTGTGTTCTGGATTGTTGGTTTTATCGCACTGTTTGCACTTCCTCTGATCACGCTATTTAAACCAGTATTGCCGATCGCGTTGTCTATCACGCTGCTGATCACCGGTTATCTGTGTATCTCTGTGGGTGTAGAGCAAGTTCGTAATGCGACTCAAATGGGCGTAGCAGGCACCATGGGTGTCGTGCTGGCCGTTTATGGCGCAGGTTACGGGTTATTGGCGGGTGTAGCGCTTTATTTCCTAATTGAGTACCGCCGTAAAAATGCGGAGCCAATGGAAGCCGAAGAGCCGATTGAAGTTCTCGAAGATTGATCAAGTAAGGAATGTTTTCGCCCGGTTTACGCCGGGCGCTAAGGAAGAATTGCTATGAGTAAACATAATATCTATCACATTGGTTTAGAAAAAACGCCAGCAAACTACGAAAGCCTCAGTCCGCTAAGTTTTTTAGAAAGGGCAGCGAGTGTTTATCCGAATTACACCGCAACGGTACACGGGAATATTCATAAAACTTGGCAAGAGACAGAAACTCGTTGTCGCAAGCTCGCATCCGCTTTGCAAAAGCAAGGGATTGGTGAAGGGGATACGGTGTCTGTGATTGCCCCGAACTTACCTGAACTGTTTGAGATGCACTTTGGTGTGCCTATGTCAGGAGCGGTGCTTAACGCCATAAATACCCGCTTGGATGCGGATGCGATTGCCTTTATTTTCCAGCATGCGGAAAGCAAAGTAGTTATTGTCGATAAAGAGTTTACCGAGGTGGTTAAGAAGGCGTTAAAGATGATCGCTCACCGACCACTGGTTATCTCAATTGATGACCCTCTGTATACCGAAGGCAGCCTGATCAGCGAGCTGACCTATGAAGAGTTTATTCTTGATGGTGATCCAGAGTATTCGTACTACCCACCAAGCGATGAGTGGCAAGCGATCTCACTAAATTACACCTCCGGTACAACGGGCAATCCTAAAGGGGTGGTTTACCACCATCGTGGCGCGCACTTAAATGCGGTGAGTAACATCATGTCATGGGATATGGGTTCACACCCAGTTTATCTTTGGACCTTACCTATGTTTCACTGTAACGGCTGGTGCTTCCCTTGGTCGATTGCAGCGGCGGCAGGTGTGAGTGTGAGTTTGCGCCACGTGCGTGCCGATGCGATTTTTGATTCGATCAAACAAAATAAAGTGACCCATTTCTGCGCCGCACCCATAGTGCTTAATATGATGAACAATGCTGATGTGGACTTAAAATCGGACATTCACCATCAGATTAAAGCAATGACCGCGGGTGCTGCGCCACCGGCCTCGGTTATCGAAGGTATGGAAGCATTAGGCATCGAAGTGACTCACGTTTATGGTTTAACGGAAACCTTTGGACCATGTGTAGTATGTGATTGGCAACGTGATTGGGATAGCCTTAACAATACTGAACGTGCCCGCATGAAAGCCCGTCAGGGTGTGCGTGCGCCTATGCAAGGCGAGTTAATGGTTGCCAACCCGATCACCATGGAGCCCGTAGCGAAAAATGGTCAAGAGATGGGGGAAATCTTCTTGCGCGGTAACATCGTGATGAAAGGTTATTTGAAAAACCCAAGTACATCCGATGAAGCATTAGCAGAAGGTTGGTTCCATACCGGTGACTTAGCGGTATGGCATCAAGACAACTACATTGAAATCAAAGACCGCTCTAAAGATATCATCATTTCGGGTGGTGAAAATATCTCGAGTATTGAGATTGAAGATGTCTTGTACCGTCACCAAGATGTGGAAGAGGTCGCAGTTATCGCCATGGCGGATGAAAAGTGGGGTGAAGTGCCTTGCGCATTCGTTAAAACCAAAAACGATATCGACCTGACTCAAGAAGAACTGATAGCATTTTGCCGCAGTCAAATGGCGCATTTTAAAGTGCCGAAGAAGTTCATCTTTACCGCATTACCAAAAACATCGACGGGTAAAGTCCAAAAATACGTCTTACGTGATCGTGTTAACGAGTAAGCAATGATATCTACTGCTCTAAGTTGTTAAGTTTGAAGCCACAGAATTGTGCTTGAGAGCTACCTTTTGTCAGTGTTGGGTAGCTCTCTTTTTTCCGTGCTCTAGACTCTTTGCTTGATGTATAACCATATTGATCGGAAAGTAAACAAGTCATTATTTTCTATTGTCAACTATGTTTTATTCAAAGTCTCATTTGTGCGGTGTACCTATTGTGAGTTGAGTCACATATGCAACCTTTCATTTGCAATATATCTAATTGTTAATTCATTCATTTATAAAAATGCGTTAGCTTAAGCAGGGCTTTGCCTATCGCTAGAAATGGAACCGAAATAACATAAATCAGGTATCAATTAAAATGTCAGTTGCAGAACTAAAAGAGCACCGAACTGTTCGTGAACTTCACGATATTTTTAAAAAGGAATACGATAAAAAAGTTAATTCCGAAAAACGTATTTCTGAATGTAATCACAGCTTTCAGAACCTTCAGCATAGTAGCCAGTCTGCGCTGAACTATGCGGGAAAGTTCAAATCTCCTTCATTGAATGACCAACTCAGCTCGATCAAAAATGCAGGACAAATTCCGCAAGTCCTAGACGACCCGAAATTAATTGAATTAAAACAATCGCTGCACTCACTTTTTGAGCGCTGCGATAACATTAATCCTAAAGCGTTTACCATTTCTAGTATGGATAAAATCTCAGCATATCCTAAGAGCGTACTATTAAACGACGAGCAGTTTAATCAGCTGTCTCAAGATGAACAACGAGTGGCAAAACAGTTCGAAGAAGTTACTAAACCAATTAAGGATGCTCATCTACAAAGGGCGGTACTTGGTCAGCAAATCGAGACCGAAAGACAAAGAGTATTGAAGAAGCGTCGCTTTATGCGCAATAGCATTATCGCAGTTATTCTGTGTGCGGGCGGCTTCGCTTTTGCTCTCAAGGAAAATGATCCTCAGCTCTTTCAGCACTACGTAAATCTTGTCAAAAACATGATCAACTTATAAACACGTGTAACTCGATATGAATAAATTAATCCAAAATCTGACCAGCAGTAAAATTAAATATACTTTTGATCAAGCTGAGCAATATCCAAACATCGAAAGTAGTGTTGCTGAACATGCCAAAGTTCAAAATGAAATCCTAAAATGTGCGGAACGTGTGCTGGCACAAGAAGTTGCATCGCAAAAGCAGCAGCTTGAAGATGCAAAGCAAACTATTCAACAAGCGATGTCGTGGCTATCGCAAGTCGATGCACCTGAACTGAAAGCCCAAAACTGGAATGACTTCCCTTTTAATACTCAGTATATCCCTAATGAGCTGGTGATCGGTTATCAGGAGCTAGTGATTGAAGACGAGAGCTTTAAAATTCCGGTCACGGTTCCTTTTATGTCTGGCGATGATACTTATTACTATCCAGCTGGAGCAGATAGTTTAGAGTGGACTCAAGATGCATTGCATACAATTATCATGCGCTTGAGTGTTATGTTGCCATATGGTGCGCAGTTCTGCTTACTAGATCCGGCAAAGATGGGTGAAAACTTTCCATACATTAAGCAGTTACCATTTAAGCGTCCGTTGAGTAACGATATTTCTCGTACTTTAGAGGAAGTATTGGATGACATTAAACGCATTAAGCAAAACTACCTTGATAACCGTACTCGTCGTTTGATCGATGTTGATCCTGAAATTCGTGGTAGTGAGAAATTTGAATTCGTTGTGGCGTCAAACTTCCCTAAAGGTTATGACCGCCGTTCAATTGAACTTTTGGCGCAAATAGCTAATACAGGTTCTGTTGCTGGTAAATACGTGCTTATTCAACATAACCAGGACATTGAGTTACCTAATGGTGCATCAATGGATTGGTTTGAGTCTTTAAAAAACATTCGAGCTAGCGAAAATCATACTAAAGCGATCCCTGATCTTGATATGTATATGATTGCCTCAGAAGCTATCTGTGACGAGACGATAAATACCATTTTAGATTGCGTGGCGAAAGCGAAACCAAAAGAGAATAAGCTTGAGTTTACTGACGTGACGGACACCAACCCAGAGAAATGGTGGAAAGGCGATACGGAACACGAGATTCGCGTAGCTGTTGGTGGTACTGGCGCTAAAAAAGATGACCTTGAATTATGGTTTGGTGAAAGTAATGGTCGCCAAATCTGTGCCCACGGTATGTTGGGTGCGATGACCGGTGCAGGTAAATCGAACCTATATCATGCGTTTATCATGGGTCTTGCTTGTCGTTATAGCCCAGATGAGCTACAGCTTTATTTGATTGATGGCAAACAAGGTGTGGAGTTTAAGTGCTATCCGACGTTACCACATGCCAAGGTTGTATCACTCAATACTTCTCCTGACTTATCGCGCAGTGTGCTTGGCGAGTTAGTAGAAGAAATGGTTAGACGCAATGAAATGTTTAAGCGTGAAGGCTTCGAAAATTTAAGAGATTATCGTAAAGAGACTAAGAAGCCTTTACCACGAATTCTTCTTGTTGTGGATGAATATCAAACTCTGTTTGAAGATGACCGTGACGGTTTAGGTTCGGATTTGATGGAAAAGCTGGCGACGCAAGGTCGAAGTGCGGGTATCCATATGTTAGTTGGCTCGCAGCGCTTTGGTGCGTCTGGCATGCAGAATCAGCAGAGCATCTTCGGTAACATTCACTTGCGTATTGGTATGCAGATGAGCGAGGCTGATGTGACGGCACTGCAAGAGTTTGGTCCAAATGGCAAACGACTACTGCGTGCTTGTAAAGAAGCTGGTCAAGTTGTTATCAATGACTCTGCGGCTAACGATGATAAAAACCGTGCTGGTCGAGTGACGTACTTGTCAGATAAGTTACGTTTAGATCTGATTAAGCAACTTGCAGAAAAATGGCAACAACAAGCGCTGGCTAACCACCATCACTCAATTTTACTTGATGGCTCTGGTCAGCCAAATCTGAGTGAAAACCCTCAGCTAGAAAAACTATTTGCTACCTATACATCGCAACCAACTCAGCAAGAGTGGATTGACTTCGCCAACATGCCTGAGCACCAACAGGGTTTGGGACAAAAAGAGTGGTATCCGGTTGAGAAGCCAGCTAACTTCTGGCTTGGTCGCGAGATGAATATTCATGGTCAAGCGAACATCGTTATCCGCCGACGTACTAACGAACACTTGCTACTTGTTGGTGAATCAGCTGAAGCTCGTTCGGGAATGTTAAGCTATATGCTGGCTCAATTGCCAATCAATCATGCGGCTGGTGAATATCAGGTATATTTGCTTGAACGTGCGATTAAAGGTTCTCCATGGCATGGTATTATGAGCCGAGCTCTGGAAATGTGCGACAGTTCCGCAACTCATTATCGCGAAAATGTTGCTGAATTTGCGAGTGATATGGAAAACATCAAAGCAGAGTTCGAGCGTCGAAAATCAATGGACGAAGAACAAATGCTGGCTCAATCGACCATCTATGTTGTGGTTAATGAAGCGCAACGAGCGACAGAACTACAGCAACAAGCTGGACGCTATGGCGTTAAAGAGCACGGTGACTTAGGTGCTATTATTTCAGAGCTGCTAGAGCAAGGTGCTGAATACGGCATCCACATCGTAATGAGTTTTGACAACGTACGTGCGGTAACCAAGGTATTTGACCGCCGTGATGTTGATTTATTCAAACACAAAGTAGTATTGCAAATGTCAGAAGATGACAGCTTCTGTGTAATTAAGTCTCGTCATGCTGCTTTACTTCAACAAACGACTCGTGTTCCTGTCTATGCTTTATACGCAAATGCATCACAGAACTACCCAGTTAAATTTAAGCCGTATTGCTACCGCGATGTAGAAGATCATGTTAGTGAGCTAAATCAGCTAAATAACTATCTACAATCATGGAGTAAATAACGTGTCATTAAACGATGTAGAGCAAAACCTACAACAGTTTGTGACGCAATTGGACAGCTTCTCTGAAGCTGTCCGTCAGTGCCAGCGAGAGCTACTCGACCCAACAGATGAGGTGACAGCGATGTTGCCTCATTCTAAGGCTAATACATTTCGAACGCTTTCGACTGACCTAGATACTGTTGCATCCAAACTCACGCATAGCCTAGCTCCTGGCTTGCAATCAGGTCTCGAATACCGCCTGCACGTATTGAGGACTTATTTGCATGAATAGTCATCAGTTAACCGCGCTGGAAACTTTAGAGCAACGTTCTCAGCGTAGTTTAAAAAATCTAGAACAGGCGCATCATGAGCTGCATGTTGCTTGGGTTGTGTTAAAAGAGAGCTATGAGGGACAAGGCGCTGAAGAGGCCGATATGCAATTTCAGGTCTTAGCTGGTCAATTCTCTGAGTATCAGCATTTGCTGGAACAACTCATAATGGAGTGTGCTCAAGAGATTGCTGAGCTGAAAGAAAGGGGAGAAGCACATGCAACCTAGGTGGTTAATCGCTCAGCTTGAAGAGTTTTCTTTCTTGTCACAATCTCAAAGTGTACTCAGTGATGAAGTGCGAAAAGTATTAACACTGACGGAAAGTCATGGTGTGGAGCATACTAATCGACTTGATAGTGACGTTCATCGTTTTGCGGTTCTTTATGCAGAACTAATGGACGAGCAAAGAATACGCTGGGATCGCCATGAGAGAAACTATCAGCAAACGGCACGTACTCTAGATGAGCGTGAAAAAGAGTTAACTCAAGCGCAACTGGATCTCGAAAGCACCAAAAAGTCTCATTCATTTTGGCAAAATCAGCTGGCTCAAGCTCAAAACTGGAAATCTCGCGCTCATAAGCGAGTGACATCGGCTGAATATGATCTCGACCAAGCAGAGAGAAAAACTCGAGCAGCTGAAAGCGATTACCGTTCAGCAAAGTCAAATTATGATTATGCTCGTTCGCAGATGATTCAAGTTTATGTTGGTAAAGATAGCCGTGGCAATGCGCAATATGAGTACCGTCGCAATCCAGCGACTGCAGAACTTCATGCGTTGAATGCGGCTTCTAGTCGATTGGATTCAGCAAGATCGCAAGAACAAGTGGCAAGGCAAGAGCTCAGCGCCGCGCGTGAAGAGTACTCTCGTGCTTCTCACCAAGTCGAGGGCAGTATGTCAGCGGTTGCGGATATGGAAGTAGCCAAGAAGCACTCTTATTCAGCCCTTTCTAGTGCGGAAGATGCCAAAACTAATACACTAAACGCTCGATACAGTTTGGATGAAGAGCGTCGAGTATTGGAGCAGATGGACGACATTCTAAACAGTATTGAAAGTTGTGTTTTCAGCCAACAAAACTGTCAACGTGAACTTCATCAGCATAACTCTGTCGCTAATACAGCTTTACGTAATAATGAACAGATCCAAGAGGATCTGGTTTATGAAATTTATAAAGTTCGTTACGCGCTCGAGAATAAAGCCAATTTGCTTGCGGCATTTGATGCCCCTGTATTTCTAGGATAACTATGCAACCAACATTTGATACAGCTTTCTACCAGCGCAATCATATGGATTTGGAAGACGAGTTAATGAAGCTTGCTCTTGCGGTACAGAGCTTCAAAGAACAGTCTCAAACCCTATCCGCAATTTGGTCGGATGATGCTGGACGTAGAATCAGACAAATTCATATGCTCCCTTTGGTAGAGCAATATGGATTATTTGAAGGCACCGCAAAACAATATCTTCAATCAAGTGAAGAGCGCTTGAGAAGCTTTTATGAGATGAAACGACTGATTAGTGAATATGCTGGTCTACATTCAAGCTTGGAAGAGAGAGAAGATGACGTTTTGCGCGTTAATGATGAATATCACAGGGTGACGGCAATTAGTGAACGACAACGAGATAAGGGGGTTGAATTTGCTTATAAAAGTGAGCAAATGAACCGTCAAGCTCAGAGTTATGTCAATCCACTTTAAGTCAGCTGTGTGCTAGAGATAGGTAAGGAGCTACCGGACTATTCTTCGTGTTTGGTAGCTCTTTTTGATTCAGAACAGTAACTAGTTAAACAACCATTGTTGGGCATGTCGCGTGTCCGGCAACTCGGTGTGACACACTACCTAAAAACATACCATCTTTGCCTGTATGTGTGCCACTTGCTCCCATGACGATCAAATCGACCTCTTTCTCTTTGCAAAAGTTAATAATGGTTTGTGAAGGACGCCCACCTTTTACAAAGCCACGTACTTGTGTCACGCCTTGCTCTTTTGCATGCTGCTTTGCCTGCTCGACGATGCTTCGAGCATACTCACTTAAAGCTTGATCAGGGATCTGCAAGTCATCTGGGCGTACCATCGAAAGAGAGCTCTCAAATAAGCTATGGTGTTTATAAACGCTTAATAGAAACAATTCACAATCGGTAAGGCGTTGTAACTCGATCGCCTTATCCAGAGCATTGAGTGCTGAGTATGAGCCATCGACCGCAACCAATATTCGTTTAAACATTTTTATCTCCTCAGGTTGCCAATTAGGCAAAAGCAATATCACGCAAAAATAGGGCGATTTGCGGGAAGAAAACTAACAACGCTGCTGAAAGCAACAAGATAGCGATAAATGGACCAGTACCGCGGATTACTTCCCAGTAAGGTTTTTTAAAAATGGCAATCGCAGTGAAGATATCGCAGCCAAAAGGTGGTGTTGCCGACCCGATCGCCACTTGCAGGGTGATAATAATACCGACATGCACCGGATCGAGGTTAGTCGCTTCAATAGCAGGGGCAAAGATAGGTGTGAGCACCAAAATGACCACAATTGGATCGACAAACATACAGGCAATAAAGAACGCGATTGAGATCGCCGCTAATACGCCCATTGGACCCATTTCGCTGATGCCAACTGCCTCAAGAATCGCTTGCGGGATCTGTGCAAATGAGATTATCCAAGAGAATCCATTACCCACACCAACCAGAATAAATACCACGGCGGTGATTAAGCCAGTTGAGCGCGCGATGGTGAAGATATCGTGAGTTCCCAGCGAACGGAAGATAACAAACTCAAGAATAAAGGCGTACAGCACACAAACGGCTGCCGCTTCCGTAGGGCTAAATACGCCACCGTAAATACCGCCAACGATGATAATAGGGAACATGAGTGGCCACAGCGCGCGTTTGGTCGCCTGAAAACGTTCGCTCCAGCTTGCTTTCTCTTCGGTTGGCACGTTATTGACAGTGGCGTAGTAGAGACAATAGAGCGAGAACAGGAACAAGATCATTAGCCCTGGACCAATACCCGCGATAAATAGCTCTGCAATGGAAGTCTCCGAGATGACGCCATAAATGATCATGCCAATACTTGGCGGGATCAAAAAGGCAATATCACTAGCATTAATAATCAGTGCCAGCGAAAAAGAATCGCTGTAGCCTGCTCTTAGTAGCTTAGGTCTGAGTGCAGAACCCACCGCCACAACCGTTGCTTGTGTTGAACCTGAAACCGCACCAAAAAGGGTACAGGAGGTAGCGGTGCTGATGGCTAAACCGCCACGAATATGACCGATAAAAGCCATGACCATATCGATCAGGCGCGCAGCTGATTGACCACGAGTCATAATGTCTGCAGCGAGAATAAACATCGGTACCGCAATTAACGAGGCAGGGCGAATACCACCGAGCACCTGTTGGATAAATGTATCCATTTGTCCGACACCGCCGAAGGTCATATAGAACCCCGTCAGTGCCGCTGTAATTAGAGGGATCATCATTGGAAAGCCAAGAATCAACAGAGCAATCATGATGAACATTAAGGTTAAAGCCATAGAAAAGTTGCCTTATTAAACTTCACTTTCAGTTTCAGCGTATCCATCCAGAACGCCAGCAGAAATATAGACATCAGAAGAGGTAAGGTTTTTGTACATGGTTAAGGCGTATTGGATGCCTGTAATGACAAAGCCAAGTGGTACCCATACGTAGATCCACCAGATTTCAAACCCCAGCGCAGGGAGAATTCTTCCGCGTTCGTATATGGATATGATGTACTCAAGAGAAAAGTAGGCGAGGACAAACATCACAATAGAAGTGAACAGTGCGATGATGGTCATTAGGATTTTTCGCCCTTTAAATGGCAGGGCGTCATAAATGGCAGACATCCGAATATGACGACCATAACGAGCGGCGTAGCCAATACCCGCGAACGTGATCAGGACAATCAGGATTCGGTTGATCTCACCGGAGAAAAATAGCCCCTCACCAAACACAAAGCGGGCGACGACATTGACACAGGTATTGAGTGCCATCAAAAGGACGCCAGCGGCGAGTAAAAAAGATTCGAGTTTACAAATAAAATCGTCCAACAAGCCAAGAAAACCAGGCAGTGTTGAACGATAGGTCAGTGCTTCTGCATCAGTCATTGCGTACTTCCCTGCAAAGAAACAGGCACCCCAAGTGGAGTGCCCGTTTGATAAACGACTATTTGGTTACGGCTTCAAGATCTTGCTTGAATTGATCAAGTAGTTGTTTTCCGCTATCACCAGTCATTTCGTAGAAAGTGGCTTCTACTTGTGGTGCGCGTTCTTTGAACTTAGCGATTTGCGCGTCTGTTAGGCGAGTTACGGTGACATCTTTGCTAGCTGCTTGAATTTTTTGCAGAGATTTGTCAGCTAAACCGTTAATGTGTTTAATGGTTTCATCGAATGCGTAATCAGCTGCATCGTGAACCACTTTTTTATCTTCTGCGGAAAGCTTATCGAAGAAGTCTTTGTTGGCCATCGACGCAGTAGTAAACCAACCGTGGTTAGTAAAGACAAGGTTTGGAGATACTTCATATAAACCGCCAGACTCAATCCAGAAAATAGGGTTTTCTTGACCTTGAATCATGTTGGTTTGTAGCGCACCGTATACCTCGCCCCAAGGTAGTGGCGTAGGTGTTGCCCCGAAAGCTTCGTAGGTAGATGAAAGTAGCGGGTTAGTCATGACGCGAATCTTTTTACCTTTTAGATCTTCAGGTGAAGTGATTGGCTCATCAACGGTCATCACCATTTCACCTTCAGGATACATCTTAAGTAGCTCTAGACCTTGCGCCTCGTAAAGTTTAGGGAAGTTTTCGTTCACCGCTTTACTCTGACGGAAAAACTCAACTACAGATTCCATATCAGTCGGCATTAGGTAAGGTATAAAGAAGATTTGAGCTTCTGGAATAAGTGCACCAGTAAAACCTGGAGATTGGTTAACAAACTGAAGAATGCCAGCTTGCGCTTGCTCCATGATATCGTCCGACTCACCCAGCTCACCAAAGCGGTAAACTTGCAACGTATGCTCAGAGTTATCTTCAATATATTTTTTAAACTTCAGTGCGTATACGTCTTGTACGTCGCCTTTGTATTCTTCGTGAGCGTAACGCCAAGTATCAGCATTGGCGATAGATGAAAAACTTAGCGCAGCCGCAACGCATGAAACCGCAGTCAATTGCTTAAAATGGTTAAAAATGGACATCATGTCCCTCCAGTTTTGTCATTTATTTCTGATTCGAAGCAAGATTTGTTATTGAATTGACAGTGTTTCAGTACTGCGTAATTCAATTAAAATAAGCAACGAGTTACAGATTTCATTTACAAGTCTAAACGTTAGAGTTGTAATCAATAAGGCGAGTTTTAAAGCTGTTGCTGGTGTTGTGATCTGCACCGAATAATTCAGTGTAATATGGTATTATTTAGATTTAATAGGTGTGTTCGCAAAGTGGCTGCTTGATTTGGTCTGGATGGATTAGCTGTAAAAATAGTTACAGTTGTAATCATTTTGTTCTCGTTCTGGAATGAAGTATTTCGTTGTTCTTCACGAATTAAAATGCCTAAGTTCTTTATTTATCCATGATGAATATCGACTGAACAGATTAAATGACAATGCGTACTAGCAAACTAGTGTGGTGAGCTGTTTGGTGATTATTAACAGTCAATTATTACCGCTAATCGAGACCATCAACACTTTAAATTGTGATGCCAGTAAAACTATTAACAATCTGTAATATGCGGACAAGGTCAAATGTTTAAATGTTGTTGCATATAATGTTACATTATTCGTGTAATTGATAAATTAATAACAACTTATAAATATCGACGCATTTAACATTTCTTGTCGCAACAGAAGGGGTTAGGTAAATGGCAATACTGAACAAGTTAGTATCAGGGCAACCGACAGTAATTGATGAGCTGGGAAATGTACGGATACTAAACGGGGATGATACCCCCCAGGCGGGTGATTTGCTGCTCGCTCAAGTTATTACCAATGAACCAAATAATCCCCCCGAAATCACAGCGCAACTGTTTGGTCAAACTGGTAACGCTACAGATTTAACTGCTGACATAGCAGAGATTTTTGAAGCGCTAGAACAAGGCGATGATCCGACACAGTTGAATGACAGTTTTGCGACCGCGGCCGGTACAGTGGATGGTTCAAGCTTAATCAATTCCACTTCGGTAGTGAGAATCGGTGATGAAACTATCGCGGATACAGCGTTCACAACGCAAGATTTAGAAGAGTTAGGACTTTCAAAGACTCAAAGCTTAACGCTATTGCAACAGTATAACCTACCAAACAATGATGGTGCTGATGCCGTCGAGTTTCAAAATAGCCAACCAATTGGTGATGACGTAACTGTAACAACGAATGAAGATACATCTGTAACAGGAGCCCTGCAAGCGACAGATGCAAATGTAGATGATGTTCTCGAGTTTACCCAATCCAGTCCCCCAAAAAATGGCAGCGTTATAGTCAATTCAGATGGAACATGGACCTATACGCCAAACGAAAATTATGATGGTTTGGACAGTTTCGAAGTCATTGTGAGTGATGGTAAAGGTGGCTCAGATACACTGGTTGTTAATGTTAACGTTACGCCAATTCCTGAAATAAGCATTACTGGCGGTGGGGATGTCAACGAAGGCTCTACTGCGAACTATACGATAAACTTCGATAAATCTTCTGACCAAACTACGACTCTTAAGTTAACGAAAAACTTCACTAGTGCTGAAAGCGAGGATCTTGAGCTACTGACGGTGAAATCTTCTACTGGGGAGGTTTTAACAGTCAATCCTGATGGCACCATCCAAGTCCCTTCTGGTGTGACGTCTCTTGAAGTTACCATTGAAACTAACCAAGACAACGTTTACGAGGGTGACGAGTCATTCCAATTAGTTGTTACTCCAGTTACAGGTTTAGTCGGCGGCGGTTCAAGTCTGACGACGATTAAAGACGATGGTACTGGCTCGGCTGATGAAAATAATGTAACCGATGACGATCGTCCAGAAGTCACGCAGGTCTCCAGCCTCACGGTGGAAGAAGGTCAGTTAGCGACGTTTGATGTCACTTTGAGTAATGCCAGTGAACTTCCAACAAAGATTGAAATGAGTCTTGCGGATGGCACTGCGGAGAGCGGTGATTACACCAACACCCAGGTGGTGGTGACTTATCTTGATGGTGATGATGAGAAATCACACACTCTGACGGTCAGCAACGGCCAGTTCAGTTTTGACCTTCCTGCGGGGAACTCCGGCTTTAAAGTGGCGGTGCAGACCACATCTGATGCTAATGCACCTATTTACGAAGGGGATGAAACCTTCACCCTGACCGCGTCGACAGAGACACAATCTACACCAACCTCAGGCCAAGCGACGATCCAAGATGGTGGTGAAGGTGGTGCACAGAGTGATGACGACCGTCCGGAAGTCACACAGGTCACCAGCCTCACGGTGGAAGAAGGTCAGTCAGCGACGTTTGATGTCACGTTGAGTAATGCCAGTGAGCTTCCAACAAAGATTGAGATGAGTCTTGCAGATGGCACCGCGGAGAGCGGTGACTACACAAACACCCAGGTGGTGGTGACTTATCTTGATGGTGATGATGAGAAATCACAAACTTTGACGGTCAGCAACGGCCAGTTCAGTTTTGAGCTTCCTGCTGGGAACTCCGGCTTTAAAGTGGCGGTGCAGACCACATCTGATGCTGATGCACCTATTTACGAAGGGGATGAAAACTTCATCCTGACCGCGTCGACAGAGACACAATCTACACCAACCTCAGGCCAAGCGACGATCCAAGATGGTGGCAATGGTGGTGCGCAGAGTGATGACGATCGTCCAGAAGTCACACAGGTTTCCAGCCTCACGGTGGAAGAAGGTCAGTTAGCGACGTTTGATGTCACGTTGAGTAATGTTAGCGATCTGCCGACAAAGATTGAAATGAGTCTTGCGGATGGCACTGCGGATGGTAGTGACTATACCGGTACCCAGGTGGTGGTGACTTATCTTGATGGTGATGATGAGAAATCACAAACTCTGATGGTCAGCAACGGCCAGTTCAGTTTTGACCTTCCTGCGGGGAACTCCGGCTTTAAAGTGGCGGTGCAGACCACATCTGATGCTGATGCACCTATTTACGAAGGGGATGAAACCTTCATCCTGACCGCGTCGACAGAGACACAATCTACACCAACCTCAGGTCAAGCGACGATCCAAGATGGTGGCAATGGTGGTGCGCAGAGTGATGACGATCGTCCAGAAGTCACACAGGTTTCCAGCCTCACGGTGGAAGAAGGTCAGTCAGCGACGTTTGATGTCACGTTGAGTAATGCCAGTGAGCTTCCAACAAAGATTGAGATGAGTCTTGCAGATGGCACCACGGAGAGCGGTGACTACACAAACACCCAGGTGGTGGTGACTTATCTTGATGGTGATGATGAGAAATCACAAACTTTGACGGTCAGCAACGGCCAGTTCAGTTTTGAGCTTCCTGCTGGGAACTCCGGCTTTAAAGTGGCGGTGCAGACCACATCTGATGCTGATGCACCTATTTACGAAGGGGATGAAAACTTCATCCTGACCGCGTCGACAGAGACACAATCTACACCAACCTCAGGCCAAGCGACGATCCAAGATGGTGGCAATGGTGGTGCGCAGAGTGATGATGATCGTCCAGAAGTCACACAGGTTTCCAGCCTAACGGTGGAAGAAGGTCAGTTAGCGACGTTTGATGTCACGTTGAGTAATGCCAGTGAGCTTCCAACAAAGATTGAGATGAGTCTTGCAGATGGCACCGCGGAGAGCGGTGACTACACAAACACCCAGGTGGTGGTGACTTATCTTGATGGTGATGATGAGAAATCACAAACTTTGACGGTCAGCAACGGCCAGTTCAGTTTTGAGCTTCCTGCTGGGAACTCCGGCTTTAAAGTGGCGGTGCAGACCACATCTGATGCTGATGCACCTATTTACGAAGGGGATGAAAACTTCATCCTGACCGCGTCGACAGAGACACAATCTACACCAACCTCAGGCCAAGCGACGATCCAAGATGGTGGTGAAGGTGGTGAAGGTGGTGCACAGAGTGATGACGACCGTCCGGAAGTCACACAGGTCTCCAGCCTAACGGTGGAAGAAGGTCAGTTAGCGACGTTTGATGTCACGTTGAGCAATGCCAGTGAGCTTCCAACACAGATTGAGATGAGTCTTGCAGATGGCACCGCGGAGAGCGGTGACTACACCAACACCCAGGTGGTGGTGACTTATCTTGATGGTGATGATGAAAAATCACAAACTCTGACGGTCAGCAACGGCCAGTTTAGTTTTGACCTGCCTGCGGGGAACACCGGCTTTAAAGTGGCGGTGCAGACCACATCTGATGCTGATGCACCTATTTACGAAGGGGATGAAACCTTCACCCTGACCGCGTCGACAGAGACACAATCTACACCAACCTCAGGGCAAGCGACGATCCAAGATGGTGGTGAAGGTGGTGCGCAGAGTGATGACGATCGTCCAGAAGTCACACAGGTTTCCAGCCTAACGGTGGAAGAAGGTCAGTTAGCGACGTTTGATGTCACGTTGAGCAATGCCAGTGAGCTTCCAACAAAGATTGAGATGAGTCTTGCGGATGGCACTGCGAATGGTAGTGACTATACCGGTACCACCGTTGTTGTGACTTTTATAAATAAAGGGCAGTCAGAGTCGAAAGAAGTTGAGGTCAGCAACGGCCAGTTTAGTTTTGACCTGCCGGCGGGGAACACGGGCTTTAAAGTGGCGGTGCAGACCACATCTGATGCGAACGCTCCTATTTACGAAGGGGATGAAACCTTCACCCTAGCTGTCGCGACAGAGACACAAGCAACACCGAAGTTGGGTCAAGCAACTATTCAAGATCAAGAAGACCGCCCACCAGAGTCAAAAGACTTTGAAACTGAGGTTAGTCACAGCGGGAAGACACAGGTCATTTTTGATACTGCCAAAACCCCAATCACGGATACGTCGGACGACCGCATCTCCGATTTAGAGGATGATGCCGCTAACATCGACCTCAAGATTGTAATTAGTGAATTACCGGATAACGGCACACTTTTTTACAAGGACGGTGATAACTATATAGAAATCACAGCTGATGACTTATATCACTCAGATAAAAGTGTTAATGAGTATAAACAGTTCGATCAAGATTCAATTTACTATGAACCTGATGCTGATTCCGAAGGATTTATTCTCGGCATAAAAGACGCTAATTTGGGCACTGAAGAGAAAGCGACCTCTGACTATTTCCTTAATTGGGGAGCTGAAGGTACCAATGCTAAAGAGCGAATTTTAACTCTTGGTGGCGATGAAATCACTATTACCGCGAGCAACGGCAAATTAGTGCAATACTTAGGTGATCCGAATGCCAACCATATCGGTCATGGTATTGGAGTAAAAAATGACGGTGGTATTCAAAAAGACGAAACCATCACGATTGATTTCAAGACTCGTCCGGCAGACACAGTAACATTGGGCTTGGATGGTTTAGGTGGCTGGTTCGAGCAAGGAGTGGGAGAGCCTAACGAAACATTTGTCGTTATCTCTGTCAATTATACCGATGAGAATGGCATTACAGGCACCGCCCAATATACCTATCAAAAGCATTCATCGGGAGATGTTGACCTTTTCCATGAAATTACCATTTCAGCAAACGCTGAAGACTTGTCAAATGGCACATTAGTAGCTGTTGGAGCCCCGTTACCGGAAGGTGCATTGATAAGTAGCGTTGAGCTCGGTACACAGGGGAATGGTAATTGGGAACTGCGTTATCTTGAAACGGAACTGTCGGACAGTTTTGATTATCATGCCGTGGACAGTGACGGTAACGTTAGTGACCAATCGACAGTGACTATTGATGAAGGGAATGCCCCTCCTAAAGCTAATAATGACCCTGTAGGTGAATTTATTGTTTCGCTTGGCGAATACAACCAAGGTAGCTGGCACCATGGTGGATTAACTGATGATCAAGGCTTAAACGCTGATTATAACGGTGATGATAAAGGTTGGAATACCAATGGCGATAAGTTGGGCGTCAACGGAGACGTCAATGGCGGACCGGGCAACCAAATTCAATATAATCGTGAAGCCGGTAAATCAGAGCAAGTAACGATTAACTTCAAAGAACCAATTACAGAATTCAAATTTTCAGTGTCAAACCTTTATCAAAATGAGGGGGGCACGGGTAATCATGAGCAAGGTAAGTGGGTCGCTTATTTTGACGGCGTAGCCGTTGCCAGCGGAATGTTTACCGCTAATGATGACAACAGTAACAATAAAGGCGAGTACACCTTTGATAGCGACGCTTTAGGTGGTGTCGCCTTTGATAGTATCGTTTTCGAGGCGACCGATTTTGTTATTCAACCGGATCCAAATAAAGGCGACGATTCTTCTGATTACTTTTTAACAGGATTTGAAGGTACAGGCGGTGGTGCTTACGTCGTTAATCAGGGCAGCGAGCTTAAAATTCCACTGAGTGAACTGCTGAGTAACGATACAGATATAGATGGCGACGCCATTCGCATTACTGCTATTACTAAAAGTGGTGAACAAGCCGACGTGTACGTTCAAGGTGACTATGTTTATTTCACCTCATCAAAACCAGGAGCAACCACTTTTACATATCAAATTACGGATGACAAAGGTGGTTTTGATGAAGCCGAGGTAAGCGTCATCGTGAACCCAGGTCCTGCATCTGCATCAATTGACAGCATAACCATGCACGAGTCTGAAGTTGCCGAGGGAGATAACCTTGTTTACCTTGTCAAGCTAGATCAAGGCGTACTGGCTACAGGTGAGGATGCTCAATACAAAATTACATTTGGCAAGGCGGACGACGCTGCAACTGATAGCGATGTTAACCTCAGTAATGCGCAATTTACCCATGGCGTTAAGTTTGAAAATGGTCAGTTGATTGTGCCGCAGGGTGTCAGCTCTTTCTCAATTATTATCTCAACCGTTGGTGATAGTAAATTTGAGCATCTTGAGGATTATACAGTCTCGATCACCTCACCAGATGGCAGTATAGTTTCCGCTTCTGGCAACATCATTAATGTGGTTGCGGATGCCCATGGTTTTGAAGACCAACCGATTGACCTTGGTCTTACCAATGTCGATTTATCTCTTATTAGCAGTCTGACGCTTTCTAATGTTCCTGATGGCGGAAACATTTTGGTGAATGGTGAACCGGTTGATCTGAATGACTCGTCAGCGACCATCGATATCGATGACGATACCGCAA
This sequence comes from Vibrio ponticus, assembly GCF_009938225.1. Lineage (NCBI taxonomy): Bacteria > Pseudomonadati > Pseudomonadota > Gammaproteobacteria > Vibrionales > Vibrionaceae > Vibrio > Vibrio ponticus. The sequence goes on from NZ_AP019657.1 coordinate 1,032,201, forward strand.
TCGAGCTTTTACCACCTAAAGACAGTCATGGCGACTTTACTCTCAATGTTCAGCCTAATAATTCCGAGGGTGAGCCTTTAGGTAGCGCTCAAAAGGTTGATATAAAAGTTGAAGCCGTCGCGGATAAGCCAATTGTTCAATTAGCAGACGAGAAAATCATCGCTTCGCAAAACTTCGAAAGCATCGAACTTAATGGATCAAAATGGACCGGAAAGGTAACGGGTGATGATTTAACTGATGCGGACTCAGGTGTTTGGGGGACGAATAACAACCCTGGCACGGTTGAAGTAGGTCTTGAAGGGACTTATCGACCAGGTAAAAGCGATAACCAGATTATGGAGTTGGAAGGCAATCGTGGCGATAGCTCCTTGTTTGTCGAGTTTACCGGAGTTGCCGGAGCGTTTTATGAGATTTCCTTTGATGCCGCCGCAAGAAGACTAGGCAGCTCGCCACTGACTGTATTTTTAGAAGACGCCGGTGGTGTTCGCACGCCAGTGTTTGTTTACGAGCAATCTAAAGATTGGTCAAGCATTCAGCAGCATTTCCAAATTCCAACTGATGGCGAATACAAACTGGTATTTGAGTCGGATCATGGTAACGCCAGTGACACGGATACTTTTGGTGTTTTACTCGACAATATCCAATTAGCTAAGACCGATAATTATGGCTTCGAAGGCGAGTTTATTAACCTTAGCGATATCAATATTTCTGCATCGGATGTCATTGGCATGGCAGGGCACGAATATGGCTCTGAAACGCTGACGATTAAGATGGAAGGCATTCCTGCTGGTGCCGAGTTAAGAATTAATAGCGGTAATGAAATTATTCCCATAACAGTGACTGACGGTGTAGTTGATTTAACCAAATACCAAGATAAACTCGCGGATTTACAGATCATGATCCCTGACGCGAGTGACAGCAGTATTCCATTAACGGTTACAGCTACGTCGACTGAGGAAAGTAATGATGATGCATCAACTTCCGATCCTGTGGTAATTAATGTGACGGTGGTTAAAAACAACCCACCAGAGTCAAAAGACTTCGACACTGAGGTTAGTCACAGCGGTAAGACACAAGTTGTTTTTGATACCGCCAAAACCCCAATTACTGACACGTCTGACGACCGAATCTCCGATTTAGAGGATGATGCCGCTAACATCGACCTCAAGATTGTAATTAGTGAATTACCGGATCACGGTACGCTTTATTATAAGGACGGTGATAATTATATAGAAATCACTGCTGATGACTTATATCACCCAGATAAGAGTTCGGACCAGTATAAGCAGTTTGACCAAGACTCAATTCATTACGAACCGGATGCAGATTCAGAAGGGTTTATTTTAGGTATTAATAGTGATGCCGAATCAAAACCTCTTGGTCAGGACAACAAAGGCTCTAGCACAACTGATTTCTATAATTGGGGCGAAAAAGTTAGCGATACAGTTCGAGAGTTAAAACTGAACGATACTGATGTGGTAACGATTACTTCGACTTCCACAAAAAATAAAGATGCCACGCTTACTCAATATAATGGTGAAGCAAACAAGAATCATGTTGGCTATGGTATCGGTGTTGGTGGTGATTACGGCATTAATAAAAATGAAACACTAGCAATTGAATTTAGTAGTCGTCCAGCGGATAGCATCACCCTAGGTCTTGATGGATTGGGAGGCTATTTTGAAGAAGGGCTAGGCACAAATAAAGAGACCTCAGTTGTTATTACAATCAGTTATGTTGATCAAAATGGTATTACAGGCTCAGCCCAATACACTTATCAAAAGCATTCATCGGGAGATGTTGATCTTTTCCATGAAATTACCATCCCACCAAATCCGGAAAACATGCCAAATGGCTCGTTAATCGCTGTTGGAGATTCATTACCAGAAGGTGCTTTAGTTGACGGTGTTGAGCTGAGCACACAAGGCAAGGGTAATTGGGAACTGCGTTATCTTGAAACGGAACTGTCGGACAGTTTTGATTATCATGCAGTTGATAGTGATGGTAATGTAAGTAACCAATCGACGGTAACTATTGATGAAGCGAATGCTCCGCCTGTCGCTACAGATGATCCTGTTGGTACGTTTACTGTTTTGCTAGGTGGATACAACCAAGGTAGCTGGCAACATGATGGCTTAACTGATAAGAACGGCTTAAGTGCGGGTTATCGAGGTAATGATAAAACGCTGAATACGAGCGGTAATAAGTTGGGCGTTGATGGCGATGTCAATGGCGGACCGGGCAACCAAATTCAATATAATCGTGAAGACGGTAAATCAGAGCAGGTAACGATTAACTTCAAAGAACCAATTACAGAATTCAAATTTTCAGTGTCAAACCTTTATAAAAATGAGGGTGGAACGACTAATCATGAACAGGGTAAGTGGGTCGCTTATTTTAAGGGTGTAGCCGTCGCCAGTGGGATGTTTACCGCTAACGATGGTAACAACAAAGGTGAGTACGAATTTAACTCAAATGATTTTGGTGATATTGCTTTTGATAGTATCGTTTTCGAAGCGACCGATTTTGTTATTCAGCCGGATCCAAATAAAGGCGACGATTCTTCAGACTACTTTTTAACAGGTTTTGAAGGTAAGGGTGGTGGTGCTTACGTCGTTAATCAAGGCAGCGAGCTTAAAATTCCACTGAGTGAACTACTTCGTAACGATACAGATATAGATGGCGATGCAATTCGCATCACTGCTATAACTAAAAGTGGCGATGACGCCGAAGTTTATATCAAAGACGGCTTGGTGCACTTCAAGTCGTCAGTGCCGGGCAAAACGACCTTTGATTACCAAATTACCGATGACAAAGGCGGCTTTGCTGAAGCGACTGTCAGTGTGATAGTTAACCCAAATCCAGATGCCGTACCAGTTACCCAGGTGTCGCTTCTAGAATCTGAAGTGGCAGAGGGAGATAACTTAGTTTACTTGGTGGCACTAAAGCAGGGCGTACTTGCCACCGGTGATAATGCTAAATATGAAATTGCATTTGGCAAGGCGGGCGACGCTGCAAATGATAGCGATGTTAACCTCAGTAATGCGCAATTTACCCATGGCGTTAAGCTTGAAAATGGTCAGTTGATTGTGCCGCAGGGTGTCAGCTCTTTCTCAATTATTATCCCAACCGTTGATGATAGTAAATTTGAGCATCTTGAGGATTATACAGTCTCGATCACCTCACCAGATGGCAGTACAGCTTCCGCTTCTGGCAACATCATTAATGTGGTTGCGGATGCCCATGGTTTTGAAGATCAACCGATTGACCTTGGTCTTACCAATGTCGATTTATCTCTTATTAGCAGTCTGACGCTTTCTAATGTTCCTGATGGCGGAAAAATTTTGGTGAATGGTGAACCGGTTGATCTGAATGACTCGTCAGCGACCCTCGATATCGATGCCAATACCACAATCGAGTTTTTACCACCTAAAGACAGTCATGGCGACTTTACTCTCAATGTTCAGCCAAATAATGTCGAGGGTAAGCCTTTAGGGAGCGCTCAAAAGGTTGATATAAAAGTTGAAGCCGTCGCGGATAAGCCAATTGTTCAATTAGCAGACGAGAAAATCATCGCTTCGCAACACTTCGAAAGCATCGAACTTAATGGGTCCGAATGGACTGGAGAAGTCATAGGTGAAGATCTGAGCGGTGCAGATTCCGGAACTTGGGGGACGTACAATGACCCGAGTACGGTTGAAGTAGGTTTAGAAAGCACTTACGGAGCAGGTAACAGTAACAACCAGGTTATGGAGTTGGAAGGTAACACTGGCGACAGCTCCCTCTTTGTCCAATTTACAGGTGTAGCAGGTGCGTTCTATGAGATCTCTTTTGATGCCGCCGCAAGAAGACCAGGCAGCTCACCACTCACTGTTTTCTTAGAAGATGCAGATGGTATTCGCACGCCAGTGTTTGTTTACGAGCAATCTAAAGATTGGTCAAGCATTCAGCAGCATTTTCAAATTCCTACCGATGGCGAATACAAACTGGTGTTTGAGTCGGATCATGGTAACGCTAGTGACACGGATACTTTTGGCGTTTTACTCGACAATATCCAATTAGCTAAGACCGATAATTATGGCTATGAAGGCGAGTTTATTAACCTTAGCGATATCAATATTTCTGCATCGGATGTCATTGGCATGGCAGGGCATCAATATGGCTCTGAAACGCTGACGATTAAGATGGAAGGTATTCCTGATGATGCCGAGTTAAGAATTAATAGCGGCGATAAAATTATTGATATTGAAGTAGTTGACGGTGTTGCTGACTTGACCAAATACCAAGACCAACTCGCTGATTTACAGATCATGATCACTAACGCGAGTGACAGCAGTATTCCATTAACGATTACTGCGACTTCGACTGAGAAAAGTAATGATGATTCATCAACATCCGATCCTGTGGTGATCAATGTCACCGTCATCGACAAGGTGGATGGTTTCCCGAATACTCCTCCGAATGCGATGGATGCAGATTTTGATACTGTAGCAGGTAGAAAAGAGTTTTCTTTTACTGATTTGGTCGATGACCTAGAAGATGATCAATCCAGTGCAGAAGTTCGTGTTGTGATTGAGTCAGAGCCTAAGTTTGGCGAACTATTTTATACCAATGCTGATGGTGTAATAACAACCCTTTCAGTTGGTGACGTTGTTTCAGAGAACCTATCAATTGAGTATGTCGTTAGCGCAGATATGTTAAAAGAAAACAGCTTGTGGAAGGCTGAAGATGAAGATTTCAACCAACTGAGTGGCGCAAGTGTATCGGTCGGCGGAATGTATACCATTTCTGGTGGTACGGTTGATAAAACGAATGAAAGCTATAACTTCACCCAAGAAGGAGTCTTGGTATACGATCAAGCTGCTGGAGAAAAAGGCTTGGCGATAAACACTTCAGGGCGTGAAAGACCAAATGATAATGGTGATGAAAATAGCCCAGGTGAATATATTTCAATAAAATTCGATACACTTGAAGTTACCCACGCTGACGTTTTCCTTGGCAGCGTTAATGGGCTTTTCAACAGCGGCCAGAATAGCCCAACCCTTACAGCTTTGTACTACAAAGATGGGCAGTTAGTTGGAGATCAAGAGTTAACGATTAGCCAACGAGTCGATGGTCACAATAAGGAAGGTGTGACTAGTCTGAATAGTAGCATCAGCTTTGATGAAGTACGCTTAGTACTTGATGCAAAAAATGGTAGTCCAGGCTATGTATTACAAGGTGTTCAAGTTAGTTCTGCGAACAATGTTAATGATGCATTTGATTACAGAGCTATTGATTCAATGGGCGAATACAGCAGCGAAGCAACGGCCAACTTGGCTACGGAGAGAATGGTTGCATCTATCCACCCTAATCATGTCGACCAGGTTGCGATCGTTGACTATCTGAGCGCCAATGAGACTCTTTATTGGTCGACATCTGGAGTTCGTCATGAGGCAATTTCAGACCACAAAGAGGGGCTCTTGGTCGATGTCGGTGAAGCGGGAGATACGGTTTATCTTGGCGGAGGTAATGATACGATATACATGGGTGATAGCCACTCTCCACTTGACGAGCACGCTAATCAGCAAGCAAGTATAGATCAAGTCAATGAGACATTGCGTAATTATGCTCAAGGTGCTGATGGAGTCCATTTAGAAGCTACGGATGATCGTTTTACTGATTTAGATCCAAATAATAATGACATAATGAGTGAGTCTGAGGAAAACTCTTCTTTATTAGTTCAAGGCGTTGCGAATCTTGATTCAGCTCATGCCGGTGCCGGTGATGATTTTGTTTTTGGTGAAGGCGGATCTGATGCGATTTTTGGTGGCTCGGGTAATGATACTATCTTTGGTGGGGATGGTTATGATGTTATTCGAGGTGGTACCGGCAACGATTATATCGATGGTGGAGAAGGCAGCGATGTAATCATCGGCGGTCTCGGAAATGACATTCTCATGGGTGGGGATGACTTCGACCTGTTCAAGTTTGTCGATCAAGGTGATGGAATTAGAGACGGTGAAGTCGACATCATCAAGGATTTCACCAGAGGTGAAGATGCACTGGATATCAGCGATATTTTAGATGTCGTAGAAGGTCAAAACGTGGAAGACCTGTTAAGCCTAGCCATTGCTCCAGATGAGAATGACAGTGATGACCTCAAGTTAACGATATCATCTGGCGATTCAACCCATACAGTGATATTGGAGAATGCCACGTCTCAATATAAAGAAGGGGGAAGCCTGCTGGATTCAGACACAATCATTCGAGATTTACTAACAGTTCCTGATTCTGGTCATACATAACAAACAAAAAGGACCGAGAGGTCCTTTTTTTATATCAGTTGCAAAACGAGTCTTTGGTTATTTATCAAAAATTGCTTCTTTTTGATCTTTTATATAAAAAGCCACGCTAATGAGTACAAACAAAAATGCAAAGTAGTAAACAAACGAAGAGAGTGACGCGATAAAGTCAATGTGCTGCTCGATTTGTTCTTGTGTATAGTTTTGCGAAAGTAGTTTGTAATAATAGGCATATAGAATGCCAATCAAACCATATCCAAGGTTAAACATGAGGCCCTTAAAGCTCAGTACCGTCGCTCGGTTATGGGACTCTGTTCTTTTGTTCAGGTGATAGCTAATGAAAATATTCATGGTCATAATGATGAATATTAAAATGAGCGCCGGAATCACCCCGTAAATTGACCAACCTAAACTGATCCAATAGTAGGTCGCAATGGAAGCAATCCCCATCACCGCGATAAATGTCTTTGGTGCCATGCTTTCAGCCAAGTGGCGACTTTGCCCAGCTAAAATGATTTTGAGTAAACTCACTCCAGCCCCGATTAAACCAAAGTAAATGGTGGGAATATCAATTGCTCGGTAATATTGGCTGTTCATGGTTAAAAACATGCGTGAAGTATGTTCAAACAAGCTGTAGTAGAGCAGGATAAATAGAACGTAAGGCGTAGAGAGTACCCATTTGCCAGTGTTTAACGTTAGCTTAAGGCTTGCAATTGTCGTCGATAGTTTTGTGCTATTCGCGGGTAAAACCTTTTTTTCTTCCCTCATATTCAAAGCAGAATAGATGGCAATCATCGCAACGCCTAAGGTGGCATAAACAGGTATGCGCATGATGTCTTGAGTGCTTGTTGGGGGCTCAAATCCGATCAGATTAAATACAGAAGCCATGAAGTTTACATCGTACATTGCCGCACCCACTAGGGTGACAAAGATACCGACACTGGAAGCGATACGTAATTGGATCTGTAGCACTCGAGGCCATAGGTCTTCTTTGCCTTGTTCCTTCAACGTGTCATAAGCCAGCGCTTCATCGGCACCACTGGCTAATGCCATTGCAAGACCGCTGAGTATTCGATTGATAAAGAACACCATAAACACCAGTGTTGAGTTGCCTGTGGGCACAAACGCAATCATTGCGATCTCAACAAACATCACAAGCGATGACAACACGACGAGTTTTTTTCGACCTAACGTATCGGCAAACGCACCTGATGGGACTTCCGCTAAGACAATAGTGGCTGCCCAAACAACGTTTAACATTGCGAACTGAGAAAGGGTTAATCCGTAGTCTAAATAGAGCAGGGTAAAAATAGGGTAATAAAATCGAGCAAAGTAACTACATCTAAACATTAAGAAGTAGCGCACGTTGCGAATTTGAAGAATGTCTTTAAGCGTCATGAACAGTACAGCACTTTGGATAATGTAGAAGTATAACTGCGTTTTGATAATAGGTGTTAAGGTTCTGTTTAAAATGAAGTTGTATTAATTTGCTCACGCTACTCTAGTACCCCGTGAGTTCCATATACCCAGTACCATTATGAGAGCCTCCAATTTCAACGGGTCCTTCCCAATAGGGTACAGACAAAGGCATCTTTGCGTTTGGATTAAGTGCTGAGATGGTTAGGTCGATTTTGTGCTTCGGTATCTGAAGTTGCCAAAAAGTTGGGTAATCAACACCTTGAATTTTGGTTTGTTTGATAGGGTTTAAACGGAAGTCCTCTTGCGAGATAGTGACACTTTCGCCATTTTTGAGCATAAGCCGTGCGTGAGCGTAATGAGCTTGGTTTTTATCATCTCCACGAAGCTGGAAGACGACGAGCGTGGTTTGATGATTAAGCCTCAAAGCGAACCAATCCCAACCTTGCTGCGAGTCGAGCAGAAACTGAGAACTCCATTCTCTGTCTATCCAACCGTTGCCTCTGACTTGATGGCGTTTGCCTTGAATGACGACTTCACCTGCAACTTCAATGAAAGGTTGGCTGTAATAGTAAGAAGCGACCTCACCATTCGCACTTTTTATGCTGTAGCCTTGCTCTCCTTGCTTTTGATAAGGGGCTGTACTATCAAGCGTTAACGTGTAGCTAAACCGCTTTGACTTAACATTCAGCTTGGCAGGTAACAGTTCCTCACTTTGCGATTGCCATTGCCAATCATCAAGAAAGACTCGCAAGGGATTTTTTTCGACGCCAGCCAGTTTGGTGTGCTGTCGTGACCATTTTTCATCAGCAGAGTGGTGTGCTTCAGTCGTTACTGCGCTATGAGCCATGTAGAGTTGTCGACTATGCCATGAGTTATACGCTTCTCTTGGCGTCTCATCCCCATCCTTATCCTGCGGGGCGGTTGCAAAACGAAATTGTGTCCATTGGATACCCAGCGGATTACCTTTTTGGTCGACTAGATTCGCGGTGAAGTACCACCACTCATGACGAAAACTGTAATGAGCTTGGTGATCGTCAGGAAAGTGAATATCGACACCCTTCACCACAGGTGCGTAGGAAGATTCACTTGGTTTTGTACTATCACCTAGCCAGTTACCCATACTGTTAGATTTTGGCTCATCGCAGCCTATCAATAATAATGCGGCAACAAATAGAGCGACGATTTTCCTTATTTTAATCATTACAGCACCTCGTTTTGCAAACTGGTCATGATCGGTTTTCGAACAAGACGCCAGAGGGGGGTGAAGGTTGCGATGATGGCGACGATCAGCGTAATACCTGCGATGATCAGTGCATCTTGCCAACGCCAAACAAACTCTAGGCTCCAGCCAAATGCTCGCAGCGTGACAATATCGGTCAAGACAAATCCCACCAATGCTCCCAATGGTAGGGCGATACTTAAGGTAAATACGACCAACACGAACATCTGCCCAACCACCATCAACATAAGTTTTTGCTGATTTACTCCAAGGGAGTAAAGCCTTGCGATTGCAGCCTTACGAGCATCGAGAAGCATAAAACAAGAGCAGAATAAACCAATAACAGCAACCAGCAGAGTGACGCCATTGAGTGCACGCGTGATAGCAAAAGTCTGCGAGAAAATCTCTAACGCGATTGTTTTGATCTCCGTTTGGTCATAAACCTGACTCGGGTGAAGTTGGAATCGCTCGATGAGCTGCTGATGTAGGTTTTGTGGGTCGTTGGCGGCTTTAACACCAAGGCTAGTTGGCAGTTGAGTAAAGCCGTTTTGCTGCCACAGCTGAGGTGCGATTAGTACTTCACCTTTGGGGGAGCCGTAATCATGGAATACCGCCCCAACAATCAGAGTTTGTTTAGGTAATGCTTCTAGCTCTACTTGGCTGTTTAATGACAATCCCAGTTTGACTGCTGTTGGTTCACTTATTGCAACCACTTTTCCGGCAAAAAATAGCGGCCAGAAGTCATCGATATGAGATTTAAATACCATGGTTTGTTCTAAAGTATCGCGATCTTTGGTGCCGAGTAAGATCGGCAAACCAAGCAGCGGTTCATCCACATAAAACTGCTTATAGACTTTGTCGACACTATCCATCTGATCGAGTGCTTGTTCTATTTCTGCCATTTCACTTTGTGCTGGGCTTATATAGATATCGGCATGTAGGCGCTGCTCTAACCATTGTTTGAGTGTGTACTCAAAACTGCCTACTAGAGTATTCATGCCAATATTGGCGGTGACTGCGAGTAGGAGCGCCATCATAGCAAGAGAGAGTGGGGCGATAAGCTCTTTAAGTTCAGCGAATAGATAGAGCATTAGCCCATGTTGGGTGTGTCGCTCGCTCCAACCAGCCAGTACATAAAGAACTTTGGGGAGGTAGAGTGGAATAGCAGTCACAAGAACCCCAAGCCACGCCATTGTGAGTCGATGATGGTGGCTTAGGAACAATCCAAATAGGGCGAACAAGGTCAGTGTAACTGCGACGACAAATAAAGCATTGTTGTTCGTAACTACAGGAGCATGATAAAAACCTCCGTGTGACGAGAGAGGCTGACGAACACGTTGGCGTAAATGTTGCCAGCTCGCCAGAATCGTTGCGGCTAACGTGAGAAACAAAGCTTGCAGCCACCATTGCCATTGCCAAGAGCCTGGTAGAATCGTTGCGCCGTAGAGCTGTTCTAGTGTTAGTGCCACGGTCGGATGAAGCCAGTGGCTGAGTTGAAGACCAAGCACAAACCCTAGTGTGGTGCCACATGAGACTAAAATCGTCAGCTCAAATACCAGAGCACTTAAAACCGATTGTTGAGCGACACCCGTTTGTTGGATCTGTACCAGCAAGCGATGACGTTTTAATAAGCTGTACTTAACGCCGTTGTACGCGATGAAAAGTCCCACGAAGAAAGCTAATAAACTCATTGCCGTTAGGTTCAGATGAAAGCTATCGGTAAGCGAATCAAGCTGAGTCTCTTTTTTATTAATGGTTATTTGACCGAGGTTGCCGATGCTCTTTTCTATAAGTGCTTTATCTGCATCGGTATCTAAAATCGCGATATAACTGAGCTTGCCTGATTGACCGAGTAGCTGTTGAGCAAAGCTGATATCCACTAATACTCGATTTCCTAGCTGCCATTCGTCGGGCAATACCGCTACCCTTATTTTTTTCTTATCTAAGAAAAGGTAACGCACCTCGTCGATACTTTGGTGCTGGGTTTGGCTCATCATTAATACAGGTTCACCCGAAATAAGCTCAGCTAAGGGGATTTCGGTGCTGGAAAGCGAAACATTGTTTGAACTATTGTCCTTGGTTTGGACGGACAATGACGGATCATCCTTTGCTTTTTGTCTAGCAGTAACGGCTGCGACCACATCAATGCCTTGTATCGACCAGCGGCGCCCATTGTCATCGCGTACGCGTCCCTCTACCACTGGCAAAATGTTTGAAATGCCAAGTTGACGTAGCGAAAAATAGAGCGATTCGGACAAATAGCGCTGACCAGTTGGAGGAATGATGAGCTGTTTAGCTTGAATGCTAAGTGGCTCAGAAACGCCACTATAACTGCGTTTTGCGTTAAGGTTGATCGCTTGCACCGCGACGAACAAGCTTACCGCCAGCACAATACCAATCAGAATCGCCACAGCTTGCAATGGCGCTTGCCGATAGTGGGCAGCAAACACCCTCAAAGTGAGAAAGGTTTGGGAGAGGGCAGAAATGACTGCGTTATCCGATTTCATAGCTAATCTCAGATGCAGGCATCTGCTGAGAGAGCTGACCATTGCGTAAGTGGAGTTGGGCTTGCATAAACGCAGCACAAGTTGGGCTGTGAGTGACTAGCAGAACCGCGGTGTTACCTTGAGTTGTGATGTCACTGAGTAGTTGCATGACCTCAATGCCCGCTTTTTGATCCAAATTACCCGTTGGTTCATCAGCGAGCAGAAGCTGAGGTTGATGAGCTAAGGCTCGGGCAATCGCGACACGTTGCTGTTGCCCACCAGACAAAGCAGATACATGCCTATTGAGCAGGTGTTCGATACCCAATTTGTTGATTAGATAGTCGCACCACTCTCCCCATTTTTGCTGATTAAGGTGCAGCGGAAACTCAATGTTTTGTTTAACGTTAAGTGGGGTAAGCAAGTTGAATTGCTGGAATACCACACCAAGCTTTTGATGACGAAACTGACTCCAGTGTTTGTCCATCCAGGTTGAGGCGTTTTGTCCATCTAAAATAAGCTCGCCACTGGTTAACGGCTCAAACCCTGCAATAAGATTAAGTAGGGTACTTTTACCGCTGCCACTGGCACCTGTTAAAGCAATACTAGACCCGCTGGCTAAAGCAAAATCGATGTTATGCAGCACACGGTGTTGCTCCTTGCCATCAACAAAAATTTTGGTCGCATTGTGCAGTTTAACCAGAGGCAAAGTCATCTCATTTCCTTTTAGTTATTGATTGTTAATGCTTACGAGCATTAAGACTTTTACGTTCAATAAATTAATATTAGGAACGGTTAATCAATAGACAAAGAAAGATCAGATAGTTATTTGGTGGTCGTTGTCGGATAACAGTTAAACGCACCAAATTTACTAAAAGTCCTTAACCAGAGTCGGTCTGTTGGAGCAAAACAATTTGCTAAATAGGGACTTGTATTGCCAGTCCAAGTTAAAAAGCCGTTTCGCCAAACTTTTGTTTTCAATGATAGCAACTTCAACGCCTTGGTAATGATAGCGATGACGGTCAACGTAGTTGAGAAAGGCGGTTAACACACCTTGTCCGCGAACCAACGGCGCAAAACTCACTGATACGATGGAAAAACGCTGACTACCTGCTGGGCAGCGCACAAAGCAATGACCAAACGGATGGTTAATGGTTGCGGAGAATTCAGGAAATGGACGAGCGTCGAAACTCTTCGACAACTTGTCGTATTCAGCACAAAGGTGATTGAGCAGGGCTTTTGCTTCACGGTTCATGACTAGATTCCCTCAGTGTTGTTGGTTAAAACAATTTGGTTGCCAATAATTTAACCATGAAACAGAGAAAGGAATTACGGTGAAGTTTTTTGGGATTACTTCCTTATTTATGTGGGAGTGGTGTGTGTCCGTTTCAGGTTTTCCGTTTCAGGTTTTTAGATTATCGATATGTTTATTAGTGCAATTTAACTGAACGCTATTCAAATGGTTAAATATGCAAGTGTATGATAATTTAATGCTTATTTTTCAACTCAACCACACACATATAAATGACAAATTTGTGTAAGTATTGAGCTAAACATTAATGTTTCATATGGTTATTTTATGGTCGTTTGTTAGCTTATTGGGCGAAGTTATATGAAAGAGCGTGTTCTCTTTGCCATTTAATAAGGAACGACGATGCCAACCAAGATATTTGTACCTATTCTCGCTTTGCTTTTGAGTGCGTGTGGTGGAGGGGAAGGTGGTTCTTCTCAATCTAATCAGACTGGCAGCCAGCCGAGTGGCGGTGGCGGATCACAACCCTCAGATCCAAGTGATCCACAAGCGACGTTTGCAGAACAAATGCTTGCAGCGGTGAACAGCGCTCGAGCAACGTCACGTCAGTGTGGTTCAACATATATGCCGCCAGTAAGCGCCCTCACATGGGATTATGACTTGGAAAGTGCCGCGTTTAGGCATTCTAGCGATATGGCGAATGGCGATTTTATGAGTCACACCGGCTCGGATGGCAGTACGCTGACAGATCGTGTAAATGCGACGAACTATACTTGGAGCCGCATAGGGGAGAATGTTGCGGTAGGGCAGAGTTCAATTAATGCAGTGGTTAACGCTTGGTTAAACAGCGAAGGACATTGTATGAATATAATGAATGCTGACTTTGAACAGATGGGTGCTTCGCTGGTGGAGAACCACTCAGGAAGTTATGGTTACTACTGGACGCAGGTGTTTGCTAAGCCGCAGTGATGGGAGCTTTGACGTCTATGTTTGCGTTTTTCATACTCACTGAATTCTTGCTGCGTATGTCCCGCTTAGAAGGCTTTCAACTTCTTGAACCTTTTCACCAGCGCTCCAGTTACTCTTTGTCTTGGCTATCAATAAAGGGCAAAGAGCAACCAGAAAGGCGCTTTTAGTTTTTTATGTTGTTCGGACGGATTTAGGCGTTCCAGACACCGAAGTTCTAAAAATGCTTCCTTGCATTTTTGCCTTGATAAGCAGTTAACGTTGATTCATTTGTGCTTGGACTGATGTCGCGCCAAGCTGGGTGATACGGTAAGGTAGCCCACCTTTAGAGCTGATCAGCTTCTTACTTTTTAATTTCTTAAAGGTTTCCATGGTGCAGTTAGATAGACCATAACCTTCTCTGGTAAAGCAGATTATTTCGGTTAACTTTCCATCTTCGTCTAAGTAACGACGGATTTCACCGCCCATCGCTAATGTATGAAGTACTCTCTGTTCTTGTTTTGAGATATTCAAAGGATCTCTCCGTCTATATGTTAAATTTTTCCTCTTGGTTGATTTTGAAAATGTGTTTGTTGCTTAGGCATCAAACACGTATTTATACAATGCTAAATAGTGTTCTAATCAAAAAATTACCTTTTATCTATTGTCTCTAAATTTGGTCGTCTGGATTGCTCCACATAATCGGATTGGAGAATACGCCCTTAATACTTGATGACGATTTACCAACACCATCAAGTGCCCCCGGTGTTAACTCTCGAGCAAACCAAAAATCCGGTGACTCACCTGTGCCAATAGGCAAGGCGACATTATGTTTCGCGTTGAAGCGTCGAGCGTAATGTTTTGGATCTCCTAGCACGAAGATGACATCAGCGTCTAATTCGCTTTCCGCTTGCTCCATTAGTTTCGTTGCGTAACCTTTGCCTTGGTGTTCTGGTAATACCGCTAATGGCGCTAATACAAAGCACTTGAGGGTAGGGGCTTCATCGATTGTGATTGGGGTGTAGCATGCGTGCGCGACATCTTTGTAAACGATTGAATAGTTACCCTCAGCGATTAAATCTTCTGCAAATTGAGCATACAATTTTGCATGTGCTTCGGTATAAAAATCGTCCGCATTAAATGCTTCAAACTGGATCTGATATGGCGTGTTCACTCGATTCTTCTCACGTCAAAGACTGACTGGTCAGTCTGTTATTTTATTTAAAAAAATCACGCATATTGAGATGCGTGATCACCGGCGAGTTAACATTATCCATTGGTAAACTCTGGCTTGATTTCGTTGATTGAAATTCTACTGACCGTCCGGTCGGTTTGCAATTTAAAGATCACGATTGAGTTTGTCAAGACATTTACGCACTTGCTGTGAAAACTTGAGTTTGCCGTTTACAAGAATGATGGAGTCTCGGTCTTTGTTCGAGGTTGAGTAACGTTTTTTTTCCAAAAACGGTCTAGGAAGTAAATCTATAAACAATTCAATCTTTCATTTTTGCATGGATATAGAACAAAGTTGTCTATTTTTGAACCTTAGAGTGCTTCGTAGAATAGTGCCATCAACTTGATAACACATAATGAAGGTTTACTATGAGCACATCACAATTAATTCTTGAGCTATTTCTTATTGGCACGATGCTACTCGTTACGGGTATTTTTTTGGTTCGTAGCTATGACAAAACCGACAGCGTAGGAACAAAAGTTCAAAAGCTCCTAACAGGTCTACTTGGCGCCTTTATGGTGATGGCGGGAATGGTAAAATTCTTTGACCCGTTCACGGCTATGTTTGCAAAACAAATTGCACTGAGTGAACTGCCTTTACCAACGTTGTCTCGCTGGGCTGGTCAATTAGGTGAGATTTTTGCAGGTCTACTGTTGCTTGTGGTGATGATTGGTAATAAGGCACTTGCGGCACCGATTAAAGATAAAGCCATAGAGTTATCAACGCTATTAACGACAGCAATTATGATCGTTGCAGTGTATGTTCACCTACTGCCAAATGTGCCTGCCGAAGTGCTACCGCTTCAGTCTAAACCACCTGTAATGACGCTGACTATTCTTGGTTTAGCGTGGTTGAATGCATTCTTATATTTTCGTAAAAAGTAATCGCTAAAGTCACATAATAAACGCCAGATTAGTTCGTCTAGTCTGGCGCATTTCATTTATAAATAGGCATTTCATAAATATAACAACTACGAGTCTCGCTCAGAGTGAATCGAAGCCAGAAACTCAGCAGATTGCCCAAACCGTTCAAAAATCATGTCCCTAAAGGCAACCACTCTGGTCGCTATCAGCTTTCTGTCTGCCCACACCAAGAATGCTTTACCCGTTGGGTATTCAAGTTCTGGCAATACCTCGACCAACTCTTTTCTATCTGCATGCTTTTCAAAAACTGCTCTTGGCATCATGCAGATCCCAGCACCTGCCAATGTCGCATCAATATTTAAACGTAGACTGCTGATTGAGTAACGAGGTTGATAGGGAATACGGAGTGTTTTGCCGTCTTCTTTTAGCTCCCAATATGGCAAGTTATTACCCGATAGTAGCTGATGGTTAATTAACTCTTCTGCTCGTTCTGGCTGACCATATTTTTCAATATAGCTGGGTGATGCCGCGAGCATTAATTGTGATTCAAACAACTGACGCTGTATTAAATGATTGGCATGAGGAGGCGTCGTCACTATCGCAAGATCAATCTGCTCATCAAAGAAACGTTCTGTACCTGCGCTAAATTGAATTGTTACGGAGACCTCAGGGTGAAGCTGCATAAACTCAATCGCCATTTTTTGCAGGAAATTGTCAGCAAATGGCTCTGGGCAAGATACTCGGATTTCCCCCGTTAATACGGGCTGACTATTCGAAAGCTGTGTCCATTCATCATTCAACTGCACAAAGAGGGCTGCGAAGCGCTGGTAATATTCGTCACCAGCTGTCGTGAGCTGGAACTGTTTTGCATTACGGTGTACCAGTTTTTCACCCAATTTATCCTCAAGGCTCGCTACAGCCCTTGATAACGTTGGGGCTGAAACGTGTGTTTTAAGGCTCGCCGCTGCAAAGCCACCGCACTCGACAGATTGGCAAAACAGATAGAGATTGGAGATGTCTTTTGCTTTCATAGTTGATCGCTCTTGAGGGTTGCACTCTGAGTTAATCATTCAAATATGAAAGATTCAAGTTCAATGTTGTCTATTTTTGATTGTGATGGGCGGGGCTAATATAACCCCATCAGTTAGCCAATCGAAGTCAGGCATAAGAGAGTCAATCATGAAAAAGTTTTCACGTAAGTTCCAATACCCACTAATGGTTTCTATGGTTTTACCTACTATGCTTCTTAGCATGCCAGCCATCATGGTAGCTAAAACACTGCCAGAGAACGGCGCATTCTTTGATGCATGGTTAAACGCAGTTTTACAAATGGTGCCATCTGCACTGTTAGTTTTAGCCCTTGTAGCACCAACTGTTCGTCTTTTCGTAACCAAAGTGCTGCTAGAGCCAGAAGCAAAATAAGTTAGTAAAGTTAACAAGTTAAAGAATAGGAAAGAGAAAATGAGTGAATTTAAACTACACACTGTTGAGTCTGCACCTGAGAAAAGCAAAGCAATTCTTGAAGGCGCACAAAAGCAAATGGGTATGATTCCTGGTCTCTACGCAGTAATGGCTGAGTCTCCTCAAATCCTAACAGCGTACACGCAACTGCATCAGCAATTCACCAACACATCATTTGATGCCGAAGAACTAACAGTGGTATGGCAGACCATCAACGTTGAACACGAGTGTCACTACTGCGTCCCTGCACACACTGGGATCGCGCACTCAATGAAGGTTGATCCTGCATTGAGTGAAGCACTGCGTAACGATGAGGCAATGCCAACTGAAAAGCTTCAAGCTCTGAAAGACTTCACTCTTGCAGTAGTTCGTGAACGTGGCAATGTATCAGAAGCAGACCTAGCGGCATTCTTTGCGGCAGGTTACGGTCAGCAACAGGTACTGGAAGTGATCCTTGGTCTATCGCAAAAAGTGATCAGTAACTACGTCAACCACGTTGCTCACACGCCAGTAGACAAAGTATTTGAGAAGTTTGCTTGGTCAAAGAAATAGTCCCACGCGCTAAATTTCATAGAGCGAACGAGTAAGTTCGCTCTTTTTTACGAAAATTGGGATGTTGAGATAGAAAGTGCTATTTGAGTATCCGAAGAAGTTGAGTGCTGGTTGATAAGGTTTGATAGTCAAGCATTGATGCGTTAGAGCATAAAATTTAACTCGTTTCTGTCCAATTCGGAGCTTCAAGGGCTGCTGATTGCCTGTGATACTAACTCCCAGAAAGCCTTTGATTGTGAGGTTTGATTGTGAGGTTTGATTGTGTGGCTTGAATTGGGTAAGTCCTGTATACCGTTAACGCAGCCAATTCTCCAATTTTAAGCCCTGTGTACGTGGCCGTGATGAACCCGATTTTATATTTGGTCTTGCTGTGAAGTAGAAGTTGCATCTCCAATGAGATGTCTACAACCTAAGCTTGGGAGCGAGCGGCTTTCTCGTAGGCTGAGCCTGCAAGAACGGTAATAACAGCAAGCCAATTACGGCTGCGCAAACCGAGATAGTGATGAAAAATCCAGTCCAACCGTACTCTTCAAGAATCAATGCTAATGGGTAACCAGAAAGTGCGGCACCCATATAGGCAAAGAGACCAACAAAGCCAGTGGTAGCGCCTGCGGAATCTTTGTGGGAACATTCTGCGGCAGCCATGCCGATCAACATTTGTGGACCAAATACGAAGAAGCCAACAGAGAACAACCCCGCAGCTTGGAACGCAAAATTGGTTAACGGCATCAACCACAGTGCAGCGACAGACAAGAAAATGCCAGTCGCAAACAAGAGATTCATTGGACCTCGGTTACCACCGAATAATTTGTCTGAGCCCCAACCAGCTACGAGAGAACCAACAAAACCACCGATTTCAAACATCGACAGTGCCGCGTTGGCATTGATTAGGCTGTAGTGGTGTTGTTCTGTTAGGTACAAGTTACCCCAGTCATTGATTGCTGTACGCACGATGTAAACCAGTACGTAGCTAAATGCGAGCAACCAAATAAACTTGTTGTTGAACACGTATTGTTTGAGGATTTCTTTGTAGCTCAGTCCTTGTCCATGGTTCTCTTGGGCAAGTTCTAATGCATCGTTACGCCATTGACCAACAGTCGGCAGACCTTGAGTTGTCGGTTTATCTCGTAAGCGCCAACAAACGACAACACCAAGAATCACGCCGATAATACCCGGCACAATAAAGCCTTCACGCCAGCTGTAATGGATGGTAAGAAAACCAACAAGTAGCGGAATCAAAGCACCACCAACGTTATGGGCTGTGTTCCAAATCGCCCACAAGAAGCCACGCTCTGAGCGTGAATACCAAGTGGTAAGCAGCTTAGAGCAAGAAGGCCAACCCCAGCCTTGAAACCAAGCGTTGATTACCCATAGTGCGGCGAGTGCAATTAAAGAGCTAGAGAAGCCAAACGCGATATTGATCAACCCCGTCGTGATTAAGCCGACACCCATGAAAAAGCGAGGATTAGAACGGTCAGAAATGGTGCCTGAAATAAACTTTGATAAACCGTAGGTGATGTAGAAAAGCGTACCAATCATACCGATATCTGCTTTATCTAAACCGAGATCGGCAATCATCGCTGGTGTAGCATAGTTGAATGTTTTGCGGGTAAAGTAAAAGCCCGCATAGCCCAGATACATACCTAACATGATATGCAGACGCCAATATCGATAGCGTTCATCCACTTGGTCTTTACTAAGGGGAGCTTGGTTGTAGCTCGGAGACTGAAATAATCCAAACATGCTCTTTATACCTTAGGTAATGTGATGGCGATTTGAGTGCCTTCCACATGATCGCTCAAAGAGTAGATATACATTTTTCCGCCAAGCGCTTGCACGCGTTCTTGCATGCCGCGCACGCCCATGCCTGTCATGCAGTCTTCGGTTTTAAAACCAATGCCATTGTCAGCGATGTTTAATGAAATGTTCTCTTCAATAGATAACTCGATAACAATAGACGTCGCATTTGCGTACTTGGCAGCGTTGTTTAACGCTTCTTGGCACAGGCGGAATAGGGTGACTTTTAATGTGTCGCCCAGAGATTCATAGTCACCTTGCCAATCAATGGCAACGTGGGTGCCATGATTGTCGAACTCCATTTCACGTGTTAATTGGTGGATGGATTCTTTCAAATCCAAATCATCGAGCATTTTTGGGCGTAGTTTGCTCAGCAAGTGTTTAGTGGTGTCGTAAACATTGAGCGACAAATGCTCGATCATATCGGCACAGCGCGTGTTCATTTCTGCATTATCTACACGTTTAATGATGCTCGCTTGAGTACGAATTGCTGTGATGTTTTGACCAATCTCATCGTGAAGCTCTCTTGCTACGTCACGACGTACCGATTCCTCCGCTTGAATAAGCTGGCGAGACAAGGTTTGGTTTCTGGATAACTCGCCCCGAAGTTTTTGGTTGAGATCTTTTTGTTTTTGCACCGCTAAACCAAGCATAATGCCCGTTAAAGTTTGTGCCGAAAGGGACAACAGAAGGTCAGTGATCTCTAGATTTGACACACCGCTCCGCGCAGCAATTAAGGCGATACTGTTCAACATGGTCGCAAGCAGTGCGCCTTGCCAACCGTAGCGCAGCGCAAGCACTATGATTGGGATTGCCATACAGAAAGGCGCAAATCGAGCTAGTTCATCCGGCAAGCTGGTTTGAACCAAAATGCTCGCAACCAATAGCACACTATAAAGCAAGATATGACGAACTTTGAATTGGACTTCATTAGCTAACAAGTTCGAGGTCAGTGGCGACCAAGGGCTTTGGAAGAGATAATTCCAAAGTAGGTAACACATTGGCAGAACCAACAATCCGCCAGCAATGCTTGCCAGCCAGACCATGTAGACAGATTGAACATGATAGCCTACCGCAAGCACGTTAATGCAAGACGTGACGAGCAATACGACAGCCATAACCACCAAGCGTTGGTTTTGATCGCCTTTGTAATAGCGCTTAGCAAAGTAAACCACTGGAATACTTAATACGCTAGCAACTAACACCATCAACCATTGTGGTTGTTCTAGAAGCAGAGCGAGTGCAACGGTCAATCCCCACTCGGCAAGATAAATTGTTGTCCAATACTTTGTGCGCGTGTGCAGTGTTAACCCCAAACGCAAGGCGAAGGGGAACAGCAAGATCGCAAGCTCCGCATCGTTCACAAAGTAATAAGCGATCACCCACAGACAGAACCACGAGCATCCAGTCGTGAATAAGCCGCAAATAGAGGTGATGGTGTTGCTACGCATTAAAATGACTCTTGCGTAAACAGTTTGGCAAGTTCAACGTTGTTTTTTACGCCAAGCTTATCCATTGCGTTTGCACGATGAACGTGAACCGTTTTATGGCTTAGGCCAAGCTCAGCAGCAATGGATTTCACATCTAAACCGCGAGTCAGCAATTGGCACACTTCATTTTCGCGACGAGTGAGGTGAGTCAGCATGGTGGTTTTATCACTTGGCGTCGCTAATTTCAAAGCGATATCCGGCGTTAGGTAACAACCTCCAGATGCACTGGTTTTAACCGCTTGAATTAACTCATCTGGACTACAACGTTTACTCAGATAACCTTTCGCCCCCAGTTTGAGTGATTTTTCGACCATCGCTGGTGAGTCATGCACACTGAGCATGACACAAGCAATACCTGAAGGAATATCGGAGAGTAGGGTAAGCCCACTTTCGTCTGCCATCGAGATATCTAAGATCACCACATCAGGCTTGCATGCAGGTAATCCTACTCGAGCTTCTGCTACCGAGCTAAATTCACCTACAACATTCATGTCTGTTTCTAGGCTCAGCAGTTGAGCAAATCCAGAACGAACAATGACATGGTCATCAACAAGCGCTACGTTAATCATCTTAAATACCAAACTTCAGCAATACACAAACGAAAATGAGCTCAATACCAATTGGCGCGCAATAGGAGACAATCCTTTGGCACCTTTTGATATAGAGAGCTCAATAAGAACCAACAATGATACTAAATTGACCGAGTTAATTTAATGATCTCGCGCGCTTTGACTGGCAAAGCGCGCGAGTTGGTTAAGCTTGGTTTTCTGTAAGTTCAAGCTTCTTCTTGTTTTGACGAATCTTTTTCTCTTCCGCGATAGCGACGAAAGCAAGCAAAACAATACAAATCATGGCGGAGGTATCTAGGGCTGCGAATGTGCCTTTCCAACCAGTTAGGCCGAAGATTGGCGTACCGTCTGCAATCATACCTAGACCTAGCTTGGCGAAGCTGTCACCAATTAGGTAAGCGAATGTGCCTTTTACACCATCAGCCACACTGATCGCTTTTTTAGGAACAAAGCCAACTGCGGCAACACCGATAAGAAGTTGAGGACCAAACACTAGGAAGCCAAGAACAAATAGCGACGCTAGGTACATGAACTCGCTTGTTGCGTGTTGGTAGAACTCAAGTGATACGATGATCAAGCCCAAAGAAACACAAGCCACTAGCGCACGGCGACCGTTGGCAAGGTCAGACAGGTAACCCCACATCAGCGTGCCGACTAGCGCGCCAACTTCGAATAGGGTAAAGCCAGAGATTGCTGCTTCTTTTGATAGCCCCAGTTCTTGGTAAGCGTAAACTGTTGACCATTGGTCGATACCGATACGCACGATGTAGAGGAAGATGTTTGCGAAGCAAAGTAGCCAGATCACTTTGTTTTTCAGAACGTATTCAACAAAGATCTCTTTCTTGGTCATTTGATTTTCTTCAGCCGCTTCATCTTCTTCGCTAACTGTTTCGTCAAATAGTTCTTCTACTTTACCTAGACCGTATGCTTCTGGAGAGTCACTACCAAAACGCATACCGATAAAACCGACGATGATCGCGATGATAGAAGGGAATACGAACATGCCGATAACGTGACCGTCAAACAGGTAGTTGGCACCGAATAGAGCCACACCTGCAGCACCTGCACCACCTACGTTGTGCGACATGTTCCAAAGACCTAGGTAAGAACCACGCTTGTTACGCGGTGTCCATTTGGTGATGGTTGAGTAACTAGAAGGGCCGCCAGTACTTTGGAAGAAGCCACTTAATCCGTAGAATGCCACCATCAAGAATAAACTTGCGCTGCCGCCACCCATACTGAAGCTGAAACCAAGCATTGCCAGACCAGAAAGGATAAGCATGAAAGGAAGGAATTGCTTGGTGTTCTTACCATCGGCGTAGTAGGAAACTACGGTTTTACCGATACCGTAAGTAATCGAGAAACCCAGACCGATCAAACCTAGGTCTGTCATCGACAAGCCGTAAGTTGAAATCATGTCGTTTTGCGCGACGTTGAAGTTTTTACGAATTAGGTACATGGTCAAATAGCCAATAAATACCACTAGGTAAGATTGGATAAATGGTTTGAACCACATTTTTCTACGCACTTCGACAGGAAGGTCGAGGGTAGGCTTCCGGACTTGTTCAAGGAATTTTAACATCGTGAACTCTCTTGTATTAGTGTGATGCACTTGCGTGCTCGCTTTCTTTTATCTGCCGGCGATGTTAGAGAGTCCTCTTTTAAATCACATGAGAGGAGGGCTTACTTCAATTAGGGCGAATTCCTAGAAAACTACGAATGTGCGAGAAAGCGTGAAAATCATCACATTCTGTGGGAGGTACCTAGTAGCGAAGAGCATATTTTTGAATCGAGTTCCGTTAAGTGAAGAAATTAATCAAAACATTCAGCAGATCGCGTCAAATAGTAGTGAAATGGTGCAAATGCTTAATCATGCCGATGAACTGTGCGGACTGTTAGGTACCGAAAGTGATTAACTCAACAGACAGGTTGACGAGTTCAAAGTGTAAAAGTAAAAAGGTCACGGTTGTGACTTTTTTTAGTTTTGTGCTGGGTGTTTTCGCATATAAAGGAGTGTGGTGTGGAAAAAGTTTTGGTGAGTTCATGCTTGGTTGGAAATAAAGTGCGCTACAACGCGAGTTGCTTGTCGATTCCTGAGTTTGATTTGAACTGGCTTCAGTCAATATTTGATTTGGTGGTTTATTGTCCCGAAGTTTCGGCAGGCCTACCTATTCCGAGAGCTCCTGCTGAAATTATCGCGGGAAAAGGGGAAGACGTGCTTAGAGGTTCCTCGAAAGTTTTAGGAAATGATGGCATGAATGTGACGACACAATTTGTTGCCGGCGCGAAGAATGCGTTAGATCTCTGTCTGCGATACCAAATCAAGTATGCGGTCCTTGCTGAGGGCAGTCCCTCATGTGGTAGTTCCAATATTTATGATGGAACATTTAGTGGAACCAAGGTTAAAGGGGCAGGGGTGACAACTGCATTATTAGAGAGCAAGGGCATCAAGGTGTTTAGTCAGCATACCGTAGACCAACTACGAAGTATGTTGGACATGCCCTTAAGCTAAAACGAGGAATGCATTAAGGTGCGCTAATTCAGACCTAAAGAACTTTTGTCCAAAAATGCCTTTCTCTTTACTCGTTTGCTTTATACGTTAGCCTTGCTGAGGTCGCGACGACTTTAAGCGGGACGTACAATCCAACTAAACGTACAGAAAAATCGAAAAAAATTGCCTGAGAGAGGTCATCAATCAGGCAATGAACTTCTAAGCGTTAACGACTTACACGTTATTTAGGTAACGACTTCTCAAATGCTCTTGGAAGTATTTCGCATTTAGCGTCTCACCGGTTGCGCCTTTCACTAGCTCATCGGTGGTAAGTAGGCTGCCTTTGCTCCAAATGTTATCACCTAACCAACTGAAGATAGGCGTCAGGTCGCTAGAGCGAATTGCTGCATCGACATCAACCGATTGTTTCATCGCTGCCATAAACTGTGCCGCATACATTGCGCCTAGTGTGTAACTAGGGAAGTAACCAAATACGCCATCTGTCCAGTGAATATCCTGCATACAACCATTGATGTAATTCCCTTCGGTTGATAGACCGAGGTATTGCTGCATTTTCAGGTTCCAAAGTTCAGGAACATCAGTGTGTTTGATATTGCCATTGATAAGGTCACGTTCAATCTCGTAACGCAGAATGACGTGAGCAGGGTAGGTGAGTTCATCGGCATCGACGCGGATGAAATCTTTCTTCACGCGAGTATAAAGCTTCTGGAAATTCTGCTGTGAGAACAGATCAGGATTTGCACCGTCAAAGTGCTTGCTGGCAAGGTTTGCTAAGTGTGCAATAAACGCGTCGCTACGACCAACTTGCATCTCGAAGAATAGCGATTGTGACTCATGGATCCCCATTGAGCGCGCTTCACCCGCAGGCGTGCCAGCCAATGCTTTTGGCAAACCTTGTTCGTAACGCGCATGACCTGTTTCATGAACAATCCCCATCAGTGATTGGACAAATTCTTGTTCGTTATAACGAGTGGTAATGCGCACGTCGCTTGGCACACCGCCACAAAACGGGTGCACGCTTTCATCTAGACGCCCATGGTTGAAGTCAAATTGCAGCAGCTGCATCACTTCAAGCCCTAGCGCTTTTTGCTTTTCTGCGGCAAATTGACCTGTTGGCTCGATAAAAGCCTCATGTGCCTGTTTTTCAATTACCAGATCGATCATCTCTGGTAGCCAAAGCTTCACATCCGCGAACAAAGTATCCAGCGATGCAGAGGAAGTGCCTGGTTCATAGATATCGAGCATTGCGTCATACGGTGTTAAGCCATTTGCCTCTGCTCGTAACTGCGCTTCTTCTTGTGAGAGCTTCACCACCTCAGCCCAGTTTTTTTCAAAACCTTGCCAATCATTCGATTTACGCTGAGAGCGCCATGCATGTTCACATTTTGAACCTGCAAGCGACTTCGCTTGAACCAAATCTTCTGGTAGTAGGTTGGCTTGTTGCCATTCACGTTTTAATTCACGCAGGCTCGCGGTTTGTTCTTTGGTTAGAGCTTCTTGCTCTGCTTCGGCAAACCAGTCAGCTAGCTGCGGTTGAGTATGTAATGAATGGATGTGTACAGATAACTCAGCCATCGCTTCAGAGCGCGCCTGATTACCGCCTTCTGGCATCATCGATGCTTGATCCCAACTACAAATAGAAGAGAGGTGGTTAAAGTTGGCGATCTTTTTGGAGTGAGAAACCAGTTTTTCGAATGCGCTCATGCGTTTAGCCCTTAAATAGGTGAGATATATTCTCAAGTCTAACAACGAGTTTAGATAAAGTTCAACTCACTTTAAGTGAGGTGCGACACAACAAATAGTTTGTTGAAAGTAGGGCTTAGCGGTATAAAGAACATTCAGTACAAGGATGCAGCAGTATGATCGTCAACTTTGAAGCGTTTTTAATCGCGATTACTATCTTAACGTTAACACCGGGCGTGGATACCGCATTGGTGATTCGTAACTCATCACGCGGAGGCGTGGTTGATGGTGCGACAACCAGTTTAGGTATATGTTTGGGCTTGTTTGTTCATGCGACATTTTCAGCCATTGGTATTTCAGCGCTGTTGGCGCAATCGGCTCAGTTGTTTGCTGCGGTCAAATTGGTGGGTGCGGCGTATTTGATTTGGTTAGGCTTTTCGAGTTTACGAGCTTTAATGAAAGGGCAGGCGATGCCTTCAGAATTAACCTTGAACCAGCAGAGCTTGAACTTGAAACGTTCATTACGTGAAGGTTTTCTTTCTAACGTATTGAACCCTAAAACCGCGGTTTTCTATCTCGCTTTCTTGCCGCAATTTATTAACCCAGAAGGCTCAGCTTTCGCCCAGTCACTACTGATGGCGGCAATTCACTTTGTGATTGCGATGATTTGGCAATGTGGTTTAGCTGGCGCTTTAGATACCGCAAAAGGCTTACTTAAGAGCAGCCGTTTTATGACTTGGATGGAAGCAACAACAGGCGTCGTGTTGGTGGCGTTGGGTGTAAAGTTGTTACTTGAAGATAAATAAGATTGAGAAAGTTAGAGACAAAAACGCGGCTAAGTAGCCGCGTTTTTTTGCATTGGAATCTATCGAAGTGGTTAGGCTTTCACTGAGTCCAGTGTGCTCTCGTTATTGGCAGAGAAGAATAGTTTTGTCTCTTCAATCACCACTTGGCGCAGAGCAATCAGACCAATTAGGTTAGGGATTGCCATTAGACCATTGACGATATCAGCGATAATCCAAATCATATCAAGGTGCAAGAAAGCGCCTGATGCAACGAGTGCCACGAAGATGATTTTGTATGGCAGTACCGCTTTAGTACCCAATAGGAAAACAACACAACGTTCACCGTAGTAGTTCCAGCCCAGAATGGTGGTGAACGCGAAGAACATTAGACCAATCGAGATCAGCATTGGACCAAATGTGTCCATGTTCAAGCCAACTGCAAATGCGTGCGTTGTCATCGCGGCACCAGCGAAATCACTTTGCCAAGCACCGGTAAGGATCAGCGCCAGACCCGTCATGGTACAGATAATGATGGTATCAATGAACGTACCCGTCATTGAAATCAAACCTTGTTTTACGCAAGAGTCTGTTTTCGCGGCCGCTGCTGCCATTGGCGCACTACCTAAGCCAGATTCGTTAGAGAAAACACCGCGTGCAATACCCGATTGGATAGCCAGCATAATGCTTGCACCCAAGAAACCGCCAGTTGCTGCCGTTGAAGTAAACGCAGAAGTAAGCACCAGCTCCACAGCTGGTAGCAGTTGGTCGGCGTTCATGATGATCACGCTTAAGCACGCAAGCACGTAGAATAGCGCCATGGTTGGTACCACTTTACCCGCCACTTTCGCAATAGACTGAATACCGCCTAGCGTTACAAATGCCACCAGGAGAGTCAAAATGCTGGCTGCAATTTCACGGGAAATACCAAATGAAATTTCAGTTGCGTCAAGAATCGCGTTAACTTGTGGGAATGTACCGATACCAAAGCAAGCCACGCCAAGCGCAAAAATAGCAAACATGATCGCTAATGCTTTTGAGCCGACGCCATATTGTAGGTAGTACATTGGACCACCAACCATTTCACCGTTGTCATCGATACGGCGATATTTTACCGCCAGGAGACATTCAGCGTATTTGGTTGCCATACCGAATAGGGCAGCGAGCCACATCCAAAATAGCGCACCAGGACCACCCAGTTTGATCGCCGTAGCAACACCGACGATGTTACCAGTACCAATAGTGGCTGAGAGTGCTGTACACAGCGCAGCGAAGCTCGATACATCACCTTGCTTATCTGAATCTTCTTTACTGAAGATCATTTTAAACGCGGTTGGTAGGTATCTAAATTGCAGTAGACCTAGACGAAAAGTGAAGTATATACCGGTACCAACTAACAGAATTAGTAGTGGTGGACCCCAGACAAAGTCGTCGATAGTTTTTAGTAATGTATGAAGGTTATCCATGGTTTCCCCTTAATTAATAACGCTTTAAGGAGAAGAGGGAAAGGCATGACAGCCCAATATAAAAAAGGACGATCAATAGATAGAGCACTTAGACGAGTCTAAGTGACAGGATGTTTCTTTCCACTCCTCTGTCCTTTTGCCTGAGAGTTTCACTTTGCTTGCGCAAAACTTGCTCCTTCGGCGACCGATTTAACGGTTCTCTCCAGAGGTTCCTCCAACTACAGTCCCCGCTACCTAGGTAGCACCTGAAAGATTTACTTCTTCGGTAGGTTACGCTAACCAAATGTTAAAATTTGGTTAATAACCACTCTCCTGCAGTCTTCATCGGAACAATTACTCATATAGTGAGTAAATGCTAGTCGTTAGCACTGGTTGCTATCGACTGTGGGACTTTATCACTTTTTTTGAACAATTCAATAGGTTTTTAAGCAGAAAAATTAACGAAAACCTTTGCTTGGTTTTAAATGGATGTCGAGTGGAAGAAAAGTGTGGCTTTAGAAAACAAAAACGCCCCAAAAAGGGGCGTTGATCCGCATTAATATGCGCGTAATTAGAAGTAGTTAGCGTCTACTAGTTCACTAGCAATGACTTCAGTCACTTCTTCACGAGCTTGCAGCCAAGCAACAACTTGAGCTTGTTGTTCTTCAGTTACGTCTTGGTAGCGCTTAGATGCACAGATGAAACCTTCGAATAGCTCAAGACCACCGCCGCCAAAGCATAGACCTAGGCTGTCAATGTAGTCGATGAACTCATCAACGAATACGTCGTAACGATCGAAGTCAGCAATGTTAGTTTTGCAGCTTACTTCGAAACCTAGCATCGCGAACTCGCCTAGGTACATTTTTTTCAAAATACGACGTTTTTTGTTTTCTTGTTTAAATGGTTTCATGTCTTTGCCTCAAATAGTTAGGACAATCTGTTTATACAGTAAATATCGTCATCACCCAAATATAATACCAATAATTTGGTTTGATCGTGTGGATCTTAAGCAATCGAATCGTTGAAGTGTAGAGTAGGCTATATTTAAGCGGAGAAAACTACCTAGCTCTGACCTTTTTAAGCAAAAAAATGGTATAAAAGAAGTGTTTAGAATCCAGTTTTTATGGTGCCTAGCGTAGAGTCTAGCTAAGGAGAAGTTATGACGAGATTAATTGCGATTGTATTTCTTATTGCTCTTGCGTTTGTGTTGATTCGTTACCGCACTAACGAGAAACTGCAAAAGTATGTCGTCATCACGCTGATCTCCGGCTTTCTAGTCTACACTGCCAGCATCATGATCACCGAACTTATGCGTTAGCGGTCTTAGGAGCCAACAGTGAATAAATCACCTGATTTAGATAATAGCGAAGATGATGTAGTAGTAATTGAGGAGCGCGATAAACGCAGCTATCTCTATATCGCTATTGCTGGTGTGTTAGGTCTTGCGCTTGGTGGGCTGCTGGGTTCTACGGTAACGGCAGATAAATGGCAAACGACCTACGTTGAGTTGCAACAACAGTACCAAGCGGTGCAGGGTGAGCAAAAGCAACTGGTGAATGATGTCGAAGAGCGTGTGGCTAACATTGACTTTGAAGTAGAGAAGAAGCTTGCGGCAAAAATGGCAGAAGTGCAGCAACACCATCAAGCAGAATTAGATGCATTGCAGCAAGAAATCGCTCAGTTAGATAAAGAAAAGCAAGTTTTAGCACAGCAATTGGATTCACAGAAAAGCCAGTTGAACCAAGCTGAACAGGTAAATACTAAGCTAAATCAGCAAGCAGATATGCAATCTTCATTGCTTGAGCGTTCGCGCGAGCTGTTCCAACAT
Organism: Vibrio ponticus; assembly: GCF_009938225.1. Classification (NCBI taxonomy): domain Bacteria; kingdom Pseudomonadati; phylum Pseudomonadota; class Gammaproteobacteria; order Vibrionales; family Vibrionaceae; genus Vibrio; species Vibrio ponticus. Next base: position 1,062,019 of record NZ_AP019657.1, read on the forward strand.
GAGTTGAAAGTGAAGCAAGAGCTTGAATCTTTAAAGAAGGAGTTGGCAGCCCTAGAGCCAAAATTTGAAGCATTGAAAGTAGAGTGTAACGCTTATCTTGATGGTACATCATGGGATGCGAAATCAGATTCCTGTGATAAACAAGATGAGGCGAGTTCACGAATGAGTCAAATTAATCAGATGATTCGCGTACACGAAATGGATCTTGAACAAATTCAAGCTATCTCTGAGCAACTTGGTCTTGAATAACGTGTAATGAAAACGAAAAAACCCGGCAATGCCGGGTTTTTGTTTATCTGTCGCGCTATATTAGAATTTGAAACGCGCGCTAAACATTAGTTGGTCACCGTAGAACTCGTTGAAACGCGCTTCGCCACCAAGTGAGAATAGCTCTGTCGCATGAAAACGCGCGTAAGCAGAAGCTGTCCACTCTTCGTTGTCATCGATAGATACGTAACCACCTTTACCACCAACCTCTAGTTGTGGACCAAGCCATTGACGAATACCTAGGTTGAGTTCCATACCGGTTTCTGTGCCCATTGCATCGTTTTCAACCATGCGGAATAGCATTTCACCCGTTAGGTCTGCCCAGTTGTTGATTGGCGCGTGGAAGCCGAAACCTGCTGCTGAGTCAAAATCACCTTCGAATTCAGAGTCAATGCGAGCGATAGCGTGAGCATTAGGGTGGATAGATTTGCTCATACCTGCACCGAACGTACCAGGGCTAGCGCCAATACGAGCTTCAAGGTAATCGTAGCTAAAGTTACTCATAACTGTAGGACTGTTTGGATCAGTCATTGCAAAAGATTGGCCAGATACAAGCACTAGCGCTGCAGCTAAGATGGTTTTACGCATAAGGAATTGAACCTTTAAGTTATTTGTCCATGTTTGGGCGACAATACAGCCCTTAATACCTTGTGCATATTACTGATAGTTGCACGGTATCTCTAGGGCTAAATGTCATTGTTTTGTCGATATTTATAATTTATGCAATTTTGATGCCTTTAACAGGGATAAAACTGTTAGCTTATTCACCAAAACTGATGCGATTTTCGGCGATCGCATTAAATATCTTCTCTGTATCCAATACTTGCGCCCAAGGCATTGGCTCGGGATCGTTATCGATGATGTATTGAGTGAGTAAATCTTTAACGGCTGAGCGTATTTGTTCTCCACCCCATGGTTTTGCAAGGTAGAAGTCGAGGCTAGCGTGATTAATGGCTTCGACGGTGTCTTCTAAACCGGCTTGTCCGGTTAGCAGCAGCTTCTTCGTTTTTGACGTCAATTTATTGTCGTTCAATTCGATTAAAAAGCTGATACCCGTTTGCTCAGGCATTATGTGATCGCAGAGGATCAAAGCTAGTTGAGTACCTTCGGTTTCTGCTTCCTCGATGATCTCTTTGGCTTCAGCGACTGATTCCGCCCCTTCTAATAAAAAGTGATCTTCGAAACAGTCGAGATCTTGAAGCACACTGTCTAATACTTCTCGTTCATCATCTACGCATAGAATGAGGTATTTATTCATGGTCTATCCCTCGCTGTTATGGGGTGGTTGATCTATCGGCAACCAAACCGACATTTTGGTGTATTGGTTAACATTTGAAGTGACTTCAATAATGCCACCATGTTGGTGAATAATCTGCTGGCAAACCGACAAACCGATACCTAAGCCGAAGTTTCCTTCCTTTTTAGTGGTGAAGTTTAAGGCAAAGATCTGTTCTTTAAGCTCGGGTGAGATGCCGCTACCATTATCTTGTACCTCAATAACTGCCCATTGTTTGCCATCTTTATGCTGCATGCTGGTGGTGATGGTAAGCACACCTTGAGGTGGAAAGGCATCAATCGCGTTGGAGATCAAATTAGTCCAAACCTGTTGTAAAGCAATGGGCAGACAGCGGATGTTGGGCAGGGGAGCAAAGTGTTTTTCTACTTGGTGCAGTTTGAGTTTATTCTCAAAGATCACCAAAGTGTCTTCAATGCCTTCATGAATATCGACGAAGTGGAAAGTTTCATCGTCTTGGCGTGCATAACCTTTTAAGCTTTTTACCATATCAGCGATGCGTTGTGCACACACATTAATCGAGCGCAGCGTCGCGCCAGCAACGTGAAAACTCTCCAATTCGGTTAGTTCTTCGTTCGCTTGATTTGGGTTACTTTTGGATTTTGATAGCCATTGTTCATCTTGGTGTAACCCAAGTTTAACCAGTTTTTTGGCTAGCCTTCGATCACCAACAATCTTTTCTGCCGCTTTGGTTTTTTGTCTCTCTTCTGCCGTTGAGTTAGGACGCGCGGACAGGGCTCGTGTCATGATGTAGCTGGTCATTTCTGGCGAGCACCGTTTCTCTCCATTGACAAGATGAGTAATGCTATCTGTTAGCGTCTCTGTACCGCGTAAAATCGCCGCAATTGGGTTGTTGAGCTCATGGGCAACGCCAGCGACTAATTGCCCGAGCATGGCCATTTTTTCACTTTCGATTAACTGGTGATGGGCTGATTCCAGTGATTCTAAGGTCTGTTGCAATTGTATTTTCGTGTTGATGTTACGTTGCAAGCGGCGGTTAAAGTGGCGCAGGAGTAAGTTAGTAAACAATGGCAGTAGGGCGGTGTCGGAGTACATTACTCGGCTGAATACTTCGCGGTCGAGTTTAATCACATCGGTTTCAGTTAAGGTAACCGCGGTAGAGAATGAGGGTTCGCCAGTGACAAATGACATACCGCCAACTAAATTGCCTTTACGGTGTCGTACTACTTCGCGTTGCATTCCCATTTCGTCTTTTTTATACAGCGCGACCTCTCCTGAGGTGATAAACCAAAGGAAGTTGTTCTCTTCACCTTCGACGGTGAGTAAGTGCTCTCGGGAATAGTGCCTGACGGCGTTGGTCTCGTCTCCGTTGGCAAAAAATGTCTTTAGGGCATTGATCACTTTTTCTGCCAGTTCGCTATCAGACATTCGGTGGTGATCAGAGATAAAACCAGCTTGGTAGCTACGCATCTTTAAATCGATATGTGCACGCAACAATCTTTGTTGGTCTAGGATTAAGCCGTAGGAAAGCAGGTCCTCTTTATCCTCTTCGACAACATAGTTGGTCAATTCGTTTTGAACGGTTTTGTATACGAGATTTTCTTGTAGCGGCTGGGTTAAACAGTGGTCGAGACGTCCCTCATTTACAGCAGTTAGAATCGCCTGGATATCTTGTCCGCAACTTATTAGCACTTTGCGAGTTTTTTGTGTCAGGGGTGATTTACCCAATTGAATAAGAAAATCCGCGCCATTGAAGCTTTCATTGTGATTGGCAATCACGAGTGCTACCGCTTGGTTATTTTCTTGGCAAGATTGTAATGAAGCTTCAGCGGCTGCTGATGAGTGAGCAAAGTGAAGATCAAATCGTGAAGCAAACACATTTAGTTCGCCTCGAAGGCGCTCAATGTTCGCTAAATTGTTGTCGAGATAGATTAAGGCGTATTGGTTCAAATGGGTATCCAACCTTATGTCTTACGAGTCCTTTAATGTAGCAATCATAAGAAAAGCGTGTTGAGAGCTGAGTTTGAGAAATTACTAACCTTGACTGAAAACTTCCAATAGTCTGATTTAACTCAAGCTTTTTTAGTGTATCCTTTAAACATCATAGTGCTGCTATTTTACTAATTTATGGTAAAACAGCCGCTATACTTTTTAGAAAACCGATAACGAGATAAATGAGTTCGATGCAACAACTAAAAAAATATGCTGCGATTGGTGGCGCGATATCTTTGGCACTATGCTGGCCTTTGGCTGTTGGTCAAATTGGTCAAAATGTTATTCAAGATAGCGTTGCGAACCTAAATTCTGATTCGCTTAAAGCTGAAATTGTTAGCTATGACAGAGGTTATTTATCTTCAACTGTAACCACGCGCTATCAAGTTACTGATCCGATTATTGCCGCGCAGTTGGCTGCGGATGGCGTACCGGCAGAAATTTTGGTGAATAGTGAATTAAGTCATGGATTAATTAGCCTGACGGCAGATTCGGTATTAGAAAATTGGCCAGAAATGCCGTTAACGCTGCATACAGTGACTCAACTTAATGGCAACACGGATTTCGAGTTTAAACTGGATACTTGGCGTCAAACCACCGAAGGCGACGAAGGTGCGATGATGTTGATCACGCCATCAACGCTAAAAGGTCACGCAACGGTACTTGGTCAAGTCGATTACCAACTTGATGTCCCTTCTATCGAGGTGGACTTTAATACTGGTGAGAAACTGATGGTTGAGAACGTTTCGGGTCAGGGTTCGGGCAAGAAAGTTAATAGCTTCTGGATTGGTGATCAGGAAATGAACATTGGTCAAGTGTCAGTGAGTGACGCACAGAAAAATTCAATGTTTAGCCTGAAAAATGGTCAATACCACTACGCAGCAGAGTATGCAGAGACCACCCAGCGTGTGGCGAGCAAGCATGGCGTTAGCGTGAGCGAAATCAGTGTCGACCAAGAGAGTCTCGATAATTTAGAGGTGGATTTCTCTTTTGGTGATTTGGATGCAGTGGCATTTGAACAATTGGTTACTCTATACCAAAACTCCCCAGTATTGACTGCACAAGATATTCAACAGATGTTGCCTTATGTAGATAGCCTGTTTGCGAAAGGATTTTATTTAGCCAGCGACAAGATCGCGATGAATATCGGTGAAGGTGAGTTTACGTCGCAGTGGAAACTTGTGGTGCCAGAAGGGACTGATAACGTATCTCAAGACCCAATGAAAGTGATGCCTGCGCTGCAAGGGCACTTTGATTCGTTTGTTTCAAATGCGTTGGTCGAGCAATACCCATCAATCAGACAAACTATCGATGAAGGTTTGATTATGGAATTTGTTAAGCAGACCGACAAAGGCTACCAAGTAAAAGCGGAAATTAAGGAAGGGAATATTGTCTTTGAAAATGGACAAAAAGTGCCGCTAATGAGTCTTTTACTTCCTTTGATGATGTAGCTTAGCGCTTACTCAGTATAAACAAATTTACACTATCCAAACAAAAGAGGTCTTAAGACCTCTTTTGTCGCTTTTTCTATGTGGCAAAAAGTGTTATTAATGATACCAGTCTTATATAAAGCATGAGCAAGGAAAGAAACCGTGGATAACGTTTTTAACTTTAGTGCCGGCCCAGCGGCTTTACCGAAAGCGGTAATGGAGCAAGCCCAGTCGGAATTGATTAACTGGAATGGATTAGGAACCTCGGTGATGGAAGTGAGTCACCGCGGTAAAGAATTTATTCAAGTCGCAACAGAAGCAGAACAAGATTTACGCGATCTGCTATCCATCCCAGATAACTATAAAGTTCTATTCTGCCATGGTGGTGCGCGCGCTCAATTTGCTGCGGTTCCAATGAACCTTCTTGGCTCAAACAGCAAAGCGACATATGTCGATGCTGGCTACTGGGCAGAGAGTGCTATTGACGAAGCACAAAAATATTGTGAAGTAGACGTTTTCAACGCGAAAACGGAAATCGATGGTAAAGTTGCGGTAACACCTGCGAGCGAGTGGAAAATCGTTTCTGATGCGGCGTTTGTGCACTTTTGTCCAAATGAAACCATCGACGGTGTTGAGATTGACGATCTCCCGCAAACGGATAAGCCAATCGTTGCCGATATGTCTTCGAACATTCTTTCTCGTCAAATTGATGTGTCTAAATATGGTGTGATCTACGCAGGTGCGCAGAAGAACATTGGTCCTTCAGGTCTATGTATCGTTATTGTGCGTGATGACCTATTGGATTTCGCGAGTGATATTCTACCGAGCTTCTTAAACTACAAGATTTTGGCAGAAAAAGATTCGATGTTTAATACACCGCCAACATTTGCTTGGTACCTATCTGGTCTAGTGTTTAAGTGGCTAAAAGAGCAGGGTGGTGTTGCGGCAGTGGAACAAGTGAACCGTGAAAAAGCGGCGTTGTTATACAACTACATTGATACTTCAGATTTCTACCGCAATAACATCCACAGCAACAATCGTTCACGTATGAACGTTCCATTCCAATTGGCGAAACCTGAGTTGGACGAGTTGTTCTTAGAGCAGGCGAAAGCGCGAGGTTTGGTTGCGCTAAAAGGTCACCGCGCCGTAGGTGGTATGCGTGCTTCTATTTATAATGCGATGCCATTGGAAGGTGTACAAGCTTTGGTTGAATTCATGCGTGAATTTGAAGCAGCTAACGCTTAATCGTATTGATGAACACTTATTGATTTTTAGAGCCGGCTTTTGCCGGCTTTTTTGTCTGTGTAGCATGAGGTTTGACTACACTTAGGTGAGCGAATTAGTGATGTTTGTCTTGGCGTTATTGACCGAACACAAGCATTAATAATGAAATATTTGCTTTTGCTATAGATGGTTGCGAGGCAGATTTATAAGCGTAAATTGGGTTTATAGTCGCTAAGTGATTGTGCTTATAGACAAATAAAAATAATAGGAATTCACCATGAGTAATATTCAACAAGATTCCCCTCAAGCAGCGGCGCAAACTTTACTTTCTAAAGGTTGGAAATGGTTCACCATCGTAGGTGTTTTAGTGGCTCTAGCAGGGTTTGGCGCTCTGAGCCTTCCGGTAGCGGCAGGCGTTACTATTACAACTATTGTTGGTGGGCTATTTTTATTTAGCGGTCTTGTTCAGGCGTACCACACATTCAGTATTCAAGCTTGGAAAGACAAGCTCTGGTATGTACTCAGCGCTGTGCTTTACATCGTTGGCGGCTTGTTTATTCTGTTTAAGCCTTTTGCCGGATTGATTACCATGACCATGTTGATGGTGGTTGTAATGATGTTTAACGGTGCAACACGTATGATTTTTGGTCTGCGCAGCCGTGCTTTACCAGGTAGTGGTTGGATCATTATCAGTGGCTTAATTTCACTTCTTATCGGTGGCTACTTCTTTACGTTACTTGATGATCCAGCGTTCTCTCTGTCGCTACTAGGTACCTTTGTCGGCATTTCTCTGTTGTTTGAAGGCATCAGCTTTATCTTCCTTGGTTTACAAATGAAAAAAGCGCTTAAATAGTCGGCTTGTCAAAGAGATGATGAAAGCCCCAAGTCTCAATAGCTTGGGGCTTTGTGATTTTAAGGGCAGGGCATTTAAACTTTAAAGTATTTAAGTTGCGAACTTAATTGTTCTGCTGTCATTGCCATTTCTTGGCTATCGGTTGCCAGAGATTGTGATGCTTGAAGGATTTCGTTCGCTGATAAATGAACGCTGGCGACGTTTTGATTCATCTCTGTTGCGACGGTACTTTGCTGCTCGGACGCGGCGGCAATTTGCGCCACCATATCGTTCGCTTTCTGCATTTCTTCGACAATAACATTCAGCTTTTCGCGTGTGTCTTCTGATGCCTGAACACTTTGAGTCACTTTCTCATGGCTGCTTTCCATCGCATTCACGGTCTTGCCTGCTTGCTCAGTGAGTTTTTCAATTGTCTGCTGTACTTCGTCGGTGGATTTTTGGGTGCGGCTGGCAAGGTTACGTACTTCTTCGGCGACCACTGCAAACCCACGTCCTTGTTCGCCAGCTCGTGCTGCTTCAATCGCTGCGTTAAGTGCTAGTAAGTTGGTTTGCTCTGAAATATCACGGATAACATCGACAACGTTGCTGATTTCATTCACGCCAACTTGCAGCTCTTTGATTAAGTCATTAGCCGTACCAGTATTTTGTGAAACTTCTGCGATGGTCTCAGAGGTATGTGCCATGGCTTGATCGTTAAGATGGGCATGCTCGGTAACCTTATTGGTACTGACAGAAGTACTTTCAGCATTTGAGGCGACATCAGAAATGGTGGCGCTCATTTCTGTCATCGCAGTGGAAAGCAGCTCTAATTGTGCATGTTGCGAGTTGACGCTGGTGGCAGCTTCCTCACTCGCTTGAGCGATATTGCTTGCCATATTGCTGGATTGGGCAGCGGAATCATTGGCAGTCGCCAGTGTTTCTTGCAATTTATCGAGCATTTCATCAATTTGAGTGCTCATTGCTCCAAGTTCATCTTTGCGCGACATATTCATACGCACTCGCAGATTACCTTGAGCAATTTGCTGGGTGTTCTCGATTAACTTGTTTAGTGGAATATTGATGTTGTTGGAAATTGCGTAACCGAGAGCAAATAATACCGCTGACAATACAACGGCGACAATGGCTTCTTTGACCGCCAAGTCATAAAACGCTTCTTGAATGTCAGCAACCAAGATCCCAGACCCAATAATCCAACCCCATTCTGGCAGTAATTGCACATAGGAAATCTTATCTTTTAGTTCACCTTGCGGGCTTTTCCATTGGTAATCCAAAAAGCCTTTTTGACTTGGCGTTTTTGAGATAGTGACCATTTCACGCCAGTGATATTTCCCTGCGCCGTCTTTAAAGTTGTCAGCATTTTTACCGTTGAGGTTTGGCTTTAAAGGGTGCATGACCACTTGTAGTTGCTGGTTTAAAATCCAGAAGTAGTTATTACCATCGTAGCGTAGCGCTTGAATGGCTTGCAGCGCCTTTTGCTGGGCAATGTCATTACCTAGAGTATCGCGTTGCTGATAATAGTGTTGGGCTAGATTGATTGCGGTTTCAACTTGGGCGCTGAGTTTATCTTTTCGCTCTTGTAATGAGGTGTTTTTTTGTTGCAACAGGTTAAATAAACACGCCATTACGATAAGGAAAATAGATAAAGTAACAATCGAGGCGAGCTTATACTTGATCTTTAGATTGCTTAATTTCATAACAAACTGACTCTAATTTGTGTATTTATTAGTGGTCACTTTATCAATTTGCGCTGAAACACAAATGACACAAATCATGCTTTATATGTATACATTATGTTGCACTATGATTAACAGGAGTCGATCATAGTATTAATCATGAGATTAAGTTGAAATGTAAGAAAACTTATTACTTTAAGTTGTTAGTTTATAAATTGCACTAAACTTGAACTGATGTCACCAAGGTTTGCGGTAGGGTCAATAAAATAATGTCGCCTCTGTGAGAATATTCTCTCAAAGGATAATCGGTTAATCGACGATTTTAATAGCGTGGCTTTGGAAGGAATGGGATATAATCTGTACGACTTATCAACATTTAAGTAACAGGTGCTGATGTGGTATGCCACATGATTGTTGGGATTTGAACATGGATTTGACACAGAAAAGGCTGAGTTTGACTCAGCCTTTTCTATTTATACTAGCGGCGATTAACGGCGTTTAGGTTTACGGTTGCCTTGTGGATTCGCACGATTACCTTGTTGGTTACGCGAATTATTGGCACCACCTTTATTGCTACCTTGAGAAGACTGTTCATTACCGCGTGGTTGTGATTTATTTGCGCCAGGTTTCTTCGCTCCCGGCTTAATAAATCCACCTTTTGCTGGCGCTTGACCACCTTGACGGTTGCCATTCTCGCCACGTTTACCATTTTCACCGCGTCTGCCGCTATCACCACGATTACTATGGTTTTGATTACCAAAACCAGGTTGATTCTTGGTATGTTTAGTTGCGAAACGTTGTGAACCATGACGACCCGACTTTCGACGTTCAGCCGGTGTTAGTACATCCTGATCTTCAGAGGGTACTAAACAGTTCGGCTTATCACCAATCAGATGCTTTTTACCCATTTCGATCAGTGCTTCACGAATCATTGGCCAGTTAGCAGGATCGTGGTAACGCAGCAGTGCTTTGTGCAAACGACGTTGGCGTTCACCTTTAGCCACTGGAACCACTTCACGCTGTTTGTACTTCACGCGTTTAAGCGGGTTAGTCTCTGAATAGTACATTGACGTCGCATTACACATCGGTGATGGGTAGAAGTTTTGTACTTGGTCACATTCGAAGTTGTTCTTTTTAAGCCATAGCGCGAGGTTCAACATATCTTCATCTTCAGTGCCAGGGTGCGCTGAAATAAAGTATGGAATTAGGTACTGTTTTTTACCCGCTTCAGCACTGTACTTCTCGAACATCTCTTTAAAGCGATCGTAGGTACCCATGCCTGGTTTCATCATCAGATCCAATGGGCCTTTTTCAGTATGCTCAGGTGCAATCTTCAAGTAACCGCCAACGTGGTGGGTAACCAGCTCACGCACATACTCTGGTGATTCAATCGCAAGGTCATAACGTACGCCGGATGCGATCATCACTTTTTTCACGCCTTTGACTTGGCGCGCCGCACGATAGAGATCGATTGTGTGCTTATGATCGGTGTTCAGTTTGTTACAGATGCCAGGGAAAACACACGAAGGACGACGGCAGTTTGCCTCTGCCTTCGGATCGCTACAACCTAGGCGGTACATGTTCGCAGTAGGACCACCAAGGTCAGAAATAGTGCCCGTAAAGCCTGGTACTTTATCGCGGATCTCTTCCAATTCGTTCAAGATTGACTCTTGCGAACGGTTTTGAATGATGCGACCTTCGTGCTCGGTAATTGAACAGAAAGAACAGCCGCCAAAACAGCCACGCATGATGTTGACTGAAGTTTTGATCATGTCGTACGCAGGGATCTTTGCTTTGCCATAACCAGGGTGAGGTACACGAGCAAAAGGTAAACCAAACACAAAGTCCATCTCTTCCGTTGTAAGTGGGATAGGTGGTTGGTTGATCCAAAGTTCGCGATCTCCATGGCGTTGGATCAGTGCACGACCTGAGTATGGGTTAGTCTCAAGGTGCATGATACGGCTTGCGTGTGCATACAGGATACGGTCATTGTTTAGCTTCTCGAACGGAGGTAAACGTACCGCAGTGGTTGCTGCATCGTGGCGAGAAGGGCGAATCGTAATTGGTTGCGCTTCCGCTTTCTCTTCTGTTTTTGTTTCGCACTGCTCTTCAACCGCGTAAGGGTTTGGCGGAACAAACGCTTCTTTACGTGGTTTTTCAATGCGAGATGAATCAATAACGTTGTAACCCTCTGGCGCAGTGGCAAGGTTTACTGCGGTACCACGAATATTGGTGAGAGTCGAAATATCTTCGCCTTCAGACAAGCGATGAGCCAGTTCAACCAGCGCACGCTCTGCGTTACCAAATAGCAGAATATCTGCCTTGGCATCAAACAGTACTGAGCGACGAACTTTGTCTGACCAGTAGTCGTAGTGTGCAAGACGACGTAAGCTTGCTTCAATGCCACCAAGTACGATTGGTATGCCTTTGTAGGCTTCACGACAGCGTTGTGAGTAAACGAGTGTTGCGCGATCTGGGCGTTTGCCGCCTTCGTTGTTTGGCGTGTAGGCATCATCATGACGCAGTTTACGATCCGCCGTGTAACGGTTGATCATAGAGTCCATGTTGCCGGCGGTAATACCAAAAAATAGATTTGGTTTACCTAGCGTCATGAAGGCGTCTTTGTTGTTCCAGTCTGGCTGAGCAATAATACCCACGCGGAAACCTTGAGATTCAAGTAGACGACCGATGATCGCCATACCAAAACTAGGGTGATCGACGTAAGCATCACCAGTGACGATGATGATGTCACAACTGTCCCATCCGAGGGCATCCATTTCCTTACGGCTAGTCGGTAAAAAAGGCGCAGTACCAAAGCATTCTGCCCAGTACTTTTTATGCTCATGAATAGGGGTGATATCGTTGTACATATTTTGCTCTTAGATCCAGTGAGCGCGAATTATAGCGGCTTATCTGTTATCTATCTATAGTCGGAGAGCGGTTATTTTGCCATTCTGTCAATAGAGGGAAATTACATCAAACCCTTATAAACACAAGGGTTACACCCATATTGACTTGCAGAATGTTTTTACACTTCAGCCAGAGTTTAATCGGTGATTAAGATAGCGAAAACCCGTCAGTTTGGTATCATCCGGTGCAATTCATTTTTCCGTTAGTAACATCATTATGATCCAAAATTTATTAGCAACGTTTGCACCTATGTTGTTGGGTGCGCAGTTTATTTTGACTCTAGTATTGGTTAAGGGTGAAATTTGCCCAGGGCAACGTGGTCGTGTGCACAAAATGTTGCCAACATTGGCGGTCATGTGGCTGGCGGTTGCTTCACTTAAGATTCAAGCGTTCATGGTTTCTGCGGCGCTGATGTATTTCTTCTCACAAGTCCAGACCAAGAAGACACGCGAACAAGGTCCGCTATGGGTGATGTATCTAGCCAATGGTCTTGCGATTGCTTACGTTGCTATCATGATGGGTGAGCAAAGCAGCTTTGCTGCAGGTGCAAACGTGTTTATGCAAATCTTCTTACTTGGCGCTTGTTTTGCTCAGCTTCTGCTTGTGATTGCACGCTCGCGATTACAAGCGTTCCACCGTATTTTACCGGTTACAGGCGTGGTTGCAGCGATGCTAACTAGCTTGACGGTACTGCTGCACGTTTATGATTTGCCTGAAGCACAATTAGAAACATTAGTGACACCGTTGCTGACTGCATTTGCATTAATGATCACTGGTGTGGTGATTTGGTGTTGGCATCTGTTTAGCGGTAAAGCAGCAAACAAAGTACAGTTGGGCTTAGGCTTGTTGGCACTGGTTGCAGCAACGCTAGCAGGTCAGCCAATCTTTGGTTAACCTCTGGTCGTTTTAAGTCACTAATTGGATCTTCTTCACTGTTAATTTACTCAATGAGAGCTAGGCTTGTAGTAAGCCATTTAAATTGGGAGTGGAGATATGGATCTGAGCAATGTTCGTAGCCTAGATAGCATCATTCTACTGGGCATCGTCAATGAGAAATTACGTCTCGAGTGCGACAGCTTTGAAGAGTTGGTAAGCATGTATGAAATGGATGTGGAGCAAGTGGTCGGCAAACTCGATGTACTTGGTTACCAATACGATCCATTGACCAATCAATTTAAAGCTTATCAACGTTAAGCGTTTAAAGATTTTAAAGCCTCATCGAACTAACGATGGGGCTTTTTTGTTTATGCGAGCTTGATACCGTCCAAGTGGCTCTTACATTGTTGCTTGGCGGTTGTAAAGAAAGCCTGCAGATAGCGTTTATCTTTGTCTGAATTACGTGTTGCCGCAAACAAGCGTCGCCATAGTCCTTCAGCCAAAGGGATACTGGTAATCAATCCTTGACGAGAAAACTCGCTGATCGCCCAGTTTGGTAGCGCTGCAACTCCCAGACCAGCAGAGACCATCTGCACCAGCATTAAGGTGTTGTCACACTGTTTCCATTTCGCCGGCTCTATTCCCGCTGGCTGCAAGAAATGCTTCACTACATCCAATCGCTGTTTTTGTACTGGATAGGAAATCATAGTTTGATCGGCGAGATCTTGCGGTTGAATCAGCGTTTGACTGGCGAGTGGGTGATTGACTGAAGTGATCAAGCGCATCTCAAAATCAAACAAAGGTTCAAAATGCACTTCCGATCGGGCTTGAATATCGGAGGTGATCACTAAATCCAATTCACCGCTCATTAATGCTGGAAGTGGCTCAAATCCAAAACCGGATGAAAAGTCTAGCGTGACGCTTGGCCAAGTTACTTGGTATTCCTTGAGTGCAGGCATTAGCCACTGAAAGCAGGAGTGGCACTCTATTGCCATATGCAGTCGACCGTTGACGTCTTCTTTTAGACTCGCCAATTCATTTTCGGCTTTGGCAAGGCGTGGCAGAATATCGTCCGCAACACGCAGCAAAATTTCGCCTTCTGAGGTGAACTTTACCGGGCGGGTTTTACGCAAAAAAAGCTGTCCGCCAAGGCGAGCCTCTAAATCTTTGATTTGATGAGAGAGAGCCGATTGCGTTAAATGCAATGCGGTGGCCGTAGCCGTTAGCGAACCGGTATCGCGTAATGATGTCAGTGTGCGTAGATGCTTGAGCTCGATCATGAATTCCTTTCATCCCCCAATTCAATCCTTGAATGTTATTAACCTAACGTGTCTTGCATGTAATGTAAACGTCTAGACGTCTAAATTTACTTTATAAATTCATGGCTTTGGTTGGATTGCGAGCGGAACATGAATTTTTTTAATAAACAAGTTGAATAATTGGACGTTGTTCATGATGCCGAGAAGCGAGATAGTTTAGCCATCCGGACTTCCTAAATAGTCCAGCCCAATCACTCAGTACAAGGACTAGGTAAAATGACAACAACAACTCACATTCTTGGTTACCCGCGAATTGGCGAGAAACGCGAACTTAAATTCGCCTTAGAGAAATATTGGCGTGGCGAAATTGATCAAAAACAGCTCAAGCAAGTCGGGGCGGAGCTTCGTGGCAAAAACTGGCAAACTCAAGCCGATGCCAATTTAAGTTTCGTTACCGCGGGCGACTTCGCTTGGTATGACCATGTGTTAACTACGACACTTCTTCTGGGTCATGTGCCAAAGCGTCACAATAATGGTTTTCCTGATCTCGATACACTTTTCCGTGTTGGGCGTGGTCAGTCTCAAGCCAACTGTGGTTGTGCGGGTAGCGCAGCTTCTGATATGACGAAATGGTTCAACACCAACTATCACTATATCGTGCCTGAGTTCAGTAAAGATGATTCTTTTGAGGTTAGTTGGCCACAATTGTTTGAAGAAGTGAATGAAGCGACCAAAGCAGGTCATCAGGTGAAACCTGTGTTACTTGGGCCTTTGAGTTACCTTTACTTAGGCAAAGAAGTCGATGAAGGTTTTGACCGTTTAACATTGCTGCCTCGTTTATTGACCGCCTACCAAGCCATTTTAGCTAAGTTAGCCAAACATGGCGTCGAATGGGTACAAATCGATGAGCCGATTCTTGGTCTGGAGTTGGAAAAGCGTTGGGTAGATTCGTTTAAGCTCGCTTATCAAGTGATTCGTAGTGACGTAAAAGTACTGCTTACTACTTATTTTGATTCTGTAGAAGAGACCCTAGATAAAATTATCGAACTGAATGTGGACGGCTTACATGTGGATCTTTCCGCAGCGCCAGAGCAGTTAGATGCGATTGTGGCAAAAATTCCGCAAGATTGGGTGCTATCTGCTGGTGTCGTTAATGGTCGTAATGTATGGCGTGCTGATCTGTCTAAGCAACTTGCATTACTTGCACCAGTGAAACAGAAGCTGGGCGATAAACTTTGGGTAGCGAGCTCTTGTTCATTACTGCATAGCCCTGTCGACCTAGAGTTAGAGCCAGCATTAGGTGAGGAAGTTCGCAGTTGGTTTGCGTTTGCCAAACAGAAAGTCACAGAGGTGGCACTGCTGGGGAAAGCACTCGATGGCGATCAGAATGCGATTTTAGCGTGCGATACTTACAGTGCGCCAATCCAGGCCCGCAAGAGTGCCACTCACGTTAACAAGCCGCAAGTGCAGCAGCGTCTAAGTAATATTACTAAGGCATTAGCTGAGCGCAGCGCGCCTTATAAACAACGTGCAGCACATCAAGCCGAAGTGCTAGGGTTGCCACTATTCCCAACAACGACGATTGGCTCATTCCCGCAAACCAGTGAAATCCGTTTACAGCGCAGCGCTTATCGCACGGGTAAGTTAAGTGAAACCGAATACGAGACGGCGTTAAAAGGCCACATTGAAGATGCGGTTAAGCGTCAAGAAGCACTCGATCTCGATGTTTTGGTCCATGGGGAAGCAGAGCGTAACGATATGGTGGAATACTTTGCGGAGAACTTGGCGGGCTTCCAAACGACCAAATTCGGTTGGGTGCAAAGCTATGGTTCTCGCTGTGTGAAACCGGCTATTGTCGTGGCAGATATAGAACGCGAGAAACCAATGACTGTGGGGTGGTCGACCTACGCGCAATCGCTCACGACTAAGCAGATGAAAGGTATGCTTACTGGTCCAGTAACGATTTTATGTTGGACGTTCCCCCGTGAAGATATTTCTCGTAAAGAGATCGCCAATCAGCTTGCTTTGGCATTGCGTGATGAAGTTTCGGATCTGCAAGATGCAGGGATCAACATTATTCAAATCGATGAACCGGCGATTCGTGAAGGTCTGCCTTTGAAAAAGCGTGACCACAAAGCATACCTAGAGTGGGCTGTAGACGCGTTTAAGATCTCAGCAGCAAGTGCCAAACCAGAGACTCAGATCCACACTCATATGTGTTACTCAGAGTTCAATGAAATCATTGAATCGGTTGCGGCATTAGATGCAGACGTGATTACTATTGAAACATCCCGTTCAAACATGGAGCTACTCAAAGCATTTGAAGAGTTTAATTACCCCAATGAGATTGGTCCGGGTGTTTATGATATTCACTCACCAAACATTCCAACTGAGGAATGGATTGAAGGGTTAATTAATACCGCAGCGAAGAAAATTCCGGCAGAGCGTTTATGGGTCAATCCAGATTGTGGCTTGAAAACACGTAACTGGGCGGAGACAGAAGCGTCACTTGCGAACATGGTTTCAGCGGCGAAGAAGTTACGTAAAGAATTTGCTTAAAGCTTAAATTAAGCACATAACAAAACTCCCCACGTTTTTGCGTGGGGAGTTTTGGTGTTAGGGTGACTATTTTGCTGAGCCTGTTTTTTGGGACTAGCTTAAAATAATCAGTACCGTACCGCCAAGCGTCATTAAGATATTGGCAATCGCATAGGTACCCGCGTAACCGAGAGCAGGGATGGTCGATTTCGCGTAGTCGTTAACGATGTCCATTGCCGGACCACAAGTACGGGCACCGATGATCGCACCAAATAGTAGTGCTCGGTTCATCTTCAAAACGTATGCGCCAAATAGGTATGCGAGTGCGACGGGCACCACACTAACAATAAACGCCAAACCGATGACCTGAGGACCGACTTGTGCAAGATGTTCGAACATCTTACCCCCCGCACTTAAACCGATGCCGACCATAAAGATCATCAAACCTAAGTCTTTGACCATATTGAGTGCGCCTTGCGGAACGTAACCGAAGGTTGGGTGATTCGCGCGTAAGAAGCCTAAGGTAATTCCTGAGAGTAGTAGACCAACTGCGTTACCAAGACCAAACGATACTTGACCAAAGGTCATGGTAATCAAACCAAACAGAATACCGAGAATAAAGAAGCTACAGAATGCCAATAAGTCGGCCATTTGGCTATGTACTGAGATAAAACCGATTTTCTCCGCAAGACCGTGGACTCGACTTTTCTCACCACTCACTTGCAGCACATCACCTTTAGCCAACACAATATCCAGATCCATCGGCATTTCGATTTGCGCGCGTACAACGCGGTTAAGGAAACAACCATACTCAGAGAGGTTGAGGTCTGATAGGCGTTTTCCTGCAATGGCGTCGCTTTTTACCACGATTTCTTCTTCGACAATGCGCAAATCAAGTAGGTTGCGGTCGAATACTTCTTTGCCGTTACGGAAACTTGGATCCAATCGTGCATGGCTATCAGGGAAGCCAACCAGTGCGATTTCATCGCCTTCTTGCAAGATAGCATCACCATCGGGATGCGCCAAAATGCCCCCGCGACGAATTCGTTCAATATAACAACCGGTTTGACGGTAGATACCCAGCTCGCGCAGGTTTTTACCATCAGTCCAATCAATCAGTTCAGGACCCACTCGGTAGGCGCGGATAATCGGCAGATAAACTTTACGCTGGCTAGAACCGCCTAAGCCACGTTCTTGAGCGATTTGCTGAGCAGAATCTGACAGGTTTTCTTTTTGCAGATTTGGTAGCAACTTGGCGAACATGATCATACTGATTAAACCAATCAGATACGCCATTGCGTAACCAACGGACAGGTTTTCCAATACGAGACCAAAGTCCATGTTACGTGGAACTTCAGCGAGTCCAGAATTAAGTGCGTCTTGCGCACCTACCAGCACAGGAGTGGAGGTGAGCGCGCCTGCCATCATACCGGCGGCAAGCCCGAAATCGAGACCAAACATTTCACTACTAAAGTGGGTGATTAGCAGGGCAGTGCCTAGCACGATTGAGGCTAAGATAAAGTAGTGTTTACCATCTCGAAAGAAGATACCAAAGAAGTTCGGACCCGCTTCGATACCAACACAATAGATAAACAGCATAAAGCCGATGGTTAATGCATCTGGGCTAAAGAAGAAGCCGAGGTGACCCATAATGAGTGAGGTGATGAGTACGCCAATTGAGTTTCCTAATTGTAGGTTACCAAAGCGAATTTTACCGATAGCGAGACCTATCGCTAACACCACGAAGATGAGCAGAATTGGGTTTTGTTTGAGCAAGAGTACGACGTCAATATTCACAGGGCAGTTCTTGTATCAATGCCAGCCAATACCCAGAAGTTTGAGCATTGGGATAAGTTTTGCAAATTGTAACTGATTAATAAAAAAACTTAAGCAGAAAGTACTATTATTTTTATCAGTAGAAAAATAATTTCTTCGTGATGGCTAATTAATTGGTAGATATGAAAAAACCGCTGACAAGCAGCGGTTTTCTTACCAATTCGAATTGGAACGATTAGTCAAATAGACCTAGGTTCTCTTTCGCGTATGCTTCGAAGTCGTCACAGCCACCGATGTGAGTTTGATCGATGAAGATCTGTGGAACTGTCTCAACTGGCTTACCTACAGTTTTCTCTAGGTCAGCTTTTGAGATGCCCTCTGCTTGAATGTCAACATAGCGGTAGTTGAAGTCGTCACGTTTTGCTTTAAGAGTTTCAGCGTGCTCTTTAGCGCGAACACAGTATGGACATGCTGGGCGACCGAAAATAACTACGAACATAGAATCTTTCTCCTTTATTTTGATGTAGTCACTATGCCGCAAAGCTAAAAGAAAATAAAGCGGCAATTACCTCTTGATTCAATAGGGAAAATCTATCGCTATAATTTTGAACAAAACTAGCGACCAGAATCGCGAAAACCATATTTATTACATGGTTAATTGCAACAAGGTGCTGTAGGTCAAATTAATTTTTTACGCCACGAGGCAAGCTAGATTTAGCTCAATATTTAGCCTAAGGAGTCTATTTGGTATGTTCCAGTTTATGACCTCCACGCGCATTATTTTCGGTGAAGGTGCGCTGCAATCCTCTCTCTCGGTTATAAATCAGTTTGGCTATAGTGTTTTGTTGGTGTCAGGGAAGAACACACAACGCGCGTCGCCAATTATTCAGTATATAAAAATGCAAGGCATGCGTTATCAACACGTGGCGATATCGGGTGAGCCCAATATCACTATGGTGGAAGAAACCGCATTAAGTGGGCGCAAGTTTAAGCCTGATATGGTCATTGCTATCGGTGGAGGTAGTGTGATTGATATGGGTAAAGCGCTTGCCGCCATTATACCCAACCAAGGTGACGTCTATGATTACGTTGAAGTGGTTGGGCGCAATGTTCCTCTTAAAACCAAACCCATCCCATTTATTGCTATACCTACGACGGCGAGTACTGGCTCCGAAGTGACCAAGAATGCCGTTTTGCGTTCAGGGCAAGATCGAGTCAAAGTCAGTTTGCGTAGTCCGGAGATGTTGGCCGATGTGGCGATTGTCGATCCTACACTCACTTATGGTACTGACGCATATACATCAGGGCGGGGGGCGATGGATGCGTTTACGCACCTAATGGAGGCCTATGTTTGTGGTGAGCCAAACCCCATCACCGATATGATCTGTGAAGAGGGGTTAAGAAGGTTGAGTGATTCCGTGTTAGCTGGCTGCTTGGAAGATAACTTTGTTGCACGCGGCGATCTCTCGTTTGCTGCAATGCTGGGTGGAATGGCGATTACCAATGCTAAATTGGGGGCGGCGCATGGTTTGGCATCCGCTCTAGGCGGTAAGCTGGCGGCTCCTCATAGTGTGATTACCGCTCGTTTAGCGCCCTTTGTTATGCAGGAGAATATACGTGCAGCGGAACAGGCGGGTAGGGCGGATGTGTTAGCGCGTTATCGAAAGATGGCGCACATCTTGACTGGGCGAACCAACGCCTGTCGTGATGATGCGGTATTGTGGGTCAATATGATGCTTGAAAAGCTTCAACTGCCTAACTTAAACGAGTTTGGGGTTTGCCAAACCTCTTTTGAGCAGGTCGCTGATGATGCGCTTAAATCGGTGGCAATCAAAGGTAACCCACTGCCGTTAACTCAAGATCGTTTGATGCACATTTTGCAGCAGGTATGCCAATGTAATGGGAGTTGTGAAAAAGAGCCGAGTTTTGATAACCAGAGCGAAGTTGCAGTTATTGAACAATCCGGTACCGGTGGGGCGTCATTATTCGAACAAACGTAACAGTTCAGCACGGTTGAACTGGCAAATAAAAAGAGGCGTTAAGCCTCTTTTTTAATGGGGTTGCTTCAAACGTCTGTTTAGAAGTGTGAAAGCTTGTCGTAGCGAGAATCTTTTAGTGCGTCTTTCACGCGACGTAGGTTTTCACGGAAACCTGTGCCACGGCGTAGCGTAAAGCCGGTTGCCAGAACATCAATTACCGTCATCTGTACTACACGACTAGCCATTGGCATGTACACATCCGTGTCTTCTGGTACGTCCAAGGAGATAGTCAGCGAGCTTGCTTTATCTAGTGGTGAGTCTTTGGCTGTAATTGCGATAACGGTAGCGCCGTTCTCACGCGCTAGGTTAGCGATTTCAACTTGGCTCTTAGTACGACCGGTATGAGAAATCAGCACGATAACATCGTTGTCGGTACAGTTGATGCAGCTCATACGTTGCATCACGATATCTTCAAAACAAGTAATTGGAATATTGAATCGAATAAACTTGTTTTGTGCGTCTTTCGCAACTGCTGACGACGCGCCCAAACCAAAAAATGAAATTCGTTTAGCTTGAGTAAGTAAATCAACCGCACGGTTTACTTGCATAGGATCTAAGCTATTTTTTGCTACGTCCAAGCATGCCATGGTTGATTCAAAAATCTTGTGGCTGTAAGCGTCAGGACCATCGTCCTCTTCGACATTACGGTTCACATAAGGTGTGCCGTTTGCGAGGCTCTGTGCCAAGTGTAATTTAAAATCAGGGAAGCCTTTAGTGTCTAAGCGGCGACAAAAACGGTTAACGGTAGGCTCACTGACATCAGCCATTTTAGCTAATGTTGCAATGCTAGAGTGAATAGCAGTCTGAGGCGACGCCATAATCACTTCCGCGACCTTGCGTTCAGACTTACTGAAATTCTCTAGATTTTTCTGTATTTTTTCTAATGTATTCATAGTGTTCACAAGGGTATAGAGAACAACTCGCTCAACAAGCTTTTAGTATTTATTAAAAGCAAATCAGCGTAGCTGATAAGAGATAATAAATGCCTGACAGCGCCGTTGAACCAGTATAAACCGAACATCAAGTTTTACAGTAATTTTTATACAGACCAATTGGCTAGAATATGACAAGCCTCAAACAAAATTTTGTGAAAACTACAAAAATTCTGCTCATGTTCGCGCCACATGTCGATTATCTAGCCACTATTGATAACAAATTACACTAAAACAGAAAGAAAATTTCAGTTTGCTAATATCTCGTCTACAACTTGATTAATCTTTGCTAGCAGTGTTGGAGCACCAGTTTGTGCGATTTCACGTTGCTCTTCCAGAACGCTTTCTAAGATCTCATACGTGGTCAGTGGATTCGCAAGAACGACACGGAAAACAATCGTGTTAAGACCTTTAACTTGCTCTGGGTTGAGGCGAGTACGTGAAACAAATGAGCGACCATGTTCGCGTTGGCGTTTCTGTACAAACTTTGTCAACTCGTTGAGCAAGTTGTTTAATTCTGCAAGTTGCTCATTCGATGCGACTGACAGTGCTTTACGTACATTTTCAGGTACGTAGCGGTAGGTGAGCAGACATAGTTCTGGTTCAGAAACCAGTTCAAAGTCACTCTGTTGTTTAATTAGGCTAGCAAAGTAAGCCGCTTTGCTAATGCTTTGATCGATGAGCAGTTCGTAGCCTGGTCGGCTGATGATGTGCATCGCGGCATAAACCAGCATTGCCATACCAGAGCGAGAACCTTCGAGCGTGTGGCTACCTAAGTCTTTTGATCCTTTGCGTAGAATATATTGAGCATGATGCTCAATAGATTTCATCGCACTTGGATCTTTGAATAGTACCATGCCAGCTCCCATAGGGATGTAGAGCTGTTTGTGCGCATCAATAGTCACAGAGTCAGCGAGTTCAACGCCATTGAGTAGATGACGATGATTGTTTGACATCAGCGTTGCACCACCCCAAGCGGCATCGACGTGGAAATGGCACTGCTCTTGGGCACAGATGGCAGCGATTTCAGTGAGTGGGTCGATGTTACCCGTTTCAGTTGTACCAGCCACACCAACAACCGCAAATGGCTTAATACTTTGCGCCTTTAGTTCTTGGATCTTAAGTTTCAAGCTCTCAGGGCAGATACGGTTGTTGCTGTCGGTTTTGACCGCAACTAATCCATCTTGACCTAAGCCCAATACGTCAGCGGCTTTTTTCAACGAGTAGTGACCGCGCTCAGAAACAAGAATAGCCATGCCTTCATAGCCATAATGCTTCATCGCTTTGAATAGACCTTCTTTTTCTACGCCACGGAAACCGTTTTGTGGACGCAATGCATTGTTGCGCGCAACCCATAGCGCGGTAATGTTGGCGATAGTCCCGCCAGAACAAAATGCACCGAGAGAGTGGTTCGCGCTGTGCATCCACTGACTGTAGAAACTATTATCTTGCGCGTAAATAAGGCGGTGTAGCATGCCCAATACTTGACGCTCAAGAGGCGTAAATGCTTTAGAGGTTTCGATTTTTACCAAGTTCTGGTTGAGCGCAATCATGATCTTTGATAACGGCATCAAGAAATATGGTAGGGCAGAAGTCATATGCCCGATAAAGCTCGGCGCAGAGGTATGCACCGAATGCGAAACCAAGGTATCAAGCAAATGTTGCGTGTGGTCGGAGACAAACTCTGGCTGTTCAGGGATAGCTGGAGATGAGAAATCCTTCTCGATCTCTTTAAGAGGTTTTTCTTCCGCGACGATATGCTCACGCAAAAACTTATTTAAGTTGCGCGACAGTTCAGCTTCGATTTGAGTAAGTGTTGAGTCTGGGCCTTCTGGGACGGTAAAGATTCGAAGTAAACTTTCGAAGCTAGCGTCGGCCGTTTTTTGTTCCGATACCATGCAATAACATTGCTCTTATCATAGTTTGTTGCAGCCGAACAATCTAAACGAAAAACAAAACAATGTCCCGTCTTAATTAAAGAAACTTAGATTGTAACTTCGGCTGTTGGTTAAAATGTCGCTTGAGTGATGGTTAATTAACCATACTCAGACTAAGGGCAAGTAATTGATTCGACTTTAGCTATTGAGGAGTTATAGCGTTTTAGCGCACTATCAATTTTGGTTGGGTGGCTGAGCAGATCAGCGAAAGCGGAGCGCAGTTCATAGTTGTCTGGGTGTGGCTTAGATTGACGATCGGCAAACGTTTTTGCTGCCATATACCCCAGCGTGTCGCTACGAGAGGCGAGCGTCTTTATCTCTTTTTGATCGAGTTGTAACCACGCTTCAACGTTCTTCTCGGTAGCTACTTTAGCTGGATCATTGTCGAGGTAGTACTTCACCGCTTCTGCATTAAACATGAAGTGATTTTTGCGACCATCGAGATACCAGTTAGCCACTTCTTCTAAATCCGGATATTGTTGAGCAGTGAGTTGAGCTAAATCTTCGTACCAGTGAATGGATGCTTCAATGTAAGCATCGTATTTTTCAGATAGGCAAGAATTGTCTGCGGCAAACGCCGCCGTAGAAGTCGCGCTTAAAAGCAACGCAATCAACGTACGTTTCATGGTAACTTCCTAATTGTTATTAATTGTCGGCGTAGTTTAAGAGAATTTTAAATTATTTCCCGCGATCTAGCCCGCAAGTGAGACAAAGAACAACATCAACACAGGGACTAGGAGACTTAAGATAAATCCGCTTACGATAGCGACAGGGACACAGCGCACACCGCCTGTGGTTTGTATCACCGGAAGCGTAAAGTCCATTGCGGTTGCGCCAGCATAACCAATAGCAGTACATGGACGAGTACGTATCACCAGTGGAATGAGTACTAGAGCGACAAGTTCACGCAGAAGCTCCAACATGAAAGAAGCGCCACCGTAAACAGGACCAAACGCATCCCCCATCAAAATGCCCGCAAGTGAGTACCAACCAAAACCCGATGCCATGGCAAAACCACGATAAATGTCGATATCGAGGATCATCGCGGCAATTGCGCCACCCAACATTGAGCTGGCAATAATTAAAGTCGCAATGCACATCCCTTGTTTGTTGATCAGGATCTGCTTGAGCGTCAAACCACTGTTACGCAATTGAATACCAATGAAGAACAGTAGAATGAAGAGAATCCACTCACTGGCTGTATCCACCCAAGATAAGTCAAACGGCAGCATTAACCCAATCACTAAGCCGCCACCCACCACAAGGATCAGTTTCAGTGATTCCATCGCCATGGATGAAAGCGGAAGGTTAGTGTGTTTGGCATCAGTTTCGAGAGGCAGAAAGCGATCCACCAATGGCAGCACGGCTAAGTTGCATACGCCAAGACAGGCAAAAAAGGTGGCGGTATAACTCAAAATGGTTTGCAGGTTCTCACTTAAGTTATCCAGTGAGGCAAGGCTTAAGCCCATTAACGCTAAGATCACGAACACTAGGCGCGCAGTTGTGGCGTTAATTTGCTCGAGTAATTTTTGATTGGAAACAGCAATTAGATACCCCACCACCAGTGGGGCAAAAATGAACAACATCCCTGAAAACATACGACTTCCTAGAGGGTTATAGACCGCAAGCTCTTATTAGTTCTTGTACTTTTGTATGGAACTCACTATCGCTTAAATTGGTGAGGTTGTACAGAATATCTGCACCTGTAATATCAACTTCTACCTCATGCTCATCGATGTTTTCATCTTTACGGCGGAACATCAGAATGTGGTTAGCGATACGAGCAACATCTAGATAAGAAACTTCGACATCAAGGTTTTGGCTGTTTTGGTTGGTTGCGACATCAATAAAGTCAGGGTCAAATCCCCACTTCTCCAAAACCATGCGACTCGCGATAGGACAAAGGGCGTTGAAAATTCGCAGTGCCAATTCACTATCGAGATAGTTTCCTTTCTCTAAGTAGAGGTAGTACTCGTGCACCAGACAGAACAAGCCAATATCTGCCAATAATCCCGTTAATAGTGCTTTATCTGCAATGAGGTGAGCATAATCAGGTGATTGGGTTTGTCGGAATTCTTTGGTTACCATCACCATAGTGGCGGCAAGTTCTTTAGAGGTGTACGCGCTTTGACGTAGAACACGGTTACATTCTTTTGACAAGTTTACCGAATTCTTTAACTGTTCAATCGCTTGTGCTGTGACAATGTCACGTACGCGTACAATGCCGAGTCGTGAAACGGCAGTTACTACTTCAGTGCACTGAATGTTGCGGCGATTGAAAATGACTGAGTTAGCGATGCGAATTACCGCTGCAGTTAAGCCTGGGTCTTCAACTAAGCAATCGGCGACGTCCATTACGGTTGTGCTGTCGAGCGAGCACAAGCGTTGAATTTTTGTCACCACTTCAGGAATGGGAGGGAGTGTAATTTTTCCTGATTCGATTGAACTTTCAAGAAATGCAGCAAATTCGCTTTGAATGCCTTTCTCTATTAATTAATGCTCGATTTTCCGGTAGCCAATAAAAAGATAAATGAGTCATAGTGTTGTTATTATGTGTTTTGAAGCGGCAGTGTAACGTTTCTCAGAGCTATCAAGCAATGGCTGAATATTATTGAGTGATATTTCAGTCAATAATTTTACGCTGTTCGAAAAAGTTAAACTTTTGACACTTCAGTGGCATATGATTTTGATTTATGTGATACTAGTCCAATAAAACGTGGTTTTTGGGCTCATTGATGTGAACTTTGACCTGACTTAATTTGCTACGTTAACTATGATCTTAACCACTAGGTCATAAGAACCAAATAACTGCCAACTGGTACAATTTTAATAAAGGCAGAAACAGATTTTATTTTTTTATGCTGCTATCTGGTGATCACCAATAATCGGGGAAGATTAGAAGGATCTAAGGATATGACAGAACAATCGTTTATTCAGTACGTAAGTAAATATGGTGACTTCCAAAAGCGTTCGATGTTTGGTGGTACCGGTTTATTCAAAGATGACGCTATGTTCGCTTTGTTGAGTAACGAAAAGGTATTCATTCGCGGTGGAGATAATTTAGATGACGAGCTTTGTGCTTTAGGGTGTGAAAAGTACAAGCATGTTAAAAAACAAACTACAGCGACTGTAAATTATTACGATATCAGCGATCTTTACAATTCTCGTGACGATAAGCTGGATGATTTAGTTAAACAGTCGATCGACTACTCGGTTTCGCAACGTAAATTCAAGCGTTCTTCCGCAAACCGTCGTTTAAGAGATTTACCAAACATGCAGCTGACTTTGGAGCGCATGGTTAAGAAATCTGGTGTTGATGACGTTGACGAGTTTATCGAGTTAGGTGCTGCGCAAGTATTTTCTCGCGTTAAGCAAACATACGGCAGTGATGTTGATGTTAAGTTACTATGGAAATTTGATGGTGCAATCGAAGGTATTCACTGGAAATTAATCCAAGAGCCACGCAAACGTCAGCTTTTAGACAGTTGCCAATAATCATCACACTAGTTAATTCTGAAAACCGAGCATTATGCTCGGTTTTTTTGTTTCTGAGTGACAGTGCGGTCTATCAACTAGACAAGCGAAAGGATTTCTGTTCAATTAGAAGTGTTACAGGATGGTAACATTTAACGATTTCCAAATGGGAGTCTAAATACTCAACAAGGAGAATATGAGTATGAGTTTAGAAACGTGGGCACTCTACTTTATTGCCATTTTGATTTTAACGGCTTCGCCAGGACCAAGCTCATTATTGTGCATGACTAAAGGCGTGACACAAGGCTTCAAAGTCGGAGTGCTTACGGCACTCGGCAGTTTGAGCGCCATTACAATAATACTAACGCTATCTTTCACCGGTCTTGGTCTGATCATTGCGTCATCTGAACTGGTGTTTAATGTGATTAAATATGTTGGAGCGGCTTACCTTATCTATTTAGGTATCCGTGCATTAATGTCAAAAGAAGAAGAGTATCAACTCCAACAAGGGCAAACGCGAGAAGTCGTTTCACCACTTAAACATTACGTGTCCGGTTTTATCGTTGGTAGTAGCAACCCAAAAGCGATTCTGTTTTTTACCGCATTGTTTCCGCAGTTTATTAACCCTGAGTTATCTCTTGTTAGCCAATACCTGATTTTTACGGCTACGTTTATAGTGATGGAATTCTCTTGGTTAGCGATTTATGCCTTTTTAGGCGCGAAGTCATCGAATTGGTTATTTGCCAAAGGTAGAGCGAAGATCTTCAATCGTGTCACGGGTGGTGTCTTTATTGGCGCGGGTAGCGTATTGTCCACGGCAACCAAAGCATAACCGCCAGCTAGTCGTAATTTTATTATGGTAATAACCCATTTCATTGAGGAAATGGGTTAGCCTGTTGGACAACTCACACGGATGGCATTAAGCCACTATTTAATCGCTCTGATTGCCATTGTTATTATTTATCCCTTCGCTCGTGTCACAGCACAAACATTGTTCTGCGTTGATGACAAAACTCACTACGCCCGACATTTCAACCTTTGACTTTTACGCTCTTTTTATTCTCGCTGTTTATGCATTGGCAGACGGAAGTGTTTTAGCGCAGAGAGTTAATTGAATGGACGCAAAATCAACCAAAATAGCGAAAAACAGCCCCTCTCACTCCATGATAAAATCACACTGTTTTATTAAATTTTGTGCATATTGGAGTTTGACTGATTGTTTGTAAATTAGGCTAAATATCTAAATTTGTAGGAATTTTCGTGCATGCTGTATTTTTTATAGCTAGTATTCGCATACTTATTATTCTGTCTTGCTACGAAAACTTCGATGAACCTATCACTAAAACAAAAACTCATCGGTGCAAGCTTATTAGCGGTAGTGCTAATGGCAAGTGCCCTCACTTGGTTATCTGCTGACCAGTTATATCAACAAACGCGTAACGGAATGTATTCACGCGCTGAAAGTATGGCAAATACCGCGGCGACGGGAATTTCGGATTGGATTGATATCCGTAAGAGCATCTCGAGTGCTTTTAATGGCTACGCAAACCAATCTGACGTGGTTCCATTTCTTAAACAGGCACGCATGGCGGGCGGTTTTGATGACATTTTCTTAGGTACACCATCGGGGGATATGTACCGTTCTCATCCAGAGCGCAACCGTGCTGATTACGATCCACGTACACGCCCTTGGTATACTGATGCGACTCGTGCGGGTAAGCAGGTGATTACGCCTGCATACCAAGATGCGATCACCGGCTCGCTTTTGGTGACTATCGCAGAGCCGATTCGTAACAATGGTCAACTTGTCGGTGTTGTAGGTGCCGATGTACTGATCGATCAACTAATTAATGATGTGATCATCCTTGATGCGGGTACAAACGCCTATGCGATGTTGATTGACAAACAAACCGGTACTTTCTTAGCTCATCCAAACAAATCTTTACTGTTAAAACCAGTTTCTTCTCTGGCTCCTGAGCTAAATATGAACCTAATCGAGAGCTACGCACAATCTGGTGATATTGAGATCGTTGTGCGTAATGGTGTCGAAAAGCTTTACTACTTTGAACCTGTTCCAGGTACTGATTGGCTATTTGCGATTGAGATGGATCGTGAGACTGAAGAAGCAGGGCACAGTAAATTACTTGCTGAGCTGCTAATTACTGCTGCAATTATTACTGTGCTGGTGGGTGTGGTTGTTTCTTGGTTGGTGAGTTTCTTGTTCCGTGATTTAGTGCGTGTATCGCAAGCGTTGGAAGACATTGCCTCTGGTGATGCTGACTTAACTCAACGCCTCGTACCACATAGTAATGATGAGGTAGGTCGCCTTGCGACGAGCTTCAATACCTTTGTTGGCAATATGCATCAAATGGTGACTAAGCTGAGTATGGTATCAGCGTCATTAAGCGAACAAGCGAAAACGACGGCGCAGCAAGCGGAAGAGCGCAGCACACGAATTCGTACGCAACAAGACGAAATCAATATGGTAGCAACCGCGATCAACGAAATGGCTGCTGCGACGCAAGAGATCGCGGGCAACGCAGATAATACCGCTCAACAATCTTCACAAGCGGTAGAAGTGTGTGGACATGGTGGTCAGCAAGTGGTGCAGACACAATCATCTATCCAAAATCTAGCCCGTGAAGTCGAAGTGGCGACTCAAGTGATTCAAGAGCTGGAAGCGCATGGTCACAGCATCAATACGATTCTATCAACTATCCAAGGTATTGCTGAGCAGACCAACTTGCTTGCATTGAACGCGGCGATTGAAGCGGCGCGAGCAGGTGAGCAAGGTCGCGGTTTTGCTGTGGTTGCCGATGAAGTACGCGTGTTAAGTCAGCGTACGCATTCATCGACGCAAGAGATTCAACAGATGATTGAAACCCTGCGTGCCACGACTGCTAAAGCGGTGGGCATTATGGGTGATAGTCGCCAGCTAGCCGATACCAGCGTGGTGGATTCAGATTCTGCAGCAGTGAGCTTAACGCAAATTCAAGCGGCGGTGGAAGTGATTAGCGACATGGCAACGCAGATTGCTTCAGCGGCGGAAGAGCAAGCATCGGTAACGTCTGAAATCACGCGCAATACCATTGGTATTCGTGATGTGTCACAAGACCTAGCCGATGAAGCCAATGAAGCAGCAGAGCAAGCTGCGCAATTGTCTCAGCTATCTTATGAGCTAGAAAACGAGATCAATCGCTTTAAGCTATAAATGATTAACCAATCACTTAAGAGTCCAGATTTCTGGGCTCTTTTTTTATCTAGCATTTTGCTCCTAGGATAAAGGTGGAAATTGATACTTAAGGTTAATGATTAAATGTAACCTGTTAAAGCCGAGTTAAACGATCGCTTGTTTTCCAAAATGGAAAAGTCTATTTCATCTAATTTCAATTGTGGACATCTGATTTAAACCATAAAATCCTTAAAAATTATAAGGAATACTCACATGTCCCATACTCTAGATTCATTCCAACAACGCGTTCGTGAAATCATCACGGATGTGAACCTAAACCCGAAACAGAAAAACCAATTCCTAGCATCGACTGCAGAATCAAGCCAACCATACATGGCGGTTTCAGTGGATGTAGAAAAGGCGATGGAAGAGGGTATCTTGTGTGACATGTTTGAAGGTAATGCACCGTTCAAACCACGCTACGTGCTACCTGATTACGCAAAATTCCTAAAACAAGGTTCTAAATACCTTGAACTAGAGCCTGCGCAAGATTTTGATGATGCACTTAACCTACTGACAATCATCTATCACCACGTACCATCAGTGACTAATATTCCAGTTTACCTAGGTCAACTTGATGACGTGCTAATGCCGTATGTAGGCGACCTGTCTGATCACGAAATCTACGTGAAAATGAAGCGTTTCTGGATCATGCTGGACCGTACATTGCCAGACGCGTTTATGCACGTAAACATCGGTCCTCAAAATAACATCATCTGCCGTACTATTTTGAAAGTCGATGCTGAGCTTAAGCAAATCGCGCCAAACTTGACCTTTATGTACGATCCAGCGGTAACCCCTGATGATCTACTACTGCAAGCAACAACGAATATTTGTGAATGCAGCAAGCCGCACATTGCAAACTACCCAGTTCACGCGCAAAGCTACGGTGACAAGAACTTTGGTATTGTGAGCTGCTACAACTCACTGCCTCTTGCTGGTGGCGCTAACACACTTGTTCGTATGAACCTAAAAGAAGCAGCAAACAAAGCAGAAAATGCGCAAGACTTCCTAATCAAAGTGCTGCCTGAGTACTGTGCAACGATGATTGAACTGATTGATGCACGTAGTAGTTTCCTACATGAAGAATCTAACTTCTTCAAAGGCTTCCTAACGGAAGAAGGTTTGATCAACGAATCACGTTTTGCACCAATGTTCGGTATCTTCGGTATGGCTGAAGCGGTGAACGTTCTTCTTGAGAAAGAAGGTAAACAAGCACAATACGGTCATGCAGTGGAAGCGAACGAACTTGGTCACGCGATTTCAGCGAAACTGGCGGAAATCGTAGAAAGCTCACCAGTGAAATACGGTCTAGAAGGTCGCTCATTGTTGCATGCTCAAGGTGGTATCAATATCGACGAAACCACGACTCCAGGTGTGCGTATCCCTTACGGTACAGAACCCGATCCAGTGACTTATGTCCAAGCAACTGCTGCTCACCATAAGTACTACACATCAGGTATCAGTGACATTCTAACTATTGATGAAACAGTAAAATCAAACCCTGAAGCGATGTTCAACCTATGTAAAGGTGCACTAGCAATGGGCTACCGTGAGTTTACTGCAAACGTTGCCTCAAACGACCTAGTGCGCGTAACAGGTTACATGGTGAAATTGTCTGACATTGCTAAGTTCGCTGAAGAAGGTTCTCGCACGAATACGACATTCCTAGGCGCAGATGCAGCAGAGTACACGGGTATTCTAAATCGTGCACCACGTGTAGTGAGCATGGAAATGCAACCAACTTACAAATAACACACCGATACGTGGTAACAATGACGTTAGTTTCTGAAAAACAGGCGATTGTTAACCGCATTCTGAATTTTTCATGTGTTGATGGACCAGGCAATCGCCTGGTCATTTTTCTTCAAGGCTGTAATTTCAAATGCATTAACTGCCACAACCCGTATACCATCAACCACTGTGATCACTGTGGGGATTGCGTGGCTGGGTGTCCAACTCAAGCTTTAAGCATCAATGAGCAAAACAAAGTGGTGTGGGATGAGAGCCTTTGTACTCAGTGCGATCAGTGCTTAGACGTCTGTCCAAGCAGCTCGAGCCCTAAAGTAAAGCACTACACAGTGAGTGACGTGCTTGCCTTGATACGTAAACAGCATTTCTTTTTAAGCGGTATTACCATCTCGGGTGGCGAAGCGACGATGCAATTGCCGTTTATTGTCGAGTTATTCAAAGCGATCAAAGCGGATCAAGAGCTGCGTCATCTAACCTGTTTTATTGACAGTAATGGTTACTTACCTGAGACAGGGTGGCAGCGCGTATTGCCGTATCTTGATGGGGCGATGATTGATCTAAAATCTTGGCAAAATGAAACGCATCAATGGTTGGTAGGTAGAGACAATCACCGCGTGATTCAATCAATTCAGATACTTGCTGCTGCAGGAAAACTGCATGAGTTGCGATTGCTGCACATCCCTGGCAAGAGTGATTTGGACCAAGAAGTCGACGCAATTTCAAGATTGATCAAGAGCTTATCGAATGAAGTCAAAATCCGCCTTAATGCTTTCCAGCATCATGGTGTGGTTGGTGAAGCGCTAACTTGGGACAAATGCTCAAAAGATCAGATGGAAGCTTTTCATCAGACTTTGCAGGCGAAAGTATCTAACCCGATCACGCTGCCGAGTGTTTACATCTAGCTTTCTTTAATGGGGACACACACTTCATGTTTTCTAACAAAGTTGAATCAGTTGGAAGGACACACGTTTCAAAGTACGATCACGCTGCCATGGACCTTAGAAAGACCTTAGAAAGGACAGACACCCTAAAGTAAGCAAAGTATGGTTTGATGATAAGCTCGTTATAAGTTTGTTTGACTGATATTGCGGTTGCTAATGGCTTCACTATTCTGGTGAGACTAGAATTGCATGAGGCAAACCATGACGACCGCAAGAAACCAACAGATAGACGTAGATGTCACCCCTTACTACCACTGCGTTTCTCGATGTGTGAGGCGCAGTTATCTATGTGGTATCGATCCGCTTACTGAGCAAAGTTACGAACATCGCCGCGAGTGGATTAAGCAGAAAATCTATGCGCTTTCTCAAGTCTATTGTATTGATATTTGTGCCTACGCCATCATGAGCAATCACTACCATCTGGTGGTGCATATTAACCGAGAGAAAGCACTTTCCTTATCTAATCTTCAAGTTGTCGAACGTTGGAAACAAGACCACAAACTACCAAGCTTAGTTTCACGCTGGATCGCTGGTCAATTGGCGAGTCGGGCTGAAGAGGAGGCGTGCTTGTCAATCATCGATTCTTGGCGCTCCCGTCTTTGGAGCTTAAGTTGGTTTATGAAAGAATTGAATTTTGATATCGCCTGCCAAGCCAATAGGGAAGAGGGATGCAAAGGGCATTTTTGGGAGAGCCGCTTCAAGAGTCAAGCTTTGCTGGATGAGCAAGCATTGGCAGCAGCGATGGCGTATGTGGATTTAAATCCTTTAAGAGCAGGTATTGCAGATAAACCGGAAACATCGGAATTCACTTCAATTCAAGCCAGACTGGAAGCGATAAATGTCCAGCAAGAAACCGCACCTTGTCTTTATCCGTTTGTTGGTCACTCATCCAATGAAAAATTAGACGGCATTCCTTTTAGGTTAATGGATTATATTGAATTGGTTGATTGGACTGCTCGTCAGTTTAGAGAGAACAAAGCGAGTATGTCAGGCTGCATGCCGCCAATACTGCAAAGGCTGAATATCAATCAACAGACCTGGCTTAAAGTCTGTAAGCAGCTAGAAAAATATCGCAGCACTGCAGTAGGGTGTGCTTATAACGTTGAATTTGTAAAACGAACACTAAATAAAACACGGCTGCATCTTTATCGTTTAGATTGTTAGTCTGCTTAACGCCCGCCTTTTTCCTACTTGAACATTAATTTTGCGAACAAACACAATAGTTCGTGAGCAAGCGATTCTTATCGTCCAGTCTTCAAGTATTGAGACCTCTTTTTCTCATCAAAACCCACTGAAAAATAGCAAAGCAACAAAATCTTGTTACGTTTATTGTGTGTGTCCCAATAGGGAGTGTTAACAGCCGTTGAAGCGTATGTCCGTATTAGAGAAAAGCGATAGTCGTTGTAACGTGTGTCCCGAGAAGAAAAGGTTAACTATTGTCTAGTAATTGCGAATGAAGCCACTGTAAGGCGGGGTCGTTTAGGCTGGCTTGGTTCCACACTAAGCTGTAGGCAACTTTTCCATACTCAAATGGTAAGGTCTTTTGTACCAAGCCATTTGCTTGAAATGCTTTGCTTGCCCACATTTTCGAGCATGTTAGGAGATAATTTGATTGATGGCACATAACAGCCGCGGAACCAAAATCTGAAACAGAGATCGCGACTTTACGCTCACCATGCTGCTGTTTGAGGTTTTGCTCAAAAAATGGTTCGGATAGGTCTTTGTCGTGAATACCAATATGTTGATAGGCAAGATAAGCTTCAACGGTTAATGACTGATCAACTAACGGGTGCTCAGGGCTCATCAAACACACCATCTCATCACTGAGTATTTGCTGCCAAACGAGCTCGTGGCTTTTAGTTGGCGGTTGGCTGATATCATGGGGCAAAAGCATAAAGTCGACTTGACCGCGAATAAGCGCATCAAAGCTCATTTGCTCTTTGGCATAGACTTTAATCTGACTTGCTTGTGGTAGCTTGCTGCAAATCTGATTAATCTTAGCAGCAAACAGCTCGAAGGTGCTTTCTCGCATCGACAGTGACACCGAGCCGGTGAAAGCTTCAGGCTTGAAATCCCCTTGATGCAAAATGCCATTCATACTGGCGAGAATTTTGTGGATCTGCGGGGCAATGCTCAGTGCGAATGGAGTAGGGACCAGGTGTGAACCGTCACGGTAAAACAGGTCGTCATTAAGTTGCTCTCGCAATTGGCTAATGATTTTACTTACGCTAGAAGCTGTCACGTACAAAGTGTTGGCGGTTTGAGTCACGCTATTGGTGCTTAGCATGACATGTAACACCGTTAAATGTTTAAGGCTGATACGTGAAAGGGCGAGAAAATCCATAGTGAGCGTCTTTGAAAACAATAATTGAAAGCAGCAGTGACAGGATATTAACCCTAAAGGCTCGCTTGCACTATAGCTAACGCGATACGTTGCTGTAGAAAAACAAAAACGCCCTTAAAAGAGCGTTTTCTCAATCGGTAGAATCGTGCAATTAAGAGCAATTAGTCGATAAGACCGTATTGTGAACCAAGAATATCAATGATCTCTTGTTTTGGGTTCGCACTTAACACAATCGGGCGCCCCGTCACTTTTTCTGCAATAGCGGTGTAGGTCTTGGAAACCCCCATTAAGGCTTCGAGTGGGAGCTCGTTGTCACGCGCCAGTGCTTCGCGTTCTGGCATACGATCTTTGTTCAACAAGATGTCGGCATCTGGGAAGTGATTAAGCAAGAACTGGCGGAAATCTTCTTTGGAGTTCTCAACGATTTGACCTTGTTGGTAAGCGGTTTTATCCCAAATACGTGACGAGTCAGGTGTGCCTACTTCATCCATATAGATCAGTTTTTCATTGCCAGAAGCATCGGTGACATAGCCAAACTCAAACTTAGTATCGACAAAAATTTGGTCAACTTTATCTAATGCCTCACTGATAACATTAAACCCTTGTTTAAGTAGCTTTTCATACTCAGCAATATCTGCCGCAGAAGAAAAGTTAAACGCAGCGAAGTTGTCTTCGATGTTGTTGCGCGTAATGTTGACATCGTCGGCTTCTGGAACACCTGGAATACCCTTAAGAATGCCCTTGGTTGATGGCGTCATCAGTAGTTCAGGTAGGACTTTGTCTTTCTCTAAACCTTCTGGCAGTTCAATACCGCAGAAATCGCGTTCGCCTTTGCTGTAGGCGCGCCACATAGATCCCGTGATATATTTACGGCAGATCGCTTCAATCATAATCGGTTTGGCTTTTTGTACGATCCATACCAGCGGGTGAGGGATGTCGAGAATATGGCTGTCTGCGAGTCCATTTTGTTTAAAAAGCTCAAACCAATGGTTTGAAATCGCGTTTAGCGCCGCTCCTTTACCAGGAACACCTTTCAAACCGCCTTCACCGCGCCAGATACAATCGAATGCTGAGATGCGATCACTGATCACCATAATGGCAAGAGGCGCATCAGGTGCTACATCGTAGCCTTTCTCTTTAATTAGGCGTTGGCTATCTTCTTCGGTTAACCAGTAAACAGAGCGAACTTTACCACTGTGAACCGGCTTGTTAGTGCGAATAGGGAGATCGTCGTTAACGGCGAGGACTTGATCAGCGAGACTCATGAGACATTCCTATCGTTTACATGAAATGAGTGAAGTGAAGCAATATGACAAGCATCATACCAGAAAAGTTTTCAGCTTCCAGATAAAAAGCAAACGATTGCGCAAAAATTTGCGCAAATGGATTGTTAACACTCATAAACAAAAAACTATTAGCTACAAATGACGATTTGCGGAGTTGTGGGAGTGGTACTCAAGCATCTTGCGGTGATGTGGCTACAAAGAAAGCCCCTAGGACAAGTTAGGGGCTAAAGACAGTGCTGAATTTTGTTGAACTTGAGATTTATTCGTATCAGTTACCAACAGAATTAGTGGAACTGATTTTTTCTGCCTTCAACAAAAAATACTTCGCAGCCATGGTTTAGAGCTAAATCTTGTAGCAGTGACTGATTAACGCAATCAATTTGTGTAGATGCAACGACTGCACTGGCATTACCTGACTTAATTGCCTTAATGACAATGTCTAGCTCAGATTGAGAATTTGAAGACTTAAGTTGGATGATCTTTTGGCAGCTAACGTTGTTGGCTGAAAACTGCGAGTAGTCAGGACGAGGGCACTCGGCAGTAAAGAAAATCCATTGCTGTTGCATAGAAAGACCAGCAAGACGATTCATTACGTTATCGTCAATATTCATTGGCTGCGTAGGTTGAGCCAAAACATTGTACTTAGAGATAGTTTGAGTATGTGAACGAATCATGATTACTGTCCTTATATACATGCTGTATGCTTATACAGTAGTTGTTTTGCATATTCAGGTCAAGCAGTTTGTTTGATAAATAAACGAATTAAAAGCAATAGGTATGTGGATGTATCTATAATTACCTGATAATTAATAATATTTTTTAGAAGTTGTTGATTGGGTAAAAGGTAATTTGAATTGTAAAGGCAGGTAAAAAAGCACTGTATATGGTTGATGCAAAGTACTGTATAGCGAATGTATACAGTACTTTTGTACAGTACTTTTGTACAGTGTCTTTGGACTGATTTATATCATTAGAGTGGGGTGTGACTAGAAGAACCTTTGTGGATAGTCGCTAAAAATCGCGTCTAGGTTCTGTAAGTGTTTAAGCTGATTTGGGTTGTTTACGGTAAAACACCACACTTGATAGCCGGCTTGTTGCAATTGCGCGACTTGCTGCTTATTGGTTTTGTGGACATTTAAGTTGCACGCCACAGCGTCAATCTCTTGCAAAAGCTGCCAATCTTGGCTTGAAAGCTTTTCACTCAATACCGCAATCGGATAACCGATCTGTGCTTGGTGTACTGCTCGTAACGTTGGGTGATCAAAACTTGAAATCAGAATGCGCTCTTGTGCTAGCTTAAACTGTGCGAGTAGCGACTTAAGCTCGGATACCGTTTCGCTGTAGCGATTGGTATCAATCTTCACTTCAATGTTTAAACCAATTTCCAATGGCTCTATTAACGTTAGTAACTGCTTTAAAGTGAGAATGGGTTGGTAGTTGAATTGTGGTGCAAACCAACCGCCAAAATCAAACTGTTGAAGTTCTTCTAAGGTATATTGGTCCACGCGACCAAAGCCGTTGCTGCAACGATCGATGGTATGGTCGTGACATACCACTAACTGATGATCTTTTGTTGGCTGAACATCGACTTCAATCCACTTTAATCCCATATCGATGGCTGCCTGAATGCTGACTAGGGTATTTTCGGGATAGAGCCCTGCGACTCCTCTGTGCCCAACGATGGTTAACGCCATTGATATTCCTCTAAGATTATCTCGCCTAACTAATTCGGCTTGCTTGTAGTTGTTATTTTAGCGACATCATTAAGTGCCTGAAACCATTAGATACCGTGAATTTCAGAAAGCCGTCTCACTCAGTGAGAATTAACGAGGTGGTTTATCATCAGATAGTTCTGCCATCCGTTGTTTTTTTGTTCACTGTTCAAACTTCGATAAAACAATGCTTTAGTGAAAATTTAATCATTAATATCAGCAATTTCTAAAATTGAAATTTAACCCTCATTCTCGAAGTATGAGAAAGTGAATGAATTGTTTCTTACCGGATTTTATCAGTGCATGTTAATTTTTTTGAAGACATAGGTAGGAAAATTGATATGTATTCATCAGGGACAGAAAAGCTGATGAAATATTTATGCAGTTTAAACATTATTTTTAAGTGGTATCCCTACAGGTTTTTGGTGTGCATTTGCCTTTCTATCTAGGTTTGACGGAAATTCATTGTGAAACTCAGTCTGATCTAGATGAAAATTCTATGCATGAGCCATTTATGGGGAATTATAAGGAATTGTTAAATGAAAGGATTAGCACTTGTCTCTGTGATGTCTGTGGCTTTAGGTGGATTCTCTTTTAGTGAGAATGTTGTGGCTTCAGATAAATTTGTCACCATCGGCACTGGTGGTCAAACGGGTGTGTATTACGTTGCTGGTCAGTCGATCTGTCGTTTCGTAAACCGCGGTGGTGAAGAGCATGGTATTAAGTGTAATGCGCCGGCAAGTGGGGGTGGTGTTGCTAACGTGAATGGGCTTCGCAGCGGTGAATATAACTTTGGCATCATGCAATCTGATCATCAATTTAAGGCGATGAACGGTGTTGCACCATTCCAAAATAGCCAGCCAATGGAAGATATCCGCGCAGTATTCTCGTTGCAAAGTGAAGTGTTTACCATTTTGGCTCGCAAAGATGCCAACGTAACCCATTTTGAACAGCTTCAAGGCAAGCGAGTTAACATTGGTAACCCGGGCTCGGGTCAGCGTGACACCTTCGAACAAATTATGGCTGAGAAGGGCTGGGAACCTTCAGTGTTCAGTCTAGTTTCCGATCTTAAGCCAGCAGAACAAGCTTCAGCGATGAGTGATAATAACATTGACGCAATGAGCTACTTTGTTGGTCACCCAAATGGTGCAATTCAAGAAGCATCGACGACGACAGATGCGGTTCTTGTGGCAGTAACCGGTCCTGAAATTGACAAGCTACTCGCCGACAAAGCGTACTTCACCAAAGCTGTCATTCCTGGTGGTATGTACCGCGGTAACCCAGACGACACACCGTCAATTGGGGGGAAAGCTGTACTCTCTACCACAGCAGAAACGGATCCTGAGCTTGTTTATCAGCTTGTGAAATCAGTGTTTGACAATGTTGACCGTTTCAAACGATTGCACCCAGCATTCCAAGATTTACAAGAAAGTGAAATGATCAAAGTCGGTCTATCTGCACCGCTGCATGAAGGCGCAGTACGTTACTACAAAGAGCGCGGCTGGATGTAGTCAGTTACCAAGCCCGTATACCTAAAAAATGGCATTAAATCGTGGCTTTACATAATGTCTTTAAATCGTCCTTGATAAAAAGCCACGATTGAAAGGTAAGTCCATCTGGACTTACCGATGATTTTGATTTCCCTTTGCTTCTAAGCCTTACTAGGGTCCCATTATCGGTAAGGCTTAGCTTTTTATACGAGATTTATTATGGATAAACCGATGTCTGCAACTGCAGCCCCGACGTCGGCGGAAGAGTTGATCGCTCAGGATGTTGGCGCTCGTTTACCTGGTGGCGTGATGGAGAAATCTATCGCGCTACTCGCGCTGTTTTGGTCACTATTTCAACTTTGGATTGCGTCACCACTGCCGTTTATTATTGGCTTTGGTGTAATGAATGATACAGAAACCCGCGCCATTCACTTAGGCTTTGCATTGCTTCTGGCGTTTTTGGTTTTTCCTGCTTTTAAACGTTCCCCACGTGATCGTGTCCCGGTCACTGACCTGATGTTTGGTTTGATTGCCTGTGCATCTTCGCTTTATCTATTTGTCCTCTACGAAGAGTTAGCTACTCGTCCGGGTATCTTGACCACTGGCGACTTTGCTACAGCGTTAATTGGTTTGCCATTATTGCTTGAAGCGGCGCGCCGCGTGTTAGGTCCAGCACTACCGCTAATCGCGTTAGTCTTCATCGGATACAGTTTAGCGGGACCATGGATGCCGGGGTTGTTATCGCATCGCGGTGTTCAGTTAGAAGCGCTGGCGAATCACCAATGGATCACCACCGAAGGTGTGTTTGGTATCGCGCTTGGGGTATCAACCAGTTTTGTATTCTTGTTTGTCTTGTTTGGCGCGTTGCTAGAAAGAGCAGGGGCTGGGCACTACTTTATTCAACTGGCGTTTAGTATGTTGGGACACCTGCGTGGTGGTCCAGCGAAAGCCGCGGTGGTGGCATCGGGTTTAACCGGCTTAATTTCAGGCTCTTCGATTGCCAATGTCGTGACGACAGGCACTTTCACCATCCCAATGATGCGTAAAGTTGGCTTTAGCTCTGAAAAAGCGGGCGCAGTTGAGGTGGCGTCTTCGGTTAACGGGCAAATCATGCCGCCGGTGATGGGGGCTGCGGCGTTCTTGATGGTGGAATACGTCGGTATTCCGTATGTGGAAATCATCAAACATGCCTTCTTGCCAGCTGCGATCTCTTATATTGCGCTGCTGTATATTGTGCATTTAGAAGCGTTAAAGCTTGGCATGCAGCCGCTTGATACCGCTAAGTCCAAGCCTTGGCTGACCCGTTTAATTGGCTTTGCCTTTGGGGTTGCCTTAGTCAGTGGTATTTCGCTGGTGGTTTATTATGGTTTAGGTTGGCTAAAACCAATGCTCGGTGATTACACCTTGCAAGGTGTTGGACTGCTGCTTGCCTTTACTTACCTTGGTTTACTCAAAATTGCGGCGAGCAATGAGCCTTTGCCTGAGGAAGATCCCGACAAGCCGCTGGATCAATTACCAAATACCCGTCAAGTACTGTTATCGGGTTTGCATTACCTGCTACCTGTGGTGGTATTGGTGTGGTGTTTGATGGTTGAGCGTCTATCTCCTGGGCTATCAGCATTTTGGGGATCGGTTATTCTGGTGGTGATCGTCCTCACCCAGCGTCCGCTATTAAATTGGCTGCGCAAAGATGGTAAGCACAATTACGGCAGCGCCAAAGATGGTGTGGAGGATCTGCGCGAAGGCTTAGTCGCTGGCGCACGGAACATGATTGGTATCGGC
Source organism: Vibrio ponticus (assembly GCF_009938225.1). Taxonomy (NCBI): domain Bacteria; kingdom Pseudomonadati; phylum Pseudomonadota; class Gammaproteobacteria; order Vibrionales; family Vibrionaceae; genus Vibrio; species Vibrio ponticus. The sequence goes on from NZ_AP019657.1 coordinate 1,102,993, forward strand.
ATCGCGACAGCAACGGCAGGGATTATCGTTGGTGCGGTATCGCAAACTGGGGTTGGGTTGGTGTTGGCGGATCTGGTTGAGATCCTCTCAATGGGCAATCTAGTACTCATGCTGCTTTTGACGGCGCTGCTTAGCCTTATCCTTGGAATGGGTTTGCCTACCACCGCCAACTATATTGTGGTTTCGAGTTTGCTGGCACCAGTAATTGTTACCTTAGGTGAGCAGCATGGTTTGATCGTGCCATTAATCGCGGTGCACCTATTTGTGTTTTACTTTGGCATTATGGCTGATGTGACACCGCCAGTTGGCTTGGCTTCATTTGCTGCTGCTGCGGTTTCAAAAGGTGATCCAATCAAGACGGGGTTAACCGCGTTTTACTACAGTTTACGTACCGCTGCACTGCCATTTTTGTTTATCTTTAACACCGATTTATTGTTGATTGATGTGGATTGGGCGCACGGTATCGCTATTTTTGTCATATCGACGATTGCGATGTTGATCTTCGCCGCCGCCACTCAGGGTTGGTTCCTTACTCGTAATAAATGGTACGAAGGCGTGCTGCTGTTATTAGTCGCTTTTACGCTGTTTAGACCAGGTTACTGGGTTGACCAAGTGGTTGAGCCTTATCAATCCAGCTCGCCTGCAGAGCTTGCACAGACACTGAGCACGCTTGAAGAGGGCAGCGTTGTACGCATGCGAATTAGTGGTGAAGACAGTGTCGGTAAGATGCGTGATTTCTCGGTGTTGTTCGAAGTACCCGCTGGTGAAACCGGGCAGGATAGATTGGATGCTTTAGGTATTGCCACTTACCAGCAAGGTCAAGCGACTTTAATTGATGTGGTTGGTTTTGCAAGCCCAGCAGAAGCGGCGGGGTTGCAGTTCGATCAACAAATTGTTGATGTACGCGTACCAGTGGAGCGTTTTGCGAAAGAATGGATGTGGATTCCTGCATTACTCCTATTTGGTCTAGTGGTGCTGATGCAGCGCAGACGCCTAAGCAAAGAGCCCGATCTTGACGCGAAAGAGGGTTCAGCGGCTCAGTAGGATGCCCAAGTATGATATCAATGCCCGGAGATTTCTGGGCATTTTTGTGTCTGTTTTATATTGACGTGTTGTGCAGAAAAATAGATGTCAGAAATTGATTACTAAGTAATTTGTCACTCTTGCTTGTACTGATAATAATTGCGATTTAGAATCAGCGCCTACTTTGTTGGCTGCGAATGAAAATGTCTAAGATCCTAGTTGTTGATGATGATTTAGAGCTGTGTGAGCTCATCTCAGAAGTTCTTACTGTTGAAGGTTACCACGTAACGTGCGTGCATTGTGGTGAAAGTGCGCTGCAATATATCGAAAAGAACTCTGTCGACTTAGTATTGTTAGACGTGATGCTACCAAAACTGAGTGGTTTACAAGTCGCGCGCCGTATTTGCCAGCGCTTTGCTACACCGATTTTAATGCTGACTGCGCTCAATGATGAAACATCTATGCTCGATGGTTATCAAGCAGGGGCGGATCAATACGTTGCCAAGCCATTTAAAGTGCCTGAGTTGCTGACTCGTATTAAAGCGATCTTCCGTCGTGTTGGTCTGGAGAAGCAGCGTCAAAATAGCGCGTTGGTAGGAGATAGCTTTGGTGACGCGATTTCGGGACTACCATTTACCGGTACTGAGGCTGATTTGCTGAACTACTTAGTACGCAATGAAGGTATTGTGATTTCTAAGGCTGAACTACAAATTGAAGTGCTCAAGAAAGAGCTTAGTCCTTTTGACCGTAACTTAGATATGCATATCAGTAATTTACGCCGTAAGTTAGTTGAGGCGGGCATGTCAAAACAGCATATCAAAACGGTGCGTGGCAAAGGGTATAGTTTTGTTGCCAGTGTAAGAGATTGTTAGTCTGATGCGGGTAATATCGACGCTGTTTGCTCGCTACAGACATAGCTTGGCATTTGAGCTTTTTAGTTATATGTCAGGTGTTGTTCTGTGTATATTACTCCTGCAAACCGTGACCGAGCAGGCCCTGATCCGTACTATGTTAGTGCTGCCCGAGCCAGTGAAAGAGCAGATGCGAGATTTGGCGTATCAAGCCAATGTGCTGATCGAAGATGGCGATATGGATGAGCTTGCCGATTGGGAGAATGCTCAACCCTATTATCTGTTTGTTCTCGATAAGAACAATAAACCTTTGTCTCATCGGGATATGCACCCACACTTTGAATTTAAGCTAAAATTTTTGCGTGAACTGGGTGGTAACATGGGTGAACACGTCAATAAACCGCTAATCGGTATTCCGCTCGCCAATAAAAGCACTTTAGTTATTCAACTGCCCTCTGAGTTGCACCCTGCACACCGCTTCATCAATTACTTAAATGCAAGTAAAGTGGTTATCGCATTAGCCATATTAACGCTATTTTCTCTTATTCTGGCTCGTAAGCTGCAGCAACCCCTAAATCGACTTCGAGAAGCGAGTCATCGCCTTGCTCAAGGAGAGTTCAAGGTCAGTGTGGTGTCGGAGCTGCAATCCTCGACCAAAGAGTTTAATGAGTTGGCGCGAGACTTTGATGAAATGAGTCGCCAGATTCATTCATTGGCAGAAAAACAAAAGCGTTTAATTCGCGATGTCTCTCACGAGCTGCGCACGCCGTTGGCAAGGCAAAACCTCGCATTACATCTTCTTAAGCACAAGGTCTCTGATAAGGGATTGGAGTTGGTTGAACGTGTTGAGCGTGAAGTTGAAGAGATGGACAACCTAGTGGCTGAAATCCTTACTTTTAGCCAACTCGAAAATGCTCGCTACGAATTAGATCTAAAGCCTGTGAGCTTAGAAAGTTATGCCGATTCTCAAGTAAAACAGAGCCGACTTGAACTAAAAGGCAATCAAACCCTGAATTTCTGGTCAGCGAATGAACCCACACAGGTGCTGGCTGATGAAAGGTTGGTGGTGCGTTGTGTGCGCAACTTAATCACAAACTCAATCAAATATGCAGGTGATGAGGCGGTGATTGACTTGCTGTTTTATCGCGTGGTTGAAGCAAACAAACCGTATATGGCGCTCGCAGTTCAAGATAATGGGTGTGGTATTTCAGAAAACCGACTCAAGATGGTATTTGAACCATTTACGCGTTTAGAGTCTTCTCGTGATAAAAAATCCGGAGGGTATGGCTTGGGGCTGGCAATTGTCAAAGAATCAATGCACCTGATGGGAGGAAAGGTCAATGCTTACAACCGTAACGAAGGTGGCTTGCATATCGAGTTACTGTTTCCTTTGGATTGACCGCTAAATTTTCATTTAAATTACAGCTTACACTTGTACGCTGAGTTGATTCTGAATTCAAAAACCTGCATTATGCGCACTCCTGTTGTATGAAGTGGTTGATGAATTAGATGTTCAAATCGATATTCAAAGCGTGTTTTAAACTCAATAAGTGGAAAGTGGTTTCCTATCCGCCAGCCGATATTAAACGCTGTGTGATGATAGGTGCTCCCCATACCAGTAATTGGGATTTTGTTTATTCCATGGCTGCATATTCGTATATGGGAATCAATAACCCTCGCTTCACGATTAAGAAAGAGTGGTTGCGGTTTCCTTTCAATTTGATCTTGTCACCTCTTGGTGCGATTGCCATTGATCGCTCGGCTAAAAAGCCAGGAGAAAAACGCCCGAGTATGGTTGATGAGATGGTGAGTTTTATCGAAGAGTCCGATGAGATCACGGTATTAGTCACCCCTGAAGCCACGCGTTCACCAGTAAAACGTTGGAAGAAAGGCTTCTATCAAGTGGCACTAAAAGCGGATGTACCTATCTTGCTCGGTTATCTTGACTATCAAAAGCGTGAGGCAGGGATAGGCAAAGTGATATACCCAAGTGGCGACTTAGATAAAGACCTACGCGAGATATACGATTTCTACAACCAAATTCATCCTAAGCACCCAGAGCGTTTTTTAAAGTTATAACCTCAAAGGTTTACGGGTAGCCGCTTCTACATTGATGTGTGGTGTTAGTGAAAGAGCCTGTCATATTTGACAAGGCTCTTTGGCTAATCTCAGCTCTCAGTTCTCAGTTCTCAGTTCTCAGTTCTCAGTTCTCAGCTCTCAATTCTCTATTTCTCTCAATTACGCTAATCGCAATCGCCAAAAACAAGATGTCTTTTACCAAGAAGAAGTTTGAGATCAAAATCCCGTCAGAGACTTTCCATGTATTTGGGGTGGTAAGCAGAAAGCTCAGCGTTGCCACAAAGATAATCGCAGCAGCTATCCCTGAATAGTAAGCCACTCGTGTGTATTTAAAGCCGATGATTAAGCCGATAGCGACAACAATCTCCGTGGCACCGATGAGGTTAGAAACGGTTTGTACGGACAGCACGTTATACAACCATCCCATAGCAAAATGGTTGGCGACCAAAGGTTCAATAAGCTTTGCTTCTGTAGGCGTGAATTTATAGATACCAATCCACGCTAACACGAGTGCAACCCCAAAGACACCAACGTAATACCCAATGTTACCTTGCGCTAATTTCGCGTTTTGAACGTTCATTGCGGTTCTCCTTGTAATTAAGTTCGCATAGATGACCGCACAAACAGGGCATTAATTTCGTTTATAAACAAACATAAAAGAATAAAGGTTATCAATATTTATAATTAACACCTTGAATGTCTGACTAAATTACTTAACAAGTGAGTAGGTCTAGCAGCACATATGACAAAATCTCAAAAGAGATAAACGCCAAACAGAGGCATGAGCTATCAAGGTTGATGTCATCAATAAATAAACTTAGTTTGCATTTTTGTCGTGCCGGTTTGATAGGTGCTTTTGCTATACAGGCGTATACTCATGCGCTTTGGTTACAGGCAGAAACGATGTCACCTTATTTGCGGGGACAGACGTTTCAACTAATTAAGAGTGTCGAATGGTTGGAATCTATTTTCAAATCGACGATTGGATTTTAAGCGTTGATGAAAATAAGCTTTATCGCCAAGACAGGGAAGTGTCGGTTGAGCCTAGATTAGTAAATTTGCTGCATTTTTTAGCCGAACATGCAGGAGAAGTTTTTTGTCGTGAAGAGCTTATCGAGCATGTTTGGGATGGTGCGATCGTTACCGACCAAGTCGTGACTCAATCTATTTTTGAGTTGCGCAAGCTATTAAAAGATGGAAGAGAAGAGCAGACTCACTATGTTGTCACCGTACCCAAGCGCGGGTATAAACTGGTGGCGCAAGTCGAATCCGTGCCAAGTGAGGAGTTTCACCATCACGCTACGCCACATCACGCAATTCATTCATCGCCGAATCATCACCACGCAGAACTCCAAAATGGTGGTCGCCAGCAAGATTCGCACGACGTAGAAGCAGAGTCAGAATCTGAGCAGGCAATGGCATTTCCTGCGGCGCCACTGACACGCGCTGTGTGCCAGAATAAAATCGCCCAAGCCAATCAGCCATCGAGCAAACTCAATAAGCGCTTTAAGCATAACTGTTTGAATGCACTTTGGGTCAGCTTGCTTATTGCTGCGGTTGCCGTTTTTACCTATCAACAGAGCAATGTACGAATCACACAAGTGATTGACTCCCATCTGGTTGAATTCAAGTTCGTTGATGAGTTTAATCAAGATACACAAAGCGTAGAGTTAGCGGACGGTATTGTGCAAAAACTGATGTCCGACATCACTCAGGTCACGCCTTATCGAGTCAAATTAGACCGAGTGAAGTTTACCTCAGGGAATCTACCCGGAAAGACGATTACGGTGCGGGTTGCAAATGAATCCGGCAATCAATTTTTGGAAGTGGAGTACATCAACAATACTTCGGAGAAAGTACTGTTTAGTCGCCAGTATCCGTTAAGTCAGCCACATCTTAAAGCGGTGTTACGCCAAGTGTCGATTGACTTGATGACCGCATTAAAAGTGCCGGACGCAGAGAAAAAATCCCAACTCCTCATCGCGGGTTTACCCAACAGTTCAGAAGCGTTGAAGTTGTTAATCGAAGCTAATCACTATTTAAATGTTTCTGAGTTAGATAAATTCCAACATGGTGTGGCGCTGCTTGAGGAAACATTGAAAATTGAACCGCAAAACAACTACGTTCAAGCGGAGTTGTTGATCGCTTATTACGCACAAAAGTCACTCGAACCTACCTTCCAAATAGATTATTCGCGTATGAGCAATCTAATTGAAGAGTTAAATGAAAGTTTGGTTGATGCTGTAGAGCCTGTTCAGCCGAGAATCTACGAAGCGTTGGCGTTGTATGAAATGCTCAACAACAACTTAGATAAGGCGCATCGTCATCTCACTCAAGCGATGGAGATGCGAGATTCCGCCATGGCGTACGTATTACTGGGTAAATATTCCGAATTGACGGGAGATTTAGACAGGGCAAGCGAGGCATATAGCGAGGCTTTCTATATCGATACGTCGATGGAGACTTATATGTTGTGTGAAAACTTGCTGTTTTACACCAATCTTAAGTCGCTCGATCACTCTTTGTATCGCTCTGTTCATCCATCGGTTGTTCATTTGCTTTAATAATCAATCGCCATTGTATTTCGACCCTCGCTTAGGCGAGGGTTTTTTATTCCTGCAATTTAGCTCATCTTGTTCTGATTGGTGCTCGTTCATTCCCAGTGGTATTTGAGTGACGGTAAACTAAACCGTGGTGACTCGCGTTGTACTACAGACTTGCTGAATCAAAATCAGCTCGTTAGAAAAGTATTTATAAGCGTGTACCAAGCGTTAAATTACGCTTGCAGCGAAGCTTCATCCAGGCAAAGACCGCATCCTTGTGTTTCTCTCCCCATCTATTTGGCAACGGATACTTAGCAGGTGAGCCCCATTTTGGCTGATATGTTTTATATTGGTATCCAATCAATCGCGATGTTCGGCTAAAGAGACAAATTAAGTGACTAAAGTCGCGAGAAATAGTGACGATTGTGGGTCTGGTTTAGGAAAAACTTTCACCGAATCAATAACAACGCTCTGAATCCTGCATCTTGAAGTCACTTGGGTATAGGGTGGAATAGTCATAAATGCGTGTTGGTATAAGGGTAGGGTGACGAATGACGGGTTTATATAAAGTTTATGTTTTTAGGAAAAATAAAATAGCGTTTTTGATGTTAGTCTAAGTGGTTGTTATTGTTTGGTTTATATTGAAATTACAATCAAGTTTATATCAGGATTATGATGATTAACTCATCATTTTATTAATAATCTCATCATTATTTCTTTCTCCAACTTTGGGCGTAATCTGCATCGCAAATCTAGCGAGGTAGGCAGATAAGTTTCTGATGACATCTCGCTAAGTAAGCAAATTGAGCGTATGTGCTCGCAGAAAAACTTGGAGACGTTATGTCATCTAATACAAAGAAAATTGGTTTAATCGCCTGTACAGGTGTAGTAGCCGGTAACATGATGGGCAGTGGTATTGCCTTACTTCCTTCTAGTCTTGCCAGCGTGGGTTCTATCTCAATCTTTAGTTGGCTTATTTGTCTTGTTGGTGCGCTTAGCCTTGCATTCGTATTCGCTAGATTAGCAACTAAAAACCCACAAGAGGGTGGTCCTATTGCTTATGCAGGTGAGGTTTCCCCTGTATTCGGTTTCCAAACCGGTGTGCTTTATTACCACGCAAACTGGATTGGTAACTTAGCAATCGCAATTACCGGCGTTTCCTACTTATCGGTCTTCTTCCCAGTATTAAACGACCCAATTCCAGCGGGTATCGCAACAATTGCAGCGGTATGGCTATTTACATTGGTTAACTTGCTTGGCGGTAGCTGGGTAAGCCGACTATGTACATTGGGTTTGGTGCTCATTCTTATCCCTGTAGTAGGCACAGCAGTATTCGGCTGGACGCACTTTGACCCAGCGATTTACCAACAAAACTGGAACGTATCAGCAGGTACCAACAGCCACGCAGTGATTTCAGCAGTACTGATCTGTCTATGGTCTTTCGTTGGTGTTGAATCGGCAGCCGTTTCTTCAGGTATGGTTGATAACCCTAAACGTACTGTACCACTAGCAACTATGCTAGGTACCGCTCTAGCAGGTTTGATTTACATTGCATCGACTCAAATGATTGGTGGTATGTTCCCAGCGTCTGAAGTCGCTGCATCTGGTGCACCATTCGCTTTGGCAACAACAGAGATCTTTGGTAGCTGGTCAGCGCCATTCGTATCTGCTTTCACTGCGTTAGCATGTTTTACTTCACTTGGTTCTTGGATGATGTTGGTAGGTGAGGCGGGTCGTCGTGCTGCTAACGATGGTAACTTCCCTAAAATCTACGGTGAAGTAGATAAAAACGGTGTGCCTAAAAAAGGTCTAATCCTAGCTTCGCTAAAAATGACTGCGCTTATGGTTGTGTTGACAATCTTTAGCTCTAAAACAGCGCACGCAGCAGACCTATTTAACCAATTAACTACTGACGCAGTACTACTTACTATGCTGCCTTACTTCTACTCAAGCATTAACTTGATTCGCTTCGAAGGCATGACAACTCGTAATGGTTTCGTAATGTTCTTCTCTGGCATTGCATGTGTCTTCTGTATGGTCGCACTTGCAGGTGCTGAGAGCACCACGCTTGCAGCAACCTTCATCATGTCGCTAATCATCTTGATGTTCTACAGCAAAAAAGCAGGTCTAGCTCAATACGTTGAGCAACACAAAAACGACCCAGTCGCAACACACTAATTTGACGGTTCAGCACCAATATTTGCTGACTGACTAAATAACTTAAATATTCCACGGCGCTCTTATTTCTCATTGTCTCGCTAGACAAAGAGCGCCTCTTTTCGTCTTGGAGATGTCCAAATGAATATATTCGCAATCCTAAACCACATGGGTGTTTTCTTTAAAGAAGAGCCTGTACGTCAACTTCACGCAGCGCTTGAAAAAGCTGGCTACGAAGTTGTTTACCCAGTCGATGATAAAGACTTGATCAAAATGATCGAAATGAACCCACGCATTTGTGGTGTGTTATTTGACTGGGATAAATACTCGCTAGACCTATGTCGTGAAATTAACGGCTTAAATGAAAAACTACCGGTTTACGCATTTGCTAACGAGCAGTCGACACTTGATATTTCACTAACCGATCTACGCCTAAACATTCATTTCTTTGAATACGCACTAGGCATGGCTGATGACATTACAGTGAAAATCAACCAAGCAACGGAAGAGTATAAAGATGCAATCATGCCTCCGTTCACTAAAGCACTATTTAAATATGTAGAAGAAGGCAAATACACGTTCTGTACTCCGGGTCACATGGGTGGTACCGCATTCCAAAAAAGCCCTGCAGGTAGTATTTTCTATGATTTCTACGGTCCAAATACATTCAAAGCGGACGTATCAATCTCAATGCCTGAACTAGGCTCACTGCTAGACCACTCAGGTCCACACAAACAAGCAGAAGAGTTTATTGCGAAAACGTTCAATGCTGATAGCTCATACATTGTGACTAACGGTACTTCTACTTCAAACAAGATCGTTGGTATGTACTCAGCGCCAGCGGGTAGCACAGTACTGGTTGACCGTAACTGCCACAAATCATTAACTCACTTAATGATGATGAGCGATGTAACGCCAATCTACTTCCGCCCAACACGTAACGCTTACGGCATTTTAGGTGGCATTCCACAAAGTGAATTTAACCGCGATGTGATCGCTGAAAAAGTAGCGAAAACACCAGGTGCAACAGCGCCAAGCTACGCGGTTGTGACTAACTCAACTTACGATGGTTTGCTTTACAATACTCAATTCATTAAAGAGTCACTCGATTGTAAACACATCCACTTCGACAGTGCATGGGTGCCTTACACTAACTTCAACCCAATTTACGAAGGTAAATGTGGTATGAGTGGTGACGCAATGCCTGGCAAAGTGTTCTACGAAACTCAATCAACCCATAAATTGCTAGCGGCTTTCTCTCAAGCTTCTATGATTCACGTAAAAGGTGAGTTTGACAAAGAGTCGTTTAACGAAGCGTTCATGATGCACACTTCGACATCTCCTCAATACGGTATTGTTGCTTCAACTGAAACAGCTGCAGCGATGATGAGAGGCAATACTGGTCGTAAATTGATGCAAGACTCAATTGACCGCGCAATTCGATTCCGTAAAGAGATCAAACAACTGGGTGCTGAAAGTGACAGCTGGTTCTTCGATGTATGGCAACCAGACAACATTGACACAACAGAATGTTGGAAACTGGATCCAAAAGACAACTGGCATGGCTTCAAGAATATGGATGATAACCATATGTATCTTGACCCAATCAAAATCACACTACTGACTCCAGGGATGAGTAAAGATGGTGAGCTAGAAGAGTCAGGTATTCCAGCGTCACTTGTTGCCAAATTCCTTGATGAACGTGGTATTGTGGTAGAGAAAACAGGTCCATATAACCTATTGTTCTTGTTCTCTATCGGTATCGATAAATCAAAAGCAATGCAACTGCTACGTGCACTAACAGACTTCAAACGTGGTTTCGATTTGAACCTGTCAGTACGCAATATGTTGCCAGCGCTATACCAAGAAGATCCACATTTCTACAAAGACATGCGCGTGCAAGAGTTGGCTCAAGCTATCCACGACTTGACCAAAAAATACAACTTGCCAGAGCTGATGTACAAAGCGTTTGACGTACTACCAGAAATGAAAGTAACACCACACGCAGCATGGCAAGAAGAGTTAAGAGGCAATGTTGAGGAGATTAAACTGGAAGAGATGGTGAATCGCGTCAGTGCGAATATGATCCTTCCTTACCCACCAGGTGTGCCTCTAGTTCTTCCAGGTGAAATGGTAACTGAAGAGTCTCGTCCAGTACTGGACTTCTTGGAAATGCTTTGTGAAATCGGTGCCCATTACCCAGGCTTTGAAACTGATATTCACGGTGTGTACCAACAAGACGATGGTAGCTACACAGTTAAAGTTCTAAAAAACTAATGAGATAGATTGATGAAGCGAGTGATTACGCAATGCATGCTCCAATCACACGGCAGAAATCGTCAACTACCCGCAAATGGGAGTACACAATAAAAGCTTTTAAAGCCAAGTATTTGCAAGGAGAGTCCCAGCATTTTTGAAGACACGGAACGTCTTTTCTTCCCAAGCACGCCTCATGGCGTGCTTTTTTACATTTGTTACGAATGCAAAGAATGTAAATTTCAATGCTAATGATATTAATTATCACTTATATTCTCCCCCGAAATGAAAAGCAGTCGCAGTGGGACTGTTAATAAAAAATCGGAGAATAAGATGTTTACTAAGAGCCAGCTAGCGCTTGTGATTGGCGCTGTATTAGCTGCTCCTGCAATGGCAGAGAGTGTACAAACTGATGAGCACATGGTTGTGGAAGGTCGCGAGTACGGTTACAAAGCCGATACCAACTCAACGGCAATGCGTATGGAAGCAACCCAGCTTGAAACTCCTGGGCAAGTTGCAGTTATTGGTGAACAACTTATTGATGAACAACGTGCAAGCACGCTAGGCGACGTACTGAAAAACGATGCGAGTGTAAGTGCTGGTGGTACAGACCGTAACCGTGAGCGTTTCTCACTGCGTGGTTTTGAGCTAGATAGTTCAAGTGGCTTCCTACGTGATGGTCACCAGCAGTGGTCTCACTACCGTCAGCCAATCGAACTGCTCGAGCGTGTTGAAGTGGTAAAAGGTCCTTCTGGTTTACTATTTGGTAAATCTGCACCTGGTGGTCTAGTTAACATGGTTTCGAAAAAGCCAACTTACGATACCCAAGTTAACGTTAGCCAAGATGTAGGTTCAAACGACCACACTCGCACAGTGGTTGATGTTAGCGGTTCGTTGAACGAAGCGGAAACTCTGCGTGCTCGCGCTGTACTGGCAAAAGAGAGTTACAGCTCTTGGCGCGAATACGGTGATGGCTCAAAACCACAAACAGAACGTTTCGTGGGTGGTTTATTTGTTGATTACGACATCAACGATGATGTGATGGTTTCTGTATACCATGATTACACTAACGATGATGGTGGCGTAGATTCTGGTGCGCTATTTATTGATGGCAAGCGCTACGGCAGCCGTGAACATATCTGGGATGCTCAATGGTCTAACATTGAAAATACCGTAGAAAATACAGGTATCACCATTAATGCGAATCTAACAGACAACTGGTCGACAACGACGGGCTTTAACTACCAAAGCTATGAGCGTCACGACGTAGAGAGTTTCCCTGATTTCGGCAAACTAGAATCAGACGGCACAGTAACTCACGGCGGTGCAGATCGTACGGATAAATGGGGTTTCCGCACAGCGTATTTCGACCTGAAAGGTGATGTTGAGTTTCTTGGCGCAGACCACCAACTATTGTTTGGTTCTAACTGGTTAGGTTACCGCTATGACCGTTACCAAGGCAGCTTAGTGGCGCAAGATGTAGCACCGGGTGATACTGTAGGTAGCCCTGAGTGGAATACGGCTAAGAAGCCAACAGACACGTACAGTGAATACGAAACATGGGGTTTCTATGCACAAGATATGATCACGCTGAATGATCAATGGCAAGTACTGGCGGGTGTGCGTTTTGATCGTAAAGTGGCGAATGGTGTAGCGGAAGAATATGTATCTCCTAAATTTGGCGTGATTTACCACCCAGCAGATAATGGTAGCGTGTACTTTAGTTACTCTGAAAGTTTTGAGCCGCAAGGTATGGTGACTTCTGGTCGTACCGTTTACGCTAACGATGGTGAACTGCTAGATGCAGCAACGGGTATTTCTTACGAAGTGGGTACCAAGTGGGAGCTAATGGATGGCTCGCTATTCGTATCAGGTGCACTATTCGACATTACTCAAGAAAACATCATCCTAGATGTCGAAACCGATACTGCGAATGTATACGAGCGCACACAAGATGGTGAGCAACACCACCGCGGTGCAGAGCTAACTGCGCAAGGTCTAGTAACAGAGTCACTAAGCATTACGGGTTCAGCGATGTATTTGGACGCTGAAATTACTAATCACGCGACCTATGCAGGTAATCGTCCGGCAGATGTACCAGAGTTTGCTGCAAGTATTTGGTCAAGCTATGCAGCGACTGAAAACGTGGATATGAATCTTGGTCTTGTTTACGAAGGTTCACGTTACGGCGATGAAGCAAACCTATTTAAGAAAGATGGTTATGCTCGCGTTGATATGGGTTTGGCTTACAACCTGAAGTATGATGAGAACCTAGATATTGTTGCTCGCTTTACAGTCGAAAACTTGTTTGACAAAGAGTACCTAGCAGGCGGTGGTTCAACAAGTGAAGTGAACGGTAAAGTGTATGCAGAGAATGTAGTTATTGGCGAAGGTCGCAACTACATGGCTACATTGCAGGTAAAATACTAATCTGCGCCGCATAATAGGGGGAAGGGAGACCTTCCCCCTTTAGTCGTTTGCAAATTTAATAAATTTCGCTAATATGCGTTGTTAATTGTGAATGATAATATTTATCAAATAGAATTTTGGGATTTATTGGAACCTCAATCATAGCGAATGCTTTTGATTGTTAATCTAACTAACTACGATTATGAACCTACTTAAAACCAGTTTAGCTATTCTTATTGCTGCGGCGATCAGCCCAGCATCAGCATCGAATCTCGATACTGCTCAATCTATTCAAAACAAAACCAATGCCGCTTCGGCGTCTAGCCAGCAGCGCATCAACAAAAGTAATGATGCCGCGTTGTCGCTACAAGCTGAGATTGAGCAGCTACAAGAAGAAGTCAAAAACTTGGAAGTGTATCAGGCGCACCTAACGGCTTTGGTCGCGAACCAAAGTGAGGAGATGACCAGCATTGATGGTCAAATCCAAGATATCAAGATCACTCGTCAAGGTGTGGTGCCTTTGATGTACCAGATGGTTGCGGGTCTAAAAACAATCGTAGAGCAAGATGCGCCAATAAAATTACAACAACGTCAAGAACGCATTGCTAAGCTTGAATCGCTCATGACTCGTGCTGATGTTAGTGATGCGGAAAAATACCGTCGTATCCTAGAGGCTTACCAGATTGAAATGGATTACGGTACTAAGTTAGGTCTTTACCAAGGTCAGATCCAAGTCGCAGGCGAAGCTCGTGAAGCGGATATCCTTCACCTTGGACGTGTTGCTCTAGTTGCACGCAGCCTAAATGGCACTAAGTTTTGGTCTTGGGACAAACAAGACAACGCTTGGGTGGAAGTCGATAGCGCAATGAAGTCTGAGTTAGACAAAGCATACGGTGTGGCGGCGAAACAGACGGCACCAAGTTTAATCACCTTGCCGGTGTCTCTTATCGCGGAGGTGAAATAATATGAAACTGAAATTAATCGCATCGATTCTTGCTGCTAGCACACTTTCGTTTTCGACTTTTGCCAGCACAGATTTTGTTGGTGAAGCACGCCAAGAGGACCAGCAACAAGCCAAGCACAACCAAGTGCGCGAGTCAGGTTTTAAAGCCACTGAGCAAGAGCTGAAGCAGCTTAAAGCGCAGTTGGTGGCAAAGCGTGATCGCTTACAAGCAAATAATGACAAATTGGCTGAGAAATTTAGCCAGAACGAAGATACGCTAGCCCGATTAGAAGAGCAGCTTCGTCTTGAAACGGGCAGTTTAGGTGAAGTATTTGGTGTAGTGCGCCAAAATGCTAAAGAGCTACAAAGTGAATTGAACTATTCAGTGACAGGGGCGGGTGCTCAGTCATACAACGCGCAAATTGATGAGATTATTGCGGCGACGACATTGCCTTCAATGCCACAGCTTACGGCGTTGTGGCAGGCGATGGATGAACAGATCCACGCGAGTGATAAAATTGCGCAAACCTCAGTAGCGTTCATCGATGGTGAAGGTAAAAAGAGTCAAGTTGAAGCTCTTCGCTTAGGTGCGATTGGTCTTGTTGGTGAGCAAGGCTACTTGGCTTGGAATGGTGCTCGCGGCGAAGCCACTGCGTATATTAAACAGCCTGAGAATGGTCCAACAATGGCTTCTTTGTCTACGGTGTCGCAAGGGCAAGTGACAAATGTGATTCTGGACCCGTCGCGCGGTGTCATGCTGGAGCAACTTGCTTTAGCACCAAGCCTAAAAGATCGCCTACAAGCAGGTGGTGTGGTAGGTAATATCATCCTTGGCTTGCTGGCAATTGGTGCGATTATCGCGCTGGTTCGCGGAGTGAGTCTCGCTGTCGCTCGTCAGAAAATTCGTGCACAGTTGAAGAAACCAACTGAGCCAGGCAATAACCCATTAGGTCGCATTTTAGCGGTATACAGTAAAGAGCAAAATCGCACCGTAGAAGCGTTAGAACTGCGTCTACTTGAAGCGGTTGTTGACGAACAAGCGAGCTTAGAGCGCGGCTTGTCGATGCTAAAATTGCTGGCGGCGCTGGCGCCAATGTTGGGTCTACTGGGTACCGTAACGGGTATGATTGAAACATTCCAAGTGATCACTCAGTTTGGTAACGGCGATCCAAAAGTGATGGCGGGTGGTATTTCAATGGCTCTAGTGACCACAGTATTGGGTCTTGTCGCGGCAATGCCGCTGCTACTTGCGCACAATGTATTGAGTTCGCAAGCCGAAAGTATTCGCAACATCCTTGAGAAACAAGGGATTGGTTTAGTGGCTGAGCAAGCTGAAAAAGCGACATTGGTTAAGAGTGAAAAACCTCATGCAGTGGAGAGCGCTGCCTAATGTCTTCACTGTTTTCCTTATCATGGTTACCAAGCAGCCTACAGTCGAGTGACTGGCTGCTTTCGCTGCAAAGCTTTATGGAGCAGGGCGGTCAGGTACTTTGGTGGTTAGGTGCAGTGGTGTTAGTGAGTTGGATGTTGGTGGTAGAGCGCGTGATTTTTCTTTACTTCCAATATCCAAAGATGCGCTCTGAATGGATCACTCAGTGGCATGCCAGAGCAGAGCAACACTCTTGGTATGCCTTGTCGATTCGCGACAGTTGGATCGCTCAAGCGCATATGGCACTCAACCAAAACCTAAATATGATCAAAGTGCTTGTGGCTATCTGCCCAATGCTTGGGTTACTGGGTACGGTGACTGGCATGATTTCAGTGTTTGATGTCATGGCAAACCAAGGCAGCAGTAACCCTAAATTGATGGCTTCAGGTATTTCACTTGCCACACTGCCGACTATGGCGGGTATGGTTGCCGCATTGGCTGGCATGTTTGTTCACGCTCGATTAGCAAAAGCATGTCAACTTCGAGAAATTAAACTAGAAAAATCTTTAAGGAGTCAGCGATGAGACTCGGTAGACGCCAACATAAACAAGAAGAGGCGCAGATCGACCTTACTTCGATGCTTGATATTGTATTTATCATGCTGATCTTCTTTATCGTAACCAGCTCATTTGTACGTGAGTCTGGTGTTGAAGTGAACCGTCCACAAGCGTCAAACGTGGTGAGCCAGAAAGATGCGGGCATCTTTGTTGCGATTACCTCGGCGAACGATATCTACATTGATAAACGTGTGGTTGATGTCGAGCGAGTGGAAGCGACACTCGAGCATTTATTATTGGATAAGCCTGATGCGTCGCTTGTTATTCAAGCGGATGAGCATGCTTACAGTGGTACGGTTGTCAAAGTAATGGATGCCGCGAAAGGGGCAGGAGTGAAAAACATCGCGCTGGCAGCGGAGAAGAAATAGTGATTCGTCTCTTATTCTCGATACCGATTGCAGGCGCCATTGCTCTGGCACTGTTTAGCTTTATGGCGTGGATGGTCGACAACGGTCATCAACGTGCGCCAGAGGCGAGTGAAACGATGAGTTTTAACATGGTGATGATGGAAACTGAACAGGAAGTTCAGCGCCGTCAACGCAGTGTGCCTGAGCAACCTAAGCCGCCGGAAGTACCTAAGCAAATGGAAGTATCGCAAGCTCGTACTGAAACGGCTAGTGTGTCACCAATGGCAATGCAGCCAACGTTAGGGCTCGATACTGCCATCGATGGCTTGGCGATTAGTACGCCAACGTTTGGCGATTTTGGTGTTAACCAGCAAGCAATGCCACTTTACCGTGTTGAGCCACGTTACCCAGCAAAAGCACTGCGCCGCGGTGCCGAAGGTTTTGTGGTACTGAAATTTACGATTGATCCAACCGGTCGCCCAACCGATATTGAAGTGGTTGATGCAAACCCACGTCGTATGTTTGAAAAAGAAGCCGTACGTGCTTTGCGTAAATGGAAATATCAACCGAAAGTGGAAGATGGCAGCGCGCTATCGCAATTTGGTCAAACGGTTAGATTGGAGTTTAAGTTAGCAAAATGATTAAACGTACACTCTTGATCAGTTTACTCAGCTTGAGTGCTTTTAGCTCTGTTGCGGCAGAGTTAAGTCAGTACACCGCTGTGCGTGTACAAAAAGCTAATGAAATGGCTCAAGACGAGCAATTCAAACAAGCGATTACGGCACTGAAAGCGATTGATACTTCACGAGCTTATGACCAAGCTTTTGTTGCGCGCATGCTGGGCGTTTTTTATTGGCAAGATGGGCAAGCAAAAAATGCAATTAAGCAGCTTCAGTTCGCGGTTGATTCAAAGCAATTACAAGATGAGCAGGCTTGGACAACGCAGAAAATGTTGGCGGATTTACTGTTAAGTGATCAGCAGTTCAAAAAGTCTCTACCACATTATTATCATTTGACTCAGCAAGTACCAGCCAAGCAGAAAGCGGATGAGCTTTGGCTACGTATTGCTCAAGCGCACTACCAAGTGAGTGAGTGGACGAAGGTGATCCCAGCGGTCGATAAATACCGCCGTTTTCAAAGCAAAGATGAGCTTCAACCGCTCTCGCTTAAATTGGGTGCGCAGTTGCAACTCAAACGTTGGAAAGATGCGATACCGACGCTAGAGCGTCTTATTGTCCTGCAACCGGATAAGATCAACTGGTGGCGTCAATTGGTGAGTTTACAGATGCAGGTTAACGACAACAAGGGTGCATTAGGCACGTTAGCGTTAGCAAAGCAGCAAGGTTTAGCTTTATCACAGCAAGATCGTAAGCTTTTAGCTCAGCTTTATGCCCAACGTGGTATTCCAGAGCGTGCGGCAATTGAGATAAGTGAACTTGATGATGCAGGTAACGATCTTGATCTTATTGTTACTCAAGCCAGCTACTGGCAACATGCACGAGAGTGGAATAAAGCGCTAACTCAGTGGCAAATCGCTGCCAAGCACAATGCGAAATATCACTGGAATGTCGCTCAAATTATGGTCCAAGAAGGTCAATATCAGAAGGCTCTTGTGGTGCTTGATAAGGTGCAAGGTCGTGGCGAAGAAGTGGCATTGGCGAAAACCCGTGCATACTACAAGCTGAACCAATTAGAACAAGCGCTGATCCAAGCGAAAAAAGCCGACAACATCGCGAGTACCAATCAGTCGAAAGGTTGGATTAAATATTTGTCACAACTGCGTAAGGTAAGCGAGCAACAAGCTGGATAACCGAAGTGCTAATATCAATAGAAAAAGGAGCTGAATAGCTCCTTTTTTATCAACCAGATGACGCTATTTATTGGCTTGGCAAACAAATTCTGCCCGCCAGAACAGCGTCGCGTCGGTTTGAACAGATGTTAGCAGGTCTTTCCCCGACATTTGTGGAAAAGCGTGTCGTACGCAAGCGTCCTCTATTACTTCAGTTTTAGAGTAGGCGCGCACATGGGTAAAGGTGCTAGACAGGTTTTTAGACAGCAAATTCTTTGATAAACAAATACCATAAACATCCCGTTTCATGGCTAATCCCCTAGACGTTGAGCGTCATTGTAATGGTTTTAATCTGACGCAGGTGTTGGCAACTACACTTCTCCAGATCATCTTAATTATACGAACAGAGTCGTGATATTGCTTGATTTTTGACCATTATTTCCTGTGGGATAGATCAAAGAATTGAGCGTTTTTTGTTCGCCAAAATAGTCATTCTCACTACATAAGAAAATATCAGCGTGATTGATGGCGTTTTTCCAATTGACGGAAAAAAGTCGAAAGACCAAAGCAAAGTATAAAGTAGGCAAAACCGACGATCAGCCAGATTTCGAAAATGTAGCCTGATGAGTTGGCGATCTCTGTGCCAACAAAAGTCATCTCTTGAATCGAAATTAGAGAGACAATCGAGGTGTCTTTAACCAATGAGATTGTTTGTCCTGCAAGCGCGGGTGTGATCGCTTTTAACACTTGGGGTGCAATGACGTAGCGATACTTGACCCAACCTGACATGCCTAATGAATCTGCCGCTTCCCACTGTCCTTTATCAATGCTTTCTAAGCCAGAACGGACGACTTCGGCAACATAAGCGGAAGAGAGTAAACCCACACACAGCACACCAGAGAGTAGGTTTTCCCAAAGATTGGCAGGACCGAAAAAGAATGCCTGAACTGCGCTGGTTTCACTAGGGTAATTACGCAGAAGATCTTCCAAGCCAAGTAATGGAATTAGCTGATTGGAGATAAAGAAATAGAAAATAAACACGAACACCAAAGGTGGAATGTTACGCACTAGTTGGATGAACGCATTGGCAGGTTTGTTTAGCCAAGATGACGTGGAGAATTTGGCGAGCCCTAAAAGAGTTCCAACCACCAAGGCAAAGATAAGCCCCCAAATACTTAAACGGATGGTAGCAATAAAGCCTTGAAAGAAATAAGGCAGACTGCCGTCAGCACGCGGGGTAAAAAGTAGTGAAAGAGCCTCTTGCCAATGCCAGATATAATTAACTCCAACCGACGAGCGGTAATAGAGCCAAGCGCCAAAGGCGATAGACACGATAATCAAACCGATATCTAACTTGTTTAAGCGGATTCGCTTTTTCAACGAAGGCTTTGTTGCTGTTACGCCTTGGGTGGAAGAGTGCTCTGTCACTATCTGTTCCTACGAAAATTATTCCGAATAAAATAAGGTTTATTCAGTTTGCTACTATTGCCCTTGGGCTACTTGGTTTTGCCAATCTAGCGTTGAGAACCAGTACTCGTAACGCTCTTTTAGCCAGCCATCTTGAGTGCGTTTTTCAATCCAAGCATCAAAGAACGCTTTTTTATCTGCTTCATCAAGGCGAACCGCAAACGCTTCGTTACCTTGTGACAGGCGCTCATCAAACGGTAGGAATAGCTTGTCTGCATGTTTAATGGATTCATGCTCTGGTTTTGGGCTTGATGCGATAACCGCGTGAGCGTTGCCGTTCAGTACTTCTTGAAAGGCTTGCGATTCATCATCAAATTGAAGGATCTTAGCTTTCGGGAAAGTCTCGCGAGCGATTTGTACGGTGTAAGCACCGCGGCGTGCAGCAATCTTGATGCGTCGTGAGTCAAAGTCAGAGAACTTGGTAAAACCCTCTGCAAGCTCTTTGCTCGCGGCAACTTGAACACCGGAGTGAGAGTAAGGCGTAGAGAAAAGTACGCTCTTAGAACGTTCTGGCGTCACCGACATACCGCCGATGATGACATCGAATTTTTTCGCCAACAGGGCAGGGATAATGCCATCCCATGCGGTTGGCACAAATTCGACTTTCCAGCCTGAATCAGCAGCAAGTTGCTTGGCTACGTCAATTTCAAAGCCAATCAGTTCACCTTGTTTGTCACGCATCGCCCAAGGTACGAACGTTGACATACCAACGCGCAGCGTGCCGCGTTCGTTAATCGTGTCGAGGTTCGGCGTGGTGCTATCCGCGGCTTTAGCAAAGGACGGAAGTGCAAGCGCAAGTCCTAGTAGTGCCGTTATAGATGCTTTGAATAACTTCATGGTTATCTCCTTATAATTTGCGCCAACTGGCTCCTAATTTATGCTCCAACCAAGCGGACAGAGCAGAAAGTGATAAAGTTAATACGAGGTATATTGCCGCTACCGTAAACCAGATTTCAAATGGCATCGCGGTTTCTGAAACGATGTTACGCGCCTCAGTGGTGAGATCGAATATCGCCATTACACTCACGATTGAAGAGTTCTTAATCAAAGAAACCACTTCGTTGGTCAATGGTGGCAGCGTGCGTTGAATAACTTGCGGCAAGATGACATCTTTATAAGCGTACCAAGGAGATAACCCCAAAGTTTTTGCTGCCTCAAATTGCCCGCGGGGAATACTTTGTAGACCACCTCGTAGGATCTCTGCTGTATAAGCACCTTGGAAGAGGGCAAGGGCTAATACGGCAGTGCTAAATCTATCCAGTCCTATTACTGGTCCAAAAACAAAATAGAGCAGGTAGATTTGCACTAAAAGTGGCGTATTTCGAATCAGCTCAACGTAGCTAGTGGCAAGAAAACGCCCAACGCGCGAATTGCTCATGCGCAGGAGCGCAGTGACGAGACCAAACAGTAAGGTAAAGACAAGACTTAGCGCTGAAATTTTGATCGTGACCAATAAGCCTTCAATCAGCTCGGCAGACCACCACTCGCCATCTTCATAAAAAGCGATAAAGTCGGGTACACGATGCCATTGCCACTGATAGTCCATCGCTTTGGCTCCAGAATCCAATAGCCATACAATCGCGACGATCATCAGAGCAATTTGCAGTATGGCTTGTAAGACGGGCTTAACAATTCGATAGATCATTAATAGCTCAATATTTGGTTTAAGAATGTTTGCGTACGTTGATGTTTCGGCGCGGAAAATAGGCTATTTGGCTCGCCAATTTCAACAATCTCGCCTTCATCCATAAATACCACGCGGTTAGCCACTTTCTTAGCGAAGCCCATCTCATGGGTAACACACACCATTGTCATGCCAGTATTCGCCAGTTCTACCATCACATCTAACACTTCATTGATCATCTCTGGATCAAGTGCTGATGTTGGCTCATCGAAAAGGAGAATATCGGGTTCCATACAGAGTGAACGAGCGATGGCGACACGCTGCTGTTGCCCACCAGAAAGCTGAATTGGGTATTTATTAGCTTGCTCGGCAATGTTCACGCGCTCTAGGTATTTCATTGCGCGTTGTTCTGCCTCTTGCTTGGAAAGCTTGAGCGTGCGCAGTGGCGCAAGGGTTAAGTTTTCCAATACCGTTAGGTGAGGAAAGAGATGAAAGTGCTGGAACACCATGCCAACTTTGCCGGGCTGGATATGTTTGCTGCCAACTGGACTGTCGAATACGCTCAGTGAACCTTGCTGAAATTGCTCTAGATGGTTGATACAGCGTATGAGGGTCGACTTACCTGAGCCTGATGGACCACATACGACAAGGATTTCTCCGGCTTTGACTGAGAGATTGATGTTTTTAAGCGCGTAGAACTCACCGTACCACTTATTCAGCTCGTGAAACTCTATTATGGAATTTTTATCTTTCAAGGCTGCTTAGTATTGTTATTGTTTTGGATACAATAACAACTTATCGAACTCTTTGCACATGATTAACTTAAACTCGCGGAATAAGTGCGGATTTTGTAACGCTTTTGCTGTTTTTATCAACAATTTCAGCAAAGTAAGCTATGGCAACAGTAACAACGGCGAGCTTGATTGAACAACTTATCGTCGATTAACTCCAGTTATTGATAGATGAAACACAATTTTGCGCGCCAGTTAGCGCACTTGTTGTTAACTGGCTGTTAATCTATAGCGATAAGGATTGATGTTGTAGTTAACGAGCAAGCTTAACTAGGGAAAGGGAATGAACTGGAGCGGTATGAGTTTTCGCAGGCGAATGCTTGTGATCATGACCTTATCAGGAATGATTGAACTGTTGGTGCTGGTTGCGGCAGGGTTTCTCTATATTAAACATTCCCAAGAGCAAGAGATGGGGCTCAAAGCGATGGGCGTAGCTTCGTTTTTGGCTCAATCACCAGAAGTGATTCAAATCGTTCGCCAAGGCGGGACGGTTGACCAAGATAAGTATCGCGATCTTAGTCAGATAATTGGTGCCGCGTTTATTGTTATCGGTGATAAGCAAGGGATTCGTCTAGTCCATCCGATAGACTCACGTATCGGTAAGCCGATGAAAGGAGGGGACAATGACCGTGCACTGGTCAAGGGCGAGTCATACGTCTCTTATGCGGAAGGTTCGCTAGGTCACTCTGTACGCGGTAAAACCGCCATTTTTGATCGCCAAGGTCAGATTATCGGTGTGGTCTCGGTGGGTTATTTAATCGATCGTTTGCAAGACCGCATAGAGCCCTATTTGGCGTACTTACTCGCGATGACGTTGATGGTTCTGGCTGCTAATGCGATTGTTTCGAACTATGCTGCGCGACGCTTTCAAAAAGCGATACTTGGTTTTGAACCGGAAGAAATTGCCCGTTTATACGTAGAGCTTGATGTGACCTTAGCAACGTTAAAAGAGGGCATCATTGGTATCGACTCACAAGGAAGGGTGCGTTCACTTAATAAGAGTGCCTGTCAAATTCTTGGATTAGAACGAGAGTTGTGCCTTAACCGCCCGTTGCGACAAGTCTTACCGGATAGCGAACTACACAATTTGTTGACCAATCCGCGTATCGACAAAGACATTAACGTTTATTTAAACGGACAAAGGCTGATTGCCAACCGCAGCGCGATCGTGGTTGATGATGAAGTGGTCGGCGCCGTTTCGAGCTTTCGTTTAAGAGATGAACTCACTGAGTTGACGGAACAATTATCAAAAACCAAAGAGTATGCGGAGATGCTGCGTTCACAGACTCATGAACATCGCAACAAGCTGAGTACGATCAGTGGTATGGTGCAAATGGGTGAGTTGGAAGCGGTGCAGACCTTAATTGGTCAGGAAACGGCGCACTACCAAAGTTTGATGGAGAACTTGCGGGAAACCATCAATGAGCCGCTTATTGCAGGCTTACTATTAGGCAAAACTGAAAGGGCGAGAGAGCTAGGGTTAAACCTAGAATTAGAAGCGGGATCTTGTTTGTCATTTTTACCAGATAGGATCAATGCCGAAGATGTGGTGACGATTCTTGGCAATATGATTGATAACGCGTTTGATTCAGTTCGTAGTGTGATTGAGCGTGAAGTGGTAATCGATGCTCAACGTCGGCAAATTGATATTTCGCTGACGGATTATGGCAATGAAATTATCCTTGAGGTAAGCGATCAAGGGATCGGCTTGCCACAAAACATAGAGATAGAGCAGTTGGTTGAAATGGGCGTCTCGAGTAAAGCAAAAGAGGGGCGCGGGGTTGGTCTTTATCTCATTCAACAACTGGTTGCCCGCTATGAAGGGCAAATTGAAATGATTGATAACGATGACTCAGGAGCAAGAGTCACGGTGTATTTACCAAAGGATGAAAAATAAATGACTGCTGTAGTCGATGTAATGATCATCGAAGATTATCTAAAAATAGCTCAGCTTCATCAACGTTATATTGAGCAATTAGATGGTTACCAAGTTGTGGGCATTGCGACCACGCAAGCCGATGCACTGCTGCAAATTGAGATCTTAAATCCACACTTAGTCATACTGGATGTGTTTCTGCCAGATGGCAGTGGTTTAGATATTTTGGCGTCAATCCGTAGCGAAAAGAACTGCTGTGATGTGATTCTGGTAACGGCTGCGCGCGATGTCGATACTCTGCAACAAGCAATGCGTGGCGGAGTGGTAGACTACCTGCTTAAACCGGTTATTTTTACTCGTTTAGAAATGGCGCTGAAAAAGTATCAAGAGCAAAAAGTGCAACTCAATAACCTCAGTGATGTTGACCAAGGTTTAGTCGATAAAATGTTGCAGTCTCATGCCGCTGAAGCGCCAAAAGCGCGTTTACCAAAAGGCATTGATAGCGTGACTTTGGATAAGATTCGAGCACTGTTTAGTCAGGCGATAAGCCTGACCGCAGAAGATGCCGGTTCACAGATTGGTGCGAGTCGCACCACGGCAAGGCGCTATTTGGAATATTTGATTAGCACAGGAGAGTTGGTGGCTGATCTGCATTACGGTACAGTTGGTAGACCAGAGCGAACGTATAAACGCGCAATGGCAGGGCGTTAAGTAGGCTTGAATCAGAGCGACCTACTGATAACTCTTTGTTGAAAAACAGTTTGCGGGTAATATTAATCCATCATTTCAAAACTTAAGGTGTGTCTCTCGCAATGGAATACGTTGCAATTTTAGTCATTCTATTTGTGGCATTTTATCTTTTTGTTCATCAACGTTACCTTAAACAGGATACGTTGAAAGACAGTGCGTTTAAAAAGAAAGGTCCGTTACTTAACAGTAAGGAATCGGCTTTCTATAACGCTTTGATCGCGGCTGTTGGGCAACAAGGAATTGTGATGTCGAAAGTGACTATGACTAAAGTGATCACACCAAAGACTACCGATAAAAAGCAGTGGTTTATTGCCAACAACCGAATTGCAAAGAGCCACTTTGATTTTGTGGTCTGTGACCCACGTAGCTTAGAAGTGCGTGTTGCAATTGAGTTAGATGATGGTGCGCCACTCAGCAAGGGTAAAGTTGAACGACAAAAACTGCTGATGCATGTATGTAAATCAGCCGGTATCCCTTTAATTGGCACTTCAGTGAAACACAGTTATCAAGTTGGTAAATTACGCCGCTTACTTGCTGCGCATATCGACCTGATAGAAGCGGATAAAGAAGTCCGTTTTTGTAAACGTTGCGGCAGCCCGATGAACATCAAAACCGCCGCTCAAGGTGATTACAAAGGTCGTCGTTTCTTTACTTGCAGTCGCCAACCACACTGTACCTACACAGAAAACTACAATGTAGTCTTTGACGAAGAGTAATCTCACTGTCCGCTAAGGCGACTTTGTTAACCCTAAAGTCGCCTTATATAATTGTGATTTAGAATTATCTTATTTTAGTTAGTTTCTATCCCAAGCGATCTCTCAGCGTATAGGCTGTCTTTCCCACAAGGGCAGAACTTAGAATCTGGCTGCATGACTAATCAATGCTATTAATTTTTTCAATCTGCTGATATTTGACCCCAAACTCATTTTAATTACGTACTAAACCTAAATCGGCTGAGCTAGCCATTAAATCAGACAAGGGAACTTAGTATGAACTTAGAACTTGAGTTAATTGAAGGTGGTAATTATCTGGCAGTAGAAATTGATGGAGAGTCGAGAAGAGTATTACGCGCAGCTGATGACTCCTTCATCAAATTCCAAAGTTTGGCACAAGCCAGGAGCTCACTTGCAGAAAGAAACTACGCATCTATCGGCGTAGTGCAGCGTAACCTCTATGACGAAATGTGCGGTGAAACTGTGTCGACTGAGACTAATACTACTTTGCTTGACTGGTCTTAGTTCGATAAACGATAAGGGTTAACTCGATGGTTAAAGGGGCTATTTTGGGCTCCATTCCTCTGATTTTCATAACGACATAATAGCGTGAATTCCCTCCAATTGATCGCGCGTGCATTTTATGGACGCTAATGTGCACGATAGAATCGTCCGATAATCTACAGCAGTGAGAGTGAATACAATTCTCACTCTACTGTGCGCCTATTGGTTGTTCAAGGAACCTCAATCGTTATGGATAACATTTTCTTTTCCTTTTCTCTCTCTGAATTTAAGCCGCTTGTTGAGCTCGTTAGCCCGCGTATGTTAGAGTCAGACACATTGAGGCAATGTGGGCTTGTTCCTCATCAAATGGCAAGGATAGAAGCATATAAAGATATGTCGCTTGAAAGCCGCCTCAATAGTGTAAGAGAAAGCCGCTATTTGGTTTGTTTGCTGGGAAATAATGCCGGCTGCTTAACTCGTGATGGAAAAACGGATATTGAGTTAGAAATCGAAGCTGCTATTGATGCTGGCGTTGATGTGTTTGCGTTTTTAATCGGAGCCGATTATCAAGAGCATTCGACTTTGCCACAAGGCATGACGGATATTTTCGCGTCTTTGAGCGACCATGTCATCATAAGTACCTTGGCAACCGAAGATTTCGATTACATTGCCCGACAGATAGTCAACAAAATCGAAGCGGATGTGTGGTTATCGTTAGGTGAGGCTCATCAGTTATCAGATAGTCATGATTTAATCGATATCTCAGGGTTCCCACGTGACAACCTCAAATCTTTACCCGTTCATGCCCAGCAACAATTAGCGCGTATTTATTCCCCAACGGATAGGCAGCCTACTCAAAGTGGGCTCGCAGCAAATGTAAATCAGCGCAAGGTATGGGCGCTAAAGAGTTTGGAAGTCGGTCACCAAGAACACGCGATAAAGAGTCTGCAAAAAGCGGGTGAAGATTTTGGCTCGGACTTTTTTGTCTGTTTTTGGTTGAGCCGGTTATTTGCTCTTTATGGCACAACCGAAGAGCATTGGCGAACCAGCTTAGAGTACTCAAATAGCTTGGCAAAGATGCTGGTGGATGAGGATTTGCTTACGCATGCACTGTATTTAAATCATAAGGGGGTGGTGCATCTTAAACAGAATGATCTTGAGACAGCAGAGTCAGTACTAACCCAAGCCTACGACTATTACCGTAATTATGAGTCTTTAGAGCTGTTAACCAAGGTTTATTTAACTCAGGTGGAGCTAGGCAAAGCAGAGCGTTTAGAGTTGGCTCAAGAAACCATGGAGCGTTTACTCAAGCAGAGAGTTTCGCAATACATCACGGTAATCAATCGCTTACAACAAGAGTTTCCTAAATTTGTGAACCTAGTTAATCGCCGAGTCCTTGAACAGCAAGATAGTTTTTACTTAGACGTGAGTCGCTCGTTGCAAGAGAACCGCGATTGGAGTCAAAACCGACTTGAGCAAAGAGAGAGTCAACGACCAGAAATAGCTGATAATCCCTCCTTGTTACAACGAGTTTATACCGCGTCTCAACATGTATGGCTTAACTACAGTACCCTCAGGAAAGCGGCGGCAACGTTATCAGAGCGATATGTAGCAATAACAGCAAAACTTAGTGCATTACCCAAAGTTCGTGACAATCTTGATGCTGATAATTCATCAATGCAATTACTTTTCACCGGTCTTAGAGAGGTACTATCCGAACGAGAAGAGTGCCGCCTAAATATCGTTAGCCAAGAGCAAAAAATAAAGAAAATCGAAGACACAAAACTGAGGGATTGGGGCGTGTTAGCTGCGTTACTTATGGCGCTTTTGGCTGTGGTCTTTACATTACCTATTCCATTCTGGATTGTGGGTATTGCACTAGTAATATTATGGGGAGTCTTTATTAAGCAAAAAGATTCGAAGTACCATAGGTATCAGTTCGAAAGGCGTCGGTTAGCCTCTTTAGAGAGTTCTCTAAACGAGGGAATCGGTGAGTTACTGCAAACTGAACAGTCAAGCCGGTATCTAGCGACAGCACCGCCTTTACTGAAAACAATGGCAGAGGATTTGCAGCATCTTACTTTTAAGGATGTTGATCAGAAAGAAGTCGAGTATTTCGAACTTTGGCAACAGGCACTAGACGAAAACGATGAGCAAATGAGTTTAATTTGTCATGAGCGCCAACAGTTATTCACTAAAGTTAAATACTGGCTAGAGCGAGTCAATAAATTTGAGCAGTCGGTCATTTCAGCACATAGCGGACAATATAACTATCTGACGTGTCGAAAGGGGCAGGTGAATGTTGGGTGGAAAATTGAATTGAAAACATCAGCGCTGCAAAATGTTGTTTGGGGGGAAAGTAGTAAGCAGTTTGTCGGTCGTGCGCTGCATGTTAACAATGACCGCTTAGCTGCATGGTTTGACGATACAGCTATCGCCACTGAACTTATTGATGGTGTGAAAAGCATCCCTTGTGAAAGCGTCAATGTAGCAGAGGAGCAATCTAACAACAGATTAAATGAGTGCGCCTAGTGAGCAACAATGTTCCTGTAAACAGCGCAGTCTAACACTCACTTTGATTTAATCTAGGCGGTCGAGGAGTCTCGGACTCTTATTTCCATCCTTGTCGCCACTGTTGGTTGTTTTTAAGATCGCGCCAGTCTATTGAATATTGTTTTTTCGACATGATCGCCTCAATAAAACAGGCGATTACCACGCCATCTTCATCAAACTCAACTTTAGTTATGATGAAGTGTTTTTCCCTGTTCTGTGCCAGGTTGGCTGTCCATTTGCTGTTGAGTAGTTTTTTAGGGCTTATTTGGTTCATGGCGCGAGCCTAAATTATGGTTTATACCCAGCTATTTACGAAGCACATAAGAGAAGGTTCACGGTAGCGATATAAAAAAGCAGCTCGTAATGAGCTGCTCGGTTGACGATCTGTACTCTAGTTAAAGATGAATATCCGTTAGAGGTGTAGTCTGCGTAGTTCTTTTTTATCAACTTTACCGACACTCGTCTTGGCAATGGCATCGACAAATTTCACTTTCAACAGCAGTGCTTCGCGAGCAAGGATCCCTTTACTGATAAAGTCTTTGGCAAAACTGAGTAGTTCTTTTTCTGTCACTACTGCGCCTTCTTTAAGGGTTACCAGAGCCAACGGAACTTCACCCCACTTGTTGTGGGGCATGCCAATTACAGCAACTTCAGAAACGGTTTTATGCTGGTGGATAATGTCTTCAAGCTCTAATGAACTGACCCATTCACCGGAGATTTTGATCATATCTTTCACACGGTCGGTGATTTTGATAAAGCCTTCATCATCAATAGTCGCGACATCACCAGTATGCAGATAACCCCCACGCCATAGTGCTTTGGAGTTCTTGTTTTCTTTGTAGTAGTTTGGTGTCAGCCATGGCGCACGCACGACAATTTCACCACTGGTTTCACCATCATGCTCAAGCTGATTCATCTCTTCATCAACGATGTGCGCTTCAACCATCGCCACTTTTTTACCGGTTTTAGAGCGATACTCAGCTTGCTGATCAATATCCAGTTCTAAATGTTCTGGGCTCAATTGAACAATCGATAGGATTGGGCCAGTTTCACTCATACCGTAACCTGCAAACACATCAATGCCTCGCTCGAGCGCCGATTTACATAGCGCCTTAGGTAAAGCAGCGCCACCAATTACCACTTTCCATTGTGACAAGTCGATATTTTGAGATTTAGGTGAACTAAGTAGCAAATGCAGGATCGTTGGCACACAGTGGGAGAAGGTGACTTTCTCTTGCTCAATGAGGTTGAGTAGTACATCAGGGATATATTTACCCGGATAAACCTGCTTAACACCAAGCATTGTCGCCATGTAAGGTAATCCCCATGCATGCACGTGGAACATCGGCGTGATTGGCATGTAGATATCGCCTTGGTGCAATCTGCCTTGGACGGCATTGGTGCCTAAGGTGCTTAAAATACCAAGCGTATGCAGCACAAGTTGGCGATGGGTGAAGAATACGCCTTTAGGTAAGCCAGTCGTACCTGTGGTGTAGAAGGTTGTGGCTACGGTATTTTCATCAAAATCAGGGAAATCAAAGTGAGGCTCTTCTTGCTCAAGTAACTCTTCGTACTCACAACCTTCACCATCACGCAAAACGACATAGCGCGTCACGGTATCAATACGACCTTTGATTTGGTCTAAAATTGGCAAGAATTCCTCGTGGATTAGTACGATGTCATCTTCTGCGTGGTCAATCGTGTAAAGAATCTGCTCTGGAGAGAGGCGAACGTTAATCATGTGCAACTTAGCGCCAATCATAGGAATCGCGAAGTAACACTCTAAATAGCGATGTGAGTCGTAATCCATGACCGCTACAGTGTCACCTTTTTTTACGCCCATTTTGGTCAGAGCATTAGCAAACTGTTTTACTCGGTTGTGGAATGTTTCGTAACTATGACGGCGATGGTTGGCGTAGACAATCTCTTGTTTAGGATCGAAAGCAACGGGTGAGAAAAGCAGGTTTTTGATCAGCAACTGATAGTTGGATGGTTCATTTACGTACTGGTTCATATATATTCTTCGTTTTCTTTTTTATTCGATTATTGTGTTTACTAACAAGCTCACACCTTGGTTTAGGAGCTTATTGCTTGCATTAGAGTGTTATATTCTTTTCCACACAGCAATTAGGATAGTTTCCAACTGTTACATGGGTAAAGTTTTTCAGCGTCAAAATACTGGGGATTGTTGGCTTATTATACTTTTAGTTTAGTTGCGGATTAATCTGGCGGTCTTTTCTGCCACTGATGGTACTTGGTGTATCAAATCATGCTGACCCGATGTAATTTGCTCTATCGACAGCCACTTACAATCAAGTGCGTCATCGGACGCGACGGCATTACCTGACTCATAGCGACAGAGGACCGCAACCAAAACAAAGTGGTGATGTATGCCGTGCTTATCAAATTCATTCACCTCGATGACATCAATATTTTGCTCGGCAGTTGCTTTAACTTGTGTCTCTTCTAATAATTCGCGGCAAGCAGCATGGTGTAACGGTTCTCCTGGATTGACAGAACCACCGGGGAAACCCCACCCATACTTATTTGGCTCTTTGCCTCGTTGGATCAACAGAAGATCATCGCCTTTATATGTCACAGCGATAACGCCAACGCGAGGTGCAGTTAAATGGTTCTTGGTTGTGTCCATAGTATTGCTCACTTTGCTTGGGATTATCCGTATTGACCGCTGTATCAACGGTACATTGATGACAAATGGTCGAGTGAATTTAGGTCATTATTGGTTTATTTATATCAAGCTTAAGTGATTTTGTACTAGTAGTGTGACCAATTGAAAGGAATGACATCGTTTATGTCGATAAGAGATCGAGTTCAGGCTCGCTTTTGTTGGTTCACATATGCGGAATGGTTTAGGAGTTAACTAAACTGCGAAATCATGACTTGGTTGCGACCGCTTTGTTTGGCTCGATATAGCTCTTCATCGGCTTTTTTTAGTACATTTTCGAGTGAGTTGAAGTGGTGACACTCATATATACCTATGCTTGCGGTTAGGGATATATTTATTTCATCGACTTGAAATTGATGCGATTCAATTCCTCGGCGGATCTGTTCCGCTTTTGCCGTTGCTTGACTAATACTGGTATTGTGAAAGGCGATACAAAATTCCTCTCCGCCAATGCGGTACACCAAATGTTCATCGCTAAAGTGCTCAAGCAGAGCAGCTGTTTGCGCTAGTACTCGGTCACCTACATCATGACCATACTGGTCATTTACTTTTTTGAAGTAGTCCAAATCTAAAATAAGTAGCGATAAAGGTAGTTTGGCACTTTCTTGGCGATAACGTTGAAAGTTATGGCTTAGCGCATGGCGGTTGTAGACTCCCGTTAATGCATCACGTGAAGCCATGTTGCCTAATGAAACCTCAGAGTTGATGCGTTTGACTTCTAAAATGTGCGAGGCAGCCCAAATACTGAGATAACTTAATACAAAGTTAACCATTAAGTGGGCATGGGCATCTAGCGGCTTTTGTACAATTTGAACCATCAACAATGAACCAACGATGGCGAGCCCGAGCGGTGATACAAATTTAGCCGAAGTTTTGCCTAAAATTAGGTAACACATAACAGGAAATAGATTTGCCCAAACATAAACGCCGTGCTGAATGGGATGATAGAGCACGCCGATACCAATAGTCATCATGAACGACCAAACATAGATTTTGGGTAAGATGGATGGTGTGTTATCTCGGTATGTTTGGTAGCAGATATAGGCTGAAAATAAGCCAAAGATTAATTCAACTATTGGGAAAAAATGGTAGTTGTTAGTGCTGATCGTTAGGTAAGCGACGATTAAGGCGGCACCCGATAAACACATGCTTAACCAGAATAGCACAGCACGTCTTAAATGCTGAGAGGGATTAAATATGTCTAGTTCCATCACTAGTGCCTCTAATTGCTATTATTGGAAAACAGTCAGGTTCTATTGTGTTTATGATCTTGCATGAATACTCACACCTAACGGATGCGGTGTGAGTATTCATTGTCTAATTGCGTATGTTAGGTTTTTATGAAATAGGGTCAATAGCAATTACGAGCACACATCACAAAACTGTCACTAAATTGACATTGCAATGGTAAAAACGTGGCTTCGAATAAAGGCTGGCTATTAAATTTGATACATTAGTTCCGTATTGGTCGAAAAAATCCAAACGTAAATTGCGGTAGATCATATTTGCTATCAAGACGCTCATCGATCCTAATTCTATTATTCAATGCTCTCCAATAGACAAACAAATGACGATAAAGGTAATGGTCGACAACTAGATTGGTTTAGATTGCAAAATTGAACATTGGGTTGACACCGTTACACGACAAACACTGATGATCTAAGAGTCTGCTAGCAGAACGGAGTTTGTGGACTTGCCACAGGTGTTTTAATCGCCCACAGTGCAAAGTAATTGTAATGTTGTCTGTAGAGATTATGGCTTATATCGTGTTGGATTTTGGTGGGAGCCTAGTAAAAGGCGCTATTGTCGAACCCTCTCGAGATAGCCGACATGCCCCCAAGATAGTTCAGAGATTCTCAGTACCAAGCAGAGTGACCAGCTTTTCGCTGTGGTTTGATTTGTTTGACCCTATTTTTGCTCAATTTGAGCGTGAATATTCGATTAATGGCATTGCGATTAGCGCTTGTGGTGCGGTAGATGTCGAACAAGGTCTAGTGTTTGGTGGTAGTTTACTGCGCTATATTTTGGATGTGAATGTCAAAGCACTCTTTACCGAGCGTTACCACCTACCTGTCGAGGTTGAGAATGATGCGTGTTGTGCTGCTTTGTGTGAATACCGATATGGTCAGAACTACGATTCAGACCATCTTTGTTTAGTGGTTATTGGTTCGGGTGTCGGTGGTGCAGTTATTGCTGATGGCAAATTGGTTAAAGGGCATCATTTATATACTGGAGAGTTTGGTTACTCAATTCTTGGCTTCGAAAATGGTGCTCCACAGATTATGTCTGAACTCGCCTCGACTCGCGGATTAATTAAACAAGCGGCTAAGGCACTGAAGCTCCCTAAAAGTGAGCTCGACGGTAAAAAGGTGTTTGAACTATACCGCACTGGTGATGAGACAGCGCTTAATGTGGTTCAGTGTTGGATCGGTTATTTAGCGACAGCCCTGTTTAATCTTCAGTATACCGTTGATCCTGGAGTGATCATTCTCGGAGGGGCGATTAGCCAGCAACCGCTGCTTATTCCTTTGCTAAATGCAGAGTTAGAAAAATATCGTCAAGCGATGCCATATTGTCATATTGTGCCGAAAGTCGTTGCTGCAAAATATGGTAATGATGCCAATTTGATCGGGGCGGTTGAGCACTTCCAACTAATGCGACAGGGTTAAGAGCCACTCATTCAAAATTATCGAATGACTAGACCAAATTTACCTGAGTTTGTCAGTGTAGGAACTCTATAAACTGATTATAAATAGTTTAAAGGAGTGATGATATGAACAAAAAAGCAACAGCGGTAAACCTCAGAGAAGTGCGCCAGATTATTGATTCAACCCCAACATCTGATGGCGATGGAGTGAAAATTCGTCGCGTTGTCGGATTCAACAATCGCACTTTTTCGCCGTTTCTCATGGTTGATGAGCTTAAGTCCGATGATAAAGCGGATTATGTTGGCGGCTTTCCTCCCCATCCACACCGTGGTATCGAAACGTTGACTTATATGCTGCAAGGGCACTTTCAGCATGAAGACCACATGGGCAATGTTGGTCAACTCCGTAGTGGCGGTGCTCAGTGGATGGCTGCTGGAAGGGGCGTCATCCATAGTGAGATGCCTGTGATGCAGGACGGTTCGTTACACGGATTTCAGATTTGGATTAATCAGCCTGCTCGCGACAAAATGCAACCAGCACAATATTACGACTTTCAACCAGAGACGATCACGGAAGCTCATTTCGATGCGGGTGGCTTGGTGCGTTTACTCTCTGGTGGTTTAAGTATCGATGGTAAGCATTTGAGTGGACCACTGCAAAAAACTGGTGTGGCAGTCACGGTTGCAGATTGGCGTGCCGATCGCGATCAAACCATTCGTCTTGGGCTAATTGCTGATCACAATACGATGCTGTATGTCTATCAAGGTGAGATTGACGTTGCTGGTCAACTGGTGACGCAAGGGCAGATGGCGCTGTTAACTCAAGGTGATGCACTAGAGTTAGTAGCCAAACGAGAGAGTGGGGTATTGCTGTTTAGCGGTGAACCCATTGATGAGCCAGTGGTGCACTATGGCCCGTTTGTGATGAACAGCATGGAAGAAATTAATCAAGCCATTAAGGATTACAACTCAGGGGTGTTCCACACTTACTAGCGTTTTAGGCAGAGACAAAAAAGCTCGGCATTGCCGAGCTTTTAGTAACTTGTCAGCTAATTATACGTAGTAAGCTTCTACCGTACCTTTTAGCGTGATTAGCATTGGTTGACCACGACGGTCTAGAGCTTTAGGAGACGCGATTTTAATCCAGCCTTCACTAACGCAGTATTCTTCAACGTCAGTACGTTCTTTACCGTTAAAGCGGATACCGATTTGGTGCTCAAAACACTCAGCCACGAAGAATGGGCTACGTGGGTTGCCTGATAGGTGATCTGGTAGCTCTGGTCTAGCTGTTGTATCGTTCATGGTTTTTGACCCAGTGTCATTAAAAAGTGCGTCATTGTAGTCAATGAGCGCATTGGGCTCAAGTGAGTTTTGAACCTAGATGCTCTGTTTAATCATCCGCGTTTTGATTAAAAATCAGTGAACTATGCTGAAAGTCTGCTTTCAGTACATTAGTTACTGCTTAATGATAGATTTGTGTTGTTCATTGAGAGTTTCAATGGTATTTACTTGTTTAGTTTCTTTACAGACAGCAAGTTGGTAAAAATGGACGTAATGTTAAGTTCTGATTGGGCGGTGAATGTGGCTCAAATCGTGTTTGTTAGCTGGGTAGTTCCATCTATCACCGTGGCAATGCTTTTCGCCATGATTATGTTGTATGTGAAAGTGAAGCGCTAAAGAGAGAATTGATAAAAAGGCGGCAGTGTAAAAACTGCCGCCTTTTTCATGTTTGTATCCCGTTCTGAAATCTATACTTCATTGTCTGACTATAAGCGAACGTTGCTTATGCAGCCTCGAAAGCCAAGGCTTTTCTTTCCAATTGACGAAATAGCAGCGTCAATACGCCATTAACGACTAGGTAGAACAAGCCCGCAATACCAAATACGGTTAACGTGTCGTAGGTTTGTGCGTTAATGCGTTGTGCATAGCCCATTAAATCCATGATAGTAATGGTACTGGCGAGTGATGTGCCTTTAAATACCAAGATCACTTCATTCGAGTAAGCCGGTACCGCACGGCGCAGAGCGTAAGGCAACAGTACTTTTAAACTCTGTGCTTTACTCATGCCTAATGCTTTACATGCCTGCCATTGACCAGTTGGAATGGTGTTAAAAGCACCTTTAAACAGCTGCGTACTGTATGCGGCGGTATTGAGTGCCAATGCGAACATCGCACAGAACCAAGGTTGGCTTAACCAAGTCCATAGAATACTTTCACGAATCCATTCAAATTGCCCCGGTCCGTAGTAGACAAGGAAAATTTGTACTAACAGTGGAGTCCCTGTAAAGAGGATGATGAGACCACGGCTGAGCCAATGCAACACTGGTGTGCGCATCACCAAAATAACCGTCATCAAAAGAGAAAGTAAGCAGCCAACAAGTAGTGAGGCTACGGTGAGTTGGAAACTGGTTGCCAACCCATCGAGCATTTGCATTAGATGCGCTTGATTCATGCTTTGGCTCCTTTAAGTTCACCCATGCCTTTGATGGCAAATTTGTTGTCGATGATTTTGACCAAATATTGAGTAATCAAAGTGATAACAAGATAAATTGCTGCCGCTGTCGCGTACCAAGTGAACGCCTCATGAGTAGACGCTGACGTTAATTGAGCTTGTTTCAACAAGTCTGTCACACCAATTAGAGAGACTAATGCGGTATCTTTAAGCAATACCAGCCATTGGTTGGTTAGACCCGGAAGGGCATGACGTACCGCTTGGGGTAACACAATTCTAAAGAAGGTATGAGCGCGTCCCATACCGAGCGCTAATGCCGCTTCTCTTTGTCCTTTATTTACCGCTTTTAGCGCCCCACGAATGGTTTGCGAGGCATATGAAGAGAAGATCAGTGATAGCGCAATAACGCCAGAGATAAACGGGCTTATCTCAATAAACTCACCAGTGATAAGAAACAACACTTGGGTAGAGCCAAAATAGATAAATAGAACCACTAACAGCTCTGGTAAACCACGAACCACTGTGACGAATGCGGTTGTTGGCCATTTGAATGCAACTCGGCGTGACATTTCACCAGTGGCAAAAATGACCGCGAGAACTAGCCCAACAACCAAGCTGGCGCAAGCGAGCTGGATAGTCATCCAGCTTGCCTGAACGAGCGAAAGAGAATAACCCGTTAATGCCATATTAGTTACCGAAGTACTTAGTGTGGATCTGCTGGTAAACGCCGTTGCTTGCCACTTTTTCTAGCGCTTTGTTGAGTTTCTCAACCAGTGCTTGGTTGTCTTTGTTCACAGCAATACCAAAGCCGTTACCAAAGTATTTCGCGTTAGTGATGTTGTCGCCAACGTAAGCAAGTTCACCTTTGTCGCCTTTAAACCATTCAGCTACGACTGCGTTATCACCAAAGACTGAGTCGATACGACCGTTTTTCATATCAATAAACGCATCTTGGTAGCTTGAATAAGGAACCGCAGTCACACCTGGCATTTGTTCAATCAGGAAGCTTTGGTGCGTTGAGCCATTTTGAACACCAACACGTTTGCCTTCTAGTGCCGCTTGATCGGCAACTTTACCTTTTAGAGAAACAAATGCTGCCGCGTTATCGTAGTAGGCATTAGAGAACGCCACTTGTTCTAGACGCGCATCAGTAATGTCCATTGCTGAAATTGCCGCGTCGTAACGCTTAAATTTTAGGGCAGGGATCAAGCTATCGAATGCTTGGTTGTGGAAAGTACATTTTGCCTGCATCTCTGTACACAGTGCGTTGGCAAGATCCACGTCGAAGCCTTGGATTTGGTTGCTTTCATCCATGAACTCAAACGGAGGGTAGGTCGCTTCCATCACAAATTTGATCTCATCTTGAGCTAGTGCGTGAGTAGAAACTAAACCGATTAACGAAGCTAGAAGGACTTTTTTCATTGTATTACTCCATAAAATTACAATTGCTGACTCCGTCAATGGGCAGCGAACGTGTGACTAGAACTGAATAATTAGTGTTTAAGATAATCGGAAAACTGTGTGGTTTGCGGATTGGTAAATACGTCGTGTGTACCGTGTTCTACGATGCGACCTTTCTCAAGGTAAAGGACGTGCGAAGCGATTTTCTTAGCGAAATCGACTTCATGCGTAACGACAACCTGAGTAATGCCAGTGGCACTTAGCTTTTTAATGATCTCGACCACTTGTGTCGTGATCTCTGGATCCAGTGCCGCAGTTGGTTCATCAAATAGCAGCACATCTGGCTTCATCATCAGTGCGCGTGCAATCGCGACACGTTGTTGTTGACCACCAGAAAGTTGTAGCGGCCATGTGTCCGCTTTGTCTGCCAGTTGCAAAGTTGTAAGTATCTCAATTGCTTGGCTTTTGGCTTCATCGGCTGCCATGCCCGACACTTTAACTGGTGCTTCAATAAGGTTTTGCATCACCGTCATGTGCGGCCATAAGTTGTACTGCTGAAATACCATGCCAACTTTACGACGCAATTCCATTTGTTGTTTTTCTGCAATGGGAGCTGCGAAATCAAACTCGTTTTGAGCAATCGACAATTGCCCATTGTCAGCGCTTTCAAGCAGGTTCAGTACTCTTAGTAGAGAGCTTTTGCCTGCGCCACTTGGACCAAGCAGAACCAGGGTTTCACCATTGTTGCATTCGAAGCTTACATCGTGCAGAACTTGGGTCTCGCCGTAAGATTTATTAATTTGCTTTACTTGAATACTCATGCTTAAAAACTGCATTAATTACCATATGGCATTCATACTACCTAAACTGATGGATTATGCAATAAAAATGTATATAAATTTATTTTGTTGAAGTTATGTATAAATAATAATCGGTCGATCAACAGATAACTCTGGCGCTTATATGCAATTTAATTGTCATTGATAGGCAATGAAGAGGCAGGTGAGCAATAGACTGGTGTGATAATCACCAAAACAATCCACAATCACAAATTTAAGCTGTATTTATATACAGTTTGATTTTACTCCATATGATAGGTGCGATTTTTTGATTTATAGAGTATTTCAATGACCACAAAGCTAGAACTAGGGATTCAAGACCTAGTGAATGAGTTTATTGCTAATGGTAAAATTTGCCCGGCGAGTTTTAATGTCGCAAGTCGTCGAATTGGCTATGAGGCTAGTACTGCTCTAGCAGGTGCTGATGTTGAGATGTATCAAGAATTTGTCGACGTAGTAGATGGAATAGAAGTCAAAGTCTATCGACCAAGTGATGCTGAAAACTTACCTATAACAGTGTACTTCCATGGTGGTTGTTTTATCAGTGGTGGTTTTCAGACCCACGATGTGCAATTAAGAAACCTTGCTCATCAAGGGCAATCCGTTGTGATTTGTGTTGCCTATCGCTTAGCTCCTGAAAACACCTATCCGTGTGCCCATGATGATGTTTATCAAGCGGTTTTAGGTATTTATCGTCAAGGTGGTAAGTATGGAGGGAATATAGAAAAGATCACGTTTGTGGGAGACAGTGCGGGTGGTCAACTTGCATTAGCAACGACGATACGCTTGAAGCAGCAGCAAGATTGGTTACCAACAAAGCAAGTATTAATCTATCCAATGTTGGATCCGCTAGGGCGTTCACAGAGTTATCAAGAGAATGGGTTTGATTACATCATAACGGCTCGGATGTTGTTGTCTGGTTTTGAGATGTATGCGGGAAATACTGCGGCTTTGCGTAATTGCGCTGAGTTGAATTTGTTAGATGCGGATTTTTCAGATTTACCACCGACTCACATTATAACGGCGGAGTTTGATCCGCTACGTGATGAAGGCGAGGAGCTTTATAAACGAATGCGAGCTCAAGGTGTCGATGCATACTGTCAGCGTTACTTAGGAACCATTCACGGCTTTTTCCAACTTGGTGCCGTCAGTGAGTCAGCAAAACGTTGTCTCGCTGCGGTTGCTGCAGAAATACGTACATAGTTACTATTTTTGACAATAAAACGCCCTGCACGAAGGCAGGGCGTTGTTAATCAGTTTGACGTAGACCGTTACTTTCAAGCAGCGGCTTTATCAAATTGTGCTAAAAAACTGTCTTTTAGCGCGTTGAAGCGGCTCACCAAATCATCAATGTCTTCTTGGTTATAAGGTTTTAGACCACTTGCTACCATGCGTTTAATGCCTTTACCGACTACTTCGCCATCTTGAATAAAGTCAAAGTTAAGTGTGACCAGACCACGCTTACCTTCAACATCAAAGGTAGCGCCAGCAAAGTTAACTTCTGGTGCAGAAATGTCTAAGCGAGAAAACTCAACTTCCATGCTTTCATAGATCACTAATGGGCGTTGGCAGTTGATCATCATCTGCTTCTCTTCCATCAGTGGCACCATGATGTGTGGGAAATTCATGCCAGAGAATTGAACGTAGTTAGTGACCACGTGTTCGATAAACTCAGGATTCAGGTTAACGTCACCCTCACGGCTCATGTGCAAGTACTCTTTGCCGTTTGCATCAACGACCGAGGCTTCTTTACTACATTTGTTTTCGATATGTAGGGCAACACCGTCACTGACCATACCAGAGAAGTCAAAACGCATTTTTTGGCTGATCCCTTGTTTGCTGAGTAGAACGGCAAACAGTAGATCCCCAGGTACACAGAAACGCTTGTTATCTTCATCGTGGATTGGGTTGAAATCGCCCGCGACTTTCTTAGCAAAATGGCTTGCTTGTAGGCGAGTGAACTGGAACTGCTCTTCTTGAGAAGAAAAATACGGTGTTAAAAACATATCTTACGCTTAGTAACCAAAACTGCCTGCGATTATATATGAGGAATTTATTTGACTGGTCAATCCAGTCAGTGATGCGAGTGAAATCAAGAGTTTTGTAAGCGCTGCCTTGACGAGAGAACAAAAGATAATCAATTGCTTGAGGTAATTGCTTGAGATAGAGGAGAAAGTAAAAATAGCGCAACGAATCGATGCGCTATTTTTAAACAGTTTGGCTATTACAGACTGGTTAATGTGCCACTAGGCATTAAATCGTTGTGTATTGCTTGTTTTAACAACGCGTTCGCTTGTTCAATATCTGGCGCGAAGTAACGGTCTTTGTCGTAGAACTGTACTTTTTCACGCAGTCTCATCTTGGCGATTTCGATTTTCTCTGATGACTTCAGCGGTGCGCGAAAATCGAGACCTTGCGCGGCAGCCAAATACTCAACCGCCAATATGCCACGGGTATTTTCAGCCATATCTTTTAGTCGTCTACCGGCAAACGTTGCCATCGACACATGATCTTCTTGGTTCGCAGAGGTTGGTAAGCTATCAATCGATGCTGGGTGAGCCAGAGTTTTATTCTCACTTGCTAGGGCGGCTGAGGTGACCTGCGCAATCATAAAACCAGAGTTAACGCCGCCATTATCGACTAAGAAAGGGGGCAGTTTACTCAGTGCGCTATCGATCAGCAGCGCCATGCGGCGTTCAGACAGACTGCCAATTTCGGCAATTGCTAGAGCCAGATTGTCAGCCGCCATGGCCACAGGTTCGGCATGGAAGTTGCCGCCTGAGATGATGTCGCCATCGTCGGCAAACACCAGTGGGTTATCAGATACCGAGTTAGCTTCGACTTGAAGGATCTCCGCTGAATTACGGATCTGTTGTAAACATGCGCCCATCACTTGTGGCTGACAACGCAGTGAATATGGGTCTTGTACTTTTTCACACTGGGTGTGGGATTCGCCGATTTCACTGCTGTTATCCAACATATAACGATAGGCGCTTGCCGCATCCATTTGTGCGCGATGACCGCGCACACGGTGAATACGTGGATCAAACGGGCGGCGACTTCCGAGCGCGGCATCGACCGACATTGCGCCGCAAACGGTGGCTGAGGCGTAAAGATCTTCAGCTGCGAACAGACCTTCTAAGGCAAAGGCAGTAGAGGCTTGTGTACCATTAAGGAGAGCCAAGCCCTCTTTAGGCGCGAGTGTAATTGGCTTTAGGCCAGCAATCGCCAGCGCTTCTACGCCTGAGAGTATTTTGCCATTGTGGCGCGCTTGACCTTCACCAAGTAACACAGTACTCATATGCGCAAGTGGCGCAAGATCACCAGATGCGCCGACTGAGCCTTTCTTGGGGGCACATGGATAAACTTGCGCATTGACCAGTTCAACCAGGGCTTGAATCACAGCGAGGCGAATGCCGGAATAACCACGAGCGAGGCTATTAATTTTCAATACCATCATCAAACGGAC
The DNA here is from genome assembly GCF_009938225.1 of Vibrio ponticus. Lineage (NCBI taxonomy): Bacteria > Pseudomonadati > Pseudomonadota > Gammaproteobacteria > Vibrionales > Vibrionaceae > Vibrio > Vibrio ponticus. The sequence goes on from NZ_AP019657.1 coordinate 1,145,148, forward strand.
AGTTTCATCGGACATAAATTCACCGATGCCTGCTGCGTGTGACAGGACAATACTTTTTTGCAGTACTTCGAGATCTTGTGGTTCGATGCGTGTATTAGCGAGCAGACCAAAACCGGTATTGATGCCATACACCGTGCGATCTTCAGCAATGACTTGCTCAACCACGGCTGTACTTTGATCGATCGCCTCAAAAGCCGCACTGTCTAAGCTTAGGTTGACAGGCGAGCGGCTAATTTGGCGCAATTGACTGAGGTTTAAATGACCCGGCTTTAAAACGAGGTTCAACATCTTCATTCTCCTAACGTAGTTTAGCCAGTTCTTGATTTAGCATCGGCAAATCGAGTCGTTGCTCGGCTGCACATTGTTTCGCTATGTCGTAGCCAGCATCGGCATGACGCATTACTCCAGTTGCTGGATCGTTGTGTAGCACACGAGCAATGCGACGGCTTGCATCGCCTGTACCATCACAACAGATCACCATACCTGAGTGTTGTGAGAAGCCCATACCAACGCCGCCACCATGGTGTAGCGAGACCCAAGTTGCGCCACCTGCGGTGTTGAGTAGCGCATTGAGCAGTGGCCAATCGGAGACCGCGTCCGAGCCATCCATCATTGCTTCAGTTTCGCGGTTTGGACTGGCGACTGAGCCTGAGTCGAGGTGGTCACGTCCAATTACAATTGGCGCTTTTAACTCACCATTTTTCACCATCTCGTTGAAGGCTTGACCTAGGCGCTCTCGATCTTTTAATCCAACCCAACAGATTCGTGCAGGTAGACCTTGGAATTGAATCCGTTCACGAGCCATATCGAGCCAGTTGTGTAAGTGCGGGTCATCAGGGATCAGCTCTTTGACTTTCTGATCGGTCTTGTAGATATCTTCTGGGTCGCCAGAAAGCGCAGCCCATCGGAATGGTCCTATACCCTGACAGAAAAGCGGGCGAATATAAGCGGGCACAAAACCAGGGAAGTCAAAGGCGTTCTCAACGCCTTCTTCAAGCGCCATTTGACGGATATTGTTGCCGTAGTCGAGCGTTGCAGCGCCACGAGATTGTAGCTCCAACATCGCCTTAACTTGAATAGCCATTGAGGCTTTCGCAGCAGCGACCACTTTCGCTTCATCGGTTGTGCGCACTTCGGCGGCGTACTCCATACTCCAACCTTGTGGTAGATAACCATTAAGCGGATCGTGAGCAGAGGTCTGGTCGGTCACCACATCCGGTGTAATATTTCGTTCAACTAACTCGGCGAACACATCCGCGGCATTGCCGAGTAAACCCACAGAAACAGGCTTATCAGTGCTATAGATGATTTCCAGTGCTTCGTCTAAGCTGGTGGCTTTTTTGTCGACATAACCAGTACGCAGTCGGTAATCGATGCGCGACTCATCGCATTCAACGGCCAACATTGAAAAACCTGCCATGGTTGCGGCTAGTGGCTGAGCGCCACCCATGCCACCTAAACCACCAGTTAAGATCCAGCGCCCTTTGGCTTCGCCTTGGAAATGCTGCTTCGCCACCGCGACAAAGGTCTCATAGGTACCTTGCACGATGCCTTGAGAGCCAATATATATCCAGCTCCCTGCGGTCATTTGACCGTACATCATTAACCCTTGTTTATCGAGTTGGTTAAAGTTATCCCAATTCGCCCAGTGTGGTACTAAATTTGAGTTAGCGATCAGCACTCGCGGCGCGTCTTTGTGTGTTGGGAAAACGCCCACAGGTTTACCTGATTGCACTAACAAGGTTTGGTCTTCTTCCAAACGTTCCAGTACTTCAACGATCTTGTCAAAACACTCCCAATTGCGTGCCGCACGACCGATGCCGCCATACACCACAAGTGCATGTGGATGTTCAGCAACATCTGGGTCTAAGTTATTCATCAGCATGCGCAATGGGGCTTCGGTCAACCAAGAGCGAGCACGAAGCTCATTGCCGTGGGGAGCACGAATGGTTCGTTGAGTGTCGAGACGCGTGTCGTTACTGCTGCGTTCCGTCATAAGAAGACTCCTTGTGTTTCACTATTTCTCTGAAAATGCGTTGGCGATATCCCAACACAACCGGGCTGCGAGCCGGGCAGTTTGGCTATCGACATCGTATGTCGGGTTATATTCGGCGATATCTGCAATCACCAATTTGTTTTTGTAGTGCAAGATGCGCTCTAAAAAGAGGTTAATGGTATCAAGACTAATACCTCGAGCTGCTGGGGCGCTGACCCCTGGAGCTATCGCACCAGGAAAAACATCGAGATCGATGGTGAGATAGATGTAGTCACAGTTATCGATGAAATGTTGTAGTTGAGTAAGGTGATAAACATGGTTGAGATGAGAGAGATCTTTGTCCTCAACATACCAAACATTGAGTTCATCGGCGCGCTCAAAGAGGGCTGCGGTATTACTGGCTCGACTGACACCTAAGCAAGCGTAATGAAATGGCCACTGTTTTTCTTGGCAGTAGTGTTGGATCTGATTAAACGGCGTTCCTGAACTTGGTTTTACGCTGACGTTGCTGTGCTCAAATGCCCGTAAATCGAAATGAGCGTCGAAGTTAATAATCCCAATCCGTGGCGGTTTAACCGGGTTGATGTACTCAAAATAGCGCGCTAAGCCAAGAAAGGAAGCCCAAGCGACTTCATGTCCACCACCTAACGTAATGACTGGTGTTGAGCGCAGCGCTGTAGCAATGATCTCAGCGCAATCAGATTGTGCTTGTTCAAGTAAATCGTCATCGCAAACCACAGTGCCTAAGTCTATTAAGTGGCTCTCTTTATGCCAAGCCATGTTAGCTAACGCGCGTCGAATCAAATCTGGTGCTTTGCGAGCGCCAATGCGCCCTTTATTTCTAGCCACACCCGCATCGCTGGCAAAGCCAAGGATACTCACAGCATTGCGATAGGGTTGTAGTTCGCTCACTTGCATGGTCTTGATGACACTGTGAATACGTTTCCCGCCCGCGCCATCTTCTTCATCAATACGACCTTGCCAATGAAAATCTTGTTGCGTAACTGGTAGATTAGACATAGCTGATCTCTCCCTGAATGAGTCGTGCATAGAGTCGTTTTACGCCTTGCAGGTAACTTAATTCAGCGGGGTGTTCAATGTCCCAGAGCGCTAAGTCCGCATCATAACCAAGCGCGATCTGTCCACGACTGTCGCTCACTCCAAGGGCTTGGGCTGCATTAGCTGTGACACCTCTCAGCGTCTCTTCAGGTGTTAGTCCAAATAAGGTACAGCCCATATTCATCATCATAGTCAAATCTGCGAATGGTGAGGTACCTGGATTGAGATCGGTTGCAATCGCCATCGGCACTTGATGCTTACGTAATAACTCGATCGGTGGCGTCTGTGTTTCGCGTAGAAAGTAGAAAGCGCCCGGCAAGAGTGTCGCAACTGTTCCCGAGCTTGCCATCGCTTTAACACCTTGTTCATCGAGGTATTCGATATGGTCGGCAGATAATCCGTTGTATCGTGCAGTTAACGCACTACCACCTAGGTTAGAGAGCTGTTCAGTATGACCTTTGATTGCCAAGCCATGTTGGTGAGCCGCTTGAAAAACTCGTTCTGTTTGAGCGAGATTAAAGCCAATTGACTCACAGAACACATCGACACTGTTGGCGAGTTTCTCTTCGGCAACAGAGGGAATAATTTCGTTACAGACTAAATCAATATATTGATCAGGTGCATAGGTAAATTCGGGTGGGACAGCATGGGCGGCGAGGAGAGTCGTCGAAATACGCACATTTCGATAGCTTTCAAGCGATTTGGCAGCGCGCAGCATTTTGATTTCATCGTTAAGTGTCAGCCCATAGCCGGACTTTATCTCGACACTCGTTACACCACTGGTAAGCAGACCATCAAGACGCGGCAAAGCGATCTCAGTTAACTGCTCTTGGCTGGCTTGTCGAGTCGCTTTCACCGTTGAGAGGATACCGCCGCCTTGTTGGGCAATGGTTTGATACGGAATGCCGTTAAGGCGCATCTCAAATTCATTGGCTCGGTTGCCGGCATAGATAAGATGAGTGTGGCAATCAATCAGCCCTGGCGTGACCAGCTTGTTTTGGCAGTCTCGCGATTGAGCAGCGTCATCGGCTAAAGGCGTTGCACTGATTGCGGCAATCTTGCCGTGTTTAATATAGATATGACCGTGCTGTACTTGATACCCCTCAGCGTTTGGCACCAGAGAGACATAACGTACATTGGCTAAATGTAAGTCATACAGAGGTGATGCTAAATCTTGCGTTGGCAGGGTCATCGTCGTCGTCCATATTTAATGTATATACAAATAATGGTTCGAACATGATGATTGTGCAATGATTATGTAATAGAAATGTGATCAATTTATGGAATTATTATCTACTAATTCGTGTCTATGAAGTGATTGCAATTTTATTGATAACTTAAAAAACAAGGTAACTCATTGATTTGTTTATGCTTGATTCATGCGTTCTGGATTTGTATCGCTAGGTAGCGGATGCGATTGCCACAGGGCAATCGACAGACAAAAGTTAACCAGACAAGCTGGCATTAGAAATTGACGGTTGAACTGAGCTTGTAGCGAGAGCCCGGGTGGTAAAGCAACGCGCTACTGACTAAGTTGCTACCACTCCAGGTGCGACGGTTGAGCAATAAGCAAGGTTCATGTTCTTTCAAACGAAGCTGTTGCTGCTTTGATTTATCGATCATGACTGCTTCAACACTGTGTTCAATAGCCGAAAGTGGGCAGGCGTCAAAAAGATATTGGGTTGGTGTTTGTAGGCTAAAGTCTTGTTCTAGATAGGCTGGCGCATACTCTGGGTTAACCCAACGTAGTTCGAGCTGGATGGGCTGTTCATCGGCGTAGTGAATGATCTCGCTATAAAAAACCTTAGTGCCACGCATCACGCCAAGCTGAGTAGCGATTTTCTCATCCGCATTGATTTGCGATTGTGCCAAGACTTGGTTGCTGTAATGTTTACCACGCTCAGTGACTTCCAAAGCAATATTGCGAATATCCAGCAGGGGGGATTCCGCTTTGTCTGGTAGCTGACAAACAAAAGTACCCAGACGCGGCTTTCTTTCAAGTCTACCTTCCGTAACCAGATCGCGAATTGCTTTGTTAACCGTCATACGACTGACATTAAATTGCTCAGTGAGCTCAAATTCGGTACTGATGCGCTGCCCAACCGACCATCTACCAGACTCGATTTGTTCAATGATGTATTGCTTGATTTGCTGATAAATGGGTAGTGATGTCATGGGGAAACCTGAATAATTTAGGTATATACAAATGTAACTGTAATCGCCATACAATTGCAAGGTAAGATTAAAATCTCAGCAAACGAATGAGATAGGGCGCAATCTGTTAGTAAAGTGCTTGATGGATAAGCCTAGGATATGAGATACCGATACTATCAATCTGATTTGGCGACATTATTGGTTTGTTGATACGTATTGTTCACATTTGAACTGATGCGAAATAGTGTTTCCTATTGATGAATTAACTCAATTACAAAAAGCTACAAAAGGAATAGAGAATGTTTGCCAAGTTAAAAGCTTCGCTCGGTATTGGTGCAGCAAAAGTGGATACTGTGTTGGACAGCATGGCTGTCATGCAAGGTGAGAGCATCAAAGGTGTGGTTCATATCCAAGGTGGTGATGTAGAGCAGCAGATCGACGCGATTAACTTAAAACTTTGTACCGAGATGAAAGTGGAATCGGATAATGGTGTCAGCTATCAAGAGTTCATTCTAGGTAGTTTACAGGCGGTTCAGCCATTTGTAATTGCGCCAAATGAAAACAAGCAGGTGCCATTCGAATTTAAATTGCATGATGAAACGCCAGTTACTGCGCTTAATGCGATTAAAAACCAGTGTCATGTGTGGGTGGAAACCACCCTTGATATCGACTTTGCGATAGATCCTAAAGATCGTGATTATGTTGAAGTCCAGCCATTGCCAGTGGTGGCGAAAGTGATTGGAATGATCCAAAGCAATGGTTTCGAGATGGTGAAAGCCGACGTTGAAAAAGGGTATTTACGCGGTGGTAACTTCAGTTCTAAGTCAGGCTGTTATCAAGAAATCGAGTTTCGAGGTGGCAGCTTTATCAATAAGAAAGAGATTGAGTTGTCATTTGTGTTGGAAGGCAATTATGTTCATTGCTTAGCGGAAGTGGATCGCTCTTTAGGCTTGCGTGGCGATCAGTATGTGTCATTTACGCTATCTCGCGGCGCCTCAGATGCTGAAGTGCAGTCTGCAGTTGCTCGCGTACTATCGATCTAATTAGAGCCGCCATAACGGTACCGATAAGCGAAAGTGAACGCAATATCGGTACTGTTGTCTGCATTTATCATATTTTCGATTACTGAAAACTCCAGCGCAGATTGTTCCATTTCAAAACGATACCCCAAGGTGACATCGGTAGAGACGTTGGCGAACTCATCGTCAGCTTCAGAGATCCCTTCATAAACGCCTAGTTGCATCACTAAAAAATGATTTTGGTACCACTGATAACGGTAGCTCCCGCCGACAAACCAGTTGTTGTCGACATAGGGCATTTGGTCAAAATTTGTCGGTACGTCACGAAAAGTTTGACTTAAGGTGACATCAATAGCGTGATTGCCAGTTAAAAAACCATAGTTAAGCTGTAATGCTTGTTCCCAGTCACTATGAGCAAAAAAGCCACTGCCTAAATCACTGTAGTAAAGGCTTAGCCCTATCGAAAGTCCGTGATTATCGTGTTGGTAAAGTTGGTATTGTAAGTAGCTATAAATGCCTTGGCTGATGATGTCTCCATGAAAGTCTTTTTCATCGATACCGTAACTTGGCGCAGAAATGATGTATCGATCGTTGTCCACTTCATCTCGACCGTTCTGGTCAATCGAAAACCAGTCATGAAACGCTATCGTGAGCGAATCTAAGCTATTGTTGCCCGCATGATTAATGCGATAACCAATTTCCCATTGCCAAGCTTCATTTATCTGCCATTTGCCGTTGAGATGCAGTTGGTTTTGATAATAGTCCAGTTCGTATACGCTGTTGTTCGCCCAAATACTGGCTAATGCTAATGAGGCATTGAGTTCGACTGCGTGATTTGGCATCGAAAAGCCAGAACGTAACTGGGGGGCAAGACCGTTAGTGATAAAAGGGGATTGGGCGTAAGTATGCAAAGGTCCAAATTGTGTTGAAGAGACCTCAGAGGCGAAGCTGCTGATTGCAACCAGCAGCGGTGAAGCAGCACAAAAGAAGATTTTGCCCATATCGCTTATTTGAAAGAGAGTACTTATTTTGACTATAGGTCAAGAACTGGCGAACTGGTAAATAAGCTGGGCAAGGTAAGTTTTCAAGGTAAGTAAAACAACAGGCTGAGAGTTCAGCCTGTTGAGTGAGTATTATGCCGCACTCAAATGAGTGGTAATGTAGGGTTGCCATGCATCCTGATACAGCTGGCGAGATTGGCTACGCATGCTATTAATTTGTGCTAATTCAAACTCAGTCATGGCGCGCTGCTCGATATCTGCGGTACGTTCAATGCGCTGAATTTGTTCATAGAAGCTATGTTCAGGACCAGATTTTACATCCGCAATGGCTTTTAGGTGCAATTGCACTTCAGCAACCAGATTTGTTTTTGGCAGTTTCACCAAGACGTTCAAGTCACGGTAACCTGACTCTGCCGGTTTTTTAAAGCGGTTTTTCACTTTAACGATGGTAGTTTCACGATCCAGAACTTCAAACGCTTCCATCAAGCTTGCTACATCATTTGCCACGATAGTTGCACGGGCAAGGTCAGTGATACGGTTAACTTGACCATCCAGTTCTAATGCAATTTTTTCTTGGGCACGCTGAGAAGATTTTACGCCAGCAAAGTAGGCGTCGGTGCCAGTGAGTAGGGCGGTACTTTTACAGATAGTTTCTAGCTCGAATTGAGCTTGGTGCGCTTTACTGTAAAGCACGTCGAAATCAGAATAAGGCTGTAATGGCTTTGAATCGGTTGAAGAAATGCCATACAAACCACTTAGATTGTGTTTGAAGGCTTTAGAGCAAACCTGATCTTGGTTTGCACTTCGGCTGCCATCATTGGTTGGAGATGGCATCGGCATCGCGGCAAAAGCTGGAGAACGGCTCAGCATCAAAAGCATTAGTGCCGTGGTGCGTAGGAATAAGCTCATTCACTCTCCTCAGAATTGTCGTTGCTTAGAAAAAAGGGAATTAAAAAGTAATTACGCCTAAACAAAACAGTTCGTTACCCTATTTATGGGGGCTACCTGAGCAAACTCAATCCTAGCAAAAAGTCATAGTTCAAAAGTTTTAACTAGATCTCAATTACAGCTCATTGCTCTAATTTTGACTGCGCTATTACAGGAAGTTCACTTTCAAGATGTAACTAAGTATATCGATGCAAAATGAACCTAATCTGAATGGTCTGTTTAACTTTGATGAGCTTTTCGATAGTCTTAGCGCTCAAAAGTCAGCTGAGAAAATTATAAAATGAAAGATCCAGAATTTTGGCACAATAAATGGGCTGCCAACCAGATTGGTTTTCACCTTGAAGACGTGAATCCGCTGCTTATTAACTATTGGCAACACACCAAACCTAACTACAGTGACAAAGTGTTTGTCCCGCTGTGTGGTAAGTCAGAAGACTTGGTTTGGTTAGCAACGAAACATGAAGACGTACAGGGCGTAGAGCTGAGTAATATTGCCGTACGTGCATTTTTCGCAGAACACTTTTATACCCCGATGGTTATGCCAATCAATGGTCAGCATGAGTTGTTCCAATTTGATGAGTTGTCGATTTATGTCGGCGACTATTTCACAGCGCCACTCAAGCCAGTGGATATTGTTTATGACCGTGCGGCGCTGGTGGCGCTACCGGAAGAGATGCGTGACGCTTATGTGGAATGTCTTAAGGGCTTATTGAATCCTGGTGCTCGCATTCTTCTTGTGACGTTAGATTATGTTCAAGAAGAGATGGCAGGTCCTCCGTTTTCCGTGCCTGAGTTAGAAGTGCGTCGTCATTTTGCCGATTACAAAATCACGAAGCTTTACCGTGATGAAGGTGATGAGAACCACCCACGCATTGTGCGTAATAACCTGACTCGATTTGCAGAAGAAGTGTATTTGATTGAGAGTTAGTTGCTAACTATTTTCGGGTAATACGATAACGCAAAAACGCTTGGCGATGATAAGTCGCCAAGCGTTTTTTAATCGATTAAGTTTGTCCAACCTGAGATGGACAGCTTAGCGAAATCTAGTAAATCACTTTCACTTTGTTTGCAGCAGTAATCGCATCTTCAATCGCCTGTTCTGTAGTCGGGCGCTGAGTGATTGCCACACCTAAACGGCGGCGACCATCAATATCCGGTTTACCAAATAGGCGCACTTGCGTTTGTGGCGCATTTAACGCATCGGCTAAACCTTCATAGCGAATGTTGCTCGAAGTACCTTGACCCAAGATAACCGCGGATGCACACGGACCGTATTGCTTAATCGCTGAAATTGGCATGCCAGTAAATGCACGCACATGCAGCGCGAACTCCGACATATCTTGTGAAAGCAACGTCACCAGACCAGTATCGTGAGGGCGAGGGGAGACTTCATTAAAAATGACAGTGTCACCTTTTACAAACAGCTCGACACCAAAAATGCCGTAACCACCCAAAGCATTGACGACTTTTTCTGCCGCATGTTGCGCCGCTTTTAGTGCTCGGTCTGACATTACCTGTGGTTGCCAAGATTCACGGTAGTCGCCGTCTTCTTGGCGGTGTCCGATTGGTGCGCAAAAGTGGACGCCATCCACAGCCCGAACCGTTAGCTGAGTAATTTCGTAGTCAAAATCAATAAAGCCTTCAACGATCACGCGTCCAGCGCCAGTGCGACCACCTTCTTGCGCATATTGCCAAGCTTTCTCTACGTCATCTGCACTTTTAATTACGCTTTGTCCTTTACCCGATGAACTCATCACTGGCTTACACACACAAGGGATACCGACTGCTTCTACCGCAGCTGTGAAGTCTTGGTAGTTATCGGCAAAGCGGTAAGGGGAGGTTGTCAGTTTCAATTCTTCAGCAGCAAGACGACGAATGCCCTCACGGTTCATCGTAAGTTTGGTGGCATTGGCAGTGGGTACTACATTCAGTCCTTGCGCTTCTAGTTCAACCAGTTTTGAAGTCGCAATCGCTTCTATTTCAGGAACCACGTATGCCGGTTTCTCTTTAGCAATAATGTCTGCTAGCGCGTCACCATCGAGCATATCTAAAACGTAACTACGGTGCGCCACTTGCATAGCCGGTGCGTTTTCATATCGGTCACAGGCAATCACTTCCAAGCCTAGACGCTGACACTCAATCGCGACTTCTTTACCTAGCTCACCAGAACCTAAAAGCAGAACACGAGTAGAATTTTCACTAGTTGCTGTACCAAACATACATACCCTTTAATCTAAAGACGTTGAAAACTGCGACGAATCATACTGGAATAAAGACAAAAAGCAAACGTTTGCGCAAGGTGTGATAACTCACCAATAGTTACAAAGTAAGAGATAAAGCACATTTTCTTAACAGCGTGATCTGTGAATGTGAATTCATTGATCTAACACCAAATTTGGCAAGCAAAACAGGAGGATGATTGCAGCAGACAATTTAAAATCTCAGGAAGAGTAGTAGCGTAATGCGTTCTTATTTGAAATACATCATTCCAGTGGTGATTCCACTGTTGATTCTTTTAATGCCGTTAAGTGCGTTTCCATTTGAAGGAATAACGATTTTACAACAAAGGGTTATCGCAATCTTTTTGTTGGCAGCCTTATGCTGGGTGTTGGAGCCGATTCCGATCTATGCCACTTCTGTGGTCATCATCGTACTTGAGCTGTTGATGCTCTCTGACAAAGGTCTGATTTTTTTCCGCTTAGACCAAGGGCAGGCGCATTTTGGTCAACTGCTCAAATACAACGAAATCATGGCTACCTTTGCCAGTCCAATAATTATGCTGTTCTTGGGCGGCTTTTTCCTTGCGATGGCAGCAACCAAATATCGCTTGGATGTTAACTTAGCGCGCGTACTGCTTAAACCGTTTGGTAGCGATCCTAAGTACGTAATGCTTGGGCTGATGTTGATCACCGCGATCTTCTCTATGTTTATGTCAAACACGGCAACAACAGCAATGATGTTGTCGATCTTAACTCCGGTTATCGCAGTGTTTGGTCCCAAAGATCCGGGACGGGTGGCGTTTGCACTCTGTATCCCGGTTGCGGCGAATATCGGCGGCATCGGCACGCCAATTGGAACGCCGCCAAACGCTATCGCACTTAAATATCTCGTCGGTGATAACTACATTTCGTTTGGGGAATGGATGGCGTTCGGTGTGCCATTTGTGGTTGTGATGATGGCGCTCGCTTGGTTTTTAATTAATGCACTGTTTACCGCAGAGCAAAAGAGCATCGACTTATCGATTAAAGGTAAGTTCCTGAAAACGCCGAAAGCTATCGTGGTGTACATCACTTTTGGATTGACGATTTTATTGTGGTTGATGGGTTCTACACATGGCATGAACTCTTACACGGTGGCGCTTATTCCGGTTGCGGTGTTCTCATTGACCGGCATTATTAATAAAGAAGATTTAAAGAAAATTTCATGGGACGTGCTTTGGCTGGTGTCGGGTGGTATCGCACTTGGCTTGGCGTTAGACAAAACTGGGCTGGCGAGTTTGGTGGTGCACAGTATTCCGTTTGATGAGTATTCACCTTATGTGGTGCTATTTGGGGCGGCATTCCTCTGTTTGTTAATGGCGAATTTTATGTCGCACACCGCAACGGCAAACTTACTGATGCCAATCATGGCGGCGCTAGGTGCATCAATGACCTCACTTGCACCACTTGGTGGTGAAGTAACATTGATCCTTGTGGTGACCTTTGCTGCTTCTTTGGGCATGTCCTTACCGATCAGTACGCCACCTAATGCGTTGGCTCACGCCACTGGCAACGTAGAAAGCAGTCAAATGGCGAAAGTGGGGGTGATTCTTGGCGTCGTCGGCGTCGGGCTTAGTTTTGCTTTGGTTTGGGTTTTACATTCAGTGGGGCATATTGGTTAAGTAATGTATCAACCAGATGTATCGAGCTTAATAAATCGTTATTTCAGCCAACCAGAACGCACACTGCTGGTGGAAGCTGGGGCAACCTTAATTGAGCAGAATGGACGAAACGAGCGACTCTATTACGTTTTGGATGGCGAGTTGCAAGGATTTGTATCGGAAAAAGGCGAGAACACAACCAAGGTGTTCTCTGCCAGCCAAGGTGCTTTTATTGGCGTGCACAGCTTCTTTTCCGGTATGTGGATAGCGTCATCGACGGTAATTGCAAAGACCGATGCGCGTTTAGCTTGGATAGATCGCAACATTCCGGCTATTGAGGAAGCGACGTTTGGTCCTTTAACCGCTCAGTTTACGCCGGTGATCGTTAACGAGCTGTCACGTCGGCAGTGGCGTGCAACGCAAGAGGCACTGGCAAAAGAAAAAGCACTGAAAAAGCTCAACTTAGCTGAGCAGATGACGACTCTCGGGCAACTGGCTGCGGGCATTGCGCATGAGCTAAACAACGCTATTGGTGTGGTAAGTAGCAAATCTGAGCGGCTAGAGAGCGTGATTGTTAATCTGCTGGAAGAGCTGCATCCAGAAGCGAGTCAGTTTTTTGATCACGGCTTATTGTATGGACAAAAAAGTACGTCTAGTGATGTGCGACAACGGGCAAAGGAGATAGAGCGACGCTATGGTTTAGATCGAGCTACGGCAAAAGATCTTGCTCGAGCACTGCCAAGCGATCAGCTCTCTCAACATTGGCTACGCAATCCTCAGTTGGCAGTCAAGTATTGGAAAATGGGGCGGGATTTGCATGATCTGCGCTCGGCGTCAAAACATACGGTTGGGATTGTACGCTCAGTAAAACAGTTAGGGCGCGCCGATATTGATACGGTAGAAGAGGTTGATATTAATGAAAGTATCAATCGTGCTGTTGCGTTATTACAAAGTGATTTACGCCCCGTTGCAGTGAGGATAAGCCCGGGAGAGTTGCCAAAATTCAAAGGGTCGCAAACTGAGTTGGTGCAAGTTTGGATCAATATTATCAAGAACGCATGCGATGCGATGACCCAGACCAAAAAGCCGAAAGTTGAAATTAAAACCCGTTTAAATCGTAATCGAATATTAGTCACGATTACGAATAATGGACCTGAAATAGATTCAAATACTCGTAGACGAATATTTGACCCTAATTTCACCACAAAAAAAGGAGGGTTATCGTTTGGCTTGGGATTAGGACTCTCTATTGTCAGAAGAATTGTCTCGGGATATGGCGGGTCTGTCGCGGTTAAAAGCGAACCACATCAAACTATTTTTCGAATTAAATTACCTATCGAGGATTAACATGGACAAGCTAAATGTAATTTGTGTCGACGACCAACGAGAGGTTCTGAGCGCGGTATTGCAAGATCTTGAGCCATTGGCTGAATGGCTCAATATTGAAGATTGCGAATCAGCTGATGAAGTGTTAACGCTTATGGATGAGCTGGACTCGGAAGGCGAGTATATTGCGCTATTGGTCTCAGACCATGTGATGCCGGGCAAAACGGGCGTAGAGTTACTGACTGAAGTGAGTTGTGACCGACGCTTCAGCAAGACTAAGAAGATATTACTCACCGGGCAGGCGACACATAGTGACACCATTCAAGCGATTAATACCGCTGGTATTAATCAATATTTTGAAAAGCCATGGCAAGCCGATCAGTTATTAGAGGCGGTTATTCGTCTTGCAACTGAATATATATTCGATTCAGGCTTAGATTACACCGAGTACCATAGTTATTTAGATCAACAAGTGGTTTTAGAGAAATTGAGAATGTAGTGTGAATATTTAGGCGCTCTGTTTGTCAACAGGGCGCTTTCGTTTAGCACATATAAATAAGTATTAACTCGATAGTGAGTAAATTTTGCGAGTGAGTTATGAAGATTTTGTGAACTGCTAGAGTTTTCTAAACTTAAGTATGAACAAAAATAACGCAAACAATACTTTGGAGGAGGATATATTTTAGTGGTCGTAATATAATGCATGCTTGCTTTGAATGGATACGAAATTTGATATCACGATGCAGTATGATCCAAAAAATTCTATAAAGATCTCTATTGATACTCTGGCTGTGGGTATGTTTGTGACAGCGATAGAACATAGTCAGCGTGTTAACCTTTCCAATGCTGGTCGAGTTTCTAATGCCAATGCCATTCAACAATTGAAAAATAACGGCGTTAAGCTTGCGTGGGTTGATCAAACACTTTCGGACAAACGTTGCCAATTTAAACCTGTTGAAGAGGGTGTTGAACCAGCACCAGCTCAAGAAGTTACGCTTCAATCTTATATTCGACCTAAGAGACAGAGTCGTTTTGCTCAGCAAAAGCGTGCGTCTAAACTTATTTACGAAGCTCGTGGTCTGGTGCAAAAACTTATCTCCGACACATTCGAAGGTAAGGTTATTCATGTTGATGAGATTGATCAATGGGCGGACGATGTCATTGAATCAGTACTGATTGATTCTGACGCGCTGCAATGTGTTTCCGCTTTGCGAGATAAAGATAAGTACCTTTTAGAGCACTCTGTCAATGTCGCCTGTCTACTGGTTAGCTTTGGTAAACATCTTGGCTTGCCAAAAGAGACACTTAAGCAAGTTGCGATTGGCGGCATTATCCACGATGTTGGCAAGATTAAAGTCGATGATGCAGTACTGCATAAACCAGCTAAGCTCACCGCAGAAGAATTTGAACACATGAAGCTTCACCAAGTGTTCGCTAAAGATATTATCGATAATGTTAAAGGTTTAAGCAGCATCGCTCGTGATGTTTGTCTCATGCACCATGAAAAACTCGATGGTTCAGGCTATCCGGCAGGTTTGACCGCTGAACAACTGCCACTGCATGGACGGATGAGCAGCATAGTGGATATTTATGATGCGTTAACCGCGGACCGCTGTTACAAACGAGGCATGAGTTCGGCAGAAGCATTTAAGATTTTGCTGAGTCTAAGTGGCAACCATTTAGATAAGGATCTGGTGTATAAATTTATCAACTGTATCGGTGTCTACCCGGTGGGGTCGATAGTTGAGCTAAGCGATGGTCGAATTGGCATTGTTTGGACGTCGAATCAAGACGAACCGTTGAAACCAGAGATCAAATGTTTCTATTCACGCAAGTACAAGCGCTTCATTGAAGTGAGTTTTGTCGACCTTAAACACAGCGCAGTCAAGATTGAAAAAGCGGTTGCTCCGCATACATTGGAGATTGACCCGAAACCATTTTTCGACCTTTGATCGTTCTATTCTTCACTGTAGTTTTTATACAAAAGGCGCCAATTGGCGCCTTTTGCTTATCAGTACAACTCAGTACTAAGGGTTTATACCGCCAAATACACTAGCGGAATATCTGGATTGATCACCTCTAGCGTTGACTGGGTATCAGCCAGATGACTGATGCTACCATCACTCATTTCTACCAGTGCTGCTGACTCAATCTCTGTAAAGCTCTGTCCAGCTAAAAGAATTTGGCAAAGCGCAACTTGCAGTGGTGGTAGGCTAGGGTTGAATGCAGCGTTTTCGGCATAACTACCTTGATATACCGAGCCATTTTTCAGTTTGATTGCTACGCCACTTAAGTTTTTGGTATATGGCGCATGGCTGCGGTTAAGTGCTGCCAGTGCAAGTTTGGCAAGGCTGTCTTGCTCTTCGGCTTGCTTGCCGTGATCAACCAGCGACATCAAACCTGATTCGACGCCAAGATCGGCAGGACCAAATGATTCAGGCAAGTATTGCTGCAACGTCATCTCTGCACGTTCAGGCAGTTGAACAATCAGCTTGTCAGCGGTAGTCAGCTCGTTCATAAATTGACGGCAGTGACCACACGGGCTGAAGTTAATTGTAATATCACTTAAGCCTTGTTCGCCTTTCATCCAAGCATGGCTAATCGCAGATTGCTCGGCATGAACGGTTTGACCTAATTGCGCGCCATTAAGCTCAAGGTTGGCACCAAAGTATAGACGACCTGTTAAACCACGAACGATAGCGCCAACGTAGAAGTTTGAAATAGGCGCGTATGAATAGGCAGCAGCAATAGGGAGCAATGCGACGCGAAGCTTAGCATCTTCCATATCGGAGAGTGCTAATAGCTCATTGTATTGCTCTGGACTAATTGTCGCATCAAAGCTTTCCGCCATCACGATAGGAGAAAGGTAATCAGCTACGTTGGATGGTAGAGTTTGCAATGCTTGCTCGATACGGCTTCTCATAAGAAATCCTTTAGTAATTCTATTTCGATTAGAAAGTGAACTTTCGTTATCTTTGAATTTACATTCTATGTCGATATTGGGAATAAACCGTGACACAGATCATTATACAAAATGCAACGGATTACATTATTACATAGTTAGAGTGAGGTCACACAAGTAGTGTGACCTTATCGTGTCTGATTGGTTGAATTGTAGTCTATGCGCTTAGCCAAAGCGCAAAAGCGAAGAAGCTTGGGGCGATAATGGAAGTGATAACACCACAAAGAACTAAGGCAAGTGAGCTAAATGCCGCGTCTTCACCATTCTTCTCAGCGCAGGTTGCGGTGCCAAGCGCGTGAGATACGGTACCCATGGTCAAGCCTCTGGCAACTGGGTGGGTAATGTTGAGCATGTTGTAGATTGGGTAGGCGAGAATCGCGCCAAACAAGCCAACGAGCAAAACCAAAATCGCCGCAATTGCCGGTTCGCCACCTAAGTTACGCGACACTTCCATTGCGATTGGGGTGGTGACTGACTTACCTAGTAGACTCGCAATCAGTGATAGGTCGGTTTTAAGCGCTACGGCGATAAGGGTACTTGTGAGCATCGACATAATACTCCCCACACCACATGCCAACATGACAATCCGCCAGTTTGCTCGAATTTGAGGTAACTGTTCATAGAGAGGGTATGCCAACGCCACGACTGCAGGTTGCAGAGCAAAACTCAGCCACTCATTGCCCGCATAATAGGTTTCGAAGGGCACTTTGAAGTAAGTGAGGATTGGGATCAGTATTGCAATGCAGATAAGCAGTGGGTTCATTATCGGCGTATTGCATTTTCGGCTAATCCAACGGGCAATAAAAAAGGTGATGATTGTTGCGAGCATCCACATCATTTATTACCTCGCTTCAATAGTCGATCGAGCATGAGACCTAATACAACAAGGACGATAAATGTACCACCGACCGCAGCTGCGAGTATCGGTAACGCGTTGTGGATCAGGGTATCGAAATGATCCATTAAGCCGACACTGATTGGTACAAAGAGCAAAATCATGTAGCGGATAAATAAATTGGCGCTGGGTTGAACCCAATCGCCAGGTACTAAGCCACTTGCCATCAATCCAAACAGGATCAGCATGCCAATGATACTACCCGGAATCGATGTTCCGAGTAGGCTTTGAATGTTAACGCCAGCTAGAAGGCAGAGCAGGATCAACCCCATAGAGACGGCATATTTAAGTATTTTGTTAGCCATTTTGGTGCGCCGTTAGCGAAAAATCACCGAGAAAAGTAGAAATTAAGAGACAAGTTTCTCGACGTACTGGTACACAGATTTTAATAGTGCAATCTTCTTTGTATCACTCTCATGTTCGTGAACTAAGTTTTCAAGATTTATCATGTAGTCGTCTATGCGACTTTGGAAGTAGTCACGAGAGTGGTTCATCCACTTTTGTTGCTCTAGCTCACTCAAAGTCCAAGGGAAGTTACGCGCGCGATATCTAAATAGCAGTGGCTCGATGCGAGGGTCACTGAAACTAATATCGAGATCGGCTAACTGCTCCGCTGGTGTTTGGCGAATAATGTCCATCGCGGCACGGTCCGATGGTGAGAAGAAATTGTCGTAAAGTTGGCTATCAACGTCAGCGCTGTTTTCAAACTCACGGTCAACGCCAAACACGGCAATCAACTTTTCGCGAATTTCTGGATGTTGGCGAAGTCGTTGTAAATTTTCCAAGCATTGTTCACGGTTAATGCCGATCTTCTCTGCATTCTCCGCAGTCAATGTTTTTGCCGGAGCGAGGATAGGGCACTTATTAATGTGCACCAATTTTACCGGGACTGGCAACTCATCTTCGGCTAAATCGCTATGTTTGGTGTAAAGACGTTCGCGCAGCGTGTCAGCATCGAGGTCGAGGATGGCTTGCGGGTCTTTTGCAAGATCAACGGTGATTACCGCATTTTGGTTGGTTGGATGCCAAGCAACAGGCACAATCCAGCTGGTGTAATGACACTCTTTACCCAACATGCCTGATACATGCATCAGCGGGGTCATATTGACGATATCGATCAGCTCATTGAGCTTGCGTTTATGGCGCATACTGAGGAAGTAATCGAACAGTTTTGGTTGCGCCGCTTTGACTTTTTTCGCCATTTCGATGGTGGCAATTACGTCAGCCATCGCATCATGGGCATTACTGTGTTCAATGCCGTTTGCAACAGAGAGGTGTTCGAGTTTAAAGCTGATAAAACCTTCTTCATTTTCTGGCCATTCAACGCCATCGGGGCGAAGTGCATGGCAGGCGCGCATCACATCTAATAGATCCCAGCGTGAATTACCGTTTTGCCAACTCCAGGCATAAGGATCGATAAAGTTACGGTAGCAAGTGTAGCGCGTTACTTCATCATCAAAACGAATACTGTTGTAGCCAAGGCTAGTGGTATTTGGCGTGGCGAGTTGCTGATGAATTTGGGCGATAAATTCGGGCTCTGGTAGACCTTTACTCGCCGCTAATTGAGGCGTAATACCAGTAATGAGCGCCGCTTCTGGAGAAGGCAAATAGTCCGATGGTGGTTGGCAATAGATAACAAGAGGCTCACCAATGATATTGAAATCCATATCCGTGCGAACGCCTGCAAATTGGCTCGGACGATCTTTAGCGGGACTGGTTCCCCACGTTTCGTAGTCGAAGAAGAAAAACGTAGGTTGGTGCTCTTGTTGCATTGTATTTTCCAAACACATATTAACTATCTCACTATTAGACCACTGAGGCGCTTGCTAAGCAATCGAGTGATGCGTCAAACGCTGATTTTTCAAGCCTTTTACTATCGGTTAAGAGACAGCATGAAAATCAAATTTAGGCAAAGGATTGAAATTAAAATTAATCACTGTATATTTGTACAGTCCAATGATGATTTTCATTGAAATAGGGAGGTTTAGTCATGAGAGAGTCGCTAAGAAACAAAGTCATTCAGGTTTGCCAAAAGAAAATAACGCAGAAAGGCGACAACGTTGGTGTGTCATTTTATGCATTTTTTGCCAACAAAAATGACGATCCAGAATTACTGATAGAGGCGGCGACGTGGTGGATCCAAACTCATCAACTCGACCACTTTGAAAAGGCAGTTAAAATTGTTGCCATGGTTGAATCCGGTCAATAATGGTTCTTCTCGATTTAGCAAAGTATAGGTCGCGATTGTAACGATTAACGGTGACAGTTAAACGACAGATTCTCCCTCTAAGTGATGTGTTTCACTTGGATCGTCTGCAAACCTTTGGCGGATAATCATCATTTCATTTAGGTTCGCGAGCAGTACATCAACGCAAAGAGGGTCAAACAATGAACCGGATTTCTGCTTGACGAAAGCAACCACCTCTTCCAGCGGCCAAGGCTCTTTATAGGGACGTCTCGTCAACAACGCATCAAATACATCCGCGAGGGTAACAATTCGTGCTTCCAGAGGGATATGTACCCCCGATAGACCATCAGGGTGCCCTGTACCATCGTAAGCTTCGTGGTGGTGGCGGATGATGTTTTTCAGGAATGTCACATCTTCTGAAGGGATGTTGGTGAGATCTGCCATATTGACCACATTAGTAATAATTTCTTCACCGTAAATGGTGTGTTGGTTCATTATGGCGCGTTCTTCTTTGGTAAATACCTCAGTACTGAAAAGGATGTGATCAGGAATACGGTATTTGCCAATGTCATGAAATGGCGCAAAGCACTTGATTCGATGGATAAACTCAGTGGTTATCTCGGGTTTGTGCCTGGCTAGCAGTCTCGCCAAAGCCTCACTGTAACGTCCGATTCGCACCAAGTGTTGTGCAGTTTCTGGGTCTCGCTCGTGCCCTATTTTAAGTGCGATGGTGAGCAACTTATTAAAGTGACTTTGACGTTCAAACACCAAAATCTGCAAAGTAGCAATCAACTGAGAAACATAGAAAAAATCTTTTTTGACGGCTGTATCTTGGAAAAGGTAAGGGGTTTTAGAGTTAAAAAAGATAATACCAATCACTTTGCTATTGTGAATGACAGGATAGGCGAGGCTACTGACGTAGCCTGAGCTTTTTAACATCTGTACATGTCGGGTCTCGGGTAGTGCTCGAATATCATCGATAATGCGATAGCAAGATTGGGAAATAATTTGCTCAATGCTTGACCCTTGGCGAATGACGACTTCTTCAAACTCAATCGACTTCTCGCGCTGTGATATGTCTTCAGTGTGGTAAGTGGACAACTTGTTGCCGTCAATTGAGATCAGCGATATACGACCTAAGCAAGGGTATGACGCTCTCACATATTCGAAGATATCATTGGTAAGAGATGTAAATTTCTTATTTTTTCGTGCGATTAGGTCTAATTTGTGAAAGTCCAGCATCCGTGGCTCCGCAGCGGTGAGTACTTGGCGCAACGTAAAGTCTTTTAGCCGATGCTTCGGTTAATCATTAAGTAGCGACTTAGTACTATTCCATTACTTATTTTAAGGTTATTTCTAGTACTTTAGTTTTGTTAAATTAAATGATCAACAATGTTGTAATTGATGATTTTAAAAATGTTATGCAGGCACGTTATTTGGAGCGAAATCAAAGTTACGCAGCAGAAAAGATGAGAGATTGTGAGGTGATAGACATAAAAAAAGCGACCAGAGGTCGCTTTTTAGAATCACTTGTCAAAAGACAAGTAATCGAAATTATAGAGCTACAACGTTAGCAGCTTGTGGGCCTTTTTGACCTTGTTCTACTTCGAAGCTAACTTTTTGGCCTTCAGTAAGAGTTTTGAAGCCTTCAGAAACGATTGAACGGAAGTGTACGAATACGTCCGCGCCGCCGTTGTCTTGAGAAATAAAACCAAAACCTTTAGTTTCGTTGAACCATTTTACTGAACCAGTCATTTTGTTAGACATGATAGATACCTATATTTAAATTTGTAATGTATTAAAGCTGATGACAAAAGCTATTGTATTGATTTTCTAGAGAAGCAATCGCAGGAGCTAAACGATAGGTATCGAAAGATGACTGAGAGAACACTTTACTTAAATCTTTATTAATAGCTCGTATCTTTAAGAGCCGCGAGTACTATACACGTACTTGGGCGAATAACAAAAGTTATTTTGGATTTTCTTCAATTTATCGTGCTGGAGCATCATATTGAGGAGAAAATCATGCTTAGTTGTTGAATTTTTGAATAAAACAAGCTAGCAAGCTGAGTGATTCTTGAACAACAGAGCGGTTTTATTTATTGCATGAATAAAGCCAGCGGTGCTGGCTTTGTCTCTAACTAGCTTGTGGCTTGTGTATCGACGGTTTGATTTGAGTCTTCGCAACTTGCTTTTAGAAGGCGGCTAGTCAAAGTGCCAGCCGTCATCGCCCCTGATACATTGAGAGCGGTTCGCGCCATATCTATCAGCGGTTCGATAGAGATAAGCAATGCGGCTATGGTGACAGGTAATCCCATCGCCGGGAGAACAATCAGTGCAGCAAAGGTTGCACCACCGCCTACGCCCGCAATGCCAAATGAGCTAATGGTGATGATAGCGACTAACGAAACGATAAAGTGCACATCCAATGGGTTGATGCCCACTGTAGGCGCGACCATTACCGCAAGCATCGCAGGGTAAATACCCGCACAACCATTTTGTCCGATTGTCGCGCCAAACGAGGCAGATAAGTTGGCTATCGCTGGTGGGACATCTAGCTTGGTAATTTGCGTCTCTACATTCAAAGGAATCGTCGCCGCTGAGCTACGAGAGGAGAATGCAAAGGTCAACACGGGCCAAATTTTGCTGAAGTAGGCTTTTGGACTCACCCCGACGAGTGATACCAAGAGTGCGTGAACCAAGAACATGAGAGCAATCGCAACATAAGACGCGACAATGAAGCCTAATAGTTTAAGGATGTCACTGCCATTTGAGGTCGCAATCACTTTAGTCATCAATGCGGCAATGCCGTAAGGCGTCAATGCCATGATCATTTTAACCAGTCGCATCACAATCGCTTGAGCACTTTCAACAAAAGTACGAATGGGCGTTTCAAGCTCAGTTTTTTCTGCCATCACTTTACGAGCCGCAATACCAACAAGTACTGCAAAAATAACCACAGCGATAATTGACGTCGAACGCGTTCCTGTCAGATCGGCAAAAGGATTGGTTGGAATAAAGTTGATCAACATCTGAGGGATATTCAGCTCGCCAACGGTTTGCGCTCGAGATTGCAGTTCAGTAATGCGCGCAGACTCACGCACACCTTCTGTTAAACCTTCGGCAGAGAGCGAGAAGGTTGAGGTAACCAAAATGCCGACTAATGCTGCGATTGCAGTGGTTAGCATCAATACAGCGATGGTGATCGAAGAGATTTTTCCTAATGAACCACCATTTTCCAATTTAACCACGGCAGCGATCATCGACACTAACACCAGCGGCATGATGATCATTTTTAGCAAGTTGACATAGCCTTGCCCAATAATATTTGTCCATTGCAACGTTTGCTGCGTCACCGAACTTGTCTCGCCGAAGAGGAACTGGAGCGCTAAACCAAATAAGCTACCAAGTACTAATCCAAGCAATACTTGACGAGAAAGTGGTCCTTGTTGGCTTTGATAACGATATAAGAAAAATAGTACGCCGCTAAAGATTGCTAGCGCAGCAAAAACTGCAATAGACATAGTCGAAACCCTTTAGTAATTCTAATTTGAACTAGATTGCAGAAAAGTTTGACTCAACTCACAATCTGGTTGGGTTTGCGAAATTAATGATTTGTCATGATGAATTGAAATAAGAAAACAGTATTTATTATTACTTTTAGTTCTTAAGTTTAAATCGCGTATAAAAAGCCCGCATACCTAGGGGTATTTGTCAGCATTATTGGTATTTCTTAATCAATGAGCGCATATCAACACTGTCGAGAATTTTTAGTGGGCGAGGTGTCGATTCAAATGAACTATACAACATACTTCTTGCCACAAGCTCTGCGGGGATAGGAATATAGCGGGCTAAGGCGCCAACCATTAGTGGACGAAGGAACTTAAATACCCATTGCACCACGGCTTCATCGGTACGCGGTTCATCGCGTAAACCTACCAATGGACCTGGTCTAACGAAGGTGACACTGGCAAAACCCATCTTCTCTATCGCTTGCTCCATTTTGCCTTTGCAGCGCAAGTAATGTGAGGGAGAGCGAGGTTGAGCCCCAATGCTGGATACGACACAGAGGTGCTGTACGCCGAGCAATTTCATCGTTTTGGCGAGCTCGCACACCAGATGATAGTCGATGTCTTCTAATGCTTTTTTAGAACCAGCTTGTTTACGCGTGGTACCTAAACAGATATAGCCTTTATCAGCAGCGGGTTTTGACTCGTCCCAGTCAACAATTCTTAGTTGCGGATCTTGGATTGTCTCTAGTTTGGTGTGGCTATAAGGCAGTGGTGAACGAGTAAGCGCATAGATATGCTCAATCGCACGCTCCTCAAGCAACAATTTCATCAGCTCGTTACCAACCAATCCGGTGGCTCCAGCAATCATTACGATTTGTTGTTTAAGCATGATAACCCCTTGCGTATTCGACTAATCAAAGCTTCGACTATTTCGTTGTTAAGATCTATTTATTCGATCACAAATATTTTGCTGCTATTGGTCGAAATTTTAAATGCCCAATTGTCTATTTATCTAATGAAAGTTTTGAAGTGCGAAGTGTAACAGTAAAAGCCAGTGTATCTATGCGGGTACTTTTGATAACTTATTGCTTTTCAAGAAATATTCTAAAGCAACTAAGTGCACATAGTGTGACATAACTAAGCGTGACTACACTAGGTTAGCTAAAACAAGGATGTCTATGAATATCGATATGAGTACGCTTTCGTCAACCCAGGCGTATCATTTAATGACACAGACTCTCGTGCCGAGACCGATTGCTTGGGTGCTGACAGAGTCTGGTAGTGGCAATTACAACTTAGCGCCATTTTCGTATTTCACGGCAGTTTCAAGCACGCCGCCATTATTGATGTTTTCAGCTGGCAACAAACCAACGGGTGAGCCGAAAGACACGGTCCGTAATGCAATTGAGACAGGTAAAATGGTGATTCATATTGCAGGTGCTGAACTGGCTGAGAAAGTGACACAGACAGCGGCAACCTTGCCACATGGAGAGTCTGAGGTTGAAGCCGCACAACTTAGCGTTACTCCGTTCCACGCATTTGAATTGCCTCGCTTACAAGATTGCCAGATTGCATTTGCTTGTCGGTTATATGAAGTGAAACCGATAGGGGATGCGCCACAGCATTTGGTATTTGCTGAAATTGAGCAAATTTACATCGATTCACAAGTGACTCAGTCCCAAGAAGAGAGATTACAGTTGGATACTT
Organism: Vibrio ponticus; assembly: GCF_009938225.1. NCBI lineage: Bacteria > Pseudomonadati > Pseudomonadota > Gammaproteobacteria > Vibrionales > Vibrionaceae > Vibrio > Vibrio ponticus. Next base: position 1,169,774 of record NZ_AP019657.1, read on the forward strand.
TGGCTGTTAATCCATTGTGCCGCCTAGGTGGCACTCAATACGCCGTTTTAGATAAAACATTTTCCGTAGCACGACCAAAGTAAGCACTATACATGTTAGATACAACTCATTCAGAAGCGATCTGGAATCGCATCAACAATAAGACTAAACCGCTTGGCTCACTAGGCAAATTAGAGCATGTGGCACATAAACTCGCTTTAATTCATAGTCAGAATAAGAGTGACCCTGTCACTAATGTTTGGATAAACAAGCCAACCGTGCTGGTTTTCGCCGGTGATCACGGTATTGCTCGTGAAGGCGTGAGTATTGCGCCGCAGGAAGTGACGCAACAAATGGTGGAGAATTTTCTAGCCAGTGGCGCGGCGGTAAATTGCTTTTGCCGCGTAAATAATGTTGAGCTTCGTGTGATTGATACCGGTATCTTAAAACCAGTGGTAAGCCAGTCAAAACATTTGATTCAACAGCGTTTAGGTGAGTCGACGGAGAATTTTGCATACGGTCCTGCGATGACTCATGAGCAAGTCGATAAAGGTTTAGAGTACGGCGAAAAGATCGTTAAACAATCAATAGATTCAGGCTCTAACTTACTGATGTTTGGCGAGATGGGGATTGGCAACACCAGCAGCGCATCGGCTATTTTATCTGCGCTATCAAAGCGTAGCGTGGAAAAATGTGTTGGTTTAGGTACAGGGATAAATGCACAACAACTGACCAAAAAGCGTCAATTGGTGCAAAGAGGTGTAAATCGTTGCCGAGGACAAAATGCTAAAGAAGTATTGCGTCAAGTGGGTGGTTTTGAAATCACGCAAATGGTAGGTGCGTTTATTGCCGCAGCCAAATACAATACGCCGGTGATAGTTGACGGTTTTATTGCAACTTCAGCCGCTTACGTGGCGGCGAAAATTGAACCGAGCTGTCGAGAGTACATGATCTTTGCTCATCAATCGCATGAGTCAGGTCATAAGTTTATGTTACAAGAGTTAGCGGCTACACCGTTGTTCGATCTATCACTACGATTAGGTGAGGGGACGGGCGCGGTTTTGGCGGTGCCGTTAATTCAAGCTGCTGTCGAGTTTTACAATAATATGGCAAGTTTTGAAGATGCAGGAGTAGATATGTAATGCGTAAAGCTTTGCACTATCAACTCGAACTGTTTTGGCTAGCGTTGGGTTTTTTCTCACGTCTGCCTATTCCTTCCCGTACTCCTTATAGTGAAGAACGCATGAATCAAGCTGGACGATATTTTGGCTTGGTTGGTGTGGTGCTCGGGCTTATTTGTGCGGCACTGTTTTATGTTTTTAATGCGATTTTTCCCGATTCCGTTGCCGTTATCCTTACCATGGGGTTCAGTTTAATGTTGACTGGCGCTTTCCATGAAGATGGTTTGACCGATATGGCGGATGGCATTGGTGGTGGTATGACGCTTGAGCGTCGGCTCACCATCATGAAAGATAGCCGCATTGGCACTTATGGGGCAGCAACTCTGATAATGGCTCTATTGAGTAAATATGTGCTGTTAACGGAATTGACGTCATTAACCAGCATGTTGCCAGTGTTCGTGGTGGCTTATACCTTAAGTCGCGCGGTTGCCGCATCACTGATCTACGATATGCCTTATGTTAGCGATCCTGATAGCAGTAAAAGTAAGCCGTTGGCGAATCAACAAAGTCAGGTTGATCTTGCTGTGCTGATCGCCACGGGAGTATGCGTAAGCCTGATTTTACCTCTCGGTTTAGCGGCGATTTTGCTTGGCTCAGCATGGTTGTTCCGTGTTTTGTTTAAAGCATGGTTAATCAAACGTATTGGTGGTTTTACCGGAGACTGTTTAGGTGCCGCACAACAGTTGTTTGAGTTAACCAGTTACCTAATAATTTTGGCTTGGATGATGCATTCGTTATGACTATTCACCTAGTATTGGGCGGTGCTCGCTCTGGCAAGTCGAGTTTTGCTGAGTCTGAAGTGCTGGCAAGCGATAAGCAGTATCGTCACTACATAGCCACAGCAACAATCACCGATGATGAGATGCAACGCCGCATTGATCATCACCAGGCTCGTCGAGATAGTGACTGGTGTTTGCATGAAATCCCGTTAGAAATTGCCGCGCATTTAGGTTCGTTTTCTGACAACGATGTGGTCTTGGTTGATTGCTTGACCTTATGGATGAGCAACGTGATTTTTGAGCATGGTGAGACGGCAAGTGAAGCGGCGATCAACCAAAGAGTAGCTAAACTTATTAAGGCATTAAAGTGTTGCCGTGCCGATGTGGTGCTGGTCTCCAATGAAGTGGGTTTAGGTGTTGTTCCTATGGGTGAGGTTTCCCGCTTATTTGTCGACCATGCAGGGTGGATGAACCAAGCCATTGCAAAAGTATCCGATAGGGTGACGTTTATCGCTGCAGGCTTACCTTTGACGATGAAGGGCTAACGGCATGCGAACAGTAAATTTTTATCTACTGCGCCATGGTAAAGTTGAGGGTGCACCCGCTCTTTATGGACACACAGATGTGTTGGTTGATAGCGATAAACAACAAGCCATTTGTCAGGCGCTACTTGAATTGCCATTAGCGATAAAAAAAGTGGTGTCTTCCCCCCTAAAACGCTGTTCTGATTTGGCAAATCTGCTAAACCAAACACAACCTCAGTGTCAATTAGTGGTGGATGATGCCTTCAAAGAGATCAATTTTGGTCGTTTTGATGGTGTCCCATTTGAAGATATTGACCAGGATTGGTCGCAGTTGGAGCAGTTTTGGCAAAATCCAGCCTTAAGTCCACTACCTGAAGCTGAGCCGCTGGAAGATTTTTATCTTAGGGTGAGCCAAGGCTGGCAAAAACTGCTCAACAACAGTGAACACGATACCTTACTGATATGCCATGGTGGTACAATTCGTATGATATTGGCACATACGTTAGGTTTGGATTGGACCAATGCTAAGCTATTTTCTACGCTGCACATTGGCAATCAATCGCTAACTCATATCCGCATTACCGTTGCGGATCAATTGTACCCGCAAGTGTGCTCGATCGGCGCACCGCTAACTACCAGTTAAAACTTGCTTAAGGAATGGCTATGACGGCACCGAGTTGGAATCTTTCGATTGCTTATCAATCTCTTTCTGATGAGAAAATTAATCAAGATATTGATTTAATTAAGCAGTGTATTCTTGTACTGCAGCAACACGTCGAACGCCGCGAGTTGGTGAACGTGATGCAAAACGCGATTCAAACCAAAGAGGCGGCTGGCAAGTTACTGGAAACCATAGATACCTTTGCCCATTGCTACGCTTCTCAAGATGCACGAAATAGCGACGCAAACGCTTTGACGGGCAAACTTGCTAAACTCAACTCTGAATTGACCCAAGCCTATACACCTTATCAAGACTACTTAGCTAGCGCGCCAATCGACGTTATCAAACAAGTTTTGGCGCACGAAAGCGGTGACGTTTATGGGCAGGCTTTTCTTATCGCGTGTGATCGCAGAGTGGCAGCGACGAAATTAAGCGTAAGAGAAGAGCAATTACTTGCCGCTATGCAAGTGGATGGTCGTGATGCTTGGGGACGCTTGTACGACAGCATTACTGGTTCGATCCAGATTGAGATGGCGGATAATGAGACAATCGGCTTTTCGCAGGCGGCAAGTTTGCTGTATGGGACAGAATTCGAGCAACAAGAAACGGCTTGGCGTGGTATTCAAAAAGCGATGGCGCAGCACAAAGAGAGCTTTGCCGCCATTATCAATGCTTTAGCCGGTTGGCGTCACACGGAATATCAGAAGCGTTCGTATCACAAGCCGGTACACTTTCTTGATGCAAGTTTGCATGGGAGCCGAATCCAACTCGCCACCTTAGAGGCGATGATTGAGACCACTAAACGTAATCGAGCTGTGGGGCAAAAAGCGGGCAACTTGATGGCGCAAGTTCATGGTCTTGGTTCGATGAAACCGTGGAATCATATGGCAGGAATGCCGAGTTTAGATAATGACCAACCAAGCCAATACTACCGTTTTGATGAAGCGGTAGAAGTTATCAAAGCGGCTTTTGCACAAGTTGATCAGGAGATGGCTGACTTTGTCGATATGATGGTCGAAAATGGTTGGATTGATGCCGAGCCAACGCCAAATCGACGTTTAGGGGCATATTGCACTAAGTTTGCAGCAACTCGTACGCCGCTTGTCTTTATGACTTGGGGTGGAAGTCGCTCTGACATGCTGACTTTAGCTCATGAACTTGGTCATGCGTTCCACAATTGGGTAATGCGTGATATGCCATTATGTCAGACTCGATACCCAATGACTTTGGCGGAAACCGCATCCATATTTGCCGAGAACGTGGTGAGAGACTATCTGCTTTCTGTTGCTGAATCTGATGAAGATAAATTGGAGATGCTGTGGGAGGAGTTATCTTCAGCTTACGCGCTGATGATTAACATTCCGGTTCGTTTTGAGTTTGAACAAGCTCTTTACCAGCGTCGCCAAGAAGGTGAGCTGGATGCAGAACAACTTTGCCAGTTGATGAGCGATACATGGAAAGAGTGGTATGGCAGTTCGATGGACGAACCTGACCCCTATTTTTGGGCGAGTAAGCTCCATTTCTCAATCTCGGAAATCAGTTTTTACAATTATCCTTACTTATTCGGTTATCTGTTTAGTATCGGTGTGTATGCTCAGCGTGAGGCGAAAGGTGAGCAGTTCTATCGCGATTATGTTGAGTTATTGCGCGATACTGGCTCAATGGTGGCGGAAGATGTGGTGGAAAGGCATCTGGGTATGGACTTATCGAAAGCAGAGTTTTGGCAGCAAAGCATTGATTTAGTGAATGATAAAGTTTCCCAATTTGAGGCGTTAATCGCGCAAAGAGGGCAATCTAGCTAGTCAATTCGTGTTAGATCAAAAAACAAACGATAGATCTTATGTTAATATCGCATCGCCGAGCTTTCTCGGTAGAAATTGTACAGCTTTCTCTTTCTTTCCTACGAATACCAAGAGGTTACGTAGTGTGACAAGGTTTGACTTTTCGATGAAGCACGTAACTACTGCTTGTAAGTGCGATCACTACAACAAAAATTGTCAGAACATTTCATTAACATACCGCTGTGCAATAAAGGAGTAGCGCATGACGAAAAAATTATTTCGCCAATCTTTTCTTTTGGACAGCTTAGATCTTACTCAAGAGATGCTTGAGGGAGAGGTGTTTGTCGCCTCTGGTACCCGATTGAAACTGCATCAGCGAGGCGTGTTGGAAGTGATTCCAGCCGCGTTAGACGACGATAGCAAGCATATTGTGATTTCGTGTGGTATCCATGGTGACGAGACGGCACCGATGGAGTTAATGGATAAGATTCTTGCGGATATTGAAACGGGCTTTCAGCCGATTAAAGAGCGTTTATTGTTGATTGTTGCTCATCCTGAAGCGACCAATGCGCATACACGTTTCATTGAAGCCAATTTGAATCGTTTGTTTGATGCTAAAGCTCACGAGCCTTCAAAAGAACTCGCTATTGCTGACATGCTAAAAGAGCGTGTAACGAAGTTTTTTGCTGGCACACAGGAATCACAACGTTGGCACTTTGACCTTCATAGTGCGATTCGCGATTCGCGTTTTTATACTTTCGCGGTGAGCCCGAAAACGCGTCATCCTGTGAGAAGTAAAGCCTTGATGGATTTTGTGCAGAGTGCCCATATGGAAGCGATCTTGTTTTCCAATGCGCCATCCAGCACCTTCAGTTGGTATACCGGTGAAACATTTAGCGCCCAAGCGTTGACGATTGAATTAGGTCGCGTGGCTAAGTTTGGTGACAACGACCACAGCAAGTTGGTCGCGTTTGATCTCGCACTGCGAGATTTGATTGCCAATAGTGAATCAGAGCATCTACCAAGAAAGCCTTTGATGTACCGCGTAAGCCGTACCATCGTTCGTATCCACGAAGACTTTGATTTCTTGTTCGATGACGACATTGCCAACTTTACTTCGTTTAAGCACGGTGAGGTGTTTGGTCATGATGGCGACAAGCCATTAATGGCGAAAAATGAAGGAGAGGCGATCGTTTTCCCAAATCGAAATGTGGAGATTGGGCAGCGCGCTGCGTTGATGATTTGTCCGGTGCAAGTGCGCTACGAAGATGGGCAAATCGTATACGACTGATCGTAAATACCAGTAAAAATTCTTTCTATTTAAATGGCTTAACGGTATCGTTAGGCCATTATTTTTATCTATACCTCAACATCTGACGTAGTATTAGGTATAGACGAACAACTGACACATAGTTAACGCTTTATGGAATTTTCCCAACTGATTGCCCGCAAACATCTGCGCTGGCGACGCACGATAACATGGATGGTGGCAAGCCTACTGATCGTCAGCACGGTCTATTTGATGGTTGGTGAGGTATTTATTACTCCATTTAGCGAACTCACTCCTTTACACGAACAGCTTGTTACACAGTTACGTCTGCCGCGTTTGTTAGCGGCAATCGCAATTGGTGCTTCGCTCGCCGTATCTGGCGCGGTATTACAGGTCTTGCTGGGTAACGTATTGGCAGAGCCCGGAGTGTTAGGTATCTCGGGTGGGGCAAGTGTCATGATGGTTATTTTACTGTTTTTCTTCCCTATGTTAGCAACACCGATTGGCTTTATGATTGCTGCGGTGGTGGGCGCTATGCTATTTACGTTACTCATCGTAACCATGACTCGAGTGCTGCGCTTAACCACGACACGCTTGCTGTTGGTTGGCGTCGCGTTAGGTATCCTCGCTAGCTCTGTGGTGACCTGGGCTTTCTACTTTAGTGATGATATGAGTTTGCGTATTTTGATGTACTGGCTGATGGGCAGTATTGGGGGCGCGAGTTGGTATCAACATGTTTTGACTCTTATCACTCTGCCAGTGATGATCTGGCTCTGTTGCCAAGGATCTATTCTCGACAAACTGATGATGGGTGAAACCCATGCCAAACAGTTAGGTCTGGATGTGGAAGCGATTCGTTGGAAGCTTATTCTAGCTGTGTCGGTATTAGTTGGCGGCGCGGTGGCGCTCGGTGGGGTGATCAGTTTTGTTGGTTTGGTTGTGCCGCATTTACTCCGCTTAGCATTAGGCAGTGAGAACCGATATTTAATTCCGATTTCTGCGTTAGCAGGTGCCACGTTACTTGTTTTTGCCGATATCGTTGCCAGAACAGCGTTGGATGCGGCTGAATTGCCACTGGGTGTGGTTACGACCACAATTGGTGCGCCAATCTTTGTTTGGATGTTGGTAAAAAACCATGATGCACGTTAAAGCACTCAGTGTTGGAGAAAGGCTGCTCCCGCTCTCTTTTGATGCAGAGCCCGGTGAAATTATTCATGTCATTGGTCCCAACGGCAGTGGGAAAAGCACCTTGTTGTCGGCAGTTTCTGGACTGCTTGAGCATAAAGGACAAGTTGAATTAGATGAGGTGATCCTCAGTGAAACGCCACTTGCACAGCAAGCCGCTTATCGAGCTTTTTTATCTCAATCTGATCGCCCTGCATTTAACCTAGAAGTCGCGCATTACTTGGCTTTGTCGATTCCTGCCAATGCCAAGCATGAAACCTCAAAAATAGAACAGGTCGTCTCTGAGCTTGCCGACCTTTTGCAAATTGATGACAAGCTGCATCGAAGTATTCATCAATTATCCGGTGGTGAGTGGCAGCGTGTGCGGTTATGTGCGATTTGTTTGCAAATCTGGCCATCGCTAAATCCTTATGCACAGCTACTGATATTAGATGAGCCAGCAGCTCCTCTTGATATTGGTCAGGAAGCGTTGTTGTATCAGTTAATTGAAAAGGTTGCTTCGATGGGGCTAACAGTGTTGATGTCGAACCACGATCTCAATCGTACCCTTAAGCATGCTAAGAAAGCGATTCTGCTCGACAAAGGTGTTATGCAAGCCTTCGGTGAGGTTTCACAAGTATTGACTCCAGCGCAACTTGGCGAGGTATTTAATACCCAAGTAGAACGAGTGGATGTTAACGGTAAATCGATTTTACTGTTTGATTAACTAAGAATAAGTTAACCACAATTTTGTTTACCGAAGCTGAGAGACTTAAGTTCAAGTCGATACTCGATGCAGTTGAGCATTGTCCCTTGCACTTGGGTGAAGTTGGCTAAATCACGTATGGCGACAAACCCAATTTTTGTCAGTACTTTTTGAGACGCGATATTTTGCCGGGAAGCGATAGCAATCAGTCGTTGAACATGATTGTCACGTGCTAGCGGCAACATTTTTTGCACGGCTAACTGTGCGATCCCTTGACCAATGTATTGCTCACCCAAACGATAACCGAGAAATGCCTTACCTCGATGAATATTGTGGAGGTTTATGCGCCCAATAATGTTTTGCCTATTGTCGACGATAAGCATGGGTAAAGCCTTGCCTAAGGTATGGTCCATTAGCAGTTCAGCAATGTGGGTCTGCACACCTAATTCACAATAGAAATCGCTCGCCCTTGCTTGGATATGTTGCTCAAACCAGTGTTGATTATCTCGTTCAAATTTGAGCAGTTGCTGGGTATGTTGCAGGCTGAGCGGAATGAGCTGCATGCCAAGATCCTTATGGCAAAAAAAGACCGCCAGTAGGCGGTCTTAGAATAATGAAATTAGCGAGTGAGTGGCGCTAGATCGGCAGGGCGGTAGTAAACAGATTTTAGTACTTTACCTTGGCGAATTGTTTTTGCTTCAGAGACGAAGTCTTCCGCACATTTCGCGATGATGTAGTCGCCTTTTTGTACCGCCATTAGCTTGATACCTTGCTCAGCGTAGTGCGCTTCAGTGTCTGCGTACTCTTTTTCGCTGCGGCATACTTTGCTCATGTTGCTTGAGTGCACTTCATCCCAGCAAGGAATAAAATCAATACCACGGTTAACTGCAACGTTAAGCAATAGGTCGATTAGGTAGCTGATTGCTAGGTTGTCTTCTACTTTGTCGTGACCTAGGTGCACTAGACGCCCCATCAAAACGTACACGCTGTCGACAATCGCATCAGCTTGTTCGGTTTTGTTGTCTGCTTCCGCAAGCTCAGTTAGTTCTTCGATAGCTAGAGAAGTGTGTAACGTGTCCGCTTTATCATCTAGGCTTTCAGGTGAAGCAACTGGAAGATCAAAAGTGCTACGGAATTCGTTAATATCACGGTAAAGGTGATCGAAGATTTCTTGAGTCAGTTTTGATAGGTACATGCGATTTTTCCGCTAAATATAAATTTCGCGCAATACTAACAAAGCAGAGCTCGGCTCGCTACGCATTGGCACGAATTAGTTAACTGTTCGAGTAAGAAATCACACATCCTTTTGGGATGTGTGCAGATTTAATACAGCTTGACGTTGCTTAGCAAATTACGGCGCGTTACTTGCCAAATAGGTAAGGGAATAACTGTAAGCGTTCTTGTGGCGTTAATGATTCAACTCGCGCAATATTGGTCTCAGGAATCGCTTCAGGATTCGGGTAGTGTTTTAGCACTTTTTCCATGCTTTCTTCACGGATTAAGTGAAATACTGGATAGGGCGCACGGTTAGTTAAGTTGGATGCATCTTCCGGCTCACTGTCAGCAAAGCAGTAGTCTGGATGAAATGTCGCAACTTGATAGATACCATCCCAACCTTGTTGCTGAATAATACCTTCTACCCAGTCGATAAACATATTGTAATCCCAAAAATCATCGAGCATATACGGCGCGACAACTAGCGTCGTTTCAAGCTCTTTGACTGGGGTATGATCAAGATGAAGCAGTTGGCTAAAGATATCTTCTAGCAGAGCTTCATCATCGGTTGCTTGGCTAACAAAAATCTCAATCTGTTTATTTCGTTGTGGCTTTGCAGCAAAAGGACACAAGTTAAGCCCGATAACAACATCATTCAGCCATTGATTCACTTGCTGTTTGATTTCTGGTACTTGTGGAGTTGAGCGTGGACAATTCATAGAGCTTCCCAAATGAACAACAAAAAGCTGTTTATTGATACGATAGTTTTATTTTTTATTGTCAATAATAACAGAATTCGTGGTGAGAAGTTTGTCTTTTGCTTCTAGGCGCGCGCACAATACAAAAATCGCAAGGTATAACATACTGCCACCCATGATCACCGCTTGCCAACCTCCGTGCTGCCAGCAATAAATTAGGAAGAAGCCACCAATACTACCACCAATATAATAGTGTACGAGGTAGAGGGCGGTTGCTGTGGCTTTGGCGCGTTTGGCTTTTTGACTCACCCAGCCATAGGCTAGCGTGTGAGTGAAGAACGCCCCAAAGCTAATCAACAATAAGCCTAATGTCATCCATAACAGATGATCGAAGTAGGCGACCAACATACCGACTAGGCTGATTGCCGTGCCAAGCATCATGCCAGAAATTGCGTTGTGTTTATTGGTCCACGCTGAGGTTAAGGTCGAACTGAGTGTTCCGGCTAAATAGCAGAGAAATATTAGTGAAGCCAACCCTATCGGTAGGCTATGCGGTGCTGATACTAAACGGAAACCCATCACCGAGTAGAGGTTAACGAATAAGGCAAAGTTTAAGCAGCCAATCAGCATAGCAAGCCAAATGGTGCGGTTTTTGAGGTGTGAAATAATCGCGCGATTATGGTAGCGGAGCAGTCCTTTTTGCGGTTTAAAATGTTGTTGTGCTGGGAGCAACCACGCCACGAGTAATACGCCAATAATGGTAAACACTACCATAGCGAGAACCGCTTGTTGCCAGCCTAGGGTGTCAGTTAGGGTGCCTCCCACGATTCGACCACAAATCCCACCGAGAGAGTTCGCGGCGATATAAGTGCCAATCGCTTGGCTAAACGCCTTTGCGCTTAATTCTTCGACCATGTAAGCCACCGCCACCGAAGCAAAGGCAGCAAGCGCAATACCCATCAGAGCGCGCAGAATGACCAGCATCAATAGCGATTCGCTAAGTAACATTAGCGCCCCAATCACGGGCATAGCGAATAAGCCGGTTAGCATTATCGCTCGTCGCCCCACTGTTTCTGAACTGATTGCCCATGGTAATAAAGAGAAAGACAACGCCAGCGTCGAAGCGGCAAAAATCCAGTTAACTTGGGTTTCTGATACTGAGAAGTAGTCCGCCATAAATGGCAGCATTGGCTGAAAAAGATAAAGATTACAGAATACTAAGAATGAACCTAAAGCTAAGCTTAAGGTTACGCGCTTGTATTGAGATGTGCCAAGTTCAATCATGGTTTACGCATGCAAAGATAACAGATGTGATCAAGTTATCAGTGAAAGCTGGATTAATAAAATATATTAAAAATATCATCCTAATATATTCTGTATATCATAGTCGTGATTTCTAGCTGCAAAAATGGACGCTCGTATGGACTCTAAACACCTCAAACATTTTGTCACCGTTGCCGAGTTTGGTCACTTTACTCAAGCAGCTAAAGCGCTGCATATCGCTCAGCCTGCATTAAGTATCTCGATTAAAAAGTTTGAGCAGCAACTGGGTATGACGTTGTTTCGCCGTAATGAGCGTAAGGTCGAACTCACCGATGAAGGCAAGGTGTTGCTGAAACATGCCAAGCGGGTGCTACAACAAATAGATGATGCCAAGCTAGCGATGGATGAGCTAAAAGGGTTAGAGAAAGGGGAAGTGAGGCTGGGCGCACCAAGCATGATGGGTTCGTATTTCTTTCCGCAAATTTTAATGGCATTTAAAAGCCGTTATCCAGATCTAAAGCTTACCTTGGTGGATGCAGGTACCGGCTCAATTCGCAACATGTTGCTTAATGGTGAATTGGATATAGGGGTCATCAATCTCGATAAACAGGTGCCTGATGACTTAGAGACCGACATCCTACTGCATTCTGAAATGGTCGCCGTGGTGGGAAAAGATCATCCGTTTGCCAGTAAGCAATCGGTAAGGTTTGATGAATTCTTTGAGCAGGACTTAGTGATGTTCAAAGAGGGCTACTTTCATCGCGACTATATTGAAGCGAAGGCGAAGGAGAATGCGCTTGAATTAGAGTGCGCATTTGAGACCAATTTACTGCCATTAATATTAAGTATTGTAAGACGTGAGTTTGCGATTACAGCTCTGCTCGACTTGGTGACCCACCATGAAGCGGATATCGTCGGTGTGCCATTTGAACAACCAGTAAAACTCGATTTAGCGTTGGCGTGGCGAAAGGGGGGCTACCTGTCTATTGCGGATCGAACCTTTATTGAGTTCGTTAAGTCTTTTCATTGAATTAGAAGCCGATTCACCGCCGATAAAAAAGAGCCGCTAGATGCGGCTCTTAATCGTTCGGCTTATATCGCTAAGGCTTTAGCCGATAAACTTCGCAACGAAGTTACTGATGTTAGTCACGCTTGATGCAGCCATGACTACCACGATTATCGCACCAATGGCTGTTAGGTAAACTGGGTGTTTGTAGTCACCGATGATGTCTTTGCGACGAGTAGCCGCCAGTACCATGCCCAATACGATAGGTAGGATAATGCTGTTTACCAGACCCGCTAGCATCAGCAGAAGGATTGGCATGTTCATGGTTACGGTGCCAAGGCTTGTCACTAGGATAAATGCCACACACCATGCTTTTTCATTACGCGCTACCACAGGGAACAGCGTTTTGATAAGCGAGATAGCCATGTATGAGTTGCCCACTACTGAGGTGATTGATGCAACAAACAATACTAGACCGAAGATGAAGTAACCCGTTTCACCTGCACCTTGACGGAACGCATCGGCTGCTGGGTTTGATGAGTCCAGTACCGCACCAGCTGAGATTACGCCAAATACTGCAAGGAACAGTAGGATTCGAATCACAACCGCAATTGAGATACCTGCCCAAGCTGCCGTTTTGATTGACGGAACGTTCTCTTTACCTTGCAGACCGATATCAACTAGACGTTGTGCACCAGTGTAGTAACCGCCTACAGCACCCCCCACGATGGTAAGTGTTGGCAGTAGCAGACTACCAAAATCGCTCGGCATAACGGCTGCAGATAGCGTTTCGCCCATTGGAGGAAGGCTTGTCATTGCGACATAAGCAATCAAAACAATCATAAACAAGCCAAGGTAGCGCGCCATTTGGTCCATGCGTTTAGAAGCATTGTGTACAATGAACAGTAAGCTACCGATAAGACCGGTAAATAGGGCGCCCCAAGTAGTGTCGATACCAGTCAGTACATTGATACCAAGCGCTGAGCCACTGACGTTACCGAAGTTAAACGCTACTGCACCAAGTGCCAGTAGTACGCCAACCACATAGCCCATGCCAGGTGCGACTTTGTTTGCGATGTCTTGGATGCGTAGACCAGATACGCCAACAATTCGCCATAGGTTCATCACGATACCGAAAGTGATAAACATTGAAGCGAATACAGGGAATGCCATATCTACTTTGTAGATATTAGTGAAAACTGCGGTTTGAGTTAGGAAGCCAGGACCAACAGACGTTGTCGCCATTAGGAAGGCAACGCTAAGAATGGCTTTCTTTTGCCATGAAGTCTCGTTGTTAATCGGAGCAGTCGCGTTGATGGTCGCGGTAGAAGATTGTGTTGTCATGCCGAATCTCAAAATGTTGTGTCTCTATCTTTAAAAAAATAGAAAGACAACTGACCAAGATCAGCTGAACTTATGCTCGTAATTTATTGTAAAAACAAGTAATTTCAAATCTGTCCTTACTTGCTGGCGGCGGATTTTAAAGAGGTCGTAAGCGCTTGTCAATAGTTGTTTTTTATTTATTTTCTCATCGCTAAATTAGCCGGTTTCCCTTATATTTTTCCCTCTCTATCACGGGGTGAATGTTAAAAAAATGGCAATAAATTATTCAACAAGAGAAGCCGTTGAGTCTGATTATGAGTTCCTGTTTGAACTCAAAAAAATAACTGAGAAGCAGGCAATAGCGAACGTGTTTGGTTGGGATGAAATCATTCAGTGGCAGATCCATAAACAAGAGTGGGAACTAGCTAAACCATTGATAATCATAGTCGATGGTGAAGATGTTGGCAGCGTTCTGATTGAACAACGTAGTGACGAAATTTACTTTGGGCGCTTCTTTATTTTGCCAAGTTATCAAGGGCAAGGGCTTGGCAGTGCGGTGATGCAAAATGTGATTGAAATGTCACAAAAACAGCAACTTCCGATCAGCTTACTCTATCTACAAGGCAACCGCGTGGGCGCGCTTTATCGTCGTCACGGTTTTGAAGTGACCTCTGAAACCGAGCAGTTTGTGTATATGCAGCGTCCGCTGTGATAATCCTTTAGATTTTTCAAACAGAGCATTAATTTTGTGATCTGTCGAATTGTTAGCCAGATTAACTGCCTCTTCGCTTAAAAATTGTTAAATTAATCTTATGGTTACAGGATTTACGATTAGGGAGTCGGTATGGCAAAAGCATTTGATATCATTGGTGCTCCGTTTAATTTGTTGGGCTGCAGACCCACAAAACAAAATACCGTTAATGGTCTGCGCCATAATGATGAGAATGGCGACGTTGGGCTAAGTGAATGGATCGAAGTTCGCAATGCTCGATGGGGAGCGGATGTAGTCGATCGCGGTGATATTGCGCTTACTCCAACTATCGCTGATTTGATTGCAACCAACAAACAAGCGCAAGGGCTGAGTGGCTATACAGAGCAGCTGAAGCAGCAGGTATTGGCGAGTTACGATAAGGGACGAATCCCAATTACCATTGGTGGCGACCACTCCATCGCAGTGGGGTCCGTGCAAGCGGCTCTAGATCATTATCAGATGCATCAAGGTAAGCGTGTAGCGCTAATTTGGATTGATGCCCATGCAGATTGCAATGACTCAAATGTGGGTAATTTACACGGCAAGCCGGTCACTATGCTGATGGGCAAATCTTATGAAAAGTTGGAGTGTCGCGAACCTAAGGCTCTTCTAAAATCAAATGATCTTTACTATGTCGCGGTGCGTGATTTGATGCCCAATGAAGATGCGATAATTAAACAGCACTCGATCATCAACTATGACATGGCGGCTATCGAAAGCCACGGCATCAACCATGTGTTAAGTCAACTGCTCAAAACCATCGACAGTGACTACGATTATTTTTATGTCTCTTTTGACTATGACGCACTCGATGGCAGTATCTTCCGCGCCTGCGGCACGCCGAATGTAGGCGGATTAAGCGCGAGAGAGGCGATTCATCTGATATACGGTTTGGCAAACCATGACAAGTTTGTCGGTATTGATTTTGTCGAGTACATGCCAGAATTAGATGAGCAGGGCATATCTAAACAGTTAATGCTTAAATTGATTGATGCGGTGTGGGGATACCGCGCTTAGCGATAAAACGAAAAAAGGATGGTAAACCATCCTTTTTACTGTGTTCTGTAGTGGCAATTAATTGCTCTTATACATCTTCTCAAAGTTAGCCGCATTCCAGCCAATCATATAGCGATCGCCAATTTTCAATACCGGCAGAGAACGTGCACCAATCGCATCCAGTTCTTTGCGACCATGTTGCATTTTACTTAAAGCCAGTCGGAGTACTACGTTTCGTTGGCTTTTTTATCGTGCTTTAAGAGACTTATTACAAATCGTAAAGTGTCTTTTTTAATAGTTATCTAATAAACATATTATAAAACGTACATTTATAAAGATGGCTCAAATAATGAGCCACTGGTAATCTTGTGTGTTGAACATGCTTAAAGACACTATATATAGTATTTAGTGACGTATATCTGCTAATTTAATCGATCTTATTGCGGCGCAGATCGATAAGCCCTTATCTGATAAGCCTTGTCAAAAAATCAAGTTTAATAACAGAAAAAATGCAACTTTCATTGTTTTCTTTGTATCTGGGAGCAGTGCCAACAAGATCGTTTCCATATTGTACTGCAACTGAATTTTAATGATCTAGATCAATACTTTTGGGGTGTGCTTTAGAGTTTAATACGTCTGTCTACTAAATCACCATAATACTAAATCTAGTGATTTTTTATTAATTTAATGGGATTTTTGGGTATATCTAGTTTTTTGTGTGATAGATATCTTGATATCAACATATCAAATGCACAATTATATATTTTTGTCAAATAACAAGGTAAAAGGATTTCTATCTTGAAACGCAAGAATGTTAACATTCCTGTGTATATCCTATGGATAGCGTGGTGTTATTCAACGAATTTAGTAAATTCTTTGCATAATTCGTTTTAAGGCTTTATTTCAACTCAAAGTTAATTGAGGTGCAGTTATTTAAACAACCATCAGGCGTCATTACAGGAATTATTTTAAATTACGCAAGATTAAATGTGATTAAAGTCACGAAACGTGAAAATGTATCCTGTGGATAAGTTGGGTGTTGCGAGAATAATGGGCTTTTATTGAGTTGAATGTAAGTAATTTGCTTGATTATTTGTGATTAGAATCAAATAAACGTGGGTATTCCCGTTAAAAGAGGGAAAACTGTCAAAAATAGAGGGGATTACAAGTAATCAAGATGAGAGTAAAATATATCCTGCAAATGAAACAAAACCCTCCGAAGGGTTAACTTAGAGGGTTTCATTTGCAAAACGAAGGACTAGTTTCGTGTGGATCTCCCCGACCAAAGTTTGATCCATACACCAGAAAGACTTCGATATATGTGTAGTCGTAATTTACTAAAATAAACATGTTATCTCAGTGATCACTATCACAGAATAATATGCATGGGTAAGTGCGTCAACAAGAACTGAACCTTTCGCTAGTCCATTTTCAATAGTCCTATATAGGAGAAAATGGCATGAAATCGATCAGCCATAAACCAGCCCCAACCGGCTTTAAATGGGTTTACACACGTTTTCGTCGTGTAAGAAATTCATCAAAGGTACTAGATGCCCACGCATACGGGTGGAAATCTTGGTGTTTTCTAGTTCGTTGTGCAAGGGGTAAGTAATGATTAGTGTATTTGTTCGTTTAATAAAGTGGTTGATTGAAATTGACCGAGAGTGGTTAATACAAATCTAAATGGAAAAGCCCGCACTAGTTGCGGGTTTTTCATGCTTGAAGATTTATGCCTTGTACATTTTCTCAAAATTAGAAGCGTTCCAGCCAATCATATAGCGGTCGCCAATTTTCAATACCGGCAGTGAACGTGCGCCAATCGCATCGAGTTCTTTGCGACCACGTTGCATTTTTGCGTTGGTTAGACGGTATGGATAACCTTTTGAATCAAGGTAGCGCTGAGCATCTTTGCAGTGCGGGCACTTATCTTTTACATATAATACGAGTCGTTTCATTGTCACTATTGGCTCTTGGAACGTTAAACTGGCGCGAGTATAGGCGAATAGGGCACTTTCGACAACGATTCCCGTGAAGCGACGCCTTGATTAAGGTAGACTTAGCGCGATTTTATTATTTGTTGTTCGGTTATGAATCCAAATCCTGTACTTCGTTATATCCAAGGTTACCCAGAACATATTCTAACTCCCGTTTCACAGATGCTTGAGGCGGGACGTTTTTGCGCGTGGTTTGAAAAGCGCTACCCACAGCGTCACGAAATTCAAAGTGAAAAAGCGCTGTATGAATACACCATGGCGCTGAAAAACCAGTATATGAGGAAGACTTCGCCACTGAGCAAGGTGATTTACGATAACAAGATCCATCTGATCAACAATGCGTTGGGGCTGCACACTTACGCTGCCAAAGTGCATGGTGGAAAAATCAAATCGAAGAATGAAATCCGCATCGCCAGCGTATTTAAACACGCGCCGGAGCCTTTGCTACGCATGCTCGTTGTACACGAATTAGCGCATTTAAAAGAAAAAGATCATAACAAAGCTTTTTACCAACTGTGCTGTCATATGGAACCGGACTATCATCAATTAGAGCTGGATGCTCGCCTGTTTATGATTTACCAAGATATTAAGTAACGACCCTTATGAGTAATAAAGAGACTTCGCGCTCAAAGCACAAGCCACACAACAGCACTCCAAATAAGTCGACACGTAAGTCAAAAGGCAACGCTGCCAGTGCAACAAAAAGTGCTGAGAAAGCCAAACCAGTGAGAACTAAGCCAGCGAGAGCGTCTAAGAGTGCCGTGAAGCAGAGCAATCCTAAGCAGAGCAACTCTAATCAGAGTAACCCTGAGCAGACTAGTTCGATGCTGGTGACGACCGTGGCGGGAAAAGCAGGGCTGCATAAGCGTAACCTACACCAAGGTCGTTATGATTTTGAGCGTTTGGTAAAAGCACTACCAGCACTTGAAAAGCATGTGGTACTTAATCCCAAAGGTGAGCAAACCATTCGCTTTGATGACCCGACGGCAGTCAAGCTTTTAAACCGAGCTCTGCTTGCTGAACATTACAGTGTCACACAATGGGATATTCCTCAAGGCTACCTTTGTCCGCCAATTCCTGGGCGCGCGGATTATATTCACCGTCTAGCGGAATTGCTGCTCAATGAAGCGCCAAAGCTCAACCATAGTCTAGTTAAAGCGCTTGATATTGGTGTCGGCGCTAACTGTATTTACCCAATTGTCGGGGCAAGCCAATATGGCTGGGAGGTTATCGGCAGTGATGTTGATCCTATCTCGGTAGATAACTCAAACCAGATCGCGCAAAACAACGCTGTACTTACAGGTAAAGTGGCGTGCCGTTTACAAAGCGACAGTCGCCATTTCTTCAAGAGCATCATTGAGCCGAATGAATTTTATGACGTGACGACCTGTAACCCTCCGTTTCATGCTTCGCTTGAAGAAGCGCAGCAGGGTACAGAGCGCAAACTGAATAACCTCAATGCGCACAAAGCCAAACGTGGTCAGGTGAAAGTTGAAAAAGGCACTCAGACTAAAGCGAGTAAGCCGACACTTAACTTTGGTGGTCAAAAGGCTGAGCTGTGGTGCCCGGGCGGCGAAGCTGCATTTGTGAAAAACATGGCATTTGAAAGCCGTGAATTTGCTACTCAGGTATTATGGTTTACGACCTTAATCTCGAAAAAAGATAATGTTCGTTGGTTGCGCAAAAATCTCGAAAAAGCCGGTGCAAAAGAGGCAGTAATTGTCGAGATGAGCCAAGGGCAGAAGATTAGCCGCTTTGTGGCGTGGAGCTTTAAAGATAAAGCTGAGCGTGCAAAATGGTTGGCGGTGAAGTCTAATTAATTAGTTAACTAATTATTGACCATGTTATGTTATTGAAACCCGCCGATGTGCGGGTTTATTTTTGCCAGCTTAAGCTGATAATTCTGCGCGCTTGCGGTATTTCCTGCCTTGATTTCTAATCGAACTAGAGATTGTAGGATCTGAGCTTGAGTGCCAAATTGCTGCTGTGCACTGATCAATCGCGTTCTTGCTGGTTCAAAATAGCCATGGGCGATCTCTAATTCAACCAAATGGAACAGTGTTCGGAAGTCATCTGGTTGATAGCTTAAAGAGCGACGGAAGTACTCGATCGCAAGCTCAGTATCTCGCCCTTTGAGCGCACAGTAAGCGGCATTGGCGTAACTACTGGCAATATGCGGGTAGGATGGGTTCGCTGTCGCGCGCACAAAGTATTGATTGGCGCGCTGGTATTGTTGTTGACTGCAAAGGAAGACCGCATAGTCATTTAATACATAGCTGTTGTCGCGATGATAGTAGAGCGCGGTTTGATAGGTTTGCCGCGCTTTTTCTGGTTCGTTGACTTGCTTAAAGTAATCGGCTTGCGTAAGCAAGGTTCGGTAGTACTTGGGAGCGTGCTGTAAGGCTTTATCGAGATTTTCTTTAGCTCTGCTGAGGTTGCGCTGTTTGAGATAGCCTTTGGCAAGCTCGATACGCGCATCCGCTTTTTGCTGGTGGGAAGGCATTGAATCAGTGATAGGCTCGCTGGCACATCCAGCTATTAGCGCTAATGCTAATACGCTTACCGTCACTAATCTTACTTTCATCTTCACCTCCTAATTGGTTGAATTTGAGTATATCGAGCACAGGGTAAGATTGAGTTTCAGTTGTGAATGGGGTAAATCGAGTCAGGTCAAAAAAGACCAACAGAGTTGGTCTTGGTGCTTGTTGCTTAAACTAGCTGGCTTGTGCCTAATCGTCTTTGGTGAAGTTCGCTTCACTAAAGTGTTCCAAATCGAAAGGTGTTTGCTGATAAACACAGTAGTTAAGCCAGTTAGAAAACAATAAATGTCCATGACTGCGCCAACTAGCACGCGGAGGGTTGTCTGGGTTGTTGTTTGGGTAGTAATTGATTGGGATCGCAGGCTCCATACCTTCGCTAAGATCGCGAACATATTCATTGTGCAACGTGTGAGAGTCGTACTCCGGATGCCCGGTGACAAACACATTACGTTTGTCTTTGGTCGCTGCCAGATAGACGCCCGCCACGTCGGATGTCGCGAGAATATCAAGGTCGGTATGCTCAGAGAGGTACTCTGAGGAAAAATCCGCATAGCGTGAGTGTGGCGCTAAAAACTCGTCATCAAAACCGCGCAGTAGTGGGCTAAGCGGATTGACGGTTTGGTGTTTATAAACGCCAGAAAGCTTCTCTTTACGAGTACGCTTAGGCAAATTATAGAGCAGCTTCAAACCAGCTTGTGCCGCCCAGCAAACATAAAGGGTTGAGGTGACATGCTCTTTTGCCCAATTCATGATGTTCTGCAGATGTTCCCAATAAATCACATCTTCAAATTGCACTAAGCCAAGCGGCGCTCCGGTAATGATCATGCCATCAAAGTTGCGCTGCTTTACCATTTCAAATTGGCGATAGAAAGTATCCAGATGCTGAGTCGGCGTATTCTTGCTCGGACGATTATCGATTCGAAGCAGTTCAATATCCACTTGCAGCGGGCTATTCGATAGTAAGCGGAGAAATTGAGTTTCCGTCTCAATTTTTTTTGGCATCAGATTAAGGATCAATACTTTCAGCGGGCGGATATTCTGCGTCGCGGCGCGTGTTTCTGACATCACGAAGATGTTCTCTTCACGTAGCACGTCAGTGGCTGGTAGTTGATCGGGGATCTTGATCGGCACGGCTTTCTCCCTAAAGCAGTTTTTTTTGGACGTCTATACATCCAAACTTACAACAATCATTTTAAGATGTCGACAGCAAATTTAATTTACCTTAGACGAAGTAGTAAACCAAGCCAAGGTAACGACGCGAGATCAAATACCTCAACGGTGAGTTCTATGAGAGTAAAAACGTCAGATGAACGAGTTAGCGATAACAATGTGGCTGGTTTATACTGCGCCTCCTCAATTTAATTAGTTGGTTGTCTTTTCACATTATGCCGAAGCTTATTCTTATCCGTGGTTTACCTGGTTCGGGTAAAAGTACCCTAGCGAAAACGTTCCAAGCTCAGCACTTTGAGGCGGACATGTACTTTATTGATAAAAATGGCGAGTACCGATTTAATCCTACTTTGTTAGAAAAAGCGCATGCATGGTGTAAGCAGCAAACCGAGCAAGCGCTGCGCAGAGGAGAGGACGTGGTCGTCGCCAATACCTTTGTTCGTCGCTGGGAGATTCAGCCATACTACCAGTTAGCGAGAAAGCTCAAAGTCGAGTTTGAGATCATCGAATGTCATGGTGAATATGGCAGTATTCATGGTGTCGAGCAGAGCGTGATCGAGAAGATGCGCGCTAAATGGCAAGAGTGGCGGGTATGAGGGGGAGAGGCGAGAAAGCGAGAATTGAGATCTGAGAAGGGGAGAATTGAGAAGGTAGATCTGAGAGGCGAGATCTGAGAGTCAAGAAATGAGAAACGAGAAGAAGGGTGACGAGTGCCACCCTTGATGGTTTAAGCTTTGACTTTTTGTCGTTTGAGCGTCCAGATGGCAATTGCTAGCCACACTATGGCTTGAATCCATAATTGAGTGTAATACGGCGCAGCTTGCTGCCAAGTAGCCCCCATCTGATTCAAGGCTAAAAAGCCTTGGATGCCCGGGGTACTTGGGAAGAGATTCGCAAGCCAGACGATAATGCTCGGGATTGAGCCGGTCGGCCAAATAAATCCGGCACTAAAGACCAGCGGCATCGAGCTAATCAGTACGACCAAGGTGACCAGCTCTCTACGTGGTAAAATCGCACCAAGCCAAATGCCAATCGCACATGAGGCTAATAGGAAAGGCAGCAACATTGCCAATAGGGCACTGGCTTGAGCCAATTGACTGACGCCATGCATGGTAAAGCTAGCGCCGAAATAGTACATGCTGAGTAGATAGTAAATTGTCACCAGCACTATGCTGCGCACTGCGATGAGCTTATACGCCGGAGTGCTAGTCCAGTAACCTTTGCCGTGCTTCTGCGTTCCACCCATAAGCCCTGATGCCATGGCTAATGTTTGTTGTAAGATCAGCACAAACACCGCAGGTACCACATAATCCACATAGCCCATGCGCGGGTTAAATGTTGGCTTCATATTAAGCTGCGTCGGAGAGTATTGTTTAGCCGCTTGCTCTATCGGTGTGCCGTCCATAACCAATCGACTGACGGTGGTTTGCGCCGCTAACGTGCCGCCTGCTTGCGCCAAGCCTTCAACAATCGTCCCGTAAACCAGAAAATAAGAAGCGTCACCAGCATAAGAGAGTGTCGGGCTTTTACCTAACAACAGGTCTTTATAGAAATGCTCAGGAATCACCAATATTCCGCTGATTTCGCGGGCTAAAAACGCCTCTTTTGCCGTTGCAATGGTTGAGTCTCGTTGTACGATCTGTACTTGCGGAGTGGCATCAACCATACGTTCTAGTCGATAACTGGTCTGGCTATGATCTAAGTTAACCACACTGATTTTTTGCTCCCTTGGCGTCTGATGGCTGTAAGGGAGTGGGTAAAGAAACGAGTAGAAAACCACCCCACCAAACACAGTTAACATCACCACTGGATTGGTCAGTAAGGCTTTGAGTTCGGCTTTGATCAATTCAAACAGGTTCATTATTGGTGCTCCTGTTTTTCAGTGGCAGGTATTGCTGCGGCAGTTAAATGCTTTTTGATGAGCAATCCGGTCAGCATCAGTGGTAGCAAATAACCAAGCATAGGCAATAACTCCTGGATAGAGACATGCCAACTGGCGCCATAACTCACTTGACTGACTTGCAGCTCAATATAGTGGCTGATTGGTAGCAGACTACGCCAAAATTGGGCGAGGGTATTCATGTCTGTCACCGGGAAGGTAATTCCCATAAACGCAAAGCTAGGTGCGGTAAAAGCACCAGCAAAGCTCATCGCTCGGGCAGGGTCTAACGTCATAAAGAAGAAAAAGCTCCCCATGATCATGCACGCGATAACCGTCACCCATTGTCCGATAACCAGTATCAATAAACTGCCTTCCATCGGCCACTTGAAACCAAGGTAAAACCAACAGAGAAAAGCAAAGCCTTGCAGGGCAAATACGGGCAGATACGGTGACAATGTCACAACCAGTCGTTTGATAGGTTGTTCAGCTAACCATTTGCTCAGCCCTTGCTGACGATGATTGGCTGCCAAGATCAAGATAGTGCTTACCACTACGACTATTTGCCATAGCGCAGGAATGATCGCCGAGACGAGGAACTGTGCATAGTTACTGTTTTTATTAAACAGCGGGGTGATTTGCGTTCTAATGGGTAACGCTTGCCCCATTGCACTGCTCAAGGTCTGATTGCCATGAGCGAGGTTAGCGATAGTGGCAATTTGCGCGTTAAATGTTGCCTGTGCTTGAACAAATGCAGAGTTGATTAGCTTACCAATCAAGATAAATTGGCTGTTATAAAACACCGAAACTTGCGGGTTTAGCCCTTTATAAACATCTTCTTCAAAGTTATGGGGGATGACTGCGTAGGCATAAATATCGCCACTGATGAGCGCTTGTTCCGCTTGATTGGCACTCTGCATTTGCTCAACCACTGCCATCGATGAAGTCGCATCGTAATAGCGTGATAATGTACGTGACATTTCGCTATGCGAAAGATCAACCACTGCAATTGGCAGATCACGGGCGATACCTTGAGAAAAGATCGCCCAAATAGAAATGGCTAACGCAATCGGTAGCCAAGTGAGACAAGAGAGCAACCATCTATCTCGTCTCACTATCTGCCACTGGCTGATCGCATTAGCGTTTTGCTGAAAACTCATTACAGCTCAACCACCAAACTCATGCCCATACGTAACTCTGGCTCTGGTGTCACAGGGCGCGCTTCCACTTCAAAAGTGCGCAGATCAAACCCTTGAGAGGCATCGGTAGAGCGCCAAGTAGCGAAGTCGCCCATTACGGCAACATGGGTTACTTTGAATTCTACTTGCTTGTCCAATGCAGGCAGATAGGCGGTGAATGTGCTGCCTTTGTTAAAGTGTTTTAGCCAATCTTCACGTACATTGAGCACTGCCCACGAATCTTGTCTATCGACGACGGTAACCACAGGAAAACCTTGCGGTGCGAGTTCGCCACTTTGTAGCAATACCTGAGATACTTCACCGTCAAACCAGCTTTTGATTTGTGTGTCAGCGGCAAAGGCTTCTACTTCCGCTACCGCGCCGGCAGCCATGCGCGCTTTTTCCACAGCGGCAAGTTTGGTTTCAGAACGGGCGCCTTCTTTCGCCATTTGGTACATTTGGAACGCGGCACTTTCAGTGTACTTCGCGGCTTGCCACTGGGTTTTCGCCTCGTCACGTTTTTGCTCGGCAACCACCCCATCATTGTATAGATTGTTCACGCGTAGATAGGTTTTTTCCATCAGATCAGCGGCTGCTTTGGCTTTTTGCCATTGATCTTTGGCTGCTTGAATCTGTTGTACACGCGCACCTTTTTCTGCTTCTTGTGCCAATGCACCCGCCGCTTTTTGACCGGCTTTGGCTTGTTCAAGTTTGGCTTCAATTTCAGGGCTGTGAATGGTGAAAATTAGTTGTTCTTGCTTTACTTCATCGCCTTTACGCACCAAAACTTGGTCGATACGCCCTGCAACTTTAGAGGAAATGCTGTATTGCTGCGATTCAATCTGACCCTGTAGATGCATAGGTTTCGGTTGGTAGGCTTGGTAAAAGCTGTAACCAATCCAAGAGGCGAGAGCAATTGCAGTGGCCGAAAGTAATAATGTTTTTTTGTTTTTCATGCTGGTTCCTTATTACAGGCTGTGAGTTGCAATTGCATTGTGTTGATATTGAGCAAAACTGTTCATTTGGCTAGAAAGCGCCAACAGTTTTGATAGCGAAATAAGATAGTTGAAGCTAGCGGCAGCGCGTTGCGTTTGTACGCTAGCCAAATAGAGCTGCGCGTCAACCACATCGGTTGAGGTTGAAATACCTTGAGAAAACGCTTTTTCGCGTAAACGTAAGTTCTCTTTTGCCAGTTCGATGCTAGAGCCCAAACCGATGACTTCTTCTTGTGCTTGCTGTGCCTCTAAATAGGTTTTCTTAACCAATACGGAGAGATCTTGTTTTGCTTGCGCTTTTAGGTAGCGCACTTGGCTAACTGCACTGTGGGCTGCTTGTACATTTTCACTGCGACCGCTGTTATCGATCAGCGGCACACTAACACCGAGCCCGACCAGCCAGTCCGGTTTCATCTGGCTCGCTAGCGAGTCGTCTTCGTGCAGGCTGTAATCACCGTATAGATAAACTTCAGGGTAGTATTTGCCTTTTTCTGCCTGAATTAGGCTGCTGGCTTGTTTTTCTTTGGCATCGAGCAGATCAAGACCCGGATAAGTCTCAAGTGTTTGCTCGACAAAAGCAGATAGAGGCGGCAGGTTCTGGTTAATAAACAGGGCGCTGCGAGGTTCGACGCTGGTGGTTTGGTTGAGAATTTCAGTCAGTGCCGATTGGGCAATCTCCAAACTCTTTTGCGCTTTTTTGCGTTCCACTATCGCTTTATCTAAAGCCGCGTCTGCTTGAAGGCGCTCAACACGCGCAATTTGACCTTGTTGTTCGAGTTTGACGGCGTTGTCACGATGTTTGGTTAAACCGCTTTCAACCAGTTTACGCGTCGTAACCACTTCTTGCGCGAGTACCACACTGAAATAGTACTTACTTAAATCTTCATAACGCGCCTGAGTTTCCATTGCCAGTTGGCTACGCGCCTCGTCGGTTTTACCTTGCGCAGCACTTTGCGCGGCACTAATGCGTCCACCGGTAAAGATAGGCCAAATAGCACGAATAGAAGAGGTGAAAATATCACGTTCAGAAATCGTAGAGGTGACCGAGCCAATAACAGGGTTAAGGATGCCGGATATTGCTGGTGATACACCATCAATACTATCGAGCAACTGCTTTCCCGAAACCGTTACATCTTGATCCAGACGAGTGTAGTTAGCGCCAATAGTGACTTTAGGCAGATTAAGATCGTCAGTGGCACTTTGCAGGTGTTGATAACGCTCAACATTGGCGCGTTGTGCGGCGATGGAATTGTTATCTTGCTGTAGCAGTTGCCAAGCCTCATCAAAACTGATCGCGGCACTATAAGCCATAGGCGATATTGCTACGCAACTAAGAGATAGACTGAGTAACAGAGAATGAGGACGTAGTTTCATTGGCAATTCGCTGAGTAAAATAAATTAGAGTATATACTCTAACTGTTGGTCGCGCAAAAAATGCTTAGTAAATCAAACATATCAACTTTTACAGTATGCTCAATTGAACTTTTGTGCAACAAGGCTGATACTGGATTAGTATTAACTAGGGAGAGTGCGCTAATAGGATAGATTAAAGCGCCATTTTGCTAAACGTAAAATTAACAAGAGGAGGCCACAGCCTCCCATCTAGTATGCCAAAGGAGGGCTAAGACGCGATGACTCAATCGTTAACGTCGGCTAGAAGGTTTTCTATACGTTTTACTGTCGGAACCATGTTTATCTTTGCTACCGTGATAACTGCCGCGATAGCGATAAGCATGCAGTATTATTTCAGCAAACAAATGTCTCAAGATCATGTGCTGAGTAAACTGAGCATGGCGAGTGCAGAGATCAGTGAATATATTCAACAAATTGAGATCAACGCCAGCAGCAGCGCGAAGATATTACGCAGTGTTTCTATTGCGGCTGAGCGCCAACTGAGCGAACGCGATATTCGTGATATTTTCATTCAGGTGTTGGTCGACAATCCGCTGTTTTATAGCCTTTACTATGGCAATAAAAATGAGGATTTCTATCAGATTATTAATCTGGACTCTGCGCCGATTGTTCGTGAGCGAATAGGTGCTGAGGATAATGATCGTTGGGTGATCATTAAAATTAAAGGCGATGCTAAAAACCGGATTAGAACCACCGAATACTTTACAGAGCGTTTATCACGCACGCGAATTGAATCCGAAACCAGTAACTATTTTCCTTCACAAAGACCTTGGTTTCACTCTGCGAGTGAAAAGTCAGTCTATAAAACCGATCCTTACCTGTTTAAGCATTTAAAGATCACCGGGCAAACTTACTCTACGCGCAGTAAGACATCGGTGATTGGTGTCGATATTGTTTTGTCGTCAGTCAGCTCAAAAATATCGGCGGATTCACTAGGGCTTGCAGCGAATCCAAATGTCGAGGCGTTTTTGTTTAATCACAATGGCGAAGTGATCGCTTCGAACTTGCCTTCGCGAAATGAGATAACGATCCCGCGAGCCAAGCCAATTGCGTTGACTGAGCAACAGAGAAGCCTAATTGCTAGTGCGCCGACATTGGTTGTTTCCAACCAGAATAATTGGGGACCTTATGACTTTGCCCAAGCCGGCGAGCCTCAAGGGTACGCAATTGATAGATTGAAGTTGCTGGCACAATCAACGGGACTCCAGTTGGAGTTCGTCAATGGGTTCGATTCCAACACCTTACTGAGTAAATTCGTCACTGGCAAAATTGACGTTTTACACTCGGTGACCGACGATCTGGCTACCTCGTATGGTTTCGAATCCCTCGATTTCTATTCTGCACCAATTGGGATTGCCACTGTGACTGGTCAAAACGCGCCTGCGAGCTTATATGACATAGATACACAACGGGTTGGTGTTATCGCTGGGCGAGGTATGGCTGAGCTAATTAGTCGCACCTTGCCCGATGTGAATATTTTCCGTGTGAATGATTTCAAGGCGGCTAAACAACACCTACTTAACGGGCAAGTGGATTATGTTGTTGACAGTTACTTAGCGTTGAACGAGATGAAAGGCATTGCTAATAGCGACGCCATAGAGGTGAATAAATTGGTCGGTCTCGACAGCATCTCTTTTCAACTTTTACTCAATGAGCGCCACTCGCACCTTATGCCAATCATGCTAAAAGCGTTAAAGCAGATAACGGCTGAACAGCAACTTGCTTTAGAGACTAAATGGCTGGACGAAAGCGTCTCTAAAGGCGGCTTTGTCCCTTATCCGGAATTGTTTGAATTGGCGCTCAACGAGTCGAATCACAATCAGATTCTGCAAAGTGACGACCAACGCAGTTTTATCTATCTCTCTTCAGTTTCAGGTATCGGTGGTAATGAGTACTTCGCTGTTATTGTGCCCGAAGAGGTGATTACCTCACAGGTGATGTCGCGCTTGATGACATCGATTGCGATCACAGCTTTGGTGATGATCATCATATTACCGATCGCATGGATATTTGGCTCACCAATAGTGAAGCCTGTAACTCAGTTAAGATCTGAAACGCAGTTAATTAAACAGCGGAAATTTAACAAGGTTCAGTTGGTGAATAGTCGAATCAAAGAAGTCCATGAGCTGTCTGAATCGATGTTGGAAATGGTCGATGAAATAGAGAAGTATCATAAAGAGCGTGAAGCTTTTATTGATGCGTTTATTTATGTTATCGCACAAGCAATCGATGATAAATCGCCTTATACCGCGGGACATTGTAATCGTGTGCCGGAGCTGGGGATTATGTTGGCGGAAATTGCCGAGCAAACGCAGAGCGGTAAGTTTAAAGAGTTCAAGTTCAACAGTGAAGATGAGCGCCGTGAGTTCAGAATTGCCGCTTGGTTACATGATTGCGGCAAAATCACGACACCAGAGCATATTGTCGATAAGGGCACTAAGCTTGAAGCGAACTACAATCGTATCCATGAAGTACGGACTCGTTTTGAAGTGCTTTGGCGTGACGCTGAAATTGAATATCTTAAAGCGGTGTTGGACGAGCCAAATTCAAAAGCAGCAGCATTTGAAACCCTTCATCAACGCCATGCTCAATTACAACAGGACTTCGAATTTGTCGCCAAAGCCAATGTGGGTGGCGAATTTATGAGTGATGAAGCGATATCGAGAGTGAAAGAAATCGCAGAGCAAACTTGGCTGCGACATTTTGATAATCGTCTTGGACTGTCACCTTTTGAAGAGCTCAGTAAAATGCCAACTAAGGAATCACTGCCTACTGAGGAAAAGCTCTTAGCGGACAAACCAGAGCATGTAATACATCGGGTTAGACCGTTGGAATTTGATCCTAAACTCGGTTTTGATATTGAGGTTCCAGAACATCAATACAATCAAGGTGAAATCTATAACTTGATTATCCGCCGGGGAACGTTGACCGCAGAAGATCGCTTTAAAATCAATGAGCATATGACCAGTGGAATTAAGATGCTGGAAGCGTTGCCATTCCCACCAGAGTTAGCAAAGGTACCGCGCTATGCGTCAACTCACCATGAGACATTGAATGGGCGAGGCTATCCACGCAAACTCAGCGCAAGCGATCTATCGATACCGGAAAGAATTTTGGCGATCGCTGATATATTTGAGGCGTTGACAGCCGCGGATCGCCCTTATAAGAAAGCCAAACCACTGAGTGTCGCGATTGATATCATGCACAGTATGGCAAAGGATGAGCATATTGATTACGACTTGTTTATTCTGTTTCTAGCCAGCGGTGGGTTTGAGCGATACGCTGAACTGTACTTACCGGAATCACAGCGAGATAAAGTAGAGCTATCTAAGTATTTGAAGCAGCAGCAACCAGCCTAAATGCAAAGCGAAAAATAAAGGAGCTCCGAAGAGCTCCTTTTTAGCGGCTGTGACTATTTGCCGTTAATCTGTGACTGATTTCGCGTTGCGACTTGGCATCACTCGCTTAACCGCATTGATGATAATTGGGCTAAACAGGATGAGCACTGCTAGAGCGGTAAACGCCAGAGTAATAGGGCGTTCCCATAAGAAGCTCAGTTCACCATCACTGATCATCAAGGCGCGTCGCAGATTCTCTTCCATCAAACCACCTAAGATAAAGCCAAGCAATAGTGGAGCAAGAGGGAAGTTTGCCAACCTTAAAGCTATCGCTGCCATGGCAATTAGAATCATGATAAATACATCGATAGTATTGAATGATACTAGGTATACACCGGTAATTGAGAAGAACAGAATCATTGGCAGTAATACCGTTCTTGGCACCGCAAGTAACTTAGAGATGTAAGGGATCAAAGGTAGATT